>CAVXRS010000006.1:0-328792 GCA_963764215.1 uncultured Actinomycetes bacterium
CAGGCGTGGGCGGACTGTTCGTCGCGCAAGTGCCGCTTGAGGAACTTGCCCGCCGCGTTGCGGGGGAGCGGCTCGGTGCGCACGTCGATCGTCTCGGGCACCTTGAACGCCGCCAGGTGCGCCGCGACGAAGTCACGCAACTCGTCTGCGGTGACCGTCGAGCCGACCTTCGGGTACACCGCGGCGGCGACCGTCTCGCCCAGTCGTTCGTCCGGCACCCCGAACACGGCGGCCTCGTGAACCGCGGGATGCTCGTAGAGCACGTCCTCGATCTCGACGCAGTAGACGTTCTCGCCGCCGCGGAGCACCATGTCCTTGGCCCGGTCCGACACGTAGACGAAGCCGTCGTCGTCGACCCGGCCGATGTCCCCGGTGCGCAACCAGCCGTCCACGATCGTCTCGGCGGTCGCTTCGGGCCGGTTCCAGTAGCCGCGGATCAGGTTGGGACCCCGCATCCACAGCTCACCGGTCTCGCCTGCGGGCAACGGCTCCCCTTCCGGGTCGCGGGCCTCGATGTCCATGATCGCCACGACCCGGCCGGTACTCGTGGGGTGCTCCAGGTAGTCCGCACCCGAATTGCCCGGACCGTACGAGTTCGTCTCGGTCATGCCGTAGCCGATGTTGGGCTTGGCGTTGGAGAACGACGCGTCGACCTTTTTCACCAATTCCTTGGGCGTGGGGGCGCCACCCCCGCCGACGCTGATCAGGCTGGACGTGTCGTGATCCGCGAAGTGGGGGGATTGCAGCAGATCGTGGCTCTGGGTGGGGACGCCGACGAAGTTGGTCACCCGTTCCCGTTCGATCAACTCCAGGGCGGTGTCCGCATCCCAGTGGTGCATGATCACCAGCTTCAGTCCGCTGGCCAGACAGCCCAACATGACCGGCACCGAACCGGTCACGTGGAACAACGGCACGATCAGGATGAAAACCGGTCGACCCGGCGGCGTGGTCGGCGCCGGACCGTCACCGGAAGCGGACCGCACCCGTTCGATCGCCGCGCGTGCCGCATAGGCGAGCAGGGCGTGCAACACCGCCCGATGGGTCGACACCGCCCCCTTGGGTCGGCCGGTCGTGCCCGACGTGTAGAGGATCGTGGCGTCGTCGTCGGGTGCGATGTCGACGCGGGGCGGCCTGCCCCCGACGATGCACACGTCCTCGAACCGGTCGACCCCCGCGGGATGCTCCGTTCCCTCCAGTCGCACCCCCACCAGGGGGATTTCCCGCCGGGCACAGCTCGGGGCCATCCGGTCGACCCGCTCTGCATCTGCGACCACCACCGCCGGCGCGGCATCCTCGAGCGCGAAGTCGAGCTCTTCGGCAGTCCACCACGCATTGAGCGACACCACGATCGCACCCACCGAGATCGCCGCTCCCCAGGCGACGATCCATTCGGGATAGTTCCGCATGGCGATCGCCACCCGATCACCTTTGGCGACCCCGTAGGTCTCCACGAGGGCGGCGGCGAACTCGTCGACCCGGGTTACCCAGTCGGCGAAGCTCCATCGCTCGTCCTCGTAGACACAGAAGATGTCGTCGCCACGCGTGCGCGCCGAGTCGACCAGGTCGCGGAGACTGCCCGGGGTGTTGGCGAAGACTCTCGTCGTCCGGCCGTCGACCTCGGTGGTGACGATCTCGAACCGTTCACCTTCAGCGGTGATCTGGGCCTGCGCTTCGCTGAAACTCACTGCCATGGACGCTCACCCTAGGAGACCATCGTGGTGAGGGGACACCGAACGCGCCGTTCGGGCATCCCCCACGGTCGCGTGGAGCCGTGAAAGACTCGATCAACAACTCAAGAGCAGCCCGGAGGACCCCCATGGAGATCCGGAAGTACTTCGCAGAGTGCCTGGGAACGGCACTGTTGGTGTTCATCGCGGTCGGCGTGGCCACCCTGAGTTTCGGTAACTGGGTCAACGGTCTGGGATTCGCCGGTTCCAGCATCTCCGCAGGGGTGGTCGCCACGGCCCTGGCCTTCGGGCTCGTGCTCTTCGCCCTCGCCTATGCGCTCGGCCCGATCTCGGGGTGTCACGTCAACCCCGCCGTGACGATCGGCTTTCTCGCCGCGAAGCGGCTGTCGCTCACCGATGCGATCGGCTACTGGATCGCCCAGTTCCTCGGCGCGACGATCGGCGCCCTGGCGCTGTGGATCGTGTGCAAGCAGTCGGACCTGTACACGTCGAAGACCGGTCTGGGCGCCGACGGTTGGGGGGCCAACTCGATGGTGCACCTGCACGTCGGGGGCGCGTTTCTCATCGAGGTGATCCTCACCTTCGCCTTCGTGCTCGTCGTGTTGAGCGTGACCAGCAAGCGGGGCACGACCACCGCGGCGGGCGGAGCGATCGGCTTCGCGCTGGCGATGGTGCACCTGGTCGGCATTCCCTTCACCGGCACGTCGGTGAACCCGGCCCGAAGTTTCGGTCCGGCACTGTTCGCCGGGGGCGATGCCCTGTCGCAACTGTGGTTGTTCATCGTGGCACCCCTCGTCGGCGGCGCGATCGCCGCCGGCGTCCACGTGTTCCTCGATCACGATCCGGTCGAGTCGGCGACACCGGCACCCACCTGAGGAAACCGACGCTCGAGAACCGATTGCGACACCGCATGTCGCGGTCGGCGGGGTGCCGACATGCCGGTGAGCGAACGGCTACGTTGCCCGCATGACCGAGGGGCGCCGTACGCTATCGGCGCCTCCGGAACCGCCGGCAGCCGACCCTCCGCGAGGTCCATCCGGCGCACCCGGATTCCGAGCGGACATCCAAGGCCTGCGGACCATCGCGGTCGTGATGGTCGTCGTGTTCCACTCGGGCGTCGGGTTGTCGGGTGGCTTCCTCGGGGTCGACGTGTTCTTCGTCATCTCGGGTTTCGTCATCGCACGAATGCTCCTGTTCGAGCAGACCTCGACCGGTCGGATCGCCATCGGCCGCTTCTACGCGCGCCGGGTCCGTCGTCTGCTGCCCGCGCTCGCCCTGGTCCTGGTGGTCGTCGCAGCCGTCTCGACGTTCGCGTTGAGCCCGCTCGGCACCTTGCGCACGACCGTGGCCCAGATCGGTGCCGGGGCGGCACTGTACGTCGCGAACTTCGCGCTCCTGCACTATCAGAAGGTCGGCTACTTCGAGCTCGGCGCAACCTCGAATCCCCTCCTGCACACCTGGACGCTCGCCGTCGAAGAACAGTTCTACCTCTTCTTTCCGCTCCTGTTGGTCCTCATCGCGCGGATCAGACGACCCCGCCAGTGGGGCCGCACCGGTGTGGTCGCCGTGCTGGCTGTCCTGTCCTTCCTGCTCGGCGCCGCGCTCAGCGGCGCGGCCGGGACGCGTTTTCTCGGCATCACCCCTCACGAGCGGTTTGCGTTCTTTTCCTCGCCCACCCGGGCCTGGGAGTTCCTCGCAGGCGTGCTCGTGGCCTGCGCGGAGCCGGTGGCCCGTCGGCTCGGACCCCGACTGGCTCCGCCGGTCGGCCTGGCGGGCATCGTCGCGATCGGCTGCTCGGCGCTCCTCGTGCGAGGGACGATGGCGACGCCGGGTCCCACCACGCTGATTCCCGTCGTCGGCGCCGCACTCGTCGTCATCGCCGGAACCGCGTCCAGCGGGCTGCTCCAACGAGGGCTTTCGACCCGGCCCATGGTGTGGATCGGAGACCGTTCCTATGGCTGGTACCTGTGGCACTGGCCGCTGATCGTGTTCGTCCGCACGTCGTATCCCCACTGCACCCCCCGGAGCGCTCCTCGCCGCGGCAGTCGTCTCGCTGGTTCCCACGGAGCTCTCGTACCGGTTCGTCGAGCAGCCGATCCGCCGCAAGTCCGACTTGCGGGGTCGCCGGGCGGTCGGCCTGGGAGTTGGCGTGCAGTGCGGTCTCCCTCGTTGCCTTCCTCGGGCTCGCGAACTTCCCGAAGATCACCACCGCCGGCACCCGCAGTGTCGACGCATCGTTGCACATCCCGGTCGCCGGCCCGACGAGCTGCTGAAATCGGCCGGGCCCGACGACCCCAGGTATGTGCTCAACTGCTCGTGGCTCGTCCCGCATTCCAAGGGCAGGATCGTGCTGATCGGCGACTCGGTCGCCGGTGCGCTCAACCCGGTCATGCACACCCAGGCCAACCGGGCCGGCTACGACCTGAACGTGGTGTACCGACCCGGTTGTCCCTTCGCGGACGTCGAGCGCGTGCTACCCGAACTCGTCGATGACCGCCGCCTGCGACCGGTTCGTGCAACAGTCGATGACGGCGATCGCTCTCGTGCATCCCGCGCTCGTCGTGCTGGCGTCGCGGCAGAGTGCGTACGTCCATGAGCCGGAGTTCAGCGTTGCGCGACCCGCGTCACCGGCGTCACCGGCGACGACGAGCCCACCAAGACGAGGATCTGGCAGGACGGCCTCTCCCGGACCCTCGCCGAACTCGGACGCCACCGGGTTCCCGTGGTGGTCGCCGCCACCGTGCCCCAGCTCGCCCCGTTCAACATCGAGGCGTGCCCTGCCTGGCGCCTGTGGACCCATGCGCAAAGCTGCAAGCGGACCCTGCCGCGCCGTGAGGTGGATCAGTACCGTCGGGCGTCGCTCGACGCCACCGAGCGGGCGGTTCGCTCGGCCCCGGCGGCCCACCTGGTCGACTTCACCGACCGGCTGTGCGCGCCAGAGTCGTGCAGCACCTACCGCAACGGCATCTGGCTGTACGCCGATTCGGTCCACGTCAGCCCGGCCGGTTCGATGACCCTGGCGCCGATCATCGACCGCCAGGTCATCCCCCGTGCCGACGGCTGATCGACGTGCCGGTCATCGCCGTGGGGCGTTCGCCTGGTCGATGAGCACGGGAAGATCCTGCGCTGAGAACACCCCGCCGAGCATCGCGAGCAACCGCCGCAGCGGAAACGGGCCGATCATCCGGAGGAGCGACGCGTCGTCCAACAGGCCCGACAGGTCGCCGGCCGGGCTGTCCCGCAGGCGTTCGACCAGCAGATCGGCACCTCCGGGGTGGGCCAGCCACTCGGCCAACGTCGAACGTTCGTCGAGCGGTTCGACCGGGGTCGGACCGGGCACGTCCACGGTTTCGACCAGGCGGAGGTCACGCGACGAAGCGGCGATCGCGACGGAGTAGACCCCAGGGTCGAACACCCAGTCGTGCACGGTGGTCGACCAGCGGGCGAGATCCCGGCGGGTGAGGATGAACGTCACCCGTTCGGCGGCGCCCGGGTCGAGACGGACCTTGGTGAACGCCCGCAGCTCGTGGGTCGGTCGGGGGACCGGTGCGGCAGGGTTGCCCACATAGACCTGGACGACCTCGGCGCCGGCGACCGTGCCGGTGTTGGTGATGGTGGCACCGATGGCGAGCGCCGGCGCGTCCTGATCGTCACCGGCCGCGCCGACCACCTCGACGGTCGGTTCGGAGTACGCGAACGTCGTGTAGGAGAGGCCGAAGCCGAACGGGTAGGCGACCGACGAGCCGGTCGTGTCGTAGTGGCGGTAGCCGACGAAGAGGCCTTCGCCGTAGGAGACTTGTCGTTCGGATCCGGGGAAGTGCAGGTAGGCAGAGGTGTCGGCCAAGCGCTCGGGAATCGTCTCGGTGAGCTTGCCCGACGGGTTCACCACCCCCAGCAACACCTCGGCGACCGCGCTGCCCGACGCCTGACCACCCAGCCAGCATTCCAGGACCGCCGCCACCGACGGGGCGAAATCGCCCACGGTCACCACGCCGCCGTTGGCGAGCACGACCACGACGTCCCCGCGCAGCTCCGCGAGTGCCTCGATCAGCCGGAGCTGCGCCGGGGGGAGCTCGAGGTCGGACCGGTCGAATCCTTCCGATTCCGCCTCCGGGGGCAGTCCGCAACAGACGACGACCGCGTCGGCGTCCCGGGCGAGCTCGACGGCCTCGGCGACGAGTGCGGTGGGCTCGTCGACCGAGTCCACGTCGGTTCCACCGAGGACATAGCCCGCCGCGTAGTCGACGACGACACCTTCGGGCACGGCGGCCCGCAGCGCACCGAGCGCATCGTCCAACCGGGTGGGGTTGACCTGTGAGGAGCCGGCCCCCTGGTAGCGCGGGGTGCAGGCGAGTGCACCGATGAGTGCGATCCGCGCACCGTCCGTCGGCTGCAACGGGAGGACGTTCCCGGTGTTGCGCAACAGCACGGCCCCTTCGCCGGCGACGGTGCGCGCCAGGCGGTGATGCGCGTCCGCGTCGACGGCGACGTCGGCGTCCGATGACCGGGGTGAGCGTTCGATGAGCCCGCACAGCTTGGCGACGGCACGATCCAGATGGGACTCGTCCAATTCGCCCTGCTCCACCGCGGCGACGAGCTGCGCGGCGCTCATCCCCCCGGTCGAGGGCATCTCCAGATCCAACCCGGCGCGCACCGAGGCGACCGGGTCGTCCACCGCCCCCCAGTCTGAGAACACCAACCCGTCGAATCCCCATTCGTCGCGCAGCACCTCGGTGAGCAGCCAGGGGTCCTGTGCCGCGTAGACACCGTTGATCCGGTTGTACGCGCACATCACGGTCGCCGGCGCCGCACGACGCACGATCGGTTCGAAGGCCGCCAGGTAGATCTCCCGCAACGTGCGCTCGTCGACCTCGGCGCTGACGCGCAGCCGATCGGTCTCCTGGTTGTTCGCCGCGAAGTGCTTCAGGGACGCTCCCACCCCGGTGGACTGCAGACCCTGCACCCAGGCGGTGCCCATCGTGGCAGCCACGTGGGGATCCTCGGAGAAGTACTCGAAGTTGCGGCCACACAGGGGCGACCGCTTGATGTTCACTCCCGGGCCCAACACCACGTCCAGCCCACAGCTGCGGGCCTCGGTGCCGATGGCCGTGCCGACCTGGCGGGCCAGCTCGACGTTCCAGGTCGAACCCAGGGTCACCGCCGGGGGAAAGCACGTGGCCGGCTCGCTGGATTCGATCCCGAGGTGGTCGCCCCCGTCGATCTGGACCCGCAGCCCGTGGGGTCCGTCGGCGACCGCCAGGGAGGGAACCCCGAGCCGTTCGATCGCACGGGTGTGCCAGAACCCCGCTCCCGAGCACAGCGCGGCCTTCTCTTCCAGGGTCAACTCACTGAGCAGGTTCTGCACATCGATGCGGGTGTCGGCCATGCCAGGCGAAGCTATCCGCCTAGCGTTCCGAAGGTGACGGTGACCGCGATGTTTCCCCTCGGGTCGGTGCTCGTTCCCGGGACGGCCCTGCCCCTGCACATCTTCGAACCGCGCTACCAGGCGCTCCTCGCCGACTGCCTCGCCGCAGACCACAGCTTCGGAGTCGTGCTCATCGAACGCGGTGCCGAGGTCGGTGGCGGCGATGAACGGTTCTCGGTCGGCACCCTGGCCCGGATCGAGGGGCACCGTGACCTCGGGGGTGGCCATCACGCACTCATCGCCCAGGGCACCGCGCGCATCCGGGTCACCGAATGGCTGGCCGACGATCCCTATCCGCGGGCGCGCACCGAACACTGGCCTGATCCCACCGAACCGGTCGACGTCGCCCTGGCCGCCGCTTACCGCCGCGTCGTCGCGAACCTGCGTCGTCTGCTGGCCCACGCCACCGAACGCGGCGCGGCGGTGCCCCCGGCCACCTTCGAGGTACCCGACGACCCGACCGCGGGCAGCCATCTGCTCAGCGCCCTCGCCCCGGTCGGGCCGCTCGATCGCCAGAACCTGCTCGAGGCCGCGACCACCTCCTTGAGGTTGGATGCCCTCGACGCGTTGATCGCCGATCAGCTCGCGCTGTTCGAGGAGACCTGAGCGATCGGCACCAGCGGGTCCGCCCCGACCTCGCGCGGCCGGGCATCGGCCGGGTTGAGAAAGTCGATCGGCGCCGCAAACGCCGCCCGTCGACCGGCACGCCGCAGTGCCGCGAGCACCGCCGGGCCGGCCAGCACCAGCAGCACCCCGTTGGTCACCGCCCGGCCCGTGTCCCAACCGAGTGACGTCGTGATCTCGAAGACCAGGTACCGGTGCAGGTTCTCCAAGTTTGCCGCGCCCGGCACATACGCGGTGCTGCTGGCCGGGTCGACGAAGAACGGCCAGAACGACAGGTTCAACAGCAGTCCGTAGAGGTAGGCGGACACCGCCCCGTAGGCGGTCAGCAGCACCACCTCGAGTCGACCACGGCACCGCGGGAGCAGCCCCGCGAACAGGCCGACGAAGGCACTCGCGAACATCTGGTAGGGCAGCCACGGGCCGACCCCTCCGGTGATGATCGCGGACGCGAACAGGCTGGTGCAGCCCATCAGGAACCCGAAACCCGGGCCGTACGCCCGCCCGGCAAGGACCAGCAGGAAGAAGACGATCTCGATGCCCGCCGTGCCCGCGCCCAGGGGTCGCAGCCCGGCGTTCACCGCGGAGAGCACCCCGAGCAGGGCCAACGCCTTGGCGTCGATGTCCCCTTCGACGACCTGCGCGATCACGACCAGGATCACCAGCGCCAGCAGCACCCCGAACAGCAGTGGTGCGATCGACACGTCACCGATCAGGGCGGGATCGACGACGAAGGGCCACAGGAAGGCCACCGCGCCCAGGAACGTCGCAGCCACGAGCGCCCAGCGCGACCAGTACCCGAGGGGGATGACGACCGGGTCCACGGTGGTTCGGGTCGCCGCGCTCATGGCAGTTCCCGGTTCGGGAGCGCGCCGGTCGACGCCCAGGCACGCTCGACCTGCCCGACCGTCAGCAGCGGCAGCGGACGCAGGATCTTGGCGATCTGCGGCGCGTACGCGGCGGACGCCAACATCACCTCGCCGCACGGCCCGTCGGCCACCATCTCGCCCTGGGCCATGACGATCACCCGATCGGCCACCTGTGCCACGAACTCGATGTCGTGTGTCGCCACCACCACCGCGGCACCGCGCCCGACGAGCTCGTCGAGGATCGCCGCCAGCGCGGTCTTCGCGCCGTAGTCGAGCCCTCTGGTCGGCTCGTCCAGCAGCACGACCCGGGGTGCGGCCACCAGCTGGATGGCCAGGACCAACGCCAACTTCTGACCCTCGGAAAGGTCCCGAGGGTGACGGGAGGGCGCGACGTCCGGCGCGAGGCGACCCAACAGCACCGCCGTCGAACCCGGTTCGACGTCGGACTCACGGTCGGCCTGGCGCACATTCCGCGGCGACCGTGTCCAGATACAGCAGGTCGGACGGAGTCTGGGGCACCAGGCCGACCAGGGCACGCGCCCGCGACGGCGAAAGCGTGCCCGGATCGGCGTCACCTACCCGGACCCGCCCGGACCGGCGTGGCCCGCTCCCCTGAAGTGCCCACAGCAGCGACGACTTGCCCGAACCGTTCCGCCCCATCAGGGCGACCACTTCTCCGCGTCGCAGCGCGAGATCGACTCCGGCGACGGCGTCGAAGGTCCCGTAGCGCACGACGATCCGCTCCGCGACCAGCACGGGCGCACCGTCAGGGCTGTGCGCCGGGGCGCGGCACCGGCGCGTCCGGAAGCGTCGACGACCCAGCGGACAGGACACCTCGGAGCGGTTCGGCGCGCCGGCGGGCATCGCGCACGTTGAGGGCGATCGGCGCCCAGCCGGCCAGGCGCGACAGTTCGACCACGGGCGGAGCCACCGGAGCGTCGGCCAACACCGTGGCGGGTGGGCCGTGGCGGACCGAACCGTCGTTACCGACCAGCGCGACCGAATCGACGTACTGCACGACCCGTTCCAGGCGATGCTCGGCCATCATCACGGTCATGCCCAGGTCGTGGACCAGTCGGGCTATCAGCGCCAGTACGTCTTCGGCGGCGGTCGGGTCCAGGGCCGAGGTCGGTTCGTCGAGGACCAGGACCCGCGGCTGGGTCACCAGGACCGAACCGATCGCCACCCGTTGTTGCTGGCCGCCGGAAAGCTCGATGAGGTTCCGGTCACGCAGCTCCTGGAGGCCGAGCACGTCGATGATCTCCTCGACACGCTTGCGCATCGTCGACTCGGGCACGGCGAGTTGCTCCATGCCGTAGACCAGCTCCTCGATCACGGTGTCGGTCACGAAACCGGCAAGCGGATCCTGGCCGACCACTCCCACCACATCGGCCAGGTCGCGGGGCCGGTACCGTTCGGTCGTCCGCCCGTCCACGGTCACCCGGCCCGCAAGTATGCCGCCGGTGAATCGGGGCACCAGCCCGTTCACCGACCCGAGCAGGGTCGACTTGCCCGAACCGGTCGGTCCCGCCACCAGGCACCAGTCGCCCTCGGGAACCTCGAAGGTCACCTCCACCAGCGTCGGCGCCGCCGCCCCGGTGTGGGTGACCGTCACCCGGTCGAAGGAGATCACGACGTTGCCGCCTTCGCGTCCCGCGCCCCGAGATCGGGACCGGTGAGAACGACCGGTCGTGGCGGCGCCGTGACCACCGGGGTCGCGGCGATGGCGAGCATGAGCAGAGGGATGGTGGGAACCGGTGGCCATCCGAGTGGGGTCGCCGTGAAGAGCAGTGCCCCCGGAACGGCGCGTGCGGCCACGACGAAACCGAGGGCGACGAGGAGCCCGGCCCCGGCCACCAGACTCTCGGGAACGTCCCAGGGGTCGGGGCGGTAGCCGGTGTGATGGACGCGACGGCTTCCCACGGTGAGACCGGTGATGCACAGGGCCACGCCGATCCCGAAGGAACCCAGGACCAGCCCGGGCGATGCCGATCCGCCGAGCATGCCGTAGCTGCCGGCACACAGCGCGGCCAACCCACCGATCAGCAACGCGGCGGTGAAGCGACGGCGACCCGGGTCGTCGTCGCCCCGGCGACCGTACCCGCGACAGTCCATCGCCGCCGCCAGTGCCAAGGAACGGTCGAGGGCGTCCTGGAGGACGGGCAGCGCGATCGAACGGAGTGCCGCGAAGCCGCTGCTGGGCGCCGCCTCGCAGTCGTCTGGCCCGGCGCACCCGCTGGATTCCGACCAGCAGCTGGGGCGCGACCGTGATCGAGATCACCACCGCGACGCCCAACTCGTACAACGCGCCCGGCAGCACCCGGAGGGCGCGTTTGGGGTTCGCGAGCGCGTTCGCAGCGCCGATGCACACGATGATCGTCGCCAGGCGGAGTCCGTCGACCGCCGCGGCCACGATGGCCTCGGCCGTGACCGGTCCCCCGATGGTGACGCCCGCCGCCCAGCTCGGAAGGGGGAGGGTCGGGAGCGTGAACCAGACGTGGTCGCCCACGGCGCCACCGCCGAAGACGATCCGGAAACCCACCCGGAACACGACGATGAACACGCCGAAGATCAGGTAGTAGTGGAACGCCCGCGCCCAGGGCGCGTCGCTGCGACAGGTGAACACGACGATCGTCGCCACCCCGACGATCCCGAGCAACAGGACCGGGTTGGTCGTCCGGCTCGCCGCCACGACCAGACCCAGCGCCCACAGCCACCACGCCACCGGATGCAGATTGCGGGCCAACCGCGCCGAGGGGTGCGGGCCGATGACGGCCACGCGTGTCTGCGGAGCATGCTGGACGGCTCGGCTGGCGGACATCGAACTCCTCGTCGACGCAGTGGGTGACCCATTCCCGTCGTGGTCCGACCCGAACGACCGGGAAGGAGATTTCCCGAGTGGATCCGGCCGACCGTCGACTGCGAAATGTGCCGATGCCTTCGAAGCTGCAGCAGGCATTCCGACTCACCGCCTCGATCGGCGGATCACGGCTGCGGGTCAGTACCGGACTTGCACCGGTTTCCCCTGCGACAGCTTCAGGCGGACGTGGTGTCCGACCCGACCGGAGAGCCTACCAGGGCCGGTTCCGTCCACCGTTCGGCGCGACAACGCCTGGCGCAGTGACCGCTGACACCTGGAACGGAACGTCGCCGTGCACTACGCTGAGAGAGCGGGCTGTGGGCGGGAACGCAGCCAGGCCCGCATATCGGGGTGGGCAGGGGGTGCCGCATCTCGATTCCACCACTTCGATCGGAGGACTCCGTGACCACGACCGCCGCTACCGAGCACGCTCCCGGTACCGACCGCGCCGCACTGCATGTCAAGCCTGGCCACACGTTCGTCGACGCGTTCACCGCCGCCCGGAAGGTGGCACCCGACGCGTTCGGCGACGACCGATTGTCGAACCTGTGGGGTGGACAGTGGCAGGCCGACGGTGAGCCGCGTGCGGCGACCTCGCCGGTCGACGGATCCGCCGTCGTCGGTCCGCCGATGTTGGATTCGCAAACGGCGCGGGCCGCGATGGAGGCCACGGTCGCCCAGCACGACACCTGGCGTCGAGTGCCCCTCAGCGAGCGCACCGAACGGGTCCGGGCGGCGGCCGCCAGGCTCGCCGAACACCGCGAACTGCTGGCGCTGTTGCTCACCTGGGAGATCGGCAAGCCCTGGGGTCAGTCGCTGACCGGCGTCGACCGGACGACCGAAGGTGTCGAGTGGTACTGCGACGAGATCGAATCGATGTTGCACGGGCGGCGCCCACTGCCCGGCCCGGTGTCGAACATCGCCTCGTGGAACTACCCGCTGTCGGTGCTCGTGCACACGATGTGCGTGCAGGCACTCGTGGGCAACGCGGTGATCGCCAAGTCCCCCACCGACGGCGGCGTGAACGCGCTCACCCTTGCCGTGGCGCTGTGCGCCGAGGAAGGACTGCCCTTCACCCTGGTCTCCGGTGGCGGCCGCGACCTCTCCCCGGTGCTGGTCAACTCGCACGAGATCGGCTGTCTGTCCTTCGTCGGGGGCCGGGACACCGGCGGCCAGATCGTCACCCAACTCGCCGACACCGGTCGCCGTCACGTCCTCGAACAGGAGGGCCTGAACACCTGGGGCATCTGGCGCTTCAGCGACTGGGACTCCCTCGCCGTCCAGATCCGCAAAGGGTTCGCCTACGCCAAGCAGCGCTGCACGGCCTATCCGCGCTACGTGGTGCAGCGTTCGTTGTTCGACGAGTTCCTGGCCATGTACCTCCCGGTGCTGGACGAGCTGCGTTTCGGGCACCCCTTGGCAGTCGCAGCGGACGACGACCCGTTGCCGGAGCTGGATTTCGGGCCGCTCATCAACGCCGACAAGGTCACCGAGCTGACCGCCAAGATCGATGACGCGTTCCACCGAGGAGCGGTCCCGCTGTACCGCGGCAAACTGGAGGACGGCGCGTTCATCGACGGGCAGAGCCGGGACGCCTACCTCGCGCCGGTGGCGATGTACGATCCACCCCGCTCCGCGGCGCTGCACCACGCCGAACCGTTCGGACCCGTCGATTCGGTCGTTGTCGTGGACACCGAGGCGGACCTGCTGGCGGCGATGAACGCGTCCAACGGGGCACTGGTCTCATCGGTGGCCTGCGACGACCCCGACACCGCGCAACGCCTCGCGTCCCAGGTGCAGGCCTTCAAGGTGGGCATCAACAAGACCCGTTCCCGAGGGGACAAGGACGAGCCCTTCGGCGGTCGGGGTGCATCGTGGCGAGGCGCATTCGTGGGCGGGGAGCTGTTGGTCCACGCCGTGTCCGAGGGCCCCGCCGATGAACGGCTGTACGGCAACTTCCCCGATTACCGACTCGAGCCCCCGACCTGACCGGGCTCCGCGACGCGGCCCACTACGATGCGGTCCGCACGACGCCGTTCGACGCGGTGTCCCGACCAGATGATCCGGGGAGGCACCGGTGAAGTTCACCCTGTCGTTGGCAATGACCCCGCCAGAGGAGATCCTCACCCTGGCCCGAATCGCCGAGGAGGCCGGGTGGGACGCGATCGCCCTGCCCGATTCGGTGTTCTTCCCGGAGTCGGTGTCCGCCGACTACCCCTACACGGCCGATGGACAACGCTTCTGGGACGGGGACGTTCCCTTCGTCGACCCGTTCGTGGCGCTCCCGGCGATCGCCGCGGTCACCGAGCAGGTGCAGCTCTACACCAACGTCTACAAGGTCGTGCTGCGACAACCCCTCGTGGTCGCCAAGATGCTGGGCTCCCTGGCGGCGATGTTCGAAGGCCGCATCGGGATCGGACTGGGGCTGAGCTGGATTCCCGAGGAGTTCGCCTGGCTGGGTGAGAACATGCGCACCCGGGGCAGGCGACTCGACGAGATCATCGACATCCTGCGGGTCACCCTCGAGCCCGGTTGGGCCGAGTACCACGGCGACCAGTACGACTTCGACCGGCTCAAGATGAGCCCGGTGCCACGGCAGCCGGTGCCGATCTACGTCGGGGGGCACTCGGACGCGGCGCTACACCGTGCGGCGACCCGTGGGGACGGTTGGATCGGCGCGAACGTGGGGCGCGACGAGATCGTCGACCTGATGAGGAGACTGCACGCCCAACTCGAGGCGGCAGAGCGCGACCCGACCGACTTCGAGGTCAAGCTCACGCCGATGGTGCTCGCCGACGCGGAGGCCATGGCCGACGTCGCGGAGCTGGGAGTGACCGACGTGATCACGGTGCCCTGGCTCTACCACGACCCCGGCCCGCATTCCCTGGACGAAAAGGTCGAGCACACGCTGCGCTTCGCCAACGACGTGATCGCCCCGCTCGCCACGTGATCCGCGCTCACCGGCGCGAGGCATCGAGTCTCCCGCAGGACGCGGCCCCGAGCGGTCAGGAGGGCATCGGGTCACCCGGCTGAGGATTGCGGGGCCACGACCCGGGTTCCTCGACCCCGGGGCGTGCCGCGGCCAGATCGGCCGCCACCGCCTCGACCTCGTCGGTGTCGTTGGGGAGCGCCAGCGCCTCGCGGTGCCGCCGCATCGCCAGCAGGCCCCATGCCGACGTCGACAGCGCGACCACCGCCCCCACCACCATCGGCGAGCGCGGCCCGAACCGGTCCGAGATCGCCCCCAGGAGCGGCCCACCGATCGGGTTGGTGCCGATCAGCAACACGCTCTGGAGGGCCAGCACCCGGCCATGCATCGACGGCCGCGCCCGCACCTGGACGATCGCGGTCGTCGCGGCCATGTACACGATGGCAGCCATGCCCACCGCCAGGATCACCGGGTACATCCAGCCGATGCTCGGTACCACCGACAGCACGACCATCGACAACCCGAACACCGCGCAACCCCCGACCACCAGGTTCAGATCCACATCGCTCCGATGCGCCGCGCCCAATGCCCCGACGAGCGCGCCGACGCTGAACACCGCGTAGATGAACGTGTAGGTCGCGTCCGATCCACCGAGCCCCTGTTCGACCAGCAACGGGATCGTGACGTTGAACTTGTACGACAGCGTGCCGACCGCGGCGAGCATCACGAAGGTGATCCACAGCGTGGGCATCGAGCGCACATAGGCGAGCCCGGCACGCACTTCCCCTCTGGTGCGAGCCTTCGGGGCCCGCCGGCGCAAGTCGGCGCGCCGCATCATCGCGAGGGCCGTGATCACCGCCACATAGGACAGGGCATCGAAGCTGAATGCCCAGCCGTAGCCCAACGTCGAGACCAGGATGCCCGCGAGTGTGGGGCCGAAGATCCGTGACGCATTGACCAGCGACGAATAGAGCATCACGGCGTTCGGGATCATCTCCGGGGGCACCATTTCGGGGACGAACGACCGGCGCAACGGATTGTCGAAGGCCAACAGGCAACCGCCGGCCGCAGCCACGACGAAGAACAGCCACACCGGGGTCGACGGGCTGAACGCCAACACCGCCAGGACGATGCTCTGGAGCATCTCTCCGCCCTGGGTGACGAAGAGCAGCCGGTGCTTGTCGGAGCGATCTGCGATCGAACCGGCCCAGGCGGAGAGCAGGAGGATCGGACCGAACTGGCACGCCGCCAGGAGTCCGACCGCGAACCCACTGTGCGTGGCGTGCAGCACCAGCAGGGTCAGGGCCAGGATCGTCAGCCAGTTGCCCGAGTTCGAGATCAGCTGCCCGATGAAGAAGAGCCGGAAGTTGCGGACGCCGAACGAGCGGAACGTGCGGGCCACGAACCCGTCGACCGGTTCGGGACCGCTCATCCCACGCTCGGATCGACGACGTTCCACGGCACGGTAGACGATCCTGCCGCGCGCGGCGGCGACTTCCCACTCCCGTGACGATGTGACCTCCGGTCAGCTGGCCCCAACGGTGGCGCCGGACGATCGCAGGGTTCAAGAACCGTCAGAGGTCCGGCTGATCGACGACCGTGCAGTCCCGACCGGATGCCTTGGCCGCGTACAACGCCCGGTCGGCCCGACCGATCAGGGCGTCGTCGTGTTCGCAACCGTCCCATTCGGCGATGCCGGCCGAGAAGGTCACCCCATGGATCGCCGCAAGCGGGCGGAACGCTTCGCGCAGTTTGAACATCACCGCCTCGGCACCGCTTGCATCAGTGTCTGCGAGCACCAGGCAGAACTCCTCACCGCCGTAGCGGGCCACGAAATCCACCGTCCGCAGACGATTCCTGAGTTCGGTCGCATAGGTCCGCAGCAGGTCATCTCCGGCGAGGTGGCCGAAGGCGTCGTTGAACGCCTTGAACGAGTCCAGATCCATCATCACCACCGCGAGGGGTTCGCCCCGGCGGCGGGCATCGGCCCGGGCGTGCTCCATCCGGGTCGTCAGGGCACGGCGGTTCGGGATCCCCGTCAACCCGTCGGTGCGCCCCAGATCGGCGAGCTGGGCGATGTAGCGACTCCGATTCACGAGCACGTCGACCTGGAGCACCATCCGCTCGAGGTTGAACTGCGTCATCAACTGGTCGTAGGAGGGCTGGGCGATCCCGTCCACCACGATGACCACCCGTTCGTTCGTCAGCCCTTCGCCGGCACCGCCGTCGGCCATCAGCACGGCGCGGTGTTGGTGGAACGCGACACCTCGATGTTTCCCCGCAGCTTCCAGTTCCGCTCCGGTCGGCTCCATGATCGAAGCGATCGACGGCCATTGTGCGAGCAGTTCGACGTCCGGGACTTCGGTGTCGCCGGCCATCACCCGGTACGCGGCGGCCCAGGACGCCTCGGCCCACCGCGCGATCACGGGAAGCACCTGGTGGAGTCCGTCCGACAGATCGTCCGCCCGCGCCGCGATGCTGGCGACCTCGGCGAGGCCCCCGACCTGCAGATCGGCACGCAGCGAGGCGATCGCCAACAGATGCACCATGATCGTCGCCACACCCCAGACCGAACCGTAGGAGATCACGAAGATGGGGACCGACTCTTGCAACGTGCCGGACGCCACCGCCACGGCCGTCACCGACACGGTGGCGACCATCCACATGACGAAGATCATCCAGCGGTTGCCGATCATCGCGACCAGCAGGACCGGCACGAAGATGACCGGCCGGAACATGCCGGTCTCGCCCCCGAGGGCATAGCCCAACCCGGCGACGGCGACGGTCGTGATCATCGCTTCGCCCAACAGGATGACGGGAGGTGGTGAGTGGTAGCCCTCGGATCGGATCATCCCGCGGAAGTGCCAGAGGTTCAGCGCGCCCACGGCGGCAACGAGGACGAGCATGGCGATCATCCATGTCCAGTTCGTCGCCGCATCGCGGGGCAGGAACGCGGCGAAGAGCGGGACCAGGATCGCGAGGTGGGCGAGGCCGATGATCTTCCAGCCGAAGGTGGACAGTGCCGGGTCGATGCTTGTGACGTAGTCGAACACCGGCCGTCGATTTGCCGACACGATCCCCCGCCCACTCACCTGGGCACCCCCGAAACCGTGCACATCGGCCAATGATTGCACGCCGGAGGCGGGATCGGCCGATCGGGGACGTGACGCTATGCTGGCCCCACCGGCGATGGAGCTCGCCGTCAACTGTCCGCCGTCTCGGGCTGATGGCTCCTGGTCATCCGAAAGTGCCCCGGCCGCAGCCGTCGATGATGTCGGTGGTCAGGGTTCTCCCAACCACGAGGTGTCGATGCCCATCTACGACGAGCTCCCGATCGACCCGGATCTGGCTCCGGACGATCCGTCCGAGCCACATCTTCCCGGGCCTCTTCCCGAACCCCGCCGCGTCCACCGCCACCGTGCACGACCGGATGTACTGGTGGTGATCGCACTCGGTGGTGCGCTGGGGACGTTGGCGCGTGCCGGACTGGGCCAGGCATTCCCGAACGCGACCGGCCACTTTCCCTCCACGACGCTTGCGATCAACATCGTCGGGTCGTTCGTATTGGGGGTGTTGCTGGTGGCGATCCTCGAACGGTTGCGGACCCCGCGCCATCTCGGTCCCTTCGTGGCCACCGGCGTGCTCGGAGGGTTCACCACGTTCTCGACGTTCATGGTGGGGGCCGCACAGCTCGCACGTCACGGCGAGATCACCGCGGCGATCGGCTATCTGGCCGCCTCGGTCGGCGGCGGTTGCGCCGCGGCACTCGGAGGCATCATGGCCGGGCACGCGCTCGCCGATCCGCGGGTGGGTGAGCGAAGCGGCCACCGGTCACGGCCAGGAGCACCGGGTCGAAATCGAGCCGGCCGAACCCGGTCGACCGGCATTCAGCGATGCGGAAGCCACCCGATGAGCCTCGCGGTCTGGATCGGGGTGGCCATGGCCGGGGCGATCGGCGCGCCGACCCGTTACCTGCTGGACGGGTTCGTGCAGGACCGGGTCCGGGGAGATCTGCCCTGGGGGACCTTCACCGTGAACGTCTTCGGGTCGCTCCTGCTGGGACTGCTGACCGGGTTCGCGCTGTCCGGCCATCTCGGCCATGCCGGCAAGGCCGTGCTCGGGACCGGCTTCTGCGGGGCGCTCACGACGTTCTCGACGTTCACGTTCGAATCCACCCGTCTGGCCGAGCTGGGCGACTGGCGAGGGGCGGCGATCAACGTAGTCGGCTCACTCGTGGTCGGACTCGCCGCGGCGGCCCTGGGGCTGGGGATCGCCGCGGCGATCGGCTGAGTCTCGACCGGTCCACCGACCGCGGTTCCCGGGCGGGGATCCGATGCCACAGCGCGTGAGCGAGTCGGAGGTCTCTGTCGGCCCAAGCGGCGATGGAGCGCTTCTTCTCACATTCGGCCGACGCGGCCCGTAGCATGCCTGCATGGAGGACGGGACCGACCGGGACCGCCGCGTCGCCACACGACTCAGTGAACTTGCACCGCTCGTCATGCTCACCGTCACGAGGACGGGGACGATCACGTGGATCTCCTCCTCGGTCGAGCGGGTTTTCAGACTGACCCGCGACGAGATCCTCGGTACCAACATCTTCGACCACGTCGACGTGCCCTGGAATGCCGAAGCGATCGACTCGGTCGCCTATGCGATGGAGACCAGTGGGTTGCAACGGCCGATGCTGTTCCGCCTGATCCGAGGTGACGGCACCGGCATGATCACCGAGATCAGCGCCAACGCCCAGTTCGACGACCCGGACATCGACGGTCTCGCCGTGTACGCCCGACGCTGGGACGAGCGTTGGTCCTTCGACCAGGTTCTCGATGCGATGGCCGAGAACGCCCCCTTGCCCGATGTGCTGGATCTCGTGCTCGAGGTGATGGGAACGGAGAATCTGGATGCCCAGGGCGTCATCATCTACCACGATCCGCTGACCGACGAACGCCGGACCCGCAGCCATCGGGGTCTGGGGCCCGCGCAGCGGCAGGCCGCGGACACCCCGGGAACCCCGTGGTCGACGGCATGGCATGAACAGGTGCCATGCTCGGTGCCCGTCGAAGCGCTGCCCGAACCTTTCGCCGCCGAGGCCGCCGAACGAGGTCACCGCTGGTGTTGGGCGTGGCCGGTGGTCGCCCGGGACGGGTCCGGGACGGTCGGTGCCCTGGTGTTGTGGCGGCAGTTGGACGAACCGCCCGATCACACCTGTCGCATGACGCTGCGACGTCTGGTGCGCTTCATCGGACTGCTGTTCCGTCGTGAGGCGATGACCTCGGCATTGCGCCACGCCGCACTCCACGACCCGTTGACCGAGCTCGGGAACCGGGCCGCTTTCTTCGCCCATCTGGACCGCGCCATCGACTACTCCCCAGGTCGGGCTGCAGTCGGTCACCGGGTGGGGGTGATCTCGATCGATCTCGACGGCTTCAAACCCGTGAACGACCGACTGGGTCATGCAGCAGGCGACGACGTCCTGCGCACCGTGGCCGAACGGTTGCGCACCCACGTCCGAACCGAGGACGTGGTGGCCCGTCTGGGTGGCGACGAGTTCTGCATCGTGTGCGGGGAGGTGAGTACTCCCGAGGAGGTCACCCGGCTCGCGGACCGGATCGTGGCCGTGATCGGCGAGCCGATCACCACCCGCGCGGGAACAGTCCGCATCAGCGCCTCGGTCGGGGTCGCGCTCTGCGTCCCGGGCACCTGCACGACCGACGCGCTGCTCGACGCCGCCGATCGTGCCATGTACCGGGCAAAGGCCGAAGGTCCGGGGGTGTGGCGACTCGGCAAGCCCGATGCGCGTGATCGAGGGCCGGTCAGCTGAGGCCCCGTCCTCCTCCCCCCGCCCCCGTCCTCCTCCCCCTCCTCCCCCCCTTCCCGAAATTTGCACGACCAAGCCGCTCAGCGCAGCACCACCGGAAAAGTTTCAAAGGGCCCGAAGTACTCGTCAACCGCGAATTGCGCCCGTCCCTGCTGAAACTTTTGCCGTGAGGCCGCCGAGCGCAGCGCCGCCGTGCAAATTTCGCAAGAGAAGGGGGGAGCTGGCAGCGTCTCTCCGTCTTTCCGTCTCGCTTGACAGTATCGAACAGGTGTTCGATACTGGGTCGATGTCCGGGCCTCCTGCCCCATCCGCGGTTCTCTCGGACCTCGACCGACGCCTTCGACCGCTGGCCCTGGCCGAGCAACGAACCCTGCCCGTGGCCGACGTCTTCGACCGGCTCCTCCCCGGTGGGTTGCCACGGGGCGTGACCGTGACCGTCGACGGGCCGGCCGCCCGATCCTTCGCTTTCGCGCTTCTTGCAGCGGCCAGTCGCTCCGGCGAATGGCTGGCCGTGATCGGCCTGGCAGGTCTGGGGTGGGGGGCCGTCGCCGAGTTGGGGGTGGTGCCCACCCGGATCGTGACCGTCGACCCCGAACACGCCGCCGATCGGGCCGGCGATGTCGTGGCCGCCGCCTTGGACGGGTTCGCCCTCACGGTCATCGGCCCACGAACCAGCCTGTCCCGTGCCACCCAGCGGCGTCTGGCGGCACGGGCCCGTGAGCGGAGCGCGGTGCTGATCAGTGTGCACGATCCCGAACCCGGCGATCGCCTCGTCGGCGGCACCTCCGCGAGGTGTTTCGCCGACGTCGCCGACCTACGGGTCGACACCCGTGACGGGCATTGGCGTGGGCTCGACACGGGCACCGGATATCTGGCTGGGCGACGCGTTGCGGTCACCGTGGAAGGAAAGCGCCTGCCCGGTCGCCGCCGCAGCGACCGGCTGCTGCTCCCCGACGCCGCAGGCGAGGTGACACCGGCAGGGGATGGGACCGTGTCCACGCCCATCGCCCTCGCCGGAGGCACCACCGCGGCGTTCCCCGACCGACACCGACCCGATCCGGCACGTCCGGCATGAACGCACCGACACGCTCCCTGGTGTTGGTTGTCGATGACTGGCCGGTGCGGGCGGCCGGGTTCGTCGAAACCGACCGGCCCGTAGCCGTCTGGTCGAGCCGCGGCATTCTGGCGACCAACGCCGCCGCCCGGGCCATGGGAGTGCGCATCGGACTGCGTCGCCGCGAAGCTCAGGGACGCTGCCCCGAGTTGCACCTCGTCGCCCACGATCCGGCCCGGGACGCCCGGGTGTTCGAACCGGTCGTCGCCGCGTTGGCCCGTCTCACCCCCCAGGTCGAGGTCGTCACTCCCGGAGTGGGTGCGGTTGCCACCCGCGGACCGGCGCGCTACTTCGGTGGTGACGACGCGCTCAGCCGACGGGCCGGGGACGAGGTCGGAGCGGTGCTGGGCACCCCGGAGGCGGTCCGGGTCGGGGTGGCCGACGGACCATTGGCGGCACAGCTGGCCGCGTTGTCGGCCGGGGCAGGTCGGTGCCGGGTGGTGCCACCGGGGGACACCCGGGCGTTCGTCGCCCCGATCCGACTCCGCACCCTGGCCCGGTTCGCTCCCGACCCGCAGCTACCGGTGACCCTCAACCGGCTCGGCCTCGACACCCTCGGCGACCTCGCGGCACTGCCCGAAGCGGCCGTGGCCGGACGGTTCGGACCCGACGGGCTCTGGCTGTACCGGCTGGCCTGCGGCGCCGATCCCCGCGAACTGCACCTCGCCGCGGTCCCCGAGGACATCGACGAAGTCGTCGACCTCGACCCGCCCGAGTTGCGGGCCGACGCGGTGGCCTTCGCCGCCCGCGCCGCAGCCGGACGCTTCGTGGCCCGCCTGGCCGACCGGGGGTTGTCGTGCGCCCAGGTCGTGATCACCCTGTCGACCGATCACGCCGAGGAACACCGACGCCGTTGGCGCCTGGACGGTCCGAGCCGACCGAACGATGCATCCCGTTCGCCGGCGGTGGCGATCGCTGAACGAACTCGTTGGCAACTCGACGGCTGGCTGTCGAGTCCGGTCGGGACCCGCCCCTCGGCCGGAGTGATCCGCGTGATCCTCGCTCCCGGTGCGGTCGAGGCGGCCCGGGGTACCCAGTTGGGATTCTGGGGTGGGGCATCGGCGGCCGACGAACGGGCGGCACGAGCCGTCGCCCGTCTCGAAGCGCTCGTCGGGCCGGACGCGGTACGGGTCGTCGAAGCCCGTGGGGGGCGGCATCCCGACAGTGCCGCCACCCTGGTTCCGGCCGCGACGGCCGGCCTCGATCCGACCCGAACCCTCGCGCTGCCCAGAGCCGGTGCCGGAGCGGCAATCGATGCTCCCCCCTGGCCGGGGCGACTGCCCTCCCCGTCACCGATCCTGGTCTATGAGCCACCCCGTCCGATCGACGTGGTCGACGCCGCGGGCCACACCGTGGCGGTGAGTGCCCGGGGAGAGATCCGACACCCGCCGGCCGCCATCGATCTGCAGCCCGGAAGTTCCCCCGCACCATCCCGGGCATGTCGACGTACGACGATCGTGGCCTGGGCCGGGCCGTGGCCGGTCATCGAACGGTGGTGGGATCCGACGACCCACCAGCGTCAGGCCCGGTTGCAGATCCTCACCGAGCACGGCACGGCGATACTGGTCACCCGGCAGCGGCAACGGTGGTGGCTCACCGCCCTCTACGCCTGACCGGTCCGACAGATTTCAATCGCACTCTTCTGATCGACACAACCGGTAGGGTGCCGCCCATGTCCGATGAAATCCGTGCCACGATCGCCCACTACCTCGACCGGTTCTCGGTCGCCGACCGGGCCGGCTGGTTGGCGCTGTTCGCGCCGGAGGCCACCGTGGAAGATCCGGTCGGCAGCCCGGTGCGTCACGGATCCGAGGAGATCGGGGCGTTCTTCGACGAGAGCCACGACGCCCCGGATTCGGTGGAGCTCGTCGCGGACGGTCCCGCCATCGTTGTCGGCAGCCAGGCCGCGTTCGCGTTCACCGTGCGGGCCACCCTCGCCGGCACGGTGTTCGTGCTCAAGGCGATCGATGTGATGAGCTTCGACGACCAGGCCCGCATCACCAGCCAACGTGCCTTCGTCGATCACTCCACGATGGCTCCCGAAGCCTGAGGAACTTCACCCGCGGCCGGGGACGTCAGCGGCCGGGGCACAGGACCGTCCGCCGCGACGACAAGGCGGCGATTCCCAACACGAGGGACGCGTCAGCACACGCCTGCACGCGGAGCGCGAGCCAGCACCAGTGTCCGGACCTCTCAGCCGGAGTGGTCCCAGAGCATGGGGCTCGTTGCGCCCTGGTGGCCGTCCGTCTGGCCCGCTGCCAACAGATGACGCGGTTTGCGCTTGTCGATGTGGCCGATGAGCCCGTGATAGATGCCGTAGCCGACGAGGTCCTGGAGCCGCTTGGGAAACGAGGCCACCAACATGGGCGACAGACCGAGTTGCTGGTTCTCCTGCTGACGGACCCAGCCGGCGCAGTAGTTCATGGCTATCCCGACACGACGCTCCGTGGTCGTGTTCGCACCACCGCCGTGCCAGAGGCTACCGTTCCAGATCAACACGTCGCCCCGCTCCATTTCGGCGGCGATGGTCCGGTGATCGCCATCGAGCGCCGGATTTCCGTCGGCACGGTGTGAACCGGGCACCAGTCGTGTGGCGCCGTTGGCCTCGGTGAAGTCGGTGAGGGCCCACATCGTGTTGCACACCAACGGCACGTGCGGCTTGGGCAGCGGGATGAGCTGATCATCGGCGTGGATCATCTGGGCGGTCTCCCCCGGACCGATCGCGATCGACGACAACGACGAGATCAGGCACCCGTCGTCCAGCACGCCTTCGACGACGGGCAGCACCCCAGGGTGAACCGGAACCCGGGCGAACACCTCACCGTGGGCCAACAGGTTGTAGATCCGCACGGTGTTCCGCCCCTCGAAAGCGTTGTCCCCGGGGACGATTCCCAGGTCGGCTTCGAGGTGGGCCAAGGTCTCGGCGAGTTCGTCGAGCAGGTCGGCTTCGATGGCGTGTTTCACGATCGTGTAGCCCACGTCGCCGATCCGGGCGACATGGGCTACGACCTCTGCATCATCCACGAGGACGTCCTTTCACGGCGGCTGTTCACCGCCAGCATTCCAGATCGACGGTGACCACGAGGCCTGCGCGGCACAGTGTCGAACTCGGAAGCCGCGGGTGTCCGCGCGGGACGGCGCGCTCAGGTGGCCACGTCGGGGCTTTCTTCCAGGATCGTTTCGTCCGGACGGGTCTTGCGTGCGTGGTAGAGCCCGAAGAACGACAGGATCGCCAGCAGCGCCGCTGATGCGAATGCGACGATCGCCGCGATGCCGGCAATCTTTCCGATGGTGCCGAAGGCATACGCGTTCAGCAGCAGACCGCGCAGGGTCTCGCCCTTGAACATCTCATCGACCTGGGCGGCCAGCTTGGCGTTGTTGGGCTCGGCCTGCGCCTTTGCGGACAGCTGCGCGTAGGTCTTTCCACCGCCGATGGTCTTCAGGTGGTTGGCGATGAAGTGGTCCGCGTAGACCTCGGCCTGGGCGCCGGTGGTGAGTTGCTGCCCCCCGTATTGGCGCATCGGCGCGAACTCGGCTCCGGCCACCGCCGGGCTGTTCGCAGCTGGGAACGTGATCTTCTGCGCGGCGAGCTGATCGTGGACCTGAGACGTGATGTAGTTGTGCCCCCAGGTGAGCAGTCCACCGGCGATGATCAACACGATGGCGATGAGCAGGCCTGCGCCACTGATGAGGGTGTCAAAGGTCTTCCGTTGCATGGGTGATGCTCCGATCTCGAAAAAGGCGGCTGACGGCTTCAACCGACCTGTCGCACCATCCCCCTTCAGGCTTCCCCACAGGCAGTGCCAAAAGTCCCGAACGTCGCGGGCGGACGACCCGAACCACGCAATCCCGATCACCAGTTCGTCCCGATCGCCATGCCACGATGGTCCCGACTGGCCCATGTGGAAAGGACGTTCGTCCCTACGAAACCGGTGTGGCTCCGTCAAGACTGAACAGGCAGATTCCCCGAGACCAGGAGTTCCCGTGACCGACTCACCCGCAGTGCAGCCACCACATCCCCAGACGATCGTGGTCGGCATCGACGGATCCGAGCCATCTCACGTGGCCTTCGACTGGGCGCTGGAACTGGCCGATGCCCTTGGTGCGGATCTGCGAGTGGTGACCGCCTGGGAGGTCCCGTACCACTGGGCCGAAGGGTACAACGTGATGTGGTACGACGACCGCGAGGAACTCGGCGCCTCGGCCCGGGAATCGGCAAAGGTCACGGTCACCGATTGGCTCGGCGATCGGAAGCACCCGGCGCACGTCACGGTCGAAGCCGTCGAAGGGCCACCGGCACTGGCTCTGCTCGATGCCGCCGCCGGGGCCGATCTGCTGGTGGTCGGAGCACGCGGACGCGGCGGCTTCAGGTCGCTCCTGCTCGGGTCGGTCAGCACCGCCTGCGTACACCACGCGCCGTGCCCGGTCGTGGTCGTGCCCCGGCCCGAGACGACCGAAGCGGACGAAGCAGCACAGGGGCAGGGCGAGGGCGGGCAGCGTTCAGGTCCCGTGGTCCGGGACGCGCCACACGAAGATCGCCCGCAGGGCGAGCAGCGCGACCAGGCACCCGACGAGTAGCCAGAGGGATCCCGCGTCGTTGCGCACCAGTTGGACCATCACCACCGAGATCGCGGCACCGCACATGGCTGCACCGAGGTAGCCGAGGATCTGCTCGACCGTCCGGTCCGCGGTTCTGGCATGCAGGTAGTTGACGAGGCCGAACACCCCGAGGAACGTGACCGACCCGAACGTCAGGATGACTTCGATCGCCGGCAACATCGCGAACACCACGCCCAGCATGGTGAGCATCCACATCGCGGTCGCGGGCATTCCCCTGGTGGTCGTCATCCCGAGCCGGGACGGCAGTTCCCGCGCCGCGCTCAGATCACGGGTCAGTCGGGCGCTCGAGAACAACGTGGCATTGATCGCGGACGACGTCGCCAGGACCGCGGCAAGGGTTGCCACCCACCGACCGGTGGTGCCCAGTGCCTGCTGGCCGACCGTGGCAAAGGACGCATCTCGTTGGGCGACGATGAGCGGATCGCTGACCAGCATCTGTGAACCGAACGTCACGAGCACGTAGATGAGGATCACTGCGGCGACCGAAAGGTACAGCGCCCGGGGCAAGGGTCCGCTCGGCATCCTCGATGTCGTCGTAGTCGTAGGACAGCAGTTCGAAGCCCTCGTAGGCGACGAAGATGGACGCGGCCCCGACGATGACCCCCAGTCCCCCTTTGTCGGCCAGAGGGGTGAGGCGAGCAGATGACCATGACCACAGGCCGACAGCGGCGATTCCGGCGAGTGCGGCGAGCTTGACGGCCACGACGACGTCTTCGGTGAGGCTCGACGCCGCGACCCCACGCGTGTTGACCAACCAGAACACGACCAGCACCGCGGCCGAGAGCACCCTGGCGACCAGATCGCCGGCGTCGATCACCCGCGCCGCGTAATGACCGAAGGTGAAGGCATACACGGCGAGGGCGATGACGTAGCCGAGGATCAGGAACCAGCTCGTGATCGCGGCGAGCTGCGGGTGTCCGGCGTCGCACAGGTAGGCATAGGGGCCACCCGAGCGCCCGGATCGACGGGTCAGTCCCGCATAGGAGTTGGCGGTGACGAGGGCCACCGCGCCGGCGATGATGAAGCAGAGGAATGCCAGATGGCCCGCGGCGTCGACGGTGACGCCGAGCACCGAGAAGATCCCCCCGCCGATCATGCCCCCGACTGCCATCGCGGTGCTGTCTCGGAGACGGAGTCGACCCCGCCCGCGTCGGCGATGTCGTTCGGTCCTGGGATGGTAGAAGCTTCCGGCGTGGCGGGCGCCGCGCCGGTTGCGTTCGCTCATCGATGTGATTGCCCACTCGTGACGACTGCTGCCGACGAGTTCCGGGTGCCGCGTCGATCGAACTGATCGGTCATGTCGACTCCGCGTCGACGGACCCGCCGAGTGGCACGGTCCAGGTCAGGCGCGTTCCACCGAGTTCGCTGCGTGCGGTGGCGGCACTCCCGCCGAGGTTCCTTGCCCGGTCTTCGAGATTCGACAGACCACCTCGGTGGTCGGGCGTCTCGGAGAGTCCGACGCCGTCGTCCTCTGCTTCCAGCCGCAACTCGACGCCGACGTCGATGGTGATGGAGAGCTGCGTGGCCCGAGCATGACGTACCACGTTGGAGAGCGCTTCTTGCAGGGCTGCCAGCAGATGTTCGGCCACGGCATCGCCGACTCGCGTGTCGATCTCGCCGGCGATGCGCAGCCGAGGGGTGAACCCGAGCTGATCGCCCCACCGGCGAACCAGCTCGGTGATCCGGAGCCGCAGCGACGACGACCCGTCGGCGTGCTGTTGAATCGCGAAAATCGTGGTACGCAGCTCCGAGATGGTGGCATCGAGCTCTTCGACGACCTCGCCGATCCGGTCGCGCGCCGCGCCGGCGTCGAGCATGCCGGCGGTTGCCTGCAAGGTGAGCCCGGCCGCGAAGACCCGTTGGATCACCAGGTCGTGCAGGTCGCGTGCGATCCGCTCACGGTCGTCCGACAGGGTCATCTGCTCGTGCAGCGTCCTGGGTTTCGTTGAATGCCAGCGCGAGTGCCGCCTGACCCGCGAACGACTCGATGAGATCCAGGTCCCACGGTTCGAACGACGGCCGGCCCCGATACCGGGACAGACTCAATGTGCCGAGCACCCGCTGTGGTGCGACGAGCGGCACCGCCAGAATCGGGCCGACGCCGCGGGTAGCCACGAGGACATCATCGGGTGCGATTTCGCCCAGATCCGGGGCACTCGCGGTGGTCCCCGTTCGGTGCACCCCGCCGAGGAAGGTGCCCTCGATCGGCAGCTGCTCACCGACGGCGTCCTCCGAGCGAACTCCGGCCGCTGCGGTGAGCGTCAGGACCTCGTTCGCCGAGTCGGCGAGTCGCACGCCACATTCGTCGGCGCCGACCAGCTGGTGGGCCACCCGGGCGATCTCATCGAGCACATCGGCGGTGGGGGCCCCGGTGAGCAGACGCGAGGTGATCGCCGTGGTCGCTTCCAACCAGCGTGCATGCCGCAGCAACCGCTCGTACTGGCGGGCGTTGCGAATCGCGGCGCCGGCCGCACCGGCGAGCAGCACCACCACGGTTTCGTCCTCGATCGTGAACGACGCACCGCCCGCCTTGTCGGTGAGATAGAGGTTGCCGTACTCGCGACCGTCGATCAGGATCGGCACGCCGAGGAACGAGTGCATCGGAGGGTGACCGGGCGGGAACCCGCACGAATTCGGATCGGTGGTGAGATCGTCGAGTCGCAACGTCCGCGGGTTTCTGACCAGCTCACCCAGAATGCCCCGCCCCTGGGGGAGTTGGCCGATCCGGTCGGCCGACTCGGGGTCGATTCCGACGTAGACGAAGTCGCTGAGCGCAGCGCCGGAAGCATCCAGGACACCGAGCGCCGCGTAGCGGGCATCGACCATCGACTTGGCCGTATCCACGATACGCTGCAGGACCGATTGGAGATCGAGGTCGCTGGACGGCGCCATGATCGCCGCGACCAACTCCTGCACCCGAAGGCTCGAGGCCGCCGGTTCGCCGTTGTGTACGGTGTCGTCGGACCGCTGACCGTGACGCGATCGAGAGTCATCCATGACCCACCAGCAAAGCATCGCCGCGACCCCGGCGCCGAACATGCCACGACAAGCCACGGTCGGGGCTGTGGCCGCACGATGACGGTCAAGGTCTTCCTGCTCGACGATCACGAGCTCGTGAGACGTGGCATCTTCGACCTGATCAGTGCCCATGACGACATCGAGGTCGTCGGGGAGGCCGCAACCGGCGAGGAGGCCATGCGTCGAGTGGGCACCAACCCACCCGACGTGGCGCTGCTGGACATCCGGCTGGGGGACCCGGACCATTCGGGCATCGCCGTCTGCCGCGATCTCCGCTCCGCGTACCCTGACGTCGCATGTCTCATGCTCACCGGTCATGCGGACGACGATGCGCTCGTGGCATCGGTGCTGGCCGGGGCATCGGGCTACCTGCTCAAGCAGATCCGGGGCCCCGAGCTCATCGACTCGATCCGTCGGGCCGCGGCGGGGCAGACCCTGCTCGAGGGTGATGTCGTCGCCAAGGTGCTCGACCGCCTCCGCGCGCCGGTCGAGGATCCCCTCGACGCCCTCACCGGCCAGGAACGACGGATCCTGGATCTCATCGCGCAGGGACTCACGAACCGTCAGATCGGCGAGCAGCTCTTCCTGGCCGAGAAGACCGTGAAGAACTACGTCAGCAACCTGTTGGCGAAGCTCGGGATGAGCCGCCGCACCCAGGCCGCGGCCTTCCGGGCGCGGCTCGACGAGCGCGAACGACACGGCGATCCGCCGCTGCACTGAGCTTCCCCCCTGGGCGTTCATCCGCGGGGGGACCAAAGTCCCATGCTCGAGCGCCGTCCGGCACTGGCAACATCGAAGTGGCTCTCACACACTTCAGTCATGGGACTTCCGGGCATTCCCCAAGGCACAGGGAAAGGACACCCCGACACCGCTGCGGGCACCGGCCCCGAGAGGCCACCCCCCGGCGCCGGCACCGGCCGTGTTCCGACGGTCAGGACCGTCCTCGTGGCCCTCGACGGCTCGCCCGTCGCCGAGCGGGCGATCGCCCCCGCCGCCGGCATTGCCGCACTGCTCGGCGCGGACCTCGGGCTGGTCTCCTATCCCTTCGAGCTCGGGATTCGCGAAAAGGAGATCGAGCTCCGCCAGGTCGCCACCTGGCACGGATTCCCCACGGCCCAGATCCAGGTGTCACCTGGCGCCTCGTTCGCCGCGGCGGTGATCAGGGCCAGCAGGGGTGCCGCCGATTCACTCGTGGTGATGTCCACCCATGGCGCGTCGGGGACCGAACACGAGCCGCTGGGCAGCACCGCCAATGCGGTCGTCCACGAGTTGGACGACCCGGTCGTCTTGATCGGACCGCACTATGAGCCGCGTGGTGTTCCCCAGTCGTTGATCGTCTGCTGGGACGGTTCGCCTTCCACGGCATCGGTCATTCCCCTCGCCGCCCGGTGGACCGCCCCGCTCGGGTTGCCGGTTCATCTCGTCCACCTCCAACTGGGACAAGCCACACCACTCGAGGCCGAGGTGAAGCAATCGGAGGGCTCGCTCGCGGCGCGGGTGCTCACCACGTTGTCGGTCGGCGACCGGCTTCCCGAGGTGATCGAGATCGGCGACGAGGATCCTGTGGCGACGGTGGGGCGCTGGATCGAGGGCCAACCTGCAAGCCTCCTCGTGTTGGCGACCCACGAACCCCAGACGGACCAAGGCGGCACGCTCGGCCCCATCACCGCCGGCATCGTCCGCGCCAGCCCGCATCCGGTCTTCATCCACCACCAACGCGTCTGAATCCGTCGCCGACGCGTGCGACGTCCTGCGATCAGGGGGTGATGACGTGCTTGCCGATCGGCCCCAGGCCTTTGGCAGCCGCGAAACCCAGGTGTTGCAGCCCGAAGAAGTCTTCGATGGTGCGCAGCACCGAATAATGGTTGTAGGGGGTGGCCACCTTGGCGCCGCCGGCAACGTGGGGAGACAGGAGCAACGCACCGATCCGCCCGCCACCGGGCCCGGTCAACCCGGGCTTGGCGCTGTTGGGCCCGGCACGCTCGTTGCAACAGGCCGAAGCATCCGAGTCGTCGGCTTCGTCCGCGGTCACGACCACCAGCGTGCCGCCGGCCTTGTACGTCGCTGAGTCGAGAATCCTGGGCATCCACTTCTTCATCCACCTGTCGACCGCGCGGAGACCGCCCGGGCTGGACGCTCCGCTGGCGTCGACGCAGGTCGGGTCATGGCCGTCGTTGCACAGGTTCGGTGAGATCATCGCGAAGTTGGGTGCCGTCTTGGCGTCGGCGAGATCTGTCACCAGGTGCGTCAGGGGCACCACGTTGGCGTGACAGGACGCGGTGTCGTCGATGATCGAATGGAAGTACACGAACGGGTTGTGTTTGGTGGCGTAGGCGTCGGTCCTGGTGGCGACCGAGGTCGTGTCGGTCGACCCGATCCTGGGGTGGGCGCACGTCGTGCCACCGTCGCGGGCCGGGTCGTTGCCCATGTCCTCCAGGTAGCCCTTCCAGGTGAGTCCTTTGGCGCTGAGCTGGTCGGGCAGCGTCTTCACCGACGTCGGGTACACACAGCCCTGGCCCGGCAGCTGGCCGTCGGCATCGAGTGGACCGGTGGCCTTGAACTCGGAGTAGGTCGGGCAGTCGACACCGGTCCGGGAGTTGGGTGCCTGGCCGGAGATCAACGCCAGGTAGTTGCCGAGGCTGACGTGTCCGATGCCGTAGTAGTTCGTCAGCAGCGTGCCTCGGGCGGCCAGGGTCCGTGCCAGATAGGGAGCTTTGGAATCAGCCCCCCAGGTCGTGTCGAAGCTCTTGTTCTCGATCATCACGACGAGCACGTGGCGGACCGGCGCCAAGGTGCCCGCCGGGGCGGCGGTGCGCGGCGCGGCGGTCGGACCCGTCGCCTGGGGCGACGTTCCGCTCGAGCACGATGCGCCGGCCAGCCCCAGGACGACGGCGGCCAGGAGGCCCACCGTCGACGTGGCCCATCGACGCCCATCAACGGGGCGGAGCGAGCGGTGAGCGGCTGCGATCCCCGGGGCCATGCGGCGCACGGTAACCGATTGCCGATCGGGCCAGGGCCGATCACGCCCGCGGGTCCAAGCGGTAGCGTGCGGGTCCATGTCCGATGGGATTGCCACCACGCTCGCGCACGACCTGGAGCCGTTCTCGGCCGCCGACCGGGTCGGCCGACTGGCGCGGTTCGCTCCCGATGCCTGAGACGCCGGCGCGGTCGGCGCTCGCACGTTCTGGGACGGCCCATCCGCTCGACGACGACGAAGCGGCCGTCCTCGGTCATCTGAACTACCAGGAGTTCGGCCGTCAACTGGCCCGCATCTCCGGCGAGACGGGCGAGATCGTCGAGGTCCATGGGACCCTGCGTTTCGCTACGGGAACGACCTTCCCGGTGCTGGTCAACGGATGCTGGCGTCTCGACCCGGACGCCGACGCGGACGAGGTGCTCGCACGCACCGACCAGTGGTTCACCGCTCGGGGTCGCGGGTGGACGTTGACGCTGCGTGAGGCGAACGCGGCCGACGAGGATCTGCGCCGCGCCGCGGACGCACTCGGCATCGATGCCGTGAGCGGCTCGCCCGAGATGGTCTGTGACGCGCCGATTCCCGAGCGGCCGCTTCCCGCGGGCATCACCCTGGGGTGGGTCCAGGACCGCCACGGCATGGACGCGTTCGTCGCCGCGGTCGATGCCGCATATGGCGACCAGGGGTTTCCCTCGGGAACGGCCACGGACGTGGTGCGCGACGTACGGGCGTTCATCACGCCCGGTTGCCACTCGGTCGTCGCCTATGACGACGGCCGGCCGGTTGCTGCGGCGCAGACCCTGCTGAGCCACGGCGCCGCCGGGGTGTACTGGGTCGGCACGATCCCCGAGGATCGAGGCCGGGGCCTGGGTGAGGCGGTCACCCGGGCAGTCACCAATCGGGCGTTCGACCTCGGGGCACGGTGTGTGACCCTGCAGGCATCCGGCATGGGTGAACCGATCTATGCCCGCATGGGCTACCGGGTGCTCTACCGCTATGTGACCCACGTGCGCTTCGCCTCGGAGACCCCGGTCTGAACGGTTGGGAGCAGGCGGTCCGCGGCCGGTGTCACCGGCATCGTCCGAACGGTACGGTCCATCCGATGAGCAACATTCCCCGTCGCGGCGCGGACGCACTCGGCATCGATGCCATCCTCGCCGGTCTCGACGAAGCGGGGTGCGCGGTGATCGAGAGGTGCGTCGATGCCGACAAGGTGGCCGCGCTCACCGACGAGCTGGCGCCGTTCCGCCGCGCGAGCTGATGGGGCCGAGCTGCTGACGGCGACGATTCGAACGAGGGACTCGTGACCACCCGCCCTCTCGCCTGGTAGATCAGCCCGAAGTCTGTCGAACACCTGTTCGATAGACTAGCGGGATGGGGTTCACCAATCCGCGGATGCCATGGGGGGAACTCGAGGCCCGACTGTCGAACGGTACCGTCTCGTCGCGTCCGCCCACGGAGAGCGACAGCCGGTCCGGTCCCGAGGCATCCACGAACCAGCGGGCGCGACGATCCACCAACGGTGGCCGGTCCCGGGTGCCCTACGCCGAGCTGCACTGTCATTCACACTTCAGCTTCCTCGACGGCGCCTCCTCACCCGACGAGCTCGTCGCCGAGGCCGACCGACTGGGCCTGGAGGCACTGGCGTTGTGCGACCACGACGGCCTCTACGGGGTGGTGCGTTTCGCCGAAGCCGCCCGTGAGGTCGGCCTGCCCACCGTCTTCGGGACCGAGGTCACCCTGGACGCCCCCACCCGCTTCGACCCTGGAGCACCCGACCCTGCCGGGGCGCACCTGGTGCTGCTCGCCACCGGCCCCGACGGCTACCGCTCCCTCAGCCGTCGGGCGAGCCTGGCGCAACTCGCCGGGGAGAAGGGTGCGCCCCGACAATCGCTGCGTGACCTGGGCGACCTGGGTGACGGGGTGATCGCGCTCACCGGGTGCCGCAAGGGCGCGGTCCCGGCAGCGCTGGAGACCCACGGTCCGGCGGTTGCAGCACGCGAGCTGGCCCGGCTGGTGGAGCTGTTCGGACGGGACCGGGTCTTCGTCGAGTTGTGGGATCACGGCCAGCCCCTGGATGGACCGCGCAACGATGCCCTGGCCGAGTTGGCGGTGCGCGCTCGGGTGGGCGTGGTGGCCACCAACAACGTGCACTACGCCACCCCGGCCGCACAACCGCTGGCCACGGCGCTCGCCGCGGTGCGGGCGCGGCGCAGCCTGGACGACCTGGACGGGTGGCTGCCCGCGTCGGCGAGTGCGCATCTGCGCTCGGGAGCCGAACAGCGCCGCCGTTTCGCCCGGTATCCCGGGGCGGTGGAGACGACCGTCGAGCTGGCCAGGACTTGCGCGTTCGATCTGGCTCTGGTGGCGCCGGCCCTGCCGCCGTTCCCCTGCCCCGACGGGCTGGACGAGATGGGTTACCTCCGGCATCTGGTCACCGAGGGCGCCACCCGCCGCTACGGCCCCCGCCCTGGTTCACCCCATCCCCCTCCCATGCCGAAATTTGCACAGCCAGGCCGTTCAGCGCGGCATGCCCGCAAATATTTCATCAACCCAGGCAACGCTGCGCAGCCGCCAGGCGAAGCAGCCCCACCCGGTGACACCCGGATGCCGAAGGCGAGGCGAGCAGGGCCGCCAGGCCCACCCGAGCCTCAAAGCAACACCGCGCAGCCGCCAGGCGAAGCAGCCCCACCCGGTGACACCCGGATGCCGAAGGCGAGGCGAGCAGGGCCGCCAGGCCCACCCGAGCCTCAAAGCAACACTGCATGGCACCAGATCGACCACGAGCTCGCCATCATCGACTCCCTCGGCTTCGCCGGCTACTTCCTGGTGGTGTGGGACATCGTGCGGTTCTGCGCCGAGGCCGACATCTACTGCCAGGGGCGCGGGTCGGCGGCCAACTCGGCGGTGTGTTTCTCGCTCGGCATCACCCGGGCCGACGCGGTGCGTCTCGGGCTGCTGTTCGAACGGTTCCTCTCCCCCGCGCGTGACGGTCCACCCGACATCGACCTCGACATCGAATCGGGTCGCCGCGAAGAGGTCATCCAGTACGTCTATGAGCGCTACGGCCGCCACCACGCCGCCCAGGTCGCGAACGTCATCACCTACCGGGGCCGCTCCGCGGTGCGCGACATGGCCCGGGCGCTGGGTTTCTCGCCCGGCCAGCAGGACGCCTGGGCCAAACAGGTCGACCGCTGGGAACCCCTGGCTGCGCAGCCGCCAGGCGGAGCAGCACCAACCAGCTCGACCCGGATGCCGAAGGCGAGGCGAGCAGGGCCGACAGGCCCGCCCGAGCCTCAAAGCAACACCGCGCATTCCATCCCTCCCGCCGTACTGGACATGGCCCGTCAGCTCCAGGGCGCGCCCCGACATCTGGGCATCCATTCGGGGGGCATGGTGATCTGTGATCGGCCGGTGATCGAGGTGTGCCCGGTCGAGCGTGCCCGCATGCCGGGTCGCACGGTGCTGCAGTGGGACAAGGACGACTGCGCCGTCGCCGGACTGGTCAAGTTCGACCTGCTGGGCCTGGGGATGCTCACCGCGCTGCACCACGCGGTCGACCTGATCGCCGCCCACCGGGGCTACGAGTTGGATCTGGCCGCACTCGACCAGGACGAAGCCGTGTACGACATGTTGTGCCGGGCCGATTCGATCGGGGTCTTCCAGGTCGAGTCCCGGGCCCAGATGGCGACCCTGCCCCGGCTGAAGCCCCGCACCTTCTACGACCTGGTGGTGGAGGTGGCCCTGATCCGTCCGGGGCCGATCCAGGGCGGATCGGTGCATCCCTACATCCGGCGGCGCAACGGCACCGAGCCGGTCACCTATCCCCACCCCCTGCTGGAGCCGGCGTTGGCCAAGACCCTGGGCGTGCCGTTGTTCCAGGAGCAGTTCATGCAGATCGCCATCGACGCGGCCGGCTTCAGTGCCACCGAGGCCGACGCATTGCGCCAGGCGATGAGCGCCAAACGCTCCCATGCGCGCATGGACCGGCTCCGGTCACGGTTGTTCTCGGGCATGGCCGAACGGGGCATCACCGGGGCAGTCGCCGAAGACATCTGGCACAAGCTGGTGGCCTTCGCCGACTACGGCTTCCCCGAGTCACACTCGGTGAGCTTCGCCTATCTCGTGTACGCCTCGGCGTGGATCAAGCACTACGAACCGGCGGCGTTCTGCGCCGCGCTGTTGAACGCCCAGCCGATGGGTTTCTACTCACCGCACACGTTGTGTCAGGACGCCCGCCGTCACGGGGTCGAGGTCCACGGGCCCGATCTGGCGCAGTCGATGGCCGGCGCGGTTCTCGAGCCGTGTACGGATTCGCACAACGGGGTGGCGGTGCGCCTGGGGCTGTCGTCGGTGCAGGGTCTGGGCACCGAGTTGGCCGAGGCGATCGTGGCCGAGCGGGATGCTCACGGCCCGTTCGCCGATCTGGCCGATCTGGCCCATCGCGGTGGGCTGAACCGGGCCCAGCTCGAAGCCCTGGCGCTGGCCGGCGCCGCGACAACGCTGCGTAGCCGCCAGGCAGAGCAGCGCTCGACACACGACCCAGATGGCGAAGCCCGAGCGAGCAGGACCGAAGGTCCGCCCGAGCTCGAAAGCAGACATCGCCGCCAGGCGTTGTGGGCGGCGGGTGCGGCAGCGCAGTCCCGCCCCGGACGGCTGCCCGGCATCGTGACCGGTACCGTTGCGCCCCCGTTGCCGGGGATGTCGCCCGCCGAGGAAGCGGTCGCGGACCTGGCCGCCACGGGCATCAGCGCGCGGGCCATCCGACGCGGTTCATCCGTGACGAACTCGACCGCAGGGGTGTCATTCCGGCCGCCCGGCTCGCGACTGTGGGGCGGTCCGGCGAGCCGGACGAACCACGGGGCACGGCTGCGCCATCGTCCACGCCGAAATATTTCCGGTCAGGCCGCCCAGCACAGCGTCCCGGTGCAAATTTCGGAGGGGGAGGCGCACCCGGTGCGCCGCCCGAGCCTCCAAGCAACGCTGCGCAGCCGCCAGGCGAAGCAGCCCCACCCGACGAAACCCGGATGCCGAAGGCGAGGCGAGCAGGGCCGACAGGCCCGCCCGAGCCTCCAAGCAACAAGGTCACCGTGGCAGGAGTGGTCACCCACCGGCAGCGCCCGGCCACCGCCGGGGGCACGATGTTCATCAACCTCGAGGACGAGACCGGCCTGATCAACGTGATCTGTTCCAAAGGGTGCTGGACGCGCTATCGCGCCGTGGCGGCCCGCGCCCCGCGCTCGTGGTGCGGGGACGGCTGGAACGGGCAGACGGGGTGGTGAACGTGATCGCCGAGACGATCACCGAGCTGTCCCTCGATCTCGGCCCCCTGCGGTCGCGGAACTTCCGCTGAACCCCGCCGCGCCCAGACCGACGAGATGGACTGCACCGGGGTGCCCTCCTGGCTGAGCTGCAGCTCGAGGAACCGGGAGCAACCGCCCCCGTGGCCGGCACCGGCCGACGATCGCCCCGCTCCGGGCGCGATACTCGGAACGTGACCCCGAAAACTGCGCATCCCACGAAGGACTCCGACAACGACACCGTCGACATCGTCGTGGAGATTCCCCGAGGGAGCCGCAACAAGTACGAGGTCGACCACGACACCGGGGTGATCCGGCTGGATCGTCGGCTGTTCTCCGCGACCGTGTACCCCGCCGACTACGGCTTCATCCCCGACACCCTCGCCGAGGACGACGACCCGCTCGACGCGATGGTCCTGCTCGACGATCCGACCTTTCCGGGGTGTTGGGTGACCGCGCGTCCCGTCGGCGTGTTGTGGATGGAAGACGAAGCCGGACCGGACGCCAAGATCATCTGCGTACCGGCGGGGGACGTGCGCTGGGAGCACGTCACCGACCTCGACCAGGTACCCGACCACTTCGTCGCCGAACTCGTCCACTTCTTCGACGTCTACAAGGACCTGGAGCCCGGCAAGTCGATGACCACCCGGGGCTCCGAGGGTCGGGCACCGGCCTGGGAGGAGATCCGGGCGTCACAGCAACGCTTCCAGGACGCCGACCAGGTCCACTGACCAGGTCGCTGAACAGGTCCACTGACCGAGTCGATCCGGCCCGAGGGGGTTCCGGCAGCGCCTGGATCAGCGACCCCGGGACCACGGAACTGCTGCCGCCGGCCAGCCCGGCAACCGAACCGGCGGCCTCCCGATGTCCGTTTCGTGAGCGCTTCCGGCACGCATTTCCTAGGGTGGAGTCATGCACGACATCGCGATCCGCAACGGCCTGGTGGTGGACGGATCCGGGGCCGACGCGCACCGGGCCGACATCGCCATCGACGGTGACGTGATCACCAGCATCGGGCACAGCGTCGGCAAGGCACGTCGCGACATCGACGCGGACGGTCTGATCGTCACCCCCGGCTGGGTCGACATGCACACCCACTACGACGCCCAGGCGACCTGGGATCCCGAGTTGACCCCGTCGGGCTGGCACGGCGTGACCACGGTGGTGACGGGCAACTGCGGGGTGGGATTCGCCCCGGCCGCCCCCGACCGCCACGAATGGCTGATCGGGCTGATGGAAGGCGTCGAGGACATCCCCGGCGCCGCGCTCACCGAGGGGATCCGCTGGGAATGGGAGAGCTTCGGCGAGTACCTCGACGCGCTCGAATCCCGCCACTGGGTGATGGACGTGGGCACCCAGGTTCCCCACGGCGCGCTGCGCGCCTACGTGATGGGCGAACGTGGCGCCGCCAACGAACCGGCCACCGCCGAGGACTGTGCCGAGATGCGTCGGCTCGCCGCCGAGGGCCTGACCGCCGGGGCACTCGGGATCTCGACGTCGCGTACCCCGTTGCACCGGTCGGTGGACGGCGAGTTGGTGCCGGGCACGAACGCCGGCATGGACGAGATCTTCGCGCTGGGCGATGCGCTGGTGGATGCCGGGCACGGCGGCTTCCAGGGTGCCTACGACCATGCCGAGTTGCTGGGCGAGCTGCCCTGGTTGCGGCAACTGGCCGAGCGCACCGGACATCCGGTGACCGTGAACCTGCAACAGACCGACCAGGCGCCGAACCTGTGGCGTGAGGTGTTGGCCGAACTCGACCGGGCCGAAGCCGACAACGTGCCGCTGTACGCACAGGTGCACGGCCGCCCGGTCGGGATCCTGATGAGCTGGGGCGCCACGGTGCACCCGTTCTCGTTCGCCCGGGCGTGGGGGCCGCTCGCGTTCCTCGTCGCCGGCCGAGCGGCTCGCACGGTTGGCCGACCCCGACGTGCGCACCGAGCTGACCGAAGGTCCCGTCGCCGAGGAGATCCTCGGCGACTTCACCCGGTTCATCACCACTTCGTGGCACAAGATGTTCTGCTTCGCCGGAGACAGCGACTACGAACCTCCCCCCGAGGCGTCGGTCGCGGCGATCGCGCAGGCCACCGGCCGCACGCCCGCCGAGGTGGCCTATGAGCACATGATGACCCGGGGCGGCCAGGGCGTGCTGTACTTCCCGCTGTTCAACTACTCCGACGGCGACCTCGAACCCACCTACGCGATGCACCGCCACCGGCGGACGCGCATGGGCCTGGCCGACGGCGGCGCACACGTCGGGTCGATCTGTGACGGCTCGACCCCGAGCTTCATGCTCGCCTTCTGGGCCCGTGATCGCACCCGGGGTGAGCTGCTGGGGCTCGAACACGTCGTCCACCGACAGTCCCGCGCCACCGCGCTGCACTACGGGCTGGGCGACCGCGGCCTTCTGGCGCCGGGCTACCGGGCGGATGTCAACGTGATCGATTTCGACACGCTGGCGATCGACCCTCCCCGGCTCGCATACGACCTGCCCGGGGGCGCGAAGCGATTCGTGCAGGGCTCGACGGGGTATCGCTTCACCATCTGTGCCGGCGAGATCGTGCGCGAGGACGACGAGTTCACCGGCGCCCGGCCGGGTCGGCTGCTGCGCGGGCCGACCGCGGACCGCACCCCGGTGCGCACCCTGGCCGGCTGAGCAGTCAGGCTGCACGCACCTCCAGCGACTGCCGCCGCGCCCGGTCAGCCGGACCCGCGGTCCCCATCGGATGTCACGTCGAGGATGAGGGTGGTCAAGGACCGGACGAGGAACGCCTCGGCTTCGTCGAAGGACCATCCCGCCTCCTCGGTGAGTTCGCGCCAAGACGAGGGCGCGGTCATCAGGACCAGCGTCTCGGTGGCCGATTCGACGGTCATTCCGGGCGCGAGCACGTTGCGTGCGCCCAACCCGGCACAGAGCTCGGCCAGTCCGGCGCGATGGCGGCGCATGCCATCGGCGACCGCGGCCGCGACATCGGGCTCGGCGGCCTGGGCCGACAGCAACACGCCGAGCAGGTCGCCGCAGCGTTCGTTCAGTTGCCGGGTGAGGCGCACCCCGGCGGCGATCATCTCAGCCGGGTCGGATGCGCTGGCAACCGCGGCCGCCGCCTCGGCGACACCCGCTTCGTCGTCGATCAGGTCGTTGAGCGCGAGCACCAGCGCCCCTTTCGAGCCGACGCTGCTGTAGACGGTCTGGACGGCGACACCCGCCTCGTCCGCGACCTGCTGGATGGACGTGGAGGTGTAGCCCTGGGTGGCGAACAGCCGACGGGCGGCGCTGACCACTTCGGCGCGGGTGGCGGCTGCGGCGACGACGCGTCGATTGGGACGTTGTTGGGACATGGTGCTTGACATCCGATGACAAGAACTGAATACTACTGACTGGAATCAGATTCTACTGACCATACATTTATTCTACATCGAGGTGTCCCAATGACCACAACGACGTTGCCACCGTCTCGAGTTCCCACCCGAGAGCGAATCACGACCGACCTGCTGGCGGGTGCCGGCGCGCTGGTGTTCGTTGCGCTCTTCGTGGTCCAGAACGCGGTCCGCTCGGGTGAACCGGGCTTCGCCGCCTCTTCCCACGACCTGGTGGCGTACTTCGCCCGACATCACACCGCTGGTGTCATCCCCCTCGCCCTCTACCCCGTCGGCATGATCGGACTGCTGTTCTTCATCTCGGGGCTGCGTCGGCGAACCGTCGGAGGAACCGATCGGTTCTGGGCCGATGTCGGCACGTTCGCGGCGATCGTGATCGCCGCACTGTTCGCCCTGGTCAACGTGACCGAGATCGCCATCGTGGACCGCTCTTCGGTGCTCGCGTCGTCGCCTGCGGCGACCCAGGTGCTCTGGGGGCTGCACGGCGGAGCATTCGGGCTCAACCTGGCAGCCATGGCGCTCGCTCTGGTGGGTTTGTCACGGGCGGCGCTGGCCCAAAACCTGCTCCCTCGTTGGTATGGCCCGATCGCACTCGTCGGCGCGGCGTGCCTGTTCACCGGTTCCGTGTTCACGGTCGCGATCACCAATGGGGGTGCGGTGCTGTACGTCGGATTCGTCGGAGCACTGACCTGGGCAGTGTTCCTGGTCATCACCGGGATCGGACTGCTCACCCGCCACGACCTGTCCGACGAGGGCGTCTGAGGAGCACCGGAACCGCGGGTCGCAACGGTCGTCGATCCGCACCCCGCAGGTTGCCGGTTGCGGGCCGAAACGGATTCTGAGCAAGTTCCCAGGATCTGCTCAGCAGAATCCCGGACGACCACCTGAGGCTCGGGACATGGCCCCATTCGATGCTCCCGATCAACCTCCCGACCCTTCCTGGTGGGAACCGCCCGGCCCGCCGCCTGGCGAGCCGTATCACTCTCCCCAGTCATGGGCAACGCCACCCACCAGCGTGAGCCCGCCATTGCCCCCCTGGCCAGGACGTCCGGGCGAACCGCCCGCTCCCGCAGCCGACACCGGCCCAAGCCACGACCGGAAGCCTTCACCGGGCCGGGCGCGCCACCGCGCCCTGACCGGAGTGCTCGCCGCATCGATGCTGGTCGCGGGCAGCGTCGGCGGGGGCATCGTCGGGAGTCGGCTCGCCGGTCGCGGCTCGGCTCCACAGCAGGCGACCTCGGCACAGTCCGTGGCGGACCACACCAGTTCATCCGGCACATCGGGTACCTCCGGTACGGCAGGTACGGCCAACGTCGCCGACGGCTCCCAGATCGACGCGGAGACCGTGCTGGCGAAGATGACCAACTCGGTGGTCGCGATCCAGGCACAGGTGGTCTCGGGCAATGGCCCGTGGGCGTCGCAGGGCGAGGACGCCGGCACCGGCATCGTGATCGACAACTCGGGTGACATCCTCACCAACGCCCACGTGGTGGCCGGCGCGCAGTCGATCACCGTCTCGCTGCCCGGCAGCACCGCCACCCGGCCGGCGACGCTGCTCGGTGCGAACACCAACCGGGACATCGCCGTCGTCCACGTGTCTGACACCTCCCAGCTCAGCCCGGCCACGCTCGCCCCGCGAGACAACGCGCAGGTCGGGGAAGGCGTCGTGGCGATCGGCAATGCGCTGGCCTTGAAAGGATCGATGACCGTGACCCAGGGCATCGTCTCGGCCCTCGATCGGTCGATCCAGACCGACGCGTCGTCGCTGACCGGGTTGCTCCAGACCGACGCGGCGATCTCGTCGGGGAACTCCGGGGGTCCCCTGGTCGATGCCCGCGGCACCGTGATCGGGATGAACACCGCGGTGGCCTCGTCCAACGGCCAGAACCAGGCTTCCAACATCGGCTTCGCCATTCCGATTCGGTCGGCGCTGAACGTGGCGGCGAACCTGATGCAATCCGGCGGCCAGGTGTCCGGGGGTCAGGTGTCTGGGGGGCAGGTGCCCGGGGGCCAGATGTACCAGGGTCAGATCCCCAACAACCCTGCGGGCGGGTCGACGGTGTCGTGAGATCGCCGGGTCCTACGCTGTGCGGACATGGCCGTCCGAGCTGACCCGCCGCCACTGGATCGAGACCACTTCCCGGTCACCGACCGGTACGTGTATCTGAACCACGCCGCCATCGCCCCCCTGCCCATACCGGCCGTCGAGGCGATCAGCGCGCTGGCCGAGGAGATGGCCCGGTGCGGTTCGGTCGGAGACGACGCCCGTGACTCAGCGACCGACCGGACCCGACTGCTCGCCGCAGATCTGCTCGGGGTGCCGGTGGACGATGTGGCGTTCGTGAAGAACACCACCGAAGGGTTGGGTTTCGTCGCCAACGGGCTCGAATGGCAGCCCGGAGACAAGGTGGTCGTGCCCGACGGCGAGTTCCCCTCGACGATCTATCCGTGGCTGGCGCTCGCTGACCGCGGCGTCGAAGTGGTGCGCATTCCCCCGGTCGGCGACGCAGGTGCCCTCGAGCTCGACGCGTTCGCCGCGGCGCTCGACGCCGGCGGCGTGCGGTTGGTGGCCGTGAGTTGGGTGCAGTTCTCGCGGGGCTGGCGCACCGACCTGGCCGGGTTGGCGGAGCTTTGCCACGCCAAGGGTGCGCTGTTGTGCGTGGACGTGATCCAGGGGCTCGGCGTGCTGCCCTGCCACCTCGCGGCGTGGGGCGTGGATTTCGCCGCGGCCGACGCACACAAGTGGCTGCTCGGACCGGAAGGCATCGGAGTCTGCTACGTGGCCGAGGCAAACCGGGACCGTTTGCGGGTGCTGGAGCCGGGTTGGGCTTCGGTCGCCCACCGGATGGAATGGGACAACCTCGACCTGATCTACGCCGACTCGGCCCGCCGCTTCGAAGGGGGCACCGCGAACATGATCGGCCTCGCCGGCCTGGGCGCATCCCTCGAGCTGTTGACCGATGCCCGCGTCGAGGCGATCCGGGCGCACGTCGATGCGCTGTGTGACCGGTTGTGCACCGGCCTGGGCGAGCTGGGCGCGACCGTCCTGTCGGATCGTCGTCCCACCGAGGAGCCGGCCGGGCGCTCCGGCATCGTCACCTGCACCGTGCCCGGCACCGACCCCGACGCCCTGCACGCACACCTCGAAGCGCACCAGGTGATCTGTTCACCCCGGGGCGGTGGGATCCGCTTCTCGCCGCACGGCTACAACACCACCGACGACATCGATGCCGCCCTGGAGGCGATGCGAACGGCGACCCGATGATCATCCCCGGCCGCGGCCGCTGAAACATTTCCGGTCAGGCCGCCCAGATCGGCTTGACCGTGCAAATTTCGCTGGGGGCGGGGGGTGACGGTTCCTCGGCGGGGGGCGACGCTCCTCAGCGGGCGGGAATGCCGGCGACAGCGTCGCGCCTAGCGTGAAGGGACGATGGCGCCACGCACCGACTGGAATCCGCTGCTGCGCGACGAGTTCACCAAGCCCTACTGGGCAAAGCTGCAGCGCTTCGTCGCCGACGAACGTGCCCACTACCCCGTCTATCCGCCCCACGATCTGGTGTTCAACGCGCTGCACCTCACGCCCCATGCGGCGGTGAAGGTCGTGATCCTGGGCCAGGATCCCTACCACGGACGTGGCCAGGCCCACGGGTTGTGCTTCTCGGTTCCCGACGGGGTGCCCCAACCACCCTCGTTGCGCAACATCCTGGTCGAACTCGAATCCGACCTGGGCATCACCGTCCCGCGCAACGGCAACCTCGAATGCTGGGCCGACCAGGGCGTGCTGCTGCTCAACGCCACACTTACCGTGCGCGCCGGCAAGGCCGGCTCGCACCAACGCCACGGCTGGGAGACCTTCACCGACGAGGTCATCCGTACCGTGAACGCCAAGGAAGACACGCGTCGTGTTCATCCTCTGGGGCGCGGCGGCCCGCCGCAAACGCGCCCTGATCGACACCGATCGGCACGCGATCATCGAGTCGGTGCACCCCTCGCCGTTGTCGGCTGCGAACGGCTTCTTCGGCTCGCGACCGTTCAGTCGCGCCAACGACGCGCTCGTCGCGGCCGGGCGTGACCCGGTGGACTGGACACTCGGCGGGAGCTGAGCCGCGCCGGTGGGACCCGGCGTCGCTGGCTCCACCACGAAACATTTCCCGTCAGGCCGCCCAGATCGGCGCGGTGGTGCAAATTTCGTGGAGGTTCAGGCCAGCGCGCCGGCCGGTTCCGCGGCCCGGGCCAGCCACGGCTCCCATTCGGGCACCGTGGCGACTCCCACCACCAACCACGACCACCCCGCCGGTGCGAACGGGGTGCGGTGCAGCTGCCAGCCCAACTCCTCCAGCGTCCGGTCGGCCTTGCGACCGTTGCAGGGCAGACACGCGGTGACCACGTTCTCCCAGACGTGACTCCCCCCACGCGGAACGCGGCACCACGTGGTCGACCGTGTCGCCCTTGTCACCGCAGTAGGCGCACCTGCCCTTGTCCCGGGTCACCACGTTGCGCCGGGTGAGGGGCATCTTCGAGCGGTACGGCACCTTGACGAAGTACCGCAGACGGATCACCGAGGGGACCGGCACCGACATGCGGGCCGAGTGGAACACCCCGTCGCCTTCGGAAACCACGTCGGCCTTGCCCGACAACACCAGGACCACCGCGCGCCGGGCCGTGACCACGTGGAGCGGCTCGAAACTGGCGTTCAGAAGCAGTGTGGCACCCTTCACGGTCCTCCTCCACGAGCGGTGGTCGTCCGGGCGACGCTGACAACGCTATCCGCATCACCGCAGCTCGATGAGCGCAATTGGTCGGCCGGGCCGGTGCGACAGCGCCTCCGGACCACCGGACCCCGTTTCCCGCAGCCGGCCGCGATCCCCGGCGCGGCCTGCCGGTGAGATCGCTACCATCGGCGCACCGCCCGAATCCACACCCGGAACCGCAACCTTCCGATCCGCTCCGGGAGCGGGACCTGACCAACCGAGGAACACACCGATGGACATCCGTGGAACCAGAACACTCGTCACCGGGGCCACCGGAGGGCTCGGCCAGGCGATCGCCGGATCGCTCGCGACGGCGGGCGCCGAGTTGATCATCACCGGCCGCAGGGCCGACCTGCTCGAGGATCTGGGCACCCGTTTCGGCGCCGAAACCGTGGTCGCCGACCTCGCCGACCGGGAGGACCTCGAGGGTCTGTGCGCAACGACGCGCACCGTGGACATCCTCGTCGCCAACGCCGGCATCGGCCAGGACTCTCCCATCGAGGAGGTGACCGACGAAGAGATCGATCTGCTCATCGACGTCAATCTGCGCGCCCCGGTCAAGATGGCCACGGCGTTCGCACAGTCCCACATCGAACACGGGCAGCCCGGACAGATCGTGTTCGTCGGTTCGCTCTCCGGGCTCGCCGCGAGCCCCGAGACCCGGATGTACAACGCCACCAAGTTCGGCCTGCGCGGGTATTCCCTCGCGTTGCGCCAGGACCTCGCCGACCATGGCATCGGGGTGACCTGTGTGGCACCCGGGTTCATCCGCGATGCCGGCATGTTCCACAACGGCGGCGTCGAACTGCCCAAGGGCACCCGCACCAAGTCCCCGGGCGATGTCGCCAACGGTGTCCTCCATGCGATCCGGGACGACCCACCCGAGGTGTTCGTGTCACCCATCGAACTGCGCCTGGGCGCCACCCTCGCCACGGTCGCCCCGGGGATCAGCGCGAAGGTCCAGAAGCGGATCGACGCGGCCGGCCGCCAGCGCGGCGACTGAGCCCACCGGGGCCCTGCGCCACCTCCACCCTGTCTCTACCAAATGGTAGAGTCCGGCGCCGTGGCCCACGCAACGTCGAGCGAGCCGAGAACGACCCGCGGGTTCACGACGCCACAGTGGCGACGGATCGGTGGCATGTACGGCACGGTCGCGTTGTTGCACGTCGCGGGCTGGGGCCTGTTCCTCTGCTATGCCGGCCGTCTGAGCCCCGCGTACGCGGCGGCCGGCGGGCTCGCCTACAGCTTCGGGCTACGGCACGCCTTCGACGCCGATCACATCACCGCGGTCGACGACACCACCCGCCTGCTGATGCAGCAGGGGAGACGCCAGCTCGGGGTCGGCTTCTTCTTCTCGCTCGGACACTCCACCGTGGTGTTCGCCCTCGCCGTCGGCGTGGCGGTCGCCGCCGCAACCGTGCAGCACCACCTGGGTGCTTTCGAGCACGTCGGTGGCATCATCGGGGCCGGCGTGTCGAGCGCCTTCCTGCTGGCGATCGCGCTGGCCGACCTGGTGATCTTCCGCGGGATCCTGAGCGTGTGGCGGGCCGCCAAGTCCGGGGACTACCGACCCGACGAGTTGGACGATCTGCTGGCCAGACGGGGCTTCTTCAACCGGCTCACCGGCCCGGGGTGGCGTCGCCGCCTGCATGCGTCGTGGCAGATGTACCCGATGGGCGTGCTCTTCGGTCTCGGCTTCGACACCGCCTCGGAGATCGGCCTGCTCGCCCTGACCAGCTCGGCGGCCGGAGGCGCCGGCGGTTCGGGAGTGGGCGTGCCGGTCGCGGCGATCATCGCACTGCCGCTGCTGTTCACCGCGGGGATGTGTGCGATCGACACCACCGACGGGGTGATGATGACCCGGGCGTACGGATGGGCGTTCACCAACCCGATCCGCAAGATCTACTACAACCTGGCCACGGTCGGCCTCGGGGTCTTCGTCGCCGCGACCATCGGCGTCGTCGAGGTCCTCCAGCTGTGCTCCGAGCAGATCGGACTGACCGGTACGTTCTGGACCTGGGTCGGCGGGCTCGACTTCGAGCTGTTGGGCTATGCCGTGGTGGCGGCATTCGTCGTGTGCTGGGGCGCGTCGATGCTCCTGTACCGCGTCCGGCGCATCGACGAGCGCTACGGCTCGGTGCTTGCACCCGGACCCTGACGCCACCACACCGAGGATCCGCGGGCCCAGCCCACCGGCGGACCGGCCCCGAACCGCTGAGGGCCGCAGCGATCGCTACTGTTGACCCATGACCCGAACTGTCGTGGTGACCGGCGCGTCGACGGGCATCGGGCGCGCCACGGCGCTGCGCCTGGACCGCGCCGGCTGGCGGGTGTTCGCGGGGGTGCGAACCGACTCGGCCGGAGACGAGTTGCGCAAGGTGGCGTCGGACCGGCTCGCGCCGATCCGCCTGGACGTCACCGATGCCGAAGAGGTCGACCGGGCCATCGCCGAGGTGACCGAGACGACCGGCGGCCGGCTCGACGCGCTGGTCAACAATGCCGGTACCGCGCTGGGCGGACCGCTCGAGTACCTGCCCCTGCAGACCTGGCGGGACCAGTTCGAGGTCAACGTGTTCGGCCAGATCGCCGTGACCCGGGCGGCGCTCGAGTCCCTGCGCAGGGCACGGGGTCGGATCGTGTTCATCAGCTCGAACAACGGCCGGTTCGCCAATCCGCTCATGGGGCCCTATTCCTCCTCGAAGTTCGCGGTGGAGGGACTTGCCGATGCGCTCCGCATGGAGCTGCACGGCACGGGCATCGACGTCGTGGTCATCCAACCGGGCGCGGTCCGCACCGACATCTGGGACAAGGGTCGCAGCCAGGCCGACGAGCTCGAAGCGAAGCTGCCGGCCGAGGCGATCGAGCGGTACCGGGACCAGATCGACGCGATCCGCAAGGGCATCGAGCTCCAGGCGTCCGGCGGCGTGGACGCCGACGTGGCAGCCGCGGTGGTGGAACGTTCCCTGACGGCCCGGCGCCCGCGGACCCGCTACCAGGTCGGCCTCGACGGCAAGATCAGCGTCGCGCTCGCCAAGGTGCTGCCCGGTCGCCCGTTGGACGCGCTCCTCCGACGGGTGATGCGCCCCTGACCCCGACGGTCGGCCGTATCGGGCAGAGAGGACTGATCCGACCATCGACCTAGTATGAGAACAGGTTCTCGTTTTCCTCATCGGAGGTCCCCATGGCCGGAAACCCAGACGGCGATCGCTACACCCTGATCTCGGCGGACACCCACGCCGGCGGCAGCCACGCGGCCTACCGGGAGTTCCTCGACCCGAAGTTCCGCGACGACTTCGACGCGTGGCGGGGCAAGTACCGCAATCCGTACAACGACCTGGGCGACGATCGACGGCTGCGCAACTGGGACGACGAGATGCGCAACTCCCAACAGGATGCCGACGGGGTCGTCGGTGAGGTGATCTTCCCCAACACGGTGCCCCCGTTCTTCCCGACCTTCGTGCTGTTCGCCCCCCCGCCCAGGCCCAAGGACTACGAGCGTCGTCACGCCGGCATCCAGGCGCACAACCGCTGGCTGGTCGACTTCTGCGAGCGCTATCCCGAGCGGCGGGCCGGGATCGGTCAGATCTTTCTCAACGACGTCGACGACGCCATCGCGGATGCGACCTGGTGTGCCGACCACGGCCTGCGTGGCGGGATCCTGCTGCCCAACGTCGCCCCGGACATCGACTGGATCGCCCCGATCTTCGACCGGAGCTACGACCCGCTGTGGGCGACGTGTGCCGAGCGGAACATCCCGGTCAACATCCACGGCGGCACGGGCTTTCCCAGCTACGGACGGGACCCGGCCGCGATGCTCTACATGCTCTCGGAGGTCTCGTACTTCTCCCGTCGGCCGCTGATCCTCATGCTGCTCTCCGGCGTGTTCGAGCGGCACCCCGACCTCAAGGTGGTCATCACCGAGCAGGGCACCAGCTGGTTGCCCGGCGTGCTCGCCAACCTCGACCACACCATCGAGCGGATCCGCACCACGGGTTCGGTGGGCGAACTGCGCTTCGGGGACGACGTCATCCTGCCCAGGACCGCCACCGAGTACATGACGTCGAACGTGTGGTTCGGCGCCAGCTTCCCCCGCCGGGAAGACCTGGACGCGGTGCGCACCACGGTGGGGCTCGACCATCTGATGTGGGGCAGCGACTACCCCCACGACGAAGGGACGTACCCGTTCACCTCCGAGGCGCTGCGACAGGTCTTCTGGGACTGGGACCCCGCCGAGGTCCGTCGGGTCACCTCCGAGAACGCGGCCGAACTCTACGGTTTCGACCTGGACGCGTTGGCCGTCGCGGCGGCACAGCACGGTCCCCGTGTCGCCGACGTCGCCGAACCGCTCGCATCGCTGCCCGAAGGGGCCAACGAGGCCCTGCTCGCCAACGCCTGAGGGCGCCGGTCCGATCCACCTTCGCCATCGGATCGGACGCGAATCCGGCGCCGTGTATTCTCGCCCGATGGCAACCAACCGGGTGGAAAGGCCACGGTACCTGACGTTTCTCGGTCCGGTGGCCGCGGCACTCCTGGTCCTCGCGGGGTGTTCGTCATCGTCTTCGAACGACAACGCGCCGACCACCACGACCGCTTCCGACGCCGCCCAGGCCGCCGGTCCCCCCAACGATCCACCCCAGACGATCGACACGGCCAAAGTCGACGCCGCGGTGCGCAAGTTCGGACCGATCGCGCAGGCGGCGATGCACAAGACCGGCGTGCCGGGGATCTCGGTCGCGATCGTGTTCGACGGCAAGGTCATCTCGACCAAGGGCTACGGGGTACGCAAGGTCGGCACCACCGAGAAGGTCGACGCCGACACGGTCTTCCAACTGGCGTCGCTGTCCAAGCCGATCGGCGCAACGGTCATGTCGACCCTGGTGGGAGACGGCAAGATCTCCTGGAACGAGCCGATCCACAAGGTCGACCCGAACTTCGCGCTCGCGGATCCCTGGGTGACCGACCACGTCACCTTCGCGGACATGTATTCGCACCGCAGCGGTCTGCCCGACCATGCCGGCGATCTGATGGAAGACGTCGGTTTCGACCGCACACAGATCCTCGACAAGCTCCGCTACTTCCCGCTGTCGCCGTTCCGCGCGACCTACGCCTACACGAACTTCGGCCTGACCGAAGCCGCCACGGCGGCCGCGTCGACGACCGGTGAGAGCTGGGCGGACCTGTCCGCGAAACTGCTCTACAAACCGTTGGGCATGAGTCGCACCAGCAGCCGGTACGCCGATTTCGAAAAGGCCACCAACCGGGTGGTCCCGCACGTACGGATCGACGGGAAATGGGTCGCCAAGTACCACCGCGACCCCGACGCCCAGTCCCCTGCCGGTGGCGTGTCCTCGGATGCGAACGACATGGCGAAGTGGTTGAACCTGCAGATCGGCAACGGAACCGTGAACGGCCACAAGATCGTCGACCGAAGGCACTCGAGGAGACCCGTGTCCCCCACAGCGTCTCGTCCCCACCCTCGACACCGACGGCCCGGACGAGCTTCTACGGTCTGGGCACCGGGATCTCCTACGACGACCAGGGACGCACCGAATGGTCGCACTCGGGGGCGTTCGCTCTCGGCGCGTCGACCGCGTACGGCATCCTCGCGAACGAGAAGCTCGGCATCGCGGTGCTCACCAACGGGATGCCGGTCGGGCTCCCCGAGGCCCTTGTCGCCGACTTCTTCGACCTCGCCAGCCAGGGCAAGCTCACCCGTGACTGGCTGGCGGGCTACGGCAAGGTTGTCGAGGCCAATCTGTACCCGGAACCGGAAGTCGACTACACCAAGCCGCCCGCCCATGCGAAGGCCGCCCGCGACGATGCCGCCTATCTCGGCACCTACACGAGTGACATCTACGGCCCGCTCGTGATCTCGCGTGCACCTTCGGGGGGTCTGCAACTCGTCGTCGGCCCCGACAAGGTCACCCTTGCCCTCCACCACTACGACGGTGACACGTTCTGGATCCAGGGCGTGGGCGAGAACGCCGGACCGCCCAGCGCGGTGGTGTTCGACGTCGGCTCCGACGGCACTGCTTCGAAGGTGTCGGTGAAGTGGTTGGACGGCGCAACTCCCGGTGTGGGGACGTTCACGCGCTGACGGGCCGCGATTCGGCAGCGAAACCGGATCGGTGGGCGAACCGGTAGGATCGACGCGCATCCGAGCGCCCGATCGCTTCTCCCCGACCCTGAAAGGTCCGTCGAGCAATGCCCTGGATGACCCTGGCCGCGGGGCAGCCGGTCCGGCACGCGAACCTCGACGTGGAACCGTGGCACTGGGCGGCACTGATCGCCTTCGTCACCGCGTTGTTGCTGTTCGATCTGCTGATCGTGCACCGGCGTCCACACGTGATCTCGTTCAAGGAGGCGGCGATCGAATCGGCGGTGTGGATCAGCATCGGCCTGGCCTTCACCGGGGTGGTCGTGCTGCTCGCCGATCCCGGGCAGAGGGGCCTCGCCGCCGGCGAGTACCTGGGTTCGTTCCTGGTGGAGAAGAGCCTGTCGGTGGACAACGTCTTCGTGTGGGCGTTGATCTTCTCGTATTTCGCGGTGCCCGCCAAGTACCAGTTCCGGGTTCTGTTCTGGGGCGTGTTCGGGGCGATCGCGCTGCGGGCCGCGTTCATCTTCGCCGGGGTCGCGCTGCTGGACGCGTTCGTGGTCACCTTCGCCGTGTTCGGCGCGATCCTCCTGTATGCCGCGTTCAAGATGGCCACCCAGGACGAGGCCGACGTCGACCCCGAACGCAACATCGCACTGCGGATCGTGCGACGGTTGGTCCCCTCCACCGATCGCCTCCACGGCCACCATCTGTTCGCCGTTGAGAACGGCAAGCGCCTGGCGACCCCGCTGTTCGCGGTGCTCGTGCTCGTCGAAGCGACCGACATCGTCTTCGCGGTCGACTCGGTGCCCGCGATTCTCGGCGTCACCCAGGACGTGTTCATCGTCTTCAGCGCGGTGACCTTCGCGATGCTGGGGTTGCGCTCGCTGTATTTCCTGGCCGGCGGCATGCAGGACCGGTTCCAGTACCTCAACCACGGCCTGGCGGCGATTCTCGCTTTCGTGGGGGTGAAGCTGATCCTCTCGTTCACCGCGGAGGCGTTTTCGTTCCCCTCGGCCGATTTCCACATCCCCATCGCGGTGTCTCTCGGGGTGATCGTGTTCGTGCTGGTCGTGGCGATCGTCGCGTCGCTTCGGGCCGAGGCCAACCATGCCCGCCAGGCCGAGGACGCACCGCGACCTGAGTGACCGTCCCGGCCACCAGGTCGATCGATCCTGCCTGGTGGTCGCTTCAGATCTCCACCACCTCGACGCGTGCCGGTGTCCCGACGGTCATCGGCACTGGGGAGCAGCGGTCGGATGAACTCCGCGATGTCATCGGCGACGTCGCTGGGGGTGTCGCCCAGGAGCGCTTCGTCGATCACCAGGGTGGGCCGCGAGACATCCCGTTCCTCGCCTGTTGCTCCTCGGAGATCGACGGGCAACAGCACCACGATCGCGTCGGTCCGATCCGCATAGTCGTCGGCCAGGGATTGGGCGACGTGGGCACCCGTGCCGAGTCCGACGAAGGTCGCGGTCGGCAGCTCCAGGTGGCGGAGCAGTCCGAGGACGGCGTCGATGACGGCCGCCTCGCCGTTCCAACGGGCTGCGTCGAGCCGGGGGATGATCGCGCGGAACCCGTCCGCGGCCAACGCAACCGACATGTCGTGCCACTGGTCGCCGGTGCGCCGGTCGTGGTCGCCGATCAGGATCACCGGCGCGCCGAGTCCCTGCTCGCGGTAGGGCACCGAGAGCTCCCCCACCTCGGCGACTGAAGACTCGACCGGGTACAGCACCTCGGCTTCGATCACCGGCACCTGGCCGGTGGTCGGCCCCAGCGACGAGGGTGCCAGGCTGAATGCGGCACGTGCGGCCTCGGCCGCAGCGGAGCGGCGGGTGATGCGGTAGGCGGCATAGGCGCCCACCACGACGTACGCACCGGCGAGCACTCCGAACATCGAACCCGGGGAGACGAGACCGATCGCCACGCTGCCCACGATCGGGCCGACGATCGCGCCGAGCCCGTTCAAGAGCACCAGGTGGGCTCCGGCGGCGGTGATCCGCTCGGCGTCCAGGTAGTCGTTGAGGTGCGCGACGCTGAGCGAGTAGATGGGGAAGCCGGCTCCGCCGGCGATGGTGGTCAACGCGATGAGGACCAACCGACGATCGGTGGACACCTGGGAAGCGGCGAGCGCGGCGATGGCGGCGGCGGTGGCGACGACGACGATGACGACACGACGGTCGATGAGGTCCGACCAACGTCCGAGCGGAAATTGCAGGACGATCCCTCCGGCGAGCGCGGCGGCGACAAGTGCCGCGGTCGCGGCGACGTTGAAGCCCGCCTCGGTGGCGTAGACGACCCCGGCGGAGAGGATCCCGGCGGTGGTGAAGCCACTGATGAAGGTACCGACCACGGCCAGGGGCGCGGCCCGGGTGACCTGGCGGATCGTGATCGGGGCGGGTTCGGGGCGGGGCGGGTTCGGAAACACCGCCAGCGACACCGGCACGACCGACAACGACACGAGCACCGCGGCAAGGATGAAGGGCCGGAAGCCGTGGAATCCGACGATGCCGTAGAGGATCTGTCCTGCCAGCTCGGCGGCGCTGACCGTGATCATGTAGGCCGCGAACAGCCCGCCCCGGGTGCGGTTGGTGGCCACCCCGTTCATCCAGGTCTCGCACACCACGTACAGCGCCGAGATGCACATTCCGACCACGAAGCGCAGCAGGATCCAGGTGGTCACGTCGATGAACACGACCTGCACCAGCACCGCCGCGGAGGCCAGCGCCGCCAGTCCGGCGAAGACCCGGACGTGGCCGACCCGGTCGATCGCCGGTGGTGCGAACCGGGACCCGGCGATGAAGCCGACGTAGTAGCCGGCGAGGATCACCCCGACGAGGCTGGGTCGGAATCCCTCGAATCCCGCGCGCGCACCGATGAGCGTGGCGGCCAGGCCCCCTCCGCAGAGCAGCAGCGCGATGCTCACCAACAGGGGCGCGGCGTCTCTGAGTGCGCCACCGATACCTCGGCCAGCGGGTTCGACGACGCCGGTCACCGGCAAAGACTACGGCCGGGCGACTCGACGGCGTCCAGCGCGTTCAGCGTTCTCCGTCACCGGCCGGGTCCGAATGGGACCATGGCCTCTGGCCAAGGTGGTGCGGTCACTGCACACTTCGAGTTCGAGCACGATGAAGGTGGCCGCCCCACATGATCCCGAACGAACGCAGTTCCGCACCGGACGATACGGGCCCGGGGGCCGACGGCGATCTCGCGGAGCTCGCGCACCCCGCGGCACGGCTGCTGCGGGATCTGCGAACGAGCCGGAACGGTCTGGCGGAGCGGGAAGTGGCCCGACGCCAGGAGCACTACGGGCCGAACGAGCTCACCCGCCAGGCAGGTTCGAGCAGGTGGAAGTCGCTCGGCCGCCAGTTCACCCACCCGCTGGCGCTGCTGCTCCTGGGCGCTGCGGGGCGCCCGCCGAGGTGTTCACGGGCATCTGGGAGCTGGCCGGCTCGGTCCTGTCACCGGCCGACCTCGACGCGCTCGGCATCCCGGCTCGGCATCGACGGCGCCTGACCATCCTGCGGCGGCGCCGCTTCGCGACCGCCGGTCGACCTGATCCTGGCCGGCCAACCTCAAGCGCTGCACCTCGGCGTCAAGTGGCTGCGACGGCCAACCAGAGTGCGGCGATCGGGAGCGCGACGACCTGGTCCGCCAGGGCGAACGAAGAGGGCCCGGTGTGGAAGACCACGCCCGCCAGGAACCGCTCGCCGAGGCGGTCCCGCAGCCACTCGAGGTGCGCGGCATCACCACGGTTCGGTGCTGCCGTCGCCTTGACCTCGATCGCCACGACCTGGCCCATGCCGAACTCGGCCAGCAGGTCGATCTCGTGGCGCCCGTTCTTCTCGCGCACGTGGAACAGGCGGGGTCGCCCCGCGCTCGCCGCGAGCTCCGGCCGGAGCTGAGCGGCGACGAAGGTGTCGAGAAGCCGCCCGAGCAGGTCGCCATCGCGCAGCACACCGTCGAGATCGATCCTCAGTGCCGCGCCGACGAGCGAAGGATCGGTGACATAGCGCCGCTCCTACTCCCTATTTGGACCACACTTGACTACCTATATGGACCGTTTCTTGCTCCCCATCTCGACCAACCGGATGGGCCCCATCCTCCCGCACAGCCGTTCACACCTCCGGTGATCCGCCCCAGCCGCCGCCGCCAGGCGTGAGCATCCGCAGGACGTCGCCGGACTTGAGTTGGATCGTGCACTTGTCGGGCAGGCGCTCGGCCCGGCTCTCGTCCCCGCCGGGCAGCAGCCAGTTCTCCCCCACCGCACCGGGCTCGCCGCCGGCCAGGCCCCACGGCTGGGAGACCCGCCGTTCGGTGATCAACGACACCGTCGCGTCGGTCAGCACTTCCAGGTCGCGCTCGATCCCCTCACCACCCGGGGCGGAGCCCGCGCCGCCGCTGCCCCGCCGCAGGCGCTGGCGCAGCACCCGCAGCGGGAACGCCCGCTCGAGCGCCTCGATGGGCGTGTTCTTCGTGTTGGTCATCACCGTGTGGACCCCGCTCATGCCCTTCGCCCAGGGGCGCCCACCCTGCCCGCCGCCGACCGTCTCGTAGTAGACCCACGGCTCGCCGTCGTCGGTCGTCCCGCCGATCAGCACGTTGTTCATGGTCCCCTGCGACGCGGCACCGACGAAGTCCGGGCGCATCTCCGCCAGCGCGCCGAGGCACAGGTCGGCGACCCGTTGGCTCACCTCGACGTTGCCGGCGCCCACCGCGACCGGCGGTTGCGCGTGCACGATCGTCCCCGGTGGCGCGACGACCCGCACCGGGCGGAGCACCCCGCCGTTGGAGGGCAGGGTCGGGTCGATCGCGGAGCGCAGCGCGAACACGACCGCGCTCACGGTGACGGCTTCGACCGCGTTCACGTTGCCGGGACGCTGGCCGTCGGTGCCGGTGAAATCGACCGTCACCGAGTCCCCCGAGATCGTGATCGCAACGCGGATGTGCGACGCGACCTGCTGCGAGGGCTCGGGACCGAACGAGTCGACGACGTCGGCGAAGGTCCACGACCCGTCGGCCAACGCGCGCCAACGCGGCGCGCATCCGCCGCTCGCCGTAGTCGAGCACCTCCTCGAACGGCGCCGACGCCAGCGCCCGCAGGCGCTCGACGCCGACCCGGTTGGCGCCGAGCTGGGCGTCGAGGTCGCCGGCGCGTTCGGTGGGCGTGCGCGAGTTCGCGAGCAGGATGGCTCGCACCGACGCCGTCAGCGGCACCGGCGGGAGCCGCAGCCCTTCCTGGTAGATCTCGGTCGCGCCGGCCGGCATCGAACCGGGCGCGGCGCCCCCGACATCGGCATGGTGGGCACGGTTGGCCACCCACCCGACCAGGCGGGGGCCGTCGAAGCACGGCGCGACCACCGTGACGTCGTTGAGGTGCGTTCCCCCGGCGAACGGGTCGTTCACGACGTACTGCTCACCCGGTGCCACCGCGTCGCCGACCGCCGCGATCACGGCCCGCACCGACGCCGGCATCGAGCCGAGGTGGACGGGGATGTGCTCGGCCTGGGCGAGCAGCTCGCCGTCGACGGTGAACAACGCCGCCGAGCAGTCGGCGCGCTCTTTGATGTTGGGGCTGAACGCGGCGCGACGCAGCACGTCGCCCATCTCCTCGGCGACGCCCTCCAGGCGCGACACCAGCACCTGGAGATCCGCGGGGTCGAGCCCGGCACCGGTCACGACGCGTCCCTCCGCACCACGAGCGCGCCGGCCTCGCCCGGCTCGGCGCGCCAGCCGGGTGGGATCCAGATCGTGCAGTCGGGCTCGGCGACGACCGTCGGCCCGGTCGCACCCGAGCGGTCCGCCACCGGCAACGAACCCAGCTCGAGCGGCGCTTCTCGGCGGGCGACCGCCCGCAACGCGACCACCTCGACCGGGGTGTCCGGCCGTGCGTAACCGTTGCGGCGACGGTGCTCGGAGGAGAACGCCTCGACGGTCGGCACCCGCAGCTCGTGGGACTGCCCGGCGTACCGGCAGTCGAGCGCGACCTCGACGTCCACGTCGTCGCCACCCAGCTCGGCCGCCGCCTCAGCGGCCAACGCAGCGAGCGCCGCCGCGACGCCGGCGTGGTCCAGCGGCGTCGGCCAGCTGCGCACCACCTCGCGCTCGGCGCGGCGAGCACAGCACGCCGACCGCGGAGAACACGCCCGCCCGGGCGGGCACGATCACGGTCTCGATGCCGAGCTCGGCAGCGAGGTCGCAGGCGTGCAACGGCCCGGCGCCGCCGAACGCGACCAGCGCGAGTCCCCGCGGGTCGACACCCCGCTCGACCGAGACGTGGCGCAGGGCCCGCGCCATGTTGGCGTTCACCACGGCGAGGATGCCTTCGGCCGACAGACCGGCCCGCGCCAGAGCCTGTGCGGCGGCGTCCGCGTCGAGCCGACCGAGTTCGGGGAAGGTGCCGTCGCGGTCGATGCGACCGGCGACGAGGTTCGCGTCCGTGACCGTCGGCACGGTCCCGCCGCGGCCGTAGCAGGCGGGGCCGGGCACCGCGCCTGCGCTGCGCGGGCCGACGACCAGCGCGCCACCTGCGTCCAGCGACGCGATCGAGCCGCCGCCGGCGCCGATGGTGTGCACGTCGAGGCTGGGCAGGCGGATCGGCAGCCCGGCGACGGTGCGTTCCGACGCGGGTTCGGGCCGCCCGCCCAGGATCAGGCACACGTCCGTGCTCGTCCCGCCCATGTCGAAGCTGAGCGCGTCCGGATGGCCGTTCGCCGCGGCGACCGCCGCCGCGGCCCGCACCCCGCCCGCCGGGCCTGAGAGCAGGAGCCGGGCCGGCGTGTCCTTCGACTGCTCGAGCGCCACGAGACCACCCTCGGAGGTGAGCACGAGCACCGTGGGCGCGAGCCCGCCGAGCGCGTCGAGGTAGCCCCGGCACTGCGGTCGCAGCGAGACGTTCACCGCGGTCGTGACCGTGCGCTCGTACTCCCGGTACTCCGGGCTCACCTCGCACGACGCCGAGACGTCGAGGTGCGGGTGGCGCTCACGCAGCGCGGCCGCCACCGCCCGCTCGTGTGCCGGGGAGAGGTCGCTGTGCAACAGCACCACCGCCACCGCCTCCGGTGGCGGCTCGACCGCGGCGAGGTCCGGCAGGCTCGTGAGGTCGAGCGGGACGAGCACCGACCCGTCCGCGTCGAGCCGCTCGGCGACTTCGAAGCGCAACTCGCGGGGCACGATCGGCTCGGGTCGATCGACGGTGGGGTCGTACAGGCTCGAGCGGTCCTGGCGGGCGATCTCGATCACGTCGGCGAGGCCGGCGGTGGTGACGAGCGCGGTGCGCGCACCCGTCCGCTCGAGCAGCGCGTTGGTGGCCACCGTGGTGCCGTGCGCGAGCAGCTCGACGCCGCCGTCGAGCTGGGCGAGACCGTCGCGCACCGCCCGGCTCGGGTCGTCGGGCGTGGAGAGGACCTTGGCGATGTTCCCATCCGCGTCGACCAGGTCGGTGAAGGTGCCGCCCGTGTCACTGCCCACGTCCATGTCGACACCGTAGGCGGGCGCGGTCGCGTGGTCAGCGGGAGTAGTGGTCCCACCGACGCCCGCCGATCACCTGGCCACCGCTCGTGGAGGTCGTCAGGTGGGGGTGTCGCCCCGAACGGTCCCTTCGATCAGCATCTGCACCGCATCGGCGAGCAGACCGAGGTCGTGGTCGACGACGTCCTGGACCAGGGCGTGGTCGGTATCGAAGTAGCGATGGGCGAGGTGGTCACGCATGCGGGCGATCTCCTTCCAAGGGACGCCCTTTGCCTTGCCCAAGAGGTCGGGATCGACGTTCTTGACGGCTTCGCCGATCTCGATGAGTCTGACGCGGACGGCATCGTAGACGAGTCCATCGCGCAGGTCACCACGGGTCAGATGGCTGCGAATCACGTCGATGGCCTCAACGATGTCGTTCAGGCGAGCCTCGTCCTGGGGGCTCAAAGCGACACGGCCTCGGCCAGCACCTCTTCTCGCAGGCGTTCACGCAGCGATGTCGGCGTGCCGACATCGACTTCGACGCCCAGCGCTGCTTCGAGCTCGACCCCGATCGAGAGGATCTCGATCGGTCGGGCATCCGGCTCGAGCTCGACGAGAAAGTCGATGTCGCTGCCCGGCCGTTCCTCACCCCGGGCGACCGACCCGAAGATGGCTACGGACCGCCCGTGATGGCGCGCGACGATCGCCTTTATCTCGTCCCGATGGACGTTCACCAGGTCCCGCAGCGGTCGCGTCGCGACATCCGACATGCCCCCAGCCTACGACTCGCGCCCATCCCGCGGGGGCCCGACACAGCGAGGGGATACCTTGACGTGTTTCGCGTTGAACCCTTCCTCGCACAGGCCACGGCAACTTCATCGACGAGGGGCCAACGAGTTGAGCCGATCTCAGGGGGCGCACGAGGCGGCTCCCGTGTCCGGAAACCGCCTCTGAACAGCGCATCTGTGCAGCGCGCTCGGAGGGACTCGAACCCCCAACCTTCTGATCCGTAGTCAGATGCTCTCTCCAATTGAGCTACGAGCGCAGGGAGACACTCATGTTACGAGATCGACTGCCGCGGGCGAAACAGGTGCCGATTCGACCCCGGGCCGCGGCGGTTCGAAGCCCGTCGGATCAGGTGTCGACCAGCCCGCGCAACGCCGCGAACGGGTCCCACGCCGGGTCACGGTGCCAGTCGTACTCGATCTGGTTCGCGAGATCCACCGCGACCGTCGCACCGTGCAGGTCGGCGATCAGCGCCAAGGTCATGTCGATGCCCGCGGCCACCCCGGCCGACGTCCACCGGTCGCGGTCCGCGACCCAACGTGCCTGGGGAACCCACTCGACCCGTGGGCCCTGTTCGACGACCCAGGCGAACGACAGCTTGTTGGACGTCGCCCGATACCCGTCGAGCAGTCCCGCCGCGGCGAGCAGTCCCGCACCGGTACAGACCGACACGACCCGGGACGCCGGCGCAGCAAGATCGGCCAGCCATGCCAGAAACGTCGCATCGCGCGCCAGAGCCCGGGTTCCCTGGCCCCCCGGTACCAACACGATGTCGACGTCGCCGGCTTCCGCGAACCCACGTTCGGCGTGCAGTGCAGGCCCCTGCGCGCTCGGAACCGGCCCGGAGTGCGGGCCCAGCAACCGCAACGTGAACAGCTCCGGCAGCTTGCCCAGACACTCCAGGGGTCCGGTGACATCCAACAGTTCGAAGTCGTCGAAGAGCACAACTCCGACGGTTCGTGGCAGCGCGTGATCATCCATCGACGCATCCTGGCAAACGGCGACACCACCAGCTGCGCTGATTTTCGCGCTCGAACCACCAAGCTACTGACAGCACCACTCGCAATACCTAGGATGGTCCACATGGAGATCCTGCGCACGCCCGACGAACAATTCATCGACCTGCCCGACTTCCCCTTCGCCCCGCACTACGTCGACGTTCCCGTCGACGCCGCCGGCGAAGGCATCGACGGAGTCGACCCAGGCGACACGCTGCGCGTCCACTACCTGGACGAAGGCCCGGCCGACGGCCCGGTGGTGCTGCTCATGCACGGCGAACCGTCCTGGTCGTTCCTCTACCGCCACATGATCCCGGTGCTCACCGCCGCCGGGCTGCACTGCATCGCCCCCGACCTGGTCGGCCTCGGCCGCTCCGACAAGCCCGCCGAACAGACCGACCACACCTTCGCCCGCCACGTCGCCTGGATGCGCGCGGCGCTGTTCGACACCCTCGACCTGACCGACATCACCCTCGTCTGCCAGGACTGGGGCAGCCTCATCGGTCTCCGCCTCGTCGGGGAGCACCCCGACCGCTTCGCCCGCCTCGTGGTCGCCAACGGCGGTCTGCCCACCGGTGACCAGAAGATGTCCGAGGCGTTCCTCAACTGGCAGAACTTCGCCAAGACCACCGAGCATTTCCCCGTCGGCGCGATCGTCAACGGCGGGTGCACCACCGATCTGTCGCCCGAGGTCATCGCCGCGTACGACGCCCCCTACCCCGACGACGCGCTCACCGCCGCGGTCCGCATCTTCCCCGCGCTGGTGCCCACCTCACCCGACGACCCGGCCGCGCCCACGAACCGCGCCGCGTGGGCCGTGCTGGAGACCTTCGACCGACCGACCCTGACCGCGTTCAGCGACTCGGACCCGATCACCGCCGGCACGTTCAAGCCGATCCGGGAACGCATCCCGGGCGCGCAGGGACAACCGCACACCACCATCGAAGGTGGCGGACATTTCCTGCAGGAAGATCGAGGGCCCGAACTGGCCAAGGTCGTCGCCGACTTCATCGCCGCCACGTCCTGAATCACCACTCGGTAGGGTTCGACCGATGTGCGACACGCTGGTGGTCGAAACCGACGACGGGATGCTGTTCGCCAAGAACAGCGACCGGGACCCGAACGAACCCCAACTGATCCGCCGACACGCCGCCGCGGACCACCCGGCGGAGTCGAGCGTTGCCTGCACGTGGATGTCGATCGCCCAGGTGCCCCACACCCATGCGGTTCTGCTGTCCCAACCGTGGTGGATGTGGGGAGCCGAGATGGGCGCCAACGAACACGGCGTGACCATCGGCAACGAAGCGGTGTTCAACCGGGCGGGCACCGCCAGGACCGGGCTGCTGGGCATGGACCTGGTGCGCCTCGCCCTGGAACGCGCCGATTCGGCGGCCGGCGCCGTGGAGGTCATCGTCACCCTGCTCGAGCAGTTCGGGCAGGGAGGCTCGTGCAGCCACGACCATCCCGGGTTCCGCTACGACAACTCCTATCTGATCGCCGACCCCGACGGCGCCGTCGTGCTCGAGACCGCGGGGCGCGCCTGGGCCACCGAAGAGGTGACCGGTCGATGCCGGTCGATCTCGAATGGCTACACGATCCCGGACTTCGCCCGGGCGCACGCCGACCGGGTGCGCCCGCTCCTCGCCCGTGGCGCCACCCGCCGTCGGCGCACCGAGCAGTCCGGTTCGACGTGTCCAGGGCCCCGGCGACCTGTTCGCCGCCCTCCGTGACCACGGTGACCACGCCGTCCCCCGCTACCACCGGCTCAACGGCGCGCTCGGCGCACCGTGCGCCCATGCGGGTGGCTGCGCGACGTCCACCCAGACGACCGCGTCGTGGGTCGCGGACCTGGGTGACCGTGACCGGCAACTGCACTGGGTGACCGCCGGCGCCGCGCCGTGCACGTCGATCTTCAAACCGATCCGGGTCGACGAGCCCACGTCGTCCGACCCCGTCCGGCGACCCGTCCGGCGACACCTCGGAGGCCACCAACCGGTTCGATCCCTCCATCGGCTGGTGGCGCCACGAACTTCTCCACCGCCGGGTTTTGCGGGACCCGGGCGCCTCGACCGCCCGATTCGGTACCACCCGTGACCGTCTGGAGGCCGCCTGGCTCGCCGACCCGCCGCCCACGTCCCAGGCCTTCGCCGTCGCGGCATCCCACACCGCCGAGTGGTATGCGGACCTGGTCGCCGCAGACCTCGTCGATCGGCGACCCCGCTGGCTCGCCGCCCACTGGCGCCGCCTCGACCAAGCCGCAGGGGTCCCTGATTCCCTGCCGTTGTCGACCCTGGCCGCCGCAGGCGAGCCTGGTACTGCCGAGCTCGTCGCATGAGCGCGCATCGGTCCGTCATCGTCGTCGGCGCCGGTCTCGCGGGACTCGCCGCCGCGCGCCGACTCACCGCCGCCGGCATCGACACCCGGGTGCTCGAAGCCCGCGATCGGGTGGGCGGCCGCACCGAAGGCACCCTCACCAGCGATGGCACCGCCGTCGATCTGGGCGGCCAGTGGATCGGTCCCGGCCAGACCCGCATCGCCGAGCTGGCCACCGAGTGCGGCCTCGACACCTTCGACACCTACAACGCCGGATCCCTCCTGGTGGATCTGGCCGGCAAGCAGTCCCGCATGGGCTCGACCCGCGGTGCGGTCCCGAAGCTGAATCCCATCGCGCTGGTCGATTTGGCCCAGGGGCTGCGACGATTCACCCGGTTGGCGAACCGGGTTCCCCTGGCCGAGCCGTGGCGCGCCAAGAATGCCGAGTTGCTCGACGGCCAGACCTTCGAGACCTGGATCCGCCACAACCTGCGCACCCCGACGGGACGGAACTACTTCCGGATCGCCACCGAGGCCGTGTTCGCCGCGAACTCGGCCGACCTGTCCGCGTTGCACGCGCTGTTCTATGCCCACTCGGGCGCAGACCTCGAGACGCTGCTCTCGGTGGACCGGGGTGCCCAGCAGACCCGCATCGTCGGCGGGGCGTTCCGCATCGCCCAGGTGATGGCCGAGCAACTGGGCGACCGCGTCCAGCTCGGTGAAGCGGTCCGGCGGATCGAACACGACGACAACCGCGTGCAGGTGTCCACCCGCGATGGGCAGACCTACACGGCCGACGCGGTGATCGTGACCCTGCCGCCGACTCTGGCCGGACGGCTCGAATACGCGCCGGCGCTACCCGGATGGCGCGACCAACTCACCCAGAAGCTGCCGGCCGGTTCGGTGATCAAGATCCACGCCGTCTACCCGCGGCCGTTCTGGCGCGACGACGGCCTCAACGGCCAGGCCGCCTCCGACGAAGGGCCGGTCAAGGTCACCTTCGACAACTCCCCTCCCGACGGCAGCGTCGGCATCCTGCTGGGCTTCATGGAAGGCGACGACGGCCGCACCTGGTCCCGGCGGACCACCCAGGAACGTCGGACCGCGGTGCTGGGTTGCCTGACCCGCTACTTCGGGGCCGAGGCGGCCGAACCCATCGAGGTGATCGAACGCGACTGGACCGCCGAGGAGTTCTCCCGGGGCTGCTACGGCGCGCACTTCGCTCCCGGCGTGTGGACGTCCTTCGGTGACCGGTTGCGCACCCCGGTGGGCCGCATCCACTGGGCTGGAACCGAAACCGCACCGGTCTGGAACGGCTACATGGATGGCGCGGTGCGTTCAGGCGAGGACGCGGCCGACACCGTGATCGGGAGCTCGAGATGACCGCGGACGTCGTCGCTCCCTTCGCCCCCGCGACCCTCGGGCCGATCGAGTTGCGCAACCGCGTCATCAAGGCCGCCACCTTCGAAGGGCTGACCCCCGACCACGTCGTGACCGACGCGCTGATCGAGTTCCATCGGGCGGTCGCCGCCGGCGGAGTGGGCATGACCACGGTCGCGTACCTGGCCGTGTCCCGTGAAGGCTGTGGCACCCCGAACGAGATCTCGCTCAGTGCCAAGGCCGTGCCGGGTCTGCGCCGACTCGCCGACGCGGTGCACTCGGAAGGCGCCAAGGTGTCGGCCCAACTCGGTCACGCCGGCGCGGTCGCCGCGGCGACCGGACTACGCGGCCGCTCGCCTTCGCGAATGTTCTCGCCACTGGCGATGCGCTTCACCAAGGCGCTGGACGACCGGGAGATTCTCGGCGTCGTCGAGGCGTTCGCCGACGCCGCCGAGATCGTGGCCGACGCGGGTTTCGACGCGGTCGAGCTGCACTTCGGCCACGGCTATCTGCCCAGCGAATTTCTCAGCCCCAAGTTGAACCGTCGCCGCGACCGCTGGGGTGGATCGCTCCAGAACCGGGCGCGCCTCGCCCGCTCGATCGCCGAGGCGGTCCGCCGCAGGCTCGACGGCCGGCTCGCGGTGCTGGCGAAGTTGAACATGGACGACGGGGTCACCGGCGGCTTCTGGGTGGACGAGAGCGTGCAGGTCGCACAGATGCTCGCGGCGGACGGCACGCTCGACGCGCTCGAGTTGACCGGCGGCTCGTCCCTGCAGAACCCGATGTACCTGTTCCACGGTGACGCGCCGGTGCACGAGATGGCGGCGACGTTTCCCCCGGCACTGCGACCCGGCTTCCGCCTCGCCGCCGGACGTTTCATGCGGACCTACCCGTACTCGGAGGCGTACTTCGCACCGATGGCCCGCCAATTCGTCGACGCAGTGGACCTGCCCATCGTCCTGCTGGGGGGCATCAACAAGCGCTCGACCATCGAATGGGCGGTCCGCGAGGGGTTCGCGTTCGTGGCCATGGGCCGGGCGCTGCTGCGGGAACCGGATCTGGTGAATCGCATGATCGCCGAGGAGACGACCGAGGGCCGATGCATCCACTGCAACAAGTGCATGGCGACGATCTACACCGGCACACGCTGCGTACTCGTCGACGAACCCACAAGCGGACCGATACCGCTCAACCCCGGGAACGATTCGACCGTTTGAGAAGGAGACGATTCCGGTTCGGCGCGCCCGTCGGACCGGAAGGAGATGCACATGGCACCAGACGATGCGACCGAAGGACCCATCCCGATCGGGTCGGGCGCCTTCTTCGAAGCGATCGTGGAGACGTCGGTCGACCCGTTCGTGGTCGTCGACCGCGACCTCGTCCTCCGGTATGCGTCGCCGTCGATCGAACTGCTGCTCGGTTGGCCTCCGGATCAATGGCTGGGTCGGAGCATCGCGGAGCTCCTCGAGCCGGAGAGTCTCGACGTGGCGATCCAGGGTCTGGCCGAACTCGACCGGGGCCCGCGGAATCCGGCCTGGGCCACATCGTCACTCCGCATCTACCTCGACGACGTGAACGGCGACCTGATCCCCGTCGACGTGCTCGCCGAAGACCCGTCGCGCACCGGAGTGGACGGCTATGTCGTCCAGCTCCATCGGGCGTCGGGGTCCCAGGCCCTCAACGACGCCGTCGACACGATCCTCGCCGGCGAGGATCTGGACCGGGCGCTCGGCCTGCTCACGTCGCTCATCGAACACGACATCACGCGGACCACGGCCGTGCTGGGGAGCGGATGGGACGGTGACCGCTTCGCCTCGGTCGCCGGTGACCGCGAGTTGATCAGGCTCCAGGACCCATCCGAGGCCGATCGGGACGCGATCCGCTTCGCCCTCCGCTCAGGACGGTCGGTGACCGACGTCTTCGATCGTCTGGACCCGCAGACCCGTGGCCGGGCCGAGGGGGCCGGTATGCGCTCCTGCTGGTTCGCGCCCGTACTCGGAGACGACTTCACCGCCGCGCTGCTGATCTGGCACACCGAACCCGGCGCTCCCGGTTCGATCTACCAGGTCGACATCAAGCGTTCGGTGAACCTGACCCGTCTCGCGCTGCAGTGGACGAGCCAGCAGCGGCGGCTCGCCTGGGAGGTGACCCATGATCAGTTGACCGGGCTCACCAACCGCAACGAGTTCCAGAACCGGCTCGACTCGAGCCACGGAACTCCTCGGGCCGTGCTGTTCTGCGACCTGGACGACTTCAAGCCGGTGAACGAACGATTCGGCCACCGCGTGGGTGATCAAGTGCTTGCGGCAGTCGCCGGCCGGATACGAGGAGTCTGCGCCGGCTGGGTCACCGCACGTCTGGGCGGCGACGAGTTCGCGATCCTCATGGAACCCGCGAGCGGGCTCGATGCCGCGCTCGAAGTGGCCCGGTCGGTGCAAGAATCGCTGACCACCCCGATCGTGGTGGACGAGCGTCGGGCCGAGGTTGGGGTGACGATCGGGGTCGCCCACGACCCGGGCGGCACGGCCAATGCCGACCTGCTGATGGACGAGGCCGACCGGCTCCTGCGAGAAGGCAAGGCACGGGGCAAGAACCAGGTGCTCACGGTCACCCTCGGCACCTGACCACCGGTGCACCGGCTCGCCTGGTTCGATCCACGACGGGCCCGGGGATTTGAGCCGCGGCCCGCGACCGGGGGTGCCTATGCTCGGACGGGATCCGTCGTCCACGGCGGATCCGGTCCCACCAGCACGGCCCGACGGGACCCGCACCCTTTTGTGAGGAGCAGACCATGGGAACGTTCGACGTGAAGATGGTGATCCTGTCGACCGACGATCTGGACGAGTCGATCGCGTTCTACAGCGAGACGCTGGGCATGCCGCTCAAGTTCCGTGACGGTGCGCATTTCGCCGCGCTCGACGGCGGATCGGTCACGCTGGCACTGGCGACTTCGGTGGACCATCCGATGCCCGGCAAGGTCGTGCCCGGGATCAAGACCGACGACGTGGACGCCGCGGCCGCGTTGGTCGAGGCGAACGGCGGCGCGATCGTCAAGGGCCCCTACGACGACGAACACGAACGACGTGCCGTGGTCTACGACCACAAGGGGAATGCCCTCGTGTTCTACAGCCCGCTGGCCAAGTAGCCCTGCCACACCCGGGTCGGGACCATCACCAGCCGACCTCGTGGCAGCCCTCGTGGTCGTCGGGTTCGATCTGCAGGGTGGCGTGACCGATGCCGTAGCCGGTGGCGAGCAGGTCGCGTGCCCGGTCCAGCACGGCGTGCATGTCGGTGGAACCGTCGATCGCCAGGTGGACCGAAACGGTGTCCATGCCCGAGGTGAGCGTCCAGATGTGGAGGTCGTGGACGTCGGTGACCCCTTCGACGCCTCCGAGGTCGGCCCGCATCGCCGCCGGGTCGATGCCCGCCGGGGCTGCCTGCAGCAGGATCCGTAACGCCCGGCCACCCAACCGCCACGCCCGGGGCAGAATCCACACGCCGATGGCGACCCCGAACACCGCATCGGCCCAGGTCCACCCGAACGCCAACAGGAGCACCGCGGCAACGATCACACCGACGGAGCCCACCATGTCGGCCAGTACCTCCAGGGCCGCGCCCTCGACGTTCAGGCTCTCCGACGCGCCCTCGCGCAGGACGAGGAAGGCCACGACGTTGACCACGAGGCCGAGCACGGCCACCACGAGCATCGGCGTGCCCAGGATCTCCGGTTCACTGCCGAGGCGGCGAAGGGCCGTCGCGATCACGTAGATCGCCACGCCGAACAGCAGGATCGCATTGCAGAATGCGGCGACGATCTCCAGGCGGTACAGCCCGAAGGTGTGACCACCCGGGTCGGCCCGGCCCGCATGACGGTCGGCGAGTCTGATCGCGGCCAGCGCCATGGCGAGGCCGAGCAGGTCGGTGAGCATGTGGCCGGCATCGGAGATCAGTGCGAGCGAGTTGGTGGCGAAGCCGGTGACGACCTCGACCACGAAGAACATCCCGGTCATCGCCAGCACGACGACGAGGCGTCCCTGGTGCCGGGCCGCGGCCCGCCGGTTCGCTTCGCCGTGGTCGTGACCGGCGCCCATCAGTCCTCCAGATGCGACACGTGATCGCGGGATAGCTCCAACAACCCGGTGATGTGGTCGTCGTCGAGCCGGTAGTAGACCAGCCGACCGGCCCGACGGTTCCGCACCACACCGGCCGTGCGAAGGATGCGCATCGCCTGGGACACGGTCGACTCGTTGGATTCGACGGTCGCGGCGAGATCGCCCACGCACAGCTCCCCGGCCGCGAGCAGTGCATACAGCAGTCGGACCCGCCGCGAATCGCCGAGGAGCTTGAACACGTCGGCCAACGCGCTCGGCCTCGTCGTGGTCGGGCACCGCGCCACGGGTTCGAACCGTGGTCGGCGGACGGCGCGGCAGCAGTCGTGTCCGGGTTGACCGGCTTGTTGCTCCGACATCTGCACATCTGTGAATATATGAGATCGACGAGGTGGCGGCAAGTCGCCGGTCGTCACCCGACCTGCGTGCCTCGTCGATGTCGACCCGCTCGTCGTGCGCCGCGGATCCGGCGAAGATCAGCTTCCGGCAAGCACCTCGTACAGGCCCGTCAGCACGCCCCGAGCCAGCGTCGGATCGGCCATGGTGAACCCGACGACCGCCGGCGCGGCCGACGCGTCCAGCCCGAGCCTGGCGACCGACAGGGCATGGACGGCGAACAGATACCGGTGCGGGCCGTGCCCCGGGGGCGGGAAGGGTCCGGTGTAGCACTTGTTGCCGGTGTCGTTGCGGGCGTGGATCGCCCCGTCGGGGATTCCTGCTGCATCCCCCGACGCGGCGCCTGTGGCCAACTCGGTGACCGATCCCGGAATGTCGAAGAGCACCCAGTGCCAGAAGCCGCTGCCGGTCGGCGCATCCGGGTCGAAGCACGTCACCGCGAAACTCTTCGTCTCCGCGGGGAAACCGGACCATTTCAGGTTCGGCGAGACGTTGTTGCCGTGCAGTCCGAAGTTCTCGTCGGCGACGAATCTTTCGAGGATCGTGCCACCCTCGGTGAGGTCACTACTGGAAACCGACAATGCCGGGACCTCGGCCAGATACTCATACGGGCTCGGCGGTCGCGAACGATTCGGTGCAGGCATGGTGCAGCTCCCAGAGTTGGCGGTATCCGGCTGGAACCCCGGTGCATCGACATGCAACGCGAGGTTCGATTCGACCCTACCGTGCCTGACGACGGGCTTTGAGCTCGGCCTCGAAGACATGCCGCCGCCCCTGCATGCATTCGCTTTGAATCCGCTCTTCGGCGTCCTTGACCACCCGGTAGTAGCCGTCGTCGAACTCCTCGATGATCTGGAACGTCCAGCGACCCGGGAGCACATTGCGTCCGACGACGTCGCGTCGAAGCATCTCGGCGAGCTCGGGTTGGCCGGCCTGCTCGAGCGCGTCGGCGGCGTCGCCGAAGAGAAAATCGGCGTGGCCCATCATCTGGTGGAAGTCGAAGAGCCGTCCGCGGAGCCGTTCGACCCATTCGAACGCCTCGCTCGCCTTGCCGGTCGCGGCGACCAGGGCATCGGTGACGCCCTCGGGTCGTCGATGCTCGTCGTCGCGGGAGGTCGGGGGTACGGATGCACTCGCGTCGTCTGCGGTCATCTTCGGGAGGGTAGCGGCCCGACGACGCCGTCGGAAGGGGCCACGGGCCGGCGGACGGATACGAACTCAGACACCTCTTGCCTCGTCGTCGACAGGTGGCACGAAGCGGTACCCGATGCCCGGCTCGGTGACGAAGTACCGCGGCCGCGAAGGTTCGGGCTCGAGCTTGTGGCGGATCTGGTTCATGAAGACCCGCAGGTAGTTGGTCTCCTTGCCGTAGTTGGGCCCCCAGACCTCTTGCAGGATCTGCTCGTAGGTGACGAGCTTCCCTGCGTTGCGCACCAGAACCTCCACCATGTGCCACTGCGTGGGCGTGAGTCGGGTCACCTCACCGTCACGGCGCACCTGCTTCGCGACGAAGTCGATCGTGAAGTCGGGTGTCGTGAGCACCGGCTGGCCCTCGGGAACCACGGCCCGTCCGCATCGAAGCCCGGAGCCGGGCGAACAGCTCGTCCATTCCGAACGGCTTGGTCAGGTAGTCATCGGCGCCCGAGATCGAGAGCTTCCACCTTCGCGGCCTCCGTACCTCGTCCCGACAGCACGACGATGGGCACCGTGCTCCAGCCCCGCAACCCGTGGATCACGTCCGATCCGTCCAGTCCGGGCAGTCCGAGGTCCAGGATCACGGCGTCGGGATGCCGGCGCGCGGCCACCTGCAACGCCGCTTCCCCTGTGCGGGCAAGGTCGAAGTCGTAGCCACGGGCGCGGAGGTTCACCTCGAGTGTCTTGAGGATGCGCACGTCGTCGTCGACGACGAGGATCCGGCTCACGGCGCGACTCGCAGTGCGATGACGATGGTCGTGCCGCCTCCCGGGGTGTCGTCGACGTCGACCCGGCCACCCATGGCGTCCACGAAACCGGACGGTGACCGCAAGGCCGAGTCCGATGCCGTCATGGTCGATCGAGCTTGCGTCACCCAACCGCTGAAACGGCTGGAACACGGTGTCTCGCTGATCGCGAGGGATGCCCGCGCCCCGATCGATCACCCGCACGTCGACCTCGTTGCCCGCACAACTGCCCTGGACCCGCACGCGCGTGCCCGTCGGGGCCCAGTTCAAGGCATTGAGCACGACGTTCGCCAGCGCGCGCTCGAGCAGCGCCGGGTCGGCTTCCGCCGGCGGCAAGTCGACGGGAATCGCGACGTCGACCGAGGAGACGTCGATCGACAGGCTGGCGAGGGCGGCATAGACCACTTCCTCGACCTGGACCGGCTCCATGCGCACACCGACCATCCCGGCCTGGAGGCGACCCATGTCGAGGAGATTCGACGATCACCGCGTGCAGTCGGTCGGCCTCGACGTCGATGGTCCTGCAGAAGGCGATCACCTCGTCAGGCTGCCACTCGACCTCATCGCTCAGCACGCTCGTCGCCGCCGCCTTGATGTTGTGCAACGGCCCGCGCAGGTCGTGCGAAACCGAGGCCAGCAACGCCTCGCGCACCCGATTGGCGTCGGCCAGGCTCTTGGCCTCGAGGGCCTCGGCCTGCAGTCGGAGGGTCGCCTGCGCCAAGCGCAGCTGCGCGACGAAGGCCGACAACAGACGACGAGCGTCCGATGGGAGCGACGGGCCGGCCACGACCAGCATCCAACCGCCCGACAGCTCCGCCGAATAGGTGGCGCCTTCCGGCGAGGCCGGAGTGGGCTCGCCGGCGCCGCGCCTCGACCCGCCAACCGTCGGGAGTCGGCACGAGGACGGCGACGGCGTCGAGCCCCAACGCTTCACGCAGCTCGTTGACCAGACGGTCCAGCGCCTCCGCATCGAGAAGCGCGGTCCCCGACGCCAGCTGGGCGAGCGTCTCGGTCTCCGCCTGGCTCAGGGCAAGCTCCGCGCTCCGCCGTTCGAGGCGGTCGACCAACCCGCTCACCAGCGCGGACACCACGACGAAGACCAACAGCGCCAGGAGGTCACCGGCGTGCGCGAAGCGCAGGCGTGTGGGTCGGGTCAATGTAGAGCCAGTCGGCGAGAAGGAACGCAACCCCGGACAGCGGCCAGCGCCGGGCGGAGGCCGCCGCATGAGTGCGACCGCCACCGGTCCCAAGAGCAGGACGAGCAACATGCCGGGCACGCCGATCGACTCCTTGAACGGCAGGAGTACGAGGACGACGACCGGGATGGCGACGAACGCACCCAGCCATGCCGCGAACGTGGCCCGCGATGACCGGGCAACCTTTCGGCGGGCCGACGTCTTCAAGGGTGATCGCCGGGGACCTTCCACCGGAGTGGTCGAGATGACGTGCACGTCGATCGGCCCCGACAGCCGGATGACCCGATTGATGATCGAGCCCCGAACGAGCTCCGCCCACCACGAACGGTGCGACGCACCCAACACCAGTTGGGTGGCGTTCTCGGCCTTGGCGAAGCGCACGAGACCCTCGGCGGGATCGGTGGCGATGACCTCGGCATACCGGCCGCCGAGCTCGGTGAGCAGCTCCTTGTGGTTGTCGAGCAGCCCTTCGTCGTCGGCTTCGAGCCCGTCGGAGGCGCGCACGTGGACGGCGACCAGCTCGGCATGGGTTCGGCCCGCCATGCGCGCGCCACGCCGCACGAGCTGCTCGCCGCCGGGCGCGCCGGTCAGCGCGACCACGACCCGTTCCCGCGTCTCCCACGGCTCGTCGATCCGGTGGCGCTCTCGGTAGTCCTCGAGGCCCTCGTCGACTCGGTCGGCGACCCACAGGAGAGCGAGCTCGCGGAGCGCGCCCAGGTTGCCGGTGCGGAAGTAGTTGCCGAGGGCTGCGTCGACGCGCTCGGCCGGGTAGATGTTCCCGTGCGCCATGCGACGCCGCAGTGCCTCGGGCGTCATGTCGACGAGCTCGATCTGGTCGGCGGCACGGACCACCGCGTCGGGGACCGTCTCGCGCTGCACGATGCCGGTGATGCGCTCGATGACGTCGTTCAGCGACTCGAGGTGCTGGATGTTCACGGTCGAGATCACCGTGATCCCAGCCGACAGCAGCTCTTCGATGTCCTGCCAACGCTTCTCGTTGCGGCTCCCCGGCACGTTCGTGTGGGCGAGCTCGTCGACCAGCGCGATCTGGGGCGCACGTTCCAGGAGGGCGTCGATGTCCATTTCCTCGAACGTGGCGCCCCGATACTCCATCACCTTGCGGGGCAAGACCTCGATGTCGCCGATGGCGGCGGCCGTGGTCGGACGGCCGTGCGTCTCGACGAGCCCGACCACGACGTCGGCGCCGCGCTCGCGACGCCGACGTCCCTCGTTGAGCATGGCGTAGGTCTTGCCGACTCCGGGCGCGGCGCCGATGTAGATGCGCAGCTCGCCGTAGGCCATCGCTACAGCCCGACCCGCGGCGGTCGCGGGGTCGATCGGTCAGCCGAGGCCCGCCGTCGCACGGGCGGACCGTTCCGACTCGAGCACGTACGGTCAGTGCATCCGGTCGAGGGCAAGGTTGAGCTGAGCACGTTACACCGGGCTCTCCAGGAAGCCGAGGGCACGTTGATCCGTGTGCCGGTCGACGAGCTGCAGCACCACGGCCTTGTCGAGACCACGGGCCTTGGCGACCCGGCCGGCCTGGAGCCGCGCGTTCGCCACCGAGATCTCCGGGTCGAGGCCGGATCCGCTCGCGGTCACGGCGTCCACCGGAACGTGCACCTTGTCGCTCAGTCCGTTCTCGGCTCGGTAGGCCAGCACCCGTTGTGGCACGGTGTCAGCGTTGCACACAAAGGTCCCGTCGGCATTCTTCTCGTACACGGGGTTGCCGTGTCGCGTCGGTGACAGGCTTGTCGTGCTCGTCGGTCGCCTGCACGGGTACGCACGTCGGATCCTCCGGCGTCGCGTACGGGTTCTTGGGCTGCGGACATGTTCACGCCGGGAACGTTGCCGATCAGGCGGGGGTCGGTCGGCCCGAGGTTGGACCCGTGCGAGACGGTACCGCCGCCCTGCGCACCGGGGACGTAGCCGTCGGCGGAGGGTCGGGGGTGGAAGTACTTGGCATCGGTGAACGGCTGACCGATCAACTTCGAGCCGACGACCTTCCCGTCGACCTCGACCAGCGAGCCGTTGGCCTTGTCCGTTGAACGCGGTCTGCCCGATCCCGGTCACGAGCAGCGGGTAGGCAACGCCGAGCAGGACGGTGAAGACGAGCATCATCCCGAGGGCGGGAAGCAGTTGGCGTCGCATCAGGAGACTCCCAGTGCCGTGATGAGGAGGTCGATGAGCTTGATCCCGATGAACGGCACGATGATGCCGCCGAGGCCGTAGATCAGCAGGTTGCGCCGCAGCATCGAGGCGGCGCTCTCGGCCCGGAACTTCACGCCCCGGAGCGACAGCGGGATCAACACCGACGATGACCAGCGCGTTGAAGATCACCGCAGACAGGATCGCCGAACGGGGCGACTGCAGGTGCATGATGTTGATGCGGTTGAGCGCCGGGAAGACACCCATGAACATCGCGGGGATGATGGCGAAGTACTTGGCCACGTCGTTGGCGACCGAGAACGTGGTCAGCGCACCCCGGGTGATGAGCAGCTGCTTGCCGATCTCGACGATCTCGATGAGCTTGGTGGGGTTCGAGTCGAGGTCGACCATGTTCCCGGCTTCCTTGGCGGCCTGGGTGCCGGTGTTCATGGCCACGCCCACGTCGGCCTGGGCGAGCGCCGGCGCGTCGTTCGTGCCGTCGCCGGTCATGGCCACCAGTCGCCCGCCGGCCTGTTCGCGCCGGATCAGGTCCAACTTGTCCTCGGGCGTGGCCTCGGCGAGGAAGTCGTCGACGCCGGCCTCGGTGGCGATGGCCTGCGCGGTGAGCGGGTTGTCGCCGGTGATCATGACCGTGCGGATGCCCATCGACCGGAGCTGGTCGAAGCGTCGGCGGATCCCCGTCTTGACGATGTCCTTCAGGTGCACGACGCCGAGGATCTCGACGCCCTCGGTGACGACGAGCGGAGTGCCGCCGGCGGTGGCGACGCCCTCCACGACCGAGTCCAGGCCGTCGGGGACCTGCCCACCCTGCTCGACGACCCACCGCTTGACCGAGTCCGCCGCGCCCTTGCGCACCGACCGACCTTCGAGGTCGAGTCCGCTCATGCGGGTCTGCGCCGTGAATGGGACGAGTTCCGCGTCGTGGACGTCGCGCTCGCGAATCTCGTAGCGCTCCTTCGCCAGCACGACGATCGAGCGGCCTTCGGGCGTCTCGTCGGCGAGGCTGGCGAGCTGCGCGGCGGCGGCGAGGCGTTCCTCGGGGACGTCGGGCAGGGCGAGGAACTCTGCTGCCTGTCGATTGCCGAGGGTGATCGTGCCGGTCTTGTCGAGGAGCAACGTCGAGCAGTCCCCGGCCGCCTCGACGGCCCGGCCCGACATGGCGAGCACGTTGTGCTGGACGAGTCGGTCCATGCCCGCGATGCCGATCGCGGACAGCAGTGCACCGATCGTCGTGGGGATGAGGCACACGAGCAGGGCGACCAGCACGATGACCTTCTGCTCGGCGTGGGCGTACATCGCGAACGGCTGCAGCGTGACGGTCGCCAGCAGGAAGATGATCGTGAGCACGGCGAGCAGCGTGTTGAGCGCGATCTCGTTCGGCGTCTTCTTGCGGCTGGCGCCTTCGACCAGTGCGATCATGCGATCGAGGAAGGTCTCTCCTGCCCGAGCGGTGATGCGCACCAGGATCTTGTCCGACAACACCCGGGTGCCGCCGGTGACCGCCGAGCGGTCACCACCTGCTTCGCGGATCACCGGCGCCGACTCGCCGGTGATCGCCGACTCGTCGACCGACGCGATGCCCTCGATGATCTCGCCATCGGAGGGGATCACCTCACCAGCCGTCACCACGACGACGTCGTCCACCGTGAGCTGGGTCGACGGAACGTGCTCGACCTCGCCGTCGGCCCGTCGGCGGTTGGCCATCGTCTCGGCGCGGGTCCTGCGCAGGGTGGCCGCCTGGGCTTTGCCGCGTCCTTCGGCCATGGCCTCGGCGAAGTTGGCGAACAGGACCGTGAACCACAACCACGCGGCGACGAGACCGGAGAACACGTTCTGGTTCGCGCGGGCGGAGCCGAGGTCGCGGAAGAACAGGACGGTCGTGAGGACGCTGCCGACCAGCACCACGAACATCACCGGGTTTCGGGCCTGGACCCGAGGGTCCAGCTTGCGGACGCTGTCGATGGTCGCTTGCCGCACGATCGTCGACTCGAAGAGCGGGCGCGTGGTGGCGCGGTCGCGCGGTTCGGTTGCGGGCATCTCGGAGACTTGTGTCTGCAACTGATCCTCCTAGAAGAGGGAGAGGTGCTCGACGATCGGGCCGAGCGCCAGAGCCGGGAAGAAGGTGAGACCGCCGACGATCACGACCACACCGATGACGAGCCCGACGAAGAGCGGCCCATGGGTGGGGAAGGTGCCTTCGTTGGCGGGCATGGCTCGCTTGCGAGCGAACGAGCCGGCGAGTGCGAGCACTGGGAGGATCAGCAGGAACCGGCCGATGAGCATCGCAATGCCCAAGGTCGTGTCCATCCACTGCGTGGACGCCGTGATGCCGGCGAACGCGGACCCATTGTTGTTGGAGGCGGACGTGAAGGCGTAGAGGATCTCGGTGAATCCGTGCGGCCCCGAGTTCCACATGGTCGTGTGGGTCACCGAGCCGACGTACATCGACGCCGCGGTGAAGCCGAGCACCGCGGTCGGCATGGCGAGCACGTACAACGCGACAATCTTCATCTCGGGCGCCCCGATCTTCTTGCCCAGGTACTCGGGCGTGCGACCGACCATCAGACCGGCGATGAAGACGCTCAGGATCGCCATGACCAGCAGGCCAGAGAGGCCCACGCCCACACCACCGGGGCTGACCTCGCCCAGCATCATGTGACCGAGGGCGAGTCCTCCGCCGAGCGGGGTGAAGCTGTCGTGCATCGCGTTGACCGAGCCGTTCGAGGTGCCGGTCGTCGAGGCCGCCCACAGGCCCGATGCCGCCGGCCCGAAGCGGACCTCCTTGCCCTCCATGTTCCCGCCGGCCTGGGTGGCGGTCACCGCCTGGTTGGCGCCGGCGGCGGTCAGCTGGGGGTTGCCGTGCACCTCGGCAGCCATGGTGAACACGGACATCGCGAACCAGACGATGAACATGATCGCGAACACCGCCCGGCCCTGACGCCTGTCCTTGACCATGCGACCGAACGTGAAGGCGAACGCGAACGGGATGATGAGGATCGCCCACATCTCGACAAAGTTGTTGAGCGTTGTGGGGTTCTCGAACGGGTGCGCCGAGTTCATGTTGAAGAACCCGCCGCCATTGGTCCCCAGCTGCTTGATCGCCACTTGGCTGGCAGCGGGCCCGCCGGGGATGAGCTGCTTGAACCCGCCCTGCAGCGCATGGGCGGAGGTGAACCCATGGAAATTCTGGATCACGCCCTGGCTCATCAGGAAGATGGCGAGGATGAACGACAACGGCAGCAGGATGCGGATCGTCGAGCGGGTCAGGTCGACCCAGAAGTTGCCGACCGTGTCCGCCCGCTGGCGCGAGAGGCCGCGGATGAACGCCGCCAGCGTCGACATGCCGGCGGCCGCGGACACGAAGTTCTGCACCGACAGACCCATCATCTGCGACAGTTGGCTCAAGGTCCCCTCGCCTCCGTAGCTCTGCCAGTTGGTGTTCGTCATGAAGCTGACCGCGGTGTTGAACGACAGGTGCGGTGCCACCGCGCCGATGTCGGCCGGGTTGAGCGGGAGGTGGCCCTGCAGGCGGAGCAGGCCGTACACGGCGAGGAACGAGAAGATGCTGAAGCCGAGCAACGAGTACGCGTAGGTCGTCCAGGGCTGCTCCCGCTTCGGGTCGATGCGGCAGATCCGGTAGACGAGCCGCTCGATCGGTCCGAAGATCCGCTCACCCGGCGCCGACTCGTCGTCGCCGTAGACGTGCGCCATGTAGCGACCGAGCGGAACCGCGGTCACGATCAGCACAGCGATCAGCGCCGCGAACTGGAGCAAGCTGGCTGCCGACATCAGAACCTTTCCGGGAAAAGCAGTGCTGCGATCAGGAACACGACCAGCAGCACGGCGATGACCAACCCGACGACGTTGTCCACCGTCATGACGTCACCTCCCGGGCGGCCTCGCCCTCCTCGGAGGCCCGCACCAGCCGGTCGAGCCCACGCGAGTAGGCGACGCAGGCACCGAAGAACGCCAGCGCCACGAGGATGAATGCGATGTCTGCCATGACCGGTCGACCCCTTGTTCCTGTCGGCTCCGCGCCGACGCCTTCGGGCATCCTGAACGCGCCCGACGGGTCAAGGAAGGGCCTTACGACGTTCTTAACCACCTGGGTTCACTGCTTGACGGTTCGTTAACGACCGGCTTCCTGCGGTACTCCCACTTCCCGTCGTCGCGGGTCACGCGCATCGGCTCGGTTGAGGGACGCTCGCGGTTCGCCGCTTCCGGCCAGGTTGTCGACGCGACATGCTGCCGGTGGGACGGTGGGCAGGCCCTGGAGCGTGCACCCTTCGGTTTCCACGGTGCGCGGTCGAACCCCGCGTCTCGCGCATTCCGATGCCAGTCCGCGTACGTCCAAGGATCACGTCCACCTCGTCGATGAGCAAGGTCGCGCAACTCATCGATCGGGCACCCCTTGACAACGGCAACGCGATCGCTAATGTACAACCATATGGTTGTACATCTCGATGAGGATCTCGACGACGAAGCGGTGGACCGGATCTTCCACGCCCTCGCGGATGCGACCCGACGGGACATCCTGCGCCGCACCCTTCTCGGCGAGCAGACCGTCTCGGAACTCGCCGCCGACTACGCCATGTCGTTCGCGGCGGCCCAGAAACACATCGCGGTGCTCGAACGTGCCGGGCTCGTCGCCAAGCACGCCGTGGGTCGGGAGCGGCGCGTGCGCGCCGAACCCAGGACCATCGCACGGGCCCAGGCGCTCCTCGACTCCTATGAACACCTCTGGCGCCAGCGCATCGACCGACTCGACGCGCTGCTCGCCGAAGACGACCCGACCTGAACCACCCGTTCCCCGAACGACAGAACCCACTCCCCGAAAGGCCTCAGCCGATGCCCGTCACCTCCGTCGAGAAGGACCTCGACGCCCTCACCCTCGCCATCGTCGCCGACTTCGCGGTGCCACTCGAGCGCCTCTGGGACGCGTACGCCGACCCTCGCCAACTCGAACGCTTCTGGGGACCGACCTCCTATCCGGCCAAGTTCCACCGACACGACTTCTTCGTCGGCGGCCGGTCCAACTACACCATGACCGGCCCCGACGGCGACAGCCCGAGCGGATACTGGGAGTTCCTCGCCGTCGATGCGCCGCATCACTTCGAGGTTCTCGACGGGTTCGCCGGCCCCGACGGCACCCCGAACCCCGACATGCCGACCATGCGCATGACCTTCGACTTCACCGCCACCGACACCGGCTCACGCCTCACGATCACGACCTACTTCAACGACACGGACGAGTACGCCAAGCTCCTCGAGATGGGCATGGAGGAGGGCACGCTGTCGGCCATGAGCCAGATCGACGATGTGGTTTCCGACCTGCGCACCTTCGCCGCGGCGGCCCGCGCGGCGGCGACGTTGCTCGACGACACCAGCGTCCGGGTCGCCCGGATCATCCAGGGACCGCTCGAGGCCGTCTGGGCGGCACACTTCGACCCCGATCTCGTGCAACGCTGGATGCTCGGACCCGACGGCTGGTCGATGCCGACGTGTGAAACGTCCACCGACGTCGGCGGCACCTACCGCTACGTCTGGCGCAATGACACCGATGGGAGGAGCTTCGCCACCACGGGCGAGATGCTGGAAGTCGAGGCGCCCCGACGGGCCCGATTCACCGAAGCGATGTCGGGCGACGGCATCCCCGCCGAGGCAGGCGGGACGGTGTGCGAGTTGACCCTCACCCCGGTCACCGATGGCACCTTGGTGTCGATGGTCATCTCCTTTCCCGACACCGCCTCGCGCGATGGGGCGCTGGCCCCGAACATGGTCGACGGCATGGAGGCCAGCTTCCGTCGGCTCGCCCAGATCGTCGACCCGACCTGAACCGACCGGCTCGCGCGGCGCCGCATCGACGGCCACGAGTCCCCGGCAACTCGACTCTCGAAGAAACCTGGGGGTACGTCAGGAAACGGTGCGGCGGAGAGGGTGGGATTCGAACCCACGGACGGGGGTTACCCGTCACCTCCTTAGCAGGGAGGCCCGTTCAGCCAGACTCCGGCACCTCTCCAGAGGCGGACAGCCAGGCTACCAAGTGATCCGACCCGACCCGCCAACGCACCTCAGCGGCCGAAGGCGAAGAACATCACCTGGGTCCCGTAGGCCACGGGCTTCGTCAGCTGCTCGTCCCAGAGCGTCAGCTCGATCGACGCATAGCCGTCGCCGGCCCAGCGCGCCCGCCCGTGGGCGAGCAGCCAGCCGGGGGCCGTCGATCCGAAATAGTGGAACGTGTAGTCGACACTCGGCGCGAACCACATGCCCGCCTCTGGTGGCATCTTCTGGCCGACCGAACCTGGCATGGTGTCGCACACGACGATCGGCCCGACCACGTCCAGGTGACCTGCGGCGTCGAGCGGCGGATCGTCGAAGCGATGCCAGGAGGCAATGTCCGAGGGTCCCTCCTCGAAAGGCTCCCAGGGAGCTCGACCGACCGCCGGCCGCGTCTCGACGATGCGATCCCAGAACGGCATCTGATCGCGTTCGAAGGTGAAATCGATCCCTTCGGGCACCCCGTCCCGGAACGACCGCAGCCCCTCGGGTCCAGCCACGTCAGGCGGCGCCACCTCGATGAAGTCGAAGCCCCGCCGCTCCGCACCGAACACGGCGAGCGCGGTCAGTCCGGCCGACGCGTCCGGATTTCGCACGGTCGCCTGCAACTGCGACATCGAACGACCGCGCCGGAGCAGCTCCACCTCGATGATCAGCTCCCCGGCGGCGACCTGCCCCGCGAAGACCGACGTCATCGTGCGCAGTTGCTGGGACGGGTCGTCGAGCACCGTCGCCATGGCCCGCTGGGCGATCGCGGCCACCACCCCTCCCTGGGGGACGACGGCGAGCATCCACACGTCGGAGATGCAGGCACGGAATCGGTTGGGCGCCCCCGGCACCGCTTCGATGTCGAGGTCGTCCCAGGGCGAGGCCATGGCGGAGAAGTCTTGCCCACCCGCGAGCCGCCGGGTGCACGATTTTCCCGGTGCAACGTGTCGGCGACACGACCGCGCGGCCGCGGCCGCGGCCCCGGATGCCGATGACAACCACGAGGGATCGCTCAACTTTTTCCCGTCGCGGACCGTTGTAGTGGAAAATGCAATTGGGCGACCGGGCCCACACCGAGGGAGGTCTCGATGGCAGGAGAAGCAGCCGGTCAACCTCCACACGAGGTGGGCACGCCCGGCTTCTTCGCGTCGATCGTCGAAACGGCCGTGGACCCCATCGCCGTGGTCGACAAGGACCTCACCCTGCTCTACGCCTCGCCGTCGATCGAGCATCTGATCGGCTGGCATCCGTCGGAATGGTTGGGGCGGAACATCGTCGAACTCCTCGAACCGGCCAGCCTGGACGTGGCCGTCCAGGGCCTGAACGAAGTCGACTACGAACCTTCCGATCCGAACTGGGTGGGCGCCCCGGTCCGGCTCTTCCTCAAGAGCGCCTCGGGCGAGCAGGTGCCCGTCGATGTCACGGCACGGACCGCGGAGCGGACCGGCATCCACGGGTACGTCGTGCAGATCCACCGGGCCGCCGGGGCGCAGGCGCTCTACGACGCGGTGGACACGATCCTGGAAGGGAAGGATCCCGACCGGGCGATGGGTCAACTCACCCGCCTCATCGAACACGACATCGTGGGCACGGTCGCGGTGCTGGGCGCCGACTGGACGGGCACACGATTCGCACGATCGGTCGGGAGCACCTCCCTGATCGCACTCGACGACCCCCGTCCCGCCGACCGGGAGGCGATAGCCCGGGCCCTCGCCGCGCCCGAGCTGGTCGTCGACCTCTTCGACGCGCTCGCCCCGAAGACCCGAGCGGACGCCATCGCTCAGGGGATGCGCAGCGTGCTGGTGCGTGCCGATGGTGGAGGCCGGCTTCTCGGCGGCGCTGTTCATCTGGAACGACGACCACGGCGCTCCCGGTTCGACCCACCGTACCGACGTCAGACGCGCCGAAAACCTGATCCGACTGGCATTGCGTTGGACAAGCCAACAACGGCAACTCGCCTGGGACGTCACCCACGACCACCTCACCGGTCTCACCAACCGCGGGGAGTTCCAGAACGCGCTCGACTCCAGCCGGGGCGGCCCCCGGGCGGTGCTGTTCTGCGACTTGGACGACTTCAAACCGGTGAACGAACGCTGTGGACACCGCGTCGGCGACCAGGTTCTCGCAACCGTCGGCGAGCGGCTCCTCGAGGTGTGCGCGTCCTGTGTCGTGGCACGGGTGGGTGGCGACGAATTCGCGATTCTGCTCCGCGAAGCGCCCGACCTGGCCGACGCACTCGAGATTGCAGCACGCATCCAGGGCGCTCTGGTCGAGCCCGTCATCGTCGGCGACGACCGTGCTTCGCTGGGCGCGACCATCGGCGTGGCCTTCGACCCTGCGGGCGCGGCGCACTCCGACCTGTTGATGGACGAGGCCGATCGCCTGCTCCGTGAAGGCAAGGTGACCGGCAAACGCCAGGTGTTGTCGGTCACCCTCGGTGACTGACCCCCGGACGTGACGAACTCTTTGGTCGGGTGAACGACTCGACCAACGCCTCGACGACGCACCCGAGCAGGTGCCACCGCTCGACCGTCCCCTCAGCTCCGGTCGGCCGGTCGATCTGCGCGGCGCCGGTATCGTCGGCGTAGGCGAGGAAGTGACCGAGACCGTTCATCTCCGCGGAGATCGCGAGCGTCAACAGCTCGATCGTGAACGGGGACCGCACCTCCCGTCCGTGCTCGTCGAGCAGGTCCCGGTAGATGTCGGCCAATGCATGCAGCGCCTCGCGCTGGTCTTCGACATGACGGCGGCGAAGCTCGGGATCGTCGGCTGCGCCGAGCCACAGCGCCACCGTCCTGGCGAACTCGGTCGTCCCGATGAGGCGTTCGGCGTTCTCGGTTGCGGCCACCCGGATCAGTTCTCGCAGATCGGGGTCCTCCCCGAGCGACGTGACCGATTCGACCAGTCGATCCACTACCCCGGACTCGTCCTCGGACTCGGTCAGCGCGTAGCGCTGGAGGTCGCTCCGAAAGTCGCCCTGTCCACCCCAGATCTTGTATCCGCTGCCCGCAGTGCGGAGACCCGCCCGGCGACACGCGTCGATGAGGGAGATGTTCGCCGCGGCGAACGAGTTTCCCGACTCCCGCATCAAGGCGACGCCGGCGGCGAGGATCGCCATCCTGGTTTCTTCGAGATTGCGGCGGCTCGCCATGGGGAAGACCTCAAGGGTTCCCGCATCGATCGGTCGGGATTGGTCTCCAGGCTACCGAGAAGCACGATCCCCGGCGGTCACGCGGACTGTGACGTACGTCGGATGTGACCACAACCACCGCGGGGGCATCGACGGTGTGGTCGCGTCCGGCTAACGTCCGCAGGGTACGGGTCCTGGACATCGACCACCCACGAGGAGTCCGGTCATGGTGTCGTCACACGAACCAGCGGACGCGGACACCGACGATGGGGCCGGGGGGACCCCGCAGCAACGCCACCTGATCCGACGATCACTGGCCGCGGTCGCGATGGCGCTGGGCCTCGTTTGTGTGACCGTCTCGCCAGTGGCGCTCTGGGGCCGGAACCTCGTGCTGAACACCGATCGCTACGTCGACACACTCGCGCCGATCGCGAGCGATGCGGCAGTGCAGGAAGCCGTCGTGAATCTGGTCAGCGACGCGATCACCCAGCGACTCGACGTGGCGAAACGGGTGGAAGACGCCATGCCGAAGATCGGCAAGTACGTGGCGCCCCCCTTGGCCGGAGCGGTCGGATCGTTCGTCCACTCCAAGACCGCCGAATTCGTCGCCAGTCCGACGTTCGCCAAGATCTGGGCTTCGCTGAACCGCAGGGTGCACACCCAGATCCGCTACCTGCTCACTGGTGATCGACCGAGCGGCGACCGGAGCGTCGTCGCCTTGGGCACCAAGGTCGTGCTCGACCTCTCGGGAGTGGTCCAGTCAGTCGAGCAGCAATTGCACCAGGTCGGAATCGAGATCGCGTCCAACGTTCCCGCGGTCGGCCCGACCCTGCAGATCGCCGACCTCCACGGCCTGCAATCGGCCCGCACCGCGGTGCACTGGCTCGACGTCGGCGCGTATGCGCTTCCGGTCGCCGGTCTCGGCCTGCTCGCCATCGGCATCGCACTCGCCACCAAGCGTCGCCGCAGCCTGGCGATCGCCGCGTTCGGCACGTCGATCGGCATGGTGGTGTTGACCATCGGATTGTTGATCGGCCGCAGCTACTACCTCGACGGCATCCCGCCCTCGGTCCTGCCACACAATGCGGCCGCGGACATCTACGCCATCCTCGTCCGCTATCTGCGTTGGGGAGTCCGGCTGATCTTTCTGACCGGTGTGCTCATCGGGCTCGCCTCGTGGGTGACCGGTACCGGTGACGTCGCCATCAAGGTTCGCACGAGGGTGGCCGGCGGGCCCGTCGGCGCATTCGTCGCCCGTCGGACCGCGGCGCTGCGCGGCTCGGTCGCCGCGCTGGTCGTCGCGCTCTTCCTGATCGTCGACGCTCCGAGTGCGCTGGGCGTCGTGACGGTCCTCACGATCGGCGTGGTGCTGGTGGTCGTCATCGAAGTGCTCCGCTCGCTGGCTCGGCCCGTGTGGAGCTGACGGCACCGATCACATCGATCGGCGCGACGCCCCGCGCCACGGCACGCGGTACGGTTCGGAACCAGGAGGTGACGACCATGGACCACAACGGAGTCCTGACCGAACTGTTCGGACGCATCGACGACCACGTCGAGGACGTGCTCGACGGCCTGGAGGCAAGCGACCTCACCTGGCGGCCCGAACCGGACGTCAATCCGATCGGCTGGCTCCTCTGGCACCTCACCCGCGTCATCGACCATCAGGTCGCCGACGTGGCCGGCACCACCCAGGTCTGGGTCACCGGGGACTGGGCGTCGGGGTTCGGACTCGCACCCGACCCGCACAACACCGGCTACGGACACGACGCGGCCGCGGTCGCCGCGGTCCAGCCCCGCGACTCGCGCGGTGCTCGGCGACTACTACGCCCACGTTGCCGACCACACCGCTGCGTTCTTGTCTTCGCTCACCGCGGCTGCGCTCGATGCGGTCGTGGACGACCACTGGGACCCGCCGGTCACCTTGGGGGTGCGTCTGATCAGCATCGCCGACGACGCCATCCAACACGCGGGTGCGGCCGCGTACCTCAAGGGCATGTTGCCTCGGTAACGACCATGGGCTTCCGACTGCACCGATCGATCAAGATCCTTCCCGGCCTACGGATGAACTTCTCGAAATCGGGCATCGGGTTCTCGGCCGGCGTGAAGGGCTATCACGTCAGCAGCTCGCCGAACGGACGGTCTCGACGCACGATCTCGATCCCGGGGACGGGCATGTCGTGGATCTCCTACGGCTCGTCGAAGCAATCCACAAACGCCGCGGCGGCCAGTCGGTCGACGGCGGCTGCTCCGGCATCACCCCCGAGGAGACCGGGACTGTTTGCGCGGCACTCGGAAAAGGAGCTCTACGCCGCGGTGTCGGCGAACGACCCCGCCGCGGTCGAGTCCATCGCGAATTCCGCACACGACGTCGCCCTCGCGGCAGCAACCCTCGCCGGGGTGCTGTGGATCAACCACCACCGGGACAAGGACGCGCTCCGGGATCTGCAGTGGGCCTTCGACACCGGTGAGGACCCCGGTGACGACCCGTTCATCGAGCACTACATTCCGGTCGAGGTTCACGTCGAACCGGTGGAAGGGGTGACCGCCCACCTGCCGATCGACCGGACCACCGTGGGACTCATGCTGGCCGAACTGCTCCAGCGCAAGGCCGAGACCGACCAGGCCATCACCGTGGTGGAGAGTCTCGAACCGACGACCCTCACCGCACTGTCCCTGGTCGATCTCTACGACTCCGCCGGGCGGTTCGACGACGTCATCGAGGTCACCGAAGGTACCCCGAACGTCGACGACGTCACGTCGCTGCTCTGGGTGTTCCGCGGGATCGCGTTCAGAGAGAAGCAGCAGTACGCCGCTGCCCGGGAGTGCTTCGCCAAGGTCACCCGTTGCCGATCACGCACCCCGACCGTGTTGCACCGGGCGCGCTTCGAGCGGGCCAAGTGCTACGTGGCCGAAGGCAAGAAGGTCCTGGCCCGCAGGGAACTCGCCCGCATCAGAGCCGAGGACTCCGACTACGCCGGGCTCGACGCGGCGATCGCCCAGCTCGACGAGGCCGCCTAGGCCCTCAGGCGCGGCCCATCGAACGTCGGCGTCTCGCGGTGAGAACCAGTCCGGCGCCGGCGAGCGTCGCCATCGCCGCGAGCGCGGCCAGCAGCCGCACGTCGATCCCCGTGGACGGCAACTGGCCGGAGGTCTGATCAGATGGCGACGATGAGCCCGTGGCCGCGGTCGTCGAGGGCGCCGTGGCCGACGGCGCCGTGGTCGACGTGGTCGAGGTCGTCGATGTGGTCGGCGGCGTGTACGACGACTGGTTCACGAAAGGCTCATACGTGCGGCACGGCTCGTTGCGGAGACTCGGGCAGACCGGCAATGCGGTGGGAATCGTCCCATCGGGCACGACCGGCAGGACCAGCCGTGACGGCATCGACGGCGAGTACGCCAGGGCAACCTGGGACGTCGACGACGGAGGCTCGGTTTCCCCGAAGGCCCAGACGGGCTGCGTGCCGTTCGGCGCCGCGATCACGACGCGGATTCTGGATCCTGCCCGGTAGGCGTGGCCCTGGTAGTAGAGCGGGATCGCCACCTTGACGAACTGCCCCGCAGGCATCGGCGCGGAGTCGGCCGTCGTGAATGTCGGAACCGGGTCCAACAGCGTGCTCGGTCGTTTGAACACGTTGTCGGATCCGGTGGAGAGCTTGCGCTCCGAGGCGCGGATCCAGCCGTTCTGGACGAAGGTCTCCTTGCCATCGGGTCGGACTTCGGAGATCGTGGCCTGCAGATCCACGTCCGGCGTCGAGGACTTGACCCACACGTACACCGCGCCGGCGCCGACGACTGTCGTGTCCTTGGTGAGAGGAGCAGACACGTAGGACACCGCCTTGCCGGCCGGATTCTGCTGCCAGTTCCACTGCCACTGGGAGGCGTTGCCCCACAGCCCACCCCCACCGGTCTTGCCGGTGTAGTCGGTGAGTGGCAGCGCGGACGCGTCCGAGGTGTAGGTGTCGACCCCGTCACCGGCCGGGGGTTGATCGCCGAGCTTTCCGTCGGGCCCCAGATACCACGATCGGGCCTGGGTGCCCGGTACCGGCAGCGTGGAGAACGTCTTCGTGAACCCGGCGTACGGATTCCCGGGAGTGGTGTCGTTGTCGGGCGAGGTCCCCGCGCCGTTGTCGAACGCGATGGTCACCTCGGGAAGCGCCTCGAACGCCGACTTGGCGTCGGCCAACGTCGCTTTCCCCTGGATCGGGTCGTCGGGGAGATTGATGGTGTCCCCATCGGGCAGTCCCATCGCCGACTTGTAAATGAATGGTGCCCCGTCGTGGGCCTTATACATGTTCGTCGTCGGTGGCTGCTGCGCGACGTAGATCTCCAGGAAGTCGTACATTCGATTCAACGTCGCCGGGTCGAGCGAATCGATGTGGGACCCGTTCGTGAACGTGAACCACTTGTGGGTCGTTCCGGTCATGTGCTGGACGAGTTCCGGGCAATGTCCACCGGTCTGTTCGTCCTCGAACTGACAGGCCATGAACACCGGGACGTGGATCTTGTGGACGAAGCTGACCGGGTCGATCGGGTCGGCGACGGCCGGGTCATAGTGCGTGTTCGCCCGGACCTTGGCGATCAGGTCGACTGCACTGGCGTGGAGCACCTGGTTGGCTTCACAGACCTTGTCGCCGTTCTGGATCTGCTTCCAGGCATAGGACTCGCCGCTGTGGGGGCCGGCGGGCTTGGCGTCATCGACCCGGCCCTGCGCCCAGGACAGCGCGAACCCGGTGTTGAGCGTCCCCCCGGGATACAGCGTCGAAGCGGTGGCATCGATGACCGAGAGTGGGGCGATCGCCGCCAGGCTGGGTGGGTTGTTCTGCGCGGCGAAGAGCTGACTGATCCCGCCGTAGGAGATCCCGAACATGCCGACCTTGTGGTTGGAGACCCAGGATTGCTTGGCGATGGTCTCGATCACGTCGTAGGCGTCGAGTTGCTGGAGCGGTTCGAAGAAGTCGAACGCACCACCCGAACACCCGGTCCCGCGCATGTTCACGTCCACGACCGCGAAGCCCATCGCATTGGCGACCAGGGCGATGCTGCTCTCCCCGCCGGACGGGTCGGCGTAGCCGTAGCCGGCGTATTCGATCAGGGTGGGGTACTGCACCTTGTCCTTCGGGTTGGCACCGAGGGGAAGATGCACGTCGATGGCGAGCTGGGTGCCGTCACGGGTGGTCAGGTACTGGTAGCCGTTGTTCGCGATGGGCTGGTCGTACAGCGATGAGTCCCATGGTGCGGGCGCATTCGAGTGCACGGTGAGCGGCAGTGACTCCGAACCGTCCGACGGCGTCTTCACGACATAGCCCGTGCCGGGAGTCACGTTGCGGAAGAGCGCGCCACCCAGCGAGGTCGCGTCGAGCGTGGCGACGGTCGTGCCACCGGAATCGAGGAGCACCACCTGTTCGCCGGGGGTCAGTCCGGTGACGTCGACCTGTTCGGCGCTGCCGAACGCGTCGAACGTCGGCGGCGGCGACGCCGTGGCAGCCGTGGAGGCGACCACGGGCAGCACGCCCAGCAGCGCCACGACCACGACGCACGAGATGATCCGATGTGGTGCCCGGTTGCTTTTCCCCATCCGGGCAGCTTTCCATCTGGACCGATCGGCGCAAAAGTCGACGGCGCCTCACTGGTGGAGGGGGCGGGACTCGCCGGGGCTTCGCGTGTCACCAGGTCACAGTGTTGCAAGAGGGCAACTGGGCCGATGCGGCCGGGGTCGCCTCCCCATGGGGCTGCCGAGTTCGTGGGAGTCCGAGGTCGAGCCGCCAATCGGTGTGTCTTCGCTCAGTGGATGGTCGTGCCGGCGATGACGGTGACGGCCAGCCCGAAGAGGAGCTGTTGAGTCCCGATCACGACCGCCCGTGGCGGTGGGATGCGTGTGAGTACGAGCTGGACCAGGGCGAGCGCGACGAGCGCACCTGCCGCGGGAACTGGTAGCCAGCCGATGCTCACGCCACCGGCCGCGAGCGCGATCGAGGCAGCCTGGGCCAAGTCCTGCACCCATCTGCGATCGGGACGACCCTTGACACGTCGAAGCTGCGAGTGGACGAAGGGCAGCGATCCGGTGGCACGCGTCGCGACGACGAGCCACGATCCGGCCGCGACGGTGGTGAGGCCTCCGCCGGCGAGCACGATCGCCGCAGCCACTGACCCGATACCGATGCTGCCCGCCATCTCGGGGAGGAGTCGGCGGCCCCGGCTGCGCATGTCGAACCACAGCTCGACCAGCACGAGGGGTGCGGCGATCGCAAGCGGTTCCCAGAAGGGGTGTCGCGCACGTGCGGCGGCGATGGCGAGCAGCGCGACGAGCAACGCGAGCTCACCGACGACGACTCGGGCCGCCAGACGAGTGCGCGGGAGCCAGCGGTGCCGCCACCGGTCCACGAGCACCACCTTGAGCGGGGTACACGCGAGGAATGCGAGCATCGCTGCCGCGCCGAGCGCGACCCCGGGACCGGTGGGCGCGACCAGGAGCCCGAGCAGAACCGGTTCGAAGGTCAGCGCCCAGCCGCCGTGCTCGGCGGGAAGCGCCACCGTCCGCCATGGACTGCGCCTGCCCGGTGATCGCGTGCTGTGGTGCACGCCGCGGTCGGCCGACCGGCGTGCACCCTCGGGCGGACGTGGCGTCCCCAAGGACTCGGCCCGCGGGTGATCAGCGGAGGTCACGAGCCTGGCCGCGTCCAATTGGCGCCGGAGATCCGATCGCGCGGGCACGGCACCGACCTTGGCAGCGTTCGCGGTCATGGCTTCTGCTCCAGCCGGCAGCGGAGACGGCAGTGCGGACGGCGCGGGTCGGTGGGAACCAGCTCGTCGATCTCGAGGTCGTCGAGCCCCTCGGCGATGCCTTCGGCGATGCCGAGGTGCAGCCCGCACACCGTGTCCGGATCAGTGAGCGCGGTCGACGCAAAGGGGCAGTCCCGCAAGGTGACGTCGATGACGTCTCCGCGGGAGCGGGCATCGGGCGCGAACCCGTGACGGGCCATCGCGCTCACCAGGACGTCCACCGCGCCGTCCGAGGGGCGATCGCCGAGTCTCTGGCGCCGCCCGATCCGCCGCCCGACCTCGATGGGAGAATCGCCAGTGCGGACGATCTCTGCGAGCCAGAGCGAAAGGCGCTCGTACGGGCCGGCGACGCCCCAGCGACTTTCGGCGGCCGGATCGAGCTGGTACTCGAGCTTCGGTCGGCCCGGCCCCTGGCTCGGCGCGGTCCCCTCGACCAGCAGCCCGGCGTCGATCAGTTTCGCGAGGTGCTGGCGGACAGCGTTGTGGTGCAGACCGACGTGCGCCGTGAGTTCGGCCACGCCAACGGGACGGTCGGCACCCGCGACGAACCGGAACAGCTCGTAGCGGGTCGGATCGCCGAGCGCACGGGCCTGCCGTTGCAGCTCATCGCCCGGACGGCGGTCCGGCAGTGGGAGTCGTCGCCCGTCGCGTTCGGCAGACGTCCTGCGACGTGGGTGCTCGTCAGGCATGTTCCTCCTCGGATCCACGACATGGGGTAGCAGCACTTATTCTTCTACTATCGACTGGAGATTTCAACCGAGGGCGAAATGGAGTCCGATCTCGGCACGAACCACGCCATTTCTTGGCCCTCGATATCTCGTACTACGATCTATTTGCGATGTGGCGCCACCAGCCGGGCCGAGGTCATCGACAGCCGAGGCGGCGACTGCCAGGACCGGTCGGCTCCGGCCTGACTATTCCGATCGTGGCGGTGAGCATCGGAGGCGGAGTCATCTCTGCCGTGTACCTTGCGCTCCTCCGCGGCCTCGAACGACTGATCGGATCGGGCGCTCGAGAGACAGTCGCGCAGGCGGCCATCCTTGTTTCGGTCGGCGCTGTCGTCGCAGTGATCACCAGATTTCTTGGCAACAGTGGTGGCGTCGAGCTGATGGTCGACAACATCCACGTGCTCGGTGGGACCGACGACCTGCGCCAGCTCCGATCCCTCATTCCCGCGTCGCTGCTGTGCATCGGCGCCGGCGGTTCGATGGGCCCGGAGGCGCCGTTGGTGCAGACCAGCGGATCGTTCGGCACGTGGATCGCACGACGCTTTGCCTTGGATCCCCCGGCCATGCGGGTCCTCACCATCACCGGTATGGCCACCGGATTCGCGGTGCTCTTCGGCGCTCCGCTCGGTGCGGCGCTGTTCGCGCTCGAGATCCTCCACCGGCGTGGCCTCCAATACCACGAGGCGGTGCTGCCCGCGGTCGTGGGCGCGCTCACGGGGTACACGGTGAACTTCGTCGCCTCCGGGCTCGGTCTCGACCCCGTGTGGCGCCTCCCGAGCCCTGGCCGACTCGTGGGTGGCGACCTCGTGTGGGGGGTGGCCTGCGGTGTGCTCGCCGCGATCTCCGCGGTCGGCTTCGCCGCCCTCGTGGGTGTCGCCCGGCGTGCCGTTGCCCGTGTCCCGGAGGCGGCACTGCCGATCGTCGCAGGAGTCGCACTCGCCGGGCTCCTCTGGTGGTCGCCGTTCGCACTGACCAATGGCGAGGCCCAGGTCGGCCAGATCGTCGACGGAGGACTCGGGATCGGCGCACTCGCCGTCGCAATCGCGGCCAAGCTGTCCGGCGTGCTCGTCACCCTCACCGGCCGCTGGAAGGGCGGCTTCATCATTCCGCTGTTCTTCGTGGGATTCGCCACCGGCCAGCTCATCCACGGCCTTGTACCGTCTACGAACGACACGGTGCTGATGGCTGCACTCGCGGCAGGGCTCTGCACGGGCGTCACGAAGACACCGCTCGGGTCGACGCTCGTCGTCACCCAGATGTCGGGACTGGTGCTCCTGCCGACTACCCTCGTGGCCGCGCTCGTCGCCCTCGCCCTCACCAGCCGGGCCGTCGTGATCGACTCTCAACGTGAACGTGCTCCCGAGGGCGAGACACCGTGAGCGACACCACCGGTCCCCTGTCAGACCGGGACTACCAACGTCTGGCGACGTTCCGACACGCGCTCCGACAATTCCTCCGCTTCTCCGAAGAGGCCGCACGCGCCGAAGGCCTCACACCCAGCCAACACCAACTGCTGCTCGCCGTCCGCGGTCGACCCCACCCGGACCCTCCGACGATTTCGGAGTTGGCCGACCTCCTCCAACTCCGGGTCCACTCCACCGGTGAACTCGCGCGCCGCGCCGCCGCGGCAGGGCTCGTAGAGATCGGCACGGACCCCGACGACCACCGGCGGCAGCACGTCGAGCTCTCGAAGCAGGGTGAAGACGTCTTGCGTGCGCTCAGCGTGATGCACCGCGAGGAGCTCCGGCGTATTCGCACCCACATCTCCAGCCTCATCGAGAATCTTGACTGACCTTCACGGCCGAACGATCGATGCTTTCGACCTGCGCGGCGAATCGGCCCCGCGGGCCGGCGTAGCGTTACGTGCAATGCGACTCAACGCTTCGACCCGAAACCGGATTTCGGCGAACCGGGTACGCACCGTCACGCAACACGGAGCGACGCAGACGAGCTCATCGGCGCCCAGCCGTGCGAACCGCCCATGAGCACGCGGATCTGGTTGCGTCGAGCGTACGATCCACCGACCCGCAACGACGGGCGGCGGGTGCTCGTCGACCGGCTGTGGCCGCGGGGCCTGCGCCGCGACGACGCCGCGCTCACCGAATGGGTCCCGGCGGTCGCACCGAGCGACGCGCTGCGCACCTGGTTCGGCCATGACCCGGCCCGGTTCGAGGACTTCGCGCACCGCTACCGGTCCGAGCTGGTCGAGCACCGGGACGAACTCGACCACCTCGTCTCCCTTTCCGAGCAAGGACGGGTGACCCTCGTCTACGCGGCGCGCGATCGCGCTCACAACAACACGGTCGTTCTGCGCCGCGTCCTGGAGGAACGACTCGCACAGCGCGCCAGGCGCCTCTGACCCTGAAGGGCCAACGGCCCAGCACCTGCGCCAACGGGCAAGCCAAGTTCAGCCGTGCCGAACCCAGGCCAGCACCGCCCCGATCGGGGCGCCTGCAAGGACGACCACGACGAGCGCCCGGTAGATGCCACGCCAGAAGCGTCGCTCCCGACCTTGCGAGCGGGTCCCTGCGAGGAACAGCGCGAGCGCGACGGCCAACAGCACGGCGCCCAGCGTCGTCACCGCCGGGCCAGCGACGAAGCTGCCCACCAGGGTCGCCGCGACACCTGCATACCACGACGTAATCTCACCCCGACGCAGGCGGGCAGGCACCGGCGCGGTGGCGAGCAGGCTCTGGCCGACCATCAGGCCGATCGGTGCCATCCCTCCTACGAGCACGAGGAACGCCGATGCCCACGGGCCGAGTCCGATGTCGAGTGGCCGGCTCACCGCCGCGAGCAGACCGCCCGCGACCGTGCAGACCGTGCCAACCAGCACCACCGCACGGCTCTCGCGCCACGTTCTGCCGATGACCGCGTCGTCAGAGCACGACCTGGTCGGACGCCCGCTGCTCGCTGGAGCCATCGCCGATCGCTCCATCCGGCTCACTGCTCGTCGTCGACGGCGAGGCGCTGCGCCGGATCCGCTGCTCGTCCCGCCCACCCTTGCCCGAGTGTTGTGTCGAACCGCCGAACCATCTCGGTGATCTCCTCGGGCGTGGCCGGGTCGCGAGGTGCCGGAGGCGACTTCATCGCGGACTCCTCGTCACGTTCACGTGAATAATTCTAGCCAATAAGAGATTTATTGAACAATCGGCGGGCCGGGCGCGCACGGGTGGGACCGACGATTCGGTCGTCCTCCGACCAGGCGCCGCCGGTTGCCGATGCGGCCGTCAGGGAGGGCGCCGTCGCAGCGGTGGTGGTCGGCGAGCACGCGCGACTCGATGGCAATCGGCAGCCCGGGGGCCACCGGTTCGCATCGGGGGCGGATCACCAAGCACACAAGTCTCGGCAAAGCCGACGATTCCCGGGTCTCCCTCACTGCTCAGGAAGTCCCGAGAATCGTGCATGCGGAGCGGGCGGGATTCGAACCCGCGAACCCCTTGCAGGGTCTCCGGTTTTCAAGACCGGTGCATTCGTCCACTCTGCCACCGCTCCGTCCCCTGTTCTAGCCCACCGGTCCGGCCCCATCGACGTCGAGGACCGACACTTGCGCACCGAAAGGCACCGCAACGTCGTCCGTCGTGCTGCGTACGATCGCGCGCATGAGCGACCAAGGAACTGCCATCGTCCCCGAAACCCGCACCCGTGCCATCGCCGGCGTCACGGACGCCTACGCCGCGATGACGGCCTTCGACGCCGCGATCCACCTCGACGAGGGGCTCCGGGAGCTGGTGAAGATTCGGGCCTCGACGCTGAACGGCTGTGCGTTCTGCGTCGACATGCACACCACCGAGGCCCGCGGCAAGGGCGAAACCGATCGTCGCCTGGCGGCGGCGACCACGTGGCGTCACGCACCCTTCTTCACCGCACGCGAACGCGCCGCGCTCGCGCTGACCGATGCGCTGACGATGATCTCGAACCGCAACGAGGGGGTACCCGACGACGTGTGGGACGACGCCAGGGAGCAGTTCTCGAAAGCTGAGCTCGGGAACCTGGTGATGGCCATCGCCGCGATCAATTCGTGGAATCGCATCGCCGTCGCCACACTGCGTGACCCCACCTCTGGACTGAGCACGGCCGCGAGCGGCATCAGGCGTCCAGCCGGCCCGGGTCGTCGGGCACGTCGACGGCGTAGGCACGCAGGATGTCGAGCGGAACGACCTCGAGGGTCCGCACGTGGGTGGAGGCCAGCACCACCGGCGCCGCGGCACCGTCGAGATGGGCTCGCAGCCAGTTCGCCGCGACCACGCACCACCGGTCTCCGGGTCGCAGACCCGGAAAGTGGAACTGGGGCATCGGCGTCGTCAGATCGTTGCCGATGGCCCGCTGGTGGTCCAGGAACTCGACGGTCATGACCGCACAGATGGTGTGGCTGCCCCGATCCTCGGGGCCGGAATTGCAGCAGCCGTCGCGGTAGAAGCCGGTGACCGGATCGGTCCCGCAACCCTCGAGTGGACCGTCCAACACGTTGGTCGCGGGCATGCGTGCCAGTCTCGCAGCTCCGGGGTGTCGATCCGGTGGCGAGGGGCTGAGCGGCCGAACGGCCGGCCGGCTGCGCGCGCTCAGCCGTTCGGTGGAATCAGCTTCCCTCCCTGCACGATCCACCCGTCGGGCAGGACGGCGGGATTCCCGGTGAGGCCGCTGGCCTGCGCGCCGGTGAGGGTCGCGCCGGTGAAGTCGGTGGCCGACACGGCCGCCGCGTCGAGCGTGGCATTGGTCAGATCCGCCTGGGCGAGATCGGCGCCGGAGAGATCCGCACCGGAAAGATCGGCAACCAGCAGACGCGCACCGGTGAGATCCAGGCCCGACAGGTCCGCGCCCGACAGATCGGCCCCGACGATGTCGGCTCCCGGACAGAGCAGGTAACCCTTGGACAGCCTCGTCCCCGACGGCAGCGATGCGGGAGTGCCTGCGATCTGGTTGGAGTACACCGCGACGGTCGTCGCCGAGGAGAAGTCAGCGCCGGTCACCGTGGCCCGGGCGAGGCCCGCACCCGTGAGGTCGGCTCCGCTGAGATTCGCATCGGTGAGATCATCCACATCGAGATGGGCGCCGGCCAGATCGGCACCCGCGAGGTTCGCACCGCTGAGATCCGCGTACATCAGGTTCGTGTGCGACAGGTCGATGCCCGGAGCGGACAGGCCCGGGAGTTGCGCGTGGGAAAGGTTCGCGCCGGGGCCGACCAGATAACCGTTGAAGAGTTCCCAGCCTGGTGGCAGTGCCGCCGGGGTGCCGGTGAGTTGCCCGGAGGTCACGTTGAACAGGTTCGTCGACGACAGGTCGGCGCCGTCGACGTTCGCACCGGTCACCGTCGCGGCCGGTCCGATCAGAACTCCGCCGGTCAAGCCCCAGCCGGTGGGGAGCGCCGATGGCGTTCCGATGAGCCCACTCGAGGTGATGCCGGCGAGCTCGGCGCCGGAGAGATCCGCGCCGCCGATGTCGGCGCCGGCCACCGTCACCCACTGGCCGAACAGCGTTCCATCGATGAGCGCCCAGCCGGTCGGGAGCGCGACAGGCGTCCCCACGATGCTGCCTGAATGGGCATGGGTGAGAGTGGCGCCGGTCAGGTCCGCGGCGCTCAGATCGGCACCGCCCAGGGTCGCCCCGTAAAGGTATGCGTGGGCCAGGTCGTTCCAGTCAGCGTGGCGTTCGTGAAGTTCGTGTTCGTCGCCGTCATTGCCGACAGGTCCCGACCGGACAGGTCCAACCCGGTGAAGTCGGCGTTCGAGACGTCGGCACCGGGACCCAGCAGATAGCCGTCGAAGAGCGAATAGCCTGCGGGCAGGACTGCCGGGGAGCCGACGAGATCGCCCGAACGGATGCCGGTGAGCGCGCTGGATCCGAAATCGACCCCCTGGACGTTCGCAGCCTTCAGGTTGGTGCGGCTCACCGCGGCGCCGGCGAGGTTCGCGCCGACGAGATCCGTCGTGAAGAACGAAGCACCGTCGAGGCGCGCCCCGCTCAGGTCGGCATGCTCGACCGTGGCCCCGCTGAAGGTCGCCCCCCGGAGGTCGGCATCGTGCAAGTCGGCATTGGTCAGGTTCGCCCCACCAAAGTTGCAGTTCAGGAGGCTCTTGCCCGACAGATCCGCACCGGTGAAATCGCCACCGGACGCGCCGGTGGGACAGTCGGCCCCGTGCAGAACCACCTGGCCGATGGCCTTGGTGCCGCCGGCGGCAACCTGGTACCCGGTGCCGCTCTGCAGGTCGTTGGAGTCGGATCCCAAGACCTGGGTCGCGAACGCTCCGGTCGCGTCGAACACCCGGATCGCAAAGGTGCCCGCTGCCAACCCTCCGACCGAGAAGTTCCCGTAGCCGTCGACGGTTCCCGCGCCGATGACCTCACCGGTGTCCCGATCGAGAACGGCGATCACGATCCCGTCCCATCCGTCGGTCGACCCGGCGAGCTGGCCGGTGATGGTTCCTTCGGGGGCGAGGACGGCGTCGACTCCGGTGACCACCGTCGCACCGTCGGATGCGATGGGCGTCGCTGCGGTCGCGACCGCTGCGCCACCCGACCAGGTCTCCGCATAGCCCACACCGGTGAAGTGCATGAGCACCTCGGTCATCGAGAGTCCGCTGATCTCGTAATTGCCCTGTGCATCGGTGGTCGTCGTAGCCAGGACCGCCGACGGGTTGCTTCGAGCGACTGCGGCAACGGTGGCTCCGGAGATCGGACGGCCCGACTGTCGCGTCAACGTGCCCGAGATCCCACCGGTCGGCGCGGCGATCGTCGCATCGACGACCGTCGGAGTCGCCGCTTCGATCGTGACGGCACTGGCCCCGCTCCAATCGGTCGCTCCGTCGAACCAGGAACCGTCGCCGAAGCGGACCCGGTAGGTGCCCGCGGGAAGGGCGTGTGCATCGAAGGCGAACTTTCCTTGCGAGTCGGTGAACTTCTCGGCCACCAGCGTCGGCGCCGTATCGGCGAACACGGCGACTGCGACGCCGGCAGGTGCCGGACCGCCGCCGATCTCCAGGGTGCCCTTCAGGGTCGTCGGCGCGGACTGGCAGCCGGTGACCGCGAGTGACACGACCACCAACACAAGTGCCGCCAGCGCGCCACGCACGCCGACGATGCGACGTCTCATCGTTGCTCATCGGGACCTCCCTCGAAGTCCGGAATCCTATCCGAATCAGCCGGCGCAACGTCTCCGATCCGCTCTCGAGGATGGGTCACGATAGGTTGCATCGATGGACGACCACGAAGCGATGGGCCTCGCCCTCGATGAGGCGCGAGCTGCCGCGAACGAGGGTGAAGTGCCGGTGGGTGCAGTGGTCGTCGTCGACGGGTCGCCGATCGCCGCCCGTCACAACGAACGCGAACGGCTGGAAGACCCGACCGGTCATGCCGAGGTCCTCGCCCTCCGCGACGCCGCACGGCAGTCGGGTTCGTGGCGCCTGGATCGGGCCACGTTGTACGTGACGCTCGAACCGTGTCCGATGTGCGCGGGCGCCGCGGTCGCCGCGCGGCTGGCACGCGTCGTGTTCGCCGCTGCCGATCCGGTGGCCGGGTCTGCGGGGTCGCTCTACAACATCGTCGACGACGAGCGACTCAATCACTCCTGTGCGATCGTCCACGGGGTCCGCGCCACCGAGGCGTCGGAGCTGCTCCAGCAGTTCTTCGCGTCACGCCGATCTACCGGATGAGGAGTGGGCCTGTCTCAGGGACGCGGTGCATGGCGGCGAGCCGAGGTGAGGGGTCGGTTCAGGTTGCCGGGGTCACCTTGGTGGCGTCGAGATGCCGGCCACGGTCCTCGGTGAAGGTGAAACGACCGGTGACGGTGACGTCGTCGCCGACATGGCCGGAAAAGCTGGCGTTGGGCGCGACCTCGACCCGATGGTGGGCGGCGTCCTCGATCACGTAGTAGGTCGACGCGCCCTGTCCGAACCGGCGGACGGTCCCCGTCGTGGTCACCACATCGCCCGAATAGTGGTCTTGGCGGGCGGCGAGCTGGGCAAGGGACACCCGGCCGGCGCGCGTGACCGACCCGCTCGAACCACAACCAGCGGCCCCGACGAAGAGGGCGACCACGGTGGCGACGATGATCGCCAGACGGGCCGGGCTCAGCTTCGACGGCCCCTGGATCGGGTTCGGTCGAGCATTCGGGGCCACCCAGCCGAGGCTACCGGCGAGAGACGCGTCCTCACCGAGCGAAGCAGAGGGCCGTCCCGAATGAAGCCTGTCGCCTGATGCGGCAACTAGGATGGCCGACGGAGGGTTGCCAGAGCGGACGAATGGGGCGGCCTCGAAAGCCGTTGTGGCCCTTCGGGTCACCGTGGGTTCGAATCCCACACCCTCCGCAGCCAAGGTTCCCGGCACTTCCAGAGCGATCTGGCAGGGCCGGGAACTCTTTGGTTCGGCGGGGCGGTCGCCGGAATCGCCACCACCGGAGTCGATGCGGGTGACGCGTCCGGTGCACACGCGCACGGCCGGGCCCGGCGCCAGCACCGGTAGGGTGGCGTTGCCGGCCGCGACCGATCGGGCCGGGTGGCATCGACCCACGGAGGTAGCCATGATCGAGCGCATCGACGGGCTCCCCAGCGGGGTGGTCGGCCTGGACGGGTCGGGCGACATCACCCGTGAGGACTACCTGGAGCATTTCATCCCCGCGGTCGACGAGGCCCTCGCCGACCACGACAAGATCCGCCTGCTCTACGTGCTGGGCCCCGAGTTCAAGTCCTTCTCCGGTGGTGCCATGTGGGAGGACGGCAAGCTCGGCCTCGAGCACCTCACCCACTGGGAGAGGATGGCGGTCGTATCCGACGTGCCCTGGGTCCGTCACACCATCGACGCGGTCGGCTACCTCATCCCGGCCAGGGTGCGCACCTTCACGCTCGCCGAGCGGGAGCAGGCGACGGCCTGGGTCGTCGACTAGCTGCCGCCCCGCGCCGAACCTGCCACCGACCGACTGCGGCCAGCTCGACAATTCGGCCAGGAAGCGCCGAAGTCGCCCGAAAGTGTCCTACCCGGCTGGGATGATGAACACATGTTCGATTCGGTGGCGCTCTGCGAGACCGGGCGGAAGCTCGCCGGTTCCGATGTGCGGCTGTGTTCCGATGAGGAACTGTTCGACGCGGTCGGTGGGCTGGCCGCGTTGCGGAGTTTCGTGGAGACCACCGAAGCCCACGTGCTCGCCGAATTGGAGTCCCGGGGATCGACCGATCGGGTGCACGGGATGCGCACCGTCGCCTGGGCCGCCGCCACCACCGGCGCCAACCGCGGCCCGATCCACAGCCGCCTCCACGTCGGCCGGGCCCTGCGCTGCCCTTTCGACCGGATCGACGATGCCATCGTGAACGGAGCGTTGAGCTTCGATCACGCCAAAGCCCTCGTCGATGTCACCAACCCCGCGTTGCACCACGCAGTCTCGCCGCAGCCCAAGACCAGATCATCGACCTCGCCCACGGCGCCACGTTCACCCAATGGAAACGCGACGTCACCGCCCTCGCCGAACTCGCCGACGAAGACGGCATCGAACCCGACCCCTACGCGGGCAACGAACTGCGCCTGCCCAAAACCCTGGACGGGCGCACCGACCTGTCCGGCACCCTCGACGCCGCAAACGGCCTGTCGGTACGCACCGCGATCGACACCAAAGCCGACGAACTGTTCCACCAATTCACCCGCGACCACGACACCACCACCGACATTGCCATCCCCGGGCGTGCCACCCTGCGCGCCCTCGCCCTGGTCGAACTGCTCCGCACCGCCATCGGCGCCGAACCCGGCACCGGCACAGCCCCCGCGCTCGAGATCACCCTCATCGCGCACGACCAGCAAACCTGTGCCGCCGACGGCACCCCACTCCCCCAAGCTGCCATCGACACCTGGGGTTGTGACCCGCACGTGTGGGGAGTGCTCATCGACAAAATGGGCATCCCCATCGACGTCGGCCATCGCAGCCGGCTCGCCACCACCGCCCAACGCCACGCCATCACCATCCGCGACGCAGGCTGCACCTTCCCCGGATGCGACGCCCCCATCAACTGGTGCGACCTCCACCACGCCACCCCCTGGCAACAAGGCGGCCCCACCGACCTCGCCAACCTCGTCGCCCTCTGCCGCCACCACCACGGCGTCACCCACCGCAACGGCTGGACCATGACCCTCGACCACCACCAAACCCCCCACTGGACCACCCCCACCGGCAACCACCTCACCGGCCAACGCCACCACCGACAAACCACCCGCCCACCCGGCGACCCGCCCCACAGACCACCGGCGACCCGCCCGGCGAGCCGCCCAACCATCGACCACCGCAGCCAACTCCAGGTCCACCTGACCCACTCGCGGACTTCAGCCGGCGATGACCCCTGGCTCCTCGGCCGGCGTCGCCACCTCGGCACGTTCGCGCAGGTCCAGGTCCGAGTTCGTGGAGCGCCCCCGGGGAGTCGACCGCAGGAACCACGCCCCCACGATCGCCACCGCACCCAACGCAGCACCGACGAAATAGGCCGTGGTCAGATCCACGGCATGCCCGGTGCCGCCGTAGATCGAAACCAGCACGGTCACGCCCAGGCCCGACCCCACCTGCCAGGACATCCGCTGGGATGCCGCCGCGATGCCCAGATCCTGCTCGTCCACCGCGTTCGCCATCGAAACCGACAGCGTCGGTTCGGCTCCACCATTGCCCATGCCCTGAAAGAACAGACCGATCACGACCACGACCAGCAGCGACTCGATCGTTCCGACCCCTTGGATCACCAGCGCGCCGGCGATCAGCACCGTCCCCACGATTGCGACGGGCCGTTCACCCCAGCGCGTCGCCAGGTGCCCGGCAACCGGTGACGAGGCCGAGAACATCACGGGACGGATCAGCAGCAGCAGCGACACCTTCCAGAGCGCGAACCCGAACACCGCCTGCAACATCAGCGGCGCGATCGCGAACCCGCCCATGTAGGCGGCGCCGGCGAAGACCGATCCGATGACCCCGCCGGTGAAGTTGCGTCGCCGGAAGAAGTCGAGCGGGAGCAGCGGGTGCGCGACCCGACGCTCGACGAACACGAACAGTGCGAAACCGATCAACCCCAGGCCACCTCCCACCAGGACCAGGCTGTCGAAACCGTGGTCGGGAGCCCGGTTCAGCGCGAACATGAGGCTCCCCGCCCCCACCGCCAGACTGATCGCACCGGCCACGTCGAAACCCACATCCAGGCGTCGTGGGGTCTCCCGCAGGACCACGTAGGCAGCCAGCACCGCCGTTGTCGCCACCACCGCCTGCACCGCGAAGACCGGACGCCAACCCACCGCCTCGACCACCGGCCCGCCCACGACGAGACCGATGGCCGGGGCACCGGCCGCCACCAACGACCACCAGCCCAGCGCCTTGACCCGTTTGGCCACCGGGGTGACGCTCAGAATCAACGCCATCGACGTCGGCTGGGTCGCCGCTCCGACCATCGTCGCGGCGGTACGCATGCCGATCAGAGGGAAGGGCCCCCAGGCGAACACCGTCGCCGTGGTCACGCACGCCGCCGCGCCGAACCCGGAGAGAAACACCCGGCGATGCCCGTACAGGTCGCCGAGCTTGCCCAGCACCGGCAACGCCACCGCCGAGCCGATCAGCGGGGCGGACACCACCCAGGCCATGGTCGAAACCGAGGTGTGGAAATCGTCGGCGATGGGTTTGAGCGCAACCGTGAGAATCGTGACCGGGAAGCTCGCTGCGAACAGTCCCACCAGCGCGGTGAGCAGCACCCAGCGCGGGTAGTCGCCCCGCTCGTCGAAGCCCGCCTGGACACGACGACGAAGCGGAGCCAGACCGGACACGACGGCCCACGCTAACGACGACGGTGGCGATGGCCCAGTAGCCAGGTGCGCGTCCGTGCCGGACACCACCGACGAACGCGCCCTCGACGGACCGCCGTGGATTCGCGCCGCCTCCGCTGGCCCTAGGATCATCCGATTGCCGTGACCGGACAAGAGGTGATCCACCGATGAGTCGATTCTGGGGATGGTTGGCGCTGTGGTGCGGCAAGCGCGCCGGGACGGTCGCCGTCATCGGGCTGTTGTTGACTCTGACCCTGGGCATCGGTGCGACGAGGCTGCAGTTCGCCACCAGCCAGTCGAGCTACCTGAACAAGTCGGACAAGATCTACCAGGACGACCACCACTACGAACAGCTCTTCGGTGGCCAGGCGATGATCGTGATGATCTCGATGACCAACGGCGCGACCGTCGATCAGCTCTTCACCCCGTCCAACACCAAGAAGCTCCAGGCGATGCGGGACGAGCTCAACGCCGGCGCCAAGGCGCATCAGATCCAGAACACGATCGACCCGCTCCTGTCTCTGCAGTACTCCAGCTCGCTCGTCACCGAGAAGTGGGTGCCCGGCAGCGGCGGCAAACCGGGCAAGGCCGAGACGGCCGGACTCACCGACTCCGTCGCCGGCACGGCACTGCTCGGTGCGCTCGACGCCGATCCGACAGCCGCCGGAAAGAAGGCGCGGACCACCGATTCGACGACTACCCTCGCCCGCGCCGGCGCAGTCAAAGGCCCCCACGACCTCTCCAATCCCGCCTGGGTCAAGTTCGTGCTCTACGGCAACAACGGCAACGTCCGCCGCGCGCTTTGGACCTTCTTTCCCGACAAGACCCACGCGCAGGTGATCGTGCGCCTCCAAGGCAACCAGGCGTTGAACGACCAGAGCGCCTCGGCCAACTTCGTGACCCGGGTCGCCTCCCACTACCACTTCGACAACGCCACCACGATCACCACGGGTTCACCGTCGCTGCTCGAGAACATCAACAACTATCTCCAAGGGGGCATGTTCCTGCTCGGCGGTATCGCCGCGTGCGTCATGGTGGTGATCTTGCTGGTGCTCTTCGACGTGCGCTGGCGGCTGCTCCCCCTCGGGGTCATCGCGATCGGGTTGATCTGGGCCTTCGGCGTCGCCGGCTACATCGGCATCCCGCTCACCCTGGCCACCATCGCCGGACTCCCGGTCATGTTGGGCGTCGGCATCGACTACGCGATCCAGATGCACGCCCGCGTCGAGGAGGAGGTCGTCATCAACGAGGCGGAACATCCGATCCAGGAGACCGCCCGCAATCTGTGTCCGGCCCTGTTGGTGGTCACCTTCGACGCGGTGTTCGCCTTCGCGGCCCTGCACTTCGCAAAGGTGCCGATGATCCGTGAGTTCGGCTTCCTGCTCGCCGTGGGGATCGCGGTCATCTGTCTGACCAGCATCGTGGTACCACTCGCCACGCTGGGAATCCGCGAGTTCAAGTCACCGACGCGGCGCACCATGTCCCGACGTTCCGAAGCACTCGGCCAAGCGGTCGTGAAGCTCGGATCCATTCCGGGCAGGGCAGGAGGACCGCTCGTGGTGGCCGCGCTCGGTGATCTTCGCGGCCGGCGTCGTCGCCGAGCCGAAACTCCAGCTCCAGACGGACCCCATCCAGTGGGTCAACCAGAACTCCCAGGTGATCCACAACATCGACGCACTGGAGCAGGGCACCGGGTCGTCGAGCGAACTCGGCGTCTTCGCGACCTCGAAGACGTCGGTCTTCGACCAGCCGACCGTCGACTACATCGACACGTTCACGTCCAACGAGCTGAAGAACAACACCGGCACGCTGCGCACCGCCAACAGCGTCGTGGCCATCGTCAGCGATGTGATCAACGACGTACCCGGCGCCGGGCACGTCACCCCGATGGCGACATCGGTGCAAGATGCGTACCACCTCGCCCCCGAGGCCATCCGCAGGTCGTTCGCCACCGCGAACGGCAAGGCACTCAACATCGTGTTCCGCACGGGAACCCCCCAGCACACCACGGTGCCGCTCGACGAACAGGCGTCCGTCGTCCACGGCATGGAGCAGCAGTTCGCCGGGCCCGATGTCCCCGCGTCGCTGACACTCACGCCGTCGGGCCTGGCCGTGGTCGGGGTGGGGCTGCTGGAGAACCTCAAGTCGAACCGGGTGCTGCTCACCTACCTGTCGATCGCCTTCGTGGCGGCGTTCCTCGCGATCCGACTGCGCAGCGTCATCCGTTCGTTGTTGTCGCTGGTACCGGTGCTGATCGCCGTGGGCCTCTCGTCGCTGGTCGCGTACACCTTCAGCATCAAGCTGAGTCCGCTCACCGCCGTCGGTGGTCCCCTGGTGGTCGCCATCTGCACCGAGTTCACCTCACTGATCCTGCTGCGCTACGTGGAAGAACGCGGTCGAGGTCTGGCTCCCCGGGCGGCGATCAACCACACCGCCTCCCGGACCGGTCGCGCGTTCATCGTCTCGGCCCTCACCGCGGTGTCCGGCGTGGCCGTCATCGCCACGTCCTCGATGCCGCTGTTGCGTGACTTCGGCATCGTCGTGGGTTCGAACGTGCTGATCGCGCTGCTCAGCGCGTTGACCATCCTTCCTCCGATGCTCGTCTGGGCGGACTCCAACGGTCGGAACTGGGTCGCCCGCCACCTCGTCCCCGCCGAAGCGCTCGTCGACGAGGTCCAGACCACACCCGACACCGAAACGCCATGACCCTGTGGGACTCCCTCGACGACGAAGGGGAGTCGACGGAGGACGCGACCTTCAGCGTCGCCGAACTGGGCGACGCGATCGAGTCCGCGCTGCGCGGCGCGCTGCCGGGCGAGCTCTGGCTGCGCGGGGAGATCCGCTCGCTGCGCCCACCGAATCGGAACGGACACCAGTACTTCGATCTCGTCGAACCCGGGGCACGACCCGGGGAGATGCCCACCGCGAAGGTTTCGGTGACGCTGTTCAGCGGACGGCGCCGTCACATCCTCCAGGCGTTGGCCGACAACACCGGCGACTCGGCACTCGCCGAAGGAGTCGAGGTGCGGATCCGGGGGAAGGTGAACTGGTGGGCCGCGGGCGGGAAGTTGAACTTCTTGATGTCGGACATCGATCCGGTCTTCACACTCGGCCAGCTCGATGCGCAACGCCGGGCGCTCCTCGCGGCGTTGGCAGCAGACGGTCTGCTCGACGCGAATGCCGCCCTGGCGATCCCCGAGTTGCCGCTGCGTGTCGGTCTCGTGACCAGCGCGGGCTCGGCGGCGCACGCCGATTTCATGAAGGAGATCGACGCCAGCGGCTATGCCTTCACGTCGATCTCGCCGACGCCCGCGTCCAGGGCGCGGAAGCCCCGTCGACGATCGTGGCGGCACTGCGCCGCCTGTACGAGCGCCCGATCGATGTGATCGCGGTGGTACGTGGCGGCGGGTCACGGACCGACCTGGTCGCGTTCGACCACACCGACGTGGCACATGCGATCGCACAGGCACCCGTCCCGGTCTTCACCGGGATCGGGCACGAGATCGATCGCAGTGTCGCTGACGAAGTGGCGGCGGTCGCCTGCAAGACCCCGACCGCCGCGGCCGCCGCGTTGGTCGCCCGGGTGGCCGACGCCGAATCGGCGCTCGCCGCCGCAGGTGCGCGGATCGTTGCGATCGCCCAACGTCGGGTGGCCATGGCGCGTTCGGCGTTCGAGGACCGTTTCGCCCGGGTGCGCCGTGCCGCACAGGTCGCCGACACCCGCGCTTCTTCCCACATGGCAACCCAGCAACAGCGGCTGTCCACCGCAGCTGCCCGCTCACTCGCCGACGCGCGCCACGCCACCGCGCGCCACACCTCCCGACTCGCAACCCTCGGACCGGCAGGACTGTCGCGGGCAGGCGAACGACTCGACGCCGCCGGTGCCCGGGTCCGCGCGTACGATCCCGAACGGGTGCTCGCCCGGGGTTGGTCGCTGACCCGTGACCGACACGGGCAACTCGTCCGGAGCATCGAGACGGTCTCGGTCGGGGACGTGCTGACCACGACCCTCGCCTCCGGCACCATCTCCAGCACCGTCGCCGGTACGAGCACCGATGCCGGCGCGGGGGATCCCGAGCAACGAACCTCCGACGATCCAGACAAGGAACCGAAGCGATGAGTGACGACGCCACCGATGCTCCAGCCGCCTCGTATGCCCAGGCCACGGCCGAGATCGACGCGATCCTGGTCGAACTCGAACGGGACGACCTCGATGTCGACGTCCTCGCGGCGAAGGTCCGGCGTGCCGCCGAGCTGTTGACCTGGTGCCGGTCCCGGATCCGGGCCGCCACCGACGAGGTCGAAGCCGCCGTGGCGACACTCGACGATGCGGACGGCGCATCCGCCGACCTGGACGACGACGAGGTCTTCTGACCGACGGGGCAGTCCCCCACCGCCGCGGTTCCTTGTGGGATGGTGGAGATGGAAATGCCCGACCAACTGCTCCTGGCCCGCACCCCGCCCCTGGGATGGTGCATCGTCATTCTCGCGCTCTACGCGCTCGTCGCCGTGCCGGTGATCTTCTGGGGGCTGCGCCGCAGCGGTGCGAGAGGACTGGCGTGGGTGCTCCTCCCGATCCTCGTGGCGGTCGCAACCGGTGGACTCTGGTTCTATGTCCACGGCCAGGTGAGCCGGTGAGCACGCCACGCGTCAAAGCCCCCGTCACCGCGCAGATCCGACTGCCGGATCAGTCCGCGGTGCGCTTCGAGGGCGTCTCGGTTCGCCTGGGGGGGACCACCGTGCTCGACACCGTCGACCTCGCCATCGAGCGCAACACGTGCTACGGCATCGCCGGCAACGACGCCACCGCCCTGGGCGTGCTCTCCGAACTGATCGCCGCGCTCCGCCGGCCCACTTCCGGCACCGTCCACGTCGTGGGCTTCGACACCAGTCACGAACCGACCGAGGTCAAACGCCGCGTCGGCCATCTCGCCCACCCCCACACGGTGCCGCCGCACCTGCACGTCGAGGAGTATCTGTCGCTGCAGGCCGCCGCGATGGGGGTGCCCCGAGACCGCTGGGACGCCATGATCGACACCTTGTTGACCTTGGCCGGCATCCCCGGCCGACAGAGGCGCGTTCACCGAAGAACTCGCCCCGGCGAGCCGGCAGTTGCTGGGGGTCGCCGCAACCCTGGTCCACGACCCGGGTGTCGTGGTGCTGCACGAACCGACCGCCGGTCTCGACGCGCGGGCGGCCGGCCGGCTGTGGAACATGCTCCGCCGGCTGACCGAGGTGTCCCGCACCCTCGTGGTGTGCAGCCGTCACCTCTCCGAGCTGTCCGCGAACTGCGCACAGATCGCCGTGCTCGACGCGGGTCGGATCATCGACCACGGGCCGCCCACCGACGTCGTCGGTCGCCTGGGTGGCGCCAGGCGGATCCGCGCACGGTTGGCCAACGGCGCGGTCCGCACGCACACGGTGGCCGACGAAGCCGCCCAGGCCGCGCTGCTCCGCAAGCTCGTGGAAGCCGGGGTCGATCTGGTCGAGTTCGCCGAGGTGGCGCCCGAGTTGGACGACCTGGACCTGACCGCGCGCGTACCGGCCGGCACCGCTCGGGGACCGGCGCGGTGACCATCGAAGCGCCGCCCACCTCCGCCGTGGGGAATCCGGTCCAGCGCGCCACGCTGCTCCGCGCGATGCGTTCGAACTCGATCGCCGCGATCCTGACCGGCTGGACAGTGCTGATCGCGGCGGTCGGTGCCGTGGTCCTGGGTGATCAGATCGGGTATTCGCACCCCTTCAAGGCTGCGCCGACCGACGGACCGATCGTCGGTCTCCACCTCGGCCAGTGGTGGGTGGTCACCGTGGTTGCCGGGATGGCGGTGCTCATGGCGGTGCTCGGGTGCACGATGAGCGCCGCGCAGGGTGAGCGGCGTCGACTCGCAGCCTGGAATGCCACCCTCGTCCGCCCGGGACGGGTGGCGCTCGGTCTGTGGAAGAGCCAACTCGCCCTTGGCGCACTGGCGCTGGCGCTCACGCTTCCGGTTGCCGGCATCGCCTACGGGCTCGGCGGTACGACGCTCACCCAGCTCGGCATCGGCCTCGCGGGCGCGGCGGTTGCCGGGGCCTCGACGAGTGCCTTCGCCATCGCCGTGTCCTGTCGATCTCGCGGGGTGCTGCGTCCCCTCGTCGTCTGTCTCGTCGTGCTCGCGGGGCTCTTCGTCGGACCGGTCATCGCCCATCAGGCGCGCGGGGCGCCCGAATCGGATCCCGTGCTGGTGGTCGTGCCGATCGTCGCGGTCGCCGACGCAGCCGTTCCGCACGCGGCACTGCGCAGCTGCGTGGCGGATGCATCGTTCCCAGTCGACTGTTCGCCGCCCCCACTGACCCGGATGTACGGGTCGGTGGAGCCGACGTCGGGAACCGTCCCCCTGTGGGGCTTCGCCGCGATCGGTGCAGCCGCGGTCACCGTCGGATCCCTGTTGGCGGCCCGCTTCCGTCTGGCCCGACCGTCGCGCCACTGATCGCATCTGCGCGAGCTCAACGCCCCGAATGGCCGAAGCCTCCGTGGCCGCGTGCCGTGTCGTCGAGTGCGTCGACCACCCGGAATGCACAGGTCTCGACGCGCTGCACCACGAGCTGGGCGATCCGGTCGCCCCGGCGGATCTGGTACGCCTCGGTCGGGTCGGTGTTGACGAGCAGGACCTTGAGCTCGTCCCGGTAGCCCGAATCGATCAGACCCGGGGTGTTCAGGCAGCTCACGCCGTGACGCAACGCCAGGCCGCTGCGCGGCTGGACGAAACCGGCCCACCCCTCGGGAATCGCCACCGCGATGCCGGTGGCCACCAGGGCCCGTCCGCCCCTAGGAGGAAGCAGGGCGTCGTCCCGGGCGTAGAGATCGGCGCCGGCGTCGCCGGGCTGCGCGTAGCGGGGAAGGTCGAGGTCCGGGTCCAGCCGCGCGATCGGGATCTCCAACATCGTGCGAAGAGTAGCGGGGCTCGATCGGGGAGGGGGACCCCGGGTCAGGGGGTGTCGGCGAGGCGCCGCGACAGGCGTGCCAGACCTCGCCGGGCCAGCCGGGACACGTGCATCTGGGAGATCCCGAGACGCTGGGCGATCTGATCCTGGCTGAGCCGGTCCCAGTAGCGCAGTCGCAGGATCAGCTCTTCACGGCGGGGCAGCGTCTCGAGGGCCTCGGCGACCAGCAACCGGTCGACGCAGTCGGAGGTCCACAGGTCGTCCTGGGCTACGGCCCGTTCCAGCTCGACGGCCCCGAGCGAACCGGACTCGCAGAACAGCGAACGGGCGTTGAAGGCCGCCCCCGCCTCCATCGACTCGAGCACCTGTTCGTCCGCGCACCCGACCGCGGTGGCGAGCTCGGAAATGGTCGGTGCATGACCGAGTTCCTGGGAGAGACGTTCCAGCGCGGCGTTCACCGCCAGATGTCGTTCCTTTGCACCACGTGGGACGCGCAGATCCCACACCGCATCACGGAAGTGCCGCTTGATCTCACCCAGGATGGTCGGCGTCGCAAAGGCCTCGAAGGGAACGCCCCGGTTCGGATCGAAGCGATCGACGGCCATGATCAGCCCCACTGACGCCACCTGGATGAGATCGTCCCGGGGAACCCCACGGCGGGTGAAGCGGCAGGCCAGGCGCCTGGCGAGGGGAAGGTTCCGACGAATCAGCTCGTTCCGTCTACTCCGCCCCGGGTCGGCCCCTCCGCCGCAGTTGCGCCGTACCACGGCACGTCCGTCGAGTCCGCAATCGAGCTCCATGTCACTTCTCCCCGTCCGTTTCTCGTTCGAATTCGACGCTGATGGTCGGGCCGGCGAGCCGGCCCAGATCGATGGTGTGCCCGGCGGAGGTCGCGTCGAGGATCTGTTCGGACAGATCCGCCACCTCGGGCATCCGGGCGGCTCCGACCAGGCTGATCTGCGCCGACAGACCATCTGGAAGGATCGTGAACGTCGCCTGGAGCCGACCGCCTGGTTCGTCGCCGGCGATCGGCGTGACGTGGTCCTCCGGGTCGAACGGGTCGAGCGGTCGCCCGAGCAACACGCCGATGGCCTCGCCCAGAGCCATCCGCACGTCCTGGACCTGGTCGTAGTCGAAGCCCCGCTCCGCGGCGAGGTCGGCTCCGGCCAGCCGGACGAGGTGGGCGAACCGTGCCACGGCCGGCACGACCACCCCGACGCTCGGTGCTGATGTCATACAGTGAGACTTATCGAAATCATCTGAAATCACGACAACCTTTGACCAATGTCACTTCGGAGAGTATTTGACCACTCCGTTGCGAAAGAATCAAGTGATTTTTCGCGAACCCCGGAACATCCCACCGATGCCCTGCCACATCAGCTCGGCCAAGTCGTCCACCAACTCGCCCCGGGGCATCGACGGTCGGGCCACCCAGTCGTCACCCGCGAGATGCACCATGCCCACGATGCCGTAGGACCACGGTCGTGCCGGGGCGGTGTCCTGACCCGCCAGGCGCAGCCCGTCGGAGAGGTTCCGGGCGATCACCGCGGCGAGTTGATCGACCAGCGTCGACAACGCCGCTCCCCGGGGAGGGATGCGGTGGGTGAGGAAGCGGTAGAGACTGGGATCGTTCTCGATCGTGGACACGTACGCGTCGATCGAGCGGCGGACCAGATCCCGCGGTGGGCCACCCTCGGTGAGGATGACCCGCAACCGCTCGGCCAGCTCGCCGATGAAGCGTTCGGCCAATGCTTCGACAAGGCCCTCCCGATCACCGAAATGCCGGTAGAGGATCGGCTTGGACACCCCGGACGCCTGGGCGATCGCCTCCATCGACGCGGTCGGACCCTCGGAGCTGATCACCGCGATCGCCGCGTCCAGGTAACTCTCGCGCCGCGCGGCCCGGGCCTCGGCCCGCTCCAGGGGAGTGGATGGGCGACTCCCCTTCGACCTGTTCGGGCGTCGTCTTGCGCCGTGATCCGTCGTCATCGGTGTCCTCCCGTGCTGGTGCTGCCGATCGGCGGCGATGCGCCGCCGTCGTGGTGCGGACGTCGCGCATGACGCGCCGCCCAGGCATACATGGCGATGCCCGACGCGACCCCGGCATTGATCGACCGGGTCGAACCGAACATGGTGATCGAGCAGATCGCGGTGGCGATCTCGCGTGCTGCCTGCGACAGACCCGGTCCCTCCTGGCCGAACAGCAGCGCACAGACCTCGGGGAGCGGATGGTCTTCGATCGGCACCGAACCTTCCAGGTTGTCGATGCCGATCACGTCCAGCCCGGCGTCGCCCGCCCAGGCGACGAACGCGTCGATGTCACGGTGGTGGTGCACGTGCAGGTAGCGGTCGGTGACCATCGCCCCGCGCCGGTTCCAACGGCGATGACCGATGATGTGCACGCCGGCCGCATTGAAGGCGTTCGCGTTCCTGACCACGGTGCCGATGTTCATGTCGCTCGACCAGTTCTCGATCGCCACGTGGAACGGATGGCGGCGGGTGTCCAGGTCCGCCACGATCGCCTCCACGGACCAGTAGCGGTACCGGTCACTCACGTTGCGTCGATCGCCGTGGGCGAGCAGGTCGGGGTCCAGACGGTCGTCGTCGGGCCACGGTTCTGGGTGAGGACCGACCCCGACGGTCGGGTCTTCGAACACCGGCCCGAGCGAAGGCACCCCATCGGCAATGGGGCCCTCGATCGAGCCTCGGGGCCGGACCGTGCCGGTCATCGCGGTTCCGGGTCGAACGGATCCCGACCCATCTGGGTGCGCACCGGGATCACCGGCGGGTTCACCAGGCTGCGTCGTTGCCAGTTGGCGCCGTCGACGACCAGGGTGTGCCCGGAGATGAACCGGGCGAACGGTGACGCCAGGAACGTCGCCGCCCAACCGAGCTCACGGCGCTCGCCGCTGCGCATCGCCGGCTGGCGGTCATCGGCGCCGGGCGCACGTTCGAGGTTGGCGGTGATGTCGTCGGTCATGTCCTCGTGGGGGAACAGGCCCGGAACCAGGCCGTTCACCTGGATACCGTACGGCCCCCATTCGACGGCAAGGGTCTCGGTGAGGTTCTTCACCCCGGCCTTCGCGGCGGCCGAATGGGCGAACCCCGGGCCGCCGGTCCAGGCGTAGGAGGCACCGATGTTGACGATCGATGCCGGGGTGCGCCGCGCCAGGTGGCGGCGGGCGAACGCGCGGCTGCACAGGAACGTGCCGGTCAGCGTGATGTCCACCACGCTGCGCCAGCGCGTTCGGGCTCATGTCCTCGGCCGGAACGGGGAAGTTCGCGGCGGCGTTGTTGACGAGCACGCCGGGCAGTCCGAATGCCTCTTCGGCTGCGTCGAACGCGGTTTCGATGGCGTCGGCATCACGGATGTCACAGGCCACGGTGACCCCTCGCGCTCCCGTGTCGGCGAACATCGCCTCGGCCGCGGCGAGATGCTCGTCGGAACGACTGACCACCACCAGGTCGGCGCCGAGCCGGGCGAACTCGGCCGCGATCGCCTTGCCCAGCCCGGTTCCGCCCCCGGTGACCAGGACGCACACCCCCGCGAAGGTGTCCGGGGCCAACGCGGTGGCACCTGCCGGGGGCGGGGCGGCGAGGCCGATCAGCCCGGACTCGTCCTCCGCGTCGCCGGTCACCGGTCAGCTCCCCGTGTAGTCGCCGGGTCGTCCCTCGGCCCGTGCGGCCCGGAACTCGGCGAAATCGTCGCTGCGGTTCAGGAACGTCTGGTAGATCATCTCGTCGTCCATCGAGGCGCGCACCGCCGGTCGCACCCGGTGGGCGATGACCTTGCGTGCCAGCTTCACCGCCACGGCGGGCGTCCGGGCGATCTGTTCGGCCATGGCCCGCACGGTCCCGTCCAACTCGTCCGCAGGCACGAGCCTCGAGACGATCCCGTGCGCCAGGGCTTCGTCAGCTTCCATGACCCGACCGGTCAACACCAGATCCGAAACGACCCCGTGGCCGCACATCTGGGTCAGCACGGCCACGCCGCCGGTGTCGGGGATGACCCCGTGACCGAGCTCGGGCAGACGGAAGCGCGCGCCCTCGGCGGCGACACGGATGTCCGCCAGGAGCGCCCGTTGGAACGACCCGCCCATCGTCCATCCCTTGCAGGCGACGATCACCGGCGCGTCGAGTTCCCAGAGCTGTTGGATCCCCCGGTGACCGCGACGCATCAACTCGTGGTGGCTCAGCTCGACCTGCATGGTGCCGATGGCCGAGGTGTCACGGCCCGAGGAGAACGATCGGCCCTCACCGCGCCAGATCACCGCCCGCACATCGGGGCGGGCGCGCAACTCGGCGAGAATCTCGAAGAGCCGGGCATCCATCTCGTCGTCGAACGCGTTGTGCTTGGCATCGTTGTCGTTGGTGATCGTGGCCACCGCGCCGTCGATGTCACAGCGGATCCGGTCGCTCACCGCACCCACGTCCCGCGCCGATCGGGGCCCGCGCCACCCGCCGTCGCCCGCATCCGTATCGCCACAGTCATGATCGTGTTACCATCCGTAACCTTGTTGGAGGGCCAATAGGTCTGGTGCCGACACGGTAGCCAGACAATGACCATGGAGGACTGATGCCCGCTTTTCTGAGCGATGACTGGGTGGCCGCGGCCAAGAAGGTGCAGGCGGAAACCGCCGATCAGGGCGAACCGGCGGTGAGCGTGCGGATGAACCTGGACGTCATCGACGTGCCGACGGAGATCTCGGATGACGACGTCCCCGCCCATCTCGACACCAGTGCGGGCGAACTCGACCTCGACGTCGGCCACATGGACAATCCCGAGCTGGCGATCAAGATCGACTACGAAGTCGCCAAGGCGATCCTGGTCGACGGCAACTCCCAGGCGGGCATCAACACGTTCATGGCCGGGAAGGTCAAGCTGCTCTCGGGGGATCTGGCCAAGCTGATGGCCGTCGCCCAGGGAATCGAAGGGGTCGTGTCGGCAGATGTCGCCGTGCGACTCAAGGCCATCACCGACTGACGCACCCGCTCGCGAGGCCGTCGGCCCGTCCCCGCCGGTCGAAGCTGCAGGCTCAGCCCGGTGGCGTGGCGTCCCGGCCGTGTCGTCCGGCGCCCGCACGGAAGCGGCCGGCACCCTCGAGGGTTTCGCCACTGGTGATCGTGGCGATCCCATGGCGGTATTCGTTCACCAGCGCATCGGGCTCTGCCAGCGACCATTGATCGAGGAGCGAGGCCCGGTCGCTGCGCAGGCACCGCTGGGGAAGCGCAGCCAACCGGTGTGCGAGCGCCGCGGCCTCGGCCAGGGCCTCCCCCGGGGCACAGACCACGTTGGCGAGACCCATCGCCTGTGCCTCCTCACCGCCGACGCCGCGCCCGGTGAGGATCATGTCCATCGCCCGGGATCCGCCGATCAGCCTCGGCAGGCGAACGGTGCCGCCGTCGACCAGTGGCACGCCCCAGCGGCGGCAGTAGACGCCGAAGGTGGCGTCCCGTGCGGCGACCCGCAGATCGCACCACAACGCCAACTCGAGCCCACCGGCAACCGCGAACCCTTCGACGGCGGCGATGGTGGGTTTGGAGAGCCGCAACCGTGTCGGCCCCAGCGGACCGGGTCCGTCCTCGGTCACCCGGTTGCCCCGACCCTCGGCGATGGCCGTCAGATCGGCCCCGGCGCAGAAACATCCCTCCGCTCCGGTCAGCACCGCGACCGACAACGTCTCGTCTCCCTCGAAGTCCTCGAAGGTCGCGAGCAACGCCGCGGCGGTGGGCCGATCGACCGCATTGCGCCGCTCGGGTCGATGGATCTCCACGATCCGTACCGGCCTGTCGTCGACGACCCGCACCTGATCTGCTGATTCGGACGAACTCACCAGCTTCCTCCTCCTCCGCCACCGCCACCGCCACCGACTCCACCGCCGCCACTGGAGCTGGGTGCGGTGCTCGTGGCCGAGACCGTCGAGGCCAACGAACCTGCCACCAGCGCCATGCTCAAACCGGTGGTGGTCGGCGGGAGCCCGGCCTCGGACACCACCGCACGCCAGTGGTCGACCTCGTCGAGCGCGACGGCCCACGCCGTGTACTCCCGCAGCACTCCCCGTTCGGCGGCCTGGCGGACATGTTCGGCCTCGGATTCGTGCAGGAACCGCCGGAAGGAGGCCACTCGCAGCCACATCGCCGATCCGGCCGGTGTCCGGACATGCAGCTCCCAGCTCCGCACCAGCAACGCGATCGACGCTCCGCCGAGGAGGGCGCCAAGGCCGATCCCGATCACGCCAGGCAGCCCACGGCCGAAGGTGAAATAGGCGCTGACGAGAATCAGCACGTCCGCGACCACGACGCCGAGCGCCCCGAGCCCCCGGGCGATGCCGACCCGTCGCTCCGCGGCAATGTCCGCGAATCCCGATGCCCGAAACCAGTTCTTCTGGAGCGATGACAGCGACTTCCACATCGCCGAGAACGCCGAGTCGTACGAGCCGAGCTGGATCTGGTTCCGGCCGGCGAAGGCCACGTCGAGCAGTCCGGTGGTCGCATCGACCGGATGGGGTTTGTCCTGGATGACGATTGCCTTGGGATCGGTGTCGTCGAGGTCGATGTAGCCGTCGATCGCGGCACCCAGCAACCAGGCGACCTGTTGATCTTTGCCTGCGTCCTCGGTGACGAGCACGCCACCCTGCCACGCCGTGATCCCCTTGGGGGGCGCGAATTCGGTGGTCGTCCATTCCGCCAGTCTGGTGTCGTCGACCCGGATCGCTCCTGCGGGGACACCGGATCGAGCCGGCGCCCCGAAGGCGGCATCCGCCGCCGAGTCGGTGCTGGCGGCACCCGCCATCACCCAGTCCCGCCCGGCACGCCGTAGCACCCTGGCCACCGCGAGTGCCGTGACGATCATCAGCACCGCCGTGGAGATCGCGAGGGCTGGTGCGCGCTGCCAGAAGGGCCGCGCGGCTTCGATCACGTGCGGAGTCCGAGGTGCGGGAGCACTGGTGAGCGGCGCGCCTCGACGTGCATAGACGGTGATGCCTTCGCCGGAGTCGAGGCGGCCGTGGGACACGACCAGATGCCCGGGGCTGACCTGGTCGACCGCACACGGGGTGAACGAGCCCCGCGTTCCGACGTCGCAGCTCGGCGATTCCCACCTCCACGGGGCGACCAGGTCGAGTTCGGTGTGATCGACGGGTACGTCCCAGGACGCGCCGACCCCGTTCCAGCCGAACCGACCGTCGCCGAGGTTCGCGGTGGCGAGCGGATAGGTGATCTCGTAGCGGTGATCGCCCGAGATCTTCTCGTTCGGATCACCGATGCGCACCCGCACTCCTGTCCCGTCCGGGGTGATGAGCGTCTGGGCGTTCGTGTCCGAAGCAACCCGCACCTGCCCGGCCTCGGAAACGGGGAGATCCGGCAGCACGCGGTAGATGCCGTGTCGACTCTGGGAGAAGTGGTAGTCGATCGTCTCGTGCACCTGGGCGTTGCCCTGGCCGTCGAAGGTCGCCGACGCCCAGTAGTCGGTGACCGACTCGGGATGACCGACGGCCACGATGATCCCGCAGATCGCACCGACGACCAGGCCGATCAGGACGAAGTAGACGATACTTCGACGCCGCCGATTCATCTTCCGCATCCACGGGACGTTACCGCTTCGTCGCCGCTGCTGGGGGAGTAACACCTCACCGTCGGGCTCGCCGCGGAAACGGTCGCTGCGCTAGAGCTTGTGCCATGGCAGATTCCGTTTCCGCATCCGCTGCGCTCGCGAGACTCCTCGAGGGCAACCACCGGTTCGCGACGCAACATCCCTCCGATCCGACGGTCACCGCGGACCGCCGCCGCGCCTTGACAGCCGGCCAGCACCCGTTCGCCACAGTGCTGGGCTGCGTGGATTCGCGCGCGCCGATCGAGTTGATCTTCGACGCCAGCGTCGGCGATCTGCTCACCGTGCGCAGCGCCGGACAGACGCTCGCCGGCGCCCCCCGCGGCAACGTCGAGTTCGGGGTGCGCGTGCTGGGGACCGAGCTGGTGGCGGTGGTGGGCCACACGTTCTGTGGCGCGGTGGACGCGGCGCTCGAGCCGGAGCGACCCGACGGGCCACTCGGAGAGGTCGTCGACGAGGTGGCCGGTCGCCTCGCGGGCGCGGATCCCTCGGATGCCCCGGCGGCGGTCCGCACGAACCTGACCGCGTCGGTGGAGGCGGTGCGGACCCTGGACACCATGCGCCTGCCCGACGGCCGCCGCCCGGTGGTGGTGGGGCTGCTCTACGATCTGGGCAGCGGTGAGGCGCGGGTGGTGGACGACGGGGGCCTCGAGCGTCCCTGAGACCCGGATGGGAACCGGCCGACACCGAACCGATCCGACCATGGACAGGTGCCGGAAGCGGGCGTAGGTTCGCGTCGTCGCCCGCGACGGATCGCGCCTCCGAGCCGCGTCCGACCACCCTGCACCCACCAGCCCAGGAGCCACCTCATGACCACCGATCAACAAACCTCCTGCCCGGTCGTGCACGGTGCCCACACCACACTGTCCGCCTCGATGATGGATTTCTGGCCCAACGCGCTGAACCTGGACATCCTGCACCAACACGATGCCAGGACCAATCCGATGGGCGCGGACTTCGACTACCGCGAGGAGGTCCGCAGCCTCGACGTCGAGGCGCTCAAGGCCGATCTTCGCGCCCTGATGACCGACAGCCAACCGTGGTGGCCTGCGGACTGGGGTCACTACGGCGGATTGTTCATCCGCATGGCCTGGCACGACGCGGGCACCTACCGCATCGCCGACGGACGTGGCGGAGGAGGCACCGGGAACCAGCGCTTCGCGCCGTTGAACTCCTGGCCCGACAACGTCAACCTCGACAAGGCACGTCGATTGTTGTGGCCGATCAAACAGAAGTACGGCAACAAGATCTCCTGGGCCGACCTGATCATCCTCGCCGGCACCATGGCCTACGAATCCATGGGGCTCACCCCGTTCGGGTTCGGGTTCGGCCGCGCCGACATCTGGCACCCGGAGAAGGACACCTTCTGGGGTGCCGAAACCGAATGGCTCGGCTCGACCCGCTACGACGAAGGTGACCGTGCATCACTCGAGAACCCCCTCGCGGCGGTCCAGATGGGCCTCATCTACGTCAACCCCGAAGGGGTCAACGGCCGGCCCGACCCCCAGATGACCGCGGACGACATCCGGATCACCTTCGCCCGCATGGCGATGAACGACGAGGAGACCGTGGCGCTGACCGCAGGCGGCCACACCGTCGGCAAGACCCACGGCAACGGCAACGCGGAACTGCTCGGACCCGAACCCGAAGCCGCTGACGTCGAGGACCAGGGCATGGGGTGGATCAACAAGACCACCCGCGGCGTCGGACGCGACGCGGTCACCTCCGGCATCGAAGGCGCCTGGACGACGCACCCGACCACCTGGGACAACGGGTACTTCGACCTGCTGCTCGGCTACGAATGGGAGCTCGCCAAAAGTCCGGCCGGCGCATGGCAGTGGGAACCGATCGACATGCCCGACGAGGTCAAGCCCGTCGACGTCGAGGATCCCTCGATCCGCCGCAACCCGATCATGACCGACGCCGACATGGCCATGAAGGTCGACCCGGCCTACCGGGAGATCGCCGCACGATTCCACAACGACTTCGACCACTTCAGCGAGGTGTTCGCCCGGGCCTGGTTCAAGCTCACCCACCGCGACATGGGGCCCAAGACCCGCTATCTGGGCCCCGACGTTCCCCAGGAGGATCTGATCTGGCAGGACCCGATCCCCGCCGGGTCGACCGGCTACGACATCGCCGACGTCAGGGCCCGCATCGAGGCGAGTGGGCTGAGCACCGCGGAGCTGGTGGCGACCGCCTGGGACAGCGCCCGCACGTACCGCGGTTCGGACATGCGCGGAGGCGCGAACGGCGCCCGCATCCGTCTCGCACCACAGAAGGACTGGGTCGGCAACGAGCCCGAACGCCTCGCCCGGGTACTCGACGTGTACCAACCGATCGCCGCCGACACCGGAGCTTCGATCGCGGATGTGATCGTGCTCGGCGGCAACGTCGGTGTCGAACGCGCCGCGGCGGCCGCGGGTCGCGAGGTGACCGTTCCCTTCTCACCGGGTCGCGGCGACGCCACCGACGAGACGACCGACGCCGACTCCTTCGAGCCACTCGAGCCCGTCCACGACGGCTTCCGCAACTGGCTCAAGGACGACTACGCCGTCAGTGCCGAGGAACTTCTCCTCGACCGCAGCCAACTCATGGGCCTCAGCGCTCCGGAGATGACCGTGCTGCTCGGCGGGATGCGCGTGCTGGGCACCAACTGGGGTGGCACCGCCCATGGCGTGTTCACCGACCGCGTCGGTGCCCTGTCGAACGACTTCTTCGTCAACCTCACCGACATGGCGAACACGTGGGTTCTTGCCGGCGACGGCACCTACGACATCAACGACCGGGCCACCGGCAACCGCAAGTGGACCGCGACCCGCCTCGACCTCGTCTTCGGCGCCAACTCGATCCTGCGGTCCTACGCCGAGGTCTATGCCCAGGCCGACAACGAACAGCGATTCGTCGACGACTTCGTCGCCGCCTGGACCAAGGTCATGGACGCCGACCGCTTCGACCTGGACTGAACATCACGCCGACCGCACGTCGTCATCTCAGGAGGCCGAGCACACCCAGGCGCGGGCACCCGCACCGTCCACCTCGAAGTTCCAGGGAGTCGACGACCGGTCGGCGGGCACGACCACCGACACCGTGCTCCCCGGCGCCGCCCGACCGATCGGACGACCGGTGAAGCGGCGGGCGAACCGTCGTGCGGAGATCTGCGCCGGCTCGGCAGGCCCCGCGGTCACCAGCAGGGCACCACCCGGCGGGACCGGAACAGTCGCGCCCGGAGCCATACCGGTCCAACCATCACGACAGGCCGGCCTCCGTCCGTCGACAGGCTTCGGCCGGACCCCTTCATCGGCGATCATCCAGGTGTCGGCGCCGACCCGGCTCGGTTCGGTGCCGAGCGTCGCCGGGGTGACGTGGCCCGCGATCGAACCGAATCGGTCGACCACCGCGAGGTATTCCCCCGAGGTCACCTTCGGTTCCCACGGCAGTGGCCGATGCGGGTCGGCTCGTGGCCCCATCGCCTCGAGTGCGGCGATGTAGGGACGCTCGCCCGCCGCGAGCACCATCTCCAAGTGCCTCGCGGCGTTCAGGTCGTTGGCCAGCCCGACGCCGGCGACCACCACGAGCGCGATTCCCACCGGTGCCAGAGATCGAGGGATGGTCACCCCACGCAGGCATCGCACCAGGATCATGACCAAGAGCAGGGACACGACCGTCTGGTACCAACCCGCGCCCGGTTTGCCGATGAAGGGATTCCCGGCCCGGGCCCAGGCACAGGACGCCACGAAGACCGCGATGGTGGCCGCCAGCACGGCCACGCGACGATCGAAGGTGTGCCAACGCACGATCGCCAGCACCACTACGACGGCGCACCCGGCCGCCACGAGGAGGCCGCCCACCGGCGAACCGCGGGTGATGCTCTCGAAAGTCGAAGCGACGACATGCCAGCTGTAGGTGACCTTCGCGGGGACCGTGCTCGAGAAGACGGGAGCGTGCCGGAACACGAACCACAACGACCACAGCGCGACCGGCGGCGCAAAGAGGGCGAGTCGCCCCAGGCGCGGTCGACGAACCGCCACGTCGGCAATCACTGCGAACGCGACGGTGACGCCGACACCCGAGCTGGCAAGTGCGATCGCCACGAGGCCTGCCGCGATCCCGTCGTCACGGAGCCGGTCCGACTCGGTGGCGTGCAAGGCCCACAACAAGCACAGGAGCGGGATGTCGAAGTTGATCAGAAAGGGAAAGATCAGGCTCGGCACGCTCGCGTGCGACCAGGCGAGGATGAGTGCGAGAAACGCCACCAGGATCGGCGATGCGAGCCGGCGATGGGTCCAGTAGAAGGTCCCGGGAATCGCGATGAATACGGCGACGCCGACGACCAGGTACGCGTGAAAGTTCCCCGTACCGACCGTGTTGAGCAAGGCCTGGTACACCAGGATGGGAACCACGATGAGATGGCCGTTGAGCGGCGTGAGGTAGTTGCCGTCATAGTGCTCGAGCAGCACCGTCCATTCGTCGAAGTGGAAACCGAAGTCGCGCCCCTCCCAGAGGGTGAGCGCGGCAAGTGCCGCGAACCCCAGGACCACCGACGCTCCGGCAAGTCGGCGGATGTTCCGGTCTTTGCGCCCGTCGGCGCGTCGTTCGACAGGCTCATGCTCGTCGCACGTCATGGGCGGCACGGTTACTTCTGACAGGAAAGCTCCTCCTCAGTGACGGCGGCGGATGCACTTCGAGGAAACCGACGGGACCGGCTCGACACCACGCTATTGCATGAACTCCTCGAATCGAGGGGGTTCTGGCCTCGGCTACGACGGGTCAGCGAGCACTCAGGTCGTACAGCGTCACCCCGTTCACGGTCGTGGCGGTGAAGTTGGCCTCGACCCAGGAGGTGATCGCACTCCCCGACGACGAACCACCGCCCGGGCCGGCACGTCCACCTCGGGGCCCCCGGCCGCCCGGACCACCGCCGCTGGCGATGAACCAGTGGATGTCGCCGTCGGCGACAGAGCGCTCGAACTGGGCCAGGTTGGGGTAGGGATCCGAGCCGTTGAACCCGCCGATGGCCATGACCGGCTCACCTGAAGCGAGCTGGAAGCCCGACGCGGAGTTCGATCCGACGGCCGCCGCCGCCCACCGGTACGAGCCGGCGTTTTCGCGCAACATGGCGGTGATCGCCGCACTGGACCGGCTGCCGTTCAACAATCCTCCGGCACTGGCGCCTCCGCCCGGTGCGCCGATTCGGCCGGCAGGCCCGCCGCCGGGTGCGCCGAATCCACCCGCAGGCCCGCCGCCGGGTGGGCCGAACCGGCCACGCCCCCGCCCTCCACCGGGCCCGAAGCGTCCGCCCTGATCGGGGCCTGCCGTGGGCAGCGAACCCGCATGGGTCACCGAGGCCGTCTGCAGGCTGTACGCGATCGGCCCGGCCAGACCCACCACGAGCGCGACCAACGCGATCGCGGTGCCCGGCCGACCACGCAGCGTCGGCGCGGTCAGCACCAGCGCCGCCGCGGCCAGACCCGTGAACAGCACCGCCGGGGCGAGCCATGGTGTCCAGTCCGCCCGACCGAGGAGCGCGTGCGCCCACCACGCGGTCACCGCGGTCGCGCCGGCGAGCACGATGCGGGCCGTCCAGGTTCCGCGTCGTTGCCACGCGAGGTGCGCTCCCATGCCGACCAGGGCGCCGATCGCGGGCGCCAGGGCGACGGTGTAATAGGGGTGGATGATGCCCTGTCCGAAGCTGAACACCGCACCGGTGACCAGAAGCCAGCCGCCCCAGATCACCAGTGCGGCACGTTGCCGGTCGGTGCGCGGGGCGCGGCGGGTCCACCACAGTCCTGCTGCCAACAGGATCAGTGCGGCCGGGATGAGCCACGAGGCCTGGGAGCCGAACTCGCGGTTGAACATCCGACCCCAGCCGGTGGGACCCCAGATGCCGCCGTTGTTGGCGCTGCCGGTCTCGTTGCCGGTGAGCCGACCGAATCCGTTGTAACCGAGGGTCAACCCCAGCAACGAGTTGTGCTGGGATCCGCCGATGTAGGGCCGGTCGGACTTCGGCCACAGCTCGACCACGGCCACGTACCAGCCGGCGGAGACCACGAGAGCGACGAACCCGGCGACCGACTGGAACAGGCGACGACGCAGCGGCGTGTCCGCCAACAGCAGGTAGACCAGCGCCAGCGCGGGAGCCACCAGCAACGTCTGGAGCATCTTGGTCAGAAAGCCGCATCCCACCAGCGCCCAGGCGGCCACCACCCACCGGGTGGCGGTCGTCTCGAGCGCGCGGACCATGCACCACACGGCACCGACGAGCAGGAGGACCAGCAACGCGTCCGGGTTGTTGAACCGGAACAGCAACGTGGCGACCGGCGTGGTCGCCAGCACCGCACCGGCGATGAGACCGGCGACCGGCCCGAACCAGCGTTTGACCGTGTTGTAGAGGATCCCCACCGAGGCGACCCCGGCAAGCGCCTGGGGCACGAGGATGCTCCACGCGTTCACACCGAAGATCCGGGCCGACAACCCCATGACCCACAGAGCCATCGGCGGTTTGTCGACCGTGATCGCGTTCGCCGCGTCGGACGACCCGAAGAACCAGGCCTTCCAGCTCACCGAACCGGCCTGCGCGGCGGCGGAGTAGAAGCTGTTCGCCCAGCCCGACGCGCCCAGACCCCACAGGTACAACAGGCCGGTGGCGCCGAGCAGCCCCAGCAGTGCCGGACGCGCCCATCTCGGATCGGACGCCGCACCACCCGCCACGTCCGGCGTCGATACCCGCGCGCGCGAACCCTGGCTTGCGACTTGCTCACCGTCGCCCGGCGTCGAGCCGTCGTGAGGCGCGGGCATCCCTGGTGCCGCGATGGTGCTCGTCACGCGGACATCCTCTCGATCGGATCCGGCCGGTTCGGCGGGCGACGGTCGGCTCCGGGTTCCGCGTCGTCGATGGTCGGGCCGACTGGCGCGGCCAACCGTCCAGGTTCGATCCGACCCCCACCGCAGGCGAAGCAACGCAGCAGACGCAGCACGCCGCAGAGGTCGTCCACCGCGGTCCGGACGACGTCGACCCGGGAGTCGGGATCGTCCACCCAGTCCACGGGCACTTCGTGGATACGGATGCCGTTGCGTTCGGCGAGGACCAGGAGCTCGGTGTCGAAGAACCAGGACTGATCCTCGACCAACGGTACGAGCGCGGCGGCGACGTCGTGACGCAGGGCCTTGAAACCACACTGCGCATCGCTGAAGTGGCAGCGCAGCGCCCGGTGGAGAATGAAGTTGTAGGTGCGTGAGATCACCTCGCGTCGCGGCCCGCGCACGACTCGGGCTCCGGCCGCGAGCCGGGTGCCGATGGCCACGCCGCTGTGACCGGTCACCAGTGGGGAGACCAGCGGGTACAACGCGTCGAGATCGGTGGACAGGTCCACATCCAGGTAGGCGACGATGGCTGCCGAACTGCGCGACCACGCCGCCCGCAGCGCCCGTCCCCGTCCCTTGGCATCCAGATGCATGGCAGACACCCCGGGGAGATCCTCGGCCAGGCCGCGGGCCAGCGCCCAGGTGGCGTCGGTGCTGGCGTTGTCGACGATCGTGATCGTCCAGGGCAGCGGGAACCGGTCGGTGAGGTACGTGTGCAGCCGCGTGATCGAGGACGAGAGCACCCGCTGTTCGTTGTGGACGGGCACCACGATCTCGACCGTCGCCCGAGCCGCGAACCCTTCGGATCGTCCACCGGCGCCGTGGGGAGCTGCGACCGCGCCATCGATCGGTCCGTGGCCGGGGCTCGTCACTTCCGCTCGCTTCGTCATGGCCCACACCATCCCAAGCGGATCTCAGCCTCCCCTCCCGAGAAGCTCAGAATTCCCTTGGGATCGATGCGCCACAACCCGGATTCCGGGATGCTCCGGAACGGGCCGGTCAGCGCATCATTCGATCGCGCCCCGCAGTTCGTCGATCCAGCGCTGTGCCTCGCGTGCGGAGTCGCTGACGGCGCGGCGCACCTGGGCGCCGTCGGGCCCCGCCGCGGGATACGACCCCAGGAACTTGCACCGCGCCTGTTCGGTGTGCAGGGCCCGCAGCGCATCGGCGACGACCTCGTCCGCGATGTGGCCCTCCAGGTCGATCACGAAGCAGTAGTTCCCCAGTCCCGAACGGGTCGGCCGGGACTCCAGCCGGGTCAGGTTGATGGCACGGGAGGCGAACTCGGCGAGGATCGCCAGCAGGGAGCCGGGCCGGTCCGCATGCTGGAACACCACGAGCGACGACTTGTCGTGCCCGGTGGGCGCCGGAATCCGCTTCGGGGCGACCAGCACGAAGCGGGTGGCGTTGTCGCGGTGGTCCTCCACGCCCGCCACCAACGTGTCCAACCCGTAGCGCTCCCCTGCCAGGGAGTTGGCCAGCGCCACGACACTCGGGTCCTGCAGTTCGGCCACCTGCTGTGCCGCGCCGGCCGTGGAGTCGGCGCCACGCTCGACCGCGCCGGGAAGCGTGTCGTGCAGGAACGTGCGGCACTGGCCGAACGCGACCGGCATCGAGACCACCGTTTCGATGCCGTCCAGCCTGGTTCCGGGTATGCCGAGCAGATCCAGGCTGACCGGCACCACGACCTCACGTTGGATGAACAGGTCGACATCGTGGGTCAAGGTGTCGATGGTGACGTTCACCATGCCCTCGAGTGCGTTCTCGATCGCCACCACCCCGGCGTCGACCTCGCCGGCCGCGGTGGCGTGCAACACCTCGGGCATGGAGGGATACCCGGTCAGCTCGGCTGCAGCCAGATCCGGCTGGGTACGCAACGCCTGTTCGCAAAAGGTCGCTTCGGGACCCAGGTAGCCCACCCGCGTCAACCGGGGCACAGCTGAATCTGACGCATCGGTCACGACCGGCAAGGATAGACACGTGGACGCGCACCAACTTCACAGCCTGTTCACAGAGGTGCAACGCGGCGAGCTCGCCCCCGACGCGGCCGTGGCTCGCCTGCGGCGCGCCCCGTTCGCCGATCTGGGGTTCGCCCGGGTCGATCATCATCGTGCAATCCGTCAGGGACGGCCCGAAGCGGTGTACGCCCCGGGCAAGTCCGCCGACCAGGTCGTGAGGATCGTCGCGGAACTGCTCGGTGGTGACGACGGCGCCGGACCGGTGATCGTCTCCCGAGCCGACACCGCGCAGATCGCCGCGGTCACCGCGGCCCATCCCGGGTTCACGGTGCACGGTTCGGCCGAATCCGCCGCGGGGGCGACGTTGGTGTGCCGGCCCCTGGCCCCACCGGTCGAAGGCCACACCGTCGTGGTCGTCACCGCGGGCACCGCCGATCTGCCCGTGGCCGAGGAGTGCGCGGTCGTCCTGGAAGCACACGGAGTGCTCACCCGGCGCATCGACGACGCCGGGGTGGCCGGCATCCACCGGATCCTCGGTGACGTCGCAACCCTGCAGGAGGCCACGGCCGTGGTGGTCGTGGCCGGCATGGAAGGGGCGCTGGCCAGTGTGGTCGGCGGGCTCACCGGTTCACCGGTGGTCGCGGTGCCCACCAGCGTCGGTTACGGCTCGGGTCTGGATGGGGTCACCGCGCTGTTGGCGATGACCGCGAGTTGCGCCTCGGGGGTCACCGTGGTCGGCATCGACAACGGCTTCGGTGCGGCGTACGCGGTCCTGCGCCTGATGTTCAGCGTCTCGGTGGCCCAGGAGTCCGCACCGTGAGAGGCGCATGGTTCCATCCCTTCTCCGGGATTGCCGGCGACATGGCGCTCGGTTCACTGATCGATGCCGGCGCGGACGCCGACGAGATCCGCACGATGCTCTCGGCGCTGGATGTTCCCGGCTGGGAACTGCGCGTGGAAGAGGTGTTGCGGGGCGGCATCGGTGGGACCAAGGCGCACGTGCAGGTCGCGCAGACCACGGTGGTGCGTACCGCCGCGTCGATCGACGGGTTGATCGCCCAGGCACCGCTGCCGAAGCGGGTCCGCGACCGCGCCCGGTTGATCTTCGCGGCGCTCGCCCGTGCGGAAGGCCACCTGCATCGCACCGACGTGGCCCAGGTGCATTTCCATGAGGTGGGCAGCACCGACGCGATCGTCGACGTCGTGGGCACGTGTGCCGCGCTCGAGGTCCTGGACGTCGACGTGGTCACCTCCGCCACGGTCACGACCGGCACCGGCATGGTTCGCGCCGCGCACGGCATCATCCCCAACCCGTCACCGGCGGTGGTCGAGCTGTTGACCGATGCTCCGACCCGGGGCGTGGACGAGACCGTCGAGTTGACCACACCGACCGGCGCGGCGATCCTGGCCGGGTTGGTCAGCGCCTGGGGGCCGCTGCCCGCCATGCACATCGCCGCGCACGGATTCGGGGCAGGCACCCGTGACCTCGACGGCCGTCCGAATCTGACCCAGGTCGTGGTGGGCAACCTCGATGCGGGTGCGTTGGACGCGGGCCAGCCGGTGGTGTTGTTGGAGACCAACGTCGACGACGTCACCGGCGAGGTGTTGGCACACGCCGTTGCCGCCCTCATGGACGTGGGCGCACACGACGCGTGGCTCAGCCCGGTCGTCATGAAGAAAGGTCGACCCGGGCACGTGGTCCACGCGTTGGCCGACGTCGCCGTGGCCGACGCGGTGCGCCGGGTCATGGTCGCCGAGACCGGGTCGCTCGGCGTGCGTGGTCACCGCCTGGAGCGTTGGCCCGAGCCGCGACACACCGAGGTCCTGGACACCGACGACGGCGAGGTGCGCCTCAAGGTCGGCCCGGTGCGCGCCAAGGTCGAATACGAGGACGCGGCCCGGGTGGCGGTCGAACGCCGCCTGCCGCTCCGGTCGGTGCAACGCGCACTCGAGGATGCCTGGCGCCAGGACAGAGATGCCGGGCCCGGCGCCGGCGACGACGCCGGTGACGAGCTGGGATCAGGCCACGAGCACCACCATGGCCGGCCCGACTGGACCGAGGAAGGCCCCGCCGACCCGGTCGCCTGATCGAGCTCAAGCAGGCTGGCGGACGGCTTCGGGCAGATTGAACGCGTCGGGTCCTTCGGCCTCGGGCGTTTCGGCAGTCGATTCTCCGTCGCCCGAATCGCTCCGTTCCGCACCCGACGCGAGCTCCCGCCACAACGCCCAGTACGACCGATACTCCAGCCCGTCGGGAATCCAACCGGCGGCCACCAGCTCTCGGTGGTAGCGGGGCAGATTCGACCAGGGAATGCCGATGTCGGCGTGGTGCGAGAGGTGCCAACCGATGTGGTATGGCACCATGAAGAACCGCGCGGGCCACCTTTGGCGGACACTGTGGGTGGTGCGACGGCGGTCGTCGGAGCGCTCCATGCCCCCGTGCTCCGCGATGGCCCGCAGCCGATTGATGACCCGCCACTGGGTCATGTAGGGCACGAACCACATCAGCCAGTACGCCCACCAGTAGCCCGCGAGGGCGAAGCCGATCATCAACACGACCTGCGCGCCGAGGATGCCGATGCCGGAGGGCCGGAACTGCGGGTACTTCAGGCCGCGGAACAGCCCTTTGAGGTTCTTCCATCCCGAGATGCCGACCGCGTCACGGGTCAACTTGCGCCGCAGCGAAGCCCGCGAGACCGGGTAGCCGACATACAGGTTCATGTCCGGCTCGTTCGGACCGAACTCGTCTTTGTGGTGGGCCATGTGGCCGCGGCGGTACAGGTCGGTGGGCACGAACCCGGGCGCCCCCACGATCCATCGACCCACGAAATCGTTCACCTTGCGGTTCGAGAACAGCGTCCGGTGCGCCGCTTCGTGCGCCAGGCTCGAGAACAGCGCGAATGCCCGGCCCATGAAGCAGAACGCGAGCAGCCACGCCCACCACTGGCCGATCCAGGCGGCGATGACGATCGGGGCGAAGGACTGCACCCAGCAGCCCACCACCGCGACGGCATGGCGGGCGTTCGGGATGCGACGCAGCTCGTCGCGCACGTCCCGCACGGCCTTCGCCGTCGGTCCGATGCGCTCGGTGGGCAGCACCGCGGGCAGCAGTTCGTCCGGAGGGAGCATCGTGGTCGCCACGGGTGAATGTTACACAAATGGTATGCTCATTTGCAATGTGTAACAGCACCGGTGCATCCGGATCCGTGCGCAGTGCCTCGGATCCGGTCGCCGTCATCGTCGCCGATGCCAAACCGCTCACCGCCCGCTCGGTCGTGGCCTCGACCCTGTTGGGTGTCGACCCACCGCGACTGCCCGCTCGTCTGCTGGTGCGTTCCGGCGAACTGTTCGGCATCTCCCAGGGCACGACCCGCACCGCCATCTCGCGCATGTGCGCCGGCGGTGAGCTCTCCGCCGCGGACGGGTTCTACGAACTCGCCGGGCCCGCGTTCACCGCCCGGGCGGGCCGTCAGGCGATCAGCAGGTCCGGGCAGCGGCGAGCCTGGGACGGCACCTGGACGATGGCCGTCGTCGTCCACGGGATGCGGGACGCGGCGATGCGGGCCGAATTGCGACAGGCCGCCATCGCCCTGCGGCTCGGCGAACGGCGTGAAGGGGTCTGGTTGCGCCCCGACAACCTCCCTGCCGCGCACGATGCCGCCGTGTCCGGCGCACGCGTCGTCGCGGACGCCCAGTGCGAATGGTTTGCGGTGCAGCCAGTCGACGACCCGGCAGCGCTGGCCGCAGGGATCTTCGATCTCCAGGGGTGGCCGCGACGCGCCATCGAGCTGCGCGCGGCGCTCGCGGCACTGACGGCGCGCCTGGAAGCCGGCGACATCGACGTGCTGGGCGACGCGTTCGTGGTGTCGGCCGCGGCGCTGCGCCACCTGCAGGCCGACCCGCTACTCCCGGACGTCCTCACCGGCTCCGCCTGGCCCGGGGCCTCACTCCGCGACATCTACGAGCGATTCGACGCCGCGTTCAAGGCCGCCTGGTCGGCCTGGTTCGCCACCCAGCACTGAGCCGGGCGGTGTTCACCCGCGGCTTCGCCCGCGCGTCGGAGTGGTAGCCTGCCCCCCGCATGGGAGCAGTGGAGACGCCTCTGGCTCCGGACGAATCCGATCACGAACCGGCCGGATCGCTGTCCCCACGAACGTTCAGGATCGGCATCGCCGTCGTCGGCACCGTGGCCACGGTCGTGCGTCTCCTGCACGTCGCCTGGACCACGAGTCGGCGCCATCTCGGCGGCGACGAGTTCTACTACTACTGGCAGGCGCGCGACATCCTCGATGGCCACTGGTTCATCCAGCCGTACTCGATCCTCTACGGCGGAACTCCGAGTCCCGGTGCCGATCACCCACCGGGGTTCGTGCTGCTGTCCGCATTCCTGGGGTCGATCGGCATCAAGTCGCCGACGTCGCAGCGCTATGCCCTCGCGCTCCTGGGCGTGGTCACGGTACTGGTCATCGCGTTCACGATCAGACGGGTCATCGGCGATCGGGCCGCGCTCATCGCCGGGCTCATCGCCGCGGTGTACCCGAACTTGTGGGTCAACGACGGACTGATCATGTCCGAAACGATGTTTCTCCTCGCGTTCACGGTCGCGCTCTACGGCGTGTTCCGGTTCCGCCAGGAACACGATTGGAAATGGTTGCTCGTACTGGCAGTCGCCCTCACGGTCGCGACCTCGGCGAGACCCGAGTCGATCCTGCTCTTCGTGCTGATCGTGCTGCCCGCCGTCATCGGCGCAACCCCCGGTCAGTGGCGGCGGCGTCTCGCCATGCTCGGCGTCAGCGCGTTGATCCCGATCGTGGCCTTCACTCCGTGGGTGGTGTTCAACAGTGTCCGCTTCCACCATCCGGTGATCATGTCGACCGGCGCCGGGCAGACGCTGCTGCAGGGGAACTGCGACGAGACGTACAACGGCGCATCACTGGGGGTCAACCGTTACGGGTGTCTCGGACTGGTGCCGGTCGCCAAGGGGACGAACGTGAACCTGGCCGAACTCGACAGCCGCTACCGACACGCCGCCATCGACTACATGTTGCAGCACAAGCGGCGACTCCCCGCGGTCGTCCTGGCTCGCGAAGGCCGCACCTGGGGGATCTGGCGCACCCGCCAACAACGCCAGGTCGACCACTACTTCGAGAACCGGGGGTCGCTGAACGTCATCCTCTGGCAGCAGCGCTCCTGGTGGCTGCTCGCCCTGCTGGCGCTTCCGGGTCTGGTGATCTGGCGGCGTCAGCGCTTCGGTCTGTATCCGCTCGTCGCGCAGATCGCGCTCACCGTTGTCGTCACGTCGTCGACGTTCGGCAGCACGCGCTACCGGGCCGGCGCAGAGGTCTGCGTGGTGATGCTCGCAACGGCGACCATCGAATTCGCCTGGCGGTGGTTGCGCAGGCGCGCCTCGTGAACGGCGCCCGACCGCCCGGCTGAACGAGCTCAGCCGGCGTAGTCGGGCTGCGCGACGACCGGTGTCGCCGCTTGCGCATTCGGATTCTCTGCGGTCGTCGGTTCCTTGGGCGCCGGTTCGGGCGCCGGTTCGGGCAGTGCTTTGAACCTGGCCCCCGCGAACGCGATCGGCGCGCCACCGGAGGTCTGGTAGTCGGCGATGTCCGCGACCGCGACGACGCAACTGAAATAGCCCTTGCCGGCGAGCTCGGAAATACCCGAAGGGTGCGTGGTGATCCAGTTGGCGTACACGCTCGGGTCGATGTTGCCCTGCGCGCAGTCCACGGGACCGTTCGGTCCGTCGATCGAGCGCCTGATCGTGTAGTCGGCCGAGACGTTTCCCTGCGCGTCCGCGGTGATCGTCGTCCCATTCAGGAAGGTCGACGTGTTCAGGTCACAATCCGCCGCACCAGCGGTCATGGCGCCGCCGATGCATTCGACGATTGCCACCTCGGCGCCTGCGGGGAAGCCGGACGCGGTGACGTGCACCTGCTCACCATCGGTGAGCCCCGTGTCCGGCGTGACGGTGACCGGGAGCCGCTTCGACGTGAAGGGCGGGGGTGGAACCTCGACCGGAGGGGGGACTCCGACCTCCGGGCCGCCTTGGGCCGACCGCCCGTGCGCGTCCGTTGCCGTCAGGGAACAACCGACCGCACAGGTGGTGTCACCTGGGGGGACGTCGGGAAAGCCGGCCGCGGGGTTGGTGAAACTTGCGGTCCCATGGGAGTCCAGCGTTCCGGTGGCCACGTTCCCGGGCAGACAGTCGCCTTGCGGATTGCACCAACGGACCGTGTATGGATCGCCGGGCGTGAACCCGATCAGGTCGTACGTCTCGGTGCCGGGCGGCGCCACCGGGACCTGGTCTCGCAGCAACAGTGCCGGTGCGGCCGGAGCGTTCGGGTCGAAGCCGAGTGGCGCATTGGCCGACTGACCGACCGGGTCGACGGTCGTCAGCACACACGTTGCGCCCGGTGCCCGACAGTCCACCGGTCCACTCGGGGTCTCGATGTAGGCCTGGACCACCGTTCCTGGCGGCGGACCACCCGCGACTCCTTCGGCCCCTACGGGCACGCACTTCGCGGTGATGTCCGCCAGGTCGGCGATCGTCGTGATCGGTTCGGTGCACTCGAGGATCGGAAGCGACGCGTCGGCGGGGGTGACCGTGGCCGTGACGTGTTGCCCGTCGGCCAGTCCGGTCGAGGGGGTCACGCTGATCGTCGGGGCGGTCCGCAGCGGGGCCGTGGGGTCGAATGACACAGTGGTGGCGGCGACCACGTCGGACGTGGTGAGGCCGTTGAGCTGCACCGCACGGACCTCACAAGCCGTGGTGCGACAGTCGGTCGTCGAGACCGAGCCGGAGGAGACCGTGAAGATGCGGGCAGGGATCTGGACATCGACGGTCGCCGGTGCAGTCGATCCCCCGTACCACTGGGGAGCGCACTGCGTGGTTCCCGTGGCGGCAGTCGGGCAGAGCAGGTACTCGCGGTATTCGCCCGGGCCTGGCGGAGTCGCCCATGCGGCCGGCGCGGTGATGGTGACGGTCTGGTCGTCGACCAGTCCCGTCGACGGGGACACCGACAGCGTCGCGGGCGCGGCCGCAGCGGCCGCAACGACGCCCTGTCCCACCGACGACGCGCCGGCGAGCACACTCGCAACGATCAGCAATGCGGCGGCGAAAGTTCTGGTCAACCTGGTCACGATGTCCTCTCCCATTCCACGGCGGCGCCGTGCCCGGCCATGCCGTTCTGGTCCACTTGGAACCTAGCATTGCCGGTATGCCCCACAGCGACGACCGCCTCTACTTCCGCCAGCTGCTCGCCGGACTGGACCTCGCCGACGGTGACCCCGTCGCCACCCAGATGGTCAACTTCGTCTACCTCATCGGCGACCGGGTCACCCGTGAAGCGGTCGCGGTCGATCTCGCCTACGACGTGCCGCGGCGCGCTCGACCTGCTCGCGGCCGACGACATGACCCTGACCGGGGTGCTCGCCACCCACTACCACCCGGACCATGTCGGCGGCTCGCTCGGCGGGCATCCCATCGAAGGCATCGCCGAACTCCTCGTCCAGACCCAGGTTCCGATCCACACCCAGCACGACGAGGTCGAGTGGGTCACGAAGGCGACCGGCGTGTCGGCCGATCATCTCGTCGGCCACGACTCCGGCGACACGATCATGGTCGGGGAGGTCCCGATCACCTGCATCCACACGCCCGGCCACACCCCGGGCAGCCAGTGCTTCCTCGTCGACGGTCGCCTCGTCGCCGGCGACACCCTGTTCCTCAACGGCTGTGGCCGTACCGACCTGCCGGGTTCCGACCCTGCGGCCATGTACGAGTCGCTCACCACGAAGCTGGCCAAAGTCCCCGACGACGCGGTGCTGTTTCCGGGCCACCTCTATTCGGAGAAGCCGTCGGCCTCCATGGGTGAGGTCCGCGACCGCAACATGGTGCTGCGGCCGTCAAGCCTCGACGAATGGCTCCGCATCTTCAGCTGAGCCGCGCTCGGGCGCTCTTCCATCTCCCACGGTCTCTCGAGCGGGTCTGAAGAAGCGGCCGACCACCGGGATGTCCCACCACGACTCGGCCTTGGCGAGCGCCGCCGCGGATGACAGCAGGTGTTCGGCGGAGTCGTAGCACGCATACCTGGGCACCCAGTCCGGGTCGAACTTCTCGTTGTAGCGCCACAGCGACTCGATCTGCATCGAGTCGCTCATCTTGCCGTAGAACCAGCGCTCGACCCGACGGCTCGTGCCGTCTCCCCGTTCCCCGGCGAGGACCGCCCGCATCGTCGCGAAGTTCAGCCCGAGCCCACGCGGCCCTGCTCGCGAAGGTGGCGAATCGTCTCGACCACCACGAAATCGGTGAGACCGTTGGGATGGGCCGGATCCTCGGACCGTCGCATCAGATCCAGCGAGTAGCCGTCGATCCCGGGCGCGGGCACGTACTGGCAGAACGCCGCCGGCTCGTCCGTCGGGCCCGTGGCACACCGCGAGCAACAGGCCGGTGTCGCGGGGATCGAAGATGCGACCCAGGGTCATCGAGAAGCCCCGCTCCATCTCGCCCCGGCGGCTCTCGGTCATCAGCGTCTCGCAGGCCCGACTCGAGTTCCGGCTCGAGGTCGGCCGGATCATGGAACTCGATCGTGTAGCCGTTCTTCGCGATGCGGTTCACCGCCTGGCGCAGGGCCTTGTTGCGCCCGCCCTCGAGGGAGAACCGCCGCACGTCGACGACGGCCTCGTCGCCGATGTACATCTCCCGCATGCCCGAACGGCGATAGATCGGCAACCAGTCCTGCGAGGCGCCCATGACCGCGACGGGCCAACCGTGATCGTCGGCGAAGCGGCGGAACGCCTGCCACGCCATCTCACGTTCGGTGGCCGGGCCGATGGGGTCCGGGCGACACCAGCGCCACCCCCTGGGTGACGGCGTACGCGACGAGCGTGTTCTCCGCGAAGAACCACCGCTTGTCGTCGCGGAGGGCGAAGTAGGCGAGCGTGCCACCCTGGGAGCCGGTCGACGATGGGCCGCGCACGCAACGCATCCGCGGGGTCGGGGTCGGACAACCGCTTGGCGACCACCGGTCCGAAGAACAGCCATCCCGCGTAGCAGACGAGCCCGACGGTGACCGTGACGAGCACGGGCACGAGGAACTGGTCGGTCCGCGCACTGACGGGAATGGTGGTGCTCCCGACGAGTCGTTGCCCGGCCGCCTCGAAGGCGCGGTACCAGCTCAGGTCCCGATGGTGATGCCCGGGAACGGCCTTGATCGCGACGACTGCGGACACGACCGCGACGACGGCACCGCCGGCCAGCACGGCCAGACCCCGGGTCACCGACACGTCATCGGAACGAACCCGGAAATGTCGCCGATTGGCCGCCAGGAACAGTGCGATCGCGGCCGTCAGCAGCGCCTCTTCGAAGTCGAGTCCTTTGACGATGTGGAGCAGGAAGCTGGACACCAGCACCACCTCGGCGATCATCCACGCGTGGCGTTGCCCGCGCCGGATGCCCCGGGCGAGGAGCAGCAGCAGGATTCCGGACAGTGCGACGACCATCGCCGCGGCTTCGGACAACGCCAAGGGCATGACATCGCTGACCGCGTCCAGGCGGATCCGAACCGGGGGGAGCACTGCCGAGACGAGATTGACCAGACCGGCGAAGGCGATCAGTACCGCGCCGATCCGTCGCGCTCGCCGGCTGGGCTGTCCGGGGGAGCGGACGGTCGGCCAGTCCGGTCCCTCCGGCCAGGAGGCGACGACAGCCACATCCGCATCCGCCAAGGGTTCACGACGCGACAGGATCCGCTCGAACAGCGTCGTCGACGGTGGTTGGCGCCGGGCCAGGTGCAGCCGAGCGTGCAGGTCGGCACCGGCCTCCAGTTCGAGCCACGACCATCGCTGTTCCACCACCCAGGCATCGGGTGCGCCGAGCCGTCCCGGGCGACGGGTCGCGACGGGTCCCCACTGCCCGGCACGCGCGACGAAGAACGAGCCGTATCCGGTCAATGCCGCGTCGGCTGCGCCCCCGACGACGACTCCGGTGAAGCCCTCCTCGATCGGGTCCTCGAGCGCGGGGTCGATTCGAATCCGGTCCCCGACCGACAGGTCCGGCTCGTCCCCGTCCAGGACCCGCATCCGTTTGCCCAGCATCCACCAGCGCACGACGGTGAGGACTGTCGCCGCCGCTATCAGGATGATGCCGCCGAAGGAGATCGCGGCGGCCCAGGCATCGGTCGCCCGGGCCAGGTGTTCGGCGCTGAACAGCCGCATGCCTTCCCCGATCGCGAACAGGACGAATCCGACGGCAAGGGGCACGAAGGACCAGGCGAAGCGCCGCAACACGCGGCGGTAGAACAGCCGCGCGGCCACGAAGGAGGCCACGTCGGTGTTCTCGGTGAGCAGGTCGACGCCCGCGAGCCAGTCGGCGTCGTCGATCTCGGCAGGAGGGTCGTCGGTCTCGGACGGTGGGGGCGGTGAGGTGACACCGGGATCCACCCGGACAGCGTGTCGGTCCCGAGCCGGTTGCGATCTCGAGGTCCACGGATTGGGCGACCATCCCACCGAGGTTCTTGTCGATCACCGCCGCGGCCTTCTGCTGTCGGGCCAGGACATCGTCGCGGTCACCGGGACAGAGGATCACCCGGCCATCGGGGCGGGCCCCGAGCGAGGCGATGGCGTCGCACAGTCGTACGTGCGCGGCCAACGCCGGCGAGGGGTCGGTGAGCTGGTCCGCGGCGAGATCGAACGTGTTGCCGGCCAGCACCAGCGTGCAGGGTGCCTGCTGGGATTCGAGGACCTGGGCCAGCTCGGTGGTGAGGGCGACCGACTCGTCGGTGGAACGTTTGCGCAGACCCAGGTTCGACACCACCAGGACCCGACCACCGGGCTCGATGTGCACCTCGACCCGTTCGGTCACCCCGGTGCCGGTCTCCTCGTCGGCGTCCCTGGTCTTCTTCTTGCGTTTGGTGGCGATCGGCCTTCCGTCGGGAAGGAAGCGACGCGGCTCGTCCGATTCGTCGACGTTCGCTTGCTGGATCAGGGCCCATCACCTTTCGGGAAATCGCGGGGCGTACCCGCACCGACCGAAAATGCTACTGCGGCGTCCACCGATTCTGGACCGCGCCACCACCGGGGCGCTCAGGTCTCGGAGGAGGTCGCGATGGCCGCCCGGACCGGCCGGGGTACCGGGATCCGCGTGATGGCGAGCCGTGCCTCGACCATGGCGACGTAGTCCTCGGAGCAGTCGGCGAGTACGGCCCGACGATCGAGTGTCCGCGCCACCGCGCCGGTCGTGCCGGACCCACACATCGGGTCGAGGACCAACTCACCCGCAACGGTGGCCATCCGCAGGAGCGGGTCGTAGACCTTGACGGGTTTCTGGGACGGGTGCCCGGTCTGTTCGTTGCGGCCGATGAAACCCACCAGCAGCGCGGATTCGATCACGCTCGGCGGGCCCGGCACGTAGCGCAGCTTGCCCTCGGCGGCCTTGGCGAGCTGCGCCTCGTTCAGGAACGCCTCGGGATGCATCGACCCATCGGCGCGGCGCAGATGGAGACACGTCATCTGGGCACTGCGCCAACCGCGGATCACCGACGGGGAGTTCTTGTAGTACCAGGTCAGCCAGGCTTCCAGGGCGAGCGGCGCGGGAATCCGGTCGACGAATGCGGCCACGATCTCGGGGAACCCCCAGAGGTAGACGTGCGGCGCAATCCGCCCGGCTGCTTCGAGCAGGGCCGTCACCCAGTCGACGTAGTCGTCTCGCACGCCCCCCACGCCCTTGTTGTACCAGGGGTCGAGCATCACACAACCGGGGGCACATCCCGCCGCGGCATCATCGGTTCCGAGCAGCTCCCAGAGTGCGAGCGTCGCGGTGACGTCGAGTGGTTCGAGGACGACGACCCCGTCGCGTGCGAGCCCGGACTCGATCCGCTTTCGCAGGCTCCCGAGGGCCCGGGCTTCCGGTTGGGGCACCGGGCCCTCAGGCGTACATGGCGGAGATCTGGTCCGCGTAGTACCGCGAGGATGCCGCGTCGCTTCAACTTCGACGTGGGCGTGAGCACGTCCGAGTCGGGCTGCCAGTCGTCGGCCAGGAGCGTGAACTTCTTGACCTGCTCGGCGTGATTGAACGGTTCCATCACCTCGGCGAGACCGGCCTCGATCGCGGCCCGCACTTCCGGAGCCCCCGCCAGCGTGGCCAGGTCGGTCGGCAGGCCCCGTTCTGCGGCCCACACCGGTGCGTAGTCCGGGTCGAGCGTGATGAGCGCGGCGACGAACCGCTGCCCGTCGCCCACCGCAAAGGCCTGGCCGACCAGGGGAATGTCCTTGATCGCGGCCTCCAGGTTCGCCGGGGAGATGTTCTTGCCCCCCGCGGTGACGATCAACTCCTTCTTGCGGTCGACGATCCGGACGTACCCGTCGTCGTCCATCGCCCCGATGTCGCCCGAGTGCAACCAGCCGTCGTCGTCGAGCGACTCGGCGGTCTTCTCGGCATCGTCGAGGTAACCGCCGAACACGTTGCCCCCACGCACCAACACCTCCCCGTCGTCACCGATCCGGCACTCCTCCCCGACGATCGCCGGGCCGACCGAACCCGGCTTGATCCGGTAGGGCTCCCAGTTCATCGGCCCGGTCGACTCGGACATGCCGTAGACCTCGCACAGCGGCACACCCAGCGCTCGGAACCACCCGAGCAGATCGGCCGACATCGGCGCCGCGCCGGTCACGGCGACCTCGAGTTGATCCAGTCCCAGCCGCGGCACGGACCGGACCGAACGCGACACCGTCGAGAAACTCCCAGGTGGCATCGTCCTCGCTGGTGTTCGTCCCCCAGGCACGACGTTGCGCGATGGGCCGGGCCGCTTGGATGCCGTCGTTGAACTGGGCGAACCGGTCGGGATCGGCGGCGAGTTTGGCGTTGATCCCCGCGTGGATCTTCTCGTAGACGCGGGGCACGCCGAACATCAGGTTGGGGCGTACCTCGACCAGCGTCTCGGCCAGCTGTGCGACATCGGCCAGGGGCGTCACCTCGTAGCCCATGGCGACCATCTGATAGTGGCTCACCATCCGTTCGGCGATGTGGGCCATCGGCAGATAGGACACCACCCGCCACGGCCGAGGTTCGATCTGCATCGTGCGCCGGAGCGATTCGATCGTCCAGCACACGTTGCGGTGGGTGATCATGACGCCCTTGGGGCTGCCGGTGGTACCCGACGTGTAGATCACGGTGGCGAGGTCGCCCGGGTCGGCTTTCGCCGCGGCGGCGTCCAGATCGATCGGATCGGCGGTGTCCAGTTCGGAGAACCGCACGACCCCGTCGGGGAGGTCCCCGGAGGCGTCGACGACCACGATCTGTTCCAGCTCGGGCAGATCGGGCCGGGCGCGGACGAACGACTGCAGGAATCCCTCGTCACCGACGATCGCGGTCCGGGCTCGGGAATGTGCTGCGAGGTAGGTGATCTGGTCGACCGAGGACGAGTTGTAGATCGAGATCGGCGTGGCCCCGCAACACAACACCGCCAGGTCACAGACGTGGAACTCGACGCGGTTGCGCAGCATCATCACCACCCGATCGCCCCGGCCGACGCCGAGTGCCCGCAGCCCCGCGGCGCAGCGGGCGACCCGCTCGGCGAGCTCGGCGTAGGTGACGATTTCGCCGCCGGCGCCCCGGAGGGCGACCTGGGAGGAGAACTCGTCCCGCGCCCGGCTGAACAGATCGAGCACGTTCTGGCCGTCGACGGTGGCATCGATGTCGGCGGCCGCGGCGAGGATCACGTCGGTCATTGCGCTACCGGCGGTTGCATCCCCCCATCATGCCAGGCTCCCCGGCAACGCTGCGCAGCCGCCAGGCGGAGCAGCACCACCCAAAGACCGACTCTCCTGAACCTGGTCGGGTGGGTTCGGGCTGGGGGCCTTGGCGTGACTGGCTGAGCGAGATCTCGTGGGGGGTGGGTCACCGAACTCGATGACTTGTCGGCCTCGCTGACCACCAGGATGCACAAAACATCATTCGCCCGTTTCGCCCAGATGGGTGGTTTCCACACGGGATCTGGGATACCGCCTCGGCAACCAGGTCCGCCCAGATCGCCTTGGGGGAACGACCGTGGCCCAGCTCTCGATTCACCTGTGCCCTCAGACTGTCATCGAAGCTCGAAAAGCGCGCACGCGGACGTCGTAGAGCGCCCCTCGCAGCCCAGTCCGCGGTTGCCGCCCGGTATGGGTCACGGCCACCGTTCGCGTCGACTTCCCCAGCGATCGTGGCCCGGTGACGTTCGATCGCCCGGCCCATCCGCGACCGTCGACGCGGCGATCACCGACCTGGGTCGCTGGACCGATGACCGACGACGTCGAAGTGCTCACAGAGGGGCGTCTGGCCAGGCTCGGAGCCGCCTCAGCCGGGAAGCGCCGTGAAGCCACAGCGAGTCGAAGAAGTCGAGGACGATCCATTCGGACGGCTGACCTCATAGAGGCAGGAGAAACCGATTTTCCGTACCCCGCCACCACCAGCCCTGATTCTTCACGGGGCTGATTTGGGGTGAGCGGTCGGGGAATTATGGGGCCGTGGGGGTTGTGATGGGGTGCGGGTGTGGCTGGTGGATGTTCGCGGTAGGCCGGTGGGTGTCGGGTCGCGGTCGGGGGCGGGTGTGGGGGCGCGTGTCGTGGGGGTGGTGCCGGTTGTCAGGGGTGGCGGGCGGGGTTCAGGTGATGAGGTCGATGCGTTGGTAGGCGTCGAGGAGGATGTTGGCGGTGGGCCAGGCGTCGATGATGCGCACGATTCTTTGGCGGGCTCGGTGCACGAGTCGGCCGGGGGCGTGCAGGAGCGCCCAGCGCAGCGTCTTGGGTCGGGCGTTGGTCCATGTGCCGGTGAGGCACAGGAGTTGGAACCAGCGCAGCATGTCCGCGGCGAGGGTGACGGTCATCATCCACGCGGCGTTGGCGTCGAAGTTGTTGATCGGGAATCGGCACAGCCCGGAGTCCTTGAGGCGGGCGATGTGTTGTTCGACGTGTGCGTGGGCGCGCATGGTGGCGTCGAGGTCGACGGGGTCGCCGGGCTGGTCGGTGTAGAAGCCCCAGTAGCGGTAGTCCAGCGAGGGGAACAGGCTGCGTTGCGCGCCGGGGTGCAATGGTTCGCGGCGCACGATCAGCCGGGTCCCTTCGGGGAGTTTCGGATCGTCGATCAAACAGGTGAGCTCGGCCACCGCGGCGCCGTCTCCGCGTGGTTCGCCGTCGCGTCCCACCGCGGCCAGCCACACCATCTCGATGCCCTCCGCGTCGAAGATCGCTTCGGTGACCTGGGGGTTCGAGCGGGCGGTGACGGAGAACCCGACGTTGCGGCCCCGGCACGCCCCAAGGAACCCTTCGGTGCACCCCGCCGAATCGGCTCGGACCACGACGTCTCGTTCGGCCTTGGCCGGGCCGTCGCCTGCCCGGTGCCCGCGGGCGATCACCGCAGGGAGCTGAGCGGTGGCCTGGTCCAGGACCGTGACGTGGTCGGCGACGGTGTTCGCACCGGCGTTGCCTGGGCGCAGCAGACCAGCGAGGCACTCGCCGGTCGCATCCGCGAAGCAGAACATCGGGTGGAACCCGAAGCCGCCCTTGAACGTCGCGGCGGTCTGGTCCTTGCTCTCCGAGTGGATCTCGATGAGCGATGCGTCGATGTCGAACACGACCGGATCGGTGCCGGTCGTGGCTGAGGATCGTGACCACACCTGTTCACGCAACGGCGCGAGCGCGGCAGCGACCGCTTGCCGATCCGCCGGGGTGATCTCGGCGAAGGTGCGCGCGACGGTCGTGTCCGAGGGGACGGCGCCGAACAGGTTCGGGCCGGCCCGCAGATGTTCGATGTCCAAACACGACTCGCCGCCCCCGGCGAGCATCAACGACGCCTGCACCAGCACCTTGCCGCGGTCATGCACTGGCAACTCCACACCCCGCGACCCCGATACCGAACCGCGCCCGACAGCACGTCGCCCACCCCGAGCCGGTCAGCGAACGCGCCCAGCGCATGCAGGCCGACATGGGCCACGACCCCCGTGCCGCCAGGTTCCACCTTCACGTGCCGCGTGCTGTTACCGTTCACCTCGGAAGTGCCCTTCTTGTGCGGGTCCGGCTGGCCTCGAGAACCAGCATTGTCCCACGTCAGAAGGGCTTTTCCGTGGACGCGGCCCAAATCGCTCAATCAGCCCCGTGAAGTATCAGGGCCAGAGCTGCCGGTGGACCCGAAGCGAGCTTGTGAGGCGCAAGTTCGGCGCCGGGGTTCACAGGTCCGCCCGACTGGGGATCGATGGGTTCGAGGCTGCCTGCCGCCGCCAGCACAAACCCGGCGCCTTCACCCGATTTTGTCAGCGGCGAGCCGTGATCGGTGCCTGACAGCGATGTCCAACCCTTGCCGGGAAACCAACGCTGGGAGAGATTTCCGCCGCCCCAAAGCATGATCCCATCAGCCCCACAACTGTGCGTGGGAAAGCCTCCTCCTCCGCCCGTTACCGAGTGCGGCCCGGCGTCCATTTGCCATCCCATCTGTGCAGCGACACATTTCCATCGGCCCGGGTCGTCGGAACTCGCCGTGGCTACCGCTCAATGCGTGTATGCTGGGCGATAGCCCTACAGTTCGAAACGAGAACGCACCTCACTATCAACAGGTAGCCGCGATCGAGCCACGCGAACGTATGGGCCGTCGGCACCGAGTACTGGGCCTCTTGACCGACCGGGGTCATGTATGCTGGACGCGCATAGTCCCTACCTGACTTCAGCCACGAGACCTTCCTTACCCTCCCATACCACCAGTCCAGCAGCTTCTGCGTGCGCGCGTCCCCTGGAAAGGCCGCTGCGACTACAGACCGCTGATCTTCCCAGCCCTTGCGTGACACCTGCTTGGTGTACGAAACGACAGAAAATGAGCCATATTCCGGAAGCGGGACAGATCCGGTGCCCGGCAACGGACTCAACCGCTCATAAGCAAGCTCCTTGCTACCTCGCAGCGCACCTTTAGAAAGGTACTCGCGGAGATAACGGCAGAGCTTGAGTTTCCCCATATGACGGCCAAACACCAAGACCGTCCCTCGCTTCCCTGGACCCAGGCACACGTTGAGTCCAGCGGGCCCGTAACCGGCGTGATACGTGACGCTATTCGGAGGATTGAACCGTTTGCTTGCCGGTTTTGTCGCCGCTCTGTTCGGCGCAAAAATACCAACCTCAACGCCACCTTCCGGCAGCTTGACCAGCCTTGCCGAAACATCAGGAAACCCGGTGTTCTTAGCACTCATAGGTCCGCTGAGCCGCTTCGCTCGTTTGAAGCCTCTGGGAACCTTGTCGACGATCACCCGCAACGTGCCGCCACGACCGGGACTTGATGCTTCGCGGTGCTGGCCATCATGCTTCGCACTGCTGCAAGAACAGAGAAGTACCACTGCGGCGCAGAAGACGGCCATGTAAGGGCGCCAAATTCTAGTGCTCATCTGTGCTTCCTTACCCCGCCTGGAGGCGCTCATGTCTGGTTCACCGCATCCAGGACCTCGTGAAATCGTAGACGTCAGCAAGAGTTACGTCACCAATATCCATCTGGTCGGCAAGCGAAATCCGGGGTAGCGCTCGTCAAGATAGACAAGAACTTCAGTGAGCGCAAGCGAATCCTCGGCAAGGTCACCGACCAGGTGATCGGCTGGGTGAAGGGTGCGGGTTTCGAAGTATCCGGCGACGCGCGCTAAGAACGATTCAATGCCCGCATCAGCCTGCTCATTATCTGCGTCATTCACCTTTTGAATTCGCTCCTCTCTCAAGCATAGAATCCACAAAACGGCGCCATCTCAAACCGTCACGAATCTGGTGGCGTCGGCCAGTTCTCGCATGCACGAACGCTACGCAAGAACATATCTAAGAAGAGCATTTTCTCGTTCAAGCCACGTTGTTCTGTAAAGAGCAAGAATCGTCTCGCTCCACATTCTCCCGGCACGGTAAAGATGGTCCATTAGGACACCTTCCGTAACGAACATGCGCCGAAGTCCACCGGCGACCATAGCCATATTGAACTCTGGTACCTCCATGTAGAGCTTATTCACTGGCCAACACTTGAACACGTGGCTCAGATGCAAAATTGCGCCTTCAACAAAGGTAGTCGACCTATCCGTAAGGTCGAATTTGACTCCCGCAACGTGCGCGAAGTTCGCGTTCTGGTTGTAGTCATAGGTGGTCACTAGGCCGAGTGGCTCAGCACTTCCGGCATCTTCCACTATGTGCTGAACCAACACGCCCGACCAGAGTGCCGAGACGAATGCCTCGGGACTGGGTGTCCCGCCGCCCCACCTCCACCTGATAGAGGGCGGCCCTGTCAGCTCAGCACTCTGGAGAAGCTGGTAATGCTGAATACCGACTGGCGATAGGCGGGCGCGTGCTCCGGTCGTCAGGGGTTCAAGCCCGCTATCTGCGTCTGACTGTCCCATTTGCTAGATCCCTCGCAAGCGACGTGTGGCGCGCTCCCAGCCCGATGAGTTCGCTTGCGCATAATGATTCGCGCCGAGACCCAAGACGGAACTCCAGAGGGAAGCGTCACGTTCTCCTTGACATCGACGTGTCACCAGGCCCCAGTATTCAGGTCCGCTTTGTAGGCTACGGCCATGTGGGTGGCGGGGCAAGATTGCGACTGGCTTAAGAGTGCTGAATAGGAGCTAGACCCGAACTCGCCTCAATTTGCGCCCGGACAAGGTGAACGATCGTGATGTGGCAGGCCGCTGGGAGATTGATCAGACCATCGGCGCCCGCAACGAGTCGTTGTTGACCCTCACCGAACGGCTCACCCATCACGCGATCGTGATCACCATGCCCGAGGGCTACCCCGCGACCCGCGACCCAGGCCAGCCGCCACGAACTCTTACAGGCAGCTCAACGCTCCCGGTGGGGAACCGTTCGTCAAGTGCGCCCGAACGATCCGGCAACGGCGCGACATGATCTTGAACGTGATCGAACACGGCATCCCGAATGGTCGGTTGCCTCAACACCAAAGTCCGACTCATGATCCGCCGCGCCCATGGGTTCCACTCCGTGGGCGCCGCCCTCGCCCTGGTCATGCTCGCTGCCTGCCCCATCAACCTCAAACTCCCCCACGAACGAACAAACGTTCACGCCGTGTGACCTACACATAGGTCAGGAGCGCCCCAAACCCTTTAGAGTGATGCCGTGCGATATTTCCCGGGCCCGCCGAGCTCGTCGATGAGGGTGCTTTCGTCGATTCCCAGCCCGGTGGACAACGTCTGGGACATCCACATCGGGAGCTTCCACCTTCCACTGCACGTCTACGGGTTGATGATCGCCCTCGGTGTGCTCGCCGCGATCTGGCTCTCTCGTCGCCGCTGGGCCTCGTGGGGGCACGATCCGGACCTGGTCATCGACCTCGCCTACTGGGGGGTCCCGGGCGGGCTGATCGGCGCCCGCCTCTACCACGTCGCCACCGACTACAACCGCCTGTACGTCCACAACTTCTGGGGCATGTTCAAGATCTGGGACGGCGGGCTGGGTATCCCGGGAGGGATCCTCGGCGGAGTGTTCGCCGGTTACCTCTGCGCCCGCCGCCACAAGGCTCCGGTGCCCGATCTGCTCGACATGGTCGCGCCGGCGTTTGCCCTCGCCCAGGCGATCGGACGTTTCGGAAACTACTTCAACCAGGAGCTCTACGGCCGTCCCACGAGCCTTCCCTGGGGGCTGCACATCGATGTCAACCACCGCCTGCCGAACCTCGTCGGCGTGTCGATCTACCAGCCGACCTTCGCGTACGAGGCGTGGTGGGATCTCAGCCTCATGTCGGTTCTGCTGCTCATCGACCATCACCGCGGCACCGGGGTACCGTTGTCCAAGTGGGCGGTGGGCGCGGCCTATGCGCTGTTCGCGGTCGGCGGTGGACTCGACGTGCTGCTGGTCGTGCAACGTCAGACCGCACTCGGTCCGGCGGCGCAGATCCCGCTGTTCGTCGTGGGCGCGATCGCCCTTCCCGCGGCATTCCGCCTGGCCAGCGGTCTGGGCACCATGGGCCTCCGCAGGCGTGCCGACCTGTTCGTGGTGTACATCGCCGGGTACTTCCTGGGTCGTCTCTGGGTCGAGTCGCTGCGGATCGACACGGCGAACACGATCCTGGGTCTCCGGCTGAACGAATGGACGGCGATCGTCGTGGGCACGGCGGCCCTCGCGGTGCTCGCCTGGCGGGGCCGGGTGCACGAACCCCGGCCGATCGAAGTCGGCTCCGGCTCGGTGGCGAGCCCCGTCACAGAGGAAGCGGTCGAAACCGCCGAGGGAGCGGCCTCCGCCGGGGATCCGGCAGCAGCAGAATCTGCGACCGGGGAAGGTGAATGCGACAACGACGACGCCACGCCGACGGGTCGGGTTGCAGCCGAAGAGGCTCCCCCGGCAGAATCTTGACCAGCCGGTCGAGTCGTCGTACGCAGATCGTGTGCGACCGAAGGGAGTTCTCCAACCATGACTGATGCCGTGATCGTCGATGCCGTCCGCACCCCGGGTGGCAAGCGCAATGGGAAGCTTTCCGGGTGGCACCCCGTCGACCTGGCCGCCGAAACGCTCAAGGCCCTCGCCGAGCGCAACAACCTCGACCCGGCCCTGGTCGAAGACGTGATCATGGGCTGCGTCATGCAGGTGGGCAACCAGGGTCTGAACATCGGTCGCAACGCCGTGCTCGCCGCCGGATGGCCCGAGGAGATTCCCGGCACGACGCTGGACCGCCAGTGCGGCTCGTCCCAGCAGGCTGCCCACTTCGCCGCACAGGGCGTGATGGCCGGCGCGTACGACGTGGTGATCGCCGCCGGGGTCGAGGTCATGACCACCACGCCGATGGGCGCTTCGATCACCCCCGGGAGCTTCCCCTTCGGCCCGCAGGTCATGGCCCGCTACGCCGATGTCGAGCACTACGGCAACAAGGGCCTCCAGAGCCAGGGCATCGGCGCCGAGATCATCGCCGACCGTTGGGGTCTGAGTCGTGGAGACCTCGACGAACTGTCGCTGCGGAGCCACAACAACGCGGCCCGGGCCCGGGACGAAGGCCGTTTCGACAACGAGTTGGTCACCGTGGCGGCGCGGCCGCGGGACAAAGAGACCGGCCAGCTGATCGAGACCGACGAGATCGTGTCCGCGGATGAGGGCATCCGGGATTCGTCGATGGAAGGACTCGCCAAGCTCAAGCCCGCCTTCCTGCCCGAACAGGGCAAGGTCACCGCCGGCAACAGCTCGCAGATCACCGACGGCGCCTCGGCCATGCTGGTCATGAGCGCCGAGAAGGCCAAGGAGCTCGGCTACAAGGCCCGGGCCCGCTTCCACTCCTTCGCCGTGGTCGGCGTCGACCCCGTCTCGATGCTGACCGGTCCGATCCCGGCCACCGCCAAGGTGCTGGAGAAGTCGGGCCTGAGCATCGACGACATCGACCTGTTCGAGGTCAACGAAGCCTTCGCCTCGGTGGTGGCCGCCTGGCAGAAGGAGTTCGGCGTCGACTCGGACAAGGTCAACGTGAACGGCGGGGCGATCGCGCTGGGTCACCCTCTCGGCGCATCGGGCGCCAAGCTCATGGCGACCCTGCTGAACGAGCTCGAGCGCACCGGCGGCCGCTACGGCCTGCAGACGATGTGCGAGGGTGGCGGCTTGGCCAACGCCACCATCATCGAACGCCTGGACTGACCTGGCGTCCCTCCTCTGAAGCTCGCACCGGGGGATACCACCCTCCTCCGAACTTTGCACCGGGGGACGCCACCCTCCTCTGAAATTTGCACCGGGATGCCGCCCAGAGCAGCAGGCCCGTGCAAATTTCGGGAAGAACCGCGGGCCCGTGCAAATTTCGGGATGAGGGGCGGGGCCGTGCAAGTTTCGGGAAGGGCAAGAGGCCGCGGGGTCGTTGACCGGCTTCTCCCGTTGCGTCGCGTGAAAGGCCGCTCGGTACGCTCAGGGCGTCATGTTCGTCGTGAAGGTCCTCGTCGCGTTGGTGGTCGCTTTCGTGATCTTCCGGGTCGGTCTCGCGTTTCTCCGCATGCTCGCGTCCCCACCGCCGGAACCGCCGCCTCCGGGTGAGCTGCGCAAGGTGAAACTGGTGTACCGCTGCGCGGTGTGCGGCGCGGAGCTGCGCATGACCCTCGCCAACGAAGAGTCCCCCGAATCCCCACGCCACTGCATGGAGGAGATGGAACTCTTGGAGACGCCCGACATCTGAGCAACGCCCGTGAATAGCCCGTCCGGCCCACACAGGCAGTCGTCCACAGGTTGTGGACAACCCTGGGGAAGATGACAGCCCTGTAACTCCCACGTCGTCATCCGTTCACGTACCGTTCACCTGGTCATCGGTAGCCCATCGCTGCGAACAATCCCCCGGCGATGCACGCCACGGCGGGCAGCAGCAGCCAGTTGTTCGGCGTGCCCGGCAGCACCCCGACGTAGTCCAGGACGATCAACACGACCCCGATGCCGAGCAGTCCGAAGATCACCACCGGCCACCACCTCGGGCTGGCCTTCGCGCGGGAGGCGGTCGGCGGCGTGTAGCGCGGCGGACTCCACCTTCGCCTTGGACCCGCCCTGCTTCGCCCCGCGGTGCGGTCCGCCCCCCTTCGGCGTGACCCGCCCACCCCCGGCGCGTGGCCGACCGGACGACTTCTTGGCAGCTTTCGACCCCATCGATCGGCCATTCTAGGGAAACGTCGGACGATCGCTGACCGGTAGGATCCACGGTCGTGCGTCCGCGGATTCTGGTGATCGACAACTACGACTCGTTCGTGTTCAATCTCGTCCAGTACCTGGGCGAGCTCGGTGCCGAACCCACCGTGATCCGCAACGACGCGCACTCGGTCGACGAGCTGGTGGCGATGGATCCCGACGGGGTCCTGATCAGCCCCGGCCCCGGGACCCCTGACGATGCCGGGGTCTGCTGCGAGCTGATCCGCCGCTTCGCCGACCACCGACCGGTGCTGGGCGTGTGCCTGGGCCACCAGTGCATCGGTGCGGTCTACGGCGGCACGATCGAGCGCGCACCGGAGATCATGCACGGCAAGACGTCCCTGGTCCACCACGACGGGTCCGGTGTGTTCGCCGGACTTCCCGACCCACTGGAGGCGACCCGCTACCACTCGCTGGTGGTCGGCCGGGATTCGATACCCGACGAACTCGTCGTGACGGCGACCGCCGACGACGGTGTCGTCATGGGCCTGCGCCACCGCACGCATACGGTCGAGGGAGTGCAGTTCCACCCCGAGTCGATTCTCACCTCCGCCGGACGGGACCTGGTCGCGAACTTCCTGGCGTCGTGCGCGGACGGACGCGGCTAGCCGGATCGACTCAGGGGGCGGCGGTCGTGCTCGACGATGCGGTTGTGGTCGGAGCAGCCGTCGTCGGAGCAGCCGTGGTCGGAGCAGCCGTGGTGGGGGCCGCGGTCGTCGGCGGTACGGTCGTCGGTTGCGGCCCGGACGACACCAGGATCGTCACGGTCTTTCCCGCGGCGTAGTAGGTGCCGGAGGCCGGATCGGTGCCCACGACCTTGCCCACCGGCACCGAAGGCGAATAGCTCGACTTCTGGCTCGTCTGGTACCCGGCCTGCTGCAGGGTCTTCTGCGCGTCGGCGACCGTCGAGCCGGCCGCGACGCCGGGCACCTGGGAACTCGGCCCGGCGCACACCCACAGGGTGATCGGCGTGTTCGATCCCAGATTGGAGGTGGGCACCGGATCGGACTTGATCACGGTGTCGACCGCACAACTGTCGTCGCGTTGGCGCTTCACGGTGATGCGCGACGGATCCACCCCGGCGTTCCCGAGCGCGGCGGTCGCATCCGACAGGCTCATGCCGATCACCTTGGGCATCTGGTTCGGTGGCCCGGATGAGAAGTAGACGGTGATCGTGTCGCCCTTCGCCGCCTTGTCTCCCGCGGCGGGCTTGGTGCGGATCACATCGTTCTGAGAGACAGTCGTGGACGGAGTTGCCACCGTCTTGGTCCGGAATCCCGCGGCGGCCAACCGGCGGGTCGCCTGGGTCACGGTCTGCCCGGCGACGTCGGGAACGGTGATCTTCCCGTTGCCACCGGCCCCGAGCGAGTTGTAGGCGAGATAGACCAACCCGCCCACCACCAGCACCGTGGCGATCAGTCCGGCGATGAACCAGGCGGTCCGCCGCCGATTGGGCAGGTCGTCGTTCTCGTCATCGGCAGGCACCGGACGCATCCCTCCTGGTGGCGTCGAACCTGGACCGACGACCATCGTGGTCGCGACACCGACTGCCTGGGTCACCTCTTCGGGCCCTTGGACCACCTCGCCTTGACGGAACCGCCGCAGATCCGCGCGGAGTTCCTCGGCGGACGCGTACCGATCCACAGGGTTCTTGGCCAGCAGGCGCATCGTGATCGCCTCGTAGGAGGCGGGCACCGACGGATTCACCCGCGCCAGGGGAACGACCTGTTCCTGCACGTGCTTGTAGGCGACGGCGACGGGATTCTCGGCCTGAAACGGGGCCTTGCCGCAAACCATCTCGTACATGACGACCCCGAGCGAATACAGGTCGCTGCGCGGGTCGACGGACTTACCCTGCGCCTGCTCGGGTGAGAAGTAGGTGGCGGTGCCCATCACCGACCCGGTCTGGGTGAGGGCCTCTTCGCCGTTGTGGCTGATCGCTCGGGCGATGCCGAAGTCGGTGACCTTGACCAGTCCCGCCGACGAGATGAGCACGTTCCCCGGCTTGATGTCCCGGTGCACCACCCCGTTGCGGTGCGCGAACCCCAGCGCGGCGGCCACGTCGGTGGCGATGTCCGCGGCGCGATCGGGGTGCAGGGTCCCCTCGGTGCGCAGCAGGTCGGCGAGGCTGCGACCATCGACGTACTCCATCACGATGAAGTACGTGTTGCCCTCGCGGCCCCAGTCGTACACTCCGACGATGTTCGGATGGTTCAGCCCGGCCGCCGCCTGGGCTTCTCGGCGGAACCGTTCGACGAACGCGGAATCGGTCGCGAACTCGGCGAAGAGGATCTTGACCGCGACCGGTCGTTCGAGGAGCTGGTCGCGTGCCAACACCACATCGGCCATCCCTCCCCGCGCGATGCGCTTGTGCAGTTCGTATCGCCCGTTGAGCACCACGGGTTCGCGCTCAGCCATCGATCGGCAAGCCTAGTGGGGCGCCGACACGACCCCTCGTGTGGTTCACCGTGCTCCCAGCGCCTTCGCGAGGACGGTCCTAGCGACGGGACCGGCGACCACCGAGCCGGTCGTGGCATTCCCGTATCCGGGAACGTTGGGCACGACGGCCACCACCACGACGGACGGCGGCTGCCCCGGCCGGCCACCCCACGCCGCCATCCACGCGTTGTTGGACGTGTTGTTGTCGATCTCGGCGGTGCCGGTCTTGGCGCCGACGTCGAATCCGGGAATCGCCATGTTCGTCGCCGTGCCCCGAGCCACGACCTGGCGCATGGCGTCGCGCATCGTGGCCGCGTCCGACTTGCTGATCGCCCGGCGCCAGGTCTTGTCGTGGTAGGTGCTGGTCACCCGACCGTCGGTGTCGCGCACCACGTCCAACAGGTGTGGGGTCATGATCTTGCCGTCGTGGGCGATGGCCGAGACGACCAGGGCCATCTGCAACGGCGTCACCACGGTCGGCCCCTGCCCGATCGAGGCCAACGAGAGTTGGGGAATCTCGTGGGTGAAATCGCGGCGGGGATCCGCCGCGCTCGCGGGGGGCCGCATCGTGGAGGTCGCCTTGGGACCGGGAAGATCGATGGGCAGTGTCGAGCCGAACCCGAAGGCCGCCGACCCGACGATCATCGGGGCCGGGCCGATCGTCTCGGTACCCATCTGTGCGAAAGCACTGTTGCACGACACCGCCAGGATGTTGAACAACTTGCCTCCGCACACCTCGCCGTCGAAGTTCGAGATCGGCTGGCCGTAGGGCGGCTGGTACTGGCTCGCCTGGGGGTAGGACGGCTTGTTCGGCGTGACCTTGCCCGTGGCGAGCCCGACCGAGCCGGTGACCAACTTGAAGGTCGAACCCGGCGCGTAGAGCTGGCCGATGGTGGCGTTCACCAGTGGATCGCCGGGCGCCTTGGCGAGGAGTTCCTTGGCGTCACGGGCCTTGTGGTCGGTGTTGGTGTCATGGTTGCTGATCGGGTTGGGATCGAAGTTGGGGTTGCTCCACATCGCCAGGATCGACCCGGTGCGCGGATCGAGGGCCAGCACCGAACCCGTCCGATTGCCCAGCGCATTGCGGGCGACCTGCTGAAGGTCGTTGCGGATCGTGATGGTGACGTTCCCCGCCGTGTTTTTGTTCGAGAACAAATCCGAGAGCGACTCGACCTGCTGACCGAGGGTCTGGCCCGAGAGCTCGTCGTTGTATTCGCGTTCGAGGCCGGAGGATCCGTAGACGAAGCTGTAGTAGCCGGTGACCTGCCCGTACAGGTCCCCTTTGGGATAGACGCGCTGGTACACGTAGCGGTCGTGGGAATCGACCGACTTGGCGATCACGACGCCGTCCGCGGTGACGATCGCCCCCCGGGGTCGGGTGAAGTCCCGCAGGATCGCCCGACTGTTGAGCGAGTCCGAATCGAGGTTGTTGCGACAGGTCGTCTTGCCGACGACCGCCCCGACGGGACTGGCACAGGAACGGTCACCGACCTGGAGCAGGTTCGACTGGACGAACAACAGAGTGAAGCACGCCAGGAGCCCGGCGGCGAGGATCCGGATCTGGCGGTTCACGCCACCGCCTCCGCCGGTGCCGCCTCGGCACGGAACTGCCGGCGGGTGGTCTCGTCCGAGACCCGTACCAGCAGGCCGAGCAACATGTAGCTGGCGACCAGGCTGGACCCGCCGTAGGACACGAAAGGCAGCGCGACACCGGTGAGGGGCAACACCCGGGTGACGCCACCGATGATGATGAAGGTCTGGAACCCCAGCAAGGTGGTCAGGCCCACCGCGAGCAGTTTCGAGAACCCGTCGCTGGCGCGCATCGCGATCCGCAGCCCGGAACCGATGATCACGAGATAGGCGACCAGCAGCACCGTCACCCCCAACAGCCCGAGCTCCTCACCGAACACCGCGAAGATGAAGTCGTTCTGGGCCTCGGGGACCAGTCCGGGCGAACCGAGCCCCAACCCGGTGCCGGTGATGCCTCCCCATGCCAGCGCATAGGCGCCCTGGGCGACCTGATAGCCGCCGCCGACCGTGGCGTAGGTCTGCCAGGGATGCAACCACACGTCGAAGCGTTGGCGCACGTGAGCGACGTGGCGCACCGCGACCCAGGCGCCGGCGGCGAACACCCCGAATCCCACGATCAGGTAGCCGAAGCGGCCCGTACCGACCCAGAGCATGACGATGAAAAGCGTGATGAGCAGCAGCGACTGACCGAAATCGTTCTGGACGACCAGCATCGACAGGGCGACCACGATCGCGACCAGCAACGGACCCAGGTACTTCGGGTTCGGCAGGATCGGCCGGAAGCGCGGCCAGGTGGCCATGCCCAGCAACTCGCGGTTGGCGACGAGGTACGCGGCCATGAACACGACCAGGCACAACTTGGCGACTTCGCCCGGTTGGAAGCTCATGGGACCGACCTGGATCCACACCCGGGCGCCGTTGACCTCGTGGCCGAGCGGCGACAGGGGCAGGACCAGCAGGACGATGCCGGCCAGCAGCAGCGTGTAGCGGTACCGCTGCAGGTCCCGCACGTGGCGCACGATCACCAGGGTGGCCACGAACGCGGCGATCCCCACGGCCGACCAGATCGCCTGGAGTGCGGCGAGGTGGCTGTTCAGTCGGGCGATCATCACGTAGCCGAGGCCGTTGAGCAGGCCGGCGACCGGCACCAGGAGGCCGTCCGCGCAGCTCGCCAGGCGACGCACCGCCAGGTGGGCGACGAGCACGAGGCCCACCACGGCCCCCAGGAACGGTCCGATGTGCGCCGGCAGCGACGCCGTGCGCCCCAGGCTGGCGAGCGCGTAGGCGCTTCCGATGATGACCGCGCCGATGATGATCAGGCCGAGCTCGGTTCGCCGCCGGAGTTTCCCGATCAGCACCGTGCCCTCATCGGGTGGTCGTGGTCGTCCGCCGGGCGCTCGGAGCCGTCCCGGAACCTGCCGTCGTGGCTGTCCCGGTTTCGGTGCTCCCAGAACTCGACGACGCCAGGTCGGCACACGCGCTGGGAATCGTGGTCGTGGGCGCTCCGGGCGCAGGAGCCGGGGGAACCGCGCCGTTCCGCAGGTCCGAACAGATGATGGCCCGCATGCGCGCGATGTACGCGCGGGCGTCGGCCAGGCTCGACTGCTGCTTGCCGTCGACGAGAGCGTCGCGCAGGGCGTCGGGGACCTGTGCGCGGGCGATGCCGGTGCGCTCGGCGACGGTCGGATCGAACCAGAGCACGGATTTGGGGCGGCCCTTGAAGATGGTGACCTCACCGTTCTTGCCGTAACCCACGTAGTAGGTGCCGCGGCTGTACCAGAGGACGGCCAGGGCCGCGATGGCCAGGATCGCGAGCAACATCACGCCGAACCCGGCGGTGCGCCAGGTCACCCGCCGGAGCCTGGCCTTCGGCTTGGCCTTGGACTTGGGCGGGTCGGTCCCGTCGGGGAGCGCCTCGTCGGCCACGGGCCGCTCGCCGTCGTCGCCGATGTCCGCGGTGGTGATCCCGGCGACGTCGGGGCCCCGGTGGCGCCGGCGGATCGGCGCCAATCCGGCCGCAGCGGCCCGGTCGGCCGCGCCGGCGTCGTCGACGACGTCGACCACCACGCAGGTGATGTTGTCGCGCCCACCGGCTTCGTTGGCCTGGCGAACCAGCTCGGACGCGGCATCGTCGGGGGCGGCCAGGCGCCGCAGGGTGGCCGCGATCTTCTCGGCGTTGATCTCGTTGAACAGTCCGTCGCTGCACAACACGTACCGGTCGCCCGAACGGGGCACGACGACGAACTCGTCGACTTCGACGTCGGGCTGGTTGCCCAGGGCCCGCGTGACGATGTTGCGGTTGGGGTGGACGGCCGCTTCGGCGTCGGTGATCTGCCCGGCCGCACGCATGTCCTCGACCAGGCTGTGGTCGCGGGTGATCTGGGTGAGCACCTCGTCGCGCCACTGGTAGATCCGAGAGTCGCCGACGTTGATGATCGCGAGCTCCTCGTCGTCGCCTTCCCGCACCAGGGCCATCGCGCACAGCGTCGTGCCCATCCCACGGAGATCCGCGTGGTCCGAAGCCTGTTGGTACACCGCGGCGTTCGCTCGTTTGGCGGCATTCGTCAGGGCCGCGGGACTCGGTTCGTCGACCTCGTCGCTGAGCGTTTCGATCGTGATCTGCGAGGCGACCTCGCCTCCCTGGTGACCGCCCATGCCGTCGGCGACCGCCCAGAGCCCCTCGGTGACGAGCCAGGAGTCCTGGTTCACCGTCCGGACGCGCCCGACGTCGCTGGCTCCCCCCGCGACGAGGTCCATCACGCGACCTCCAGCACGGTGTTGCCGATCTGGAGATGGTCGCCGCGCTTCATCTCCATCGGGCCGGTCACCTTCTGGCGGTTGAGCCAGGTGCCGTTGGTCGAGCCGAGGTCCTCGACGTAGCACTGCCCATCCTGCCGGTAGACACGGGCGTGGATCTGCGACGCGTAGGTGTCGTCGAGGGTCACGAGGCATCCCGCGGCCCGGCCCAGGGTCATCTCGTCGGCGAGATCGAATCGCAGTCCGCGCAGCGCGGTCGGTTCGACGATGTCGAGATGGGACGGCTGATGTCTTCGGCGGTGGTGATGCTCTTTGACCGGCTTCGCGCCATCCGGCTCACCGCCGACGAACGCCGGGCCTTTCACCTCGACCCACACCGCACGCAGGACCCGCAGGAAGAACAGGTACAGGAGCGCCAACAGACACAACTTCAGGACGTTGAGAAGTTGCTCTGAGACCACCCCACGAGACTAGTGAACCGACTGCCGAGGCGAGGATGGCCGACTGAGCGGACCCGCGGTGGTGATCTGGCGGGGCGTCCGCAGGTCAGGACGATTCGAAGCGGATCACCGTGTTGCCGAAGCTCAGCGTGTCACCGTCGGCGAGCTGGTGCGTGTCGATCCGGCTGCCGTTGACCCGGGACCCGTTCGTCGAGGAGAGGTCGTTGAGGACGTACCCGGTGCCCGAGGGTTTGATCTCCGCATGGTGACGTGAGGCGTTGGGGTCGGTGAGCACGATCGTGGAACCGGGCATCCGACCGATGGTGACGACCTGGTCGTCGAGAACCTTCCGTTCACCGGTGGGGAGCACGAGGGTCCCCGCACCTGCGCCTCCTTCGCGGTACTTGGCGTCGATGGCGAAAGACCCGGTGCGCAATTCGGGATCGATGATCAGCTCACAGCTCACCCGCCCCACGAAGTGGTAGCCCTCGTCGCGGGCCTGGTCGCGGGCGGCGTCGACGAGTTCGGCACACAGGGTGTCGTGGATCTCGGCGAACTGTTCGTAGTCGGCTTCGCTGAGACAGACCGTGAAGGCATTGGCGACGATCGTGCGCCCCTTGACGTCGAGGTCCCGGGTGGCGTCCAGTTCGCGCACCAGGCGGCGGCCGATCTCCACGGGCCGGACGTTGGAGCGGAAGACGCGTCCGAACACCCCTTCGACCAGGCCTTCGAGGCGTCGTTCGAAACTCCGGGCACCCATGGGCCTCTACGATACGCGCCACGGGCCCCCCAAACGCCCTGCCGGAACCGAAATCCGGCCCGACTCGCTCTACTCGGGCGGCCGGTCGGAGGATCTCATTGGTCGGGCCCGAGCGTGCGTCGCTAGCATTGGCGCCCTTGTCACTCGGGCGAGTGGCGGAATTGGCAGACGCGCAGGATTCAGGTTCCTGTGTCCGAAAGGACGTGGGGGTTCAAGTCCCCCCTCGCCCACCACGTAGAGCTTCCGACCGTCCCGCACGGTGCCCGGTCCGGTCAGAGGCCGAAGGCCGTGAGGTGGTTGCTGCCGTCGGTCACCCAGAGCACGCCGTCGGCGACCACCGGGCTCTCCCAGTGCACGCTCCCGATCGAGGTCGACCAGAGCGAGGCGCCCGTCGTCGGGTCGTAGGCGTGCATGGTCGAGCCGGCGGCCACGTACAGCACGCCGTTGGCCATGTGGGGCGTGGCGGGGGTGGCGGCTGCCGAGGTCTGCCACTTGGTCGTGAACACCGGGTCGCCGTTCGTCGCGGTGTCGATCTCGATGCCGGACAGCCCGCTGTAGGTGGTGACGAAGATCCACGTCTTGCCGTTGGGGTCGGACCACACGACCGGGTCGCAGAGCACCTGGCTCCCCTGCGGCACGGCAGTGACGGTGCCGATCTCGTTGCCGGTGTACCCGGCGGCGCCGTGCCCTCCCAGGTCGCTGAGGTCGAGGAAGCGCAGCTTCGCGTCCTTGCCGCCCTGCACCCCGAGGTCCGGGTAGTTGGCGTTGGTGCCGGCGGGCAGCAGCGCCGGCAGGGTGCTCCCCAGGTCCTGGTCGGTGCTGTTCAGATACGAGTAGTTGGTCGGCGTGAACGAGTTGACCGGGTCGCCCGCCGACGTGCCGGTGCCGTCGGGGTGCAGCGCCACGACTGTGTCGCCCCAGTGGTGGTTCGAGGGGTCGAACGTGGCGTTGCCGGTCGACAGGTAGATGAGGTCGGTCTGGGGGTCGTAGGTGACGCCGGCCCGCGCCCAGATGCCCGACTGCTGCTCGGCGCAGTCGGTGCCGGCGGTGCCCGGGGCGACGAAGTGCACGGTCTGGTCGCTGCACAGCGAGTTCCACACCTTCTGCGCACCGGTCGCGAGGTCGATGGCGGTGAGGTGGCCCTGGTAGTCGCCGCGGTCGCCCGGGTAGCCGCTGAGCACCGAGTACAGGTACGTGTCGCCCGCCCTGTCGGTCGCGATGCTCAGCGCGGACGAGCCCTTCTCGTCCCAGGGCTTGAGGGTGCTCAGCTCGGGCCAGTGGGCGTCGGTGACCTCGGTGCCGTCACCGATGTCGTGCTTGTGCACGTAGCCGTCGAGCCCGTAGGTGTACACGTACTTCAGGTTCGGGTCGACCGCCGGCGAGGACGTCGTGTAGCAGGCCGAGGATCCGTTGTTGATCTTGCAGCTGCCCGCGGGGTGGTGCACCTGCCACACGATGGAGCCCGTGGCCGCGTCGACGGCGACCAGGTCGCCCGCCCGCGTGGTGACGAACAGCAGGTTCTTCTTGCCGGCCGTCGTCGAGACGCCTTCGACGTAGGCGGGCGCCCCGTCGGCCGTCGACGGCAGCGTGGTCTGGTGGATCTGGTGCAGCCCCGAGACGTTGGCGGTGGTCAACGTCGACTCGAGGGTGTTGTTGCCCTGGTGACCCGGGCCGCCGCCGAACTGCAGCCAGTTGCACCCGGCGAGCAGGAGCGGGAGGGCGAGCAGCCCGGCCCAGCGCGCCGTCGAGCGCGGTCGGTGGGTGGTCGAGGACGGACGCATGGCGCACCAACTTTCGATCGTGATGGTCCGCGACTGCCCGGACCGGCGACGAGCCGTCATCCTAGGAGGGCAGGAGGCGGCCTGCTGAGGAGGGCCTCGCCGTCCGGCCACTTCGCGGTGTGCGGGTCAGTGCGCGAAGCGGATCGTCGGGAGCACCCGTCGCAGCCATGCCGGCGTCGCCCAGGCGTACCGGCCGGTCAGACGGAGCAACACCGGCAGCAGCACGAGCCGGACGAGGAATGCGTCCAACAGGACGGCGACTCCCAGGATGATCCCCATCTCCTTGGGTGGGAGCGGGCCCGACAGCGAGAAGGTGAAGAAGACCGCGACCATCACCCCGGCGGCGGCGAAGATCACCCGTCCGGTGTGGGCCAACGCGCCGACCATCGCATCTTTCGGGTCACCCGAGCGTTCCCAGTGTTCCTTGGCGGAAGAGAGCAGGAACACGGTGTAGTCCATGGCGATGGCGAAGATCATCGCGAAGAAGAACACGGGCGCCCAGGCGTCCAGGAATCCTTGTGATTCGAATCCGAAGAGGCCCGCGCCGATGCCATTCTGAAACACCAGTCTGGCCACACCGAACGCGGCGGCGGTCGACAACAGACTCACGAGGGTGCCGAGCAGGGCGATGAGCGGCGCTTGCAGCGCGACCAGCAACAGGATGAAGCCGAGCGACAGGACGATGCCGATCACCCATGGCGTGGATCGTTGCAGCTGTGTCTGGAGGTCGAGGTTCTCGACGGCCGCGCCGCCGACGAGCGCTCCGGCGGGAAGATCGGCACGCAGGCGATCGACCGTGGCTCCGAGCGCCGGGCTCGACGGATCGACCTTGGGCAGTGCGGCCAGGAGCACCAGTCCGGAGCGGTCCATGGCGGGTTGTGCCGGAAGGACCCCGGCGATGCCCGGGTCGTTGCGGAGCGTGGCGGTGACCTCGCCGGCCTGGGACGCCTGCGTGACGATCTGGAGCGTTCCCGGAGCGCCCGGCCCGAACGCCGCCTGGACCCGGTCGTAGCCGACCCGTGCCGCAGAGCTCGCCGGCAGCACGTCGATCGATGGCATCGAGGTGCGCAGACCGATGATGGGCGCGGCGAGTCCGAGCAACACGAGCAGCGTCACCGAGCCGAACAGGACGGGGCGCCGCCACAGTCGTTCTCCCCACCTGGCGAAACGCGCGGATCGGTGTTCACCGGAATGGACCCAGGACAGAGCCCCTTTGTCGATGCGGTGGTCGAGTTTGGCGAGCACGAGCGGGAGCAGGGTGAGCGTGGCTGCCAGCATGAAGAGCACGGCGATGATGATCCCGCCGGCCATCGAGCGGAACGCCGGCGATGGCACGATCTCGACCGCGGACAGCGAGACCAGCACGGTCAGCCCCGACAACAGCACGGCCTTGCCCGCGGTGTCCATGGTTTCCGCGACCGCCCCGTGAGACGTCGAATTCGCCGCGGCGCGTGCCGCTCGGAATCGGACCACGATCAGCAACGCGTAGTCGATACCCAACGCGAGGGCGAACATCATCGCGAAGTTCATCGCCCAGATGGACACCGGCACGAAACGGTTGACGATCACCAGTGACCCCGCCGATGCCACGAGCCCGGCCAGGGTGAGCAGCAGCGGCAGCCCGGCGGCGACCAGCGCACCGAAGGCGAGGACCAGGATGGCCAGGGTCACCGGCCACGAGAACAGTTCAGAGGTCAGCATCGCCTTGAGGTTGGCCTCGTTGAAGTCGGCCCAGAGCTGCGATGCGCCGGTGGGCGTCACCTGCACGTTGGCGGACGACAGCGCTTCGAGCGGCGAGCGGAGGTCCCGGGCCGCACGGACCATGTTGTCGGTGGAGGCCCCCGCACCGCCGAGGACGACCGCGGTGGTGCCGTCTCGGCTCAGGGTCGCACCGGGTTGGGGCGGGACCACCGCCGCGATGCGAGGATCGGCGCCCAACAGCTTCTCGACCCGTTGCACGGTCTGGGCACCCGCACCGCTGGTCACATTGCCTTTGGTGGTGTGGACCACGACCTGGAGCGCCGAACCGGCGTTGCCACCGAAGTGTTTCCGGGCGAGCTCGCGCACCTGGACCGATTGGGAGCCGTCGGCCTGCCAGCCTGCCCCCGACAGTGAATGCTCGACGCTGGGTGCGAGCAGTCCGAGTCCGAGTACCAGAATGACCCAGATGGCAGCGGTGAGCTTGCCGTGGCGGATGACCGCCAGGCTGAGCCGACCGAGCGGGCCATAGGTCGCTTTGCCGGCGTCGGGCGTGCCCGCTGCGTCCGTGCTGGATCCGGTGGGTCGGGTGCGGTTCATGGTCGTTTCCTCTGCAAATCGATGGTTGCGATCATTATCCCCCCTGGGGGATCATGGTGAGAGTGTAACAACCCCCCGGGGGGATTACACTGTCGGGTGGAGATCGCGCCCCGCGACTCCGATCCCACCCTCTGGAGACGGGAGCGCCACATGAGCGCCGATCACGAACAGCCCACCCCCTACACCCTTCGCACGACCATCCCCTCAGGCTTCGACGCAGCCGTTGCCGCGACCCGTGAGAAGCTCGGCGACGCCGGATTCGGCGTCATCACCGAAATCGACCTCCGCGGCACTCTGCGCGACAAGCTCGGCATCGAGGTTGCCGACCAGGTCATCCTCGGAGCGTGCAACCCGTCGTTCGCCTACCAGGCGATCACCACCGAACCGTCGATCGCCGCGTTGTTGCCGTGCAACGTCGTGGTGCGATCCCTCGGCGACAACGAGACGTTGGTCGAGGCGTTCGATCCCGCCGCGATGGAACGCATTGCCGACCTGCCGGCGGATTCGGCGGGGTCCGAGTTCTCCGATCTCATCGGTGAGGTCCATGACCGGATCGCGCAGGTCATCGCGGCACTCGACGGGGTCGCGTCCGAGGAAGTGACCGTGTGATGGAACTCGACCTCGAACAGATCCAACCCGTCATCCGCCGGATGAAACGGGCGTCGGGCCACCTCGACCACGTCATCGGGATGCTCGAGAACGGCGACGACTGCGAGGACGTGCTCACCCAACTCGCGGCGGTCACCAAGGCACTCAGCCGCAGCGGCTACGCGATCGTGTCCACGGGCTTGCAGCAGTGTCTGACCGAAGGGGACGAAATCGACATCGCCCGGATGGAAAAGCTCTTCCTCGCACTCGCCTGACCCGGAGGCTCACCTCGCCGGTGGGTCACCCCGGCCCATCCCGCCAGGGACAACGTCCCCGGTCGTCACAGCTAGCGCCCTCGGACTCACCGATGTGATCCGACGACGTCTGGCGGTGGACAGGTTCGGCTCGGACGCACCAACCCTTTCGATACCTCGAGCCTGGACGCTGGAAGACTCTTTGATGGGGCTCTGGGTGTCAGCGGATGGGACCGTGGCAACTAGCGACCGGTCGGGCTGGCCAACCTAGGAGAAGCCCGCGGATTCAGCTGTTCGCCGCGTGCCGGCCCCGCGGGAAATCCATCTGGCCTTCTCGACGGTCGTCGCACTTCGATTCGTAGGGCCCGCGGGCAACCTGGGCAGTTTGCCCTGCCAGGATCTGGTTCGGCCACGCTTCGGGTTCCCAACGAGGGAGCGATAGTGCTGGATCTCGCGACGTCGGCTGCAAGATCAATCGGGTCGACCAACCGCGCGCTGGTGGCTCAGCGCCAGCGCTGACCGTCCCACCAGCGTGGCGGATCCGACGGGTTCACACCCGGGTACCACCCAGGCGGCGGTCCCGATTCGGGGTCCGTGGATGCACCAGCCGCGCCGGGTCCCGGGTCCGTGGCGGCCTGGGATTTCTTGGAGGCCCGCGCCAGAGTCGCGATCAGGAGCCAGATCCCACCGACGATCGCGCCCAATATCACGAGTATCGCCAAGACGATCAGCAGCTCAGGACCATCGACAAATCCGACCACGGATTGACTTTAACAAAGGGCTTTCCCTTTGTTTCGCTGCGGATTGTGGAGGTGACGGTGCCGTCAGAATCACAAAACGCGGCCGGGCCTGCCCCAACTCCGTCTGTGGCGGTCCGATCGCCAGCGCTCGACGCTAGAGCGGCCCGCGGGTGCCGGCGGCGAGATCGAGGGTCCAGCCGCCCTGGTCGTCGCGCACGGTCACGGTGGTGTCGCCCCTCGCAATCGAGGTCCAGGGGTTGTCGAACCGGCGGTCGTGATCGAGCTGAATTGCCTGTCCGTCGACACGCAACAGCACGTCCGGTCGGGATTCGATGACCCCTTCACCCGGGGACACGTAGCGGACCGTGAAACCCGGGTGGGGGCCGTCCAAGTTCCAGCCCGGGTCGTCGACGCTCACCTCGGCGGCGGTGACCGCGGCACAGAACTCGTCGAAAGAACCCCACTGGTCGGCGTCGCCCAGCTCGACGATCCAGACGTTGTCGGCGCCGCCGTCGGCGACCAGGTCGAAGTCGCCGGTGAGCCCGGCGGTGAAGGTCTCGGCCGGGTCATGGCGGCGCCAGTCCGCACGGCGCCACGACCACAACGCCACATACCCGTCGCGTCGTGCGCCCCAGCGTCCAGTGACCGTCGCGGCGCACCTCGTCGAAGTATTCGGTCGGGAAGTACGCGTGGGTGGACGGCTCGTACGCGAACGGTGCCAGCACGTCCGTTTCCGGTGGCGGGAAGCCCGGTTCGAAGGCACAGATGCCGACCCGGCGATGCTGGACCGAACGGGGCAGGGTCGCCGATCCGGTCCAGTAGCGGTCTTCGTCGAGGTAGTCGCCCGCGTTCGGTGACGGCGGATTGCCCGGGTGCATCGCGAACACGATCGCCCGCTCGTCCAACGTCGCCTGCCAGATGTGATGCTGGAACCCGACCGCACCCGGCCGGTACGCCTGGGCGGTCGAGAGCATGCCGTGCGCGTTGCGCCACGTGGTGGTGCACACCTTGGTGAGCAGCCCGGCGTTCACCATCGGATGCAGCTCGGCCGCCACGGTCCGCCACACGTCGGGATCAGCACCCATCGCGTCACGCATGAACTTGAAGATCGCGAACAGGTTCGCATCCCACAGGTCGTAGCGGTCGAGCGTGGCGATGGTCAGCGGAATGAGCTGCCACGGGGTGAGCGCACCCCGGTCCCACCAGAACGGCACCATCTCGGGGTCGGTGTAGCTCAGCCCGTCGTCGCGTACCGGGTGCTCGGTGAGCGGCTCGGCGGGGTCGATCACGATCCCCATCGATTCGTGGTCGACGATCTCGTCGCGGCTCGTGGCGACCCGCCGGATGATCGCCGCCGGCCGGTACCGGGACGCCCGGGCGAGCAGCACCGCCGACTCGTCGAGAGGAAGCAACTCGACCTCGTCGCCTTCGCCGACCGGCCAGTCCTCGTCGGTGGCGTCGAAGCAGAGCTTGGTGGCCCCGAAGACCGGCTGGTCGCGGGCGCGGGCCTTGTTCTTCATGTAGGAACGACCATGGGTCGCCCCGACGTTGCCGCGGTGATGGTGCAACGCGAGGTCATAGAGCACCAGATCACAGAACGTCGCGGCCCGCTCGGCCAGCGCCGCGTCCTCGGCGAACTCGGCCAGGGTGAGCAGCGGTGCGAGATCCTTGGCGTAGTACACATCCGAGTGCCATTCGCTGAACCCGTCGACGGCCTTCTCGTCGAACCACTCGCCCAGCCGGGTGGCGGCCCGTCGGCGGTGCTGGTCGCCGGTCATGCCGGTGACCCCGAAGGTCTCATCCGGCAGGGCCTGGCCGGCCAGGTACTCGCACGTGTGGAAGATGAGCCGGTGGTTCTCCGACCAGTACCAGCGCTCGTCGGTGCCCGCCAGCTCGACCGGGTCGGTGTACCAGTAGCGGAACCCGGCGAAGCGCTCCGCGAGCGCGGCGCGGACCCGGTCGGGCAGGTCGTCGCCGCCGTCGAACCACAGCGTGAGCAGGCGGAGCACGTCGAAATCGGCACAGTCCAACCAGTTGTCGATGCGGACGAACCAGCGCCGGAGCATCGCGTCGTCGATCGCACCCCAGTCGACACGATGGTCGCCGTCGCGCCGCGCACCACGCCAGGTGGGCGATGACGTTCAGTGGAGAGGTGGGGATCCAGACGGTGGTCGCCGAGGCCAGGTAGTCGTCCTGGCGACCGCGCCACCAGGACGCGTCCTCGAGCCCACGCTGGTCCATGTCGGCCTCCCCAGGGTCGTGATGGTCGAGCGAGCGTACCAAGGCCGAGCGCACGTCCTGCGCCACGAGCCACGGATGCACCGTCGCGCCGGATCGAACTGGGCTACGGTGCCGGCACAGATTCGCACGGATCAGGGGGTCCCAGGATGCGATCGATGTCGAAGGCTTCTGCAGCGCTTGTCGCCCTGGCGATGGTCGCCGCCATCGCGACGACGAGCGGCGCGCCGACACGCGGGGTCGCTCACCGCGGCGCCGCCTCCGGCGACATCGGTGCTCGCCGGCCACACGATGAGCGGCAATCCGATCCCGTGTGTCACCCAACCCGACGGCGTGCGGTTCTGTCACGGCGCATCCACCGGCGGCGGCAGCGACCTGCGCGTCAAGACCTTCGACGGCGTCCCGCTCGACGCGTACGTGACGCTGCCCGCCGCTCCGTCCACCGGCACCGACGGCAACTATCCCCTCATCGTGCAGAGCCACGGGTGGGGCGCCCCGCCCAGTGGCCCGAACGACACCCAGTACGGGGGGCCGACCGCCGCCCAGTGGGCGGCCAAGGGCTACGTCGTCGTCCAGCTCGCCGCCCGACGGCTGGGGCGACTCGTGCGGCACGGCCGCGTCCCGCCAGGTCGACCCGTCCGCCTGCAAGGCCGGCTACATCCGGCTCGACGACGTGCGCTACGAGGTACACGACATCCAGTACATCGCCGGCCTGCTGGTCGACGAAGGCCTCGTCGACCCGGCCCGCATCGGTGCGCTCGGCGAATCCTACGGTGGGGGCTCGACCCTCGAGCTGGCCACCCTCGGTGACCGCACGATGCTGCCCGACGGTTCGCTCGTCCCCTGGAAATCGCCCGGCGGCACCCCGCTGCACCTCGCCGCAGCCGTGCCGCTGTACACCTGGAGCGACATGGCCATGGCCCTCGCCCCCAACGGGCGCACCTTCCCCAACCGGGTCACCCCACCCGCCGATGACATCGCACCGATCGGGGTGTGGAAGCAGTCGATCGACACCGGCCTGCACCTGGTCGGCCAGCTCCAGGGCTACTACGCACCCACCGGCACCGACCCCGAAGCCGACGTCGACGCCTGGTTCGCGGCTCTGAGCGCCGGCAACCCGTCGGCGACCCCGGCCGCGCCCGGCGTGGTCGAACAGGTCACCCGCTACCACTCCGCCTACCACCTGCTCGCCGGCACCTACGGCGTGCCCGCCCAGCAACCCCCGCCGATGCTGTTCGTCCAGGGCTTCACCGACGAGGTGTTCCCCGTCGACGAGGTCCTGCGCTACGTCAACCTCGAGAAGTCCCGCTACCCCGACGCCCAGGTCGGCATGTTCTTCCTCGACGGTGGTCACCAACGGGGACAGAACAAGGCCGCCGACGGCGCTCGCAGCTCTGCCCGGGTCGAAGCGTTCTTCGACCATCACCTCGACGGCACCGGACCCGCCCCCGCCGGCGGGGTGACCGCACTCACCCAGACCTGCCCGGCCGCCGCCCCCTCGGGCGGCCCGTACCACGCCGCCAGCTTCGCCGACCTCGCACCGGGCTCGGTGCACTACGACTCGGCTCCCGCGCAGAAGGTCTCCTCCAGCGCCGGCAACACCGATGTGGCCAAGAAGCTCGACCCCGTGCTCGGAGGGCTGGCGTGCACGACCGTGCCGGCCACCGACGAGGGCCCCGGCGTCGCCACCTACCGGCTGCCCCCCGCGCAAGGCCTCGGGTTCACCCTGCTCGGCGCACCCGAAGTGCACGTCGACATCTCCACCACCGGATCGAACGCGTACCTCGCGGCACGCCTGTTCGACGTCGACCCGGCCACCAACACCGCCGTGCTGGTGTCCCGGGGCGTCTACCGCATCGACCCGAACCATCCCGATGGCGCCGTCACCTTCCCGCTGTCCGCGAACGGTTGGCACTTCGCGGCCGGGCACGTCCCCGAACTCGAACTGCTCGGCAAGGACGCCCCCTACCTGGGGGCCTCGCCGGTGCCCTTCACCGTGACCGTGTCGGGCCTGCACCTGACACTGCCCACCCACGAACCGAACCCGGGACCGCCCAACGCCGAGATGGCCGTGGTGGCAAACCCGGCCGCACCGGTGAAGGCCCAGCCCACCTTCACCGGCTAGCCCTGATCGCGGGCTTGCGGGTCAGGCGGCGCTGGCCCGAGCGCAGATCGCGTCGTAGCCGCCGAGGACGTCGACCACATCTTCGAACCCGTGCGCGCGCAGCACCGAGGCCGCGATCGACGAGCGGTAGCCCCCGGCGCAGTACACCACGGTGGCCCGCGCCGGATCGAGCTCTTCGAGCTGGTCGAGCAGCGTCGCCATGGGCACCTGGTGCGCCCCGTCCAACATGCCCTCGGCACATTCGCCGGGGTTGCGCACGTCCACGACCTGCAGGTCCCCCTCGCGGCTCCGCCGGTCGTCGAACTCGACCACGGTGAGGCGCAGGGCGTGTTCGGCCACGTCGGGTCGGTCCGCCAGGACGGCCTCCACGTTGTCGAGGACGCCCACGACCCGGTCGAAACCGATCCGCGCCAGGCGCACCTTGGCTTCGGCCTCCCTGCCGACATCGGCGACCAGCACCACGTCGTCGCCGGGGCGCAACACGTCGCCCGCGTACTCCGCGAAGCGGCCGTCCAGGCCGACGTTCTCAGAACCGCGCAGGTGTCCTGAGGCGAACACCTCCGCCGGGCGGGTGTCGATCACCACCGCCCCGGATCGCTGCTGCGCCAGCACCTCGTCGAGGTCGAGCAGTTCGGGCGGTTCGGCGTCGTCCAGCAGCTCGCGGATCCGGCGGTTCTCGTTCGACGCGAACGCGAAGTACAACGGCGCCGCCGACTGCCCCTGGGTCACCACCTCGACGAACGCCTCCTCGCTCATGGGCGCGAGCGCGTAGTTGGTGCGTCGTTGCTCGCCGATCGTCGACACGGCGTCGGTCGACAGGTTCTTGCCGCATGCCGACCCGGCGCCGTGCGCCGGGTAGACCCGGGTGGCATCGGGCAGGGTCAGGAGCTGGTCGTGGAGCGAGTGGTAGAGCGACCTGGCGAGATCGTCGGCGCTGTGACCGGCGGAGGCGAGCAGATCCGGACGGCCGACGTCACCGATGAACAGGGCATCGCCGGTCAGCACCGCAAACGGCTCGGCTTCCGGTCCGCCGTCGCGCACCACGATCGAGATCGACTCGGGCGTGTGGCCCGGGGTGTGGCGGATCTCCAGGTCGACGTCACCGAGTGGAAGATGGGCACCGTGGGCGAGCCGTTCGATTTCGAACTCGGTCGTGGCCGCCTCACCGTAGGAGATGGTCGCGCCCGTCGCCTCCGCCAACTCGAGATGGCCCGAGACGAAATCGGCGTGGAAGTGGGTTTCGATCACCCGCTCGATTTTCAGGCCGTGTTCCTCGGCGTCGGCCAGGTAGCCCGACACGTCGCGCTGCGGATCGACGACCACCGCCCGGCCGGTGGACTCGTCTCCGATGAGATAGCTGTACAACGACAGACAACCCAGCTCGTACTGTTCGAAGATCACCGTTCCTCCAGTGGATACAGACCCTAGCATGCTCCTCGCAGTATACCCCCTGGGGTATTGATCGCCACCGTCGGGAGGTGCCTTTGGCAAGGGGTCCGCAGTCCCGCCGACATCGACGTGGGAGCCTGAGTGGATGGACGCCACCCACGCTGTCGCCCTCACCGCGGGCGTCGTCGTGGTGGTCGCCACGGGACTCTCCGCGGTCCGCACGGTCGTGCTCCCCCGCGGCGAACAGGCGCTGGTGACCCGTGCGGTGTTCGGCGCAGTCCACGGCGCGTTCGACCTGGTCGCCCGACTCGGGAGGACCTACGGGTTCCGTGACCGGGTCATGGCACGCTACGCACCCTTCGCGCTCATCTCGGTGGCCGCAGCCTGGGTCATCGGAGTGACCGGTGGCGGCACCCTGGTCTTCTGGGGCCTCGGCGTGGGCAACTGGCACGCGTCCTTCCAGCTCAGCGGATCGTCGCTCACCACACTCGGGTTCACCACGGCCACCGACGAATGGGCGCATCTGGCATCGATCATCGAGGCGACCATCGGCCTCGGCCTGGTGGCGATGCTCATCGGCTATCTGTCCACCGCGTACGCCTCGTTCCAACGCCGCGAGCTCGCCGTGTCCCTGCTCGAAACCCGCGCCGGCGACCCACCCGACCCCGTGGTGCTGCTGGTGCGACACCATCGCATCGGTCGCATCGACGCGATGAACGACCTGTTCGGAACCTGGGAGGCATGGTTCGCCGACATCGAGGAGACCCACACGTCCCAGCCCGGGCTCGCCTGGTTCCGCTCGCCGCTGCCCGGGCGTTCCTGGATCACCGCCGCCGGCACGATCCTCGATTCGGCCGCGCTGACCCTCTCGATTCTCGAAAGCCCGCACGCCGCGGAACCCCAACTGTGCATCCGGGCCGGCTTTCTCGCACTGCGTCGCGTCGCGCTGTCCCTCAAGATCCCCTTCGACCCGGATCCCGCGCCCGACGACCCGATCAGCGTCGACCGCAGCGAGTTCGACCAGGCCTGCCAACGGATGGCCGACGCCGGTCTCACGCTCCGTTCGGATCGGGAGCAGGCCTGGCGTGACTTCGCGGGTCTGGCGCGTGAACTACGACCCGGTGCTGCTCGCCCTGGCGGGGCGGCTCATGGCGCCGACTGCGCCGTGGTCGTCGGATCGTTCGGCGATCGGGGCGTCCCGGGGGCGGAACCTGTCGCGATGAGCGGCTCGTCTTTCACCCGGAACTGCGCCCAGCACACCGCCGCACCCCAGATGCCACCGAGCACGGCGCCGGTGGCCACATCGGTCATCCAGTGCACGCCCAACACCAAACGGGTCGTGGCGACCACCGCAGCGCCGAGCACGGCCAGCACGAAGATCCAGCGCCACCCCCAACGCAGGGCTCCCAGACCCGCCAGGGCCACCAGGACCGCCATCGACACCGTGGCGTGCCCCGAAGGGAACGACCAGGACGTCTCGTGGATCCCGGGCACGGCGCCCGGGCCCGGGTAGATCGCACTCGCCGGGCGCGGGCGGTTGATCACCTTGCGCACCAGGAACACCGTGGACTCGGCTCCCAGGTAGGCGATCAGGGGACCGAACGTCCGCCAACGCGTCCGGCCACGGCCGAAGGCCAACGCCACGACAGCCAGGGTCGCCACCACCACGATCACGGCGAGCAGGGGCGCGTCGAACACGTCCGCAACCAGTTTGGAGAACCCGACCATCCCATCACGGTGGGAAATGAACCAGTCGTGGACCCGCCCGTCGACGTGACGCGCCGGACCGGCGCCATGCCGACCGATCGCGACGAGCCCGACGACCAGGCCCAGCACCTGGACGCCCACCCAGACGACCACCAACGTCGCCACGATGCGAAAGGCGTCGACGGGAAGGTGCAGACGCTTCCGATCATTCCGGTCGGTCATGCGGGCCGCCCGGACGCGGGGGCCGTGCCGGCCGTGGGCACCCAGTTGCCGTGGAACCCCATCGGCACCCGGACGGGAAGTCGCACCTCGGCAACCGATTCCAGTGTCGCCGCGTCGAGCACGGCGAGGCTGGTGCGATCGTGGTCGCCGTCGGAGACGAAGCCCATCACGACGCCGTCGCCTTCGGCGGCGTCGGCGGACGCCGGGACGAAGACGAACTCCCCGATCGTGCGACCCGGGCCGAAGTCCCGCCTGATCGCGGTGCCCTGTGCCAGATCGTGACGCACCAGTGTCCCGCTGAAATCGGCATCGTCGTCGGCCCCCAGCGACAGCGCGACCGTGTACCCGACGCGGTGGGGTTCACCGGTGAACCGCTCATCGCCGCGGGGAAACTCGTGGCCACCGTCGGCGAGCACGCTGGTCGCAACCGATCCGTTCGAGCGGTCCAGGCGCCACCGCTCCATTCGGGTCAAGCCTTCGTTCGGGCCGTACAGGTCGGTGGCGAACACCCGGTCGTGACGCACCAGGTCGATCACCACCGAGTCGCCGTCGTCATAGGCGTTGAGCGTGTGGAACACGTAGCACGGATCCACCTCGAACCACCGGACGTCCTCCGCGTCACCTTCACGCGGCAGAAGCCCGACCCTGCTCGGGTAGTCCGGATCCCAGCGGTAGGGGAATGCAGCGCCGGACGCGGCGGCATCGAGATCGAAGGTCACCCCGAGATCGAAGATCACCACCGACGACGCGGTGATCGCACAGTCGTGCAACATGGTCTGCCCGGTGGTGGGAACGTCGACCGTGCGGCGCACCCGCCCGGCGGCATCCACCACGCGGTAGCGCACCACGTTGCCCCAGCCCCAGTAGTACGAGACCGTGTGCAGCTCGCCGGTGCCCGGGTCGGCATGGGGGTGCGCGGTGAACCCACCCCCGAGGGTGCCGTCGAAATCGCACGGCCCGATCGTTTCGAGCTCGTCGGTCAGCTCGTAGGGGTTCGAACCGCCTTCGACGATCGCGAACGTACGGGAGCCGTGACCGATCACGTTGGTGTTCGCCGCGAAATCGAACCCCTCGTGCACCGGTCCGGGGCGTGGCTGCTCACCCAACCGCGCGGCGACACCGGCGGAACGCACCCAACGATTCCGATACCACGCGGCCCGACCATCCTGAACAGTCGCAGCCCGTGGACCATGCCCTCGCCGAGGAACCAGTGGTAGCTCGCCGGGTCGGTGTCGGCGAACGGGTTCGGGCCGTTGCGCAGAAACCGTCCGTCGAGGTGACCGGGCAGGGTGCCGTGCACCTCCAGGTCGGTGAGCGTGACCTCATCGGCGACCGGCGCGAAGGGCCCGCTGAGATACCGACCGGCGTCAACGTTCGTCATGGCAATCCTCCACGGACCAGAACCCCGAAAGCGGTCTCGACGAGGTCACGATAGCGGCAGGGCTCCTCACCATTCACCACTCGCTTCTCCCACCCGGTGTCCGGCCATCCCACCGGACTCGACGAGCAGGGCCACCAACTTCTCGCCCACCGGATCCGGCACGATCGGCAACGCCCGGTCGACCCAACCTCCCCACCGCTCGCAGCGGCCCGCGGTCCCGACCCGGGCCAGTGCGCCCACCGCCGCACCCCAGATGCGCTGGGCGACGGTCGGACGGGCTGGGCCGCGGTCGTCGGCGAGCGCGTGTTTGGCTTCGAAGTGGGCCTTGGCGTGGCCCGACTCGAACGCCCGACGGGCGCGGATCGCAGCCGAGGAATTCGCCGCGTGATGCCGGGTCTCCAACTTCGCATCCAGGACCACCGGGATCCCCAATCGAGCCAGTCGGTATCCCCAGTCGATGTCCTCCCAGCCGTACGCTCGGAACGAAACGTCATAGTCGCCGACCCGGTCGAAGGTCTCCCGGGTCACCGACACGTTGCCCGCCCAGTAGCGCCACCGGCCCTCTTCCGGCGTGGCATACGCATCGGCGCGGAAGCGTTCGTCGGAGCTCGCCCCGTAGCCGCGGCCGTAGGGGGTGTCGGGGAGGACGTTGCGGTACAACCCCACGACGCCGACCGGTTCGGGTCCCTCGTGGGCCGCCACGTGGTTCGCGACATAGTCCGGATCCGGTTCGAGGTCGTCGTCGCAGCGGACCAACACCTCACCTGCCGCCGCCGCGAACCCGGCATTCAGGGCCGCGGGCCGTCCCCGGTTCTCCTCGAAGCAAACCAGCCGTACCGGGAGCGATTCGCCGGCAGCGTGCACGACCTCGTCCGAGGCATCCACCAATCCGTCCAGGACCACGACCGCTTCCCAATCGCCCTCGAAGCGCTGCGCTCGCAATGCGGCGAACAGCACTTCGAGCCGTGTCGCACCTCGGTACGAGGGAATCACCAACGATGCGGCGGGCCCGCTCATTGGGCGGGATCCCGCTGCGGGCCCTCGGTCACCAGGCCCAATTCGGCAAGAATGCGGCCCACCCGGGCCTGGCCCGCCGATGGGGAGAACTCCCGCTCCCAACGCTGACGCGCCCGCGTGCACTGGAGGGTCAACATGTCGTCATCAGCCTCGCAGACTTCGCCGATCACCCGCGCCGTGTCGGCTTCGTCGCCCGCGCGTGCCACCCAGGGATGCTCGGGACCGACGACCTCGACAAGTGCTCCGGCATCGCTGACCACCACCGGCCGCCCGAATGCCATCGCCTCGGCGACCACCAACCCGAAGGGTTCAGCCCACACGGAGGGGACGACCGCCACGTCGATCGAAGCGAAGAAATCCTCCCGGGGCACCCACCCGAGACGTTCCACATCGGGGACGTCGGGCCAACGCCCGTTCGACGGACTCGGAGTCCGCCGCGGAAACGAATCTGGCATCCCCGGCGACCACGAGCCGGATCGGGCGACCGAGCGCGGAATCGAGACGGGTCACCGCGCGCGCCAGCACGTCCAGACCCTTGTTCGGGGAGAACCGTCCGATGAAACCCACACGGATCGGCCGGTCTTCGCGACCCGGCACGGGATCCAACAGCGCCAGATCCTGGGTCCAGTTGGCAAGCACGGTCGACCCCGGAACCTGCGCGCGCATCGATTCGGACGGAACCACGACCCGCTCCACACCATGCTTCGCCAACGACCACGCCTGACGCTGGAGTCCACTCGGCGCCTGGTGGAGGTGCACGACCCTGCGATGACGACTGCCGGTCATGGCGATCGCCGGCACCAGCCCGTTGCACCACCACAGATCCGCCGTGAACCGATCGCGATGGGTTGCCAATCCCTTGAGATAGCCGAAGCGGTCGCGCGCGGCGATGGGCAAGACGTCGAGGCCCGCGGCACCAGCGAGCTCCAGGACTTCCACGGGTTCCTCCGGCGCCACCACCCGGACGTCGATTCCCAAACGGCGCGCCGACTGACCCAGCGCCACCATCATCACCTCACCGCCGCCGACCCGACCGTTGTTGGCAAGCAGGTCGATCGACGGACTCACGCGACCCGCTCGAGCGGTCGAGTCGCGAGTTGCCGTCGGCGCAGCGATGCCAGGTAGGCGAGCGCGTACCCGATCGCCACCGCGGCGGAGAGTTCCACCAGGACCTCTCCGAGGTTGATCGCCATGACCGCGACGCCGATGAGTGCGCCCTCGAGCAGAGGTTGTCGATCGGTCGTGTCCAGGGCGACCATCGAGAACAATGTGCCGATCAGCAAGATTGCGATCGGGATCAGCGCCAGCACCCCACCCTCCTCGATCAGCGCCAGATAGCTGTTGTGGAAATAGAACTTGGTGGTACCGAAGTTCACCAGCACGGTCGCGGTGCCCGGCCCGTGGCCCAGCACCGGCTTCTCCTTGACCACCTTGAATTCCTGTGCGGCCACCCGGTTCCGGAGCTGGTCGCTTCCGGTGCGGTCGTTGAACGGTCCGATGCTCTGCAGGCTCGTCGGAAGCACGCTGATGATCACGGCGGTGACGAGCACAGCCGCCAACGCCGAAATCGGACGCAGCTTTCGGCCGACCCACACCCACAAGGCGATCAGAACGGCGGCCAGCAGCGCCGTCCGGGAAAAGGTCAGGACGAGCCCGACGAGAAGGAGCACGGCGTACGCGACCTGATAGCGCCGGTTACGAATCCCCGCCAGCGCAATGGAGCCCAGCACGACGATCACCAACCCCGCGACGTTCGGATCTCCGAACAGACCGGTGAGCCTCCCCTTGTAGGAGGACGTCGGAAGAAAGACGATCCCGACGAACACCGAGATGGCCAGACCCACCTGGATCCCGCGGAGCGCTATCCGGCGTTGCAACAACCCCCGGACCAGTCCGATGATCGCCATCACGTAGACGAGCAGGTGGACGATGCGCTTGACCGTCGTGTAGTGGTGCAGTCCGTTCACGACAGCGGAGAGCAGGTACACCCCAAAGAGTCCCAGAACCGAGAACAACGCCCACCTGGGCACCCGGTCGAGTCCCTTCTTGAGCGTGAGAAAGGCACTCAACACCGCAAGGAGCATGAGTGACTCGCCGAGCGGCAGGGGTGATCCGGGCAGGTGCACGGCCGGCATCGCGATGAACATGAACGCCAGGAACACCAGGGGATCCGGACGACGCAGACTCGCCGTCACCAACAAGGCGACCAGCACGAGGGCCACGGCGACGAGCAACTGAGGGACCGCGGCAGAGAATCCCACCAGGACACCGAGGCCGAGTGCGATCACGGCGCGTGTCCCCTGTCGCGCCCAACTCGGCATCGTGTCGGGAATGCGAATGGCTCTCATGCGAACGTGTCTTCGTGAACCGAACGGAACGGGTAGCTCAAAGACGCGGTTCCAGCCGTTCGAGTGCACGCCAGAATCCGGCGCCGTTGTCGACGTGCCCCTGCCAGATCTCGGGGATGAAGCGCACGCCCGGCGCGAGCGCGTCGAGTTGTCCGGCGAGGACGTCCCAATCGATGTCGCCCTCGTCGACCTGGACGCCTTCCCCGTCGGTTCCCGCGGCATCCACGAGGTGCAGGTGTCCGGCGTGCGGCGCCAACGCATCGACCATCTCGGCGAAAGGGGTGCCGGAGTGGGTGGCCGCGAGGCAGGTGTGCGAGGTGTCCAGACACAGCCGTCGCCCGAAGGTCTCTACGAACCAGACGGTGTCGGCGGCATCGAGGAACACGTTCGAGAACATCTGCCCACCCATCAACCACGGATACGGCGGAAGCGTCTGGGCGAGCAGCTCGATGCCGTCACTGTCCACCAGAGAGAAGCTGTCTTCGATCCGCTCGTACATGGCCTTGCGTTGATCCCGATCGACGAATCCGGCCCGGGTGAATCCGCCGACGTTGAGAATCACCACCGGGTGCTGCTCGTTGGGAAACCATTCGGCGAGCGCGCGGGTCAGGTCGACGACCCGTTGCAGTTCGCTGATCGAGCGCTTCCGATAGTCGCCGTCCACGGCCGCCAGGTCGATGATGTGATCGTTGGCGAACAGATCCGGGCTGTGCACGGTGTAGCCGATCCCGAGTGGCTCGTCGAAGATCGTCGACGGGTCGAGATCCATGTCCTTGTAGGAGAGGTGGAACTCCAGGAAATCGGGGTTCGATTGACCGGCGAGAGCCCGGAAGTCGTGGAACCGGACCGGGAGACCCCACGGACGGGAGAACGAGAAGTCCCTGGCCGGCGTACCCCCTTCACCGATGTCGGTCGCATAGAAGTAGTCGCCTGCCTCGATTCGCCGGATGGCCTTGCGTCCGACGAGACGGTCACGGGCATTCGGCTGCAACCCCCGACCCGGACTGCGAACGGCCACCGCCTCTTCGGTGATGACCTCACCACGTCCGATCTCACGGGTCGACACGAGGCTCTTGGCGAGGTTGATCCGGTTCATCATCTCACCCTGGGTGACATCCCTGGGTTCGCTCACCCCGAGCGCGGCTTCGACCTCTCGGATCTGGGTCACCATCTGGGTGAACTCGGAGGGCAGCAGCGAGACCTTGTGGTCGTTCCCCTCCATGGAACGATCGAGGGTGAAGTGCTTCTCGATGATCTTCGCACCCATCGCGATCGCGGCGATCGGCACATGGAAGCCCCGCTCGTGCCCGGAATAGCCGACCGGACAATGGCCGATCTCGGCCAGCCGCGACAGATACCGCAGGTTGATGTCCTTGAACGGCGCGGGATAGGTCGAGTTGCACTGCAACAGCGCGAAGGACGAGCCGCTTCGTTCCAACAGTTCGACGCTCTGGACGATCTCGGACTCGGTCGACATCCCGGTCGAGAGCACCATCGGTCGTCCGGTCGACGCCGCGCGCTCCAACAAGTCGTGGTTGGTCAGGTCGGCAGACGCGATCTTCAGGCCGGGTACGCCGTAGTCGTCGAGCGCGGCCAGGCTCACTTCGTCCCAGGGTGTGCACAGGACCGGGATGGGGATCGTCGCGCAGTGGTCGAACACTCCGAAGAGTTCCTCGGCGTCGAGCGCGAATCGGCTCAGCAGGTCGAGGACGTACTGGGGTCCCAGGTCCTCGCCCCGTGAAACGTCCCCATCGGTTCGGCGATAGAGCGTCTCCATGTCCCGGAGTTGGAACTTGACGCCGTCGGCGCCGGCCGCGGCAGCCTCGTCGACGAGCTTTCTGGCCAGATCCACACTGCCGTTGTGGTTGATCCCGATCTCCGCGATCACCACCGCGGGGCGATCGGGCGAAACGGTCAGCGAGCCGATCCTCAGCTCATCACTCCGGTCGATCGCCACGGCCACGACCCGACCCCGGTCGTCGGTCAACGGAATGTGGTCGACGCCCGGTCGGAAACGTCGGGCCAGTTCGACGTGGGGCATCGTCGCGGGCGCCGCGACGAACGACCGGTTGGCGATGCTCAACGAGGTCGCATCCGTGTCGAGGTTGCCGTGCTCACCGATCCAGCGTCGTACGTCGCCATCGCTGAGGACCCCCTCGAGGATGCCCCGTTCGGAAACGCAGAAGATCACGCGCGCCTTGTTCTGAGTGATCTTCTCGAGCGCCCGACCGACCGGATCCTCCGAGTAGACGACGTAGCGCTCGAGGCTTCGCTCGATGATCACGATCCGCCTCCGAGCCGATCCCGCAGAACGGCGTCGGCGAGCCGGAGATCCACTTCGGAATCGATGTCGATCCCTTCGATTTCATCCATGACGAAGAGCTCCACATGACCTCCGATCCGGTTTCCCGGAACCGTGTAGAGGTCGGTACGGGTCACATACAACGAGCCGGTTTCGCGGTACAGGAATGACCCTTCGTCGAGTTCCTGACGCCGCGGACGACGGTCCACAGCGTACTCGGCACGGGGTGGATTCTCCATGTGCCACAGGAACGGGGTCTGGGGCACAACCCCGACCAGCGAATCGACGCCATCTTCACGGAACCGTGCCACCGCCCGGGCAACGGTACCTTCGAGCCTGACCGGCGAGGTCGCCTGCAACAGCACCACTCCGCTCGGAGCGAAGCCCCTGTCGGCGAGTTCACCGATCGCGTGGGCGACCGCCGGTTCGGTCGCGGTGGTGTCCTGCGCGAGCGCAGCCGGCCGGAGGAACGGGACCTCGGCCCCCGCTTCGCGGGCCACCTCGGCGATCTCCGGATCGTCGGTGCTCACCACGACCCGGACGTCGCCCGGTACCTCGAGCGCGTGGTCGATCGTCCAGCAGATCAGTGGTCGTCCGGCCACGGTCCGGAGGTTCTTCCGCGGCACCCCCTTGGAACCTCCACGCGCCGGAATGACGATCAGCATCGGCTCGGTCATCGCGGCCCCCGTCGGGTCTGCACGAAGGCCTCGACCCGGTCGGACCACGACTTCGTCGCACGTCGGGACACCGGGAGCACATGGCATGTTGACACATCCACCAGCGCTCGAAGTCCGTGCGTGCGCCAGTCCCGCGTGAACCGGACCGGCAACCGGGCCTGTCTCACCGGTGGACCCGATATGCTGATCGGCTCACCACTCCGGCCATGCACAACGTCAAGCCTTCCCCGCCGCCGATCCCCGACAACGGCGATGCCTCCACCTTCGCCGCGTTCATGGAGCGTGCCGGTCGGGGGCTGCACACCATGCAGGCGGCGCTGCGCCGCCGGGGGCTCTGGTTGCTCTTCGGTGCACTCGGGGGCCTCATCGGTGGTTCGATCGTCGCCGCCACCGCGAAGCCGGTGGTCGATCCGCATCGGTACTACAAGGCGACCACCGGCATGCAACTCCTCGGAGGTCCGACCAAGAAGTCGACAGATTCGGTTCCCTGGAGTCTCCAGATCGCCACGAACGCCACGACCAAGGGCGCGTTCCTCGATCAGGTCGCGACCCAGACGGGAACTTCTGTCACCTTCGTCCAGAACCACGTGCTGGCGATTCCGGACCCCGCAACGGCGACGCTCTATCTGACGGTCGTGTCCTCGGACCCCCAACAAGCGGTACAGGTCGCGTACCATGCCGGCCTCGTCTTGAACGACGCGATCACGTCCAACCTCGAGAGTCGTGCGGCGAGCCAACGTCGACAGATCGACGCCCAGATCGCCAATACCCGAAAGCAGATCACCGATCTGAAGCAGGCCATCAACGCCGCCACCAACGTCACCAACGGCACCACCGGCACCACCGACACCACCGCAGACCAGTCGAAACTTCAGGCAGCCCAGGCCAGACTCGAACTGCTCCAGACCCAGCGGTCTTCGATCACCGTCGACGCGCCGACTTTCGAGAAGATATCGGCACCGGCGGCGATCCGCATCACGTCCAAGGCGTTCTACCTCCGGTGGTCCCTCGGGAAGAACGATGTCAGCATTGCCCGTGTCCAGGCCAACTACAACAGCGCCAAGGACGGACAGAACGGACAGGTTCCCATCAGCGACTCGGCCAACGCCGTGAGGATCCTGCAGAACGAGACCAACATCACGAAGCCGTCGACCCCCCCAGCCATGCAATCGATGGGGCTGGGTCTGCTCGGCGGGCTGGTGCTCGGACTGTCGGGCGTGATGCTGGGGGAAGCCTGGGACGAGCGAGTCCACAACAGCGATCAGGCCGAACGTGCGAGTGGGTTCACCGTCCTGACCGAGATTCCCCGACTGTCACGTCGAGGGGTCAATGCACTGCTCGCTTCGGGACCCGACGCCCGTTCGAGCACGGCCCGCCAGGCGGCGACCCGCTATCAGGAGGCGGTGCGGATCCTGGCGCGCCAGCTCGGGATGTCGATGCCGTCGATCGACGGTGCCGGCGGCAGATCGGCAGACGATGGCCCCGACACCGCCCCACTGGTGATGATCACCTCGGCGACCCCGTCGGAAGGAAAGTCGACGAGTGCCGCGTTGATCGCCGCGAGTTTCGCCGCGCTTCGGGTGCCGGGTGCTGGCTGTCGACGGTGACTACCATCGCCGCTCGCTGCGTCGCTACCTGCGGGCGATCCCGGACTTCGTCGAGCCGGATCGGCCGTTGGAAACGCGGGTCCCCGGCGTGTGGCTCATCGACGAGACGGCCAACTTCCGGAACAACAAGTCCGGTTCGCTCACGGTCAGTGGGCTCCTCCGTAGGATCGAGTCGCTCCGCGACGAATTCGACGTGATCATCCTCGACACGCCACCGATGTTGAGCACGACCGACGCCACCGACTTCCTGCACTACGCCGATGGCGTGGTGTTCGCCGTCCGTATCGAACAGACCCTCGTCCCGTCGTGTGAACGGGTGGGAACGCTGATCCGGCATCGTCAGGTGCCCGTCGGTGGGACGATCGTCACCGACGTCCCACAGAAGATGATCGGTCGGAAATACTGGCCCGGTGGCTGACCCGCCGGACTGGGGATTCGATCGACTGTCGCCCGCCACCCGGTGGATCCTCGCCCATGGTCTGCCCACCAGTCTCGAATCCCCGGACGAACCGCTCGACGAGGAGTCGTGGAATCGACTCCGCCGGGAATGTTCCGCCCACCGGCTCCACGGGCACCTCATCGACGCCGTCGGTTCCGACGATCTGCCCGTCACCGATGCTCAGCGGCGTGAGGCGGCACGTCTCGAGCTCGAACTCACCAGTGCCCGGTCAACCTACGACGACATCTGCCGACCCGTGCTCGACGCACTCGACGACGCACACATTCCGCTCCGCCTCCTGAAGGGCTCGGCGCTTCCCTGGTCGGACTATCCCGACCCCCAGCTCCGACCGACGGGAGACCTCGACCTGCTGGTACCCGGTGCACATCTTGCCGCGGCGACCGAACTGCTCGAATCGCTCGGCGGACGCCTGGTGAACCCGGAACCGGCAGCAGGTTTCGCCCGCAAGGTCTTCAAGGGCCTCACCGTCGAGATGCCCTCCGGTCTGGAAGTGGACCTGCACCGCATTCTGAGTTGGGGCCCGTTCGGCGTGCGGGTACCGGAACTCGATCTGTGGTCGCCGGGCCGGTCCGTCGACGTCCTCGGCCACCCTTACACCACGCTCGATGCCGAGCGGACGCTGATCCACCTGTGCGCGCACCTGCTGATCCTCGGAGCCGTGCGGGCCAGTGAGGTACGTGACGTCGCACAACTCGCGACCTCGCCGGGGATCCGGCCCGAGCGCACCATCGAGATCGCCCGGAGGTGGGGCCACGAGACGCTGCTCGCCGTCGGAATCCTCATGGCCGTCCGGGAACTCGCTCTCGATCCCGAGACGGTCCCGCTGGCCCGGTGGGCCGCGGGTCATCGCATCAGTGTCCGTGACCGCATCTGGCTCCGCGTCGACCGCCCCGACGCGCCGGTCCCCGGCATGGAACCGTTGGGCGTCTTCATCGAACTCGACGACTGGCAGGCGCGGGCCATCTACGCGCGCGCCATCGTCACACCCCGATCGGGCACCGATCCTTCGGCGCTCGCCCGCGTGCGGAGCATTGCCACGCGCCTTCGACGAAAATCTGATCGATGATCGAAGTCCATTCGTTTCCGGTTGTTCCGATAGGCTGAGCACCTTCGGTATACCGTCAGGGAAGGTCGCGTTGGCCAGTAACGAATCCCCAAAGGTCCAGGGGTCCCAGCCCGTCCCGGTTCTCGACGAACCGGAGAACCCACTCCGCCACTACGCGGGGGTGCTGCGGCGGCGCGCCCGGTGGACCGCCGCGAGTGTCGCGGTGGGACTCGTGCTCGGACTGCTCGCCAGTTTCATCATCAAGCCGGCGAAGATCACGACGCGTTACTACAAGGCCGTCAACACCCTCACGGTGACCGGCGACTCGCAGCCGAACGGCTCGTACACGTTGGCTCGGGCCGCGAACATCATCCAGGATCAGAAACTGGTGGAGCAGGTCGCCAAGAAAGTCGGCTGGAAGGTCGTCAGGACCGGCCAGCACCTCGACTCCAACGTCCGCAGCGATGCCTACGCCATCGACGTGACCGGAATCGCCACCGATCCCAACACCGCGGTGACGCTCGCGAACTCCGCCGCCCCGATCCTCTCCAAGATGGCGGACGCCGCTTCGATCGCCGACTACCAGACCCAGTTCAACTCCCTGTCCAAGCAACGGGACAAGATCCGGACGACGATTCAGAACCTGCAGGCCGGTGCCTCCGGCAACACCTCGCAGCAGGCGCGCATCGCGGTGCTCCAGTCGCAGCTCACCAACATCGAATCCCAGCTCACAGCGCTGGGACCGACGCCGCCGACGCTCGGCCTGGAGACCTCACGTCCGGCCCACACGATCGAGATCAACAAGCAGGGGTACGACCAACGGCTCGAGAACGCGATCAACAAGTCGGGACAGCTCCAGCAGAACACGTCCATCGTCTCCCAGCAGCAACCGATCGACGAAACGAACCTCCCTCATCCGACCGTGCCGAGCCGCTTCAAGATGATCCTGATGGGGGTCTTCGCCGGGTTTGCCATCGGTATCATCCTGAGCTTCATCGTGGAGGCGTGGGACGACAGGATCCGCAGCCGCGAACGGGTCGAGAAGCTGTGTGACCTGCCGGTTCTCGCGGAGATTCCCAACCTCAGCCGGGAGGAGACCGCAACCAGCTCCGTGGCGATGGTGGACTCACCCAAGTCGCCGACCGCGGAGCGGTACCGGGCGACATGCACGTCGACATTGTTCGCGATCGGCGAGTCCGCGACCGAACGGCCTGACGAGCGTCCCGACGCGTCGTCAGGGAGCATCCGGAGCCGGACGGGCCATTCTCCGGTGGTGCTCGTCACGTCCCCGGGACCGGGCGAGGGCAAGACCACGACATCGGCCAACCTGGCGGCGGCAATGGCCGACACCGGTCGGCGGGTCCTGGCGGTCGACGCCGACTTCCGACGGCCCGCATTGGCGAAGTTCCTGTCACCGGTGACGAGCCTCACCGATCCCGACGGTCCGGCACCGACGAGAATCGACAACGTGTGGTTCCTCTCCTCACCGGCCGATTCGACCGCGGCCGGCGACACCATCTTCGAGCTTCGCCGGCTGATCGCCCACCATCAGAACGACTTCGACATCGTCATCGTCGACACGCCACCGATGTTGACCACCAACGATGCCACCGACCTGCTCGCCGCGGCCGACGTCGCGCTGCTCGTCGTCCGGGCCGGACGCACCCGGACCGCGGCCGCGCAGCGCGCGGCGACGGTGTTGAGTCGCCTGCAGGCAGATGTGCTCGGGGTGGTCCTCAACGGCTGTGACCGGAAGGAGATGGAGAGCTACTACGGCTACGGGTACGGGTACGGGTATGGCTACGGGCACGGGTACTACGGCTCCAAGAGCGAGGACAACGGGAGCAAGAAGCATCGCAAGACGGCGAATTCCAACGGGTCGGGAAAGCTCGGGAATCGATCCGAAGCCGACGACGAATCACTGACCCGGCACTAGTGCCGGGTCCTCGGCGGCACCCGTTGACGGGCCCCGCCATGCGTGCTGGACTGGGGTCTCGTCTTCGTCGTGGCAAGCTCGCCGCCATTGCGCCGAAGAGCTTCATCGGAGCAGCATGGAGAGGCCTCTGACACCGTGAGTGAGCAACACATCATCGGGCGAAAAGGTCTCGGGGACGAGTCCGGCCACCAACCGGCCCCGCACGAAGTTCGACGGCCGGAGGGGGCGTTCAGGGAACACCGCGTCAACCATGAGGCCCGCGCGGCCCTGCTCCGACCGAACAACCCCGTGGATCGGTGGGAAACGCGGTTGGTGCGCCGGGTCGTGATCGGCGATCTCCTGGCCTTCGTCTCCGCCGAGGCTCTTTCGTGGATCCTCCGGGGCAGTCAGGTCGCCGAAGTGCTGTCCGTGTTCGGCCACGACATCTCGTACATCGTCCTTGCCCTCGTGAGCCTTCCCGCCTGGATCGGCGTGCTCGCGGCGAACCATGCCTACGACCGCTCGCTCATCGGGTCCTCACCGGATGAGTACACCAACGTGGTCCGCGCGGTGCTGGTGCTGTTCACGCTGATCTGCGCCGCTGCCTTCATGGGAGGCATGCCGGTGTCACGCGGGCTGTTCGCGGTCTTCTTTCCCCTGTTGTTGGTCTTCGCGCTGGCCGCACGCCTGATCATCCGCAAAGGACTCCATCGGCGGCGCTCCAATGGCCGCGATCTGCGCCGGGTCGTGCTCGTGTCGCGCCCGGCTGCGCTGGCGAACGTCTCGGAGCACTTCGAGCGAACCCCGCACGTCGGCTACCAGGTGGTCGGCGCCTACCTCCATGGTCTGCGCAGCGATCCGAGTCGCCCGTTGGACGCGAACGTCGCGTTGCTCGGCGAACCGGACGACCTGGTCCGCGACCTCGACGACCTGGCCATCGACGCGGTCGCGCTCAGCGGTGGTGACCTGTTCGAACAGGAGTCGCTCCGGTCACTTGCCTGGAAGTTGCACGACACCGGAATCCAACTGCTCATGGCGCCGGATCTCGCCGAGATCGCCGGTCCCCGCATCGTTTCCCGTCCCGCGGCCGGCCTGCCCCTCCTGCTCGTGGACGAACCCCACACCCGTGGGCCGGCGCAAGCGCTCAAGTCGCTCGTCGAACGCACCATCGCCCTGGTCATCCTCGTCCTGGTCTCCCCGCTCCTCGCCGTGTTGGCTGCTCGCGATCAAATTGACCAGCAAGGGCCCCGTCCTGTTCCGCCAGACCCGGGTCGGCCGGACCGGCGCCGAGTTCTCGATGCTCAAGTTCCGATCGATGGTCGACGGGGCCGAAGACCTGCTCGACGAACTCTTCGAACAGAACGAAACCGACGGCGCCCTGTTCAAGATCCGCGACGACCCACGGATCACCAGGGTCGGACGTTGGATGCGCAAGTACTCGCTCGACGAATTGCCGCAACTCTGGAACGTCGTACGAGGCGACATGTCACTCGTCGGACCGCGTCCTCCCCTGCCCAGCGAGGTCGACAAGTACGAGGAGATCACCCACCGTCGGCTGATGGTCAAGCCGGGAATCACCGGTCTGTGGCAGGTGAGTGGACGGTCGGACCTGTCCTGGGAGGAATCCGTTCGCCTCGACCTGTACTACGTCGAGAACTGGTCTCCGTTGCTCGATGTGGTCATCCTCGCCAAGACCGTCAAGGCCGTCGTCGCGAGCCGCGGCGCCTACTGACCGCGCCCGTCCGGCTCCCGATGAGCACCACCGAGGTCGCCCTCGCGCACGACTACCTGACCCAACGCGGCGGAGCCGAACGGGCACTGCTGGCCCTGACCCGGGCGTTTCCCGGTGCACCCCTCTACACCACGGTCCACGAACCCGCCACCACCTATGCGGAGTTCTCCGATGCGGATGTCCACACCACCGCACTCCAACGCGTGGGACCCCTCCGGCGGAATCCACGACTGGCGCTCCCCGTCCTCGCGCCACTGGTCGGACGGCATCGGATCGACGCCGCGGTCACCATCTGTCAGACCACCGGCTGGTCCCACGGCATGCCGGTCTCGGGCACCAAGATCGTCTATGCCCACAACACCGCCCGTTGGCTCTACCAGCGGGGCGAGTACCTCTCCAGCCTGCCGCGCTGGTACGGCTGGGGATTGGCGCCCTTCGACCGGCCACTGCGTCGCTGGGACGCCCAGGCCGCCCGGACGGCCGATGTGGTGATCGCCGGATCCGGCGTCGCGCGTGAGCGCATCCGCACCCACTGGGGGCGTGATGCCGAAGTGATCTACCCGCCGCCCGGCCTCACCGCGGAGGGTCCCGCCCACCCGATCGCCGGGCTCGAACCGGGATTCGTGCTCACCGTCGCACGCTTGCTGCCCTACAAGCGGGTCGATCTGGTGATCGACGCGATCAAGCAGCTCGACGGCAGTCGTCTGGTCGTGGTCGGACACGGTCCGGACGCGGAGCGACTGAAAGCGCGGGCCCCGACCGACACCGTCTTCCTGCCCGCGGTCACCGACGCCGAGCTCCGATGGCTCTATGCCAATGCCCAGGCGCTCGTGACCGCGTCCCAGGAAGATTTCGGACTCACCCCCTTGGAGGCGATGGGCTTCGGGACGCCGGTCGTGGTGATCGCAGCCGGTGGCTTCCTGGAAACCGTCGAGGCCGACGTGTCCGGCATCTTCTTCGATGCCCCCGATCCGCGCAGCCTGCGTCGCGCGACTCGAGCGCGCCCAAACCCACGACTGGGACCGTGACGCCCTCCGCCGCCGGGCCACCACGTTCTCCGAGGATGCGTTCGCTCGTCGGTTCCGGGCGTTGGTCGCCGAAGTCGTCGATGCATGAACGTGGATGACCACCATTCCGTGACCGAACCGGTCGGATGGGGCTCCCACCTCGCCCGGAAACCTGGGATCGGCTACACCGAACTCGCCGGCATGCCGGTACTGATCGACCCCGAGAGCCGTGACATCCAGGCCCTGACCGCCGCCGTGGCCGGGATCTGGGCGCAACTCGACGGACGGGAGCTCGCCGTTGCGCTCGGCATCGATCCGGACTCGCTGGGGCCCACGGAGCGCCGAAACCTGATCGAGGTGATTCGCCGACTCAAGGCCCGCGGCCTGGTCGTCGATGTCGCGCCCGATGCACCGTCGGATCCTGGTGCCGATCTCCTCGGGGCCGGCACTGCCCGCTCGTTGAACGGTGAGTTCCGTGGGACTCTCGAGCGAACGAACGGCTGGACGCTCCGCATCTCCCGATCGGCCGCGACCAGAGTGAAGGTCCGCCTCGAAGTCGTCGCCGATCAGGTCCGGGTCACGTTCCGTCGCCATCTGCGACGACGGAACGTCGATCACATCGTGATCGACGACGACCACTTCATCGAAGATCCCCGCGCGCCACTCGCACTCGCGGCGTTCGTCGCGGCGCTCGAGGATTCGCAGTTGCTCAGCTCGCCGGGTACGGCAGATCTTCTGGCCGATCTCGCCGAGCACGTAGCTGCACACGGGTCCCTTCGTCACTGAACGCGAAGTCCGCCCCGGTCGAGAATCGGGCGAGCTCCACGTCCTGATGCCGTGGTGACGGTCGATCGTTGCGGACGATCTCGAAGCCGGCAACGGCACCCGACGAGGAGGTGACCCGCCGTGCCCGCAGTGCGGGGTCGATTGCACGGGCGATCGCCGAGCAGACCTCGGCCTCGTCGTCATCAGCCAGCAGTGCCGACCACGATGGGCCGGCGGTCTCGGCCAGCGCGGCGCAATCGCCCAGCTCCACTCGCAGCGAGTCGCCATCGACCGCGGTCTCGACCTGGACGTAGTCCCTCGGTCGGAACAGCGGATGCACGTCGATCAGTCCGGCCACGTCCGCCCACGACGGGCCCAGATCGAGCCCGGCGACCAGCCGTTCGGCGGACAGCCCCGCCGCGCCGACCAGTTGATGGTGGCCGATGTCGTGCGCGGCGTCGACGCCGAACCGTGCGGTGATCGATGCCAGGCCCGAAAGGGCGAGCAACTGCCCTTGCAGTGCCACCTCGTCGACCAGAGCCCACAGCGCCGATGCTGAGAATGCGCCGAAGTCGAGGTCGTCCACGAGCGGCCCCGCATAATCCGCGGCACCGTCGCCGGTGTCGCGGGTGATCGTTGCCAGAGGCAGTGACGCCGCACGAGTGGTGGCCATGAGCCTCGTCATCTCGGGCTCATCCAGCGCCGGCGCATCCCGGTCGATCGTGACCGTCCAGGCGCAGTGCGGGTGCCGGTCGGCCGGTTCACGTGGCGGTCGGTGGATCGGCCGCATCCGGGCGCGGGGGTTCGTGGCCCAGGCCGTCGCGTCGAAGGTCGGATCCTCGATGTCATGGCACATCGTCGCCACATACTCGAGGCCCATCGGCTCGACATCCATGAGTGCCCCACAGTGGTCGAGGTGGAACTCACCATGGTCGGCGTCTTCCACGGTGTAGCGGAAGTCCATGAACTGCGGGGGCGCGCCGATGTCGAGCTGCATGCCCTTGAAGATCGTGGCCACGTCATCGCCCACGAAGCCCAGGAGGTGCTGCATCCGCCGGGTGTAGATCGGCGACGCGCCCATCCATTCGTCGATGGCGATGGCCGCCATGGTCTGCCGGTCCCATCGGGCCAACACGTGGGGCATCGTCGCCCGGTCGATCAGGTGGCCGCACAGCAGCAGCTCCCGCACCAAGGTGGCGAGCCGGTCCCGCGTCAGGTTCACGCGTCGTCGCCGGATCGGTGCTTCGCGGCGAGTTGCTCGACCTGTTGGTTCAGCCGTGCGGCGACCGGCCAGCCCGCGTAGTGGGCAACCAGGATCACCAGCTCACGCAACTCGTCGATGCTCAGCTCTCCGATCGACACGGCACAGTCGAGCTGCAGGCCGACCACGTCGCTCTGCCCCGAGCCCAGCAACAATCCCAACAGCACCAGGCGCCGTTCGCGCACCGACATCGCCCCCTCGGCCCACACTTCGCCGAAGAGATGGTCGACGGTCATCTCGACGAAGTCGCCGGTGACGTCACCGATGTCCCAGCCGTACACCTGGCGCATCATCTCGATGCCACGTTCACGTCGGGGGTCGGTCACGTTGCTCCTTTGGCGTCGGCAGCGGCTTCGCCTCGCCGAGCCGCCTTCGGCATCCGGGACTCACAAACCCGCTGCTCCGGCTGGCGCCTGCGCAGCCATCACTCGTGCTCCTTTGGCGTCGGCAGCGGCTTCGCCTCGCCGAGCCGCCTTCGGCATCCGGGTCTCACAAACCCCGCTGCTCCGGCTGGCGCCTGCGCAGCCATCACCGTGCCTCCTCGTGGGGGACGCCGAGCGCGGCCGCGAGCAGCGGATGCGCAGCGGCGGCAAGGGGAGCGTCGACGCCCAACTCCTCGGCCAACGCGCGGCGCGTGGCGCAGGTCCTTCTCGCCGAGTTGGCGGGTGTGTTCGAAGATCGGTCGCAACCCGTCTCCCGCGTCGAGTGGGACGGTCGTATCACGAAGCATGATCGCCCCCGGACCCCCGGTCACCCGGTCCGAGTGGCGCACGACCTCGCCCAGCAGTGCCAGGTCGACGCCGGCGGCTTCGGCGATGCGGGACGCTTCGCCGACCGCGGTGAAACTCACGAAGTGCAACAGGTTCCTTGCCAGCTTGGCGTTCGTGCCGGCGCCGAGCGGGCCGAGGTGGGCGACCAGGCTCGCCCAACGTCCGAACACCTCCCGACAGCGTTCCACCGCACTCGTCGGCTCCGCCGACCATGGCCGCGAGCTCGCCGGTGGCCGCACCGATTGCTCCCCCCGACACCGGTGCATCGACGATCTCGATACCGGTGTTCTCGTGCGCCGCGGCGAGCGCGGAGGCGGTGCCCGGGGCGATGGTGGAGTGGATCGCCACGACCGTGCCGGCAGGGGCGTGGCGCGCGATCTCGCCGACCACGTCGCGCACCTGGGCGTCGTCACGCACCATCACCGAGATCACGTCGCAACTGGTGGCGACCTCGTCGATGCCGGCGGCGACGGTCGCTCCGGCCTCGGCGAACGGGTCGGTCGCCGCGGCGACGACATCGAACACCCACAGCCCGCCGGGCCAGTCGACGAGACGCTTCGCCATGGGCGCACCGATGTTGCCCAGGCCGATGAAGCCGACCCGTGCGAGATCCGTCGCCCTCTGGGAATCGTTCACGGTTTCATGATCTGACCGCCGTCGACGTTGAAGATCTGTCCGGTGATCCAACTTGCGTCCTCGGACAGCAGGAACAGCACCATCGGCACCAGGTCGTCCGGGGTCCCCATCCGGGCCAGGGGGAGCTTCGCCGCGATGTCCTCGGCGACGCCACCGGTGACCGTGCGCGTCGCCTCGGTGTCGATCGGACCGGGCGCCACGGCGTTGACGCGCACACCCTGGGGTCCGAGCTCTGCGGCGAGCTGCTGGGTGATCCCGTTCACGCCGACCTTGGCCAGCCCGTAGTACATGCCGTAGATGTAGGCCGCCGTGGACGACTGGTTGACGATCGCCCCTCCGCCCCGGGCGACCATGTGCTGGTAGGTCGCCCGCGTGCACACCAGCGCGCCGTCGATGTTCACCGACATGAAGTGCTTGTAGTAGTCCCAGGGCACCGTGGTGAGGCCGTCCAGGCGCATCGTGCCGTAGATCGCGGCATTGTTGACCAGCAGGTCGATACCGCCGAAGGACTCGACCGTGGCGGCAGCCATCGCCTCGGCCGATTCGGGTGAGGAGACGTCCACCTCGCATTCCTGGGCCGTGCCACCGGCTTCGCGAATCGACGCGGCGACCGCCCGGGCGCCGTCCGAAGCGATGTCGGCCACGACGACCGACGCGCCTTCGGCGGCCAGCGCGCGGGCGTAGGCCTCGCCGATGCCACCGGCCGAACCGGTGACGATGGCGACCTTGCCGGAGAACCTCTGTTCGTTGGTCATTCAGATCCCTTCTGCGATCGACTTGATTTCCAGGTACTCCTCGAACCCGGCCACGCCCATCTCCCGGCCGATGCCCGATTGCTTATAGCCACCGAAGGGCACGTCGCCCCCGTACCAGATGCCGCCGTTGATGCCCAGCGTGCCGGTGCGGATCTTCCGGGCCACTTCCCAGGCCCGGTCGCGGTCCGAAGAGGCGATCGACCCCGACAACCCATACGGCGAGTCGTTCGCGATCCGGACGGCATCGTCGTCGCCGTCGTGGGGGATCGCCACCAGGACGGGTCCGAAGATCTCCTCCCGGGCCACCCGCGCCGAGTTGTCCACGCCGGTGATCAGCGTCGGGGAGATCCAGAAACCCTTGTCGCGGTCGGCAGGGCGACCACCCCCGGCAGCGAAGGTGCCCCCCTCGTCCCGAGCGACCCGCAGATAGCCTTCGACCCGGTCCCGTTGGACGGCCGAGATCAACGGGCCGCACGAGGTTGCCGGGTCCTCGGGGTCCCCACACCCCACGCCGTCGAGCGTGGCGGCGGCGATCTCCACGCCTTCATCGAAGCGCTCACGGGGAAGCAACAACCGGGTCGTGATCGCACACCCCTGTCCGGCATGGGCACACACGGTGAACGCGGCCAGGCTCGCGGCCCCGGCGAGATCGGCGTCGTCCAACACGACGAACGCCGACTTGCCGCCCATCTCGAGGAAGACCCGGGTGAGGTGCTCGGCGGCGTTCGCCATCACCTTGCGTCCGGTGGCGGTCGAACCGGTGAACGAGAGCACGTCGACCCGGGCATCGGAGGAGAGCTGCGCCCCGACGGTGTGGTCGGCCGAGGTGATGACGTTGACGACACCGTCCGGAATCTCGGTCTCGGTGGCGATCACGCGCGCCAACGCCGAGGCGCACCACGGGGTGTCGGGTGCGGCCTTGAGCACGACGGTGCAGCCCGCACCGAGCGCCGGACCGATCTTGGCGAGGTTGAGCTGGTGGGGGAAGTTCCACGGCGTGATCGCCCCGACCACTCCGGCGGGCTCACGCAGCACCCAACGATGCGAGGCCACCCCCATCGGGGACGCTTCACCCAGATCGACCTTCCAGCCGTCGTACGACTCGGCGAGGTCGGCGAAGTGGAGCAGATCGGCCACCGGGGAATCGAGCTGGGCCAACTGCGTCAGGAAATGCGGGGCTCCCACCTCGGCGATGGTCAGGGCCCGCAGATCGTCGCTGTGGCGCACCAGCGCATCGTGCAACTGGCGCAGACACCGGGCCCGGAAGGCGACGTCGGTGGTCCAGTTCTCGACGTTCGAGTCGAATGCCAGTCGGGCGGCCCCGATTGCTGCGTCCATGTCGGCCGCGGTCGCATCCGCAGCGGTGCCCAGCACTTCCTCGTTCGCCGGGTTGATCGTGGTGAACGTGCCACCGCCGGTCGCGGGACGCAGGGCGCCGTCGACGAGGATCACGCCGAGGTCACCGAGATCGAAATCAGCCATTGTTCGCCTCCCAGATGCCGACGGGTGCCTGGTGGACGCGGTACTGACCGGGGGCGCCGGCGCCCATCGGTCGGTGCATGCGGGCGGTCATCCCCTCCGAGAGGGTGCCATCGGAGAGCATCGTCATGAACAGCGACGCGGCGTTGCCGAAGTCGAACCAGTCCCGCTGCCACGACCATTGGAAGTTCCCGCCGTAACGGAACCAACTTCCGCCGATGCCGGCGACCTCGTACGAACCACCACCGGGCCGTTCGGCATCGGCGACCTGCTTCCAGAAGCCGACGACGTGGCCTTTCACCTCGTCGATGATGATCTCCTGGTAGGGGTACTGCCAGCCGTCAAGCCCACCCATCTCGCTGCCGAGGGCGATGTCGCGGATCTCGTCGCGTCCCACGGCCATGAAGTCGCAGTCGGGCCCGTAGTTCCAGCCATAGGTGGCATCAGGGGTGTAGAGGTCGGCCATCGGCTTCCAGTCGCCGGCCTTCTCGGCATCGCGGTTGGCCTGCAACCACCGCTCGACCATCTCCTCCAACTCGGCTCTCGGGTAACTCATGGGTTCATCCTCTCCTACCAAATTTGCACGACCGTGCCGCCTGAGGCGGCACGTCCGGAAATGTTTCGGCTCTCATTGCTCCACCGTTTCGATGCTCAATGCATGGGTCGGGCAATACTTGACCGCGGCTTCGACAGCACTGCGGGCCGATTCGGGAGGCGTGTCGTCCAACACGGTGACGGTCGTGGCCTTCTTCTCGAGACGGAACACGTCGGGCGCTTCGGATTCACACACTCCGTGGCCCTGACAGAGATCACGATCGACACGAATCACCATCCGACGGTCACCCGGATCGCTGCCCTGCCCGGCGGACTCCGCAGCCCCGCTCATCGTGTTCTCCTTCGGTAGGTGACCCGACAGGGTCGTTCGAGCTGGACGACCATTTTCGAATGATCGTTGCGATAGGTGTCGGGCGGCTGGGCCATGGCGAATTCCCAATCGCGTAGGAGCACCGCGAAGATCGCCTTGATCTGCATCTGCGCGAACGCGGCGCCGACACACCGGTGACGTCCCGCGCCGAACGGGATCCAGTTCCACGGGTTGTCGTGCTCTTCATCCCGGGGCGGCACATAACGTCCAGGATCGTAGAGGTCCGGATCGGCGAATGCCGACGAAATGCGGTTCGAGACCGCCGGCGAAGCGCCCACGATCTTGCCTGCGGGGATGTGCACGCCGGCCACGTCCAGCGGTGTGCGCACCAGCCGCAGCAGCAGGATCAGCGGCGGGTGCAACCGCAGAGCCTCTTTGAGGGACGCCTCCAGATTCGGGATCTCCCGCAGTGCCTGGTAGGTCACGTCCTCTCCCGCGTCGCTCAACGCGTCGAGATCCGCGAGCGATCGCTCCAGCCACTCGGGATGCCGCAACAGCTCGATGAGGGTCCAGGCGGCGGTGCCCGAGGTGGTGTGGTGGCCCGCGAACATCATCGAGATGAACATGCCCGTCACCTCGTCCGCCGAGAACCGGGGTTCGCCGTCGTCGCCGGGGATCGACATCAACACATCGAGCAGGTCGCGGTCGTCCTCGGTGGGCGCGGGGCCGAATCGTCGGGATTCCATCAGGTCGTGCACCAACTCGACGATCGCCACCCGGGCCGCGTCGCGCTTGCGGAACGATTCGATGTCGGCGTAGGGGTCGACGTACGCGTACGCGTCGGTGCCCCGTTCGAGATCGTGGTACAGGTCGGCGAACCGGCGGTCGAGCTGGTTGCGGAACTTCCTGCCGATCAGGCACGCCGAGGACGTGTAGATGGTGAGCTCGGCGAAGAAGTCCAACAGGTCGATTTCGCCCTCGTCGCCCCAGTCGGCGACCATTCGCCGCACCTGCTCGGCGATGGTTTCGGCGTGACCGCGCATGTACTTGTCGCGTAGGGCCTGATTGTGCAGCATCTCCCGGCGCCGTTCGGGGGAGGCGTCGAACACGACCCCTTCGCCGAAGATCGGGGTCATGAACGGATAGGCCGCGGCCTGGTCGAGATCCTCGTCCTTGGACCGGAAGAACACCTCGTTGGCATCGGCGTCGGTGAGCAGCACCACTTCGGAGTCCGCCAGACGGAACTCCCCCACGTCTCCGCATTCCTCCCGGACCCGACGCATCAACCCGATCGGGTCCCGGCGCAGTTCCTCGAGGTGGCCGGTGTCGCCGTCGTCACCGGAGACCTTCGGGGGCTGGGCGAGGGTCGTCATGTCAGGTACTCCTCGTTCGTGTTCGGGGCCTGGGGTTGCACTTCGATCAGATCGATCCGGGTGCCCCGTGGCGTGGCGATGATCGTCGTGACGGCGCGTGCCACGTCGTCGGGCCGGAGCGCGCCGTCATGGCGGAGCAGACCCCACTTCTCCCAGGAGGCGATCACCCGTTCGACGTCGGCGACGGACCATCGCGTTCCCTGTTCGGTGGACGACGGACCCGGCCGCACGATGCCACTGCGCACCCCGGTGCCTTCCAGCTCCATGGCGAGCACTTCGCTGAGCGCTTCGAGGCCGCCCTTGGATGCGACGTACGCGGCGGTGAACGGGCGCGGGTGGCGGGCCACCTCGGAGGTCACCATCACGACGTCACCGTGACCTCGCTCGATCATGCCGCCGACCGTGTGATGCAACAGGCACTGCACGCCCAGCAGATTGACGTTGACCTGGTAGGCGAACGCAGCCGGGTCGGTTTCGACGACCCCACCGGGTTGCACGTCGCCCGCGTTGGCGACCACCACGTCGAGCGGCCCCAGCGCGTCGGTCGCCTCCTTCACGAACGTCTCGACGCTCGCCGCGTCGCTGACGTCGAGCTCCAGGGCAACTGCGGTGCCACCACCGGCCCGGATGGACGCCGCGGCTTCTTCGCAACGTTCCACGCGTCGGGCACCGAGCGCGACCGGGTGGCCGGCCTCGCCGAGCGCGAGCGCGCAAGCCCGGCCGATGCCCGAGGACGCGCCGGTGACGACCGCCGGTCGGACATCGGGATGCGGGTCGAAGCGAGGCATCGGGCGTGGTTCAGCGCGGGGTGACGCTGGTGGGCAGATGGGCGAAGCCGCGCACGTTGACCGAATGCACCCGTTCGCTCGCGGCGGCGTCGATCTCGTACGCGGCGATGCGATCGACCAGTTCCTCCATCGCGATCCGCATCTCCAGCCGGGCCAGGGAGTGACCGAGGCAGTAGTGGCGGCCGAACCCGAAAGAGGCCAGGTTCTGGGTGGTGTCCACCCGGTCGAGGTCGAACACGTCGGGATCGGCGAACGCCCGGGCGTCGCGGTTGGCGGATCCGACCAGCAGCACGACGCGGGACCCGGCGGGGATCGTCGCGCCATGGAATTCGACATCCTCGGTGGCGGTGCGGGCCAGGAGCTGGCTGGAGGTGTCATAGCGCAAGGTCTCGGTGATCCAGTCGTCGATCCGAGTTGGATCGGCGAAGGGTTTGGCGCCCTGGGCGGGGTTGCGCCATCCCCAGAACCAGGCGTTGCCCAGCAACTTGGTGGTGGTCTCGTTGCCGGCCACCACCAGGAGGAACAGGAAGCTGATGATCTCGTCGTCGGTGAGCCGGTCGCCGTCGATGTCGGCGTCCAGCAGCGCCGAGGTGAGATCGTCGGTCCGTCGCTCGCGCCGCTGAGCGACCATGTCGGCGTAGTACCCGGCGAGGTGCAGCGCGGCCTCGATCCCCCCCGGGGGCACGTCCATGATGCCCTCTTCGCGGTGGACCAGCAGATCCGACCAGATCCGCACCTGGGCGCGGTCGGCCTCGGGCACGCCCATCAGCTCGGAGATCACGTCCATGGGGAACTTGCCCGAGAAGTCGGTGATGAAGTCGAAGTTGCCCCGTTCGACGGCCTCGTCACGGTAGCGGCGGGCGATCCGGCGGATGTCCGGTTCGGATTCGGCCACCCGGCGTGGGGTGAACCCTCGGGAGACGAGTCGGCGCATACGCCCGTGCCGCGGCGGGTCCATACCGAGGAACGACATCGTGCGATGGGCCTCGGGTCCCCACGCGGCCGGGTCGAGGGAGACCCCGTTCGCCGACGAGAACCGGGTCGAATCCTTGAACGCCTCCAGCACGTCGGCGTGGCGCGACAGGGCCCAGAATCCGACGTCGGCGTTGTGGTAGGCGGGTGCCTCGTCCCGCAACCTGGCGTAGATCGGATACGGGTCCTCGTGGAAGGCGTAGGCGTACGGGTCGAAGGTGAGCGGACCACCGGTGGGGCGATCCAGGGTCGGTGTTCCGGTCATGTCGGTGCCTCCAGTACGGTGGTCGCGACGTCGGCGAGCAGCTCGGGCAGGTCGGCGTAGGCGAGGTGGCCCATGCCGGTCTGCAGCAGGGCGCCCGAGACGGCCAGGTCGAGGACGGTGACGATGTCGCCGTGGGCGTCGTCGCCGAGGGCGGTGACGATGCGGTTGTGCCAGGTGGCGCCGATGCGATCGCGCAGCACCTTGACGTCCGCTTCGGGGCTGAGCAGCGCGACCGTGGTGGCCGCGGAGAGCTCGGGTTCGTCGGCGACGAGCAGGGCGAGCTCGCTGAGGGTGGCGGCGACACGCTGGGCCGGCGTCCGCTCGGGGTCGGGGGCATCCGCGGGCAGCGACCGGACCCGGCGCCAGTACACCTCGGCGACGAGGTGGCCCTTGGACGAGAAGTAGGTGTAGGCGGTGGCCGGGGCCACGCCGGCGCGGGCGGCGACGTTGCGGACGGTCAGCCCCTCATAGGAGTGCTCGCGCAGCTCGTCGACTGCCGCCGCGGTGAGCCGCTCGACGGTGTCGGCCTGCCGGGCGCTCAATCGGCGACGGGTGGCTTCCGGCGGTTCCGGCGTGATCTCGATCCCCTGGTCGGACACCAAACTGGACATCTGTCCAGATAATAGTCCAAATATCCGCTGAGTCAAGGGGAACGGGATGTGGCTGGGAAGAACGCGCCAATGCCCCTGTTGATTTGCACATGCTAGTGTATGCGCATGTCTTTGAACCGGCGTGTGCAGCTCCTGCTGGACGAGGAGCGATACGAAAAGGTGGCGGTCATCGCGGCCGAGCAACGCCGCTCGGTCGCATCGGTCATCCGTGAGGCCATCGACCGATCACTTTCACCCTCGACGAGTCGACGTGCCGCAGCAGGTCAGGCGATCCTGGATGCGAAGCCCGTGACCGTCCCCGAAGTCGAAGAGTTGCGTCGAGAGCTCGACGAGATGCATGCGCGTCGAGCGTGATCGTCCTCGACACCACGGTCCTCGTGTACGCAACGGGCGGCGATCACCCATTGCGTGGGCCGGCCCGTGCAATCGTGGCCGCGCTCGGACGAGATGCCTTTCGCGCCACGACCACGGTCGAAGTGCTGCAGGAATTTGCCTATGTCCGCGCCCGACGGAGTGGTCGAGATGAGGCAACCGGCCTCGCTGAGCTGTTCCAGACTCTTCTCTCCCCACTCACCGTGGCCTCGGAGACCGACCTCGCGTCGGGGCTGAAGATCTGGCAGGCCACGCCGCCACTCGGCGCATTCGATGCCGTACTGGCCGCCACTGCACGCGCCCATACGGCATCGCTGCTGTCCGCGGACCGCGCGTTCTCGCTCGTACCCGGTCTCGATCATGTCCTGCTCGACGACACCTCGGTGTCCCGCCTGGGTGCCGACTGAGCCTCCATCCACGGGGCGAAACACCGATCTCCCGGCGAACGTGAGCGGCAGCGCAATGAACCTCGCCACGGCCGATATCGCGCCGATACCCTCCCGCCGTGGCTTCGCTGAAGCACGAAATGATCAGGCTTTCCGACGAGGCCTGGCAGCGACTCCACGGTCGCCTCGCTGGGCTCACCGACGACGAATATCTCTGGGAACCCACGCCGGGATGCTGGACGATTCGGCAGCGAGCCGACGGCGATTGGCGTGCTGGGCGCTGCCGCGACCCCAACCCGAACCATTCACGACGATCGCCTGGCGCCTGTGGCACCTGATCGACCTGTACGGCGAGGACCGCGCGCCCAGATGGCTCGGACTGGAACCTCAGGGTATGCCGATCGGGTTCGACGATCCGAACGGGCAACCACCTTCGAGGGCGGCCGACGCCTTCAATCTGCTCAGCGCGGCCCACGATCGCTGGGACGCGCACCTCACGCTGGTCTCCGAGGAGAGCCTGGGCGAGTTGATCGGGCCGATAGGCGGGACGTTCGCGGACCGGACCAGAGTTGCGTACGTCCTGCACATGCTCGACGAGTTCGTCCATCACGGCGCCGAAGTGGCGCTCTTGCGAGACCTCTGGCGCTGGCAGCAACCCGTCGGCCCGAATTCGGCGCTCCAACGCGCCATGCGTGGCGACCTCGGGATCGTCGACTCTGCTGCACGCCAGCCGGAAGCGGCAACCGAGCTGTTGCGGACGGCCGCAACGTATGCCCGCTGGGAGCTCGTCACGGCGCTGGTCGACGTCGGCGTTCCCGTCACCGTCGACGGGAAGACCCCCTTACACGTCGCGGCCGGGGCAGGCGAGTTGGACATCGTGAAACTGCTCGTCGAGCGAGGCGCTGATGTGACTGCGACGGACCCCGAATTCCACGCGACGCCACTCGACTGGGCGCAGTTCATGAACCAGAGCGCCGTCGCCGAATGGTTGAGCACACACTCCGCGGCGCAATAGAGGACTCCCGTGTGCTCAGCCGGTCGGAATGTCGACTGGAATATGTCAGGCTGGGCGGGCCATGACCGCGTCGAGGATCGAGGCTGACCGGATCTCGGTGGTGCTGTTCGACCTGGGTGGCGTGGTGTTCACCTTCGACTGGCAGCGGGCCTTCGATCACTGGGCCCGAGCGGCCGGTGGCGATGCCGCGGACCTCGCCGACCGCTTCAGCCATGGCGATGCGTACCAGCGATTCGAACGCGGCGAGCTGTCACCGTCGGAGTACTTCTCGCTGCTGCGGGCGGAGCTCGCGGTCGACCTCGGTGACGAGGACCTCGCCGAGGGCTGGAACGCGATCTTCGGCGACCTCGTTCCCGGGATCACCGAGACGATCGCAGCCGTACGGGAATCCCCGCTTCGAATCGCCGCCCTCTCCAACACCAACGCCACCCACGCGACGATGTTCTCCCGGTGGTTCGGGCCCCTGCTCGCCGACCTCGGTCGGATCTTCGCCGTCCCACGAGCTGGGTCACCGCAAGCCCGAGCCGACCGCATTCCTCACCACCACCGAGCGACTCGGAGTCGAACCCGAAGAGGTGCTGTTCTTCGACGACCTGGCGGCGAACGTCGAAGGAGCTCGCCGTGTCGGCATGCAGGCGGCCCAGGTGACGGGCATCGACGATGTCCGTCGAGCGCTCGCCCAGCTCGGCATCGACCCATCCGCATAACGCTGCGCAGCCGCCAGGCGGAGCAGCTCGATTGGTGACACCCGGATGGCGAAGCCCGAGTGAGCAGGCCGCAGGCCGCCCGAACTCGAAAGCAAACCCCGCGTCAGCGGGGACAGATCACCCAGTAGTCGAGGTCCAACAGCACTCCGGAGGCGTACTTGCCGTCCTCGCGACGCAGGGTCATCGACTCGTCACGATCGGACGTTGCGACCAGCCGCATCCGCAAGGCGCCGACGCCGGGGGCGTCGAGCTCGGCGCGCCCGAGCACTTCGGACCAGGCGTACACGGTGTCTCCCGCAAAGGCAGGCGCGGTGTGGGAACCGGCGTTGATCGCGGCGATCAACTGGGCATTCGCCAGCCCGTTGAAGGACAGCGCCCGGGCCAGCGAGATGATGTGCCCGCCGTAGATCAGGCGTCGCCCGTCGTCGCGGGCGGCGGTGTTGAAGTGCACCTTGGCGGTGTTCTGCCACAGCCGGGTGGCCATCATGTGCTCGGCATCGGTGAGCGTGACCCCGTCGACGTGATCGATCTTCTCCCCCACCTCGTAGTCGGCCCAGCGATGGGGCGACCCGGCCGCGGTGAAGTCGTAGCCGGTGAAGTCGAGACCGCTCGGTACGATCAGCTCCTCCGGGGCCACCACCTCTGCCAACTCGGGGATCTCGGTCCGAGGAGCCGGAGCTGCGACGTCGGCCTTGCGGACCATCACCCAGCGCACCCAGTCCAGGACCACGTCATCGTGCTGGTCCGTCGCGGTCGAGCGAACCCACACCACCCCGGTCTTGCCGTTCGAGTTCTGCTTGAGCCCGATCACCTCGGACGACGTGGCGATCGTGTCGCCGGGCACGACGGGCCGGTGGAACCGGCACTCCGCATAGCCAAGGTTGGCGACGGCGTTCAGCGACACGTCCGGCACCGTCTTGCCGAAGGCGATGTGGAAGCCGATCAGGTCCTCGACCGGTGCCGGGTCGAGCCCGCAGCGACGAGCGAACGGGGCGGACGACGGCAGGGCGAACCGAGTGGGGTAGAGCGCGCCGTACAGGGCCCGATCCCCATCGGTGACCGTGCGGGGCGTGGCGTGTTCGATCACCTGACCCAGGGTGAAGTCCTCGAAGAAGTTGCCCGGATTCGTCTTTGCCATGACCGCCGAGCGTATCTGTGATCGGCGATTCAGCCGTGTTGCCAGATACGGTTCTGCATCGACCAGATGCCGGGAAGAGCCGCATCGCTCAACTCACGCACCTCGGATGGGGTCAGCTCCCAACCGGTCGCCCCGGCGTTGGCTGCGGCCTGGTCACCGTTCTTGGCGCCGGGGATCGGCACCGAGCCGCGGCGGATCAACCAGTTCAGGGCCACCTGCGCGGGGGCACGATCGTGCGCCTCGCCGATGCGTCGGAGCACGGCGACCAGCGGGTCGACCTTCTCCATCGGATAGGTCGAGAAGTTGCGTTTGCCCGGAGGTGGATTTCCGGCCGAATACTTGCCGGTGAGGCGTCCCTGGCCGATCGGCGAATACGCGATCAACACGACTCCCAGTTCGTGGCAGGTCTCGAGCAGGCCGGACGTGTCGGGGATGGTCCGCAGCAGGGAGAACTCCACCTGGTTGGAGGCCAACCGCAGACCCCGTTTGCGCAGCTCGTCGTCCATCCGACGGGTCTCCTTGGGCGAGAAGTTCGACACCCCTACGGCACGGACGACTCCCTGGGCGTGCGCTTCGACCAGCGCCTCCGCCTGAGCCGCCAGTCCCCGCAGGCTGATCGGCCCGTGGATCTGGTACAGATCGATCGCCTCGACACCGAGCCGCTCCCGCGAAGCCTTCGCGGCGTCGACCAGGGCATGCTTGACGTTCAACTTCCAAGGCATCGGCATGAACTTCGAGGCGATCACGGCCTGCCCGGCTCGGTCGGGGTCGGCCGCACGCATCTTGCCGATGATCCGCTCGGACTCGCCGTCGCCGTAGGCCTCGGCGGTGTCGAAGAGGGTGATCCCGGCGTCGATGGACGTCGTCCAGGCCGCTTCGATCGTCCCTTCGTCGAGCGCCGTGTCGTAGCCGCCCATGCCCCACGTGCGCTTGTCACCCCACGCCCAGGTGCCCACGCCCATCTGCGGAATGGCCACCGTCGTGCCGGCCAATGTGATCTTCTCGTCGCTCATCGGCTGCAACCTACTCCCGAGCCAGCTCAGTGGTCGCCGGATGTCGCCAGGGCCGACTCGATGACCTCGCCCGACACGGGCGGGGAGAACTGGAAACCCTGTGCCCCGTCGCAACCGAGCACCCGGAGGAGCTCGAGTTGCTCTTCGGTCTCCACACCCTCGGCGACCGTCGTCAACCCCAGGGCGTGCGCCAGCGCGATGATCGCCGAGATCACCTCCCGATCGTTCGCCGATCCCACCGAACCGGCCACGAAACTCCGGTCGATCTTGAGCAGATCGACCGGCAGCCGTGTCAGGTAGCTGAGCGACGAATATCCGGTGCCGAAATCGTCGATGGCGACTCGGACGCCGAGTTCACGCAGACCGTGCAGCACCTCACTGGTCGCCTCGGGCCCGACCATCAACATGCCTTCGGTGACCTCGAGCATCAACCGATCCGGCGCCAGCCCGGTCCGGCGCAACACGTCGCCCACGATCGTCACCAGGTCGGGGTCGGCGAGCTGGCTCGGCGCCAGATTCACGAACAGGGTCGGTGCCTCGCCCTCTTTGGGTCCCCGCCAGCCGGACGCGGCCTCGCAGGCGGCCTCCAACGCCCAGTTCCCGATCTCGCCCAGAATGCCCGACTCCTCGGCAACGGTCAGGAAATCGTCGGGTTCCAGCAACCCGCGCGAGGGGTGCTTCCAGCGCAGGAGCGACTCCACTGCGCTCGGCCGCATCGTCGCCACGTCGACGATCGGTTGGAAGTACATCTCGAACTCGTCACGGTCGATCCCCTGGCGCAACGCCGCTTCCAGCGTGAGCCGCTCGACGGCGGCATGGTGCATCGCCTCGTCGAAGACCTGCGCGCGGTCCCGTCCCTGGCTCTTCGCGGCGTACATCGCGACATCGGCGTTGCGCAGGAGCGTCTCGGGATCCATCTCACCCGACCCGATGACGACCCCCACGCTGACCGACACGTGCACCGCCTCGCTTTCGATCAGCACCCCTCCGGCGACCTCGCGGCGAATCCGGTCAGCGAGCTGTACCGCCTGATCGTCGTCGGCGAGCGGCGCACACAGCACGACGAATTCATCCCCTCCGAAGCGGGCCACCACGTCGCGGGGACGTACCAGCTCCCCCAGCCGGCGGGCGACCTCGACGAGGACCCGGTCGCCGGCATGGTGACCGAGGCTGTCGTTCACGACCTTGAACCGATCCAGATCGACGAAGAGCAACGCCAGAGGGTCGCCCGTTTCACGCGCCGCGGTCACCGCGAGTTGGAGCCGCTCGAGCAGCAGCGTCCGGTTCGGCAGACCCGTCAACGGGTCGTGGGAGGCGAGGTGCTCGAGCTTGCGATGCGCATTCTGCACCTCGGTCACGTCGTGCAGAGTGCCCACGTGGGCAACGACCAGCCCGTCGGAATCGTGCACCGGACGGGTCCGCAACTCGACCCAACGGAAGTCTCCGTCCGGACGGACGACCCGCACCCGCTCTTCCAACCCCGACGGCGCCCCCTCCGCCGACCAGACGGCGCGTAGCCGCCGGGCGTCGGAAGGGTGCAGCACGCCGAAGACGTCGTCGATCTCACCGAGATCCCGACCCGTGAGCTCCACCCATCGTTGGTTGACCAGACCCACCCGCGCCGCGGCATCGAGCTCGAAGATGGCACTCGGCGACGACGAGGTCAGTGAGCGGAACCGCTCCTCGCTCGCGGTGAGGGCCTCCTGGGCGTCACGCCGATCGGTGACGTCCCGACCGTTTCCGAGCAGGCCGCCCACATGGACGTCGTCGAGCAGATTCTGGAGCCAACCGTCGATCCAGCGATAGCTGCCGTCCACGTGACGGGCACGGAGCTCGAAGGACCTGGGAGTCTCGGGCGACTCGAGGAGCTTCGCCACCAGGTCGGTCAGAAGATCGTGATCGCCGGCATGGATGATCTCGAGGACCTGGGTTCCCAACAGGTCGTCGGGCTCCATTCCCAACAGGCGCAGCATCGCCGGGTTCGCGAACCGTACCGTCCCGTCCGGGTCGACCACCATGACGATGTCCGCCGACTGCTGCACCAGCGCGCTGTACGGGTTCGGATCGCTTCCCTCGTCTTCGCCCAGGGCGCGTCCGGGTCCGTACGGGTGGACCACGAGTTGTCGTGAGCCGTCGGTGTCGGCGTCGCCGACTTCCCCCGGAACCGTCTCGAGCTTGATCCAGATCGAGCGCTCCTTCTCGTCCAGGAGTCGGAGCGCCACCGCCACGGTCCCGTCGACCGGGCCGGTGCCGAGGGCGGCGAGCGCATCGACCAGTCGCTCGCGGTCATTGGGATGGACGAACTCGGACAGGGGATGTCCAGCCGCGGACCCGACGACCGGGCCCAGGCGCGACGTCCTGGCGCCGGTGACCTCACGGACGATTCCGCAGTCGTCCACCACGATGCTCATGGCGTCGGTCAGAGAATCCCCTTTGGTCGGGCCGCAGTCGCGCGACCTCCGCCTGGTCCGTCACGCCACTCTAGATCGTGCCGGGGACGTCGTGCTTCCCGGTGTGCGAATGACCGTCGTGCGCGGCTAGGGTGCGCTGTCCCGCCTCGTACCACCGCGGCGGGCACGCGGATGGTCCCGTGGTGAAGTCTGGAGTTCACGCCGCCCTGTCAAGGCGGAGGTCGCGGGTTCAAATCCCGTCGGGACCGCCAGCCGGGTTCGCCCGGTGAATCAGCGGAGGTTCGCCTCCGTCACGAGGTCGGGTAGCTCAGTTGGCAGAGCGCGCGCCTGAAAAGCGCGAGGTCACCGGATCGACGCCGGTCCCGACCACCATGTTGCATCATTGGGACTCCCGCGCAGCCAGTCCGCTTTGAACGAGATCCGCGACGACCCACACCGCATGGCGCGGGAGTCCGGCCGGGCTCGGAGAACCGGGGAGTTGCCCAGCGGCTTCAACTGGCCTCGGTGGTTCGTGGTCGTGGGTCTGGCGCTCGGCCTCCTCGCGGTGTTCTCGGTGCCCCCGTTCCGTGAACCGGACGGGACCACCCAGATGGCCCGATTGGTGCTCATCGACCACGGTTATCTGATCCCCCCGTCCCAGAATGCGAACCCCTCCGGTTACCGCGTCGACGGATGCATGCAGACCTACATGCTGGGTGGGTACCTTCGGGTGATGGTTTCTCCCACGCCACCACACTGGGGTTCCCAGTTCGATCGGTTCCGGTGCGTCCCGGATACGAGCCCGCGTGACTCCGGCCCCCGATGGGGGGCGAACACCGAGGTGAATCCTCCGGTGGCCTACCTGCCTCCCTGGATCGGGTACCGCATCGGCCGCGCGCTCGGCGGAGCTGCCTGGGCTTTCTACGGCGCGCGCCTGGCGCAACTCTTCGCGTTCGTCGCCCTGGTCTGGTTGGCCCTCCGCCTGCTTCCGTGGGGCCGTCCGTACCTGGCTGCCGTGGCGTTGCTGCCGGCGGTGATCCACCTCGCGGGATCGGTGTCGGCCGATCCGTTCACGAACGCGTTGGCGTTCGTGATCGTTGCGGCGACCCTGCACTTCATCGACCGCGCCCGGCGCGGTGGACGGCCGGCTTCGACCCTGGAGCTGTGCGCGTACGGAGTCGCGCTCGTTGCGTTCTCCCTCACCAAGACCGCGGTCATTCCCATACTGGGGGTCGCCGTGCTCATTCCGAGTGCCGCGTTCGGATCATTGCGGCGGCGGATCGCCGTGATCGGACCGCTGCTCGTCGTTTCGCTGGGACTTGCCGCGGCATGGGCGTTCGGGGTCGTGTCGCGGATCACCGTTTCCATCTTCCCCCACGCCAACAGCAAGCTCGGAGCCCAGTGGATCCGCGCCCATCCGTGGGATTTCGCACTGTCGGTGCTCCGCGCGTGGAGCGATCCCACCGAGGTCCGCCACGTCGCGAGCGAGATCATCACCGTCGTCACCCCGGACAAGCTGGTCGCCACCCCACCGGTCCTCCTGGTGGTCGGCGTGGTCGCCGTCCCCTTCGTGATCCGGCTGGCGAACCCCTCACCCGGGTGGCTCCGCGCCATCGGCGCACGACTGCACCGAACCGGCCGGCACGAACCCACCGAGATCGCGACGAGCCCGGATCAGACGGCCGAGCCGAGCCCGGCGCCGGAACGATTCTCGAGGACCCGGACCGCTCGAATGTGTCACGTCGAGATCGTCGTGACGATCGCGATCCTCGCCGTGGGATTCGCCCTGATCGAAGTGGGCTCGGCCATTTCCGCAGTGCCACCGGGGGCGCGAGAGGCCAAATGGGTGCAGGCGCGGTACTTCGTCCCGTACCTTCCCCTGCTGCTCTTCGGCGTTCCACGACCGCGACCGGCGACGCGCCGCTACAACTTCTGGACCGGCATCACTCCCATCTCGGTTCTTCTCGGCGCGAACCTGTGGTTGGTCGCGGTGAATCTGCAAAGGTTCTGGACCTGGTGATTCCCGGCTCTTCGGGCACCGACCTCGCGTCCTCGCCCGGCGGCCGCGCAGTGTCTGCCTTGAAGCTCGGGCGACGGCGAAGCCGTCTGCTCGCTTCGCCTGCGGCACCCGGCTGTCATCGACCAGCTGCTCCGCCTGGCGGCTCCGCAACAGCAAAGTTCAGGAGCGGATGATGCGCCACCAGTCCGTCGGGCCTCCCGCACCGTAGGGCGACCCTCGGCGTTTGGCCACGAGCTGGTCCATGCCGAGGTCGCGGACGGCGGTGAGCGCCGACGACCGTGCCGTGTCCTCCCAGTACGGAGAGGTCAACCAGTGCCGGCCTCCGGGGCCCAGCTGCTTCAACAGATCGCGCCGATGCCAGAGCGGATTCTCACGCAGGGCCAACCCATCGAGGTGGAGCAGGTCGAACGCGACGAAGACCACCGGATCGTCGGTTTCCGCCCCGTCCAGTCTCTTGTGCAACGCGGCCATGTCGGGGTGTCGTGCCGCATCGAAAACCGTGACGACCCCGTCGACGACGAGTTGCTCCGCGGCCACGGCATCATCTTGTCGCATCAGCTCGGGTACCAGCCCGGACAGGTCCTCCCCGCTCCCGTCTCGGACCACCGTTTGACCGCCACGCACCACGTACCAGGCACGCCGTCCCGGCCAGTGTGGTTCGTAGGACCAGTCGACGCCGTCCGTCGGCGGTTCATCGATCGCCAAGGCGTGCCGACCGGGCTCGTCGACCGAACGCCGGGGCGTAGCAGGGTCACCGGCACTTCTCAGCTCGTACTGTCGCCCGCCCGCGGCGTCGATCGTGAATTCGCCGTGCACCGATGCACCGAAGAGTCGGATCCGGATACGGCCGTCGGTCCATTCGACCACCTCGTGCGTGCCACGATCCGCGATGACGATCGAATCGACATCGGTCGAAGAGTCGGGATTCGGGCCTTCGTAGTCGGCCGCCTCGAGTGGCAGATCCTCGTCCCGTTCGATGAAGCGTGGTTCGGTGTGCCTGGCGGGCATTCCCCGACCGACCTGCCAGGTCACGAGTCGCCCGTCGTGCTCGATGCCCAGCAACCAACGAGAGGCCGCGCCGCTCTTGAGCTCATGGAGAACGAACACCCCTTCGCGGCTTCGGGTGTCGCCGTTGGATCCCCACTGCTCGGTGGCTTTCTCGGATGTCACGTCAGACCTCCTCGTCGACAGGCTTCCCGGTCCCCAGGTTCTCAAACGGTGATCGGAACGTTCCGGCGCGGCGCGCACGCCGCGGACGCCGATGATTGACCGAGCTGCTCCCGGGAAGGGACAAGGCATGGCCTCGTCGTTGCGTCAATGGTTCCACCGTGTCCGTCGCTCTCTCGGCTGGATCACCGACGACCGGCAGCTCGAACGGGCCGCGGATGCGGATCAGGCCGAACAGGAACTCGAGGACGCCCTCGAATCGGTCGACGTCGAGGCTCCCGAGAGCAGCGATCCAGCTGGGGATGCGCGGCCGCATCCCGGACCCCACGGCGGTCGGGATTCTTGAACGACGGGCCGGCGAGCGGTGATGTGTGGGCGACCGGGGTTCGGGAAGTGAACGGTCCGTGCACCGCCTGACGATCATCGGCCTGCTGGTCGCTGCCGTGGGACTGGCGACGGCGATCACCTCGTTGCGCGCTGACGCGGGCACCGCCCCGGCTCGTCACGCCGAGGGTCGGACGATCTGGCTCCGTGACTGTTCGGTCTGTCACGGGGCCGACGGCAGTGGCGGACACGGTGGGCCCGACATCCGCGACAGCGGCGCCGCATCCGTGGACTTCATGGTGACCACCGGGCGCATGCCGTTGCCGTCCCAACACGCCAAAATGATCCGCCGCACCTCGCCGTACTCTTCGTCCCAGCAGCGGGCACTCGTCGACTACGTCTCCACGCTGGTGACCGGACCGGAAATCCCCCACGTCCGCACGAGCGCCTCGGCTCTCGGAGCAGGCGGATCAGCGTTCCGGCAGAACTGCGCGACGTGTCACCAGACCGCGGGCAGCGGCGGGGCGCTCGCATTGGGCTACAACGCCCCTTCACTCGCCCAGGCGACACCGACCCAGGTCGTCGAGGCGATGCGCACCGGTCCGGGCGCCATGCCGGTGTTCGGCCCGCAATCGCTGTCTCCCAAACAGGCCGACGCCATCGCGACCTACGTCCAGACGTTGCGACATCCCGCCGACCCGGGAGGCACCGATCTGGGACACCTCGGTCCCGTGCCCGAAGGCCTCATCGCCTGGGTCTTCGGTCTCGGAGCGATGATCCTCATCACCCGGTTGTTGGGACGCCGGCGCGCCTCGCGATGACCGTCTCGGTGAAGATGCCGCCCGGTCGCCGGGCACGGCAACGGGGTTTGACCCGTACGCGGAGGGGAAGTGGCTTCCACGTCACCCGGCGCCGAGAGATCAACGTATGAGTCCTGAGAATGGTCCCGAAGGTCGCAACTCGACGATGGAGTACGTCGTCGCCCTGTGCTTCGCCGTGGCGTCTCTGGGCGCGATCGGATTCGGGGTCAGCTACTCGATGAGTGCGGGGATCCAGCTCGAAGGCATCGCGGCCGCGGTGGCGCTGGGTGCGTTCGCGCTCGGCCTCGGGGTGTGGGCGAACACCACCTTGGAACGGAGCGAGGTGTCCGAGCCGCGTGAACCCCTCGCCTCGACGCGCGAGGAACGCCTCGACGTGGTCGCCGGATTCGAACGCGGTGAGCAGCGGGTCGAGCGACGACGCCTGCTCGCGGCGCTCGCCGGAACTTCGATTCTCGCAACGGGAATTGCCGCGCTCTTCCCGCTCCGGTCCCTGGGACCACGGCCGGGTGGCTCCCTCAGCCGCACTGCGTGGCGACGCGGGATCCGCTTGATCGACGATCAGGGAAATCCGGTGCGGTCCGACAGCCTCGACGTGGGTACGGCGCTGACCGTCTACCCGGAGGGAACGACCGACAGTGCCGGGCGGGCCGCGGCGCAATCGGTGCTCATCAAGCTCGGTAAGAACGCCGCGCAGACGGCGTCGCACCACGACGAGAAGCTCGTCGACGACTGTGTCGTCTACTCCCGGGTGTGCACCCATGCGGGCTGTCCGGTCGGCGTCTATCAACCCGATCTCGAGCGCCTCATGTGCCCGTGTCACCAGTCACTGTTCGATGTCGTCGACCATGCCAAGCCCGTGTTCGGTCCTGCGTCGCGACCGCTGCCACAACTACCGCTGATGCGTGACGCCGAGGGCAATCTCGTGGCCGGTGGAGACTTCGACCAGCCGATCGGTCCCGGATACTGGAACCGTTGATGGCTACACGGCGCAGGCGACATCCGCTCTCCCTCCGCCTCGTCAAGGGCATCGACGACCGCGTCGGGGCTGCCAGCTTCACCTCCAAGGCGCTGGGCAAGGTCTTTCCGGATCACTTCTCCTTCCTGTTCGGCGAGCTGGTGCTCTACAGCTTCATCGTGTTGGTGATCACCGGCGTCTACCTGACGCTGTTCTTCGACCCGAGTTCCCATGACGTCGTCTACCACGGCTCCTACGCCCCGTTGCACGGTCAGCGCATGAGCGCCGCGTACGCCTCATCGGTGAAGCTGAGCTTCGACGTGCGTGCCGGCCTGCTGATCCGCCAGGTGCACCATTGGGCCGCGTTGGTGTTCCTGGCCGCGATCGTCGCCCACATCGCGCGGTTGTTCTTCACCGGCGCGTTTCGCAAACCCCGAGATCTCAACTGGTACCTGGGCTCGACCCTGCTCCTGCTGGGGATCGCGAACGGCTTCGCCGGCTACTCGCTCCTCGATGACCTGCTCTCGGGAACCGGACTTCGAATCATGTGGTCGATGATCCTTTCGATCCCCTTCATCGGGCCCAGCCTCGCGTTCTTCCTGTTCGGCGGTGCGTTCCCGGGACATGCGATCATCTCGCGGCTCTACATCCTGCACGTGCTCATCGTTCCGGCGTTGATCGCCGCGATCATCGGCGCCCATCTCGGGATCGTGTGGCGTCAGAAGCACACCCAGTTCCGGGGCCCCGGGCGCCGCGAGGACAACGTCGTGGGAAGTCGGCTGTGGCCCGCGTACGCGGCGCGGGCGATCGCGCTGTTCTTCGGGGTCGCCACCGTGCTGGTGCTGTTGGGCGCGTTCGTCCAGATCAACCCGATCTGGCTGTACGGTCCCTATGACCCGACCGCGGCGACCACGGCTGCACAGCCCGACTGGTACATGGGGTGGCTCGAGGGTGCGCTCCGCCTGATGCCCGCGGGTCATGCGGTCATCTTCGGTGTCACGCTCCCCAACCCGTTGCTTCCCGGGGTCGTGCTGCCGGCGGTGAGCTTTCTCCTGCTGTACCTATGGCCGGTCATCGAACGGCGGATCACCGGCGACCGTGCTTCGCACAATCTCCTGGACCGACCACGCGACCGCCCCTGGCGCACCGGGCTCGGTTGGGGCGTGTTCACCTTCTACACGGTGCTCTTCGTCGCCGGTGGCGACGATGTGCTTGCGGCCCGGATGGGGATCTCGGTCGACGCGATGGTGATCGCCCTGCGCATCACGCTCCTGGTTCTGCCTTTGCTGGTCGGTTTCGGAGTCACCAAGTGGTGTCGGGATCTGCGCGAGGCCGACCCGCCACCCGATCCGGAGACCGATGCCGAGGAGCTCCGCTCGGCGGTGACCGCTACCTCCGGTGACGATGCGGCTTGAGGGTGTCACGGTCGAAGTCGGGAGCCACGAGCTGCCGCACCCGCACCGTGACCCCCGGGTTCCGACCCGGTCCGCTCAATCGTGGGCGACGAGGCGGAAGATGCCTGCTGCAAGGCCGGCACCGAGCGTGGGTGCGACCAGGTAGATCCAGAGATCGGTGAAATCGGTGGCCACGACGGCCGGTCCGATGCTCCGTGCCGGGTTCACCGACGCGCCACTGATGGGCAGGGCCGCCAGGTGGATGCCCGTGTAGGTCAACACCACGGCCACGCGCGCGACCGCCAGGTGTTCGAAGTCGTCGGTGCTGTGCAGGTAGACGAGCACGATCACCGTGGAGAGCAACAACTCGGTGATGAATGCCGCGCCCAGATGTGGCGCCGTCGTCAACACGGCGTGCACCGCGCCAGGACCCAGAATCGACCGGAGCGCAAGTGCGGCCGCGATCGCTCCGATCGTCTGCGCGACGACCGACGTGACGAGGTCGCGGAGGCCGATCCGGTGGTCGAGGGCCGCAGCCAGGGTGAGCGCCGGATTGATCCACCGGAACCGTTCCGGACCGACCGCCGAGAACCCGGCCGCCAAGCCCAGCCCGAAGGCCATCGACACCACGAGCACCGCAGCGGGCGTGGCCGTGCCGTACTGGGCGAGGGCCAACGTGCCGATGATGACCAGGACGAAGGTGCCGATCAGCTCGATCACCAGGTCACGAATGGTCATCGCCTCATCGGCCTCACTCGACGTCGCCGGTTCGGATCAGTTCGCACTCGGCTGTCGCGGTGGCGTCGGTGCCAACCGCGCGACGTTGAACGTCACCTCGCCCGGTTTCGGTCCCACCATCATCAGACGCAGTGCGATGACGAACGCGCCCACCAGGTAGACCGCGCCTCCTGCCACCCACATGATCACCCCGCCGAGCTGTTGGTCCGACAGGCGCGTCAGGCCCCACCGATGCACCCCGGCCACGGTCGTGGCGTAGACGGGACGTGGCGCGATGGTGATGAGTGCACCGATCATCCCGGTGCCGACGGCGGCGCCGAAGAGGACGAAGAGCGCGAGCAGTCCGCGATCCTCCCATCGCACCCGCAGGCACGTTCCCCACAACACCACACCCACGGTGAACAGGCACGCATGCTCACTCGCGTGCACCAGCTCGTGGTGCACGGCGAAGTTGAACAACACCGGCACGTGCCAGGTCCACCAGACGCCGACGTGCAGCGCGGTGAGCAGGATCGCCCAGCGCGCCAGGTGGTCATCGAAGCCCCAGGTGCGGCGTCGACGGCTGACGGCACGCTCGAAACGCCGTCGCACCGGCGGGTCGAGGATCGAGGAGAGCACCAGCACGGGGCGTGCCACGCACACCATGATCGGGGCGATGAGGCCGATGAGCAGGTGTTGGACCATGTGCACCGAGAACGCCACGTCGGCCGCCGAGTCCAGCGGCGGCGACACCGCGACGGCGAGCACGCCGATCCCCGCCAGGCCGATGAACATCCGCGGCAATCCCACGACCCGCCGCACACCGGGCCGCATGCGCACGACCCGGACCATGCCCAGCGCCCACACGGCCATGAAGAACACCAGCACCGCCTCGCCGAGAGCGTCCGTGCCGGTGCCGTGCGCAAGGACGTGCTCACTCAGCGGGGGCACGATGCCACGCCTGCCAGGTTCGGGATTCCTTCGGCGATCGTGGCGACCAGTGAGATCCCACCCCAGAGCAGCCCCACGAAGGTGATGAAGGCCACCGCCTTCGCCCGGTTCGAATCGGGGACCTTCCTGGCTCGCACGTGCACCCGCCACGCGACGGCCATCGAGGCCAACCCGAGCAGACCGAGCACAAGGGTGAGGACGTTCACCGGCCACGTGGTGGCCTGCGCGCACTGCCAGGAAACGACCGAACTGGAAAGCGACAGGTGGCCGAACCAGATGAACGGGGCAACGGCGACGCCGAACAGCATCGCCGAGAAGGGCACCCGGTAGGTGTCGGGCGGGATCGGTTCGTCGACATCCTCGACGGTCCGTAAACGACCCCGTCCCGACCCGGGTTCCGTCCCGGCGCGCGCCGCGGTCACAGTCGCTCCGAGACGTACATCACGGCGTACACCGAGAGCGAGACGACGACGACGAAATACCAGTACATGAACCCGCAATGAACCCCCACCGATTCGCCGCGGGCGTCGTAACGGCCCCACAGACTCTGGATGAGCACATAGACGAGGATGACCACCCCGACGGCCAGGTGGACCGCGTCGAGTCCGGTGATGATGTAGAAGGCGGAGCCGTAGGCGTTCGAGGTGGGCGTGAAGACCTTGGTGGTCCGCAGGTACTCCAGCGTGCTGCCGATCAGAAACAGCACGCCCATGATCGTCGCCGACAGCGCCAACGTCCTGAACCGGCGCATCCGACCGAACCGCATTGCCCGTTCGGCGAAGACCGCCGGGACCACCGATGCGACCAGGATGGCGGTGCGAATGCCGCTGCGAACCAGTTCGGGGTCCGCGACGCCCCGCGGTGGCCAGGGGTGATTGTTCGCCCGCAGGTAGATCGCCACGAAGAACAACAGCCCGAACAGTGTCCCCTCCGAGGCGATCAGACCGACCATGCCCCACCACCCCAACGATCGACCCTCCTGGGGCCAGTCGACGATCGGGACCGCGCTCGGTGTTTCGGTGGGTGGCGACGCGTTTGCCGTGAGGGTCATGTCAGCTGCCGATCTCGTGGTGCCACCGGATGAGGAACGTCGCACTCAGCAGGACCCCGGCAATCTGGACGCCGGTGGATCGTGCGAGCAGACCGACACAGATCACCACCAGGCCCATGGTGAACGCGAAGGGCAGCGCACTCGGACCGGGCATCGTCGCGAGCGTCGGCCGGGACGCGTTCAGCGGAGTCGTGAGCACGGCGTGATGGTGTTCGTCGTCGGGGTCGGGCAGACTCTTTCCACCGATCTCGGTGCAGACCTCGAAGTCCTTCCCTTCGGCGATGTCCCAGGCAGGCTGGGCGCTGCGCACCAACGGTGCGGCTGCGAAGTTGTAGGGCGGTGCAGGGGAGGGAATGGTCCACTCGAGGGTCTCGCCGCCCCAGGGGTCGGCAGGCGCCCGCTTGCCCCGCCGCCATGACAGGGCGAAGTTCACGACGGTGACCCCGACGCCGACCGCGAGGATGAACGCCCCGATCGTCGAGAGCATGTTCAGGAAGTTCCAGCCCAGGTCGCCCTGGTAGGTGTACACACGGCGGGGCATGCCGCGCAGACCGAGGATGTGCTGGGGGAAGAAGGTCAGGTTCGTGCCGAGAAAGATCAGCCAGAACGAGATGATCGCCCAGGCACGCGACGTCATCCGCCCGGTGATCTTGGGGAACCAGAAGTACAGCCCCGCCAGAGCGGGGAACATGCGTCCCGCCGATGAGCACGTAGTGGAAGTGCGCGACCACGAAGTACAGTCGGTCACCTGCTGATCGAAGGGGACCACCCCCACCATCACCCCGGACATGCCGCCGATCACGAACACGATCACGAACCCGATCGCGAACAACATGGGTGGATCGAACTTCACCTTCTTCGCGGCCAGCAGCGTGGCGATCCAGGCGAAGATCTGCACCCCGCTCGGGATCGCCACCGTCATCGAAGCTGCCGAGAAGAAGCTGGTCACGACCAGTGGCACCCCGGTTGCGAACATGTGATGGACCCACAGACCGAAGCTGATGAACCCCGTGGCGACCAGGGCGGCGACCACCAGGCGGTAGCCGAGGATCCGATGGCGACTGAACGCCGGGATGATCATGGAGATGATGCCGGTCGCGGGGATGAACAGGATGTAGACCTCGGGGTGACCCCAGATCCAGAAGAGGTGCTGGTAGAGCAGCGGTTGTCCGCCGAGGTGCGGGTCGAAGAACCGCAGGCTGTAGGCCCTGTCGACTTCCAGCAACGCCCCGGCCAGGGTGATCGCGGGCAGAGCGAACACGATCATGAACGACATCGTGAGAATGCCCCAACAGAACAGCGGAAGCCGATTCAGCGACATCCCCGGCGCGCGCATCCGCAGCATCGTGACGATGAAGTTGATGCCGCCGACGGTGGTCGAAACGCCGAGCAGGGTGATCCCGACCGCCCAGAAGTCCAACCCCAGGCCCGAGGCGTACTCCGATGACGACAACGGGGTGTAGGCGAACCAGCCCGCCGCGGGAATCTGGTGGATCACGAACGAGCCGTACATCAGGACGCCCGCGCACACGTAGATCCAGTAGCTCAACGCATTCATCCGCGGGTAGGCCATGTCCCGGGCACCGCACTGGATCGGCACGACGTAGTTGCCGAATCCGGCAAAGACCGGGGTGTTGAACAGGAAGATCATGGTCGTGCCGTGCATCGTCATGATCTCGTTGTAGGACTTCGCCGCCAGCAACGTTTCGTGCGGGCCGGCCAACTGTGCCCGGATCATCAGCGCCTCGACACCCCCGATGCACAGGAAGATGATCGCGGTGACCAGATAGCGGGTACCGATCCGTTTGTGATCCACGGTGGTGAAGAACCCGGGAATACCCGGCGGGTCCTCCCAGGCATCGTGCAAGTCGCGATGCTCGTCGAGCAGCAGGTCGGTCCCGGGCTCGACCAGCACGGAGGTCGTCGCAGTTCGAGCGGTCACTTGAGTTGCCTCAGATAGGCCACGAGGGCATTCACCTGGTCACGTGGAAGGGCCAGGTCGGGCATCTTCGAACCGGGCTTGATGCTCTGTGCCGAGGTGATCCAGGACTTCAGATGCGACCGGTCGTTCGGAATGGTCAGCGCGGCGAGTGTCCGCCGATCTGCGACATGGGTCAGATCGGGTCCGAACGTTGCCGTCGCGGACGTCCCCCGGATGGTGTGGCATCCTGCACAACTGCGGGAGGTGAAGACGTTCAATCCCTTCTTGGCCAGCGTCCCGTGCGGTCGCGCGGCGTCGGCAGCCTCGTTGGCGAGCCAACGCCGGTACTCCGCACGAGGCTGCGCGATGACCTCGAAAGCCATGTTGGCGTGCTGGATGCCGCAGAACTCGGCACATTGACCCCGATAGGTCCCCACCTTGTCGGCGCGCATGGTGACGTGGTTGACGTGACCAGGGATCATGTCGACCTTTCCCGCCAACGACGGCACCCAGAAGCTGTGGATCACGTCCGCGCTCTCCAAGGTGAAGCGGACCCGTGTTCCCACCGGGACGTGGATCTCGTTCGCCGTCACGGCCTTGGTGCCGTCGTAGTGCACCTCCCACCAGAACTGGTGGCCCACCACGGTGATGTGCACGTCGCCCGGCTTCGACCCCGGGTCGGTGGACAGGGCCCAGATGGTCAACCCGGACAGGGTTGCCAGCACGATCGCAGGCACGACCATCCCCCCACCGATGACCAGTCGTCGCCACCAGGTCGGTTGTTCATCCCCCGACCCGCGCCGGAAGAGTCCGACGAGGAGCAGGACGAACACCACCAGCGTGATCAGGCCCGCGAGGGCGAACATGAACCACGCCAGTGCGGCGATGCGGCCGGCCTCCGGACCGTGCGGCCCCACCACCGAGTGCCCCCCGTCGCCCGAGAAGGCGAGCACCCCGACACCGGAGACGACCGCGCCCGGGAGCACCACTCTGCGCCGCAGAAGAGTGCTCGTCGGTCCCCCACGGTCCCGCTCACGTTCGGAGAGTACAGGCATGCGCCGAGATCCTTCCCACAGCCGGACGGCCCAAACCTCACCGTGCAGCACGGCTCGGCGCCTCGCCCGGGTTCGCCTCAGAGGTGCCCACGGACGGGTCGCCGCGATCGGACGTTTCGGGGTCGACCAGATAGACGAGGGGCGATCCGCCATCGTCGCCCGTCGGGTCGAAACGCACCATGATGTGTTCCTCGGGGCGACGCAGCTCGTTGCGCACCAGGCCCACGAGGGCCTCACGGTCGGCCTCGGTGAGCGGCGGTTGCGCGATGCGCCTCGGCCACAAGCTGCGGTGGGTCACCACGGCGAACTCGTTCGCCAGGACCATCGAACGGGCCAACAGGTTGATCCAGCCCAAGGTCACCACGACGAATCCGATCACCCCGTAGAGGTTCCGCGCGTTCGACAGACGGTGCAGCACCAACCACGAGCCGAGCCGCTGAATGAGCTCCCAGGTGATGCCGGCGAGCACGGCTGCGAGCAGCAGGCTCCGGGTCGGGACCTCCGGCGAGATCACGATCCGAAACACCCCCAGGAGCAGCACCGAAGCGATCACCGAACCGATGAGCAGGGAAACCGACTGGGCAACCGGCCAGGAAGGCAACGACAGCAGGTCGAACCTGCGCAGGAATCCCGTGCCGATCGCCGCCGCGAACACCAGTACGAACAGCACGAGCGCACGCACCTGCCGGCTCACGAACCCCTGACGGGAAACACCCGAGACGTTCCACACCTGGTTCAGCGTCAACTGGAAACCGGTGTAGATGCCCGTGGCCGTCCACAACAGCCCGAGCAGCGTGATCCAGATCCACCAGCCGCTCGCCGACAGTGCCGACACGTCGTGCTTGATGCCGTCGCCGATCACGGGGAACTGCCCCAGGGTCGAGTTCAGGACGGACTGCTTGAAGCTCGCGCTCGACTCCAACACATGCCCGAGCACGGTCAGTGCGACGACCAGCAAGGGCAACATGCCCAGGAACACCTGGAAGGTGAGCAGTCCCGCGAATGCGCTTCCCCGATCGTCCGCGTACTTTCGAATCGTGCCGATCGGTTGTGCCAGCACCCGGTGCCGCTGCTGGAAGTCGTCGAAGCGTCGCACCCCTTGCTCGACCAGCGAACCGACTCCCCTCCGGCTCATCCCGATCGATGTCCCGGCCTCACCCATGGTGTCGCTTCCGTTCCGTGTGGCACGCGGTCTGCCCTGCCCGATGCGGCTTCCCGTCATGGTGCCCGGGAAACATTCCCCGCCTCCTACCTGCCGTTCGGTTCCCCAGGATGTTTGCTCCCACGACCTGCCGGGGAGCTAGAGCCCACACCCCAACCGGGAGGCGCCCATGGGTCTGTTCCGCAACAGCGCGGAGGTCTCGACCGACGTCGAGCATGTGATCGATCGGATGGTGACCAATATCGAATACGGCCGCTTCGAACGGTCACTGTCGGGTCTGACCGCGGCCGCCGCGGTGATCACCACCGCGGAGATCTACTTCGAGCACTACAAGGCGAGCTTCGGCAACAAGTGGATGTGGTCGCCGATCATCGTGACCCCACCCGTGGTGATCGCCGGCATCGCCGGGGTTTCGAGCAAACGGTGGGCGAAGACCGCACTGCCCGTGGCCGCCGCGGTCTACACCGCCAACGGGCTCGCCGGGGAGTGGTTCCACGCCCGGGGCGTGTCGCGCAAGCCCGGTGGCTGGTCGTTGGCGACGTACAACGTCCCGATGGGACCACCGATCGCCGCGCCGGGGCTGATGTGCATGGTCGGCGGGATGGGTCTGCTCGCCGCGCTGCTCCGCCGGGAGAAGTGATGGCCGAGGAGATCGCACCGGGCCGGGCCGCGCAGGAGCCCGAGCGTCCCGACCGCGACAAGGGCGAGCACCTTCCGAACCTGCGCCCGGACAAGCACCCACCCCACCCGTCATGGCTCCCACGCCAGCGACGTGGCACCACGCCGCAGATGATCGGCCGCTACCCCGACTACGACGTGATGGATGCGCTCGGAACCTGGGACGACGCCACCAAGGCAGTGGTGCTGGCGCGCCTCGAGGAGCCCGGCCCGTTGCGGTTCTTCACCACCGACGAGGAACCGACCCTGCGAGCCTTCTGCGACGTCTGCATGGCCCAGGACCGCGAACCCCGCGTTCCCGTTGCCGAATCGGTCGACGCCAAGCTCGCGGACGGCAAGCTCGACGGCTTCCAGTACGCGAACATGCCCGACGACCGTGACACGTGGCGCATGGTGCTGGCCGGCCTCGACGAAACCGCCCAGAACCGCCACGAGATGCCGTTCGCCGAGTGCGACGACGAGCAGCGGGAGGCGATCGTCACAGACCTGGCCGACGGTGCGCTCGACGGAGGGGCCTGGGACGAACTCGACGTGGCGCGGGCCTGGTCGGTGTGCATGCGGGCGATCCTGTCGGGGTTCTACTCGCATCCCTGGGCTTGGAACGAGATCGGCTTCGGTGGTCCCGCCTATCCACGGGGCTTCATGCGAATGGGACCGACCGGGGTGCGCGAGCCCTTCGAGCGCCCCGGCGCAACGGCCGAGGACCCCGTGGCAACCGTCGAGAGGAATCCACGCGAATTCGAGGAGCGTCGCCGATGAACACCCGAGGACGGTTGGCAGGGCTGCTGAAAGGTTCGGTCGGGCCGGCGGACAACGATTCGAGGTTCCTGCTGGATGTGCACTCTCGTCAACTCCCTGGGGAAACCACGATGGTCCACTACGACGAGGCCGACGAGGTCGACCTCGTCATCGTCGGTGCCGGCGCCGGCGGGTCGGTCCTGGCCCAACGCCTCGCCCGTCACGGTTGGCGGGTGGTGATCATCGAAGCCGGACCGTTCTGGCATCCCGATGACGACTGGGTCTCCGACGAGGCCGGATCCCACGAGCTGTACTGGACCCAGAAGCGGATCATCGGCGGATCCGATCCGATCGAACTGGGCAAGAACAACTCCGGGCGCGGCGTCGGTGGATCGATGGTGCACTACGCGGGCTACACCCCGCGGTTCCACCCCTCGGATTTCGAGACCTACACGCAGGATGGAGTCGGGGCCGACTGGCCGATCCGCTACGCAGACCTGGTCGGCGACTACGAGCGGGTCGAACGCGAGCTGCCCGTGGCGGGCCAGGACTGGCCGTGGGGCCACCCGCATCGCTACCCGTTCAGCCCGCACCCCGTGTCCGAAGCGGCCGACAAGCTGTGGCGCGGCGCGCTCTCGATGGGCATCGAGATGCGCGTCGGACCTGTGGGGATCGTCAACGGCACCTTCGGCAACCGGCCGCACTGCATTTACCGCGGCTACTGCCTCCAGGGCTGCAAGGTCAACGCCAAGGCCAGCCCGTACGTCACCCATCTGCCGGACGCCCTCGCCCACGCGGTGGAGATCCGGGCGAACTCGATGGCCACCCGGATCGAGCTCGACGAGTCCTCCCGGGCCACCGGAGTGGTGTACACGACCGAGGCCGACGGGGTCGAACACCACCAACGGGCACGCTTCGTCGCGATCGCGGGGTATTCGATCGAAACCCCGAGACTGCTGCTGAACTCCGCGACCAGCGGGTTCCCCGACGGGCTGTGCAACAACGAGGACCTCGTCGGCCGCTACGTCATGGTCCAGGGCGCAACGCAGACCGCCGGTCGCTGGCCCGAAGAGCTGCGGATGTACAAGGCGCCACCGCCGGAAGTGTCCAGCGAGGACTTCTACGAAACCGACGACGCGCGGGGTTTCAAGCGTGGCTTCTCGATCCAGACGGTCTCACCGATGCCCATCGGCTGGGCCGAACATGTCATCGCGGACGGACACTGGGGCAAGGCGATGCGCGAGTACATGCGCGACTACAACCACTGGGCAACGGTCGGGGTGCTGAACGAGCTGCTCGCCCACCCCGACAACCGGGTCACCCTGGCAGAGGAGACCGACCCGTACGGCATGCCGGTGGCCCGCATGGACTACGGCCTCACCGACAACGACAAGGCGAACATGGCCTACTCCACCGACGTGATCACCGATCTGCTCGACGCCGCCGGAGCCCAGGACATCCTGACCATCCACCGCTACGCGCATCTGATCGGGGGCGCCCGCATGGGCAGCTCGCCCGCGACCAGCGTCGTCGACGCCAACCAACGCGCCTGGGCCGTACCGAATCTGTTCATCGCGGACGGGTCCGTCTGTCCCACCCAGGGTTCGGCGAACCCGGCGCTCACGATCATGGCGCTGGCATCACGGCTGGCCGACCGGATGGCACGTGGCATCGCGATGAGCGACGATCCCGACGTGCGCCGTGGAACCTCCCGGGCGGTCCAGCCGGTCGGCTGACGCCCTGCCATGCCGCCTTGTTTCGCCGTCCACCGACCGGGGTAGGTCACCTACGGCGTTCGATCCTCCGTCGGCACCGTGCCGGTGCGGAGGTTACGCCATTCGACTACGCGCCTCAGGAGGCCGAATGGGAACCGTCAGTGACTTCGTGATCGACCGGCTGATCGCATGGGATCTGCATCGCTTCTACGGTTTCCCCGGCGATGGCATCGGCGGATTCGACGGTGCCCTGGAGCAGGCCGAGCGCGACGAGAAGGATTTCACCTACATCCGTCCCACCCACGAGGAGATGGCGGCGCTCATGGCGACCGCCCACGCCAAGTTCACCGGCGAGGTCGGCGTGTGCATCGCCACGTCGGGCCCCGGCGCGGTGCATCTGATGAACGGCCTGTACGACGCCTACTGCGACAACCAACCGGTGGTCGCCGTGGTCGGCCAACAGGCCCGGGTTTCCCAGGGCAGCGACTTCCAACAGGAGCTCAACCTCGAGCGCCTCTTCGGAGACGTCGCCGACTACGTGAAGACGATCTCGGCGCCGATGCAGGCCCAGCTGGTGGTCGACCGCGCCGTGCGCATCGCGGCGGCCAACCGCCAACCCACGGTCGTCATCATCCCCGCCGACGTCCAGGACCTGGAGATGGAGACGCCGACGGTCGCGCATTTCGTGTCCCGCACCGGCGTGGGTCATTCCTCGACGCGGATCGCCCCGGCCGCCGACGAGCTCGAACGCGCGGCCGCGGTGCTGAACGCCGGCGACAAGGTGGCGATGCTGGTGGGCCAGGGAGCGCTGGGCGCGACCGACGAGGTGATCGCCGTTGCCGAGAAGCTCGGCGCCGGCGTCATCACCGCCCTGTTGGGCAAGGGCGTGGTGCCCGGCGACGTGCCCTACCACACCCAACAACTCGGCCTGCTCGGTTCGAAGCCGAGCTACGACATGATCCAGGACTGCGACACGTTGTTCATGATCGGCACGAACTTCCCCTACGGCGAGTTCCTCCCCCCCACGGGTCAGGCACGTGGTGTGCAGATCGACCTGGCGCCCCGGCGCCTGAGCCTGCGCTATCCGATGGAGGTCAACCTGTGGGGCGACGCGAAGACCACCCTCGCCGCACTGTTGCCCCACCTCGACCAGACCGAGGACCTGTCGTGGCAGAAATCGATCGCCCAGGCCATGCGCGACTGGGACGAACAGACCGAACTGCAGGCGATGGTCGATGCCGACCCGATCAATCCGCGCCTCGTCTACCACCACCTCAACCGCCACCTGCCCGAGAACGCCATCATCACGGCGGACGCGGGCAGCACCGCCGACTGGTATGGCCACCACATCAAGCTGGGCCGCAACCAGATGGGCAACCTGTCGGGCCGGCTGGCGACGATGCTCGCCGCGATGCCCTACGCGACGGCAGCGAAGTTCGCCTTTCCCGATCGACCCGTCGTGTGCACGATCGGCGACGGGGCATTCCAGATGCTCGGGATGAACGGCCTGTTCACCGTCAAACGGCACTGGCGCGAGTGGGACTCGCCGACGTTCATCGTGCTGATCCTCCACAACAACGACCTGAATCAGGTTTCCTGGGAGATGCGCGAGGTGGGCGATCCGCGCTGGGACACCGCCCAGCTCCTCGAGGACGCGAACTACGCCGAGCTCGCTGAGGGTTTCGGGCTCACCGGGATCCGCGTCGAGGATCCGAACGACGTCGACGGAGCCTGGCAGCAGGCGTTCGCCGCCGACCGGCCCGTCGTCATGGACGTCCTCACCGACAAGAACGTGCCACCACTACCCGCCCACGTCTCCGTGGAGCAGGTCAAGGGCATGACCGAGTCGATCCTGCGGGGAGATCCGGACGCCATGAAGGTCATCGGCCGCAGCGCCCGGTCGGTTGCAGCCGAGCTCTTCGCCCGCGCCGGCGCGGCGGTGGGCGGCAACGATGGCTGAGCCCGTCACCGAAGCACACGCCGGCTCGAACGGGTCCGGCGCTCCGATTGCCGTGGTGACCGGGGCATCGGCAGGCATCGGGCGGGCGACCGCCCTGGCGTTCGCCGATGCCGGCTACGACGTGGCCCTGCTGGCGCGGGGTCGAGCCGGTCTGGAGGCCGCCGAAGCCGATGTCGCGGCGCGGGGACAGCGTGCCCTGGTCCTCCCGACCGACGTGGCCGACCACAGCCAGGTCGCCGCCGCCGCCGAACAGATCGAGGGACGATTCGGTGAGATCGACGTCTGGGTCAACGACGCGATGACCACCGTGTTCGCACCCTGTTGGGAGGTCGATCCGGAGGACTTCGCCCGCGCCGTGCAGGTGACCTTCCTCGGCCAGGTCTGGGGCACGCTGGTGGCACTCGAGTACCTGCGTCCCCGGGACCGCGGCGCGATCGTGAACATCGGTTCCGCCCTGGCCTACCTGGGCATACCCCTGCAGTCCGCGTACTGTGCGTCGAAGTTCGCCTGCCGCGGCTTCTTCGAGTCGGTGCGAGCAGAGCTGCTGCACGAGCACAGCAACGTGAGCCTCTCGATGGTGCACATGCCTGCGGTGAACACCCCGCAGTTCGACTGGTGTTCCACCACCCTCGACCGGCATCCCCAACCGGTCCCGCCGATCTACGAACCCGAAGCCGTCGCGCCCTACGTCGTGCAGGCGGCCCGGGACGGCCGACGTTCCAAGATCGTCGGCTCCTGGAACCGCCTCGTGGTCGGCGCCGGCCGCTTGACGCCCGGCTACGGCAATCACTTTGCCGCACAGGGCGCCTGGGAGAGCCAACTCACCTCCCAGCCGATCTCGGCGGATCGACCCGTCAACCTGCGTGAACCGGCCGACGACGATCACGACGCCGGACCCCGGGGCATCTTCGCCCGCAAGGCCGGCGGTTTCTGGGACCCGAGCTTTCTCAGCTCGCTTCCCGACACCGCACTCACCTGCGCCCAGGCCGCGGTGGACTTCGCCAGGGAGAAGCGCACCTGGCTGCAGCGGATCGACCAATCAGAACGGCGCCGGCTGGTCGGAATCGGCGCCGGGTTGGGCGGCGCCGCACTCATGGGTCTGAATCGGGCGCGGCGTCGGGCCGGGCGGTAGGCATGACAGCAGGCCCTTCCGGCGAGGTAATCAACCGAGTGGACGTGGCGTCGTACACGGTCCCCACTGTCGAACCCGAATCCGACGGCACACTCGAGTGGGACGCCACCACGATCGTCATCGTCGAGGTGACCGCCGGTTCGACCACCGGTCTGGGCTATTCGTATGCACCACCGGCGGCGGCGGCGGTCGTCGCGGACACCCTCGCCGAAGTCGTCACCGGTGGCGATCCGCTCGCGACGGGCGCGTCGTGGGCGGCGATGGTGCACGCCATCCGGAACCAGGGTCGGCCCGGGGTGGTCAGCCACGCGATCTCGGCAGTCGACGTCGCGCTGTGGGACCTCAAGGCGAAGTTGCTCGGGGTTTCGGTCGCCGTCGCAACCGGGGGAACCCACGACGCCATCCCGATCTACGGCAGCGGTGGATTCACGAGTCTGTCCGACGGCGAACTGGAGACGCAGCTCACCGACTGGGTCGAGAAGGGACTCGGTGCGGTCAAGATGAAGGTCGGACGCGAACCCGATGACGACCCGCGCCGCGTCGCACTCGCGCGGGCGGCGATCGGCGACGATGTCGAACTGTTCGTCGACGCGAACGGCGGCTATTCCCGCACCCAGGCGCTCGCCCTGGCGGCGGAATTCGCCGATCTCGGGGTCACCTGGTTCGAAGAACCGGTCAGCTCGGATGACCTCGAGGGTCTGGGTTTCGTCCGTCGACGCGCCCCGGCCGGGATGGACGTCACCGCCGGCGAATACGGCTATCACCTGCCCTATTTCCACGCCATGCTCGATGCCGGCGCCGTGGACTGCCTCCAGGCCGATGTCACCCGCTGTGGGGGGATCACGGCCTTCCTGCGCATCGGCGCGCTCGCCGACGCCCGCTGTCTCGACGTGTCCGCGCACTGCGCCCCCCAGCTCAGTACGCACGCGTGTGCGGGACTGTGGCACGAGCGACATGTCGAATACTTCGCAGACCACACCCGTATCGAGTCGATGTTCTTCGACGGCGTCCTCACTCCTTCCAGCGGCGCACTGTGGCCTGACCCGCAACGTCCCGGGCTGGGGATCGAGTTCAAACGCGACGACGCCGAGCGCTACCGGAACTGATGGCCACATCCCTCTCGTCGGCGTGGTCACGCGGCCTGGTCGCGGGCTTCTGTGGCACCGCCGCCATGGCCGCGACGACGCTGGCCGAATCGCGATTGCGTCCCGGTGACCAACCCGTGGACTACGACGACAGCCTGGTGTTGCTGGAGATCGTCGAGCGGGTGGCTCCCCTCGACCCGTCACCGACCACCGCACGCGCCCTCAACCAGTTGCTGCGTTTCGGCTACGGCACGACGGCGGGCCTGTTGCGCGCCGCCTTCGGCGATCGGGTACCCGTGCCGGCAATGGCGCTCTTCGGAGTCATCTGGGTCGGGGAGGGGGCCGCGCTGTGGACGCTTCGAGCTGCCCCACCGCCATGGCGCTGGAAGACCGACGTGCTTCTCAGCAGCGTCGTCCAACACGGGATCTACGCCATTGCAACCGACCTCGTCTACCGCGCCCTCACTCCGCGCCGGACCGACACGCCACAGCCGGACGAACAGCACCAGTGAAAGGATCGCACCATGGGTGACGATCGGTATCGACCCATTTCCGACTACGCATTCCTGTCCGATTGCCACTCCACCGCGTTGGTGAGCAGCCACGGTTCGATCGACTGGGCGTGCCTGCGACGCTTCGACGCGGGCAGCGCGTTCGGGCGGATCCTCGACGCGGAAAAGGGCGGCTACTTCTCGATCGGTCCCGTTGCGAAGGTCACCGGCGTGGAGCGGCGCTATCAACCCCACACCATGGTGCTGGAAACGACGATGCACACCGATCACGGCACGGTGCGGTGCACCGACGCGTTCGCCATGCGACGGGGCGGGGCGTCGAGGCCGACCCATGAACTGCTCCGCAAGGTCGAGGCGCTCGAAGGGGAGGTCGAGGTGGAGATCGAGATCGAACCTCGCTTCGACCACGGCGCCACGCGTCCCTGGCTCAGACACCACGACGACGGCCGGTGCAGTGCCGTCGGCGGCAACGACGCGCTCGTGCTGCACTGCAGCATCGCACTCGACATGGACCGCGAACGGTGCCGGTTCGGCGCCCGCACGCAACTCCGCGAAGGAGACGTGGTGGCGACCAGCCTCGTGTCCCAAGCCGCCCACCAGGTCGACACCACGGCCGTGGACTGCGACAAGGTGGAGGCCCACTTGCGCACCACGAGGCGTTGGTGGACCCAATGGTCCAAGGACACCGACGTGAACGGCCCCCATGCCGAGGCGCTGGAGCGCTCGGCGATCACCCTCAAGGGCCTCACCTGTGCGCCCACCGGGGCGGTCGTCGCAGCTGCAACAACGTCACTGCCCGAGGTTCCCGGAGGCAGCGCCAACTGGGACTACCGCTACAGCTGGGTGCGTGACACCACCCTGGCGATCGAAGCACTCGCCGAGGTGGGTCATCCTGACGTCGCCGAAGGATTCAGGGACTTCATCATGCGCTCTGCCGCGGGCCATGCCGATGAACTGCAGATCATGTTCGGCCCCTACGGCGAACGTTCGCTGCCCGAACGGGAGCTGTCCCTTGAAGGTTGGCGTGGGGCTGCGCCGGTGCGCATCGGCAACGACGCCGCGACCCAGATCCAGCTCGACGTGTACGGACATCTGCTCGAAGCGGCACATCTATGGCAAGAACGGGCCGACCACCTGAGCGACGACGAATGGGCATTTCTCTCCTCGGTGGTCGACCAGGCGGTGATCCATCGTTCAGACGCCGATTCGGGGATCTGGGAACTGCGCGGACCACCGCGCCACTACGTGCATTCCAAGGCGATGATCTGGGTGGCCCTCGACCGGGGCATCAGCCTGGTCGCCGAACACGGCTTCTCCCACGGTTCGCCGGACCGCTGGCGTGACGCGCGTGACGAGGTCCGCCATGAGATCGAAACGCGCGGCGTGGACCCGGACCGGGGAAACTTCGTGCAGCACTACGGTTCGACCGAACTGGATGCGAACCTGCTCAAGCTGCCGCTCATCGGGTTCATCGACGCGCAGGACGAGCGGATGCGCCTCACCACCGACGCGATCATCGATGAACTCGGCACCGAACCCTACGGGTTCCTCCGGCGGTTCCGCACCGACGGTGACCAGGAGGGCGTCTTTCTGCTCTGTTCGTGTTGGCTGGTCGAGGTCCTCGCGCTCCAGGGTCGGACCGACGAGGCCACTGCGCTGTTCGAGAACCTGCTGGCAGTGGGCAACGACGTGGGCCTCTACTCCGAGGAAGCCGTCCCCGACGGCACCGAGATGCTGGGCAATTTTCCCCAGGCGTTCACCCAGCTCGGTCTCGTCTCGGCCGAGAAGCGCCTGCGCACCATCTGAGGATGGCGGTCGAAGTTCGGCCCGAACGCTGACCCAGGGTCGGTCAGTCGGCCGACGCCAGCGCGAACGACCTGCGTGCCACCCGTTCGATGACCCCTTCGGCGATCGCCTCGCGTAGGACCTGGCTGAACACGCCGGGCCCCCAGGAATGGGCGCCGACCAACCTGGCGAGCTCCGACCGATCGGTCACCCCGTGTGCTTCCAACGCGTTTGCGACGGCGTCGATCTCCGCTTCCAACGCCTGCGGCGGAAGCGGCGTGGATACTGCGATGCCCGGCGACCCGGAGATACGCCCCGGCCCGGGTCGATAGCGATTCAGCCCGGCGCGCTCATATGCGGTGCGACGCTGGATGCGAGCACACGCCCGCCTCGCCGCTTCGCGCCGCTGCTCGTCACCCTCGTCTCCGCTTGGTGTCGTTCCCGCATCCGTGTCGGACTCGCCGCCGGACTCGCCACCGGCTCCGGTGTCCGCGACGGTCAGGGGCTTGGCGATGTCCTCGAGTTGCGCACCTTCGGCCTCGACCCCGAAGAACAGTTCTGCGATTCCACCGATGGCCATGACCACCGCACCGATGACGAACGCGATCGCCACCAGGGATCGCTCGTCGGTGCCGATGAGCTTGCCGAACAGCAACGGCCCGGCGATCCCCCCGGCGGCGGTGCCGATGGCGTAGAAGAACGCTATGGCGAGCGCTCGGGTCTCCATCGGGAAGATCTCGGACGCAGTGAGATACGCCACGCTCGCGCCCGAAGAAGCCAGAAAGAAGATCGCTATCACCAGGATGATGAACGTCACCGAGTTGAGCACATTCGCCACGAACAGGCCTGCCAGCGCGAGACCCAGCGCCGCCGATCCGAGGTAGGTGCCACTGATCATCGGTTTCCGTCCGACCGTGTCGAACAGGCGGCCGAGCGTGAGCGGGCCGGTGAAGTTGCCGAACGCGTACAGGATCAGGAACACCGGCACGATCGCAGAGCTCACCCCGAAGAACGTGGTCATCAGCGTGCCCAGGTTGAAGGTGATGCCGTTGTAGAGGAACGCCTGGCCGACGAACAACGCCAGGCACAGGATGGCGCGGCGTGGATACATCTTCACGGCGACCTGGGCGATCTGGCGGAACTTGACCGTCTTGCGTTGGCGCACGGTGATGGTGTCGTCGACCTCGGACAGCTCGGATCCGGTCTCTTCCTCGATCCCCTGTTCGATCCGGCCGACGATCGCTTCGGCTTCGTCCTCACGCCCGTGGATGAACAACCAGCGGGGGCTCTCGGGGACGTGGCGTCGCACCAGCAACACGGCCAGACCGACCACCGCGCCGACTCCGAAGGCGAGTCGCCAGCCGAGGTTCGTGGGCAGAACGTCGGACAGGAAGAAGATCGCCGCCGCCGACCCGGCGGCCGAACCCACCCAGTAGGTGCCGTTGATGATCAGATCGACGCGTCCGCGCACCCGGGCCGGGATCAGCTCGTCGATGGCGGAATTGATCGCCGAGTACTCACCGCCGATCCCGGTTCCGGTGAAGAACCGTGCGAGGAAGAAGAACCATGGCGCGAACGAGAACGCCGTGACCACGGTGGAGGCGATGTAGATGCCGAGGGTGATGATGAACAGCTTCTTGCGGCCGAAACGGTCGCAGAGCTGACCGAAGAACAAGGCACCCAGACAGGCGCCGACCACGTAGATCGCGGCGGCGACGCCGATGTCGCCGCTGGTCATCGCGATGCCGCTGTCGGGTTCGGTCATCCGGGACGCCACGGCGCCCACCATGGTCACCTCGAGCCCGTCGAGGATCCAGGAGGTGCCGAGTCCGAGGATGACCCGCCAATGGAACTTCGACCAGGGGAGCCGGTCGAGTCGCGAGGGGACGGCCGTCTCGATGGTGCCGGTCTGGATCGTCGCAGTGCTCATCGGACCCCGGCCCCCCGGGCGGACATCACCCCGTCGGCGCCCCGATGGCCGGCGCTATCGTCGACGCGGTGCGTACGTGTCGGATCCTCGGCCATCACTACCGGTTCCGTGCCGATGGCACGACGATGCACTGGGAGTGCGCGCGCGGTTGTGGCGCAAGCGGTTCCAAGGAGTACCCGACTTCGGCCGAGGCAGGTCACTTCGCGCACGTGTTCGATCGGGAGGGTCGCGATGGCATCGGCAAGCGGGCCCCGTTCTTCGGCTTGTTCCCGCTGCGGATGTGGCACCGACTGCGGCAGGGCTCCAGGGATCGCACCTGATACCGATCTCGGTAGTACTCGCGCTGGACGTTCGCACATGAGCGGTCACTCCTCATCGTGTCGACTCCACCAGCCACTCCCCCGCCGACGCGGCGGCCAATCAGATCAGCACGACACACGGTGGACTCGGCCCGCGGGCAGACATCCGGCGTGGTCGACTCGGCTCCGGGGTCAGCTGACGGGGGCCATGTGCGCCGCCATCCGGCGGGTCGCCGACTGCAACAGACGCGAGATCTGCATCTGGGACACGCCGCGCATCTCGGCCAGTTCGCTCTGGGTGCGCTCCTCGACGAAGTAGCCATACAGCAGCTCCCGGTCGTCGTCGTCGAGTTGCGACAGGGCGCTCTCGAGATCGAGGAGGTCGACACTGTCTTCGAGACTCACGTCCGAATCGTCCCTCGGGTCGATATCGATCTCGGTCCCGTCCCACGACTCGACCAGCGAACCGATCGAACGTGCCCGGGTCGCTTCCTTCGCTTCGATGAGGGTTCCGACGTCGATGCCCACTCGGTCGGCCAGTTCCTCCAGGTTCGGAGAACGCCCGAACTTCGCGGTCAACTCCTCCTCGGCCCGACGAATCGGCGCGGACAGCTCGTGGACCCGACGTGGCACGCGCATGAGCCACCCGAAGTCGCGGAAGTACCGCTTGACCCGACCTCTGATCGTGACCGACGCGAAGCCGAGAAACGGATACCCGCGTGCCGGCTCGAAACGGTCGAGCGCCAGCAGGAGCCCTTCGAAGGCCACCTGGCGGAGATCGTCGATCGGGTCGCCTTCCCGGTGCATCTCGTGTGCCACCGAGGTCGCGTACCCGGCATATTCATCGACCAACTGCCGCCGGAGCTCGGCGTCGGGGCGGGCGGCGTAGCAGACGTGCAGCAACCAGAGATCGGGGTCGATGCCCGAATCCGGGGGAATCGTTTCCCGCGCGGCGGCCCGCTCGGTTGGGGTCGCCCACTCCGATTGCCCGTGCTCGGCTCTTGGTGTCGGTGTGTGCATACTCGTGCTCCCGTTTCGACTCTAGCGAAGTCACTTCCCCGCGTGAAGCCCTCCCAAACAGCATGTCGCCGATGATTCTCGAGACCAGGTCTCCGGCGGCAGGCAGCCGCCACGTTTGGACGGGTCGCGACCGGGAAGTTTCGGAGCAACCCACCAGCTCCGCCCGGATGATTCCCATGCTCAGCCAACCGCACGACCCCCGCGCCAGTCTCGAGAACGTCGGGGATGTGGTGCCCCTGCTCGACCAACTTGCCGACGTCGGCTTTGCCACGTCCCTCCGTCCGGCTCCACCCCCCGGATCGCTGCGCTGTTCGGCGTGTGCGAGCGTCTCGAAGGTGACCGATTTCGACGACTTCTGGGGACGTCGATTCGAAGGCACCTCCGATCCCGACGACATGGTGCTCGTGGTCGCCGCCCGATGCCCGGTTTGTGGCCATGGCGGCACCATCGTGCTCGGGTTCGGGCCGCTCAGCTCCCCCGAGGATGCGGCGATCGTGGCAGAACTCCCCGATCACGTGATGCGGAGCGCACGTCCCCGGATCTGAACCGGGGCGCCGCCACGCCCTTCCCATCGGCCCGGCTCGCCCTCAGGACGAGTCGGCTCCGAGCGCCCTCGTGAAGCGGACCCGATGATGGTCGAGATCGATCTCACTGCGGTCGACGAAGATGCGGAGCATCGCCTCGGCGTCGCGGACGATCTCGTCGGGGCGGATCGGTCCCCCGTCGAACGTCCCGGAAATGTCCGCCTCGATCCGATCCGGGTGGCACTTCAGGGTGAGGGTGAGCCGACCCGGCGTGTCCTGTTGACCCAGAACCAGGGTGCAGGCCTCGTCCACGGCCGAGCACAGATCGTCGACCAGCGAGGATCCGATCGGATGGAGCGACAACGTGCCGGCGACCACCAACCGGACGACCCGAACTTGTCGCAGTTCCGCCGGTACCGTCATCACGGTCCGTTCCATCGAATCCCTTGAAACCGCCATCATCCGGATCCTACGCACCTCACCTTCGACCGTCACGACCCCTCGTCACGATCGGACGGGTTCACATCACCACGTTGCGTGGTGCGCGTGTTCGTCTCGAACGAGCACTTTCCGAAAGTTGAAGAATCGGTCATCAGTCGTACCCTTCCCCCTGGAGAGCCGTCGAACCATTCCGAAGGACCCCGCATTCGGGGCGTCGTCATCTGCCTTCCCGCAACTCGCATTCGAATCCGGGATCTCGTACTATGCGCCTCGACAATCTGAACTTTGACCAGGTGGTGCGCGATGCATGAGAAATTGGGTTTCACCTCCAAGGTCACCGCTGAGGGTACCCTTCCCGTCGTCGTCTTTTCCGGCGAGCTCGAACTCTCGGTCGCCGACGCCGCCTGGTCGGTGCTCGAAGGGTTGATCGGGCCCGGCTGTGAAGGCCTGACCATCGATTTGGGAGCAGTCACCTTCATCGATTCACGCGGCCTGAACGTGCTGATCCATGCGCTCCACGCGCTGGGAGGAACCGACCTGATCCTCCGCAACGCATCGGAACGGATCGTGCACCTGTTGAACGTCTCCGGTGTGGCGGATCGGGTGCGGTTGGTCTGAAGGCGAGATGACCGCACACCTGACATCCCGAGGATCGGCCCCGACGACGTCGGGCCGGGAGGCTGCGGGACGATGAATCCCGAGTCGACCGAGGGCCAACAGGTGAGCCGCTATGTCGCCGGGTCGGAGACCGTTTCGGCGGTCGCCGATCCGGTTGCCTGGCTGAACCGCGTCGACTCGACCCTGATCGCGTGCACCACCCGTGGTGAGGTGATGGCGCGCATTCCCGAGATCCTGACCACCGAGTTCGCGGACTGGTGCGCCTTGTCGATCGTCGCCGACCCGACGATCGACCCGCCGCGGTTGACCTATGAGTCCACCGATCGCGACGGGGGGCTCGACGCGAAGCTCCATCGGACGTTCGCAAACGGGTCCGACGACCCCGACGACCCGCCCTTTCTCTCCCAGGTCTTCACCACCGATCGCGGCCATCTCGTCGATCACCTCGATGCGGAGACCACGGCCCTGCTCGGGTTCCGCGCCGACGCCGAATCGGATCTGACCGAGCTGGGCATTCACTCGTCACTGCTCGTGCCGATCGCTTCCGACACTCGGACGATCGGGGCGCTGCATCTGCTGCGGGCGGACCTCGCCTCGCCGTTCACCTCCTATGACCGGAGCGTGGTCCAACGTCTCGCCGGCCGCATCGCGTCCCATCTGGCCGTCCTGAAGGACCGGGACGACAACGCGGGCCTGGTGATCAGGTTCCAGGAAGCACTGCTTCCCAACGAACTCCCGGAGATTCCCGGACTGGATCTCAGCGTGCGGTACTGGGCGGTCGGCGCGACCAATCAGATCGGAGGGGACTTCTACGACGTGTTCCCGATCCGGGCAGGGCGTTGGGCCCTCGTCATCGGGGACATCACCGGGCATGGCCCCGACGCCGCCGCCTACACCGCGCTCGCGTACCACAGCATCCGCATGAGCGCCTGGCACGGCGACTCCCCCGAGCAGGTCGTCCGATGGTTGGATCGCGCCCTGAAAGCCGACGACGAGCACTCGTGTACCGCGGCCGTCAGTTTCCTGGACACCCATCCCGACGGCGGATTCCGGCTGACCAGTGCGCTCGCCGGTCACCCACGTCCCCTGGTGTGCCGGGCCGATGGAACGGTCGACTACTTCGGAACCTGGGGCACTGTGCTCGGGACGCTCGACTCGCCCCGCGCCCTGCCCGAGACCACCCGGCTCGGACCGGGTGAGGCGGTGCTGCTCTACACCGACGGCATCACCGATCGCCCGCCACCGCACGACCTGACCGACACGCGACTCCGCGCCATCGTGCGCGACTGCTGGGCCGGCGGTCCGGACGCGAACGAGTTGGCGGGAAGGCTCCTCGCCGCACTCGAGTTCGACGCCGAGGGCCGCTCAAGGAGAGACGACGTGGCCCTGCTGGTGGCCCGCACCCGGACACGCTGAAGTCGGTCCCGAGGCTCGCCTCGCCGATCGATCGTCGGGATCGGCGGCGACTCAGCGCCGAGAAATGATCTCGAGCAGGTCGGTGTGGTCGGCGAGCACGTGGTCGCCTTCGATCACGGGGCTGTCCGGCATGCCGGGATCGTCGTACACCCCGGTGTAGCGCACCGCGATCATCCCCATGGACTGCGCGCCGAACACATCGGTGCGGCGCAGGTCGCCGACGTGGACGGCACGGTCCGAGGCGACACCCCCGAGACCTTCCAAGGCGTGACGGAAGATCTTCGCATCCGGTTTGAACACGCCGACCTCGTCGGAGAACGACCAGTGATCGAATGCGTCGAGCGCTCCCTGGATCTCCAGGAACCGGCGCAACACCGTCGACGGGGTCAACCCGACGTCGCAGATGATCCCGATCCGGACTCCTGCTTCGGACAACGCCTCCAACACGTCGAGCACCCCGGGGTTCAACCTGGGGTAGGCATCCATCGGCGGGTCGGTGATCACCGCGACGAAGCGCTCGGACAGCTCCCCACCGTGGTCCACCCCGAGCACGTCGAACATGATCTCCACGGCGTCGGCCGCGCCGAAAGGGGTGTTGTCGATCCAGTGGCGTTGGTGCGCCGACCAGCCGACCTCCATGGCCGCGGCCAGCTCCTCGTCGCTCACCTCGTGCCCCTCCTCGGCGAGCATCGCCGACCACGCCCGGGAGCGGCGGTCCCAGGCATCCGGTTGCTCACGGACCAGGGTGTTCCAGAAGTCGAAGGTGACCGCCTCGATCGCCATGACGCCTACCGACAGATGCCGTCGTCGCGGGCCGCGACCGCCACGGCCTCGGCGACGGCCGGACCGACCGAGGTGTCGAACACCGAGGGGATGATGCACTCGGCTGACAGCTCGTCGTCGGGCACCGACCCCGCGATCGCCTTGGCGGCCGCGAGCTTCATGTTCTCGGTGATGCGGGTCGCGCCGGCGTCCAGCGCACCCCGGAAGATCCCCGGGAAGGCCAACACGTTGTTGATCTGATTCGGGAAGTCCGAACGACCCGTGGCGATCACCGCCGTCGCTCCGCGCGCGTCTTCCGGCCGGATCTCGGGTTCGGGGTTGGCGAGCGCGAACACGATCGGATCGTCGCCCATCGTGCGCAGATCTTCGGCGGTGACCAGCCCCGGGCCCGACACCCCCACGAGCACGTCCGCGCCTTTGAGCATCTCACCCAACGTACCGGTACGTCCTTCCGGGTTGGTGTTGTCCGCAAGGCGTTGCTTCGCCTCGTTCAGGTCGGTTCGCCCCCTGTGGATCGCCCCTTTGCGGTCGGTCCCGATCACGACGGGCACGCCGGCGTCACGGAGGATCTTGGAGATCGCCACTCCGGCGGCACCGGCACCGGCGATCACGACCCGCAGGTCTTCCATCTTCTTGTCGACGATCCTCAGCGCGTTCTCCAGCGCCGCGAGCACCACCACCGCGGTGCCGTGCTGGTCGTCGTGGAACACCGGGATGTCCAGCGCCGCCTGGAGGCGCTCTTCCACCGCGAAGCACTGCGGCGCGGCGATGTCCTCGAGATTGATGCCACCGAACACGGGGGCGATGCGGCGCACGGTCTCGACGATCTCGTCGACCCGTTCCTCGTTCGGGGTGCCGTCGGGAATGTCGACGCAGATCGGGAAGCCGTCGACACCGGCGAAGTTCTTGAACAGCAACGCCTTGCCCTCCATGACCGGCAGCGCCGCGCCCGGGCCGATGTCGCCGAGTCCCAGGACCGCGGTGCCGTCGGTGACGATCGCGACGGTGTTCTTCTTGATGGTCAGATCGTGGATGAGCGCAGGCTCGGCCTCGATGGCCTTGCAGACCCGGGCCACACCGGGGGTGTAGGCCATCGACAGATCGTCGCGGTCACGAATCGGCATCCGGGCGAGCACCTCGATCTTGCCGCCGTCGTGCATTTCGAAGGTGCGGTCACCCGCTTCGAGCACCTCGACTCCGTCGAGACCCTCGATGGCCTGACGGAGCTGCAACATGTGGGCTTCGTCGACGCAGTCGACGATCAGCGCCTCGTCCAGAAACGCCCCTTTGGCTTCGAAAGCGTCCAACGCGCCGATGTTGCCACCGACGTCCCCGACCGCGGCAGCCAGACGTCCCAGGGCGCCGGGACGGTTGTCGAGGCGCACCAGCAGACGCACAGAATACGCAGCAGTCGGGGTTTGCGGCATGAACCGACGCTACCAATCCCGATTCGCACCGCCCCAACCCCTTTCGATCGCATCCGACAGGGATCGACCTGTCGATCGACCCGCGGTCCCACCGGGCCGAGTGCGAGCCCGTCAGCCGGCGCCTTCGAAGGCGAAACCGAGCTCGGGGGCGGTGACCAGGGCACGGACCTCGATCCCTTCGGCCCGGGCCATGGCGGTGACGGTCCCTCCACGGTCGACGACCGGCACCAGGGCGATCACCTCGGCGCCGGCTTCGCGTACGACCGCCGCGGCCTCCAACATCGACACCCCGCGGGTCACCGCATCCTCGGTGATCGCCACCCGGTCACCGGGTTGGAGCACACCCGCGATCCGTCCACCGCCGCCGTGGTCCTTGACCTCCTTGCGGACACTGAACGCATGCAGCATCCGGCCTCGTGTGGCGGCGATCCCCGCAGTTGCGAAGGCCGCCGCGTCCGCTCCCATCGTGAGCCCACCCAACGCGGTGACCTCGTCGCCGATCGTGGCGAGCAACGCCTCGGCGACCAGCAGCATGCCTTCCGGGTCACAGGTGGTGGCCTTGGCGTCGATGAACCAGTCCGACTGCTTCCCCGATTTCAACGTGAACCGGCCGCGTTGCACCGCATGGGCGAGGAGGTGATCGCGCAGCTCCGGATGGTTCGCCTCGGGCACGGCATCGGTCACAGCGTCGGGCATGGTCGAACCTCCGCCGCGCACGCTAGTGCGCTCAGTTTAGCTCGCCGTGCACCGGGGAGTGCTGGGACATGGATGCAATCACCATGCTCAAAGACGACCACAAGTCGGTCGAACGGCTGTTCAAGGAGTTCGAGAGTGCGGGTGATCGGGCCTTCGTCACCAAGTCGAAGTTGGTCGAGGGCATCATCGAGGAACTCTCCCGCCACGCAGTCATCGAAGAACAGCTCTTCTACCCGGCCACCAGCTCGACGGTGCGCGGAACCGAGGGACGGATGCGCGAGAGCCTCGAAGAGCACCACATCATAAAGTGGGAGCTCAGCGAACTCGAACGGACGGACCCCGAAGACGAGCAGTTCGACGCCAAGGTGGCGGTGCTCATCGAGAACGTCCGTCACCACGTCAGAGCGGAAGAAGACGAGTACTTCCCCAAGGTGCGGGACGCCTGGGGGCGCAACGACCTCCAGGACCTCGCCGAGCGGATGGTCGAACTCAAAGCGCAGGCTTCGCCCCACCCGCACCCCGAAGCCCCGTCGAAGCCACCGCTCAACGTCCTCACCGGGGCCGTGGCGTCGACCGTCGACCGGGTCACCGACACGGTCAGTGGCATCGGACAGGGCGGTGTCGCCGCCGTCGCCGACCTCGTCGACCGGGTACGGGGCGTCAAACCGAGACGACCCAGCCCGACCGGGTCGTCGACAGCCCGCGGCACGGCCGAGGAGTTGCGTGCCGCGGCCGGGGAGCGTGTCGACCGCGCCGTCGACACGGTGGACGAGGCGCGCCGCACGGGCGAGCAGACCACCAAGACCGCCGTCGAGGCCGCTGACGATGTCGTCGAAACGGCGCAGCAGGGCGCGAAGCGCACCGCGAAGGCGGGCAGACAGAGCCACTGACGCCGGCACGCCGTCGGGTGGAATCGACGGGGACGGCGCCGGCGTGACTTAGCGTCGGTTCACCGATGACCCTGCTGCTCGTCTTTTCGCTGCTGCTCCTGGTGGCGGTGCTGTTGTCCGATGTCGCGCACCGCACGGTGCTGTCCGCGGCGGTGCTGTTCCTCGTGGCCGGGATGGCGCTCGGGAGCGCGCCGGTGGGCGTTCTGGCCATCAGCGCCCAGGACCCGCTCGTCAGCGGACTCGCCGAAGGGGCACTGTTCGCGACCTTGTTCACCGACGGGCTGCGCAGTGGGTTCCCCGAACTGCGTCGCGCCTGGAGGCTGCCCGGGCGCGCCCTGATGATCGGTTTGCCGCTCACCTTCGCGTTGACGACCCTGTTCGCGCACCTGATCGCCGGGTTGCCGTGGCTGGAGTCATTTCTGCTCGGCGCCGCGTTGAGCCCGACCGATCCCGTGTTCGCCGCGGCGATCGTGGGCCGCAAGGAGATCCCCTTCCGCCTGCGCAACCTGTTGAACGTGGAGAGCGGCCTCAACGACGGCTTGACGCTTCCGGTCGTGATCGTGCTGCTGGCCGTTGCCGGCTCGAACAGCGTCGAGCCCGCTCAACTCGTGGCCGAGGTGGTCGGCGGGGTGGCGATCGGTGTCGGCGTGCCGTATCTCGCGATCCAGCTCGAGCGGATTCCGTGGTTGTCGGCCACCGTGGCCTTCGAGCCGTTGAACGCACTTGCGATCGGGCTGATCGTGCTGGCGACCGCGCAGCTCACCCATGCGAACGTCTTTCTCGCCGGCTTCTCGGCCGGCATCACCATCGCGAGCCTCAGCCGCCACATCCACGAGTCGTTCGAACCGGTGGGTGACCGCTTGGCCGAACTCCTCAAGCTTGCGGCGCTCCTCGTGTTCGGCGCCCTGGTGTCCCCGTCCCTGCTGGCTTCGGTGGGATGGCGGGGCTTTCTGTTCGCCGCTGCGGCACTCTTCCTCGCCCGACCACTCGCGCTGGGAGCTTCGCTCATCGGCAGTCGGATGCCGCGCCGCGAACGTGTTGCCGCAGCCTGGTTCGGGCCGAAGGGCTTCGCGTCGGTGGTGTATTCGATCATGATTCTCGATGCCGGCCTCCGCCTGGGAGACGAACTGTTCCATATCGCCGCTCTCGTCGTCGCCGCGTCGATCGTGGCGCACTCGTCCACTGACGTGCTCGTCGCACGATGGTTCACCTCGTCCGAGCCCGGCAAACCTGGCGAACCTGGCGAACCTGGCGCCGACGTGGTCGCCCCGGCCACTGGATGAGACCCGGCCGGGGCCGCATCACATCGCTTCTTTGACGCCGCGGCGCAGCAGCCAGACGTTGGCGGGCCAGGCGGTGGCGAACCCGACGAGCATGGCGATCTGCATGGCGAACCAGAACGCCGGCTGGGTGGGATTCAGATGGGGATCGGGAAAGAGAACCAGTTGGACCACGGCCATCCACCCGAACATGCCGACTTCGAACGCGGTCAGCGAGAGCACATCGGCCCGCGCCGCTTCGTACAGACCCTTGCGGACACCCAGGTCACGCATCGTGGTGATCGCGAAGTACTGGAAGATGATGCCGAACGCCAGTGCGAAGACGAAGTCGGCCACGAACGCGGCGTACAGGGTCGTGCCCGCGATCGTGAGGCTCAACCAGAAGACCAGGGACTCGGCGACCACGTCACCGAGCGTGCAACCACTACCGCAGTGCCCCACGCTGAGCGCCACACTCGACCACCCGGATTGTGCACTCGGTGGGTCGCTACCGGTCTCGGCCTGCCATCGTGCGCTGCGCGGCCGTCCGAGCCGTTGGTAGCCCCAGACGGCCAACGGTCCGGCATACAGCGCGGTGAGCGGCCAGACGACCTCCATGATCCGCATCGGCTGACGGTGTCCCCGTCCGAACAGGTCCCAGAGGATCCACGCCGCGCAGGCGAACGCGGTCACGAGACTGACGCCGCTCAGTATCGTCAACCAGGTCGGTGGCACGGCCGGACACTTCCACGCGTCGCCGGTCGGCAACCCGTTGCCGGGTCGAACGGGTCGGGCGGGCAGCGAAGTGTGGCGTCCGAGCCTGGTGACTCACGGCGATGAAACGAGGATGAAGTAGCGGGACTCGTCGGACGGGCCGAGGTAGCGCGTCGCGGGGCGTTGCATCTGTGGGTACAGCTTCACGCCCTGGACATTGGACGGCTGGCTCTGGTCAGGGTGCGTGAAGAAGTTGAACGTCACCCATTCGGGGTTGATGTCGAGCGTCATCGCCCGCACGGCTCCGGCACGCCGGAGGCTCTCTGCGAGCGTCTGGGCGCTGAGTGCCGGACCCGCGACGTAGACGAGCGCGCCATTCGCGGTGACGCCGACCCCCGAACGGGCCACGATCGTTCGGGTCCCGAGGGTGTTGCCCCACAATTCGGTGTCGTTGTAGCCAACCGAAGGATTGATCCGACCGTGGTCGACGATCGGCGCCAGGTTCTGGAAGACCGCGCGCACGTGGGGGGTCATCTTCACTTCCTGACCCCAGGCACCCACGTCCACGTGGCCGTTGTCATAGATCACCAATGAGGCCACCCCGGTCTGTCAGCGGGGCTTTCATGTTCCCGTCGAGATAGAAGCCGCCATGGGAATCCTGGAGACGGAATCCGCCGTTGAACGCGGCGAGGGCCTTGGGCAGTTCGGCCGTCGTGATATGGGGCGGATGACTCCAGGTCCCACCAGGTTCGAGCAGGCCCGGAATGAGCGTCAACCGCAGGCGGGCAGGGTCGAGCCACACGGCGGTGGTGAGCTGGCTGGTGTAGATCTTGTCGGCTCGGAACTGCGCCACGTTCATTGCGGCACGCCCATCGATGAGCGGACCGGTCGGCTTCCAGGCGCCTTCGTTCGGGAGGCCGGGGTGGACGACCAGCGGGATCGATTTCGGCGGTGGCAGCCCGATCATCGACTTCGCAGTGGTCGACGGTCCAGCGCTCGCTTTCGGGTGCGCAAGATCGGGCACGGCGTTCAGCGCCGACGGCGACCCGCCCTTGGGGGGTTGATGGTGGCGGTAATAGAACTTCTCCATCTGGGAAGCGACAACCGAAGCATGGTGACTCCGGAGCCAATCCGCCCACTTCGCTCTGAACCCGGAGTTGCCAGGAGTCGCGAAGGCGCCGATCAACGACCACACGAAGAAGGCCACAATGGCCAGCGTCGTGAGCGCCAACGGGACCCGGATCCATGGCCGGCGACGCCGCCGTTTGCGCCGGGGGCGACGATCACGAGGCGTGCCAGATGCCGCTGCGGCCCCCGCAGACCGAGAAGATTGCCGCAGATCGGTCATGGTTCGGGCACCGCTGCCGCGCTACTGGCCATCGATGGCCCGGTCTCCCGGACGACGCTGGGTCATGCCTCGGCCGGTGCAATCTGCACCAACGAATAGTACGTGACCACCGCGATCGCGAGGTGCATCACGACGAGAATCGCCACGGCGCGTCCATTTTGGCCGAGCGCGTAGATGTACACATCGGGAAGCAGGAGTACCGCGGTGACCAGGATGGCAGCACGAAAGAACACCCAGCGTGGCGTCGAGGTGATCCAACGGACGAGCGGCCAGGCGGCACACGTTCCGACCACACCGACGACCGTCAACAACGCGTAGTCGGCCGGCACGAAGTGGGAGTAGCCAACCGTCGACGGAAACAGCGACGTGCCCACGGCGACGAGAATGGCGTCCGCGACCAGCGATCCCACGACGGCAACAAGCGTCGCGATCGCCAGCCGCCCGACCGGCAGGCGAAAACCCGGCGGGTCGAAATCGATGTGCGTCACGGCCAGGACCCACCGTGCCCACGAGGGCAGCGACTCGGCGGTTCGCCGTGCCGAGGAAACGACGTGGGCGGCACCGTCTTCGACCCGTTCGACGACGCGCGCCGCCGATCTCTGCGAGAGACGCTCGTTTCCTAGGAGTTCTTCTTCGGACATGGGTGGAATCACCTTCAATTGTTGTGCTCGATCAGTCGAGGCCGTTCGGGGCCACGAGCTGCCAAGGAAGATCACCGGGAATCATCGGATCAGGACCGGTCGCCATGCGGGGCCGGCCGGCCGACACAAAACGGGCCGGTGCGGGACACATCCATGGTTGAGACGGTACGAAACGAACCTGAAGACAAGGTGAAGATGCGCGGTGACAAGCGTCACTCTCCAGGACGGACCTTTACCTGGACGGCCCAGTCCCGCTCCTTCCCGGCGCGACGACGTGCGGTGGAACCGATCGCCGATCGAAGCACGCCCGGATGCGGGAACCCCAGGCCCACTATCGACTGGGCACGATCCGGATCGTCGATCGGTCCGAAACGACACGCAACTGCACCTCCTCGGAGTCGGCCGCGAAATGGAGGGCATCGTCCACGAGCACATCGATCAATCGGTCGAGCCATTCGGGGGCGATCCTCACCGCGGCCGCATCCGTTCCCTCGACCCGGAGCGTCGGGGAGATCCCCCGCGATGCGGCCACGGGTTCCAAGCGCTCCAGAAAGTCCTCGTCCGATGTGGCCACGTCGATGGAACCCACCGTCGCTTCCGTGGTCGAAGTCCTGCAGATACTTCAGTGCAGCGTCCCCGTCGACCGCACGCCCGGACTCGCCCAGCCCACGCTCGAGAACTGGCCGCAACCCGCGATCATTTTCGGTAGAGCAGGCGCATCAGGTCTCGCCTTCGCGGCGACCTCGGAGACGATCCAGCCGGCGCCGGTCGCGTTTGGTCGGTCGACCGGCGCCACGTTCACGCGCGAACACCGGAGTTCGGTCACGTTCGGGCGGCGGGGGACTGTGGTCGACATAGCACGAGGCGGCGACCGCGGCGCCGACCCGTTTGTCGATCAATCGAGTGACGACCACGCGGCGGGTCCGCCCGACGATCCTGGCTTCGACCCGGTCACCCACCCGAACGCCGGTCGCGGCCTTGGCGTTCACGCCGTTGATCTCCACGTGACCGCCCCGGCAGGCCGCGGTCGCGGCCGAACGGGTCTTGCACAATCGCACCGCCCACAGCCACCGATCGATCCGGCACGACTCCATGGCGTCATGATCGCAGGTCGACGGTCCATCATGACCTCGCGGCCACGAGTCCGGCTCGGACCGCCACCCACTGGGCACGAGTGTGGAGAGACGCCCCGATGGTGCCGCCGTCACCTCGGTGTGATCTGCCTCAGTCGTTCCAGGCACCTCGGCCCGGGTCGGAGCTCAGGCCGAAGGTGCCGCGCCCGACAGCACCACATGGCCGTCGCCCCGGGTGATCTCACCGATGCGCACCGCCAGCTGGCCCCGGGCGCGCAACACGTCCAGCGCCCGATAGGCCTCATCGTCCGGCACGACCACGACCATGCCGATTCCCAGGTTGAACACCCTGGCCATCTCGGCGTCGTCGATGCCGCCCGCCTGCTGGATCTCGGCGAAGATCCGGGGCGGTTCCCAGGTCGTCGTGTCGACCAGGGCATCGAGATTGTCGGGCAGCACGCGGTTCAGGTTCCCGGGCAATCCCCCGCCGGTGATGTGGGCGATCGCGGTGACCTCGACGGTCCGGGCGAGCTCCATCACCGCCGGCGCGTAGATCACCGAAGGTTCCAGCAGCTCATCGGCCAACGAATGCTTCGCTCCCTCGTAGGCCGGACCGTCCAACGAACGCCCCGCCGCCTCCAACAGCACGTGTCTCGCCAGCGAATACCCGTTCGAGCGCAAACCCGGCGAAGGCAGGCCGATCAACACGTCCCCCTCGGACACCCGGTCGGGGCCGAGGAGCGCGTCGCGTTCGGCCACCCCCACCGCGAATCCGACCAGATCGAAGTCGTCTGGCTCCATCGCGCCGGGATGCTCGGCCATCTCGCCACCGATCAGCGCACACCCGGCCTGGCGACACCCCTCGGCCACGCCTTCGACAAGTGCCGCGATGTGGTCGGGGTCGAGGCGGCCGACCGCGATGTAGTCGAGGAAGAACAACGGCTCGGCACCCTGGCAGACCAGGTCGTCCACGCACATCGCGACCAGATCCAGACCGATGGTGTCGAACCGGCCCGAAGCACGGGCGACCAGGGCCTTGGTGCCGACACCGTCGGTCGAGGACACCAGCACCGGCCGACGGAACCGGTGCTGGGCGAACTCGAAGAGCCCGCCGAAACCGCCGATCTCCCCGATCACCTCGGGGCGGAACGTCGAGCGCACCTTGTCCTTGATCCGCCGGACCGCTTCGTCACCGGCCGCGATGTCGACCCCGGCTCCTGCGTAGGTCTCACCCATCGTGTCGGAACTCTCTCACGCAGTTTCACCGGCAGTGCGAGCGGCCTCGTCGGTCGGGAGGTCACCCACGACCAGACTCGACAGCCCTTCCAACAGGTTGGGCGTCCGTTGGCCGGACGCCCCTTCGAGCGCGGTCTTGGACACCTCCACCGGCACGGGAACCGGGTACTCGCCACTGAAGCAGGCATGGCAGAACCCGGCACCGGGCGCGCCGGTCGCGTCGATCAACCGGTCGAGCGTGATGTACGCCAGGCTGTCGACATCGAGGTAGGTACGGATCTCCTCGATCGACAGGTTCGCGGCCAACAACTCGGACCGGGTGCCGGTGTCGATCCCGTAGAAGCACGGCCACTTCACCGGTGGCGAGGAGATCCGCAGATGCACCTCGGCCGCCCCTGCCTCACGCAGCATCGACACCAACTGGCGTTGCGTCGTGCCCCGCACGATCGAATCGTCGACCACGACCAGGCGTTTGCCGGTGATGTTCTCGCGCAGCGGGTTGAGCTTCATGCGCACGCCGAGCGCCCGCATCTGCTGGCTGGGCGCGATGAACGTGCGCCCGATGTAGCGGTTCTTGACCAGGCCCTGCCCGTAGGGAATGCCACTTGCCCGCGCATAGCCCTCGGCGGCAGGAAGTCCGGATTCCGGGACGCCCATGACCATGTCGGCTTCCACCGGCGCCTGCTCGGCCAGCAACTCGCCGGTGCTCACCCGGGCGTGGTGGACACTGCGCCCGTACAACTGCGAGTCCGGTCGGGCGAAGTAGGCGAACTCGAACAGGCACAGCTTCGGATCGAGCCGCTCGTCCGGGAAGACCGGCACCGAGGTGACGCCGTCGGCGTCGATGATCACCAGCTCGCCCGGGTCGACCTCACGGACGAACTGGGCACCGACCACGTCCAGCGCCGGCGATTCGGATGCGAGCACCCAGCCGCCGTTGTCGAGGCGACCCAGACACAGCGGACGGAATCCATTCGGGTCGCGCACGCCGTAGACGCGGTGCTCGTCCATCAACACGAAGCTGAACGCCCCTTCGAGACGGGGCAGGACCCGCAGCAACGCGCTGCCGAGCAGATCGGCGCGCTCGCCGGCAGTGTGGCCGTCGGCCGCACCCGCGAGCGACCGCTCGATGTCCACACTCAGCAACTCGGCGACCAGGTCGGTGTCCGACGCGACCGTGCCCGGAAGCATGCCCGCTTCGCTGGCCAGTTGATGGGTGTTGGTGAGGTTGCCGTTGTGGCCGAGGGCGAACCCGAACGCGTCGAGCCCCCGATACACGGGCTGGGCGTTGCGCCAGGTGGACGACCCGGTGGTCGAGTAGCGGGTGTGCCCGATGGCGAGGTCGCCGACCAGCGGCGCCAACGTGCGGTCGTCGAACACCGTGGAGACCAGTCCCATGTCCTTGACCACCGTGATGTCCTCGGCGTCGGACACCGCCATGCCGGCGGATTCCTGCCCCCGGTGTTGCAGTGCGTACAGGCCCAGGTAGGTCAGATGCGCCACCGGTTGCCCCGGAGCACGAACGCCGAACACACCACAGGCTTCCTCGAGCGAATCGTCATCGGTCACCCGAGGTTCGACCCGGTCGGTCACGTGGTGATGATCAGGGTCATCGGAACCGTCTGGCGCAGCCGGAGGCACGGATCCATCATCGCACGTCGACGGTCGCTTTCCACGCTTTCGCAATGTCGGGGCACGAAGTTGCTGCGAACAATCTGTGCGCGCTGCATTGCGCGAGCGCGGCACGGGTGGCGCTGCTGCTTGCCGAATGCAGCGCGCCGAAGTAGCTGTGAACAACTTGATGCCCCGACATTCGTGGATGGGGTGGGGCGGTGGGGTGCGCGGCGGGGCGGTTCAGCCCTGGGTGGTGCCGGCTGCGAACGCGTCCGGGAGACGATTCCGCCACGCGGCCGTCACCTCGTCGACGCCGAGGTCGAGCACGGCTGTGCCTTCGGCGGCGACCACCCGGAGCCGGTCGCCGTCGACCGAGCCGAGAAGACGGGCGGGGACGTCGGCGTCGAGATGCCGCCGATGGACCTCTTTGAGCTGTTCCGCGGTGACACACAGCACGACCCGGGACGGGGCTTCGCCGAACAGCCAGGGCACCGGGGCCGCATCCGCCGGGAGCGTCACCTGAACGCCCCGGCCCGAACGCGCGGCGGCCTCGGCGAGCACCCCGACGAGCCCGCCGTCGGCGACGTCTCCCACGCCCACGACCAGGCCGTCGGCCACGATGTCGCGCACCAGGTCACACACTTTTGCGTGCTGCGCTGCGTCCAGTGCCGCCAGCGAACCGCCGCACCGGCCATGGCCGAATGCCCACCGCGATCCGGCCAGGCCGCTGGGCACGTCACCACCCGATCCGTCCCCGACCGGGTCCGGGCCCAACAGCACCAGGCGGGCGCCGTCTTCCAGCTCCAGCCCCGGTGGCCGTCGGACGAGCTCGTCGATGATGCCGAGCATGCCCACAACGGGAGTCGGGTCGATGTCCGCGTCGCCCGAGGCGTTGTAGAAGCTGACGTTCCCACCGATCACCGGCACCCCGAGCGCCCGACATGCCTCGCCCATGCCGTCCACCGATTCGCTGAATTGCCACATCACCTCGGGCCGTTCCGGATTGCCGAAGTTCAGGCAGTTGACCAGTGCCAGTGGACGGGCGCCCACGCAGGCGAGGTTCAGCGCCGCTTCGGCGACCACGGCGGCGGTTCCCCGACGCGGATCGATCGCGCACCAACGGTGGTTGCCGTCGGTGGTCAACGCGATTCCCCGACCGGTCTCCACTCCGGTGTCGGGGTGGCGGAGCCGAAGCACCGCCGCGTCCGAACCTGGCCCGGTCACGGTGTTGAGGAACAACTGGTGGTCGTACTGCGACCAGATCCAGCGGGTGTCGGCGAGCCCGGCCAGGACGTCGGCACCGAGTCCGTCAGGATCGTCCAGGCCCTCGAGATGGGCCGCGGGGTCGTCGGCCCGACGCTCGGCGAGATCCGCCGGTTCGGCGCGGGGCCGGTCATAGAGCGGTGCGTCCTCCTCGAGGGACTTCGCGGGCACGTCCGCGAGCACCTCGGCATCGGCGCCGGTGTCGGTGAGCACCCGGAGCCGTCCACCGGCATTGACCGTGCCGATCACCGAGGCACGAATCTCCCAGCGGCGCGCCACCTCGAGCACGTCGTCGAGCTGTTCGGGGGCGACGATCGCCAGCATCCGCTCCTGGGACTCACTGGTCATGACCTCGACCGGGTTCATGCCGGGCTCGCGCCGCGGGATCTCCGACACGTACACGTCCATGCCCGAGTTGCCCTTCGCGGCGGTCTCGCTGGTGGCACAGGTGATGCCCGCGCCACCGAGGTCCTGCACGCCGACGACGAGGTCGCGGGCGTACAGCTCCAGGCAGGCCTCGATCAGACGTTTCTCCTCGAACGGGTCACCGACCTGCACGCTGGGGCGTTTGGACGAGTCGTCGTCGCCGTCGTCGAAGCCGGCCGACGCGAGCACCGACACCCCACCGATGCCGTCACGGCCGGTGGTCGAACCGAGCAGCACGGCGAGGTTGCCCACACCGGTCGCCCGGCCCAGCACGAGGTTCTCCACCGGCAGGATGCCCAGCGCGAGCACGTTGACGAGCGGATTGCCCGCATAGGTCGCATCGAAGACCGCCTCACCACCGATGGTCGGCACGCCCACCGAGTTGCCGTACCCCGAGATCCCCGACACGACTCCCTCGGCGACCCACCGACTGCGGGCGTCGTCGAGCGGGCCGAAACGCAACGGGTCCATCAGCGCGATCGGTCGGGCGCCCATCGAGAAGATGTCCCGGAGGATCCCGCCGGCCCCCGTCGCCGCACCCTGGTAGGGCTCGATGAACGACGGATGATTGTGGCTCTCGATGCGCAGCGCCAGGGCGATGCCGTCGCCGACGTCGACCACGCCGGCCCCTTCGCCCGGGCCGACCAACACGTGGGGCGCTTCGGTGGGCAGACGGCGCAGGTGGATCCGCGATGACTTGTAGGAACAGTGCTCGGACCACATCACCGAGTACATCGCCAGTTCGAGTCCATTCGGGTTCCGACCGATGGTGTCGACGATCGTGGCGACCTCGTCGTCGGTCAGGCCGAGCGCCCGGTACACCTCCGGATCGAGGCCGAGCTCGGTGTGCGGTGTTCGGTCGGTTCGTCCTGCTGCAGTCTCGGCCACGGTCGCCATCGTAGGAGCCGAGGTGAACAGCCCGGTATCGGCCCACGGGTAGGATTGCCCGAACGCCGGAGCACGCAGCCCGTGGATCGCTGCAGTGCCCGCCCGGATCGACGAGACAGACCAGGGATATCCGCTGATGAGCAACACCGACCGATCACCAGTCGAGGGCATGGAAGGATCCGACATGCTCTGTGACGTCGGCGGTGACTCCGCGCTGTTGGACCTCGAGTACGACGCCGCGGCAAGGCGGGCCGCCGAAAGTGGCGCGAAGCGGGTTCTCGACTGGGGGGCGGGGTTCGGGCATCTGTCGACGCGCCTCGCGGCGCTGGGCATCGAGGTGAGTTCGTTCGACTACCGAAGCGAGCTTCCGCCCGAACCGTCCACCTCGCAGTTCCGCCAGTACCCGGATCTCTCGATCACCGTGAGCGGCGACCCCGTGCACCTTCCCTATGACGACGAGTCCTTCGACGCGATCGTCAGTCACGGCACCCTGGAGCACGTGGCGGATCCGGTCGGAAGTCTCGCGGAACTCCGGCGCATCCTGCGTCCCGGCGGATGGTTGTTCATTTCCAAACTGCCGAACCGCTGGTCGTACGTCGAGTATCTGGCCCGCAAGACCGGGCGCTACTACCACGGTCGGCTCCCCCACGACCACACCTACACGGTGTCGAGCGCGAAGCTCCTTGTCGACGTGTGCGGATTCGATGTGATCGAGGCGAAGCGACTGAACCTCGTCCCGCTGACCCATCTGGGCCGCAGGCTCGATGCGACCAGGGCGACCAAAGTGTGGAAGATGAACGAGGTTCTGGGTCGGATACCGGTCGCCAACCTCCTGGCCACCAACGTCGACGTGGTCGCCCGCAAGCCCTGAATCCGAGTCGAGGGGATCAGGCTTCGGCGACGCGCCAGCCCAGATACTGGCCATCCCAACTCGTGGCGAACCCATTCAGCGCGTCACGGGAGCGGGCCATTTCCACCTGGGTGAGCGTCTCGATCTCGGTGACGGTGAACTCCGGTGGCGCGGCATCCGCCACGTCCGGGGCAGCGGCGAACGTCACCGCCAGACCCGCCTCGCGGAGGCTCGCGGCGGCCTGATCGGCCCGGGCGGGGTCACCGAAGCGGAAGATGTGGGTCACAGAACGCCTCGGCGATCCCTCGCCCGTTGCGCGGGTCACCTCCTCGATCATCCGGCGATCCCCGTCGGCGACGACCGCGTCGGCGAACAGCGCCCGGTAGACGCTCCACGACGGATCAGGCGAAACGTCGACGTCGTCGACGCCCGACGACGCGAGCAGCTGGTGACTGCGGGTCCCGTCCGCCGCGTGGAACACCAGATCCCGGAACCCGGGGACGGTCACCGCCGCGGCGAGCAACGCATCGTCCCCGAGTGCGTCGGCCAGCGCCTGCTCCCGGTCGAGCAGGGCTCTCGACTCGGCGGCGTCGGGAAAGCCCGGGGCGTCGACGCTCCCGAAGCGCAGACGCACCTGCACGCGATGCGGCCGCCCCCCGGCCGGGCCGGCTGCGACCAGCCCACCATGGACTCGCAGCCCCGAGAGGGAGTCGTCACGGGACACGATGCCCACCAACCAGGTTTGGGCGATCTCCTCGGACACGCCGGGTAGCCTCGCAGGTCTTGCCCGTCCCATCACGCCCTCGCCACGTCAGAGCGCAGTTCATGACCGTCGCCGTGATCCTGGCGATGGTGGCCGCGTCGGCCGTGTCGTGCACCACTTCGGTTCCGTCGACGAGCTCGGCGTCGTCGGAAGCGACCACGTCCACGACCACCTCCCCGACGTCGGGGACCGGCTCGATCGACTGGCACGACTGCAACGACGCGCCCCTGCCGTTCCAGTGCGCCACCATCGCGGTGCCCGTCGACCACGCCGTGCCGAACGGGCCGAAGCTGAAGCTCGCGCTGGTCAAGCTCCCCGCCACCGATCAGGCCCAAAAGGTCGGCCCGCTGCTGGTGAATCCCGGCGGGCCGGGCGGTTCGGGGATCGATCTCGTCGAGAACAACGTGTGGCAACCGACGATCACCAGGCATTTCGACCTGATCGGTTTCGATCCCCGCGGGGTCGGAAAGTCCAGCCCCGTCGACTGCCACTTCGACATCTCCAAGTTGTATTCGGTCGACCCCGCCCCGCAGACCCCGGCGGCGGTCGCCAAACTCGAAGCCGTGTCCAAGGCCTATGTGGCGAGCTGTGAGAAGCACAACGCCGCGCTGCTCCCCCACCTGGGCACCCGCGACGTCGCCGCCGACATGGACGACATCCGCAAAGGGCTCGGCGAGATGAAGATCAGCTACCTGGGCTACTCGTACGGCACCAGCATCGGCCAGGTGTACGCCGACCTGTTTCCCGGTCACATCCGGGCGATGGTGCTGGACGGCGTCGTGCGGCTCGGCCAGCCCGGAATCGAAGCGTCGCGTGATCAGGGTGTCGCATTCGACAAGGTGCTCGAGCAGTTCTTCGCCAACTGCAGGCAGCAGCCCTCCTGTGGGATCCGTGACGACCCGGCCGGCGCCTTCACCCGCATCCGGCAACGGCTCCGCAAGGCGCCGATGGCGACCACGGACCCCGGCCGCAAGCTGAACATCGGCATGTTCCAGCTCGGGGTCGGTCAGGGACTGTACGCCCAGTCACTCTGGCCCAGACTCGCCACCGCCCTGACCGACGCCACGAACGGTGACGGCACCAAGCTGCTCGACCTGGCCGATCAGTACCTCGACCGACAACCGGACGGCACCTATGGCAACCAGACCGACGTGTACTTCGCGGTGAGTTGTCTGGACTGGGACTGGCCGTCGAAGCCCCAGGCCTTCATCGATGCCGGCCGATCGGTCGCGGCGACCTCGCCGTATCTTGCCGAAGGCACCATCACCGACTACATCCGTTGCGCCTACTGGCCCACGCCTCCGCAACCGCTCACGCCCCCCAAGGCCAAGGGGGCGCCGCTCATCGTGGTGGTCTCGACCACCGATGACCCGGCGACGCCGTATTCGAACGGAGTGGATCTGGCCAAGGAGCTCCCCGACGCGGCGCTCATCACCAAGGTCGGCTCGACGCACACCGCCTACGGCCAGGGCAACGCGTGCGTGGACGGCGCGGTGGACGCCTACCTCGTGTCACTGACGCCTCCGAAGTCCGGTCTGCGCTGCTCCTGAACTCCGCTGCGCAGCCGCCAGGCGAAGCAGCCCCACCAATGACACCCGGATGGCGAAGCCCGAGTTGCAAGGCGCAGCCGCCGCAACTCGAAAGCCAACTCAGCCGGCGAGACCGGCGCCCACCAGGGGTTCGAGCACGAGCGACGGGTCGTCACCCTGGAGACGTTCCAGCCAGTACTCGGACTCGAACAGCGCCAGCAGCGTCCCATCGGCCCGTGCCATGACCGTGACCCCCTGCATGCCCTTGAGCGCCGCCGCGCTCGCCGGGTCGGTCCGTCGGGCCACGCGGTAACGGGTCGGGGACAGCTCCACCGGTGCGCCGAATTCGTTCTCGAGCCGGTGGACGGCCACGTCGAACTGCATCGGCCCGACCGCCGCGAGCATCGGCGCCTGGTCGCCCAGCTCGGCGTCCCGCAGGACCTGGACCACGCCTTCGGAATCGAGCTGGGCGATCCCCCGGCGGAACTGCTTGAAACGGTCCGTGTCCCGTACCCGGGCCATCGAGAAATGTTCGGGCGCGAAGCTCGGGATCCCCGGGTACTCGACCGGCTCGTCGAGATACAGGGTGTCCCCGACCCGCACGGCACCGGCGTTCACCAACCCGACCACGTCACCGGGGAACGCCTCCTCGACGGTTTCGCGCTCGCGGCCGAACACGCTGTGGGCATACTTGGTGGCGAACGCCTTGCCGGTGGGTCCGTGCGTGACGACCATGCCACGTTCGAACCGACCCGAGCACACCCGCACGTACGCGATGCGGTCCCGGTGGGACGGGTCGAGATTCGCCTGCACCTTGAACACGAAGCCGCTGAAAGGCGCCGACAACGGGCGTGGCTCACCGTGAACGTCGAGCCGTGGGGTCGGCCCCGGCGCGAGGTCGATCACCGCGTCGAGCAGCAACCGGACCCCGAAGTTGGTGAGCGCCGAGCCGAAGAAGGTCGGGGTGATCTCCCCGGCGGCGAAGAGCTCCGCGTCGAACTGCGCGCCGACGGCGTCGAGCAGCTCCACGCCCTCGACCGCGTCCCGGTAGGCATCACCCTCGTCTGCTTCGGCCGCGGCCGCGTCGACGATCTCCTCGGGCGCTTCGGTCGCACCCCGGGCCACCCGGGTGAATCGGACGTAACTGCCGTCCCGGCGATCCAGCACGCCCCGGAAATCGCCCGCGATCCCCACCGGCCAGGTCATCGGCACCGCGGGCAACCCGAGTCGTGCCTCGATGTCGTCCAACAGCTCGAGTGGGGACAGGCCCGGCCGATCCCACTTGTTGATGAAGGTGAGCAAGGGCAGGCCACGCGTCCGACACACCTCGAAGAGCTTCAGGGTCTGGGCCTCGATCCCGCGGGCCGCGTCCAGGACCATCACCGCGGCATCCGCAGCCGCGAGCACCCGGTAGGTGTCCTCGGAGAAGTCCCGGTGCCCCGGTGTGTCGAGCAGGTTCACCACGTGATCGCGGTAGGGGAACTGCAGCACCGTCGAGGTGATCGAGATGCCGCGCTTCTGCTCCAGCTCCATCCAGTCGGAGGTGGCCGAACGCCGTTCGCCGCGGGCCTTGACCGCGCCGGCGGTCCCGCCACCGAGCGCGCCGCCGTACAGGAGAAACTTCTCGGTGAGGGTGGTCTTGCCGGCGTCCGGATGCGAGATGATCGCGAACGTCCGGCGGGGAGCGGGATCATCCATGAGCGTCCAAGGGTACAAACTGCGCCACCACGGTCTGCATCGATTCCGCGCACCGATCGACCCGGTGGCAGGCACCGGGGGACGAGCTGGCAAGCTGGTGCCATGTCGTCCGGCACCGCACCTCTGGCCGACGTCGGCCTGATGAACCAGGCCGTGGAGCTCGCCCGTGAGGCCGGGGCCTTCACCCTGGAGCACTTCCGCACCCGTGAATTGACCGTGGACACCAAGGTGGACGGGACACCGGTCACCGCGGCGGACCGTGGTGCCGAGGCCCTGCTGCGCGAGCGCTTCGCGGCACACTTCCCCGACGACGGGGTCTACGGGGAGGAACAGGACGAAACCATCGGAACTTCGGGCAGACGCTGGATCATCGACCCGATCGACGGCACCAAGGCCTTCACCCACGGCGTGCCGCTCTACACCAACCTGCTCGCCCTCGAAGACGCCCACGGCATCGCGATCGGCGTGATCAACGTCCCCGCGCTCGGCGAGACCATCTACGCGGGGCGAGGACTGGGGGCGTGGTGCAACGGCGAGGCCATCCACGTCAACGACACCGGTCGAATCGACGGCGCGTACCTGATGACGTCCGGATTCGGTGCGTGGAACGGATCGATCGTCGACGCCTGCGACGCAACACGGGGTGCACCTGCGCACGTGGGGTGATGCGTACGGCTACACCCTGGTCGCCACCGGACGGGCCGAGGCGATGGCCGACGCCACCGCCGAGCTCTACGACCTGGCTCCGGTGCCGGTGATCATGGCCGAAGCCGGCGGACGCTTCACCGACCTCGACGGCGGACCCGGCCCCGGTTCGGGCTCGGGCCTGGCGACCAACGGACACCTCCACGACGATCTGCTGGAGTTGCTCCGACCCGCCAGGGTCCGCACCGGGCCCAGCTCCTGATGCTCCGACGGCTCTGCGCCCTGTGCGCCCTCGCGCTCGCGGGATTGGTCGCACTGGCCCCGATCGCCGCGGCAGACCCGGCCACCCCGGGCAACTACCGCTCCGAGGTCGAGCGGATCACCCCGGCAACGCGGGCGATCACGGCGAAGGTGGTCGGCGGTGACGGGTTCCTCGACCTGCGTGTCGCACCAGGCCATCGGGTGGACGTTCCCGGCTACACCGGCGAGCCCTGGCTGCGCATCGAACGGGACGGCACCGTCCAGGAGAACCAGGCGTCCAGTGCGACCTATGTGAACGAGTCCCGGTACGGCACCGCGGACAACACGCCGATTCCGGCATGGGTGAGCATCAAACGGGCAACCGACCACCCGATCTGGAAGACGGTCGGTCACGGTGGTCACTACGTCTGGCACGACCATCGCATCCACTACATGACACCGCAGATCGCACCGACGATCATCCCGGGAACCAACCGGGTGGCCATCGGCATCCGCGACGACGGACGTTGGGTCGTTCCGCTGACCGTGGACGGCCGGTCCACCGAGATCATCGGTCAACTGCTCATCTATCCCGCACCGAGTCCGCTGCCCCAATGGGCCCTCGCCGGGTGCTGCTTCGTCGTGCTCTCGGCTGCCGGGTTCGTGCTCCACGCACGCGCCACCAGGGTGGCCGCCGTGGCGCTGATCATCATCGGGGGGCTGAGCCTCTGGGCCGGCGCATCGGAGTTGGCGGCGGTCCCGGCTCTTGCCGGAGGAAATCCGATCTGGGTCGCGCTGCCGGCCTTCACGATCCTCGTGGCGTGCATTGCACTCGTCCTCCGCTCGTCCGCAGCCCGGGCGCTGGCGGTACTGGCGTCAGCGGTTCCGCTCGGAGTGTGGGCCGCCCTCCGCGTCCCCGCGTTCGACAAGGCGATCCCGCTGGGCACCCTGAACCCGACCTTGACCCGGCTCATCGCGGCCGGTGCGCTCGGTACCGCCGCCGGCGCGGTGGTGGCCGCGATCGCGTCCGGGGGGCTGGCGCTGCGTCTTCCCGAGCTGGATCTCGACGACGATGACGAGGACTCTTCCGGAGCAGTCGCCTCCGCAAAGTAGGATGGCCGGCTCATGTCACGATTTCTCGGTCGGGTGACCCACGCACTGCTCGATCCGGTGAGCCCTGCCCAGCGCGGGGACGTCGAAGCATTCGTGCAGGCCTCACTCGCCGACCTCCCTCAGCATCTGCAGATCGGCATCGCGCTCGATTCGATCCTGCTGGAAGGGATCACGCGCCTCACCCACGAGGGCGCGATTCCCGACGACGCCACGCTGCGCTCGCTGGTCGAGCGATGGGAGACCAACCCGTTGACGCCGATCCGACAATGGGCGCGCCTGGTCTCCTCGCTGGTGCTCTTCGCCGATCAGGAGACCCGACCTGCCGGAACCGGGACGGAATCGTGACGACCCTCCGACCCGACGTCCTCGTCATCGGTTCGGGAGCGGGCGGCGCGGTGACCGCGGCGCTCCTGGCCGAAGCCGGTCGGGACGTGCTCATGGTCGAAGAAGGCCCGTGGTCGATCCCGGGCGACGTGGCACCGTTCTCGATGGCCGAGATGACCACCAAGTACCGCAACCACGGCCTCACCGCCGCCCTGGGAAACCCGGGGATCTCGTATGCGGAGGGCCGGTGCGTGGGCGGCAGCACCGAGATCAACAGCGGCCTCTATCGGCGCCTTCCCGACTATCTCGCCCACGAGTGGGCGAAGCGTTACCGGATCGGCGAGTTCACCGACGACGTGTTGGATCGTGCCGCGGCCGAGGTCGAGGACTTTCTCGACATCACCAAACTGCAGGGTGAACCGCCCCGGTCCTCGGCGATCATCGCCGAAGGCGCCGATCGGCTCGGCTGGCGATCCACCGAGTTCGCCCGTACCTTCAGCTACGAATCCGACGGCCGCGCGGTGCAGCAGACCATGGCACGGACCTATGTTCCCCGGGCCGTCTCGGCCGGCGCGGAACTCCTGGCCGACACGGTCATCGAGCGTCTCGAGATCACCGACGGCCGGGTCCGCGCCGCGGTCGGACAGCGCACCGTCGACGGTGCGACCGCTCCGATCAGGATCGAGCCCACCGAGGTGTTCCTGTGCGCCGGCGCCGTCCACACACCCTCCCTCCTGCAACACAGCGGCATCCGCGGGGGTGTCGGCAAGGGATTGAAGTTCCATCCCACCATCAAGGTGGCCGCCAGGTTTCCCCACGTGGTCGACCACGACGCGGTGCCCATGCACCGGATCATGGAGTTCGGCTCACAACTCACGATCGGCGGTTCCGCGTCGCGTCGCGGCCACGTCGCCCTGGCCCTGGCCGATGCGTCGCTTCCCTACGCCGAGGCATTGGCCGACTGGGAGAACGTGGCGGTGTACTACGCGGCGATCCGTGGGGGCTCCGGTCGGATCGTCCGGGTTCCGGGACTCACCTCACCGCTGGTGTTCTACACGATGTCCGAGTCGGACATGTCGCGCCTGGCGCGCGGCGTGGTCCACCTGGGTGCATCCCTGCTCGCGGCAGGAGCAACCGAGTTGTATCCGGGCATCGTGGGCGGCCCGATCGTACGCAGCCGTGACGAACTGGCGCGCTGGTGGGACACGGTCTCCCGGTCCCGGGCGAACGTGATGACCGTCCACCTCACCTCCACGGTCCGCATCGGCGAGAACCCGCAGCTGGCTGCCGCCGACAGCTACGGGCGGATCCGTGGCATGGAGAACCTGCGGGTCAACGACGCCTCGTTGCTTCCGGAGGCGCCGGGGGTGAACCCCCAGGCGGCGATCATGATGCTCGCCACCCGCAACGTCCGCGCCTTTCTCGGCTGAGGCGCCGTCGGTCGTTCAGAAACTGCCCGGCGGGGCCAGGAACACCGCCACGGGCAGGCCGATGTCGCCCATGCGCGACAGGTCCCTTCTCGCCTGCGCAGGCAGACTCGTGTCGAGGGATGCGCCGGTGACCCCGTTGGTGTCCATGATGCCGGGATCGCGCCCGGCGGCTCGGATGATGCGGCGCGCCTCGGCCCGCAGACGCACGTACTCGCGCTTCTGGGCCGGCGAACGGCCGTCGTAGGTGGCCACCTCGACGGCACCCGGCTTGGCCCGCCACCGGGCGATGTCCGCGTTCCCGACGGCGAGGTGGACGACGCCGCGTTCGGTGCCGGGCCGCACGATCTCGTTCGACGGGATGATGCCCCAGAAGAACGGCCGGAGTCCGGCACGGATCCCGTGACCGTTCAACTCGTCCAGGAGCGTGTAACCCCCGTCACCGAGGTTGACCGGGTCGTTCCAGTTGACGACGAACGACCCACGGCCGGTGTCGCCCGGCGCCCGTCCCGCCTTGATGTCGGCGATCGTCTGGGGCACCACATGTGCCATCTGGTTGGACAGCCGACGGTCGGGGATCTCCGCCCTCGCCGCTTCGACGACGATTGCCACGAACAGCAGCGCCACCCCCGCGGCCAGAACCGCGGCTCCGGCGCCTCGGACCAGGTGGCGTGTCCGGGGTGCGAGGTCGAGTCCACGGACCACCTCGATGCCACTCCAGACGATGCTCGCGACCATCGCGGCCACGATCGTCCACATCCACAGCATCAGATACCAGTAGACGTCGCCGTAGATCTTGGACAGTGCCACCAGGGCCAACACCAGCGTGCCGGCGACGACCGCATCGAGCAGCATCAGCAGGCGGTTCCGGTACCGCCACGCCACCACCACCGCGGCAACCCAGACGACCAGCAGCACGACCCCGGGCCACGCCGCGTTGCTGGTCACGAACTTGATCCGGTGGGCGCTGAACAACTGGGCGACGTTCAACTGTTGGAGCAGCAGGCGGATGCCCTGGGAAAGACCGCCCGCGGCCTGGGGTGGGTGAGCGAGGTCGTCCCAGAGGATGTTGAGATTCCCTTGACGACCCCATTTGATCTGGTCGTAGATCGGTGGGATCCACAGCAGAACGCCGAGCACGGCCGACGACGCGATCCAGATGAGCAGCTTCTTCGGTGACGGTCGTGTCGCGGGCGCACCGGTCAACCACCTCAGCGGCGGCGGACGGTCCTTCGCGACCGCGGCGCGATCGAGACGGTTGCGGACGAGGAGCCACACCACGCTGGCGACGACGATGCCGATCAGGACGCCGGCGCCCATCCCCAGGTACGGGATGTGGGTCTGCATGCACCAGGTCGCGGCAACCACCAGCACGGGCAACATCGCGACGTCGTCCGCGAGGACCGACCACGCCGCGAGCAGCACGACCGACCAGGCCATGAGCGGGAGGTACGGATTCCACGGCTGTTCGACCACGATGATCCCGAAGGTGTGCACCAGCACCAGCACGACGGCCCCGACCCCGATCAACATCGCCAGGCCGCCCCGACGCCACCCCAGCCACAGCGCCACACAGATCCAGAGGAAGTTCACCGACAGCGCCGCGGCGAACAGCGCCCAGGGATCCGAGCCGAAGAGGCGGTAGAAGGGCGCGAGCACGAAGAAGCTGATCGGTCCGGGATGGCTGCCGGTGTGGACGCCGAAGTCCCCGAGCCGCCCCGGCAGTCCGATCAGGGGTGGATGGGAGCTGAACACCGAACGGACCCGCATCTCGGTCTGGGCCAGGTCGAGCACCACATACGGTCGGGGGTGCAACAGCTCGACCGCGGTCAACACGAAAGGAATCAGGACGGTTCCGACCAGGGCCCCGGCGACCACCAGCGGCTTGCGGAACCAGGTTCTCACGGCAGAAATTCGAGCACCTTGAGGATTCCGAGACGGGCCGGCGAGCGGTGGGCCGAGGCGCCCTCACCGCCGAGGGCGTCGCGATGCGCGCAGAACCAGTCGTACGACTCGATCAACATCTCCGCGTTCGATCGAGTGGCCTCCCAGCCGAGTTCGCGCTCGGCCTTCGAACTGTCGAAGTACAGCGACTCCCCGTAGAGCAACCAGTGATACGGCGCGAGGGGAACCAGGTGCGCGAGCGACGCCGCTTTCATCGCGGCACGTGCCGCGCCGAGCGGGAGGGGTTGGATCCGGGAACCGGTGCCGGCATGGTCGATCAGCTCCCCGAGCGTCTCGGCGAGGGTGCCGAAGGTGGTGGCCCCGATGTTGTAGGCGGTCGGGCCGGAGCGCGCGCCCGGCCGCCAGTGTGGCCGCCGCCAGGTCCTCGGCGTGGACGAACTGATACCGGTTGTCGCCTCGACCCAGAATCGGAATCGGCGCGCCTTCCGCGATCAACTCGAAGAGCATCGCCATGATGCCGAGCCTGCCGTGGCCCATGATCGTCCGGGGACGGATGATCGTGACGTCGCTTCCCGCTGCCACCGCATCGGCGCACAACTTCTCGCCCACCAGCTTCGCCCGGCCGTAGTCCTCCACCGGCGTCGGGACCGTCTCCTCGGTGACCGGATTGTGCTCCGGAATGCCGTAGATCGCGCTCGTCGAGGTGTGGACCACCTTTCCCACTCCGGCGTCGCGGGCCGCGATCAGCAGGTTGGCGGTTCCGGTCACGTTGACCGACTCGAAGAGCGTCCGATCCTTGGCCAGGGGCACCTGGGCAACATTGTGGAACGCGATCTCGACGCCATCACACGCGGCGCGCACCTGGTCCCGGTCACGGATGTCGCCGGCGAGGAACTCGACTTCCCGACCGCCGAAGTCCGCCGGATCAGGCGGGTTGAGATCGAACACCCGGACCCGGTGTCCGGCGTCGAGTGCCGCCGATCCGAGCACTGCGCCGAAGTAGCCACTTCCCCCGGTGATCAGCACGTCCATGGGCCGCTACAGCTCCTGCCCGTTGTCGACGCACCAGCGGATCGAGGCACGCATCCCCTCGACCAGCGAGATGGACGGCTCGTAGCCGATCTCCGCGCGGGCCCGCGAGATGTCGCAGGCAATGGTGTCGGGCAATTCGCCCAGGACGTGAACGGCCTGGGAATACCTACCCAGGGCCTGCAGTCGGGCGTCAGCGACCTTGGCGACACGGCCGATCAGCCCTGGCACCGGAATCAGCCTCCCGGAGACTGCGAATCCTTCGGCAACGAACGCTTCACGGATTCCCTGGTACACGTCCCGCAACCGGTACGGCTCGGCATCGGCGATCCAGTAGGCACTTCCCGTGGCCACCTCGGCCGCCGCCGCACGGTGCATCCCCGAGACCAGATTTCCCGTGTAGGCCATCGACCGACGTTGGCTGCCGTCACCCATCAGGGGGAACCGTCCCCGCCGCACCGCGCGCAGGAACTGCGTCTGCCGGTCGGGCTGCCAGGGACCGTAGAACCACGGCGGCCGGACGATCACCACATGGAGGTCACCACGCCCGGCGTACCGCTGCACGATCCCTTCGGCTTCGCACTTCGATGCGCCGTAGCCCATGTAGGGGTTGAATGCGCTGTCCTCGGTGAAACGATCATCGGCCGTCGGGTTCGCCCCGAACGGGGAATTCGACGAAACGTGCACCACCCGATCCGCGCCGGCCCGCTTCGCCCCGTCGAGCACCATTTCTGTGCCACCCACGTTCACGTCGAAGAACTCGCGCACGCCCGAAGTCGGATGGATCACGCCGGCGGTGTGGAAGACCACCGGGTTCTCGGTTCCCTCGAAGAGCCGGTCGATCGCCACAGGGTCCCGGACGTCACCGATGACGGAGGTGACCGCCGGCGACAACACGTCGCACAGGGCGGCTTCCTGGTCGTCGCGGACGAGCGCCCTGACGTCGCCGTGCCCCGGCACGAGGCTGCGCATCAGGTTGCGTCCCAGCCACCCGGCGGCACCGGTGACCACCACGCTCTGGTCACCGTAATCGGGGCGGGACTGGGGAGTACCGGGTCCGGACATGGCCAACCTGTCTAGTCCATCCAGGCGTGGTCACGCCGATGCCGATCCATCGGCGGGGACCCACCTCCCGGATTTCCGGGCCGGGGCTCTACGCTGGGGCGGCAATGGAGGCGAGCCGTCTCGATGCCCTGATGGAAGGCCTGCGATCCAACGAGGTCGCCGAACGACGCAGCCGGGGTCAGACCAACGCGCTACCCACCGAGTCGACCCGTTCGGTGCGCGAGATCATCCGCGCGAACGTGCTGACCCCCTTCAACTTCCTCCTCGGTGGTCTGCTCGTGGTGATTCTGATCGCGGGTCCGATCAACGATGCGCTCTTCGGCGGCGTGATCATCGCCAACACCCTGATCGGCATCATTCAGGAGGTGCGGGCGAAGCTCACCCTCGATCGGCTCTCGCTGCTCTCCTCGCCGCTCGCCACGGTCCGCCGCGACGCCACGAGCATCGAGGTCGCCGTCAATGAGATCGTGCTGGACGACATCATCGAGTTGGCGCCGGGCAACCAGGTGCCCGTCGACGGCGAGGTGGTCGCCTCCGAATCGCTCGAGATCGACGAGAGCCTGCTCACCGGGGAGTCCGACGCGGTGGTCAAGCACCCGGGCGACCAGGTGCTGTCCGGCAGTTTCGTCGCTGCCGGATCGGGTGCATTCCAGGCGAGACGGGTCGGTGCGGATGCCTACGCGGCGCAGATCGCCGCCGATGCGCGGCGCTTCACCCTGGCCCGGTCCGAGTTGCGAAGTGGCATCGATCTGATCATCAAGATCGTGGGCATCCTGATGATCCCCACCGGCATCCTGTTGTTGGTCAACCAGCTCCGGCTGCACCTGAGCGTCAGCAATGCGATCGGTGGCACCGTGGCGGGACTGGTCGCCATGGTCCCCGAAGGACTGGTCCTGCTCACCAGTGTGGCGTTCGCGGCCAGTGTGGTCCGGCTCGGCAAGCGCAAGGTTCTGGTCCAGGAGCTGGCCGCGGTGGAGACGCTCGCACGGGTGGACGTGATCTGTCTGGACAAGACGGGGACGCTCACCGAAGGGGACCTGCTGCTCAGTCGGGTCATACCCGGCCCGGGGGTCTCCGAATCCGAGGCCCGCACGGCCCTGCGGTCACTGGTCGCCGTGGAACCGAGCCCGAACTCGACCTTGCGGGCGCTGGCGCGGGGGGTGGGTCCCGATCTGGTCGACGAGAACGGAGCACCGCGGGCCGACGCCCCGGAGGTGGCCGATGCCCGGTCGAGGTTGCGCAGCGGCGTGCCCTTCTCCTCGGCACGGAAATGGTCCTCGGCCACCTTCGACGGTTCCACGACCTGGGTACTCGGCGCGCCGGACGTGCTCATCAGACAGATCCCCGATTCGGAGGCCCTGGCCGAAGCGGTGGAAACCTACGCCCGTCGCGGCCAGCGGGTGCTGCTGCTCGCCACCGGCGACAGTCGGTCCGTCGAGAACGAACTCCCCCCGGGACTCCGCCCGCACACGATCGCGCTGCTCGAGGACCGCGTCCGTTCCGAAGCGGCCGAGACCCTCGCCTACTTCGCGGCCCAGGACGTCACCGTGAAGGTGATCAGCGGCGACCATCCGGCGACGGTCACCGCAGTGGCCCGCCGGGCCGGTCTCACCGTGCCCGAGGGCACCGACGCGAACGATCTCTCCGCAGACGACGATGTCCTCGCCGATCAGGTGGAAGCCGACAGCGTGTTCGGCCGGGTGACCCCGCAGCAGAAGCGGGCGATGGTCCGGGCGCTCCAGCAGCGGAACCACGTGGTCGCGATGACCGGCGACGGGGTGAACGATGTCCTCGCCCTCAAGGACGCCGACATCGGTATCGCGATGGGAAGCGGCGCGGACGCAACCCGAGCGGCCGCCCAGTTGGTGCTGCTCGAGAGCGACTTCGCGACGCTGCCACACGTGGTCGCCGAGGGCCGACGGGTGATCGCCAACATCGAGCGGGTGGCGAATCTGTTTCTCACCAAGACCGTCTACGCGATGCTGCTCGCCCTGACCGTCGGGGTCGCCGGCCTGCCGTATCCGTTCCTGCCGCGACATCTCACCCTCGTGGGCGCTCTCACGATCGGGATCCCCGCGTTCTTCCTGGCCCTCGCTCCCAACACCACCCGCGCGCAACCGAACTTCGTGGCCAGGGTGATGCGTTTCGCGGCACCGGCCGGACTTCTGTGCGCGGCCGCGACGTTCGCCGGCTACTACCTGGCGCGCATCGACGATCCGCACGCCGTTCATCGCCACCAGACGACCGCGACCCTGGTGCTCGTCGCAGTCGGGTTGTTGATCCTCGTCCGTCTCTCCCGGCCGCTCACCCGGTGGCGTCGCATCCTGATCGGCGCCATGATCGCAGCGTTCCTGCTCGTCCTGCTCATTCCCGTCGGTCGGGAGTTCTTCGCACTGTCGCTTCCCAAACCGACGGTGCTGGCGGCCGCGATCGGGATCGTGGCGGTCGCCTGGTGGGTCATGGAGGTCATCGACCGCCTCACCCGCGTCTACCGGCGCCCGTACGAGCGACTGCTGTCCGCGCAGGAACACGCCAACACCCGGGAGATGACCCGACGTACACAGCGCAACACCGAAAGTACCGACGCGGCCACCCGGGAAGTCGGGACGGCGCCCACCGCCACCCTCCCGCGGGAGACGGGTCCGCCGGAGACGGTTCCCGAGGGGCAGGGACACCCAGGGACATGAGTCGAATGGCATTTCCTCGGTGCCAAACCTCAGCCGATCCCCGGCGAGGCCGATGGTTCCCTCACCGGGAGGCACATGATGCAGGAAGTCGCCGATGTGCTCCGTCAGGAGCGAAACAGCCTCGAACGTCTCTGGTATCGCCTCACGATCCTGCGCGCCCTGTTGAAGAACCACGACGAAGCCTGCCTCTCCCGGGCGGCGCTCGAGGTCGAACAGGCCCGCCAGCAGGTCCGCGAGGTGGATCTGCTCAGAGCCGCCCAGGTACAGCTTCTCGGCGTGCGCGGGCCGCGCCGGACGGTTCCCACGCTGCGCCAGCTGGCTTCGTTGGCCGGTGAGCCCTGGGCGGGAATGCTGCGTGATCATCACGACGCATTGACCAACCTGGTCGCGGACATCGAGGTCGTGCGGCACCACTCGGCCGGACAGGCTCGTCGCGGGATCCGACGTGTGGCCGACGCCCAACACGATGGCGAGTTCGTGCGCCGACCCGAACGCGTGGCCGCACGGGAACATGCGGGCAGTCCGATCGAAGGTCGACCCGCTTCGTCACCACCGAAGCTGTCGACCTGGATTCCGAGCACCTTCGAGGATGACGTCCACCCCGACGACGAGGACCTGACCCTGCTGACCACCGAGAGCGCCTATCAGGACGCACTCACGGCAAGCGGCAAGCTGCAGATCCCCTCGCTCATCGCCTTTCTGCGCTAGCCCGCCGGGCACCGTTGCGACACCAGCCCCCACGCATTCGTCGGGACTGCCGAGGTCCGGCAGCGATCAGACCGACAAGCGCTGTGACCAGTCGCTCCGTTCGGCGATCGCGCCGGCGTACCGGGCTTTGCGTTTCGCCACTCGACCCACCGGGTCAGCCCGCTTCTCGGCGTCGTTCCCGTACTGGGCCTGGATGCCTTCGCGCAGCATCACGAGCGCTTCGGACCGCAGCTGCGAGATCCGCGACTCGGTGACGCCCAACTGGTCGGCGAGGTCCTGGGACTTGCGTCCTTCGATGAAGTACCCGGCGATGACCGTGCGATGGCGCGGGGGAGCAGATCCACCGCATCTCGCATGTAGGCGAGGAGTTCGCGATGTTCGAGCTCCTCGGAGGGCTCCAACGTCGAGTCGTCCTTGAGCATCTCCCCAAGGGTGTACTCCTCGTTGGCATCGTTGACTTCGTATTCCAGGGCGAGCACCACCGAACGGAACAACCGGTCCCGGAGGCGGTGCAGCTCGTCGGGGGTGAGACCCAGCGCCTGGGCGACCTCCTCGTTGGTCGGGGTCCGACCGAGTTCGGTCGCCAGACGCTGTTCGATGCTCTCGAGTCGACGCGAATGGTTGCGCACCGAACGGGGCGCCCAGTCGGCGGCCCGGACGGCGTCGAGGATGGCGCCGCGTATGCGACGGGCGGCGAACCGGTCGAACGGCACGCCCCGGTCCGGATCGTAACGACGGGCGGCCTCGACCAACCCGAGGGCCCCCGCCGTGGCCAGCTCTTCGCGGTCGACGTGCCGGGGAAAGTGCACCGCCACCTGAAATACGACGTGACGAACGAGCGGAAGGTTCTCCTCGATCAGCGTCTTTCGAGTGCGGTCGTCAATGGTGCCCATTTGGAACCCTTCTCCGGCGTCATGGGGAGTTTCGGCGTCGAACCCTTGGTACTTGAACCCGTTCCTGTCCCGGCCATCCCCTGTACGGGCACGGGTTGCGCCTATCGGTTACTCCGTCGAGCACCTCATTGACAAGCATGAGAACATCAGCATGCAACGAAAAGGTATAGAAGTGATGATAATACTGTGCCAATCGTTACACCGTTGTCATACTGTCGCACCGACGCCGGCCGCTGGGCCGCTCGTCAGATTCGCTCCCGCGTCCCTTCGAACACGGCCGCCTTCACCCCCCGACGGGACAGGTCGCGAAGAAATTCGAGCGGTTCGATCTGGCTCGCGACGCCCGCCACACCGGCCCTGGCGAGTCGGCCTTCGGCGGCCCACGTCGTCGCCAGTGCCGCCACCGCCGCCCCGGCCACGGCGGGTCGATCCATAGCGCCCAGCACCACCGTGTCGGTGCCACCATCCCGCATCCCGCGCAGCTCGACCCGCAGCGCACCCACCGCGCCCTCGGGGTGGGGAGGCCGGAGCATCGGAAATCGGGCCAGCAGGCGATCGCGCCGCGTAGCCGCCATCCGCGCGCTGATCCGTTGCACTCCGGGGAAGGCTGGTTGCAGCAGCAGCGGTTCGGCCTGGGCACCGCGGTAGCAATCTGCGGCTCCGACCGGATCAGGAAACCAGCACAGCTCTCGACCTGAACCCGATGCCTTGGGAACCCAGACCCGGTCCGTCCACTCGAGTCCATGGCCGGAGAAGTTGCGATGGTGCTGATTCGCACAGGCCGGTCCACCCGTGCCCAACCAGGCGACATGAATCTCGTCGACCCGATCGAACCAGGCGGCGCCGTGGCGCGCCAGCGCGCAGCTCAATCCGGGTGAGAAGGCTGCACCGACCACGACCGGCACCTCACATTTCACGGCCTCGTCATCCAGTGCGATCAGCGCCTGCACGTCGTCGAGCGCGTCGGCGACCGAGACCACCGGGCGTCGAAGCGAGAGCAGACGACGCACCTGTGATTCGTGCACACCGGAAGGGCCGGTCAGCAACGTCGCATCGCAATCCGCCACCGCGTCGGGAAGTCCCCCGTCTTCGGGCCAGGCGACTTCCGTTGCGATCGGTCCGAGCACCTCGGCCACCGCGGCACGCTTCGCGGCGTGCGGTTCGCACAGGACGACGTCGTTCACTCCGGGCGTCGATGCGAGCTGGCGCGCGGCCCGGGTCCCGAGCGCCCCCAGACCGACGACCGCGCAGCGCATCAGCGAAGCTCGGGGCCGGAGAGTTCCCTCCAACCACCGTCGCGGGGCGGCACTCCCCCCGATCCCCGCAGTCGGATCACCCCCGCCACAACGGCGGCGATGCCGAGAGCAACGAGTGCCCGACGCACCAGGGTCATGATTCCGAAGCGCGACTGTGCCATGTGGGCACCCTTTCACCGGGATCAGCAGAACGTCCTTGTGGGGCTAGCAGGAGTCGAACCTGCGACCTCACCCTTATCAGGGGTGCGCTCTAACCAACTGAGCTATAGCCCCGTACGCTGTGGACAGGTGACGCTAGTGGCTCTGTCGGCGGGGGAGCCAGCCCGATGTCCGAAACGTCGACCACGTCTGGCGCGGGTCGAACGGAGTCGGTTCCTAGCGATCGTCCTCGTCCTCGTCTTCATCGTCGTCGGTCTCGTCCGTCTCGATGACGGTGAAACGCAGACCACCGGTGAGCTCGGCGATCAGATTGACGACCGCGGCCCAGAGCGTGATGAACACACTGCCTGCCCCCAGCAGAACCGCGCCGCCCAGGGTGGCCCCCCGGAAGAGTTGCGGCCCGTTGAACGACCAGTTGTCGAATCCGATGTCACGCATGAACTTCTCGATGTGATGCACCTGACCGGTGGCGTTGGCCAAGGACCAGCCCACCGCCACCGCGAGGAGAAAGATCCCATAGAGCACGAGTCCACCGAGCAGTGCCACCTTGAACACGGACCAGAGCTGGACGTGACGGACCACCCGGATGACCCGACGTCCCGGGCGCCGTGCCGGAGCGAAAAAGGGCGTCCGACCGACCGGCTCCACTCCTTCCGGTTCTGCGTCGACATCGGGTCGGCCACTCTTCTCGCGCCCGCGCCGAGAGGCGTCCGAGCGGGACGGTGGCAGCTCGGCCGTGACCGGGTCGACACCCGCGTCGTCGGACGTGGTCGCGCTCCGTTCGGCCGCGGTGCCCGTCGAGCCTGGCGAAGTCGACTCCGATGACGTCACCGTGGCAGTTTACGGCCTGTCGCCCGGTGCGACCGAGAACGGTCGGGGTGCAGCAGCCGCGGTCGCCGCGGTTCCGTCGATGCGCACCGTGACCACGACGACTGCGCCGACCAGTCTGAGCGAGGTGACGGTCGCCCCGTTGCCGGCCGCCACCCGTTGTGCGACCTGGCGGGGATCGGGCGCCACCGCGGCGCCCAGCGCCGCGGCATCCGCCGCGCTCTGCGCCCGGGCCCGAACCACCACCCTGCTCCCGAGATGGGCGACGCCCGCTGCGAGGAGTCCGACCAGGGTGAGCACGACAGCCGCCAGCGGAACGACCTGACCGTGTTGTCTTTCGAGCTCGGGCGGACCTCCGGCCCTTCTCACTCGGGCTTCGCCAACCGGCTCGCAAGATCCCCGCTGCTCCGCCTGGCGGCTGCGCAACCTCACCGAAGTCATCTCACTTTCGAGCTCGGGCGGACCTCCCGCCCTTCTCACTCGGGCTTCGCCAACCAGCTCGCAAGCTCCCCGCTGCTCCGCCTGGCGGCTGGCGCAACCTCGCCGGGCGGTTCGTCGTGTGTTGATCGAGTCACGGGTGATTCGTACCCCGTGACGTCCGTATTCAAACCTTCGCGGGCCGCAGCTCCTGATCGGCGTCCAGTCAGTCGTCGGCGTCGTCGTCGCCGATCAGAACCGGTGCGACAGCGGCCAGGTACTGGCCATCGTCCAGGTTCATGACCCGCACGCCGGTGGCATCCCGCCCCTGTGAGGAAATCTCCTTCACCGGCATCCGGATGACCGTCCCTCCCGAGGCGATCACGAAGATCTCGTCCTCGAGGCCGACCATGAACGCGGCGGCGACCACGCCACGGGTCGCCGTCAGCTTGATACCCCGCACGCCCTGGATGCCGCGGTTCTTGGCCGTGAAATGTTCCAACTTGGTCCGCTTGCCGTAGCCGGCGTCGGTCACGATCAGGATCGCCACGTCGTCCCGGGCCACGTCACAGGAGACGACCTCGTCGCCTTCTTTCAACTTGATGCCGCGCACACCGGCCGTCGACCGGCCCATCGACCGAACCTGGGATTCGGCGAAGCGCACGGTCATGCCCTTGCGCGACACCATGAACACGTCGTCTCCCTCGTTCACCGGGATGACCTTGGCGAGCTCGTCGCCGTCGTGCAGGTTGATGGCGATGATGCCGGCCCGCAGCGACGAATCGTATTCGGTGAAGCGGGTCTTCTTCACCTGGCCTTGACGGGTGGCGAAGAACAGATACTGGTTGGTCTCGTAGTCCCGGGTGTCGATGACCGCCTCGATGCGCTCGCCGGGCTGCAGTGGAAGCAGGTTGACGATGGCCGTTCCGCGGGCGGTGCGCTCCTTGCGCGGGATCTCGTGTGCCTTCAAGCGGTACACCCGGCCGAGGTTCGAGAAGAAGAGCAGGTAGGCGTGCGCGGTGGTCGTGATGATCCTGGTGACGTAATCCTCGTCCCGGAGCTTGGTGCCCGCTACGCCCCGACCCCCACGTCCCTGGGTCTTGAACGAACCCGGGCGCATCGTCTTGATGTATCCCTTGGCCGAGAGCGTCACGACGAGGTCCTCGTCGTCGATGAGATCCTCGATGTCCAGGTCACCCGAGTCGTAGCCGATCTCGGTACGCCGCGGCGTGGCGTACTTCTCCTTGACCTCGGTCAGCTCGTCCTTGATGACCTCGCGCAGACGGGACTCGTCGGCCAGAATCGCCTCGAGGTTCGCGATCGTCGACGACAACTCGTTCAGCTCGCCTTCCAGATCGATCCGGGCGAGTCGGGTCAGCCGTCCGAGCTGCATCTGGAGGATGTGCTCGGCCTGGGTCTCGGAGAACTCGAACGGTTCGCCGATCAGCGCCGCGAGCGCGGCGGCGCGGTCCTCGGACGCCCGGATGGTCGCGATCACCTCGTCGATGACGTTGATGGCCTTCAGCAGACCCTCGACGATGTGGGCGCGGGCCTGGGCCTTGTCGAGGCGGAACTGCGACCGGCGTCGCACCACGTCGACCTGGTGGTCGACGTACGCCCGCAGCGCCTGGGCCAGGTTCAGCGTCCGCGGCACGCCATCGACCAGCGCCACGAAGTTGAAGGCGAAGTTCGTCTGCAGCTGGGTGTGCTTGAACAGGTTGTTGCGCACCACCAGCGCGGGCGCGTCCTTCTTCAGCTCGATGACCAACTTGGTGTCCTCGCCCGAGGATGCGTCGTTGACATCCGCGATCCCCTCGACCACCCGGTTGTTGACCAGGTCCTTGATCTTGGCGGCCGTCGACGAGATTCCCACCTGATAAGGCAATCCGGTGATCTCGAGTCGATCACGCTCGACGGCCGGAGCCTTCGATGATCTCGGTACGGGCCTGCATCCGGATCGATCCCTTGCCGGTGCGATAGGCGTCCATGATTCCGGACCGACCCAGAATCGAGGCATCGGTCGGAAAATCCGGTCCCTTGACGAAGGCCATGAGATCGTCCGGCGTGGCCTCGGGGTTGTCGATCAGGTGGATCGTGGCATCGATCACCTCACCGAGGTTGTGCGGGGCGATGTTGGTGGCCATGCCCACCGCGATGCCCTGGGAGCCGTTCACCAACAGGTTCGGAAACCGTGCCGGCAGGACGGTGGGTTCGGTGACCTCACCGGAGTAGTTGTCGGCGAAGTCGACGGTGTTCTCGTCGATGTCGGCCAGCAGCGACATGGCAAGGGGTTCGAGTCGGCATTCTGTGTAGCGCGCGGCCGCAGGGCCGAAATCGGGCGACCCGAAGTTGCCGTGACCATCGACGAGGGGATGGCGCAGGCTGAAGTTCTGGGCCATGCGCACCAGGGCGTCGTAGATCGCCGAGTCGCCATGCGGGTGGAAGTAGCCCATGACGTGGCCGGTGACCCGGGCGCTCTTCATGTGCGAACGGTCGGGGCGCGCCCCGATGTCGTACATTCCCCACAGGATCCGGCGGTGGACGGGCTTGAGGCCGTCCCGGGCATCGGGCAGTGCCCGCGACACGATGACCGACATCGCGTAGTCGAGGAACGAGCGTTCCATCTCGTCGGAGATCTCGATCTCCTCGACGGCGATCGGTTCTTCGTCTGTTGGTGGGCTGTCAGGCATGGAGAGTTCCCTTCACGCCCCGAAACTCGTCGGGCACACGACTAGATGTCGAGGAAACGCACGTCCTTGGCGTTCGTCTGGATGAACTGTTTGCGGCTGTCGACGTCATCGCCCATGAGGATCGACATGACCTCGTCCGCGAGCGCGGCCTGCTCGACGGTGACCTGCAGCAGCGTCCGGTGGTCCGGATCCATCGTGGTGACCTTGAGCTCGTCGTAATCCATCTCGCCCAGACCCTTGAGGCGGGCGAAATCCTTGTTGTGCTTGGGTCGTTCGGCGAGGAAGGCGTCTTTCGCGGCATCGTCCTTGAGGTAGACCTTCTCCTTGCCGACCTCGGTGGAATACAGCGGTGGCTGCGCGATGTAGATGCAACCGGCTTCGACGAGCGGCCGCATCTGGCGGAAGAAGAACGTGATCAACAGCGTGCGGATGTGGCTGCCGTCGACATCGGCATCGCACAGGGCGATGATCTTGTCGTAGCGCCGCTTGGTGACGTCGAACTCCTCGCCCACGCCGGCGCCGATCGCGGAGATCAGCGCCTGGATCTCGTTGTTCTTGAGCATCTTGTCGATGCGGGCCCGCTCCACGTTGAGGATCTTGCCCCGGATCGGCAGGATCGCCTGGGTGTGGGGGTCGCGGGCCTGCACGGCGGAGCCACCCGCGGAGTCACCCTCGACGATGAACAGCTCACGTTCGGCGGCATCCTTGGAGGAGCAGTCCTTGAGCTTGTCGGGCATCCCCGCACCGTCGAGCAGGGTCTTGTTCCTGATGACGTCGCGGGCTTTGCGTGCCGCGGCCCGGGCCTGGGACGCGGCGATCGCCTTCTTGACGATCTTGTTGGCCTCGGTCGGGTTCTCCTCGAACCACTGGGCGAGCTTGTCGTTGGTGACCTTGGTGACCAGCGAGCGGGTGGCGGTGTTGCCCAGCTTGGCCTTGGTCTGACCCTCGAACTGCGGGTCGGCGAGCCGCACCGAGATCACCGCGGTGAGCCCCTCCCGCACGTCCTCGCCGGCCAGGTTGGGATCCTTCTCCTTGAGCAGGTTGCGCGCCTTGGCGTACCGGTTGACGACGCCGGTCAGCGCCGAGCGGAACCCCTCCTCGTGGGTGCCGCCCTCGATGCGTGGAGATGCCGTTGGCATAGGAGTGCAGACCGTCGGCGTTGAACCCGGTGTTCCACTGGAAGGCGACCTCGACCTCGCGAGTCCTCGTCGTTGCCCTCGAAATAGCCGACCTTGGAGAACAGGGCGTCCTTGGTCCGGTTCACGTGCTTGACGAAGTCGATGATCCCGCCGGCGTACTTGTAGCGGACCGGCTCGGGGTCTCGACCCGGGCCGTTCGTCGCGGAACACGATTTCCAGACCCCGGTTGAGGAACGCCATGATCTGGAATCGTTCCAACATGGTCTGAGCCCTGAACTGGGTCTCCTCCATGATCGTGGGGTCGGGCCAGAAGCGGATCGTGGTACCGGTCCGGCCGCGGGGCGCCTTGCCGACGTCCGCTAGCTTGTTCTGGATCTTGCCGCCCTTGGCGAAGTCCATGAACCAGTGGCGCCCGTCGCGAGTCGATCTCGACCTCGAAGCGTTCCGAGAGCGCGTTCACCACCGACACGCCCACACCATGGAGTCCGCCCGAGACCTTGTAACCGCCACCACCGAACTTCCCGCCGGCGTGCAGGACCGAGACCACCACCTCGGCGGTCGACATGCCCTTGTACTTGGGGTCCTTGAACGGCTCCACCGGGATGCCGCGCCCGTCGTCGGACACCTCACACGCCCCGTCGGCCAGCAACTTCACGTCGATCCGGGAGCAGTGCCCGGCCATCGCCTCGTCGACGCTGTTGTCGACGACCTCCCAGACCAGATGGTGCAGACCGGTCGGGCCGGTGGAGCCGATGTACATCCCGGGTCGATGCCGGACGGCCTCGAGGCCTTCGAGCACCTGGATGCTGTCGGCACCGTAGGCTTCGGATGTCTGGGTGGTGGAACGGGCCAACTGGCGGCCTTTCACAAGAGGTTCAGCGACAGTGCAACGAGCGGGCGGTCACCGGGTGCCCCGGATCGGTCGTCGGTGAGGCGAAATCGACACGAAACCGCAGGTACACAAGCTCGACCACGATGCACTCATCCTACCAGGGTGCAGGGACGATCTCCGGGTTCATCGACTGCCCCGAACGCCCTCCGTCGCGTGCTGGGACACCGCTGTCCTGCGTACCGAGATGCTCGATCGCCTCACCGCCCCGCCGGGAAGTCCGCCGACGGCTTGACCTGCGCCACCAGCGCCTCGACGCCGGCATCGGGAATCATCTCGGCGATGTTCCCGAGCACCGTGGCCTGCTGCCAGCGCATCTGGGACGCCCACGCCGGAGCGTCCACCTCGACGTGCAACCGGCCGTCGACCAGACGACCCGGTCGGCAGTGCTCCGCCGCGGCGGGTCCGACCAGCTCGGCCCACCGCTCGGTGATTCTGGTGAGGATCGGGGCCGGTGGAGCTCCCAGTCCGGCGAGTATCCGGTCGACGTCGTGGCCGATCCGCCGGGGTGGCCGGTGGTCGACGTCGTCTCGTCGAATCGGCATTCCTTCGATCGCCACGGCAAGAGTCTGACATCCTGGACAGGCTCCCGCCCGTCGTCGCCCACGGGGCACGATCAGCCCGTCGGCGCGGGCGGGGCGAGGGAGGTCTCGTACATGTAGAACGTGCCGTCGTGTCGGCGCACGGTTTCCGCAGCCCATGCCCGGATCTCCGCCGGGGTCATGCCCGGAACGTCGTAGATGTCACCTTGTGGCCTGATACCGACCAGGGCGAGCCGCTCGAGGAATCGTGCATAGGGCAGCAGCCCACCCTCCCGCTGCTGTTCGTGAAGCCAGGCCTTCGCGTCGAACACATAGACCGACTGGTTCCGGGCCGCCCGGATCTGGGACCTCGGGTCGATCGGGAATTCGGTGTGCGCGTCGGCCCACCGTCGCATCCTGCGGTCGAGGGCTGCGTACCGGGCCGCCGACATGGTGGGCGCCAGCTCGAAGGTCGCGATGCGGTGACCATGCGGTGGCGGTTTGGAACTGTCGGTCACGTCCAAACGGGTCATCGCGTCCGGATGGCGCCAGATGTCTCGGGCGGCTCCGTACTGCTGCGCCGAGATGACGTTGACGACGCGGGCGTCGACCCCGGCGTCCTGGAGACCCAGCAACATGCTCGGTTCGAAGGCCGTGGGCAATCCCGACGTCGTCACGACCATGACCGGCCCCTTGCCCGGCGACACCGCCGCGGTCTTCGCACGGATCTCCCGTGCGACGGGCACGAGTCGATCGACGCCGCTCGCGCAACGACCAGCACAATTGTCGCGCCTGGGCACGGCGAGCAGCGGCCATGCCCACGACCAGGACACAGCTCCCGGCCAACACCCATCTGCGGGCCGGCCCCCACGACACCCCGCGCGCCGCCGCACGACGCCGATGCGGCCCGGCCTGCCACCATCACCAACAGGAACCAGATGAACACCGAAAGCGGCCACAACCCCCAGAAGTAGTGGATCGGCAGCGTGTCGGCGTTGGGATTGACCAGCCAGGTGGCGACCCAGGCGACCCAGGCCGCCCCGGCGACCACCAGCCCACTGCCCAGGGCACGATCATGACGACGGCGAGTCCACCGTGCCGAAACCGCGAAGCCGGCGAGGAGCACCAGACCGAAGACGATTCGGATGACGAGTGGCTGGCCACCTCCTGCCGGATCGAAGGGAGGGTGGGCGAACGTCGACGGCAACCACAGCGGTGGGACCGCCGTCACCGACACCACGGCGCCGATCGCTCCGAGCAGGGTCGTGTGGCTCGATCCTCCCCCACCGTGGAGGACCGCGTCGATCAGCTTCCCGAGATTCTTGTCGGCGCTGATGAACTGGTCGTAGAGCACCGGTAGCCACATCGCGAGCGTCACGACCAGTGCGCCCACGAACCACCGACGATGGCGCCGCCACCGGCTCGGCCACGCATCCGGATCGCTGCGGCGGGCCGCACGCAGAAACTGCACCCAACAGACGAGGGCGACGATTCCCACGACCGGCACGACCAGCATGAACTTGAGGTGGAGCAATACCAGGTAGTTCCCGAGGATCGCCAGGACGAGCAGTGCGAAGCGGTCGCCGTCGGCGACCGACCACGCCGCGATGAGCAGGGCGAAGAACGGCAGGATGCCCGCCTGCATCGGCGTCGGATCGATGAGAATCTCGCTGCCCAACGTCCACAGCAGCGACGCGACGAACACCGCCGCCACGATCGCCCCGACCTCACCGACCCGTCGCCTGACCAACCAGAGCGCCACGAGCACCACCGTGATGTTGATGGCAGCCATGCCGAGCAGGAGCCCCCACGTGGTCCCGAGAAGCCGTACCGGCACGGCCAGCAGATAGAACTCGAGCGCTCCCAGGTAGCTGTAGGTCGCCTGGGTGCCGTTCGAAGCCGACGCGAACAGGCCGGTGAGCGGCGGGTGCGACGAGAACACGTCCCGTACCCGCACGGCGGTGATCGCCGCGTCCCAGGTCGGTTCCCAGTTGCGAAGCCCGTCCCGGACGGCCGCCACGGCGATCGGCACCACGGCGATCACCATGACGACCCGGTAGAGCCAGCGAAGTCGTCGGTCGGTCGGAACGGGGCCGTCCGTGGCAGCACGCGGCGTGCGAATCGATCGCCGGTTCCCGAATCGGACGGGTCGTATCGTCGGTCGAGGTCATGTGCTGATCCCGGCCGGGGTCGCGTGGCACCTCACTACAGTGCCCGCTGTGTCGTCGCGCCGCGTGGTTCTGTGCATCCTCATGGTCCTGGCCGCTCTCGTCGCCGGATGCTCGTCGTCCGCGCCTGTCGCCGATGCCGGTCGCCATCCCCGAACCACGTCGTCGACAGCGGCCACAGCGCCGGCCACTCTACCGTCGGCATTCACCGGGAGTGTCGACGCGTTCTACGACCCGCCGTCGCCGCTGCCGAAAGCCCGCCCCGGCACCCTGATCCGCTATCAGCCGGCGGGGCACCGCGACGACCGGCGCACCTGGCGCATCATGTACCACTCGGTCGACGCCGCCGGTCGCGATCAGCCGACGACGGGGATGATCTCTTTCCCCACCTCCAAGCCGCCCAGGGGTGGATGGCCGGTGATCTCGATCGCTCCGGGCACGGTCGGGCTCAACACCCGATGCGCCCTCAGTCGGACCGACGATCCTCCCGACGACTTCGGCACCGGCGGCGTCGCGGTCCGCACCGACTACATCGGGATGGTCGACGGTCAGATCCAGCGCTATCTGTCGGGGGTGAGCGAAGCGCACAGCGTGATCGACGCCGGTGCGCACGGCACGCGCCATCCCCGCGGCGCACGCCGGGAAGCGCTGGGTCGCGTTCGGCCATTCCCAGGGCGGTCATGCCGCGATGTTCACGAATCAGCTCGCGCGGTCCTGGGCGCCGGAGCTGGATCTGCTCGGCACCGTCGTCGGCGCTCCCGCGGCGCAGCTCACCAAGCTGTACGGTCCCGGAGACCGGCTCGTGCCCCATGTCGTCGAGCTCATGGGTCTGTTCGGCATCGCCGCAGACCACCCCGGCACCCACCCCGAGGCCTATCTCACCCCGGCGGCCGACAAGCACGTCGACGCGTTGAAGAACGGCTGCCAGCAACAGATCATCGCCGCGTTCGCCGGACTGGCCGACCACGGTCTGTTCGCGAAGGATCCGATCACCACCGAACCGGCGGCCGCGCTGGTGCGCGCCAATGACCCGGGCAAGGTCGCCGCACCGTCGCCGATCCTGCTCTTCGAGGGCACCGACGACCTCTACGTCGTACCGGCCCGGGCCGCGGCGACCCGGAAGCGACTCTGCTCGGTCGGTCAGACACACGGAGTACCTGCTTCTCCGGGGTGCGGACCACGGCACCGAGATCGCCATGGGACACGACCGGATCTCGTCGTGGATCGCGGACCGATTCGCCGGCCGACCCGCGCCCGACAACTGCCCGACGAGCGCACGGCCGAGCCGATAGAACTGCACCCATGGCGACCCATGCAGTGACCAACCAGTCCACCCCGCTCGTCGGGCACAACGCGGCCACCCTCGATGTGGCGCTCATCGAGGGGTTGCAGCGGGAAGGAGCCGGTGTCCACCGCTCCGATCTGGAGGCACTCGGCGCGCTCGTCGGCGACCCGGCGTGGATCGACCGGGGCGACCTGGCGAACGAACAACCGCCGATCCTGCACCGCTACGACCGCTACGGCCACCGGATCGACGTGGTGCGCTACCACCCCGCCTACCACGAGCTGATGACGGCTGCGGTGGGCGCCGGGCTCGCCGGCGGGCCCTGGGTGCACGAGGCTCCCGGCGATCATGTCGGCCGGGCCGCGAAGTTCGCGGTGTGGACCCAGCTCGAAGCCGGGCACGGGTGTCCGATCTCGATGACCTATTCGATCGTGCCGGCACTGCGGGCCGAACCCTCGCTGGCGGAGGTCTGGGAGCCACTGCTCACCTCGCGCACCTACGACGCCGCCGATCACGCCGCCCTGGGCAACGGGGCCGCTCCCAAGGCGGGGGCGATCGCGGGCATGGCGATGACCGAGAAGCAGGGTGGCTCGGACGTGCGGGCCAACACCACCCGCGCCGAGCCGACCGGCGACGGGTGGACCCGGTGCCGAGTACGCGCTCACCGGGCACAAGTGGTTCTGCTCGGCACCGATGAGCGACCTGTTCCTGATGCTCGCCTACACCGACGCCGGCTTGTCGTGCTTCGCGGTGCCCCGGTGGCTGCCCGACGGCACCCGCAACGCCATCCGCATCGAACGGCTCAAGGACAAGTTGGGCAACCGGTCGAACGCGTCGAGCGAGATCGAGCTCGACGGTGCCCTCGGCGCTCTGGTGGGCGAGGACGGCCGCGGGATCGCCACGATCCTGGAGATGGTCAACCACACCCGCCTGGACTGTGTGATCGGGGTGACCGGCCAGATGCGGGCCGGGTTGTCCCAGGCGCTGCACCACACTTCTCTGCGCGCCGCGTTCGGTCGCACCTTGGTCGACCAACCGTTGATGCGCAACGTGCTCGCGGACCTGGCGGTCGAATCCGAGGCGGCGACCACACTGATGCTGCGCCTCGCCGGCGCCTACGACCGGGGCGAGCACGACTTTCGCCGGATCGCCACCGCCGTCGGCAAGTACTGGGTGTGCAAGCGGGCTCCGACCTTCGCCGCGGAGACCCTCGAGTGCTTCGGCGGGTCCGGATTCGTCGAGGAACAGCCCATGGCCCGACTGTTCCGGGAGAGCCCGCTGAACGGGATCTGGGAGGGATCGGGCAACGTGATCTGTCTCGACGTGCTCCGGGCCGCGACCCGCAACCCCGAGTCGGTCGAGGCGCTCATCGCCGAGATCGATCTCGCCGCCGGCGCCGATGCCCGGCTGGACCGGGCGCGGGCGGACCTGGGTGCGGAGTTGAGCGACATCGACGACATCGAGTTCCGGGCACGGCGGATCGTCGAGCGGGCCGCACTGGCGTTGCAGGCTTCGCTCCTGGTGCGCCACGCGCCCGGGGCGGTCGCCGACGCGTTCTGTGCGACCCGCCTGGCCGACGACTGGGGCCGGGCGTTCGGCACGTTGCCCCCGGGTACCGACGTCGATGCGATTCTCACCCGGGCCTGGCCCAGGGCCGCATGAAGCGGATGTCCACGGTTCCCACTGTCCGGCCCGACCCCACCCGACCAGGCGGGAGCGCCGCCCAGGGCCGCGGCGGGCGGGCACGGATCGGCGACGTTCACCACCGCGATCGGAACCTGTGGGATCACCTGGACCGCGGCGGGGATCCGCAGCGTGCACCTCCCCGAGGAGAAGCCGGCGCACCTGCGCAGGCTGCTCGAGGCCGAGGGACTCGGCCGGGCCGTTCCCATCGCCGACGCGCCGGCGGCGATCCGCACCACGACCGAGCGCATCGCCGGGGTGACCCGGGGCGCGGATGACGACCTGGGTGACCTCGTCCTCGACGACGAAGACCTGGGCCTGTTCGCCCGATCCATCTACGGGACCCTGCGGACGGTGCTTCCGGGCGAGGTGATCACCTACGGCGAACTCGCCCACCGGGCCGGCCATCACGGGTCCAACATGCCGCGAGCGGTCGGCCAGGTGCTGGGTCGGAACCCCTACGGCATCATCGTGCCCTGCCATCGGGTCGTCGCGGCGAACGGCCGACTCGGGGGGTTCTCCGCACACGGAGGAGTGCACACCAAGCTCCGATTGCTGCGGGCCGAGGGTCGGGGCGACGCGGCGGCCGCGATGCCCTGGGACCTGGCGGAGGGCAATGCGGCGCTCGCCGCGGCTGATCCGGCCATGGCCCGACTGATCGACCTGGTCGGCCACCGGGTACCGCGCATGCGTCTGGCGTCGTCGACCGTGGCCGCGCTCGCCGAGTCGATCACCGCCCAACAGGTGTCGACGGCGGCCGCGTCGTCGATCTACGCCCGGTTGTGCGCCCAGTTCCCCCGACCACTGGACGGCCCGACCGCGCGGGGAATCGCCGCCCTCGGCGACTCCGAGCTGCGCGGCGCCGGGCTGTCGGCATCCAAGGTCGCGTCGCTGAAGGACCTGGCGGCACGCTCGCTGCGGGGGGAGGTGCCCGAACTCGACGAACTGGCCGGGATGGACGATGCCGAGATCATCTCCACGCTCACGCCGATCCGCGGCATCGGCCGCTGGACGGTCGAGATGCTGCTGATCTTCCGACTGGGGCGGCCGGATCTGCTGCCCGTGGACGACCTCGCCGTGCGCAGAGGCTACGAATTCCTCACCGGCCGCGGGTCGGTGAGCCCGTCCGAGCTGGCCGAACGTGGCCGGGCCTGGGCGCCGTGGCGGAGCCTGGCGTCGTGGTACCTGTGGCGGGCCGGCGAGTTGGCCTGACCGGGCCGTCGGACACCGGTGCGGTCGCACCACGGACGTGCGGGTGATCGAAGCGCAATCGGCCGGGCCGACTCGATCACAATGGTCCGATGCGCCGGCCGTTGACGCGAGCACTGATCGTGGCCACCGCGCGGTCCGCACATCGAGGACCACGGTGTCGACGACGTCTCCCTGCGTGCGATCGCCCGATCCCTGGGGGTGACCGCGCCGGCGCTTGTACGCCCACTTCGACGGGAAGGCCGACCTGATCGCCGCGGTCGCCGCCGAGTACTTCGACGAGCTCGTGGCAGCGTTTCGAGGCGATCGATGCGGACGATCCGCTCGACCGGATCCGGGCCCAGTCGCGCGCCTACGTCGACCACGCCGATCGCGGCACCGCATCTGTTCCATCTGCTGTTCCGCTATCCACCCGCGTTCGGCGTCGACGCCCCGGGCGCGGCCACGTTCGACCCGGCGACCCGGGCGTGGGAGCTGGCCGCGACCAACACGGCCGATGCCGTCGCGGCGGGCCTGCTCGACGTGGCCGACCCGAACGCCGCGAGCCTGGCCATGTGGGCGGCGGTCCACGGGGTCGCCGAAGTCGTGCTGCTGGGCTTCGCGTTCGACGATGCGGCCACCGAGGCACTCATCGACTCGGTGGTCGAGACGATGCTCGCCGGCCAACGTGGGTGAACACCGTTTACCGACTTGCCGGATCTGCGGTACCGTGCGGTCATGTCGATCGACACCGCGGAAATCACGAATCCCTACCTGACCGGCGGCAACGCTCCCGTCTCCGACGAACTCGACGTCGCTGATCTCACCGTGCACGGCACCATTCCCGAAGCGCTTGCAGGGCGCCTATCTGCGCAATGGTCCCAACCCGCAGTTCACCCCGCTCGGCCGCTACCACCTCTTCGACGGTGACGGCATGATCCACGCAGTCACGATCGCCGACGGCCGCGCCTCGTATCGCAACCGCTGGATCGAATCGGCCGGGCTGCTCGCCGAACGCCGCGCCGGGCGGGCCCTGTTCGGTGGGCTGAGCGAGTTCCGCCAGCCCGACCCCGACGTGGTCGCCGAGGTCGGGCTGATGAAGAACACCTCGAACACCCACATCGTGCGCCACGCGGGCACCTTGCTGTCGCTGATGGAAGCGGCCCGTCCGGTGGAGCTCACCGGACAGCTCGCCACCGTCGGGGAATACGACTTCGACGGTCGACTCGCCGGGTCGATGACGGCCCATCCCAAGATCGACCCCACCACCGGCGAGATGATCTTCTTCGGGTACAGCCCCCTCCCGCCGTACCTGCGCCTGCACACCGCGGCTGCCGACGGCGAGCTGGTGCACAGCCGCGACATCGCTTTGCCCGCGCCCGTCATGATGCACGACTTCGCGGTGTCCGAACGCCGCATCGTGCTGTTCGACCTGCCCGCCGTGTTCGACCTGGAGGCGATGTTCGCCGGGGGTGAGGGGATCCGCTGGGATCCCTCCAACGGCGCCGCGCATCGGCGTGGTCGACCGACACGCCGAGCAGGCCGAGGTGGCCTGGATCGAGGTCGATCCGTTCTTCATGTTCCACACGCTCAATGCCTACGACGACGGCGACATCGTGGTGGTCGAAGGGTGCCGTGCGCCGCGGCTGAACGTGAGCTTCGGCGGCGCCGACCTCGCCGAGGTGGTGCACCCCAAGCTGCACCGGTGGCGTATCGACACCGTGGCCGGCACCGTCACCGATGAGCCGCTGGACGACCGCCCGGGCGACTTCCCCCGGATCAACGACGACTGGGCCGGGTTCGGGACCCGCTACGGCTACGTCGCCCGCGCCCGATCGTGGGCCACCGAGACCGTCGCGTTCGACGGCGTGGTCAAACACGATTTCGCCTCGGGCACCTCCGAGGTGTTCACCTATTCGCCGACCGCCCTGGCCGGGGAAGCCGCGTTCGCACCGGACCCGACCCGCGACGACGAAGACGCCGGATGGCTCATGAACTTCGTCTACGAACCGGAAGGTGACCGGAGCGACCTGGTCATCGTCGACGCGCAGGCCCTCGAAGTGGTGGCCCGCATCGAGATGCCTCGCCGCGTGCCCGCCGGGTTCCACGGCGCCTGGCTCGCGGACCGCTGACGACCGGGTCGAGGATCGGACCGCCTCCGCCATGACCGAACTGCTCCAGAGCCCTCGCCACCACACGGCCCGGCGACCCGGCGATCGTCGACGATCAGGGCATCGAGACCTGGCAGGAGCTCGACGACCGGGTCGGCCGGCTGATCAACGCGCTGCGCGACCGGGGGCTCGGCGAAGGCGACGTCGTCGCCCTGATGGCCGGCAATCAACGCGAACAGCTCGAGGTCAGCCTGGCCGGCATGCAGGCCGGTTGGCTGGTGGTGCCGGTGAACTGGCATCTGGTCGCCGACGAGCTCAGCTACATCCTGAACGACGCCGGTGCGAAGGCGCTCGTCGTCGACGCACGTTGGGCCGACGTCGGCGCGGCGGCCGCCGCGCAGGCACCCAGGCCTGGTCGCACGCATCGCCATCGGCGGATCATCCGCCCGCGGACTTCGAGGCCTACGACTCGGTGCTCGGCGCGGCGTCCGATGGATCGCCCTCCGATCTGGTCAAGGGTGGGCCGATGTTCTACACGTCGGGCACCACCGGGTTCCCCAAAGGTGTGCGCGGCGGGCTCGCCACGACCGGCGGACCGGTGGAGATCTGGCAGCTGATCGCCGCCGGACTCGGCGAGATGATGGAAGTCCCCGCCGAGCATCCCGTCCAACTCGTCTGCGGCCCGGCCTACCACTCCGCCCAGTGGGTCTACGCGATGGTGCCGCTGCTGTTGGGCGCCACCGTCGTGTTCCAACACCGGTTCGACGCGGCGGAGGTGCTCGATCTGATCGAGGCGAACCGGGTCACCAACACGCACCTGGTGCCCGCACAGATGGTCCGCCTGCTGCGGCTCCCCGAGGAGCGTCGCGCCGCCTTCGACGGTTCCAGCCTCGTCGGCGTCCACCATGGCGCCGCACCGTGTCCGGTGGAGGTGAAGCGGGCCATGATCGACTGGTGGGGTCCGGTGCTCACCGAGTACTACGGCGGCACCGAAGGTGGTTTCATCACGAACATCTCGGCGACCGAGTGGCTGGAACGACCGGGCAGCGTCGGCCGGGCGCTGCCGGTCATGGAGGTCCGGATCCTGGACGAACAGGGCGAACCGGTGCCCACCGGTGCGGTGGGCCAGATCTGGTTCCACAGCCTGATCGGCATGGACTTCGAATACCACAACGCGCCGGAGAAGACCGCGGCCGCGCACCGTGACACCGGCGCGGGCACCCTGGGCGACGTCGGCTACCTCGACGAGGACGGCTATCTGTTCCTGTCGGACCGGCGCATCGACATGATCATCTCCGGTGGGGTGAACATCTACCCGGCCGAGATCGAAGGCGTCCTCATCGGCCACGATGCGGTGGCCGATGTGGCCGTGATCGGGATTCCCGACACCGAGATGGGCGAACAGGTCCTGGCCGTGGTCGAGCCGGCCCCGGGAACCTTGATCTCACCGGAACTCGAGGCCGCACTCGAAGCGCACTGTCGGGAGCACCTGGCCGGCTACAAGTGCCCCCGGAGTTGGGAGTTCGCCGACTCGCTCCCCCGCAACGCCGCGGGCAAGCTGTCCAAGCGCATCCTGCGCGAGCCGTACTGGGCCGACACGGCGCGCAACATCTGAATCGCCGTCACCGATCCCTTTCCGCCTGGCGTGGTGCTCCCGCGGCATCCACGGCGATGGGCGGGGGATTCTGAGCGGCGCGCGGTACGCGTCGTTCAGGCGCGGGGCAGGCCGAGCATGCGTTCTGCGATGATGTTGCGCAGGATCTGGGTGGTGCCACCCATCAGGGTGTAGGCGGGCGCATAGGCGAGGTTGCGGGCCACCCGGGCGGCCAGGTGGTCGACGGCACCGTCGACCGGTTCGAACGCCTGGGCGCCGACACCCAGCACGTCGCCACAGAAGTTCGCGACGCGTTGTTCGTGTTCGGTGCAGAAGGTCTTGGTCACCGCCGAGTACCCCCGTGGCGTCGGGCCACACACCGCCCGCAGGATCATCGACCGGCCCACCCGGTAGGCCGACTCGAGGGCGGCGATCCGTTGCCGGACAACCGGGTCGCCCCGGTCGACGTGCGCCAGCACGTCCCGGTAGAGCCGGTGGTTGCTCACCAACCGGTCGATGCCGCCCCGCTCGTGTTCCATCTGGCGCATCACCTGACGGAAACTGTTGTTCGGGGTGCCGACCAGATGATCGCGCGGGCACCCGCACCTCGTCGAAGGTGACCGCGCAGAAGTGCCGGTCGCCGGTCTGATCGACGATCGGCCGCACCTCGACGCCGGGGCTGTGCATGTCGACGACGAACTCGGACAGCCCTGCGTGGGGTGGCGCATCCGGGTCGGTCCGGGCGACCAGGTAGCACCAGTCGGCATGGGCCGCGCCGCTCGTCCACACCTTGGCCCCGGACACGACCCAGTCGCCGGCACCCTTCCCGTCCGGGCGGGCCCGGGTGCTGATCGATGCCACGTCGGATCCGGCGTCGGGCTCGCTCAGCCCGACGCACCACATCGACGTGCCCGCCAGGATCCCCGGCAGCCAACGCTGCTGCTGGCCGGGGGTGGCGAACTCCAGCAACGTCGGGCCGATCTGCCGGTCGGCGAAGTAGACCGTCGCCAGGGGCGCACCCGCGCCGATGAGCGCCTCGAACACGACGAACCGCTCGAGTGCACTGCGGCCACCGCCTCCCACCTCGGTCGGCCAGGTCATGCCGATCCAACCGCGCTGGGCGAGCGTGCGGGCGAAGTCGCGGTCGTGGCCGATCAGCCAGCCGTCTTCTCTGGTCCGCCGCCGGTCGGCACCCCGGCGTCCGATCTCGGCGGCCTCCTCGGCGAGGAGCTGCAGTTCGGGGGCCATGGCGAAGTCCACACGCAGACTCTGCCAGGTCGGCCGGGCCCCTCGGCGGTGCGAGCCGGCTAGCTGGCTCGCTCGACGTGGCGGTTGACCACGTTCTCCAGCAGCTCCTGTCGACCCGAGACCGGCTCGGGCTCGTCGGCCTCGGTGGCGTGATCCCGCAGGTCCGCGAGCGACATGGTCCCGTCGGTGATGGAGGTGCCGAGCCCGTCGGCCCAGCGTGCGTACCGGTCCCGGCGGTGCGCCTCGATGTCGTCGGAGCGGATCATCGAGGCCGCGACCAGCAACGCACGCGCCAAGGTGTCGGCCGCGCCGATGTGCGCATGGAACAGGTCGTCGCGAGCCGTCGACTGGCGTCGGAGCTTGGTGTCGAAGTTGAACCCCCCACGACCGATGACCACCGCTGCGCACCACCTCGTAGAGCACCAGGGACAGCTCCTCGACCGAGTTGGGGAACTGGTCGGTGTCCCATCCGTTCTGCTGGTCACCGCGGTTCGCGTCGATCGATCCGAGGACGCCCGCGGCGATCGCGGTGGCGACTTCGTGGTGGAAGCTGTGGCCCGCGAGCGTGGCGTGGTTGGCCTCGATGTTCACCTTGATCTCGTCGAGGTCGTGGCGCGCCAGGAACCCTGCCACCGTTGCCACGTCGAAGTCGTACTGGTGCTTCATCGGTTCGGATGGCTTGGGCTCGATCAGGATGGTGCCGGTGAAACCGATGCGGTGCTTGTGCTCGACCACCAGGTGCAGAAATCTGGCCAGTTGATCGTGCTCACGGCGGAGATCGGTGTTGAGCAGGGTGTCGTAGCCCTCCCGGCCACCCCACAGCACGTAGTTCTCGCCCCCGAGCCGATGCGTGGCCTCCAGCGCGTGGCACACCTGCGCCGCGGCGCGGGCGAACACCTCCGGGTCCGGGTTCGTCGCCGCACCGGCCGCGTAGCGCGGGTGGGAGAACAGGTTGGCGGTTCCCCACAGCAGCCGGACTCCGGTGCGTGCCATGTGCTCGGCGAGGTCGTCGACGAGTGCATCGAAGTTGTGACAGGTTGCGCGGAAGGTCGCTCCCTCGGGGGCGACGTCGCGGTCGTGGAAGGTGAAGAAGGGAAGTCCCAGCTTCTCGAACAGCTCGAACGCGGCCGCCATCTTGGCCCTGGCTCCCTCCATCGGGTCGACGGCGGCGGCGTTCCAGGGGCGGTCCAAGGTCCCCTCGCCGAAGATGTCGTTGCCCGGCCAGACGAAGCTGTGCCAATAGCAGACGGCCATGCGCAGATGGTCGGCCATGGTGCGCCCGAGCACCATGCGATCGGCGTCGTACCAGCGGAAGCTGAACGGGTCGTCGCTCTGCGGGCCCGCATAGCGGACCGGCTCGACGTCAGGGAAGAACGGCTGCTGTTCCAATGTCCTGCTCCAGGTTCGAGGATGACTTCCGGGGGGTCCCCGGGTGCGGTCGGCCGGCGGCGAGTGGCACGAGCGTGGGGTCGGCCAGGATCCCGTCGAGGGCCACCCGGGCGGCGCCGAGCGCCCGTGCGTCCGCGCCCAGTTGGGCGGGCCGCACCTCGCACGGCCACCGCGTGCCGAGGTCGCCCAGCTCGGTCTGCACCAACTCGGCGAACGCCTCGCCGCGTGATCCGAGGGTTCCCCCGAGCACGATGGCTTCGGGATCGATGATGCGCACGACGCTGCGGAGGGCCGCGGCGAGCGCCGAGGCGATCTGCTCGTCGCCGGCACCCGAGTCGGCGCCCACCACGGTCTCCAGACACCCCCGCGACCCGCAACCACAGAGCCGACCGTCGGGAACCACGGTCACATGGCCGAGCTCGCCCGCAAGCCCGTGGGTGCCCCGGGCGAGTCGACCGTCGAGGACGATGCCACCGCCGATGCCGATGCCGGCCGAGACGTAGACGAACGACGACAGATCACGTCCTGCGCCCATGCGCTGTTCGGCCAGCGCCGCCAGGTTGGCCTCGTTGTCGACGCAGCAGGGCGCAAGGGTTGAGAAGTCCGAGCCGCGTGGCGAGGTCACCGGCATCGACCGCGGAAGGGTGAAGGTTCGGCGCGACGCGCAACGTCCCGGTCACCGGATCGACGGGACCGGGGAGAGCGACCGCGCCACACGGGCAGCTGACACCGGCCGCTCCGGCTTCGGCCAGCACCCGGGCGGTGAGTTGCCGCGCCCGCCCGAGGACGGTGTCCCAGCGGGTCCGTCGATTGTCGCTCGAGCGGCGCACGGAGGACCGGACCACCCCGGTGAGGTCCACGACCTCGGCGGCGATGTGGTCGACCTCGATGACGAGCCCGAGTCCGCCGACGAACCCTCCGGAGGGGCCCAGGAGCGTGGCGGGTCGTCCCACCCCACGCACCCTCGGTGCGGGGAGCTCCTCAACCAGGCCACGGTCGAGCAGATCCGACACCAACTGCGAGACCGTGGCCTTGGTGAGCCCGATCTCCGGCGCCAGACGGGCACGCGACCGCGGCCCTTCGTCGACCAGTTGCCCGAGCACCGCCGAAAGGTGGTGACGTCGGACGTCGCGCACCCCCAACGCCGACTTGCCGCTCACGCTTGCGCATCCAGGACGACCGCGTTCGGGTCGTGTGCGAACGAGGAGACCTCGAGCGTCACGGCCGCCGGGTCGGGTTCGATCCGGCGCCGCCGTACCGGGTCCCATCTGGCGAGCGGGGTGAGCGACACGTCCAGCTCGGTCTCGGTCGTCGCACCGGCTGCCACCTCGACGACCGTGAAGCCCAGCAGATGGAGTGAGCCGGCGCCGTCGGTGCGACGGCCGTAGATCTGGACGACGTGTCGCCCGTCGCGGGTCCCGGTGTTGGCGACCGTGACGCCGAGGCGCGGGCCGCCCGGGTCGTCGCGGACGACCGTGGCCGATTCGATCGAGTAGGTCGTGTAGGCGAGGCCGAAGCCGTGCGGGTAGGCGGCACCGACCCCGAGCCGGTCGAGGAGGCGCTGGCCGTGGAACGGTCCGTAGGTGACCGAAGTGGCGTCCCGGTCGAACTGGGGCAGGTGGTCCTCGCTGGTGGGGATAGAGAAGGGAAGGCGGCCGGACGGGTTGTGGCGGCCCGAGAGGACATCGGCCAGGGCATGGCCGCCTTCCATGCCCGCGTACCACATGATCAACGTGGCCGGGACCTGGTCACGCCACGGTTCGGCCAGCACGGCACCCGCGGCGACGACCACCACGACGGTGCGCGGGTTCGCCGCGGCCGTGGCGAGAATGATCGCCTCGTCCTCGGGCCGCAGCCGCAGGGAACGGCGGTCTCCTCCCATGCCTCCCGACATCACCGGCGACGCTTCGGCGGGATCGACGGCGCCGGATCCGGTGGCGAAGAGGTCGAAGCCGGCAGGCATCGGCGGAAACAGCGCGAGCAGCTCGGGGCGGGTCATCGTTTCGTTGCCCACGTATTCACCTTCGTCCTCGGCGGTGTAGCCGACGACGACCACCGCGACGTCGGCATCTCCCGCCACCCGGGCGGCAGCTTCCGGGTCGTCGTCGGTCATCGTCGTCACCGACGCATCGGGAAAGGCTGCACGGATCCCTTCGACGGGCGTGACCGTGCTCGGCGGTCGGACCATCGAGGAGCCGTGGTCCCCGAGGTTCGCCGCGCCTCCCAGCCGGCCGATGACCGCGACCGAGGACAGATCCGCTGAGAGTGGTAACACGGGTGCGCCTGCGACGGGTTCGTTGCGCAACAGCACCATGGCGCGCGCGGCGGCGGTGCGGGCGAGCGCCCGGTGGTCGTCGTCGGCCATCACGTCGGCGCCGGGGTCGCTCGGGTGCCGGTGGGCGTACGACCGCAACTGGGTCGCCAGCAACCGCACGCCCGACCGTTCGACCGACGTCCAGCTCGTCTGGCCGTCTTCGAGCTGTGCCGCGAGGTGCTGGGCACGCTGCTGGGCGAACGGCTCCTCGAGATCCAGACCGGCTTCGAGGGATTTCGCACCATCTCGCAGGCCCCACATGAAGTCCGAAGCGGTGAAGCCGTCCCAGCCCCAGAGTTCCCGCAACACGCCGGTGAGCAGATCACGGTTCTGTCCGGCCCACTCTCCGTTGACCGAGTTGTAGGCAGCCATGACCGCGCTGACGTCCTCGTCGATGACTCGTTTGAAATGCGGCAGGTACACGTCGTGAAGCGTGGCTTCGTCGACTTGAACGTCGACGGTGAAGCGGGCGTTCTCCATGCTGTTCAGGGCGAAATGCTTGACGCAGGCCATCACGTACCGTTCGGCACCGCGCGCCAGGGCCGCACCGAGTTCACCCAGGTGGTGGGGATCGTCGCCGTAGGTCTCCTGGATGCGCCCCCAGGCGGGATGACGGGGCAGGTTGACACAGATTCCGCCGAAGAAGTTGCCCCCCTGGGCGCGGATCTCACGGCCGATCGCCTCGCCGATCGCTTCTTCGAGCGCGACGTCCCAGGTTGCCCCCCGCGCCATCGCAACCGGGAACGCTGTCCCTGCGCCGGCCACGCAACCGTGTGGACCGTCGACGAACCGGATGCCCGGAATGCCGAGCCTGGCGACCTCGCCGTGGACGTAGGGCGTCCGGTTGTAGCCCTCGACCAGCATCGTGCGCAGTCCGGGCCAGAACGGTGTGTCCCCGTCGAGCAGTCCCAGCCGCTCCTGGTCGGTGAGCTGCTGATAGAGCACGACCGCCTGCTGTTTCGGTGAGCCGCCGGCCCGCACCGACTCGACGGCGTCGTCGAAGGCGGTGCTCGGAGTCTCAGCCATTCGTTCGTATGGTAAATGAACTAATGCGGATGTCAAGCGGGCCCACTCGTAGTCCCCGGATCGACGCCACCGCTCCGCAGATCAGGACGTGCGCAGGTCCAGGCTGTACTGCGTCGCCTCCTGGTTCGGACTCGGTGTCGACTCGGCCGATACGAGCAACGTGGCGTTGCCGCGCTTGAAGCGACCTCGCCATGCCGACTGCGATCCACTCGTCAACGCGTGAGGCTTCTCAACGACCGTCCAGCCGGCGAGCGCGCGACTGTAGAACTGGACGACCTGGCGGGGGGATGCACGGACGACGGTGAAGGTCTGCGTGGTCGCGGAGCCGTTGACGTTGGGATGGCCCACCGGAGTCGACCCCGCATACTGGGGCAGGCCGTGAAAGGTGATCGACGCCCGCTTGGCCGGCGACGTCGTCGAATTCGACGCCGTGGAACTGCCACATCCGGCGCAGGCGGCGACCAGAACGGCTCCCACGGCGACGGCCCGCAGGGCCACCCAGACCGACCGGAGGGGCCGGGAAGCACCGTGCTGGGGGAACATTTCCATGTCGAAGGCCTTCCCGCCAGGGCCGACGCCAATCGACAACGCTCCCAGTACGATCGCTCCACCACCGGTCCACAAGCGTGCGCGTCGATCTCGGGGTCGTCTGCGAGATACCAATCGCCCGCGAGCATCCGCTCGTAGTTGCTCCGATCGTCAGGCGCCGCCATGTCCATCTTCCTGATCGGCGAGCGCGTAGGTCACCGTGCCGCCGTGTTCGGCCCGGGTGATCCGTCCGCCGCCTGGGCCGCCCACCAACGTGGTGACGAGTAGCCCGTTGCGGTCGGCGAGTTCATCCAACATGGCCCGACGGGTGGCAGCCGCAGCAACGAGCTGGAGTGGTTCCTCGCCGGCCAACGTCGTGCCCGGGTCGGCAACCTGGAAGGGCGAGAGCACGAGGTGGCCGGGGATCACGGCGAAATCCCCGCGGCTTTCCACCCGTACCGCTACGTGGCCCGGGTTGTGACCGGGCGCGTCCACAAGCTCTACCTCCGGGCCCAAGGAGGTCGGGGGTTCGATGCCATCCACGAGGCCGGCTTCACGCAAGACCGTCAGCTCGCCCGCACCGTAGATATCGGCGCCCGCGTCGATCGCCGCCAGCTCGGCCGCCGGATACAGATAGCGGGCATTCGGGAAGCTCGGTAGCCACTGGTTGTCCGGTCCCGGCCGGGTGTTCCAGCCGATGCCGTCACAATGGGTGTTGACCACCAGGCCCACATCATCAGGCGGAAATCCCGCCGCGGCAAGTTCCTCCAGCAGCTTCCCAGCGTGGTCGGCGGCATCGGGTTGCGATCGGGGATGATCGTTGGCGAGCCACGGGTCCACGACGATGCGCCGAGTTGGCGTACGAATGGCGAGAGCGGAGAACGCGATGCGCACCTCGCCGTCGTCGGTGGCGAAGGTCGGGATCATCCAGCCGGCCGGTGGCGCAGGTGCAGGTACCGCAAAGTTCTCATCTTCGATTCGGACGATGTCGACGTCGCCGACACGCCAGGTATGCATGCCCCCGAGTCTCGCCCATCCGCCGGAACGGCACACACGATTTGTCGACTCGTCAGGAGAGTCGTCACCGACTCCCATGCCATGGTCTGGTACATCCAGGGGTCGCGCCGCCCTTCTGACAATGCCGCCGCTGCCCTGGTCGACGCCGTGGTATCGATCGCGTCGTGATGCACTCGGCGATCCATGGGATCGGTTCATCGTTGCCGTCGGCCCGGCGTGCTTGACAATCCCGATCGTCACCCGCGTGAGCGCAGGATCCGTCAGACCAACCTCGTCGACGTCATCTGACGACTGCCGATGGCGGCCGCTTCTGCTGGCCGGGGTGCAACCACCACGAGCGCAACGGCAGAGAATGATCAAACCGCCGACCCCGGGTGGACTTTCCGGAAGCGCGCACGAAACGGACACCAGACCGGTTCGGTAGGTTCTTTGCAGTGACCGAGCTGATGGGCGCCGAGGTGCGGCTCAGGACGCCGACTCCCGACGACGTCGCGGAGCTCGCCCATCTACGAGCCGATCCACAGGTGTTCCAGTGGTGGCGAGGAGGCGGCGACCTCGTCGCGGCTGTCATCTCGGACATGAACGAGCCGGACTCGATCGCGTACGTGATCGAGGTCGACGACCAGATCGTGGGCTGGATCCAGTGGTCCCAAGACATTGCCCCCGACTACCGGTGCGCGCAGATCGACATTTGGATCGCTGCCGACCTGCACGGGCGCGGCATCGGCACCGACGCGCTTCGAACGCTGGTGCGCCACATCTTCGATGAGCACGGCCACCATCGCATCGAGATCGATCCGGCCACGGAGAACGCTGCTGCGATCCGCTGCTACACCAAGGTCGGATTCAAGCCCGTTGGGATCCAGCGCCGCCACGAACGCGGCAACGACGGCAGCTGGCACGACAGTCTCCTCATGGACCTACTGTCTGACGAATTCGACTCCGCTGGCTTCTAGCGCAATTTTGAAGCAATCTTTGGTGGCCGCGGCACGTGAGCGGTCAGGGCTCTCTGGCCCCTCCATCGTTGGGCCGATGGGCGGTCACGCGCTTTGGAAAACCGGGGTGGACGTTCGGCTCCCGCGGGAGTCGAACGGTGCGCCGCTCCCGCGGGCGCGCCATAGGAATTATGTTGTCACCCCCGAGTAGTACCCTGGCTCCCTAGGGAGCCAGGGTGGATGGCTCTGACGGGAGCGGCGAAAGCGAATGCCCGCTCGGACTCGACGACTTCTCGGTGTCGGCGCGTCCGCGGGCGCGCCGGTTCGCCACCACGCGAAGCCAGAACCCGGGCTGACTCACTGCAGACGCATTGTCAGGCGACCGGAGCGACGAATCGGACGTGGGTCCGATAGCGGTAGATCTCGCGGTAACCCATGCGACGGTAGATCGGCTCGCCCATCGCCGATGCCTGAAGCGACACCAAACGCGCGCCTGATTCGAACGCCCGGTTGGTGACCGCCCGGGTGACACGATCTCCGAGGCCCTTGCCGCGAGCCCGCTCCAACGTTCCGACCCAGTAGACCCCGGCGATGGAGTGGCTCGACAACACCTGGGCGGCGGCTACCGGCATGTCCCCTTCGTAGGCGACCACGGTCTGCAAGTACGGAGTCAGGTATGCCCGCAGATCGGTGATCGAGTCGACCACGGTGTCGGGTGGCATTCCTTGGGTGGCATATGCGGCGTCGCTCACCGCCACGAAGTCATCGAACGTGGCGCGGTCGTCGACCCATCGAGGTGCGACGCCATCTGGCAACGGCTGCGGCTCGACCGGCATTTCGCAAATCATCTCGGGCGCTTCGAGCAGTGACGTGACGCCGGCATCCTCGGCAGCGAGGCGAAGATCTTCGTCCTCGGCGACGCCGTCCCGCAGGCACAGAGACCAGCCGCGCCCCCGCTCGGCGAAGAACCCGTCCGCGACCTCGACCACGGTCGCGGCCGGAACCGTCGGATCGAGTCGCCAGACCCCATTGAACAGCACCGGAAACCGGGTGCGCGACGCATACAGCAGCAGGCCGTCGGTTTCGAGGATCTCTCCTTCGTGACCAGAGGCGCGGGCGAGTTCGCGACTGAACTCCTGGTAGTTGGCCTGTCCCAGATCAGCAGCAACAGCATCGGCGACAGCCACATGAAGAGTCTCGCATCCGGTCCCCGCCGCGGTCGGTCATGCGGTCCGGAGACAGTCCGATACCGAATGGGTGCACCCGGGTGCACGAACCGCCCTTGCGCCGCGAATCCGTTCGCAGTCCACGGACCGACGCCACCACTCCGCGGATCAGGACGTGCGCAAGTCCAGGCTGTACTGCGTCGCCTCCTGGTTCGGGCTGGGTGTCGACTCGGCCGATACGAGCAACGTGGCGTTCCCGCGCTTGAAGCGACCTCGCCATGCCGACTGCGATCCACCCGTCAACGCGTGAGGCTTCTCCACGACCGTCCAGCCGTCGAGCGCGCGACTGTAGAACTGGACGACCTGGCGGGGGGATGCACGGACGACGGTGAAGGTCTGCGTGGTCGCGGAGCCGTTCACGTTGGGATGGCCCACTGGGGACGACCCCGCATACTGGGGCAGACCGTGAAAGGTGACCGACCCCCGCTTGGCCGGCGACGTCGTCGAATTCGACGCCGTGGAACTGCCACATCCGGCGCAGGCGGCGACCAGCACGACCCCCACGGCGATGGCCCGCAGGGCCACCCGGGCCGACCCGAGGGATCGGGAAGCACCGCGCCGGGGGAACACGTCCATGTCGAAGACCTTCCCGCCAGAGCCGACTCCAATCGACAACGCGCGCCGCACCACGATCGGACGCGGTCCTCGCCCAGAGGCGGCGAGTGATCAGTCGTCGCGGGCCATGTTGGCAAAGCGGGTGTAGTGGACTGAGGAACGCCAGGCGGGTGACGCCGAGCGGGCCCGAGCGGTGCTTGGCGACACGAGGATCTCCGCCGTGCCGGTGTCGGGTGACTCCGGGTTGTACACCTCGTCGCGGTACAGGAACATCACCACGTCGGCGTCCTGCTCCAGGGCGCCGGACTCACGCAGGTCGCTCAGCAGCGGTCGCTTGTCGGCGCGCTGCTCGAGGCCGCGGTTGAGCTGCGCCAGCGCCACGACGGGGCAGTGCAGCTCGCGTGCCAGGATCTTGAGGCCACGGCTGATCTCGGCCACCTCGACCTGGCGGTTCTCGGCGTTGGACGCGCCCGGTCATCAGCTGGATGTAGTCGACGACGATCAGGCCCAGGTCGCCGACCTTGGACGAGAGCCGCCTGGCCTTGCCGCGGATCTCGGCGATCGAGACGTTGGGGTTGTCGTCCATCCACAGCGGCGCCTCGGCGAGGCGACCGACCGCGCCGGTGATCTTGGTCCAGTCGCTGATCCTCGAGGCGGCCCGACGCCATGCGGCGCAGAGTCGACGCGGGCCTCGGCGCTGAGGAGGCGCTGGGAGAGCTCGAGGCGGCTCATCTCCAGCGAGAAGAACAGCACCGGCTTGCTCGCGTTCATGGCCGCATGCGGCGCCATGCCGAGCGCGAAGGCCGTCTTGCCCATGGCGGGACGAGCGCCGACGACGATGAGCGCCTCGGGCTGCAGCCCGGAGGTGAGGTCGTCGAGGTCGGTGTAGCCCGATCGGCGTGCCGGTGATCGCGTCGCCGCGGTCGTAGAGCATCTCGATGCGGCTGAGCGTCTCGGGCAGCAGGTCGCGCAGCTCGGCGGTCGAGTCGGTGATGCGGTTCTGCGACAGGTCGTAGACCATCGTCTCGGCGGTCGTCGAGCGTCTTGATGACGTCGTCGGGAAGGCTGTACCCGAGCTCGGAGATCTCCGACTGCGACCGTGATGAGCCGACGCAGCAGCGCGTGGTCCTCGACGATCTGGGCGTAGCGGCCGCGTTGGAGGTGGCCGGGGTGTTGGCCTGGAGGCTGAACAGCACCGACGGGCCACCGAGCGGTCGAGCAGGTCGGCGCGGCGCAGCTCGTCGGCGACGGTCACCGGGTCGACGGGCTCGCCACGGGCCGTCAGCGTGCTCATCGCGTCGTAGATGTGGCCGTGGGCGGGCTTGTAGAACGAGGCCGACGTCACCACTCTCGGACGCGGACGCGACCGCGTCGCGTGACAGCAGCATGGCGCCCAGCAGGGACTCCTCGGCCTGGATGTCGTGGGGCGGCACCCGACCCGGCGACGTGCGCCGACCCGAGGGGCCATCTGCGTCGAACGGGTCCTGAGAACGGACATCGGTCCACCATGGCTCGACGGGCCTGTGGGAGGCAAGAGGTGCAACCCCGAAAGCTGTCCACAGCAGCCATCTCAGCATGTGGACAAGTCAAGTTCGCGGCAGGCGACTGCGGACAGATAGTGGACACCGCCCCTGTGGACGATCGTTGCCCTCAAGCCGTTCCGCGACGCCAAACGGCTGTGCACGGCATCGTTGACCACCGCCACAGCGCGCAAACGGCTGTGGCGAACGCTGTGGACGAACCTCAGGCGCCGAAACGACCTCGACGGTGACCGGGAACTCGACGTCGCGTGCAGCTTCGCGGGCACCATGTGGGTGCCGAGCGTCTTGATCGGCTCGTCGAGGTGCAGCTTGTGCGGATCGATCTCGATGCCCGTCTGGGCCGCGATCGCCTCGGCGATCTCGGACGTGGTGACCGACCCGAAGAGGCGGTCGCCCGCTCCGGTCTTGGCGGTGACGGTGATCGTGGTGGGCACCAGCGTCTTGGCGACGTCCTCGGCCGCAGTGCGGGCCGCGGCGTCGCTTGAGCTCGCGTGAGCGACGCATGGCCTCGGCCTGGGCGTGCACGCCGGTCGACGCCTTGAAGGCGCGGCCCTTGGGCAGCAGGAAGTTGCGGGCGTAGCCGTCGGCGACCGTGACCAGGTCGCCCTTCTTGCCGACGCCGTCGACGTCGTCGCGCAGGATCAGCTCCAGTCAGTCCTCGCCTCCGTCGTCGGTCGGCGTCGCGAAGGCCTCGGTGAGCTCGGCGTCGGTCATCGTCTCGTTCTCGGGCTCGACTTCGTCCCCACCGGGCGGCGGCGCCGACGGCGTCGGGCGGCGGTCCTTCGGCCCGACCGCCGCGGTCGACCACGTTCGCCACGGTTGGAGCGCTGCTGGGTGACCCGGTTGGTGTAGGGCAGCAGCGCCATCTCGCGGGCGTTCTTGATGGCCATGGCGACCGCAGCCTGCTGCTGGGAGTCGTTGCCGGTGACCCGACGGGCGCGGATCTTGGCCCGGTCCGAGGTGAAGCGCGGAGCAGGTTCACGTCCTTGTAGTCGACGTACTCGACCTTCTCGGAGGTGAGGATGCTCACCTTCTTCTTGGCGCGCCGGGATTGTCCTTGTTCTTGCCGCGCAGCTTGGCGCCTTCCCTGCCATCAGAACGGCTCCTCATTGGTGTTCCAGCTCGGCACCCGAGGAGCCTGGTTCTCGACCCGCCGGGGACTTGCCGGACCCACCGGAGCTGCGGGAACGCGCACCGTCGCGGCGCTCGTTCTTGCTGACCTCGGCGGTCGCCCAGCGCAGGCTGGGGGCGACGTCGTCGGCGACGATCTCGACCTTGGAGCGCTTGTCGCCCTGGTCGGTCTGCCACGAGCGCTGCTCGAGGCGTCCGGTGACCACCACCCGCGGCCCCGCGGCCCAGCGACCCGACACGTTCTCGGCGAGCTGTGCCCAGCACTTGATGTCGAAGAACGACGTCTGTTCCTCCCATTCCTGGGTGGAGCGGTTCTGCCAGCGGCGGTTGACGGCCACGCCGAAGGACGCGACGGCCTGGCCGCTGACGGGGTGAAGCGCAGCTCCGGGTCGCGGGTGATGTTGCCGACGATGGTGACGGTGTTGTCCTGGCCATGGATGCCACCTCCTCTGCTCGGCGGTCGGCCGACTCTTCGGCGCCGCCGGGGTTGCCTCGACGTCGTCGAAGAGCCCACGGCGGTTCAGCCTCGTGGTCGGGCAGTCGGATGAGCTTGTGGCGGATCACTTCGTCCGCGATGCGCAGGTTGCGTTCCAGCGCGTCGAGCGCGCCCGGCTCGGCGAGGATCTCGAAGACCAGGTAGATGCCCTCGGTCTTCTTGTTGATCTCGTAGGCGAAGCGACGACTTGACCCCACTTGTCGACCGAGGCGATCGTGCCTCCGGCGTCGGTGACCTCTTGGTCAGTGGAGTTCACCAGGTGTGACACCTCGGATTCGGACAGCTCGCCGTCCGCGATGATCATGATTTCATAGGCCCGCATGACGAGCGGCACCTCCCTGTGGACCCGGCGTGCAGCCGGGGCCCCGCACGGTGCGGAGCAGGGTCTGTGGCGACCGTGAAAGGCTAGACGCTGGGTGGGTTGGATTCCACATCGCCCATCACGATCGCAGTCGGGTGGGACATTTTCGCGTCAGGACAGAGACCCGGTCCGGCGCGCCGCCTCGACCACCAGACGCTGCTCGGCGACGCCCACCGCGGCGCGGGCCCGATCGACCGCACTCGGGTCGACCGAGATCGAGTCGATGCCGGCACGCACCAGGTGCTCCGCGAACGCAGGCCGGTTCGAGGGGGCCTGCCCGCACAGCGACGCGGTGATGCCCGCATCGTGTGATGCGGCGATGATCCGGCGGATCGCGTCGAGAACGGCGTCGTCGGACTCGTCGAAGAGCGCCGCGCAGGTCTCGGAGTCGCGGTCGACGCCGAGCATGAGCTGCGTGAGGTCGTTGGACCCGATGGACACCCCGTCGATCCCCATCGCCGCGTACTCCGGGATCCGGTAGACGACGGAAGGAACCTCGGCCATCACCCAGCGGTGCAGGCCGCGTTGGGCGCCCAGCGGACTGGCGTCGACCGCCTCCAGGCAGGCTTCCAGCTCCCAGCGGGTGCGCACGAACGGGATCATCAGGTGGAGGTTCGGGGTCTCCTCGCGCACCCGGGCCAGCAGCTCCAGCTCGAGCGCGAACAGGTCGGGCTCCCGCACGTACCGGTAGCAGCCCCGGTAACCGATCATCGGGTTGTGCTCGACGGGCTCGAAACGCTCGCCGCCCTCGAGGCCGCGGAACTCGTTCGTGCGGAAGTCGATGGTCCGGTAGACGACCGGGCGCGGTGCGAATGCCCGCGTGATCCGCAGCAGCGACTCCGACATCCGCTCGAGGAACTCGCCCTGCTCGCCCCGCTCCAACAGCGCGGCGGATGAACCCCGCCCAGCGCGTCGGTGACCAGGAACTCCGCCCGGAGCAGCCCGACACCGTCGACGGGCTGTTGTGCCACCTGCTCGGCGCGGTCGGCCATCGCGAGGTTCACGTAGATGCGGGTGGCCAACGGCTGGACCGGCGCCGGCGCGGCAGGCGCCGAGGCGCGTGCCGGTACGGCCAACGACGTCGACGCGGCCACCGTCCCCTCGGTGACCACCCCCGCACGCCCGTCCACGGTCACGACTTCCCCGTCGCGCAACGTCGTCGTCGCGGTCCGCGCCCCCACCACACAGGGAACCCCGAGCTCGCGGGCGACGATCGCGGCGTGGCACGTCATGCCGCCACCGTCGGTCACGATGGCGACCGCACGCCGGAGCGTCGGAACCCAGTCGGGGTTCGTCAGCGGCGCCACGAGCACCTCGCCCTCGAGCAGCTGGTCGCCCTGTTCCGGGGAAGCGAGCACCCGGACAGGGCCGGTGGCCGTGCCCGATGAAGCCGCCAACCCGCGCAGCAGCGTCCGCCCCGGCGCGCCGGTCGGGGCCGTGGCGTCGTCAGCAGCGCTCGGGCCACCAGGAGCTGTGGACGAATCCTGCCCGGACGTCAACGTGGTGATCGGCCGGGTCTGGACGAGATACATCCGACCGTCCGCGTACGACCATTCCATGTCCTGTGGCGTGCCGTAGTGCTCCTCCACCTGCTTGCCGAGGCGGGCGAGCCCCAGCACCTCGTCGTCGGTGAGCACCCGACGTTGCGCCGCGTCGCCGTCCAGCTCGACCCGCGCCACCGTGCCGTCGGGTGCGGCGAGCAGCTGGTGGTCCTTGTGCCCGACGCGGACCGTGACGAGGCGCGGGCCCTCCTTGTCGAGCACGTAGGTGTCGGGCTCGACCTCCCCGCCGACCACCACCTCGCCGAGGCCGAACGCGCCCTCGACGATGATACGGCTCCGGTCACCGGTGGACGGGTCGGCGGTGAACAGCACTCCCGCCCGTTCCGAGGCGACGAGCTGTTGCACCACCACCGCGATGGCGGGTTCCTCGGTCAGTCCCTGGCTCGCCCGGTACGAGATGACCCGCGCCCCGTACAGGGAGGCCCAGCAGTCGACGAGACGCTGCAGCAGCGCCTCCGCGCCGACCACGTTCACGTAGGTCTCGTGCATGCCGGCGAACGATGTCCCGGCGGCGTCCTCGGCGGTGGCCGAGGAGCGGACGGCGACGGGCACGTCGTCGCCGAGGCGACGGTACGCCTCGAGCACCCGGTCCCACACGTCCTCCGCCACCTCCGCGCCGTGCACAAGGGCGCGCAGGCGGTCCGCCGACGCGGCCAGGGCGCCCGGGTCACCCGGGTTGCGCGAGGCCTCGTCGAACGTCGCGCGCAGCTGTGCGCGGACCCCGGCCGCGTCCATCGAGCGGAGGTAGGCATCCGCGGTGACCACGAAGCCCGGCGGCACGGGCAGACCCGCCCGCGCGAGCTCGCCCAGGTTGGCCCCCTTGCCACCCACCACGGCGGCATCGCCCCTGCCCACCTCGTCGAACCAGGCCACGAACCTGCTCATCGGACCGGTCCGGTGCTCGTCGGTCCGTCCTGTGCGTGGTTGCGTTCGTCCATGGTCGTGCTCCTCGCATCGGCTCGCCGGGATCGTCCCGACCACATCGAGTGTGCGCGCCGGCGCGGCGGGAAGGGAAGGGGCGAAGGACCCTTTGCCGCAGGTCGTCACTAGGTCGTCACTCGTCGGGCCCTGATCGGGACCTTCGGCCCTGCCGACACCCCGCCTCGGCGACCCATGATGAAAACCCGGAGCCGAGCGCCCGGAGGCGCCCATGAACCCGTGGCACAGCAGAGCTGCACCGCCCGAGCTTCCCTTCGCGGACCGCGTCGACGCCGGGCGTCGGCTTGCCGCTCTGCTCGAGGACCTGCGGGACACCGACCCGGTCGTGCTGGGGCTGCCCCGGGGCGGGGTCCCCGTGGCCGCCGAGGTCGCCGCGGCGCTGCACGCCCCGCTCGACGTGATCGTGGTGCGCAAGCTCGGCGTCCCCTTCCAGCCCGAGCTGGCCATGGGCGCGATCGGCGAGGGCGGCGCCCGCATCCTGGACGACGACCTGGTGGCGCGCGCCCAGGTCACCGACGACGAACTGCGCGTCGTCGAGGAACGCGAGCGACGCGTCCTCGAGACGCGGCACGGCCCAACTCCGGCGCGGCCGACGCCGGATCGACCTGGAAGGCCGCACCGTCGTCATCGTGGACGACGGCATCGCCACCGGCGCCACCGCGCGCGTGGCCTGCACCGTGGCGCGCCAGTTGGGCGCAACCCGGGTGATCCTGGCGGCACCGGTCGCCCCCGCCGACGCGGCCGGGCGCCTGCCCGAGGCCGACGAGTTGGTCTGCGTCGCGCAGCCCCGCCAGTTCGTCGCCGTCGGGCCCAACTACCGCGACTTCCGACCGACCAGCGACGAAGAGGTGATCGTGCTCCTCGACGAGGCGGCCCGTCGCCACGCCGGCTCGATTGCGCTGGGAGACGTCCCGGACTGCGATCTCGATGTCGACATCCCCGTCGGCGAGGTCACCCTCGCCGGCCATCTCCACCTGCCCGAGCCCGCACGGGGAGTGGTGCTCTTCGCGCACGGCAGTGGCAGCAGCCGTCACAGCCCCCGCAACCGCTTCACCGCCTCGGTGCTGGAGCGCGCCGGCCTGGGCACGCTGCTGCTCGACCTGCTGACCCCCGACGAGGAGCGTGACCGCGCCAACGTGTTCGACATCCCGCTGCTGGCGAGCCGCCTCGCCGCCGCGACCCGCTGGCTCGTCGCCCGCCCCGACGCGGCGGGCTGCCGCGTCGGCTACTTCGGGGCGAGCACGGGCGGCGGAGCCGCGCTGTGGGCTGCGGCCGATGTGGGCGACGAGGTGGCCGCGGTGGTTTCCCGGGGCGGCCGACCCGACCTGGCGGGCCCACGCCTGGCCGAAGTCCGGGCACCGACGCTGCTGATCGTCGGCAGCCGGGACGACGCCGTGCTGGAGTTGAACCGGACGGCCATGGGCGAGCTGCGCTGCGCCCACGAGCTCCACATCGTGGAGGGCGCGACGCACCTCTTCGAGGAGTCGGGCACCCTCGCCGAGGTGGCGATCGTCGCCGCGGACTGGTTCACCCGGTACCTGCTCGACCCTGCCACCGCGACGAGCGGGGAGGTGAGGACATGAGCGGACCGCGGCGTCGGCCGAGCGGCGGTGAGATCGAGGCGGAGATCACCTCGCTGGGCCGACCGTTGGACGACCCCTCGGACCTCGAGGTGCTGGTCGAAACGGTCGGCGGCGCCCGCACGGTGTGCATCGGTGAGGCGTCGCACGGCACCCATGAGTACTACTGGTGGCGGGCCCAACTCAGCCGCCGCCTCATCGAGGAGCACGGTTTCACCTGGATCGGCGTCGAGGGGGACTGGCCGGACTGCTGGCGGCTCAATCGCTGGGTCCGGGGCCTGGGGGACGAAGATCTCGACGCCTTCGAGCTGCTCTCCCTCTTCGAGCGTTGGCCCACCTGGATGTGGGCGAACCGGGAGGTCGCGGAGTTCCTCACCTGGCTGCGGGAGCACAACGGAACCAGTCCGCCGGACCAACAGGTGGGGTTCTACGGGCTCGACGTCTACTCCCTGTGGGATTCGCTGCGCGTCATCCGCTCCTGGCTCGAAGAGCACGCCCCCGACGCCCTCGCCGCGGCGCACGAGGCGTGGCGTTGCTTCGCTCCGTACGGCGAGGACCCGCACGAGTACGCCTGGAGCACCCGCCTGGTGCCCGAGTCCTGCGAGACCGACGTGGTGCGGCTGCTCGTCGAGGTGCGACGACGCACCCGGGGCCTGGCCACGGGCGACGAGGACGCCTTCGATGCGGCACAGAACGCCGAGGTCGTCGCCGGCGCGGAGCGGTACTACCGGACGATGGTCCGGGGTGACCGCGCGTCGTGGAACGTCCGGGACCACCACATGGCCGACACCGTCGAGCGCCTGTCCCGGCACCTGGGCCCGCGCTCGAAAGGTCTCGTGTGGGAGCACAACACCCACGTCGGCGACGCCCGGGCGACCGACATGGCCCGCGACGGCCTGGTCAACGTGGGTCAGCTCCTGCGGGAGCGCCACGGTGACGCGGTGCGGCTCGTCGGTTTCGCCTCCCACCACGGCTCGGTGCTGGCGGCCGCGGCGTGGGGTGCGCCCGAGCGCGTCCTTCCCCTGCCCCCGGCCCGGCCCGACACCCACGAGGATCTGCTCCACCGTGCCCTCGGGGAGTCGTCGGTGCTGGTGTTCGGCGCCGACCGCTCGGGCCCGTGGCTGTCGACGTGGCTCGGCCATCGGGCCGTCGGCGTCGTCTACCAACCCCGGCGCGAAGCAGGGAACTACGTTCCCACCAGGATGGGCGGACGCTACGACGCGCTGCTCTGGTTCGAACGCACCGATGCGCTCTTCCCGTTGCACCACGAGCGACGACCGACCGAACCGGAACTCGAGACGGAGCCCACCGGCTTCTGAGCCGACGGCCGGTTCACGAAGAGGACCAACGGCCCTGGCATGCGCCCGGCAGGCGTCGCATCCTGGTACCAGTCCACGAGGAGGTCACCACCATGCAAGCGCTACGAATGACCGGTTGGCACCACGACCCGGAGCTGCAGGAGGTCCCCGAGCCCGATCCCGGGCCCGGTGAGGTGGTGATCGCGATCGGTGGTGCCGGCGCGTGCCACTCCGACCTCCACGTGCTCTACGAGTTCCCGGAGGGAACGATGCCCTGGACCCTGCCGATGACCATCGGTCACGAGAACGCCGGCTGGGTGCACGCCCTCGGCGCCGGAGTCACCGAGGTGGAGGTCGGCCAGGCCGTCGCCGTGTACGGGCCCTGGGGTTGCGGGCGCTGCCATGCGTGTGCCGAAGGCCACGAGAACTACTGCCGCAACATGACGTTGGGCGCGCCCGTCGGCGGCCTCGGCGCAGACGGCGGGATGGCCGAGCTGATGCTCGTCCCCCACGCCCGGCACCTGGTGCCGCTGCCCGACAACGTCGGGCCCGCGCTGGCCGCGCCGCTCACCGACGGCGCGCTCACCCCGTACCACGCCATGAACCGCGCCCGTCACCTGCTCGTGCCGGGCGCCACCGCGGTGGTGATCGGCATCGGCGGCCTCGGGCATCTCGCCGTGCAGCTCCTGCGCGCCACGAGCGGCTGCCAGGTCATCGGCGTCGACACCCGCGACGAGGCCTTGGCGCTGGCCACCGAGAGCGGCGCCGACCACGCCGTGCGCGCCGGTGAGGGCGCGGTGGCGGCGATCCGCGAGCTCACCCACGGCCGCGGCGCCGACGTCGTGCTCGACGTGGTCGGCAGCGACGCCACCCTCGCCACCGCGGCCCAGTCGGTCTCGGTGGAAGGCCACATCGGCCTGGTCGGCCTGGCCGGCGGTTCGCTGCCCGTGTCGCTCATGGGCATGCCCTTCGGCGTGAACGTCACGCCCACCTACTGGGGCACGGTTCCGGAGCTGCACGAGGTCCTGCACCTGGCGGCCCGTGGCGACCTCACGTCCCACCTGAAGACCTACCCGCTCGAGCGGGCCGCCGACGCCTACGCGGCCCTTCGGGCCGGCGACGCCGTGGGCCGGGGTGTCGTGGTGCCATGAGCGCCCGGCGGCACACCGGGCAGTTCACCCACGGTGGCCACGAGCTCGTCTACGACGTCTACGGCGACGACGGTCCGCTGGTCGTCTACCTCCATGGCCTGCTCCTCGACTCCGAGTCGAACCGGCCCCTTGCCGAAGAGCTCGCGGCGCTGGGCTGTCGGGTCGTGCTCCTCGACCTGCTCGGCCACGGCCGCAGCGCCAAGCCGCAACGCGCCACCGACTTCCGCATGGACGCCTACGCCGAGCAGGTCATGGCCCTGCTCGACGAACTCGGCGAGGAATCGGCGATCCTGGGGGGCATGTCGCTCGGCGCGAACGTGAGCCTGCTGGCCGCCGCCGAACACCCCGACCGGGTGCGCGGCCTGGTCATCGAGATGCCGGTGCTGGAGTGGGCGGTGCCCTCGGCAGCGCTGCTGTTCGTCCCGATGCTGCTCCTGGTCCACTACGGGCGCCCCGTGGCGAACCTGCTCGCCGGCGCCATGCAACACGCCCCGTCGACACCGTTCACGATGGTCAACAGCGTCGCCCACGGAGCCGCGCTGCCACCGGACACGATGGCGGCGATCCTCCACGGCATCCTCGTCGGCCCGATCGGCCCGACGCTCGAGCAGCGCCAGGCCATCGAAGCGCCCGCACTCGTACTCGGCCACCGCCACGACCGGCTGCACCCCTTCGACGATGCCCGCAACCTCGCGCACCAGTTGCCGAACGCCACGCTCGTGCAGGCGCAGTCGCCCCTCGAGCTGCGCCGCCGCCCCGACCGCCTGATGCACACGATCGCCGACTTCTTCCGGGCCCAGGGCTGGCACCTCACCACATCGGAGACTCCCGGCGAAGTGTCCACCGACGGACGGCGAGCCGCCGCCGCAGGACGGTAACGTCGCCCGATGGGCACCGTCGCCGTCGGCGATCCTGCGCCGCAGGGCAGGCCGATCCTCACCGTCACCCCGAGCCCCACGGTCGACTTCACCGCCGAGGTCCCGGCGCTGATCCCGACGCGCAAGCTCCGCGCCCACATCTCGGCGTTCCACCCCGGTGGCGGCGGCGTCAACGTGTCCCGCGTGCTCCATGACCTGGGCGTCGCCACGATTGCCGTCGTGGCGGTCGGGGGCCTGTCCGGCGAAGTCGTCGTCGACCGGCTGGGCGCGCTCGGGATCGCCACCGTGGCCGTGCCCACGTCCGTCGACACCCGTTGGGCCGAGATGCTGCGGGACCACTCGACCCAGACCGAGTACCGCCTCATCGCCGAGGCGGCGCCCCTCACCGAGGACGAGTGGCGGGCCTGCGTGCAAGCGGTCGCCACCACCGCCGCCGACCCCCTCCGTCCGGCCCGCACGGTGGTGCTGAGCGGCAGCATCCCGCCCGGGATTCCCGACCTCTTCGTGGTGGAGCTCGCCGCCGTGGCGCGGCGCCTGGGCGTGCCCTTCGTCGTGGACACCTCGGGCCACGCGCTCGCCGCGGCGGTCGAGGCAGGCGTGGACCTCATCAAGCCGAGTCGCGGCGAGTTGGCCGCGCTGATGGGTGTGTCGACCGACGATCTCGACCATGTCGCCGCATGCCGCGAGCTGGTCGGCAGGGGCGTGGGTACCGTGGCGGTGTCGCTCGGTCCCGACGGGGCGTTCGTGGCCACACGTGGCGCCGAGTCCCGGTTCCGCCCGCCACCGGTCGACGTCGTGAGCACCGTGGGCGCCGGCGACGCCATGGTCGCCGGGTTGGTCGCCGGGTTGGCCGAGGGACGCGACGTCATCGACGCCACCCGTCTGGGTGTCGCCCTGGCGACCGCGACCTGCCTCACCCCTGCCGGGGAGGCGGCCCGCACCGAGGACGTCGCGCGCCTCGACGCGGCCCTCGGCGTCGACGCCTGACGGGTTCAGGTTCCGGAGCTGGAAAGGCGCGTGAACGACGCGCTCTTCTCGGGTTCGGGATGCTGGACCCACCACGCCTCGAGGTATGCGGCGGCGGCGAGGTAGAGCGGACGGTGCGACGGGTCGGCGGCGGCGGCGTCGAAGCTCGCCAGGACGTACTTGACGCGGTGGGCGTCGTGGGCGAGCGCGGCGGATGACGCCAACGTGGTGATGGTGTCGGGGCTCGACGCGTGGTGCCACGCGGCGGAGGCGGCCACGTCGGGCCCTGTCGCCAACGCCTCGTCGAGGCGCAGACCGACGGGGTCGGGGACACGGTCGACGTCGACCGCACCGTCACCCAGCGCCGACCAGTGCGCGGCGAGGTACGTCGCGGCGACGTGGGTCGCGTGCCACGGCTGGTCACAGGCGCCGCCGACCAGCAGCGCCGCCTGGGCCAGGGTGAGGCAGTGCGTCCAGCCGTACGGCGCGGACGCGGGCGGGCCCTGCAACATGGCCTGGGCGGCGAAGCGGAGCAGCGCGAAGGGCCGGTCGGCTGGCGCCACGAACGTGCCCGCAGCATCGAGCAGGACACCCAGCGCACCGGTGGCTTCGACGTGTTCGACCATGGCCGCGATGCCGAAGCGATCGGCCGGGCCGGTGAGCGGCACCCGGATGAGCGCATCGAGGAGGTCGCCCACAGCGCGGGGATCGTCGTCGGTCGCGACCCGGCCGCGCCGGCCGCGCGATGCGCCGGTTCGGTTCGTCTGTCAGCTCGCGAACCAGGTGGCGGAGCATCTGGCCGGGAAGCCCACGCGGCTGATATCGGGACAGGAGCTGCAGGAAGATCGACCCGTGGCCGGCCGCGGAGAGCCGGTCGACGACGTGATCCGCGAGGAGGGCCACGACCTGGTCGGGTCGCAGGCGCGGACCGAGCCACGTCGCGGCGGTGTCGGCACGTCCGAGGTCGGCCGCGTCGACGGACCCGACCAGCTCCGCTGCCGCCTGTGCGGCCGAGTCGAACGAGCGGATCGCCGGGTCGGGTACCGCCGGGCCGCTCGCCTCGTAATCGGCAGCGAGCGCGACGATGCGGCGTCGGGCAGAGTCCCGATCACGCGGCGCGACGAACGGCAGCAACGCACTGCGGGCCATCAGCTCGAGCGGCGCATGGAGCGTGAACGAGCGGAGCTCGTCGGCCACGTGGGCACGGGGGACGCCGATGACCGTGGCGACGTCTTCGACGAGTCGTTGGTCGCTGCGTGAAGCGGTGAGCATACGATGAGGGTAAGACTTCAAGTAATGTTGAAGTCAAGAGGCTCAGGAGCGGATTTCGCATGGACCACCTGTTGACCATCGGTGACGTCGCCCAGCGGACGGGCGTGGCCTCGTCCGCGCTGCGTTTCTACGAGTCGCGCGGCCTCATCGACTCGACCCGCAGCGCGGGCGGCCAACGTCGCTACCCGCGGGAGGTGCTCCGGCGGGTGGCGTTCATCCGGGTCGCCCAGCGCGTCGGCCTGTCCCTCGACGACATCGGCCAGGCGCTGGCGCTCCTACCGGATGGGCGCACGCCCCGGGCCCGGGACTGGGAGCGCCTCTCGAGGACGTGGCGCGATGCGCTGGACGAACGCATCGCACTGCTGCAGGCGCTGCGCGGCGAGCTCTCGTCGTGCATCGGGTGCGGGTGCCTGTCGCTCAAGCGCTGCGCGCTCTACAACCCCTCCGACGGTGCTGCCCGGCTGGGCAGCGGTCCCCGCTACCTGCTGGGCGATACGTCGGCCGATGTCTTGGGGACGATCGGCACCACCGGGCGGAATGAGCGCTGACCGCAGTTCCCGGTGAGTTCCCCTGAGCGATGCACTTCACCGCGGGCGGCCGAGACGTTGCCGGGGTGGGGTACCCGTTCGAGGTCCAGCTCGCCGATGTCGCCGATTTCGTCGACGCATTCGACCCGCAGGGCGTCACCGATCTGCCCCGGGCCGGTCGATCCAACGACCCCGAGGACACGCTCACCCCGGGAACGGGACGTGTTCGAGGGGATGGCCGAGGGCCACACCAATCACGCGATCGCCGCTCGCTCCAGGCCTTCTCCAACTCCGGTAGCTGATCGATGAGAAAGTCCGAGAACCTGGCGAGTTCCAGCAATGGCGCACGCCGCTCGACCGGCGCATCGGTGAGCCCCTCGAGGCCTGCGCGGGCCGGCAGGCTCAGATCTCCTCAGAGCGCGCTGGTCCACTCGCCGTGGTCGTGGGAGAACAGCACCCGCGCCGGTTCGAGCCCGCCGAGTTTGTCCACAGAGCGTGCCCCGAGTTCCTGATCCCACCCTTCGTCACCCAGAGCGCCGTTGGCGAAGCCGGCCACGTTCCACGAGGCCTGGCAGCCGATCACCGTTGTCGATCCGGTCGGCGTGTCGATGACGACGGACTGGTGCCCGGGCGTGTGCCCCGGCGTCGCGACCGCACGCACCCCGTCGGCGATTCGGCTCTCGCCGTCGATCTCCTCGAGTTCGATGCCGGGTGGAAACGCCCATTCGGGCACCGTGTAGCCGGGTTCGCGCGCGGCCTCCACTTCTCGTGCCTGAACGACGATGCGCGCGTGGCGAAACAACTTGTTCTGTCCGCAGTGATCGAAGTGCAGATGCGACACGATGACGATACCGACCTCGTCGATCTCGACGCCGTGACGCCGGAGCACCTCACCGAGGTCGTAATGGACCGGCGAGTAGAGCGCATCGATCAGGTCGTTGCCGTGACCCACACCGGTGTCGACCAGAATCGGACCTTCCGGACTGTCAATGAGGTAGGCGAACACGGGGAATGTCGGCCGGGTCCACGGCAGGTTCGGATCCGGGGTGACGTCGGTCAGGTGGAGGCGGTGAACCTCGATCACGCGGCGAATCCTTGCACATGCTGCCCGCCATTGCGGGCAACCGGGTCGCTCGCGTCTCGGTTCGACGTACGCGCGTCGTGACGGCGATCGCGGCCGCGGTCGAGGCGGCAACAGAGGTCAGGCGCTACCGAGGATGCGCTTCACGCTGATCTCGACCGCCACACGGTCGCGTCGGACCGTCGGCTCGCGATATGGCTCACCGTTCGCGGAGCACCTGGATACTGTTGGCTTCTTCTGGAGGATCTTCGTCGATTTCGTGGGCTTTCGGCCCGAAAGTGTCACCCCCACCTGGCAAGATGAACATATGTTCGATTCCGTTGCTCTCGGGGACACGGGCCGAAAGTTGGCCGGCGCCGATGTGCGGGTGTGCTCCGATGAGGAGCTTTTCGACGCCGCCACCGGGCTCGATGGGTTGATCAGCCACGCCCAGGTCGCTCAAGCCCACGTGCTCGCCGAATTGGAATCCCGGGGCGCGACCGAGGCCAGGTTCGGGACGCGCACCGCTTCCTGGGTCGCTTCACGATCGTCGAGTGCCCGTGGACCGATCGCGGGACGACTCCGGGTGGGCCGGGCCCTACGTGACCATTTCGATCGCATCGATGAGGCAGTCGGTGACGGGACGCTCAGCTTCGATCACGCCAAAGCCCTTTGCGACACCTCGAACCCACGGATCACCGACACCCTGGCCGCGGCCCAGGATCAGATCGTTGCGTTGGCCGACGGCGCGACGTTCGACCAGTACAAGCGCGACGTGACCGCACTCGCGGAGGTCGCCGACACCGACGGCGCCGAACCCGACGTCGAAGAGAACAAATTGTCGATGCCGGTCACCATCGGCGGCACCGTGCGCCTGGACGGCATGCTCGACGCGGCGAACGGCCTGGCGTTGCGAACCGCGATAAACCACAGAGCCGACGAGTTGTTCCGCCGATTCACCCGTGACCACGCCGAATGCGCCGACATCGAAGTGCCCGGTCGGTCGACTTTGCGGGCCCTCGCGCTGGTCGAATTGATCCGGGACGCCATCGGCGCCCAGCCCGGCACCGGTTCGGCGCCCCGCGCCGAGGTCACCCTCGTGCTCCATGACCACGCCGTCACTGACACCGAAGGCCAACCCGTCACCCAAGCAGCCGCGGACGTGTGGGGCTGTGACCCCGACATCTGGGCAGTGATCGTCGATCGGATGGGCATCCCCGTCGACGTCGGCCACGCCAACCGGCTTGCCACCACCGCGCAACGCCACGCCATGGCCATCCGAGACGGGGGCTGCACCTTCCCCGGCTGTGACGCCCCGATCGAGTGGTGCGACCACCACCACGTCGTCGACTGGCACCACGGTGGCCCCACCGACCTGGCCAATCTCGTCGCCCTGTGCCGCCACCACCATGGCATCACTCACCGCACCGGCTGGGCCATGACCCTCGATGACCACCAGATACCTCACTGGACCGCGCCCAGCGGGGAATGCTTCACCGGCCAACGACATCGAAGACGCCACCTTCGACGCCAGTGCTTCGACCCCGATGACGACCCCGATCCACCGTGTGCGACGTCGGTAGGCGACGCGTTGAATGAACCGCACGGTCCAGGTTGCTGAATACCAAACTGTCCAGATGCAGGATTGGCTCGACTGGCATGAGACCTATGAAGACCCATCGACCTCGCTCGCCCATCGCCCTTTGAATCCGCCGTGGACGCCGTCGGATGGTTCCGGCCGACCACACGAATTCACTCGATGGGAACTTCGATCGCGCACCGAGGTCCGGGAGCTCGGCCGAGACGGGCATCCAGGGTCAACAAGGGCGCCTGGAGTACTTCGGCGAGGGCAACATAGAACGCATCCCAGCCGCGCACCGTTCCGCGCAGCTCCCACGCCCGGTCCATCAACGCCCGCTGATCGAACCTATCGGCGGGCCACGACCGCAGATCTTCGACCGCGAGCGTCGCGAGGGTCGCGTCCAGGTGGTCGCGCCTGCTCACCACACCGAGCGTTGCGGCCGGCGGGTTGGGGAGATTCAGCCTGCTTCGGCGCCGTGGCCGTAGAGGCCGAGCGACTCCGCGACCCCACCGCTGAGGTGGTAGCTCTCGGATTCGTCCGGGAACCGACCGGCCCGCACGTCGTCGGCGAAGTTGCCCAGGGCCGCGGTCGCATCGGCGGACACCGACGCGTAACGGCGCACGAACTTCGGTTTGATCCGATCCTCGATGCCCAACACGTCGTGGAACACCAGCACCTGACCGTCGCAGTGCACGCCGGCGCCGATCCCGATGGTGGGAATGTCCAGCTCGTCGGTGATCATCGCCGCCACTTCGGTGGGCACCCCTTCCAACACCACGGCGAAACAGCCGGCGTCCTGGATGGCGTGGGCGTCTTCGAGCAATGAACGGGCCGCGTCGTCGCTCTTGCCCTGCACCCGGAATCCGCCCATCGCCTTGACCGACTGGGGGGTGAGCCCGATGTGGCCCATCACCGGCATCTCTGCGTCCACCAGCGCGGTGATCATCGGCACCCGCTTCGCCCCACCTTCGAGCTTGATGGCGTCCGCGCCGGCCCGGATGAGCTGCGCGGCATTCCGCACGGTCTCGGCCGGTGACAGGTGATAGGCGAGCCAGGGCAGATCGGCCACCACCAGACACTCGGGACCGGCCCGGTGCACTGCCGCGGTGTGATGGGCGAGATCCTCGACCGTGACCGAGAGAGTGTCGTCGTAGCCGAGCACGACCATGGCGACCGAGTCGCCGACGAGAATCATGTCTGCGCCCGATGCGGACACCATGCGCGCCCCGGGGGCGTCGTACGCCGTGACCATCACCAACGGTTCGGCACCGGTACGTACCTTGGAAGCCGCGGATCGCGGGGACGTTCCGCGGACGCCGCTTGGGATTGGGTGACATGAGTTGAACCTCCTTCGTCGTCCAGGGCACTGGGGGCTCCCGGCGACTGATCGTCATGCTACCGCGCTCAGCGAGGGGCCGGGCAACACCAACGGGCACCGCGGGGCGGTGACGAGCTCGTCGTCATTGCGTGGTCGGCGGCCCGGACGCCGGCGGCGTCGCCGGCGGTTGCGTCTGGGGTGGGTTCGTCTGGGGCGGTGGCGTCGATGCCGGTGCCGCGGTCGAAGGGGGCGGGCCACCACCATCGCCGCCGGACCCGGTCGTCGTACTCGGCGAGCCTCCGGACTGTTGGGACCCGTTCTGGGACGGTGACCCGGAAGAACCATCGGATTGGCTCGAGGCCTGCGACGGTGAGGCCACGCCGTTGGCGAAGTCCCCCACCGACCACGCCGGATTCAGATAGCGGGTGCCACCCCAGGAGGTGAGGAACTTGCCGTCGCTCAGTCCATCGGACGCGGGAAAGTCCTTCGGCTTGGAACCCGCGAGTGCCGCGGTCATGAAGCGTTTCCAGATCTCGGCGGGATAGCTCGCGCCCTGGAAGCTCGCCGGCATCACCCGATTGCCCTGCTCGTAGCCCATCCAGACCGATGCGGTGAATCCGGGAACGAACCCCGTGAACCAGGCATCGGTGTTGGCCGTGCCCGCTTCCAGGTTGACACCGCTGCCACGGTCCCCTTCGGCCACCGTTCCAGTCTTGCCCGCCGCGGGGCGATCCAGTTTCGCCGAGGTGGCCGTGCCCCGCTGGATCACCTGCTGCAGGGCATAGACGACCTTCGCGTTCTGCGACGCGGTGAGGACCTGTCGTCGCGTCGGCGTGTAGGTGGCGTACACGTTGCCCGAGTGGTCCTCGACCCGGGACACCTCCCGGGTGTTCAGTTGCACCCCGTTGCGCGCGAACGTGCTGAACGCGCCGGCGACCTGCACGACCGGGATGTCCACCGCACCCAACACGTAGGAGGGCAGATACTGGTTCTTGTCGCCCTGACGTTCGAAGTCGCGCGTCACTCCCAGCGCATGGGTGCTCGACACCACCGATTTGGGACCGAGGTCCAGCATGATGTTGGCGTACGCCGAGTTGATCGACTGGGCCGTCGCGTCGACCACGTTCGTCACCCCGGAAGAGCAGCAATCGCTGCGCACCAGCCAGTCCTCGCTCAACTTGCCCGGGTAGTCGGACGCTTTGAAGTGCGCCTCCAACGGCGCCGGCACCGACGAGGTGATCGCGTACCCCTGCTTCACCAGGTTCGCCAGCGCGAAGGCCTTGAAGGTCGAACCGACCTGGCGTCCCCCTCCACCTCCGGCACCGGTGGCGAGATTCACCTTGTCGGTGTTGTAGTCCGTGCCGCCCATCATCGCCACGACCCGACCCTGGTTGTCGACGGCCACCAGGGCGCCGGAAGGATGGTCGGGAAAGTTCAGCACCGAGGTGACTGCTTCGTAGGCCTGCTTCTGCCGTTCGGGCTCCAGCGTGGTGTAGATGCGCAGACCGCCGGTGAACAACTCGCTCGTGCCCAACTTCGCGGTCAGATCCGAGATCACCGACTGCACGAAGTAGCGCGCCCCGTATGGGTCGGCACCGGTGGATCCGAGAGGTCCACCCAACCAGTTGATGCCGACGCTCGGTTGATAGTCGGTCACCCCGAGAGGGGCAGCCGCGGCAATCATCCGTTGGTGTTCGTCGATCATGTGATCGTTGGCCATGTTGCCGAGCACGAGGTTGCGCAGCGACTTGGCCTTGGCGGCGTCCTTCGCCCAACTCGGATTCCGGATGATCCCGGCGAGAAACGCCGCCTGGTCCAGGTTCAACTGGGATGCATTGACGCCGAAGTAGCTCTGGGCCGCCGCCTGCACGCCGTAGGCACCTCGGCCGAAGTAGACGAGGTTGAGGTAGCGCTCGAAGATCTGCTTCTTGGAGAGCTGCTTTTCGAGCTTGATCGACAGCACCGCCTCCTTGATCTTGCGGGAGAACGTCCGCTGCGACGTGAGATAGGTGAGCTTGACGTACTGCTGGGTGAGAGTTGAGCCCCCGTGGGTGACATCCCCGCCGCGCAAGTCGATCAGCGCGGCCCGGGCGATGCCCACCGGGTCGACCCCGCCGTGTTTGAAGAAGTTCTTGTCCTCCGCCGCCAGCACCGCGTTCTGCATCTCGGGCGAGACCTCCGACAGCGACACCACGACCCGGTTCACGTCGCCGTGCAAGGAAGCCAGGGCATTGGACTCGTTGCAGTTCTTCTTCACGTTCGCCGCGCAGATGAACGACGTCTGGTCGACGACCGGGTTGGTCGTGGGGACCTGCACCTGCGACGCGACCCACAAGACCCCGATCGCCGACGCGAGCACGATGACCCCGATGAAGAACAGCGGCCGTCGCCAGCGCCACAACCGCGACCGCCGCGCCGCCCCCGGGGTGGACGGGTCGACCCGTTCGGCTCGACGTCTCGACGCTGATCTTCTGGCCATGGCAATTGATCGCCCGAACGGGCGCCCCCAGATGCTACCAGCGCAGTTTCGAACCCCACCCACGACAGCACCGGCCGCCCCAGGCGCGCCCGCGCCAGGGGTGCAGCGCTGAAACGAACCGTCCGGCACCACCGGTGGCCGGTAGCCTCGTCGCGTGAATCCGACACCGATCTTCGTGTCGCGACTCGTCCGACTGCCGCTCATCGACTCCGACGGGTCGCCGGTGGGACGGGTGCACGACGTGGTGGTGATGCCCGCCGGGCGTCACGACCCGCGGGTGCTGGGATTCGTCGTCTCGGTGCAACGGCGCAACATCTTCCTCAATGCCAACCAGGTGATCGAGATCACTTCGGGCGGCCTGCGCCTCCGCACGGGTTTGCTGAACGTGCAACGCTTCCACAAGCGATCGGGCGAACAGCTCGCCTCGGCGGATCTGGTGGGCACCGAGATCGACGGTGAGCACATCACGGACCTCGCGATCGGCTTCGACTCCGCGCACGAGGTCTGGCGTCTCACCACGGTCGCGCTCGCCCAACGCAGCGCGTTCCGACGTCGTTCTCCCCGGATCGAGCCCTGGTCCGAAGTCGCGCGCAACTTCGATGCCGGGCCCGACTTCGCCCAGGTTGCCGAGTTCCGCGAAATGCATCCGTCCGACGTCGCGGCCCGCTTGCGGCGACTTCCCCTGCAGCACCGGCGGCGGCTCGCCAAGTTGATGGAAGCCGACAACCTGGCCGACCTGCTCGAAGAGCTCGACGAGGACGACCAGATCCGGCTCATCGAGGGCCTCGACGTGGAACGGCTGGTGTCGATCGTCGAGGAGATGGATCCCGACGATGCGGCCGACCTTCTGGGCGAGCTGGACGAGGCCCGACGGACCAGCCTGCTGGAAGCGATGGAACCCGAGGATTCGACATCGCTGCGCACCCTGCTCTCCTATGGCGACGACACCGCCGGCGGTCTGATGACCCCCGACCCGGTGGTGCTGCCCGACACCGCCACCGTGGCCGAGGCGCTCGCGGTAATCCGCCAGGCGACCCTTCCGGCGACGATCGCCGGCCAGGTCTTCGTCGTGCGCCCGCCCACCGCGCGACCGACGGGATCGTTCCTCGGCTCCGCACCGGTGCAACGGCTGCTCCGCGAGCCACCGGCCACGCCGCTGATCGAGTGCGTGTCCGAGGAGCCCCGTCCGGTGCCTCCGGAGATGCCCAGCCTCGAGGTCGCCGAACACCTGGCCTCCTACGATGCCCTGGCGGTCCCGGTCTGTGACCATCTGCGCCGACTCATCGGCGCGGTCACCGTGGACGACGTGCTCGACCACCTGCTGCCCGAAGGGTGGCGCCGGGGGGTGCCACGATGAAGCGGCAACGCGCCGACGATCTCTCCCAGCCCCGCAGTGGCGGGCTGGGATTCGACGCCCACTACGACCCCGACGCGTTCGGCCGCTTCAGTGAGGGGATCGCCCGCTTCCTGGGCACCGGACGCTTTCTCGCGGCCCAGACGGTGTTCATCATCATCTGGATCTCCCTGAACGCGGTGATGGTGCGGTGGCGCTGGGACCCGTACCCGTTCATCCTGTTGAACCTGGCGTTCTCCACCCAGGCGGCCTACGCCGCGCCGCTGATCCTGCTGGCCCAGAACCGCCAGGACGAACGGGACCGGGACCAGGTCGAGCGGGACCGGGACGTGAACGCGCGCACGCAGGCCGACACCGAGTACCTCGCCCGCGAGCTCGCCTCGATGCGCCTCGCGCTGGCCGACGTGGTGTCCTCGGAGGACCTGGCCGACGCCGTCCGTCAGGTCACCGAAGCGCTGGACGAACTCCGAGGTGAACTGGCTGGCTCCGAGCCGGTCGACGGCGGCAATCCCGACGATGTCCACCGAAATTTGGAGTGATCTGCGGCTCCCAGCAGCAGATCACTCCAAATTTCGGGTCGTGGTTCCCGCCAGGCTTGCCTCACCCGGTGAGGCGGCGGGCCCTCCATCTGGCGAGCAGGATCATCGCGGCACCGGCGAGTAGGCACCACCCGGCCAGAGGTGCCTTGGACGGCAGCGACGTGCCGGTCCGGGGCAGCTCCGCGCCCGCCTGGGTCGCTGCCGGACAGATCCACGATGTCGTCGCGCGCGAACCCGTCTCCGTCGAGTCAGTTCCAGGGTTGCCCGGCGGTCGATGCCCCGAAGCGTTCCACCATCGCCGTCGCACGCCGGCGAGCCGCGGTCGCGTCGGAGCTTCGACCGAGCATGTCGGCGAGCCGCGCCCGGATGCGTGCGACCGGGCCCCACCAGGCTCCGCCTCCGCCGTAGCAGTTCAGGACGACGAACAATCCGTCATCGGGAGCGAGCAGCTCGTCCAGGGCGGCTGCTCCCGCATGGTCGCCCAGGGTCGCAGCCACATCGCCGAGGACGGCCACGGTCAACAGCCGGTTCGAGTCGACCGGGATGCTCTCGAACGCCCGCTCCGCGAAGCGTCGGTAAGCGGTCTCGGCACCCTTCAGGTCACCGGCCAACGACCGAGCCAGCGCCAGGACCGCGCCGTAACAGGGGATCTCGGGTTGCGCCGCGGCGGTCGCGTCGAGCAGATCCATCATCTCCGCGGCACGTCCCTGCGCGAGCCGGATGGCCACGAGTTGCACCGCCGCACACGCCGCGGCTTCCGGAGGGGGATCCGTCTGGATCGTCGTGGCCTCACCCAACGCGACCTCCGCCGCATTCGGGTCGCCATCGACGAGCAGCCACAGCGAGTCCCAGGTGGCCGCGGCCCATCTCCAGTACGGATGCACCTGCGCCGAAATGGCTACCAACGTCTCGTCGAGCGCCGCTCGGGCTCCGGACCGGTCGCCTCGCACCAGGAGTTCCTCGTGCCGCGCGAGCAGGCTGTACCCGACGATCTCGTCGGGCAGTCGATCACGAGGGAGGGCCAGTGCCTCTTCGATCACCGCCAGACGTGCATCGGACTGACCGGCATCGGTGAGGATGTTGCGCTGGGCGAGAAGTGCCCGTGCCAGTCGTTGGGGTCCAGCGCCGTCGGCCCTGGCCCGCTGCAGCGTCCCGGTGAGCAGTTCAGTGCGTTCGGCGAGTGAACCGGTGAACAGCATCGCCCAGGCCAGCTCCACCTCGACCGCGGTCTGCAGCATCGCTCTGGCGGCATCGTCCAGAGGAAATGAAGGTGTGTGATGGTCGACCGCGGGGGCGTCGAACGACCGGACGGCGGACAAAGCGGTTCGGAGACGGTTGATCCGCTCGTCGTCGTTCATGCCGTAGGCCGCGCCCCGGCCCGCCCGACCCACCAGCAGCAGCGCGGCACGAGCGGATTCGTGGGGAAGACCCAGTTCGGACGCCAGATCCGTTGCCTCGTCGAGCAGGGCTACGGCCTGCTTCGCTTCGCCCAGCGCATGACGCGTCCATCCCTGCGCAACGAGGATCGAGGCCCGCAGCGGCACCGAGGCGCCGGCGAGGTGACCAAACGCCTCACTGAACTGGAGATCCGCCAGCTCCCAGGCGCCACGGGTGAGCGAGTCGACTCCGGCCAGATAGCCGTGTCGGGCGGCGTCCGCACGGTGTTCGGACCTGCTGTGCGCGAAATGGTGGGCGATTCGCGCGTGCGGCTGCGCGTCCTGGGATGCCTGCTCGAGCACTCGAGCGACCCGGGCGTGCAGACCGGCCAGGCGAGGCCTGCTGATCCGATCGAGCACGACGTCACGGGTGATCTGATGGGCGAACTCCACGACGTCGGGCTGCTCGGTCTCGGCGAGCAGGCCCGCCCTGATCAACCGTTCGACCCCCGCCTCGGCACGTTCGGAGGGTCCCGCCCAACACGTTGCGATCACGGCAACCGACGGACGTGGTCCGATCACCGCGGCCACCTCGGCCAAGGAGACGAGGTCCTCGGGCAGCGCCTCGATGCGGTTTCGCATCCACGAACGCACCTGTTCGGGAATCTTCGAGATCACGAACCGGTTCCTTCGACGCGCGTCCCGGACGACCTCGCTGATGTAGTAGGGCAGCCCTCCGGTGCGCTCCCAGAGCTGCGTGGCCAGCAGGTCCGCGTCGAGTGGCTCGCTCAACAGGTCGGCAAGCTCGATCGACAACGGGACCAGCTCACCCACACGAATCGCGCGCAGCTCCAGCACCGATGTCGGTGCTGCCCGGAGGAGCTCCGCCAACGGTGCCGGTGCGCCGACCTCGTCCCGCGCCGTGGCGACGACCTGGAGGTTCACCTCCACTTCCTCGAGCAACCTCGCGAGCAGACCCAGGGTGTCTCCCGAGGCCCAGTGCAGGTCGTCGACCACCAGGACCAGCGGGCCGTGACGGCCCAGCGAGACAACGGCATCGGTGACCGCCCCCAGCAGCCTCGCCCGCATGGTGCGACCGTCGATGGTCACCGTCGCTTCCTCGTGCGTGTCGAAAGAGGCCAGCCGCGTCGAGCACCGCGGCACCAGGTCCTTCAGCACTCACGATCCCGGCCTGCCCGAAGCCTCGTAACGCGTCTGCGATCGGCTCGAAGGGCTCGCCGAGGTCCGCGTGGCAGCGCCCCCACAGGATCGTGGCGTCGACCCCCGCGACGAACTCCTCGACGAGACGGGTCTTGCCGATACCTGCCGGCCCGGTCACGAGAACCAGGTTGGGTTGACGCGTCTCCACGGTGTCGCCCAGACGCTCCTTCAGGACCTCGAGTTCGTCGCGCCGCCCGAGAAACAGCTCGTGGCGGTTCCAATCCTGGCGCGGGGCCATGCGCTCGGACCGATTCTGGGACGACTCGATGAGTTCGACGAGATGGCCGGCCGGTTCGACTCCCAACTCTGCCCCGATGGTGGTCACCAGGGTCGCATGCACGCTCCTGGCCGCCGCTGGCCGGCCGGCGGCGAGTTGTGCCTCGATGAGCAGCTCGTAGGCGGACTCGTCCAATGGGTCGTGTTCGATCGACATTTCGGCCATCGCCACGGCTTCGGTGATCCGTCCCTGGGTGAGCAGCGTCCTCGCGACAACGCGCCTGGCCTGACGACCGAACGTGTCGACCCGGAGATGCAGGCGTCGCAACCAGTCCCCCTCGGCGCTGATCGCCAATGGTTGCGACAACACGGTCAGCGCCTCGCGCGAGACGATTCGGCGCGCACTGGGTCGCCCGACTCGAGCGCCCGGTTCGCGTCGGTCACGAGCGTCTCGGCCACGGCGAGGTCGGTGGTCGCGCCGACCGGCAAGGTCAGCTCAACGATTCCCGCGTTCGAGCGCAGCGACTCGGGTGCGATGTCCACCGAGGAGAGCACCCGTCGCACCTTGGCGAGCACTCCGCGCACCGCACCGGCCCAGTGGTCCGGAAAATCCCAGTCTCCCCAGAGCAGCTCCGCTACTTCTTCACGTCGCACCGGACGCCGTTCGTCCCACAGCATCGCCAACACGGCCGCGACCTGCGGTCGCGCCACGGTCACCGTCTGGCCCCCAGCACCGTGGACGACCACCTGACCCATGAACTCCAATCGAGGCCCGCCCCCGTCCGCCATGTTTCCAGAGTAACTGCCGACCCGGGGCGAACCTGGCGGAGAGGTCTTCCAGCAGCGCTCCGCAACCGACGACGCGTTGCTCTCTGTTCGATTCGCCACTGCTACCGTCGTCGAGGATGAACGGCATCCCGCGGCGCGATCTGCTGATCGCAGGCGCCACCACGAGCGCCCTCGCGCTGAGCGGATGCAGCACCGAGGGGTCCACCCAGGGCGCGGTGAAACCCTGGAGCAGGGTCCACTTCAAGAGTGGCACGGAACCGTGGACGTGCGTGCCGATCAGCGGTCGACAGGTCGACCCGGTCGGTGGTCCCTACAAACGTTCCGTGGATGACGTCGGCAACCTGCGTTTCACCAGCGCCGCAGCGAACACCGAGACGTCCCGTCGAGAGGTGTGGGTGACCGGGGATCCGGTCCGTGACGTCGAAGCCCGTGTGGTGATCGAGCCTCCCAGCGCCATGGACCCGGCGGTGGTCACGCCGCAGATGGGCATCGCCCTTCGGGTGTCCGATGCCAAAGGTGGCAAACGGGCGGCGTTCATGTTCGACACCAACATCTTCAGCGGTGTCTACTGGGAAACCTGGTGTGCGCTCTGGGAATGGAACGAATCGGTCTCACCCACCAACGGGGCGGGCTCGAAAGCGTCGAAGGCCTTGCCCCGGGTCCCGTACCGGCTCCCGATTCGGCAGGCCCAACGCATTGCGAAGAACCCGAACATCGACGTGCTCGCCGTCGACCCGAGCCCGCTCGGGGTGCCGCGCTTCCAGAACGGAGACGTTGTCGACGTCGTCGGCACCCTCGACCCCAGCTACACACAACGTGCGGCGCGAATCCGGGCGGTCGACAACTGGGAATACGGAACGGTCGCCGGTCCCGTTCTCGTGCTGGCCAGCGCGCCCCACACCGAAGCGTCACCGCGTGCGCTCGAAACCGGGTACGTGCAATTCGCAGATCCGGGAGGGAAAGCCGCCGACCCCCGGTCGCTCTACCCGATGCATGTCGCGGCGCGCGTGATCGGGAACGTGGCCCAACTCAAGACCTGGCCCGATGGCGAGGCCGAACCCACCTGGTCGACGCCGTACCAATCGGTCACTGTCGATTTCTCTCACGTCACCGACACGACGATTCCCGAATCCGGCCAGGTCGGCCTGATCGTCAACCACCTGCACGGCGCCGGCCAGTACGTCGCCTACGGTGACCTCGAGGTCACCCCGTTGTAGCCGAACCGATCGTTCAGGGAGAGCCGACCGGGAACGAACGCATCAGGTGGTTCCACCAACAGGCGGTGCACACCTCGACCACGTACCCGGTGAAGGTGCCGCGTCGCCGCGCGATCTTCGCGAGCTCACCCTTGGCCGAAAGGCAGCGTCCCGAAGCCGGCAGGCGGGTGCCGAACACGTAGGTGACCAGGACGAGGTCTCGTCGTTCGCAGATCGGGCACGGCCGATCCGTGGCCATGCCGAGCTCGGTGGCGTTGCGGCGCAGTTCCGGGTGGGCGTCACACACTTCGTGCCGGGCCAGGCGTCCCCCCCGGTACTGGGAGATGAGCGCCTGACGCGTCAAGCGGTAGTCGATCTCGCCGGTCCCGTTGAAACGGGCCGTGACAGGCGCGCTGCGGGCAGCCACGGTGGATCACGCTAGTGCCGGGCGGACGACGTTGCTCGACATCGGAGACTTCGGTCACCGGGCGTTGACACCGGCGGTTCCAACGCGGATACTGACGATCTATCACTTCGATAGTTCGATTCGATATATTGCACACGTCATGAGTCTCCTCGATCTCTCCCTCCTCGGCCTGTTGGCCGACCAGCCGTTGCACGGCTATGAGCTTTCCAAGCGGCTGCGCGAACTGGGACGCGGCGCCGTGTCCTACGGCGCGCTCTACCCTGCGCTAGGCCGCCTCGACCGCAAGGGGCTGATCACCTCGGCCACGGCACCGGCCGGCGGCAGCTCCCCTGCCCCGATGACCGGCTCGCTCGGCGCGGAAGTCGCCCGGCTGCGCCGCGGGGCCTCGGCCGCGACGACGACCCGTTCCAAGCGCAGGCGGAAGGTGTACACGATCACCGACACCGGCCGTCGTCGTCTGCACGAGTTGTTGGTCGAACCGGCCGAGGACGACCGGACGTTCGCGACGCAACTGGCATTTGCCAGCCATCTCGACGCGGCCGAACGGTCGGCGCTGTTCGACCGCCGCCGCCAGGTGCTGCGTGACCGACTCGCCCAGGATCCGCCCCGCCTGCTCGACCGTTACCGCCTCGCGCTGCGGGAACGTGACCGCCTCGCCGACGAGGCCGAGGTCGACTGGCTCGACCATCTGATCGCCGCCGAACGCGACGACCTACCCCGACCCGTTGTCGACGACGTCGCCGACGGAGCACCCCGAACCGTTGGAGGTTCCATCCGATGAGCACCATCCGACTGGCCATTGCCGGTGTCGGCAACTGCGCCAACTCTCTGATCCAAGGTCTGAGCTACTACGCCGACGCGCAGGACGGCGACGAGGTGCCGGGTCTGATGCACGTGACCCTCGGTGGCTACCACATCAGCGACATCGAATTGGTCGCCGCGTTCGACGTGGATGCCACCAAGGTCGGCCAGGAAGTCTCCAAGGCCATGTGGGCCGGACTGAACAACACGATCCGCTTCGCCGACGTGCCCGACACCGGCGTGCGCGTCCAGCGCGGCCCCACGATGGACGGGTTCGGCAAGTACTACGCCCTGAGCGCCGAGGAGTCCCCGGCCGAACCGGTCGATGTCACCCAGGCGTTGCGGGACGCCGAGGTCGACGTGCTGGTGTCGTACCTGCCGGTGGGATCCGAAGAGGCCCAGAAGTACTACGCCCAGTGCTGCCTGGATGCCAAGGTCGCGTTCGTCAACGCGATTCCGGTGTTCATCGCCTCGAATCCCGAGTGGGCGCAGAAGTTCGTGGACGCCGGCGTGCCGATCGTCGGCGACGACATCAAGTCCCAGGTCGGCGCCACGATCGTGCACCGGATCCTGTCCCGTCTGTTCGAGGACCGGGGCATGGTGCTGGACCGCACCTACCAGCTCAACGTGGGCGGCAACATGGACTTCAAGAACATGCTCGAGCGCGAACGCCTGGAGTCCAAGAAGATCTCCAAGACCCAATCGGTGACGTCCCAGCTCGACCACGGCATCGCCGAGGACGACGTCCACATCGGCCCTTCCGACCATGTCGCCTGGTTGCAGGACCGCAAGTGGGCCTACATCCGTCTGGAAGGTCGCAACTTCGGCGACGTCCCCCTGAACATCGAGCTCAAGCTCGAGGTGTGGGATTCGCCGAACTCGGCCGGGGTGATCATCGACGCGCTGCGCTGCGCCAAGCTCGGTCTGGACCGCGGCATCGGCGGTCCGCTGGAAGGCCCGTCGGCGTACTTCATGAAGTCGCCGCCGGTCCAGCACCACGACGCCGACGCCCACGAGATGATCGAGCAGTTCGCGGCAGGCGACGCCTGACGGGAACTGGGCCATCAAGGGCCGGCTGGGTCGGGGTCGAGCAGTTCGCTTCCAGGCGACGCCTGACGCAGGACGACTCGTCCTGCCCTGGGTAACCTTCGGCGGGTGACCCAGCCTCAAAGCGGATCCCACAGCCGGTGACGACGAGCGATCCGGCTTCGGGCGACGAGCAGCATCCGAACAACCACGCCGCGTTCATCTGGTCGGTGGCCGATCTGTTGCGGGGCACCTACAAGCAGTCCGAGTACGGCAAGGTGATCCTGCCACTCACGGTGCTGCGCCGCCTGGACTGTGTGCTCGAGCCCACCAAGGCTGCGGTGCTGGCTCGCAACGCCGAGCTGGCGGCCCAGGGGATCGCCAATGTCGATCCGGTGTTGTGTCGGGTGTCGGGCGAGCAGTTCACCAACACCTCTCCTCTCACGTTGCGCCGGGTGCTCGACGACCCCGCCCAGGTCGCCGACCAGTTGCGCGCCTACATCGCCGGGTTCTCACCGGTCGCCGCGGGGATCATGGAGCACTTCGCCTTCGACGCGCAGATCTCCCGGCTGGAGCGCAACGACCTGCTGTATCTGGTGCTGGGCCGGTTCGTCGAGGTCGATCTGCACCCGGACAAGGTGTCGAACACCGAGATGGGGTATCTCTACGAGGAGCTGCTGCGGAAGTTCTCGGAGTTGTCGAACGAGACGGCCGGTGAGCATTTCACGCCCCGTGAGGTGATCACGCTGATGGTGGATCTGCTCTTCGCCGGCGACGACGACGCGTTGGCCCGCCCCGGTACGAAACACACGCTGTTCGACCCGGCGTGTGGCACCGGTGGGATGTTGGCGGTGGCGACGGACCGGATGCGCGACATGAACCCGCAGGGGACGCTGGTCACCTTCGGTCAGGAATTGAACGCCGAGACGTACGCGACGTGTGTGGCCGACATGATGGTGAAGGGCCAGGAGGCCTCGAACATCGTGTTGGGCAACTCGTTCTCCGAGGACGGCTTTCCCGGGCACACCTTCGACTATCTGCTCGCGAATCCCCCTTTCGGGGTGGAGTGGAAGTCGGTGCGCCGGGCGGTGACCGACGAGCACGACACGTTGGGGTTCGCCGGGCGGTTCGGGGCGGGGCTGCCGCGGATCAACGACGGGTCGTTCCTGTTCCTGCAGCACATGATCGCGAAGATGCGCCCGGTCTCCGAGGGTGGTTCGCGGCTGGCGATCGTGTTCAACGGGTCTCCGTTGTTCACCGGTGCGGCCGGGTCGGGTGAGTCGGAGATCCGCCGGTGGATCATCGAGAACGACTGGTTGGACGCGGTGGTGGCGCTGCCGGACCAGTTGTTCTACAACACCGGCATCTCGACGTATTTCTGGATCGTGACGAATCGCAAACCCGCCGAGCGGCGTGGCACGGTGCAGTTGATCGACGCCCGCGAGTCGTTCACGAAGATGCGCAAGTCGTTGGGCGAGAAACGCAAGGAACTCTCCGCGGGCCAGATCGCTGAGGTCGTCCGGTTGTATGCGGATCACACCGAGGGGGACCGGGTGAAGATCCTGCCGAATGCGGCGTTCGGCTTCCTGCGGGTGACGGTGGAGCGTCCGCTGCGGGTGCGCTGGGAGGTGTCGGAGGAGACGATTGCCGCGGTGGCAGCCGACAAGAAGCTCGCGAAGCTCGACGACGCGGTGCGCGACGGGTTGACTGCCGCGCTGGAGCAGCATCGTGGGCTGTCCGGGTTGTCGGAGGAGAAGATCGTGGACGCGGTGTTGGGCGACGCGCCCGCGGGCGCGTCGTTGACCAGGGCGCAGCGCGCCGCGTTGGCCGACGCGTTGGCGGTGTCGGATCCGGACGGAACGCTGATCACCGATTCCAAGGGCAACGCGAAGCCCGACCCGGCCCGCCGTGACGCCGAGAACGTGCCGTTGCCCGACGTGCCGGTCGTCTACGAGGCCGATGTGACGGCTCGGTTGGAGTCACCCGCGTACCGGGACGCGATCGATGCGTACCTGGAGGCCGAGGTGTTGCCGTACGTGCCGGACGCCTGGGTGGATCACGCCAAGACGAAGATCGGCTACGAGATCCCCCTGACCCGCCAGTTCTACACGTACGTCCCGCCGAGGCCGCTGGCAGAGATCGACGCCGAGATCGCAGCGGCTGGAGGCCGAGATCCAGGAGCTTCTGGACGAGGTGCGTCGGACGTGACGCGTCGGACACGCGTCAAGTACCTCTACTCGATCGTTGACGATCGCGCGAGGAGCGACGACGACCACCGTTGCTGGTCGTATCGATCCACTTGGGTGTGATCCCCCGTTCCGAGTTCACAGAGGATCTCCCGCGGGCAGATGATCTCAGTGCATACAAGGTCTGTCATGCGGGTGATCTCGTGCTGAATCGGATGCGCGGGTTCCAGGGCGCTATCGGGATAAGTCCGACGACCGGTCTCGTCAGCCCCGACTACCTGGTCCTGCGAGGGAATGAGGCTGCAGAGCCCCGCTACCTCCACCACTTCTTCCGGTCAGAGTGGTTCGTCGGCGAGATGGTGTCGCGTTTGAGGGGTATCGGCGGCACGGACACGGGAAGCGTCCGCACCCCGAGGATCAACGCAGCGGACCTTGGTGAGATTCTGATTGATCTCCCACCGCTGGAGGAGCAGCGGGCGATCGCGGACTTCCTGGATGTCGAGACGGCTCGCATCGACGCACTCATCGACAAGAAGCGCCGCCTCATCACCCTCCTCACCGAGCGCTCACAGTCCATTATGAGAGAAGCGGTCACGGGGCAACTGATCGGTATCGATCAGGAACCTTCGGCGCTCCCTTGGCTCACGACTCGGGGTAGCGGCTGGCGCGAGGCCAAACTGACACTGATTGCCGATCTCGGAACCGGCCACACACCCAGCCGCGACCACCCGGAGTGGTGGGCCCGCGGCACGGTGCCCTGGATCACGACCGGTGAGGTCGCACAAATGCGATCGGACCGGATCGAGTACATCACCGAAACTCGGGAGACGATCAGCGAACTGGGGATAGCGAACAGTTCAGCAGTCGTTCATCCGGCCGGAACCGTGGTGCTCTGTCGCACGGCTTCAGCGGGCTATTCGGCGATCATGGGGCTCGACATGGCGACGAGCCAAGATTTTGCTACCTGGACCTGTGGGCCACTCATCGATCCGCGCTATCTGCTGTTGTGCCTCCGGGCGATGCGAGCTGACCTCCTCGGCCGCCTCGCCATGGGCTCCACCCACAAGACGATTTACATGCCAGACATCCAGTCGCTCCAAGTGCCAATTCCACCCGTCGCCATCCAGGAGCGCCTGGTGGATTCGGCCTGGCAGCGACTCCATCGGATCCATGACGCGACGGACCGCCTGGAAAGACAGATCGGGCTGTTGGAGGAGAAGCGGCGGGCGTTGATCACGGCTGCGGTGACCGGCGAGTTCGCCGTCCCCGGCAGCTCCGCCGCCTGACCCGACCGGCCGCGCCCTGCCTCGGCCTCCCGCGACGCGCCACGGGCGCGTAGTGATTTTCTTCTTCCAGTTCTGAACCCCGGACGCTCCCGCGGGAGCGCGCTCGTGGACCCGGACCAGGTTCACGACCTGCCCGAAGCTTGCTTGCCGCCACCCCGACTCGACCCGTCCACCCTGGCTCCCTGGGAGCCAGGGTACCCCGCGGGTGGGACACTCAGGGCCAAGCCCGACGCGCCCACGGGCCGCGTGCCACCGCGCTCCCGCGGGAGCCTCCAGCCGTACCCGCGTCGTCGCAACGTCCGGCACCTCCGTGAGCGGGTGTCCACGCCCGTCGGCAAATCGTCACAACCGGCTGGCATCATCGACGTCAAAGCGCCCGTCGGCCCGCTCACCGCTTCTCGATTTCTCGGCCGTCCCGATCGAGACCCGAATCGAAGTCGAGGAGGCCGAAGAGTGACGAACCTGAGTGAAGCGGACCGATCCCGGATGTATGCTGAGATGTCAGCGGCAACCAGTCCGGGCACGGCGGAGAATCTCATGCGCGGAGTATTCGATGTGCAGTGGGAAGACGTGGCGACCAGAGCCGACCTCGCCGACCTGAGAGGCAACTTCGCCGGACTCCAGGGTGAGTTCGCCGGGCTCAAGGGTGAATTCACCGGGCTCCAGGGTGAGTTCGCCGGACTGAAGGGCGAGTTCGCCCAACTACGGGGCGAGTTCGCTGAGCTGAGAGGCGAGTTCACCGACCTACGGGCAGAGATGCGCATCGGCTTCGCACAGATGGACGCCAAGATGGAACAGCAGTTCCGCCAGCATCTCAATCGGACGATGACCCTGATGATCGCCCTGTTCTCGCTGCTCGGCGGTCTCATCATCGCCCTTCACTGACCACCCGGACCGGCGTCGGGGATCACCGTCCGGCGCACGGAGGTGCCCGGACCTGCTGGAATCGGAGGGGTGAAACCCCAAGAGGTGGATTTCGAAGCGTTCATCTGCGACCGGCTCGTCGACGCGTCCGGCTGGAACGCGGTGAAGATCGGTGGCCACGAGCAGGGCGACATCGCCGACTTCGACCCCACTCCCGGCATCGACACCGCCGAGCTGTTCGCGTTCATCGGCGCCACCCAGAACGACGCCTGGGACGATCTGGTCAAACGCCGCGGCGGCGACCCCAACACTGTGCAGCGCAAGTTCATCGAACGCCTCGCCGCCGAGCTCGACAGACGCGGCACCATCGACGTGCTCCGTCACGGCGTCGACGACCTGGGCATCACCATCCGCCTGGCGTGGTTCCGCCCCGCGCACGGCCTCACTCCCGAACTGGTCCGCCGCTACGACGCCAACCGGCTCACCGTCACCCGCCAGCTGCCCTACGAACCCGGCAGCCACAAGACCCTCGACCTGGGCCTGTTCGTCAACGGGCTGTGCGTCGGAACGTGCGAGCTGAAGAACCCCCTCACCGGGCAGACCACCGACGACGCCATCCGCCAGTACCGGCACGACCGCGACCCCCGCAACGTCACACTCGCCCGGCGGGCCGTCGTGCACTTCGCGTTCGACACCGAAACCGTGGCCATGACCACCCGGCTCACCGGACGCACGACCCGGTTCCTGCCTTTCAACCGGGGCGACCATCACCGGGCCGGCAACCCGGCCAACCCCGACGGGCACCGCACCGCCTACCTGTGGGAACAGGTGCTGCAACGCGACGCCTGGCTCGACCTGCTCGCCCGGTTCGTACACGTCGAAGGCGTCGCCAAGGGCTCGAAGAAGCGACCCGTCGTGATCTTCCCCCGCTACCACCAGTGGGACGCCGTGCGCACCCTCGAAGCCGCCGCCCGCACCGAAGGCCCCGGCCACAACTACCTGGTCCAGCACTCCGCCGGATCGGGCAAGTCGAACACGATCGCCTGGCTCGCCCACCGGTTGTCGAACCTGCACGGCGACGACGACACCAAGGTGTTCGACAAGGTCGTCGTCATCACCGACCGGCTCGTACTCGACCAGCAACTCCAGAGCACCGTGTACCAGTTCGAACACGCCCACGGTGTGGTCGAACGTGTCGAGAAGCACTCCTCACAGCTCGCCGACGCGCTCGCCGGGGACACCGCCCGGATCATCATCACCACCCTGCAGAAGTTCCCCTACGTGCTCGACCGGGTCGGCACCCTGCCGGACCGGTCCTATGCCGTCATCGTCGACGAGGCGCACTCGTCCCAGACCGGCGAGGCAGCCAAGGAACTCCGCGCCGTGCTCGGCGGCGGCCACGACAGCCACGACGACGCCGACCCCGACGCAGACGGCGACCTCGGCTCCGACGACATCGAAGACGCCCTCGTCGACGCGGTGCGCGCCCGGGGACGCCAAGACAACCTGTCGTTCTTCGCGTTCACCGCCACCCCCAAGGGCCGCACCCTGGAACTGTTCGGCCGACTCGACCCCGACGCCCCCGCGGGGAACCACGCCACGTGCCGTTTCACCTGTACTCGATGCGCCAGGCGATCGACGAGGGCTTCATCGTCGACGTGCTCGCCAACTACACCACGTACGCGACCTTCTACCGGATCGAGAAGGCCGCTCTCGACGACCCCGAATACGACACCGCCGCGGCCCGGGCGGCGATCGCCCGGTTCGTCACCCTGCACGAATCGAACCTGGCGCAACGTGCCGAGATCGTCATCGAACACTTCGTCGCCAACACCGCCCACAAGATCGGCGGCAGGGCCAAGGCGATGGTCGTGTGCTCGTCGCGGTTGCACGCCGTGAAGTTCGCCCGGGCCCTGCGTGCCTACGGTCGTGAGCACGGCAACGACCCCGGGGTGCTGGTCGCGTTCTCCGGCACCGTGATCGACGACGGCATCGACTTCACCGAAGCCGGTCATGAACGGGTTCGGCGACACCGAGACCGCCGGACGCTTCGACACCGACGAGTGGCGGATCCTCGTGGTGGCCGAGAAGTTCCAGACCGGATTCGACCAGCCGTTGCTGCACACCATGTACGTCGACAAACCCCTGTCGGGTCTGGCCGCCGTGCAGACCCTGTCGCGACTCAACCGGATCCACCCGGACAAGTCCGACACGTTCGTGCTCGACTTCCGCAACGACGCCGAGACGATCCACGACGCGTTCGAGCCCTACTACGGCACCACCGTCGCCCCACCGACCGACCCGAACCTGATCTACGACACCCGGCGGGCACTGGACCCCTTCGGGGTACTGCGTGACGAGGAGATCGACGCCGTCGCCCGGCTGCTGCTGGCCCCCGACGGTGACCGGACCGACCATCGACGAACCGAACGGGTCCACGCCGCCCTGGAACCCGCGAAGAACCGCTTCGCCGCACTGTCGGACGACGAAGCCGACCGGTTCCGGGACGCGCTCGGACGTTTCATCCGGACCTACGCGTTCCTCGCGCAGATCGTCCCGTACGTCACCCCGAAACTCGAACGCGACCATCTGTTCGCCAAAGCGCTCGCCGCGTTCATCCGGGCCGACGGCGCCACGTCTGTCGACCTCGGCGAAGAGGTCGAACTGACCCACCTGCGCGTCGAACAACGCTTCGCGGGCGGCATCACCCTGGACGCGCACGAAGGCGAAGTCGCCACGATCTTCGAGGGCAGCGGCCCCCGATCAGAACCCGAACCCGAATCGCTCTCCGCGATCATCGACGCGTTCAACGACCGCTACGGCACCGACTGGACCGAAGCCGACCGGCTGTTCCTCGTCCAGGTCGGCCACGACCTCGCCGAAGACAAACAGGTCCGCCTCGAGGCTGCCGCCAACGACTACTCGACCTTCCGGGTCGGGTTCGAGAAGCGCTACCTCGACGCCCTCGCCGGCCGCATGGACACCAACGCCAAGGTGGCGGGCAGGATCTTCGACGACGAAGCCGTACGCACCGGCGTCCTCGACACCGACCTGCCGGCGATCTACGCCCGGGCCCGGGTCGCCCAACAATGGCTCGGACCGATCGGGGACCTGCTCGGCCCCGACCGGGAAGATTCCCACCTCGAGTACAAGTCGACCCTGCGCTGGGACATCCGGGAGCAGACCACCTCCAGGGTCATCGAAGGGGCCGTCATCAAGACCGTCGCCGGCTTCGCAAACGCCGAAGCGGGCGGCACGCTGCTGATCGGGGTGGCCGACAACGGGCAGGTCCACGGCTTGGAGGACGACTATGCCACGTTCTCCAAACGCGACCGGGGGAAGCGCGACCTGTTCGGCCAACACCTGCAGAGCCTGCTGTTGAGTCGGATCGGTGACGCCGCCACGGCGTTGGCCAACTGGGAATTCTTCACGATCGACGGTCACGACATCGCCCGGGTCGCCGTCGCACCCTCGGATTTCCCCGTGTTCGTCGGCACCGGCGAAGACGACCGCGCCTTCTACTGGCGGTATCCCACCGGCACGAAAGCCGTCACCGACGAGACGGAACGACGACGCCTGATCGCCCGCCGCTTCGGCGTGGGCGCAACCGAGGGTTCACACCCCGGATCGCAGGAATGAGTCGTCCACGCCCGTACGGCCCGGCCGGTTGCCGCGATCACGTCTTCCGCCACGCGCTCGTGGGATCGAAACCCGTT
>CAVXRS010000007.1:0-320141 GCA_963764215.1 uncultured Actinomycetes bacterium
AGTCCTGAGCGCTCGTCACGGTCCGCGGGAACGAGTGCCGTCGGGCCTCTAGGGTGATCGGCACGGTCGTCAGGGTCGGTCATGTGACCCGGGAATGGGGTTCCGGATGAGTTCGGGAGACGAACATGGACGCGCGGCGAAGCGTGCCGTCACGGGGGTGTGCGCCGGGCTGGTGTGCCTGGTGGTGCTGTGGGGATGTGGCTCGTCGGGCGCGCACACCGCGGTCGGCAGCCGGTCGGGTGCCGGTGGCGGAACCGGGGCGTCGGCCACGACCGAGCTTCCCGAGCAGGTCGCGGCGCTGGTCGGGCAGTGGGCGAACGCCCAAGGTCGGTCTGCTGTGCAGTCGGAGGGGCGATCGAAGTGGGTGGTTCACCAGGGGAGACCACGGTCCCGCCCGACCGGCGACGGCTAGTGCGACGCGATTGCCGGATGGGACTCGATGATCACGTTGGACGTCGATTCCGCCGGGCGGCTCGCCGCCGCGTTCGATTCCGCCCGGTGCGGCGGGCACCGGTTCGACGACAGCGCAGCAGGCGGGTCGCTGCACGGCGCAGGCGACGATGCACGGCGCTCACGTGCGCTTCTCGGATTTCCGCTGTGTCGGCGGTGACGGCAAGCCGGCCCAACTCGATGGTGCCGACGTGGCCGAGCCGACCCTGCAGGTCTTCGGTGTCTGTCTCAGGATCGGCGACGGACCCGACGAAGGCTTGGTTCGCCGAGCATCCCGGGGCCTGCGACGCTCACATGAGTTCGGCGGAGAAGAAGTTCAGTGGGATCGGCGACAGATAGCGGATGCGAGCTGACCCCGATCCGATGTCGGGCTTCGCTGCGGTGGACGCCTCGGTGTTGGGGAAGTTCGCCGGTCTGACGAACAGCCCTTCGGCGTCGCTGAGCGGCTCCCCGTCACAGTGGGTCTCGCCCCTGGCGATGAGCTTGCGCCCGTCGGTGCGCTCGTACCAGGCGGTGATCTCCGACGGGCGGAACAGCAGTGTCGGCCAACGGTGGTTGCCCGACAGGTCGGCGGTCATCCCACCGCCGCCGCCGAGCATAGCGGCCATGCCGATCAACTCGTCGTAGAGCATCGCCACGACCCCGCCGTGGCAGGTGTCGAACGGCGGTCCGTTGTAGGCCTCGTTCAGCCGGACGGTGGCGTGCACCGTGCGATCGTCGTCGACGGCGAACGTCGATGTCGGTGAGAGCGGATTGGCCGGGCCCATCGCCGGTGAGAACGGCCCGAGCTGCTGGAGGTCGATCGTGGTCAGGTCGAAGGACTCGACCGCGGCACGGCCGGTCGACCAGGAACGGTCCTTTGGAGAGGTCGTCGTCGAGCAGGCGGCGGCGCTGCGCAGTGGGCGAGTGCCTGCTCGCGTGCGGGCCCTCCCCGACTCGGTTGGTGCAGCACAGCCGGATGAGCTCGCGCACCGCAGCGGCCACCTCGGCGTCCTCGTTCGCGCCCGGTTCGGTCATGGCTGGATCGTCGCGATCGAACTGCGTCGTGATCCGACCGGACCTCGGAGTAGCGGGAGCCGAGGCGCGTCAGCCCAGCGTGTCGGCCGAGACGATCCACGTGCCCGCGCCGATGTGCAGGGTGTCGCCGTCCCGGTACGATTCCAGGCGCCCACGACCACATCCAGCGCGGCACGCCGGTCGGCGTCGGATGCCGCCGCGAAGGGTGCGCCGGTGTCGGAGGATCTCGGCGAGCATGCGTGCCGCGATCGCCGGGAGATCGTCGGCTCCGTGAGCAGGGCTTCGTCCGGCCCTTCGGTGATCGTGACCTCGATGAACCCCGCCTGGGTGAGGATCCCGGCGGTGTGGTCGGGTCGGCGAGCGAGAACGGGCCGGGGCCGGTCGGGTCCAACGGTCCGGACGGCGGAGCGCCTCCGCCGCCGCGAGGACCGGCAGCGCGACACCCGGGTTGACCTCGGGGCCCTGGAAACAGACGGACGCGCGACAGCCTCCGGTTTCAGCGCCGGCCGCGTTGGCAAACGCCGCGGCAGGGTCCTCGAAGACATCACCCCGACGAGGGAGAACGCCGCGTCGAAGTCCCCGTAACCTAGATCTCCCGTCTGGACGTCGACCTGGCGGAAATCGGCGCCGGTGACGCCGTCCTGTCGCGCCCGCCGTTGCGCCTCGGTGAGCATCGTCGCCGACAGATCGACGCCGAGGACCGTTCCAGGCGACCCGACCCGCCAAGGTGAGGGTCGTGGCTCCGGTGCCACGCCCGATGTCGAGGATCCGTTCGCCCGGGGCCGGGGCGAGGCGGTCGATGGCCGCCATTCCAACCTTTCGAGCAGCGCGTCGTAGTCGTCGGCATGGTCGACCCGCGCGCCGCCGACCACGTCGTTCCAGATTTTCGCCTGATCTTCGTTCGCCATGAGGGAACGGTACTGCCGAATCGGTGGCTGTGCACGAGACTTCGGGCGGCTCTGATCGAGGTCGTTCGGTGTTCGTGACGGCATGATCAGCGATCTGACGCGCAACCGCAATGCCAACTACACTGCGTTCGGTGTTCGTGACGGCACATACGCAAAAGTACGCGGACTTGACGAGTGAGATCGCTGACGCGCTCGAGGCCATCGGCGTGCCGGTGCAACGACACGAGTCGCATTCAGCGTCGACGGCACCCCGCTGTCGTTGTCGGTGGTCGACCGCGCCCATCCCACCCCGGCGGCGCTGGCGCAGATCGTGCGTGACGCCGAGCCCCGTCGACCCGCCCTGGTCGTCGCCGATCGGATCTCCGAACCGGGCCACGAACAACTTCGACGTGCGGGCTGGGGGTGGTTGGATCGACGCGGGCACCTGCGCCTGTGGACGAGTGGTGTGCGGATCGAGGCTCCGGTGCCCGGCTACGACGACACCGCCGAACGTGGCCACGGCAATCCCTGGACCACGGTCGGTCTCGAAGTCGCCCTGGCCACGCTGGTCGACCCCGAGCAGGAGGTCTCGCCCCGCGGCCTCGCGTCGAGGATCGGCCGCAGTGCCGGGGCCGTGCACGAGATCATCTCCCGATTCACCTCGGTCGGGCTGATCGGCAACGCCAGCCGGTTGCCGCTGTTGCCCGACCTGTTCTGGGAGACCGCGGCGCACTGGCCCGACGACGACTGGCTCGGGCTGCCCGTCGAGATCGACGAGGTCGCGGCGCACCTCGAGCCCGGCTCGCTCATCCGAGTGGACGAACGGGCCGCGACCCTCGGTGGCGCCCGCATCGCCGCGGCCGGTGACCTGCCGGCCCACGCGTACGTCCCCACGGCCCGGGTTCTGCGCCGGGTGCGCAGCCTCGCCGACCGCTCCGGCACGAATCGGACATGGCTGCGGATCACGCCGGTCGGCCACCTTCCGCTCAACGACGAGCATCCCCCCGACGACACCCACCCGTGGGCCGTGGCCCATCCGCTGGTCTGTGCGCTGCGTCTGGCTGCGGATCCGGCCAGGGGACGCGAGATCGTCGAACAATGGGGCATCGTGCCCGGCGGCGGCGATCAATGATCGTGCTGACCGGCCGACGGAACGGCACCACCCACCGGGCGGTCGAGCTGTTGGCCTCATTGCCGGCGGACCTGCGTCTGATCGGCGGTCTGGCGGTGATGTGCCGGGTCGGCGTGCCCCACCGCGCCACCGTCGATCTCGACGCGGTCACCCGTGACCTCGCCGGGCTGCACGAGACGATCGCCAAGTTGGCGGTCACCGCTCCCGGAGGGGGGCAGTACACCTTTGCCGACGACTTCGATCTCGACGTGATCGACGTCGCCCCCGATTCGTCGGCCGTGCTGATCGAACAGCTCACCGCGCAGGCCGAGCCGCTCGATGACCTCGAACTCAACGTGGTCGCACACACCTGGGCGTTCGAGACGGCGACGGCACTCGACCTGGTCGTGGTCGAAGAGCAACGCAACGTCGAACTCGCCCGCGCCGACGGCCGCCTCGTCGCCTCGTCCGCCGGCCTGGTCGCGATGAAAGCGAGCACGATCCCGCTGCGTTCCGGTTCACGACCCGAAAAACGTGCCTCGGACTACTACGACCTGGGGCGTCTGATGATCGCCGGTGGTGTGAGCGCGGACGATGTCGCCGAGATGCCCGCGCCGCTCCGGACCGTCGTGCTGGCCCGCATGAACCATTGGTTCTGTGAACCGGCCGGACGGGACCGCACCTACCGGGAGGTGCGCCGATTCGACGAGCCGCGCCTGGATCTGGACGCCGTCGCGGACATCGTCGAAGGGATCGTCGACGCTTCGAGCGCGGGGTAGGGTTGGCCGATGGCCGATCGTGACTCCGAAAGCGTCGAACGGGTGGTGCACACGCCGGCCGCGGAGATCTTCGCCCTCGTCTCCGACCCGTCCCGCCACCACGAATTCGACGGCTCCGGTACGGTGCGCGGCGCCAAGACCGCCAGCGGTCCGGTGGGGCTCGGCGATCGATTCGGGATGTCCATGAAGATGGGCCTGCCCTATTCGATGGAGAGCGAGGTCATCGAATTCGAACAGGACCGGTTGTTCGCGTGGCGCACCGCCGCCCCCGGGGTGTTCGGCAAGGTCGTCGGGGGTCGGGTCTGGCGCTACGAATTCGAGCCGACCGACGACGCCGGCACCACGCTGGTGCGCGAGACCTGGGACATCTCCGACGAGTCGGCGATCACCAAGCCGGGGGTACGGCGGCTCGCCTCGTCGACCCGCAAGAACATGTCCGCCACGCTGGACCGTCTCGAAGAACTGCTCGGCAACACCGATTCCTGAGCGGCCGCAGCCCGTGTCCGGCGAGACGCCGGACTCGAACCCAGGTCGCGATGGACGGCGGACGTCGAAGCCAGGTGAAAGGACGGCATCGGCGGGTAGGGGGAACTGAAGCGGATGGTGGGACGGCGGGGGTGTTTGGTTTGGCGACATCTGCCGCGGTCTGGGTCGGGCCCTGTGGCAGCTGGTGGCGTGGGCGTATCTTCTCGCTGGAGTAGCGTTGCTGGCCGCGGGATCCTCGTTGCGGATGGCTCACCGTGACGGACCACGACCGGCTGGCATGGCGTGGGTCGTCCTGGCGGCGACGGCATCGTTGCTGTGCTCAGGATGGCTGGTCGCGAGTGGAAGCCTTCGATCCGATGGCGCGACACCGAACTCCGCCTGCGGGTCGTGCTCCGACCCGCGCTCCGAACGGTTTTCTCGACGCTTCTCCGGGTTCTCTCCGGAGGCCGCCAGGACTGCCGCGGCGCTCTGCACACCGCTCGGGTCTGGGGCGTTGTCGCGTTCCAGTGCCCTGGGTCGGCCTCGGTGGGATCCGGATCGGGATCGGGGATCGTTCTCGACGATCCGCGACGCATCGCTGCGGCCGTGGCAGCGGCGGTGATCGTCGCAGTGAGCGTGAGAGCGTCCGTACTGCCGGCCAGGTGCAAGGCGGATGCCTACGATCGGGACCTCGCCCCGTCATTGGCGGTGCTGCTCAAGCTCTCGCTGCCGGTTGAAGATCACCCGACACACCAGTGGCCTCGCGCCGCGTGAAGCCACGGTGCGACTGGGAGGCGACAGCGAGGTCGCGTAGGACCTGCGTGACGCAGACGGCTCCTACGGCAGCCGACAACGGACCGACGCGGATCAGTCGAACGTCCAGGGCGCGATCGACGGGTAGGGGAACGTGGGGACAGTGTCGCGCGCCGACGAAACCAGCAGTAGACGGATAGTGCGAGGTGCAGCAGGCTCCAAGGACATGATCGTTAGGCGCCATCGCAGTGACGGGACATCGAGACACTGTGGTGCTGTCCAGGGTGAGTTGGTGGAGATGGGGGGGTGGAAGTTGAACGTGGGCCAGCTGCCGGTCGGGGGGAACAGGGCGGATTCAGGCCTCGTTGAAGGCGACCGCGGCGTGGATCAGCTCGACGAAGGCGGCCTCGTCGACGGAATCGTGCTCGTGAACGTCGATCGCCCGGCGGACCTTGCCACCCAGGCTCGCGTTGAACAGTCCTGTCGGATCAGCCAGTGCAGCGCCCTGGGCGAAGGTCAGCTTCACCTTGTCGCGGTAGGTCTCCCCGGTGCAGATGATGCCGTCGTGTTCCCACACCGGGACGCCGCGCATGCCGTTGGAGGGTTTGCGCCACTTCACCGACTCGACCACGTCCGGATCGGCCTGGTGGATGAGCGCGCGCAACTCCGCGAGCCGATCGCCCCGCCAGTCGCCGAGTTCGTCGATGGTGGCATCGATCAATGTGGACGGACTATCGGTCACGTTGGGTCCCCTGACGGGTCGGATCAGGCCTGGGCGATGCGGACCATGTTGCCCGACGGGTCCCGGAACGCACAGTCACGCACACCCCAGGGCTGTGACGTCGGCTCCTGGAGGACTTCAGCTCCCGACGCACGCACCGCCTCGAAGGTGGCGTCCAGGTCCTCGGCCCGGAAGATCGCCGCCTGCATCGCCCCCTTGGTGACCAACTCCAACAGCGCGTCGCCGTCGGTCTGGGAACGGCCCCCATGGGGTTGGGACAACACGATGTCGACGTCCTGGTCCGGGGCGCCGATGGTCACCCAGCGGAACTCGCCGCGGGCGACGTCGTTGCGGACCTCGAGGCCGAGCGCGTCCCGGTAGAAGCCGAGCGCCTCGTCCGGATCGTGCACGGGGATGAACATGGTCGAAACGGAGATGGTCATGGGCACAGGGTACGAACGCCGAACCGGTGTTGCTTCTCCGATCCTGCTCGATCCGCCTGGAAAGCAGGGGCCTTCAAGCCAATGACGCGGCGCGGTAGGGGGGTCGCAACGCGTCCTTCGCGACGCAGGGCGGCACCACCGTCAGATCCCGATGGTCGAGGGCGCGGTAGGCCGACGGGCTCATGCCCACGATCTGATGGAACCGCGAGCTGAACGATCCGAGCGAGGTGCAGCCGACCGTCATGCAGGTGTCGGTCACCGACATCCCCTTTCGCAACAGCTCCTGGGCCCGTTCGATCCGTCGCGTCATCAGGTAGCCGTACGGTGTCTCGGCGTAGGCCTCACGGAATCGCCGCGCGAAATGCGACGGCGACATGCAGGCGGCCTCGGCCATCGCCGGGACGTTCAGCGGAGCCGCGTAGTTGCGGTCGATGAAATCGTGTGCCCGGCGCAGGTGCGCGAGCTCCGCGATCCGTTCCGGCGTCACGGTCACGACAGTACCGCCGGGGCCGGCTCAGTCGACGAGCGCGGCGATGTTCTCGGTGGGGCGGCCCACCGCGGCGCGCCCGTCGTCGGTGACCAGGATCGGTCGCTCGATCAGGATCGGGTTGGCGACCAGCGTGGCGATCCAGGTGGCCCGGTCGCGCGGGGCGTCGGTCAGGCCGAGCTCTTTCGCCCGGGCCTCGCCCATGCGGGTGATCTCCCACGGTTCCACGCCGAGCGCGGTGCACACCTCGTCGAGCGTCGCCGCGTCCGGCGGATCATCGAGGTAGCGGCGTTCGACGTAGCCGACTCCTCGGGCGTCGAGGAGATCCTTCGCGGCCCGACTCTTCGAACACCGGGGGTTGTGCCACAGCTCCATGGCCGCACAGCGTACCGGCGTTGCCTCGCATGCACCGCGGGCCGGCCCAGGGTGAGAGCACGTCGATGGCGGGTCCGGTCGGCGCAGGTGATCCGAACTGTGCGACAATGCCCGGCGTGGCAGCGGTCACCAGGGAGCGGGTCCAGGGCACGGTGCGTCTCGGCGGTGCCCGCCGGTTGGGCTACGTCGCGTTCGGCCGGCCCGGCGGCAGATGCGTCATCTGGATGCACGGCACACCGGGTGCGGCCACCCAGGTTCCCGAAGCCGTGCGGGCGCGTGCTGAGCGAGATGGACTGTGGATCATCGGCATCGACCGGCCCGGCATCGGCGCATCCACCGGCCACCTCTATCCCGACATCGTCACCTTCGTCGACGATCTGGAAGTCCTCCTCGACGCGCTCGGCATCGAGACCTGTCACGTGGTCGGCCTCTCCGGTGGCGGGCCCTACACCCTGGCCGCCGCGGCTCGTCTCGCCGACCGGGTCCGATCGGTCGGCGTGCTCGGTGGCGTCGCACCAAGCGTCGGCGACGACGCCATCGGCGGCGGGGCCGTGGCACTCGCCCGGTTCGCCGGGCCGTTCCTGCGCGTCGCCCGTCTCCCGCTGGGTTTCGGGCTGGCCAGGTTCATCCACGCGGCGACCCCGGTCGGCGATCCGGCGATCAGGCTGTACGCCCGTTTCTCCCCCGACGGTGACCGCGCACTGCTCAACCATCCCGAATTCAAAGAGGTGTTCGTCGGCGACCTCACCCGGCGCGGACACCGGCAGTTCTCCGCCGCGTTGGCCGACCTGGTCCTGTTCGCCCGACCGTGGGGCTTCGCCCTCTCCGAGGTGACCGTTCCCGTGCACTGGTGGCACGGGACCGAGGACAACCTCGTGCCCTTCGCGCACGGCGAGGCGATGGCCGCACACCTCCCCGACGCCACGGTCCACTCGATCGTCGGCGGCGGGCACCTCTGCGGTTTCGGCGTCTGTGGCGACGTGCTGGACGTGTTGCTCGGCGACTGAACGTCGGTTGCTCAGGCCGGACCCGGAGCTACGTCGACGTCGACCCAACCCCGCGACGGGACGGCCACGTCGAAGTCCCAGCGTCCTGTGTCGGCGTCGAAGCGGATGTCAGGACCGGAACCGTCCGGGTCGTGCAGGGTCGCGCGGATCGGCGCGTCCGCGTAGCCCGAGCAGGTCACGACCTCCCCGGCGCCCTTGACCGTGACCCGGACGACTTGCCCGGTCGACGCGACCTCGATGCGGGCGTCGCCCGCGGGCACGAACTTGGAGGTGTCGCCGATCACCGCCAGACGCCCGCCGGCGAGCAGCGGTGCCACCACCCAGTAGCACCAGGCCTCTTTGTCCAGCGTGACGGGCAGCGTGGTGGTCCGGTCGCCGGTGCGCAGCGCACCGGACCGCCAGTCGTAGACGACCACGGCGCCTTCTGGCACGCTCTCGCCGAGCGCGTCGAGCGTGACGTCGCCCGACACGACCTCGTCGCCACCGTGTGCGTGCATGGCCAGCACATAGGCCCAACGGCCGGCCGGGTGATCGGTGTGACTCTCGGCGAACAACGGCACCGCGCGGAACGCGGGGGCTCCCAGGATCGACTCGTCGATCGCCGCAATGGGCACGTCGGGCTTGATCAGCAGCCCGTCGGCCCGACACGTCGCACGGGCCAGCGCCGCATCGCCGCGGCCGACCCGGTCGCCGAGCCCGACCGGCCCGGTCGACAGGGCGGAGAGGAGCGCTTCGGGTTCGCCGGTCTCACCCGCCACGGCCGGGTCGGTGCGGAACACGTCCTTGAACGGCATCAGCCCGAGGGACCGGGCCAGGGCGTTGGTCGTGACGAACCAGGCCCAGAGCTGGCCGGCGGTGGCGATGTAGCCGTGGTCGCCGCAGGTGCGCACCGAGGTGACCTGGCCGAGCGTGGTGGTGCGGGCCAGATCGGCTGGGGTGCCCATGCACCACTGCAGGGTGACGCCCCGTTCACGGGCGGCCCGGTCGATCCCTTCCTGCCAGGCGCGGGCGAGCCCGGGGCGCTCGCGGAGTCCCCGCACTCCGAAGAACACCTCGACCAGCCAGTCGTGTTCGAAGGTTTCCACCCCCCAGGCGACGCACTGGTCGAGCCAACGTTCATAGATCGACGCGTCGGCCGGGGCCGCGTAATCCCCATCCACGTACACCGGATGGTCCGCGGCGATGGGTGCGTCGGCGGAAAGGTGCCGAATGTGGGCGACCAGAGGCGGATCACCGAGACGGTGACGCAGGTCGACGATCCCCTGGGGAAGCACGTCGTCGCGTGCTTCCCACGCCGTCAACGCGGATGGGGGCACGACCCATTCGTCGGTGTCGAAGGGGCGCACGTCGACGTGCGGGTAGAACCACGAATCGAGCTGCACCGCGCCGATGGGAACATCGTCGTCGCGCAGCTCCTCTACTGCGGCCACGATCGAACCGGCCGTGTCGTGGCCCGCTTCGGTGCGGTACCAGTAGGCGGCGCCGTTGTCGGTCCAGTACGACGGTCGGCGCGCCAACGCGTCGGCCCAGCGTCCGGGTCGTACCGTTCCGGCACGTTCGGTCAACAACCGGCCCCAGGTGTCCAGGCAGGCCCGTGGACCGGGGCCGGCGATCACGGCAAGATCGGTTGCGAATCCGGCCGGCACCGCGTCGAGGTCGCCGTGCCAGCCGCAGCGCACCGAACCTCCGTTGAGTCCGATCGTGACCTCGTGGAAATCCTCCAACGGCGCCACCAGCAGAGACCGTCGGCCCGCGTCGTCGAGGATCAGCGGCCAGCCGGTCGGGGGGCGGTGGGGGAGCAGGAAGTAGCCGTCCAGATCGGGGCCTGCGGTGGCCGGAAGCGCGAACTCGCAGTGCTGGAAGACCACCGAGCGCATCCCCTCGGGTGCTCCCCCCGTCGTTCGGTCGGCCGGGGTGAAGATCGGCCAACCCACACCGGGCCGGTCGAACGCGCCCGTCGCCAGACCGGTCAGCTCCTCGGTGGCCTCGGTGCGCAACACGACCATGGGGCGCTCGGCGTAGGCGCGCACCGACAACCGGATCGGCCCGTCCACGACGACCACCGCGCGGTACGGGCCCAGGTCGTCGACGGCGTCGTGCGGTGGCCCGGGTGGCCCGGCACCGTCGGGACCGGTGTACACCCCGGGTCCGAACCAGTCCGGCGCATCACTGGTGCCGATCCGGATCGTGCCGTCGTCGACGTCGACGATCAGGTCGCCTGGGCTGGAGAGTCGCATGCGGCGAGTCTGGCCGATGAGAACTGTGGGATGCTCACCTGATGCGGTCACGAGCCATCGAGTTGCACCCCGACCGGCTCTTTCCGGCCGAGCCGACCGCCCGGGCCATCGCCCGCGAACTGTTCGCTCAAGTCGCGGACCTCGCCATCATCAGCCCGCACGGTCACTGCGACGCCAACTGGTGGGCCGACGACGCGCCGTTCGCCGATCCGGCCGGACTGCTGGTCACCGGTGACCACTACCTGCTGCGGATGCTGCACAGTCAGGGGGTACCGCTCGAGGCGCTGGGTCGAACGCCCGAAACGGGACCTGTGACGGCCCCGGCCGCTACGCCACGCGAGGTGTGGCGCACCTTCGCGGCCCACTACCACCTGTTCCGGGGGACCCCGTCGCGGCTGTGGCTCGACCATGCGCTCGCCGAGGTGCTGGGCATCGACGAGGTCCCGTCGGAGGCGAACGCCGACGAGCAGTACGACACGCTCGTGGCGCGGCTGTCCGAGGACCGGTTCAGGCCCCGCGCCCTGTTCGACCGGTTCGGCATCGAGTTCCTCGCCACGACCGAATCGCCCCTCGACGACCTCGCCGCGCACCGTCGCATCCACGAGTCCGGTTGGAACGGGCGGGTCGTCACGGCGTTCCGTCCGGACCCGGTGGTGGACCCCGATCATCCCGACTTCGTCGAGAACCTCGACCGGCTCGCACAACTCGCGGGCGTCGACACGACCACCTGGGAGGGCTATCTCGCCGCCCTGGCCGATCGCCGCAGGTGCTTCATCGCGCACGGGGCGACCTCGACCGATCACGGCCACCCGTCGGCCACCACCGCGGATCTGCCACCGGACGCGGCGGCCGCGCTGTTCGACCGGGTGCGCACCGGCGGCGCCACGCCCGACGACGCCGAGGTGTTCCGCGGCCAGATGCTCACCGAGATGGTCCGCATGAGCCTGGACGACGGCCTGGTCACCCAGCTCCATCCGGGCAGTTGGCGCAACCACGACGCACCCCTCGCGCGGCGCTTCGGCCCCGACATCGGCGCCGACATCCCGACACGCACCGATTTCGTCGGTGGCCTCAAACCGCTGCTCGACCGTTTCGGCGACGAACCGGATGCCACCCTGGTCGTGTTCACCTTGGACGAGTCGACCTACACCCGGGAACTCGCGCCCCTCGCCGGCTACTACCCGCTGGTGCGGTTGGGAGCACCCTGGTGGTTCGGTGACAGCGTCGAGGGCATGCGGCGTTTCCGCCGCGCGGTCACCGACACCGCCGGATACGCGAACACCGTCGGGTTCACCGACGACACCCGGGCGTTGTTGTCGATCCCGGCGCGTCACGACGTCGCCCGACGGGTGGACTGCGGCCACCTGGCCGAGTTGGTGGCCGAGCATCGACTGGGACTGGACGACGCCGCCGAGCTGGCGGTGGATCTGGCCCATCGACTCGCCCGTGCCGCCTACCGCATCGACGGGTCGTCGTTCACCGCGGCGTTCCCGTGAGCGAGGCGGTGGCCCTGGCCGCGTCGACGCTCGACCGGGTGCTCGACGCCCGGCTCCCCGGGTACGCGCGGGACGGGCTGGTACCCGGGGTGGTGCATCTCGGGGTGGGCGCGTTCGCCCGGGCGCATCTCGCGGTGTACGCCGACGACCTGTTGGCCATCGGCGACGACACGGTCGCCGTCACGGGCGTGTCGTTGCACTCGCGGGCAGTGATCGACGCGCTGGCCCACCAGGACGGACTGTTCACCCTGCTCGAATCGGACGGCACCACCGAGCAGTTGCGCGTGATCGGGTCGGTGGTCGAGGTCGCGCACGGTCCGGGCGCCGCGGTCCTCGCCGTCGCGGCACCGTCGACCCGGGCGGTGACCCTGACCGTGACCGAGAAGGGCTATGCGCACCGGCCCGGTGGGGGGCTCGACACCGCCGTGCCGTCGATCGCCCACGATCTGGCCTTCCCCGATGCTCCCCGGTCGGTGGCCGGTGTGCTGGTGGCGGGGCTGGCCCGTCGCCGGGAGCGCGGGCTGGGCGGGGTGGCGGTCATCTCGGCCGACAACCTGGCCGCGAACGGGACGGTCACCGCCACCGTGGTGAACGGCCTGGCCGACCGGGTGGACCCGGCGCTGGCCGAGTGGATCGACGCCAACGTGACGTTCCCGTCGTCGGTGGTCGATCGGATCGTGCCGGCCACGACCGCAGTGGATCTGACCGCGGTGCGCCGTCGGATCGGTCTGGTCGACGCGGTGCCGGTGCGGGCCGAAGTCCACCGCAGTTGGGTGATCGAAGGGGTTCCCGGCCTTCCCCGATGGGACCGGGTCGGTGCGACGATCGTCGACGAGATCGCTCCCTTCGAGGCGCGCAAGCTGCGCACGGTCAACGCCCCGCACACGGCGCTGGCCCTGCTCGGTGGCCTCGCGGGCTTCGCCACCATCGACGAGGCGGCGACCGACCCGGCGCTGGCCGGGTTCACCCGGGCGCTGGTCGACGTCGAGATCGCCCCGCACCTGCCGGTGCTGCCCGCGCGGACACCGCCCCTGGCAGGCGGGATGTCTGCTCCGGCGAGCGAAACCCTGGCCCGCTTCGCGAATCCGACGCTCGGACACCGCTGTGCCCAGGTGGCCACCGACACGTCCCAGAAGCTGCCGCAACGCATCCTGGCCCCGATGTCCGATGCGCTCGACGCCGGCGACGGGGTCGCGCGCCTGGCCCTCGTCGTCGCCGCATGGGCTGCCTGGATCGCCCGTTCCATCCGGAACCCGACGTTTCCGCTGGACGATCCGCTGGCGGACCGGCTGGTCGAGGTGGCCCGGCGGTCGGGTGCCGGGTTGTCCGCGTTGGCCCGCGCGCTGATCGACGTCGACGCCGTGTTCGCCCCAGGACTCGCCGCATCGTCGTCCGCGCGTCGGGCGATCACCGACGCGGCGACACTGCTGGAGGATCGCGGACCACGCCTGGCCGCCGAGGCATCGACGTGACCGACCCGGCCGGCGTCACGTCGAAGGTCGCGGCCCGCGGCACGCACCTGACCAGGGAAGACGTCCGTTCGGTGCTGGGGCGGTCCGGGCTCGGCGACGCCTGCGCGGGACAGCGGGTGCTCGTGTTGATCCCGGACCACACCCGCAGCGCTCCGCTCCCGCTGTTGTTCGATCTGATCGTCGAGTCGCTGGCAGCGGCCGCGTCGATCGAGGTGATGGTGGCCCTGGGGACACATCCGCCGCTTTCCGAATCGGCGCGTCGGGCCCTGGTCGGCATCTGCGACGGACCTCTGCCCGCCGGGGTGACCCTCACCGACCACGCGTGGCAGGACCGGCACACGCTGGTGCAGATCGGCACGATCGACGATGGCCAGATCCGCAGCATCGCCGGGGACCGCTGGCACCGCAGCCTCGCCGGCGATCTGCCGGTGCGCATCAACCGGGCCGCGACCGAAGCCGATCGCGTCGTTGTCGTCGGACCCACCTTCCCTCACGAGGTCGTCGGGTTCTCCGGCGGGGTGAAATACCTGTTCCCGGGCATCTCCGGGCCCGAGATGATCGACGTGTCGCACTGGCTGGGCGCGTTGTGCGGTGTGCCCGACACGATCGGCGTGCTCGACACGCCGCCCCGGCGCCTGATCGAACAGGCCGCGGGAATGCTGGACACGCCGGTCACCCTCGTCGGACTGGTCGTCGGCCCGCACGCGTCGCTCGACGCCGTGTTCGTCGGCGACCCGGGTGCGGCCTGGCGCGCCGCGGCAAAGGAATCGGCGCAGCGTCATGTCGTGCTGCACGACGCCCCCATGGACCGGGTGCTGTCGGTCGCCCTGCCCCGCTACGACGAGCTGTGGACGGCGGCGAAGGCGATGTACAAGCTCGAACCGGTGCTCGCCGACGGCGCGGAGCTGGTGCTCTTTGCGCCCCACCTGGCCGAGGTCTCCCGGGTGCACGGCGCGGAGATCGACCGCATCGGCTATCACGTCCGCGCCTACTTCCTCGCCCAGTGGGACCGGTTCGCCGACGTGCCCCGTGCGGCGCTCGCCCATGCGACCCACCTGCGCGGTGCGGGAAGCTACGTCGGGGGAGTGGAGCATCCGCGGTTCACGGTGACCCTGGCATCGCGGATTCCCGCAGCCCGGTGCCGCCGGCTCGGCCTCGCCTACCGCGACCCGGATTCGATCGACGTGGCCGACTGGGTCGGGCGGGAAGCCGACGGCGTGCTCGTCGACCCGCACGCCGGTGAGACCCTGCACCGGCTGCGCCGATGAGCGGAACCGGGTCGAGCGTGCACGTACCGCGCACCATCGTCGTGATGGGGGTGTCGGGTTCGGGCAAGACCACGGTCGGTCGGGCGGTGGCCGCGCGGATCGGCCGGCGATTCGTCGACGCCGACGACTACCACTCGGCGGCGAACGTGGCGAAGATGGCGGCGGGCATCGGCCTCGACGACGCCGACCGCCGGCCGTGGCTGGCTTCGCTGAACGTGGCGTTGCGCACGGCGGAAGCCCACGGTGAACCCGTGGTGTTGGCCTGCTCGGCACTGAAGGCGTCCTACCGTCGGGCGCTGTTCGACGGGCTCGAGGACCCACTGCTCGTCTATTTGGCGGCGTCGCCCGCACTCATCCGCGAGCGCCTCGCCGGACGGAGGGGCCACTTCGCCTCGGGCTCGTTGATCGACAGCCAGTTCGCGGCGCTGGAACCGCCGGACCCGGCAGAGGCGCTCGTACTCGACGCCGCACGTTCGGTCGACGACCTCGCCACGGCCATCGTCGAGCCACGGTCCGGGTGAAGGCGTCATCGGTGTGCTGTAGGGTTCCGCAGTCATGCCCGATGTGTCGGAGCACCTTGGGATCGGTGAGGTCTCCGAAGCGACAGCAGGTCGGGTTTCCCGGCGGGCTTTTGCCTGGGGACTGACGGCGATCACCGCGGTCGCCTTGACGATCCGCCTGCTGCGGGTGGCACTGGTCACCGGACGCCAGCGGCTTGGACACGACGCCTTCTACTACTACCGCCAGGCTCAGATGATCGATCAGGGCGAGTGGTTCGTGAAGCCGCTCAGCTACCTCGCGCTCGGCCATTGGTTGCCCGGCGCGGATCATCCCCCAGGTTTCGTACTGCTGCTCGCGTTCCTGCAGTCGATCAAGATTCGTTCGCCGATGGCGGAGCGCTACGTCATTGCAGTCATCGGAACCGTCACGGTTGTCGTCATCGCCCTCACGGTCCGCTATCTGCTCGGCAACCGTGCCGGGCTCATCGCCGGGTTTCTCGCTGCGGTCTATCCCAACCTGTGGGTGAACGACGGCGAACTGATGTCCGAAACGCTCTTCCTCCTCGCGTTCAGTTTCGGGCTCCTCAGCGTCTATCACTACCGGAGGACGTCGTCCTGGCGATGGTTCGTCCTGCTCGCACTCGCACTCACCGTCGCCGCTTCGGCGCGTCCCGAAGCGCTCCTGCTGTTTCCGCTCATCGTTCTACCGGCAGTCATCGGGGCCACGCGGGACAAGCCCCGAATGCGCCTCAGGGTGCTCCTGGTCGGCTGCATCATCCCCGTTGTCGCGTTCACCCCCTGGGTGGTGTTCAATTCGGTGCGCTTCGGACATCCGGTGCTCATGTCGACCGGAGCTGGTCAGACGCTGCTCCAGGGGAACTGCCCGGCCACCTACCACGGAACGTACACGGGGATCGACAACTTCGGTTGTATGAACGAAGTGCCCTCCCCGTCTCCCCAGGTTCGGAACGACGCGGTCATGGACGCTCGCTATCGCCGGCAGGCATTCGAGAACATGACGAGCAATCTCGGCCGGCTGCCGGTGGTGATGTTGATCCGCGAGGGTCGCACCTGGGGGATTTGGAAACCGGCTCAACAACGGACGATCGACTACAGGTTGGAAGGACGAGGGTCGATCGGATTGCTCCGGGTCATGCAGTGGAGTTGGTGGGTCGTCGCCGCACTGGCCATTCCCGGAGTGTTCATCTGGCGTCGGAAGCGCCTCGAGTTCTATCCCCTCGGAGCGCAGCTCTTCCTCACGGTGCTGGTCTCCGCCATCACCTTTGCAAGTACCCGGTACCGCGCCGGGGCCGAGGTTTGTGTCGTGATCCTCGCCGCGGCGACAATCGACCATGTCTGGGGAAGACTGCGTCTTCGCGGCGGGTCGCGCGACGTCGCCGGGCGCAGCTGCGGCGGCCGAGGACGGCGCCGGGCCGGCGACCGATTCCATCTCGCCTTCGAATCCGGGCTGAATCGATGCGGAACGGCGTCGTCGGGCACGTCGCCGGGAGCGCAGGTTGTCCTGCCCCGATGCCCCGGCGCGCCGAGCGGGGCAAATCCCTCTCGGGACATCGCGTGGGGCGATAGCGTCGCGGCCCATGTTGCCGCTCGTGTGTCTGGACGTGGACGGCACCCTCGTGGGCTCGGCGGGTGCTCCCAGCGACGAGCTCTGGCAGGCCGCGGCCCGGGCGCGGGAACGAGGCCAGCATCTCACCCTCTGCACTGCCCGTATCGCCCGGGGCAAGACCCGGGCCTGGGCCGAGCGACTCGACCCGGACGGCCTGCACGTGTTCCACACCGGGGCCGCGTTGTGGCATCCCTCTACCGGAGACGTCTACCCCACCCCGGTACCCGAAGCGGCCATCGAAGAAGCCGCGCGCCTGGCCGGACAACGACGCTGGGTGTTCGAGGCCTATTCCTGGGACGAACTCGCGGTGGAGTCCGACGAACCTCTGGCGGTGCGTCACGCGGAGCTGTTGGGTCTACCGCACGAACGGCGCAGCATCGACGCACTGTCCTCACCGGTCGTGCGGTTGCAGTGGGTGGTGCCGATCGGTGATCTGGATGCGGCCCTCGAATCGGCGCCGGGGGGCTGCCGGGCATCGGGGGCGACCTCACCGTCGATGCCTGATGCGGCCTTCGTCTCACTGACCGCCGAGGAAGTCTCCAAGGCCGCGGGCGTCACCATGGTGGCCGATCACCTGGGAGTGCCCCTCGCCGCGGTGATGATGGTCGGTGACGGGCACAACGACCTGCCGGCGATGGGGGTCGTGGGCTGGCCGGTGGCGATGGGCGATGCTGATCCCGGAGTGACCGCGGCGGCCCGCTTCGTCGTCGCATCGGTCGATCGGAACGGCGCCGCCGAGGCGATCGACCAGTCGGCCGAGCTCAGCGCGTAACGGGCCCGCGGGCCGTCCGTCCGTCCGACGTCGAGGCCCGTCCGGCCGAGCCGATCCGCGCGTTCGGCACCGCCATCGAACCATCCACGCCGGTCTCGGGTTGTTTCGATGAGGGGCCTCCCATGATCGTCAAGGTCCTCCCAGCTACGGTCACGCTTACCGCAGTCGACCAGCTCGGCTTCGCGTCGCGCGGAGGGCAGGTCACCGACGGGGGCGTGACGCGCCCCGTGGCGCGTCGCCTGGTGGGGTCGGAGCGCTCGATTCGTCGCTCCGGTGGTGGCCCCCCGATGTGGTGCCCGTGTTGGTGAACATGAGCCTGTCCCTGCCCTGCTTCGAAGCGATCGGACCTTGGTCCGATCATAGAAAGCGGGTGTGACATTTTCGGGCCGGGACAAGGAGTTCCGGGATAGATCTGAAGAGTTCATTGCCTACGCGCGCCCGCGGGCGCGTCGTGGGCGGGATGCGACTAGTACGCGCCCGCGGGCGCGTCGTGGCGTGGCGATCTGGGGTCGCCTCGTGGTCAGAGCACACGGACATCGGCGGCCGAGGAGCCCTCGACGAAGATCTCGTGGCCCGCCTCACGCTCGTGGGCGCCGATCGTGGTGCGCTCGATGAGCAGGTCGTCACCGTCGGGTACGACGAACTATTTGGTCGATGATCAGGGTTTGGTGACCGGTCCTGGTGGGCACACCGGCTACAGCGATGACTCTCTTGGCCGATTGGAACAGGTGACCGACCCGGCCAACCAGAGGTTCAGTGTGGGCTATGACACGGCGCAACGTCTGGGGACGTTGTCCAGGTCGAATGGGGTGGATGACTCCTAGACCTACGACCCGAGTGCGGATCTGACCGGGATCGACCCCACACGTAACGGCAGCGAGGTTCAGTCGGACACCGACATGCTCGGAGTCAGTGAACCCGGCGATAGGTGACACGGGTGTGACGGGTTACGACGAATGAGTGGCGGACTGCACCTGGCCGGGAAAGGCGCTCAAGAGGCGGTGACGCCTCATCCGGGTTCGATCGATGCCCTCAGGGCGTGACGATCGGGAAGATCCGTTCGAAGGTGTCCACGGCTGCGGCGATCTGCGCGACCAATGCGTCGTCGCCTTCGATCTGCAGCCCGGAGGTGTCGAAGCCGCCGTCCGCGATGCCGATCAGGTCGGCGATGTTGCACTGGACGGTCGCGTCCGCGTCGTCGATCTGCGCGCCGGGCGTGTGGAACAGCGTTCGGTTCGAGATGCCGGCGACATGGCGCTCGCCCCGGTCGATCAGATGCCAGTTCACCGCGCCGGCGACCCCTTCGAGGCGGTCGGGCAGCAGGCGCACACCGATCGCGTCGAAGAGCATCTCGGTGGTCATCGCCGTCGCCAGGCCCCCGAGGTCGGACTTCCCGAAGCTCAACAGCTCGTTGCGTAATTCGTGGGCGCCGACCAGGTAGAAGTTCCGCCACACCGCCGATTCGCACTGGATAGCCGAGCTGTTCGAGCGCATCGGCCTGCAGCTCTCGGGCCTCGGTGTTGGTCGGGTCGGCGAACACCACCTGGTTGGTCACCTGGGCGACCCAGCGGAATTCGCCGGCGGCGAAATCCTCCCGGGCCCGGGCGAGTACGGCATCGGCACCGCCCATGTACTCGACGAATTTCGCGGCCGTCGGCTCGGGCGGGAGCGGGTGCAGGTTCGCCGGATTGCCGTCGAACCAGCCGAGGTACCGCTGGTAGACGGCCTTCACGTTGTGGCTGACCGTGCCGTAGTAGCCACGCACATGGAACTGCGACGCCAGCTCGGGCGCGAGCTCGAGCTCCTCGGCGATCTCGGTGGCCGTCAGCCCCCGGTTGGCGAGCCGCATCGTCTGGTCGTGCAACCAGCGGTACAGGTCCCGTTGGCCGATGAGGTACCCGCGCACCTCGGTCGCACCGAACGTCGGCCAGTGGTGGCTCGCGAAGCAGACGTCGGTGTCGGCAGCGAACAACTCGATCGACTCGTTGATGTACTTCGACCAGCCCGAGCGCGTCGCGCACCTGCGCGCCCCGGGGCGTGTAGAGGTTGTGCATCGTGTGGGTGCAGTTCTCGGCCATGCACAACAGGCGCTTGTCGGGGAAGTGGAAGTTCATCTCGGCCGGGGCCTCGGTGCCCGGGGTCATCTGGAACACGACCCGCACGCCGTCGATGTCCAGTTCGGTGCCGGTCTCGGTGATGTCCTCGGTCGGGGCGATGAGCGAAACCGTGCCCAGCGAGGTGGTCTTGCCCAGCCCGGAGTCGACCTGACCACGGGGCCCGGTGGGTAGCAGCGGTCCGAACATGTACAGGGCCCGACGGATCATCGCCGGCCCGGCGATCACGTTCTCGCTGACCGCTTCGGCCAGGAACCCGGCCGGTGCGATGATCCGACACCTTCCGGCCTCCACGTCGGCTTTGGTCGTCACGCCCTCCACGCCGGCGAAGTGGTCGATGTGGCTGTGGGTGTAGATGACCGCCACGACGTCGCGGGCGCCCAGGTGTTCGTTCGCGAGCGCGAGCGCGGCCGCCGCGACCTCGACCGAGGTGAGCGGGTCGATGACGATCCACCCGGTGTCGCCTGCGATGAACGTGACGTTCGAGATGTCATAGCCCCGGACCTGCCACACCCCGTCGGTCACCTCGAACAGTCCGTGGATGCAGTTGAGCCGGGCCTGGCGCCAAAGCGAAGGGTTGACCGTGTCGGGCGCGGCGTCCGAGTCGCGCACGAAGTCGTGGCGGTGGATGTCCCAGGACTGTGCGGTGGCGGTGCCGATCACTCCGGTCGGATGCTGGGCGACCAGGCCCCGTGAGGCGCGCTCGAAATCGTCCTGATCGGCGATCGGGAGCGCGTCGAGGAAGGCGGCGTTCGCGGCGGCGGTGGTCGGATGGGCGGGTTTCTGGCTCGTGTCCATGCAGGACCCTTCCGGTGGTGGAGTACGGGTGCACTACCTTGCCACCCTGAAACGACCACCCGGGCAGGCACCAGGAGCGAGCGTGGAAGAACTCTCGGAAATCGATCCGATCCCCCCGGTCGCTCCGGTGACGTCGACGACTGGTCCGACGTGGCCGACGTGGTCGTCGTCGGTGCCGGCTGTGCCGGGGCCTGCGCAGCGATCAGCGCGGCCGAGCAGGGCGCCGACGTGGCGGTGTTCGAGCGAGCCGGCGCGATCGGCGGCACGTCAGCGATGTCGAGTGGACTGCTCTATCTGGGCGGCGGGACGGCCACCCAGCGCGCCTGTGGGTTCGACGACACCGTCGCCGACATGGAGGCGTTCCTGCTCGCCGCCTGCGGTCCCGGGGTCGACCCCGCCAAGGTGCATCGGTACTGCGCCGATTCGGTCGACCATCATGACTGGCTCGTCGACCACGGCGTCGAATTCGCCCCGACGTTCCATGCCGAAGGCGACATCCAGCCCCCCACCGACGCCGGTCTGGTCTACACCGGCGGCGAGGACACCTGGCCCTTCAGCCGGGCTCGCCGCACCCGCACCCCGGGGCCACCATGCGAAGTTTCCCAACGAATCCGGTGGGTATCTCATGGCGCGCCTCGGTGCGGCGTTGGCGGAAACCGGCGCGCAGGTGCACCCCGACGCCCGGGTCGACGCGCTGGTGGTCGAGGACGAACGGGTCGTCGGCATCGTCGTCGGAACCTCGGCGGGGACCCGCACGGTGCGGGCAAGAGGTGGCGTGCTCCTCGCAACCGGGGGTTTCCTGTTCAACCCGGCGATGGTCGCCGCACACGCGCCCGCCGCCTCCCGCTGCACCTATCCGCTGGGCACCGACGCGGACGACGGCCGGGGGATCCGACTCGCCCAGGGAGTCGGCGCCGCGGTGGCGAACATGGACGCGTTGGAATGCCACCTTCCGTTCCATCCCCCGCGGCGGCTCAGCGTTGGCATCATCGTGAACGGTCACGGGCGCCGATTCGTCAACGAGGACGCCTACAACGGACTGATCGGGCAACGGGCACTGCTCGACCACGACGGCGTCGCCTACCTGATCGTCGACGAAGCGGCCTCCGAACCGAACTGGCTGGGCTTCCGTCCTGCCTGGGTCGCCGAGAGTCCCGAGGAGTTGGCGGCAGGAGATCGGACTGCCCTCGGCGGCGCTGGCCGCGACGTTGGAGCGCTACAACACCGACGCGGCCCGGGGCGTGGACACCGAGTTCCACAAACGTGGCGAACTGGTCCGGCCCCTCACCGGCCCGGTCGGCGCCGTGGACCTGCGGGTCGAATCGGCCTACTACGCGGCGTTCACCCTGGGTGGGGTGCGGACCGACATCGACGGTCGCGCCCTGCGGGCCGACGGGTCGACGGTCGACGGGTTGTTCGCGGTGGGCCGGACCGCCGCGGGGATTCCGGCCCGCGGCTACGTCAGTGGCATTTCCCTCGGCGACGGGAGCTACTTCGGTCGTCGTGCCGGGCAGGCCGCGGCTGCAGGCGCCGCGGAGCGGGGGTGAACCTGCCCGGGTCGCTCAGGGCGCGACCGACCCCCAGTCGGCGAAACCGGAGGGATCGTGGCGGCCGAACGTGCCGTGTTCGAACATGCCCCACCCCTCGGCATCGCCGATGCGTGCCCGGGCGACGTGGTCGATGACGCTGAACGCGCCCCGACCGGCCACCTCGGGGTCGTCCAGGTCGTGGACCACCTCGTCGACCCACCCAGGACCGCGCCACTGACCGTGATTCCAGTCCGGATCACCGGTGTAGCCGGCGCCGACGTTGAGTGCCACCGAACCGAGCGTCTCGATCTCGACGTGTAAGGGGGTGCCGTCGCGGGCTTGCAACTGCACGGTGGCCGCGGTGGGCATGCGGGTGCCCGACGCGTAGGTGATCGCCACCTCCGGCCAGCCGAGCTGCTCGCGACGTCCGTCGGGGAAGACGCGGGTGGCATCGTTCAGGATCCGGTAGCCGTCGGGTTCTTCCTGCACGATCACGATCAGTGCGAAGTCGTCGAAGCGCATGGGCACATAGGTCCACCAGAAGCCTTCGATCGGTTCGTCGGCGAAGCGGTCCGGTGGGTCGGGCGCCCCCGTCGGGCGAATGCCCCACGACCGGTCACGGGTGCCCAGCCAACTCGACGGGTCGATGGCGAAGTGCTCACCGTCGACGGTGAGGCTGCCCGACCAGGTGCCGACTTGGGCGAAACGGGATGCGGCGATGATCGGGCGGGTCCCGGTGCGCATCAGGTGCGGCTGTTCCATCACCGCCGGGAAAGAACCGGTGAAGGTCAGATCCGCGGCGATCGAGTCGACGGATCCGGCACAGGCGAACCGCACTTCGGCCAACGGCTCGCGCACCTCGATGTTGATCGGCCCGACGGTCGGGGCGAACCGGTCTGTACCGGGGGCGTCCAAAGCATCGGAGGTCCGCATCGTCCATTGCCGGTTCCCGCGGCGGACCGTGCAGAACGCATCGGTGACTCCCTGATTGGGGTACACCCCCATGCCGGCCACGAGGAAGACCTCGCCGGTCCGGTCGTGGGCGTTGAAGTACCAACGGTCGTAGAAGTTGCGGTCGCTGGCCGCGACGTAGCGCATCGACGAGGTGGTCTGGTGGATCGGATACTCGTCCAGAGGTGCTGGTGGGTCGATCATCGTGGTCCCGAATGCGTGGAGGGATGTTCCCGACGCGGCGCCGGTGTGCGGCCACAGGGTAGTGGCGTGGCGCGGCGGTGATCCGAGAGCCTACGATCGGGACCGTCCACACGTGTCGAAGGGGAAATGGACGATGATGAAATCTCGAACGGTCGTCGCGGCCGCCGCGATCCTCGCCTTGGTGTTGGCCGGATGTTCGAAGTCCTCGACGCCGAAGGTCCAGAGCCAGAACGACATCAGTGGTACGACGTTCCCGGCGCCGTCGACCACCCTGGCGATCGCGGACCGGCTTCTCGCCACCGGCGACCTTCCCGGAACCTGGGCCGACGCCGGTGGTCTCGACTACCAGACGGTGACCAGCGACCAGCCCCAGAGATGCTTCAACGCGATGGACACCCTCGACCAGGGCGACGTCGACAATTCGAGCGCCGGCTTCAAGTACCAGGGCGGTCTTCCGATCCTCAGCGAGGTGATCTTCACCTTCCAGCCGGGCGCTTCCAAACCGGCCGTCGACGGGGTCGCCAAACAGCTCGATTCCTGTGGCGCCTTCGACCTGGGCGGTGGGGTCCAGGGCGAGGTCGTGCCCGCAACGGTCAACGTCAAGGGTCTCGACGACGCCCACTCGTACGTGGTCCGCTACCAGGACTCGTCCACCGCGGACACGACAACGGTGCTGATCGGCAAGAGCGGCGACAGCGTCCTGCTGGTCCTGTACAAGACCGGCGCCGCGGTGCCCAAGCGAGCAGACGCCCAGACGCTCTTCCAGCTGGCGGTCAACAAGTTCACATCCGGCTCGGCGGACAAAGGCAAGAACCAAACCGCCTGATCACCGCGACGACCGTTCGACGAACGCGGTCAGGCTCGGGCGGTTGTGCAACAGCGAGTCGCCGTCCTCGGGCATCGGAGCACCGTCGAGGTGGGCCTGGCGGGCCCCGGTGCGCAGGAAGGCACACGCCCAACGCACCGCGGCGTACAGCAGGTGCCATTCGACGTTGCGTGGTGGGTGTCCGCTCACGGCCTCGTACGCGGCCAGCACGTCGTCGATGGCCAGGAAGTCCGCCAGACCCGGCAGGCCCAGGCCTTCGGCCAGGTCCTGGAAGACCCGGTGGGAGTAGGTGAACCAGATCAGGTCCAGCTCGCGTGGACCCAGGTCGGCCATCTCCCAGTCGAGCACCGCCACGGGTGAGAAGTCCGCGAACAGCACGTTGCCGATGCGGGCATCGCCCCAGCTCAGCACGGTCGGCCCCGGCTCGGGCGGGAAGGTCTCGTCGAGCAGGGTGAGCGCCGCCTCCACCAGTGGCGAGCGGATGCCGCTGTCGGCCACCGACCAGTCGTACCAGGCGCGGGTGCGCACCAGGTGCCGGGCAAGATGCCCCTCGGGGGCTCCGGGGCCTTCGAGCGCGCCGAAGCGGCTCGGTGCGTCCCCGATCCCGTGCAGGCCGGCCAGCACATCGATCATGTCCGACTGGAGCCGGGCGCGTTGGGCCGGGGAGGCGTCGAAGAGCCAGTTGTCGCCGAAGGTGTAGGGCAGCATGTCCGGCGGGACCTGCCCGTCGACCCGGTCCATCACGAAGAACGGCTGGCCGAGTACCTCGCCGGACGGTTCGAACCACCGCAGCGGCGGTACCGGCGCGACGCCGGTTGCCGCGACGATGCGCATGGTGTCGTACTGCACGCCCAGGTCGTAGTCGGGGAAGACCACCACCCCATCGGGGTCGGGAGCGATCCTGGCGACCAGTTCCGCGGACTGCACGGTGGCACCGTCCTGCCACGCCGCGGTGAACAGCACCGTCGACGACGACATGCCGTTGGCGGTGTGCTCGTCGAATCCGGTGACCTGGACGTCGCGCTCGGGATCGAGGCGGTCGGTCAGCCAGGTGGCGAGGCGAGCGGCGATTTCGGCGGTGTCGGCGTGGTGCTGGATGTCGACGGCTCCTGCACCTGGGCCCGTCTGTTCGTCGTCCGTCGTCACCGCCAGCAAGCTAACACCGGTACCCGTCGAACGGCCTGCTGCCGTGGCAGATCGCCACGGTCGGAGAATGGTCGGGCTGGCGGGATTTGAACCCACGACCTCTGCGTCCCGAACGCAGCGCTCTACCAAGCTGAGCCACAGCCCGTCGAAGACCTGATGCTACTCCCTGGAGATCAGCTCACCTGGCGGCGTTCCTGGAAGTACGTGTCGCCGGCCTGCAACGCCTTCACCGCCCGGCGGAGCCGGAACGGTTCGACCGGCTTGATCAACCACCCGTCGGCCTTGGAGCGACGGGCCAGGAACACGTCGTCGTCCCGGTCGAGGAGCATCAGCACCGGAATGTCGGCAAGCCGACCCATGTCCTGTTCGATGCGGATGTTCATACAGGTCGCCATGCCACCGACGTTGCCGATCTGCAGATCGAGGATCACCAGGTCGGGGTCGAGGTGCAGGATCGCTGCTTCGACATCGGCCCCGGCTCGCACCCGGTACACCTCGGTGCCGCCACCCGAGAGGGTGGCGTCGATGTCCGCGTAGAGCCAGTCGGCATCGGTGGCGAGCAGGATCACGGACACGTCGGCCGAGCGTAGCTTCGGACCCCCCGGGCGCTCCAGCCCAGCGGCCCGGGTTGCGGCGCCGGCAGCAATGGCGGGGTGTGATGTCACCGGCTGTCGCTAGCATGCGCGCACACCCAAGCCGGGACCTGATGGCTCTGTGAAGGAGAAGACCCGTGCTCGAGATCGAGATCAATGACGAGGGAACCCACACGCTGTGCCGTCCGGTGGGCGAGCTCGACGCCTACACGGTCGGGCAGTTCCGTGAGGCGCTCACCGGCCTGGCCAACACGCCACGCCTGGTCATCGACCTGTCGGCTGTGCCGTTCATGGACTCCGCCGGGCTCGGCGCGCTGATCGGAGGGATCCGACGCACGCGGGAGAACAACGGGGAGGTCGCCGTCGCCTGCAACCGCCCGACGTTGACGCGACTGTTGCACACCACCGGTTTCGATCGCATCGTGGCGGTGGCCGATGATCTCGACACCGCCGTCGCGGCCCTCGACGAAGGCTGATCAATCGTCGCTGAACAGATGAGCGGCGATGCGTTCCATGCCGGCCAGATCGTGCACGTCGGAGTTCAGGAACGGGACCATCGTCACGTTGTCCACCGATGAAGCGAGACCTTCCAGATTGGCTCGCTCCGACGAGGCCAACTCGGTGAACTCGGCCAGGTTGACGGCCAGACCCTCGAGTGGGGTGCCGGTCAGACCGTCGGCACGTTTGCGGACCTTCTCCGCCGAGGCGACCGTGAACGTCGGGTGGACCCGGTTCACGATCAGGGCCGCCACCGACAGTTCGGCATCGGCCAGTCGGTCCGCGAAGTAGCGCGCCTCGGTCACCGTGTCGCGCCGGGGCGCGCACACCAGCACGAACGCGGTCGCCGGATCCTCGAGGAGCTCCAGCACGACCTGGGCACGCTCCTTGAATCCCTCTTCCATTCCGCTGAACGCCCCGAAGAAGGCCAACGCGTCGTCCAGCACTTCGGTCCCGACCACTCTGGACATGCTCCGCACGAAGGTCTGCGCGGCGACGTTCACGGCTTTCATCACCCCCCGGGTGGGTGACATCAGCACGCGGTAGAGCCGGTGATCCAGGAAATGGGTCAGGCGCCGGGGTGCGTCGAGAAAATCGAGTGCGTGACGACTCGGCGGCGTGTCGACCACGACCAGATCGAACGCGTCGTCGTGGTGTAGGGCGTAGAGCTTCTCCATCGCCATGTACTCCTGGGTCCCCGAAAGAGCCCCGGAGATGTTGCGGTAGAAGCGGTTGGCCAGGATCCGCTCCGCCTGGTCGGGGTCTTCCGAATAGGTCTCGACGAGTGCGTCGAAGGTCCCCTTGGTGTCGAGCATGACCGCCCACATCTCGCCGGGCCAGTCTCCCGCGATGCGGCTGGGTTCGTTGCCGATCCCACTCAGGCCGAGCGCGTCGGCGAGCCGCCGTGCCGGGTCGATCGTCACCACCACCGCCCGTCGACCCTGGCGCGCCGCCTGCATCGCCAGCACGGCCGCAGCCGTCGTCTTGCCGACCCCTCCCGAGCCGGCGCAGATGATGATGTGACCGTCGGTGACGAGCGAGGTGAGGCTCATGTCCCCGCCCCTGCTACGCCATCGGCGGGCAACCCGACGGCACTCGGATCGATCGCGGCCAGATCCGCGAGAAACCTCTCGGCGAGCTCGTCGAGCTGGGTGAGCCCGATGGTGTCGGTGAAACAGAATGGCAGGTGGATCTGGGGCAGGGGCAGCGCCTCGGAGAGCCGCTGGGACTGGGCCGTCTGGAGGGCACGCCGTTCGGTCCGGAACGTCGCGGCGTCCCGCATGGCCCGCGCTTCGCCCCGACGGAGCTTCACCCCGGCGGATTTCGCGGCGGCACTCGGTGCGATGTCGAGCCCGTCGAGCAGGGGCAGCTCCGCGTTCACCACCACCGGCGCGAGATCGACGCCGATACGATCTTCGAGCGCGAAGGCCGTGTCGACGAGTTCGTTCACCGGGGTCTCCTCGGGCAAGGTCACCAGCATCACCCGGCAGCGTCGCGGATCGGTGAGCAGCCCGAGGACCTCCTGTGCCTGGGCGTTGATCGGACCGACCCGAACCGCGTCCAACAGGCCCCGCGCCGACTGCAGGAACCTGATCGCGTGACCGGCGGCGGGCGCGTCGAGGACGATCACGTCGGCCACGGCCGCGCGCTCGAGCTGTTTGACCTTGCCCAGTACCAGGATGTCCTTGATTCCCGGTGCGGCAGTGGCGACGACCTCGAGTGCACCGGTGGAAGCGAGGCGCTTGGAGATGCGTCGCAGACCGTGGTCGTTCAGATACTCGATGAGCGCGTCGTCGGGCGTGAGCGTCCGGGCCCGGATCTCGCCCCGGCCGGCCCGACGATCCGCCGGGCGGAGCACCGTGTCGGCATAACCCAGAGCATCGAGCCCGAACATCGAAGGGAGACCGGCGCTGCCCTCCAGTTCGATCACGAGGGCGTCGAGACCGCTGCGGGCAGCCGCGTCGGCCACCACGGCCGATACGGTGGTTTTGCCCACGCCGCCCTTTCCGGCCACGATGACCAGCCGAGCCGCAGTGAAGTATTGGACTGGGTCCACGCTCACCCTTCTCGAGAATGCATTGCCGAAAGGAAATTCCTTGCGCAGACTATCGACCGTCGTTCCGGCGGCCGTACTGGTGGCCCTGAGTCTGGTCGCCGCTGCGCCGGGCGCGGTCGCGGCAGACTCTCCGACGACCACGGCGAAAGCTGCGCAGCCCACCTCGCAGACGCCGGCCGTCGAAGTGGTGAAGGTGTCCGGAATGCTCGACCCTGTCCTGGCCGACTATCTGGACCGCACGGTACGCGAAGCCCAACACGCCAAAGTCCGGGCCATCGTGCTCCAGGTGGACAGCACCTCATCGGTCATCTCCGCCGCCCGAGTCGAGACGCTGGCCCACACGCTGGCCAGCTCGACGATTCCGATCGTCGCCTGGATCGGTCCCTCGGGTGCCCGAGCCGAAGGTGACATGGCGCAACTCGTCGGCGTCATCGGCACCGTCGGCATCGCGCCGGGAAGCGCGATCGGCAGGACCGGCGACCTGGTCGTCCCTCCCAGTCTGCTCACCCCGGCGTTCCGTCGGCATCTCGGTGTCCTCCGGGACGGGCTCATGAATGCCGATGAAGCGGCCCGAGCGGGCTTGACCGTCCCCACCGAGGACGCCCTGGTGCTGCGCCGCATCCTGTTGAAGGTCCCCGGATTCCGGGCCAAGGCGACCGCGACCGTCCCGGCCACACCGGTGCAGTTCACCCAACTGTCGACCGGGGCCAACCTCATGCACAGCTTCGCCAGCCCGTCACTGGCCGAATTGTTCTTCGCGATCGGCCTGTGCCTGCTCCTGTTCGAGTTGTTCAGCGCCGGGGCCGGGGTGGCGGGAGTCTCCGGTGCGGCGTTCCTGCTCTTCGGGTCCTACGGATTGGTGGTGCTCCCGGTCCGTCCCATTTCGGTGGCGCTCATGGTCCTGTCGATGATCGCCTTCGCGATCGACGTGCAGGTCGGCGTGCCCCGGGCCTGGACGGCGATCGGATCGGTGGTGTTCGCGGTCGGTATCACCTTCCTGTACCACGGGATCGCCATCCCGTGGCTGGCCACGATCGGAACCACCGTCCTGGTGGTGGTGACCATGTACTTCGGGATGCCCTCGATGACCAGAAGTCGGTTCTCGACCCCGACCATCGACCGGGAGTGGCTCGTCGGACGAATGGGAACGGCGACCGAAGCGCTGGCGCCGGACGGGTTCATCCGGATCGGTGAGGCGCAGTGGGCCGGCCGCGCGGCAGGGGACTCGGTCGCCGCGGGGGCACTCGTGCAGGTCGTGGCCGTCGAAGGCGTGCGATGCCAGGTCGTACCGGTGACGGAGCCGGGCGTCGCATCCGCCGAATCGGCTTCCGGGGACTGATCGGAAATTGCCCCTTGTGGCCGCCTTTTCGCGTCGCTAGGGTCGACGCGATGAAAGGGGGCCGTTCGTGAGTGCCCAGCGAGAGGAACAAGCCTGGCAATTGCGAGCCGCGTGCCGCGGGCCGCAGGCGATGATGTTCTACCCGCCGGCCACGTTCGAGCGGAAAGAGGACCGCCGACGCCGGGAGGCGAAGGCCAAGGACATCTGCGGCACCTGCCCGGTTTCCAAGGACTGCTTGGACTACGCCCTGTCGATCCGGGAGCCGCACGGTATCTGGGGTGGGTTGAACGAAGCCGAGCGGCGCCAGCTTCTCGACAAGCGCTGAATTCGGCTCTGGTCCTCCGCGGCGTGCCGACGGACACCAACCCCGGCACCCGTCGGTACGCTGGGCACATGTTGTTCGTGCTGTTCGTGGCGATACCGATCATCGAGATCATTGCCGCGGTGGTGGTCGCCCACTTCATCGGCTGGGGGTTTGCGCTGCTCGCCCTGTTGACGCTGTCGCTCGTCGGTGGGTGGCAGGTCAAGGTCCAGGGCCTGGGCGCCTGGCGCGATGCGGTCTCCGAACTCGATCGCGGCGGTTCCCCCGCGCTGGTCGCCTTGGACGGCGCCCTTCGGGTGATCGGTGCGGTGCTGCTCACTCTTCCCGGATTTCTCACCGCGTTGGCCGGCATCGTCCTGTTGTTCGGTCCTCCCCGGCGAGTTGCCGCGCGCCGGGCCGGCGGCTGGCTGGTCAACTGGTTACGACCGTCGTTCGTCGTGGTCTCCGACCGGGCCGGAGCCTTTCGCCAGGATGGAACCGGCGAGGTGGTCGACGTCGAAGGCTGGGAGGAATCCCCGCAGAGTCCTGGGACTGCGGGTCGACCGGCGCTGGGCCGGCACGGCGGCTGATCGTTCGTGTCGCTGAACATCGATCCCACCCAGCACGTCCCGGTGCGGCCCGCCGCCACCGTCATGTTGATCCGCGACCGCTCGGCCGGTGGGATCGAGGTCTGCATGCTCCGGAGGAATCTGCAGTCCGACTTCGTCGGCGGCGCCTACGTCTTCCCGGGCGGAGGTGTCGACCCGGTCGACGGCGAGCCCGAGGTCGCGCTGGCTGTGCACCGGGCGGAATGACGCCGAGGCGTCGAACGCCCTGGGACTGCCCTCGAACGGACTGGCGTTCTGGGTCGCCGCGGTCCGGGAGACCCTGGAGGAGGCGGGTCTGATGATCGCCACCCATCGGGACGGCTCCGCGATCGATTTCACCGACGCGGCGGTCGCGGCGCGTTTTGTCGAACACCGGCGAGCGGTCGATCGGCGACAACGACGGCTCGTGGAGGTGTGCCGCGAAGAAGACCTCTGTCTGCCGCTAGGCGACATGCACTACGTCGGCCACTGGGTGACTCCGCCCGGTGCTCCCCGTCGCTACGACACCCGGTTCTTCCTGGCGGCCGCGCCGGCCGGGCAACGGCCGGTGCACGACGACCGTGAGGTGATCTCGGCCGAGTGGATCACCCCCTCCGACGCCCTGGATCGACACGACGAGGGCGAGTTCCCGATGTTGCCGCCGACCGTTGCGAACCTGCGCATGCTGCGCGAGCACGCATCGGTCGAGACGGCACTCACCGGCGCGGCGACCCTCACCGAGGTCCCCGCAATGGTGCCTCGGGTGTTGGCCGACGACGACGGCATCCGGATCGTCATGCCTGGTGATCCTGCCTACGAGCGTGCCTACGCCGGGGACAGCTCGCTGACGGCGTGGCCCGGACTGGACGGCGGGATCGCCGGCGTCCCCGTGGGCGACGCGCCCGTGGGCACCACCCCGATCGGGATGCCCGACATCGACGTCGCCGGTCGGCCGGACATCCGGCCGTGACCGGCCACGGAGGACCCCCGGCTGTGGAACGGCCGGGGACGGAGCACCGCGATCCGCTCGAAGTCGGCCGGGCGGTCCGGTTGTCCCCCCTCGTCCGACGGCTCCTCGCCCCGAACCCGTCGGTGATGACCGGACCCGGGACCAACACCTATCTCATCGGTCACGACGACGTCACCGTCATCGATCCCGGACCGGACGATCCCGCCCACGTCGCGGCGATTCTCGAAGCCGGTCGAGGTCGGATCCGGCGCATCGTGTGCACCCACACCCACATCGACCACTGGCCCGCCACACCGGCGCTCGCCGAGGCCACCGGGGCGGCCGTGCTCGCCCAGGCGAGCCGCGACGGGCTGGAAGTCTCCGACCGGCTTGCCGACGGCGACGTGATCCGGGCCGACGATCACGCGCTCGGGGTGTTCCACACGCCGGGCCACGCCTCGAACCACCTCTGCTTCCTGCTGGCCGACGAGGGCTTCCTGTTCACCGGGGACCACATCATGCAGGGCACAACCGTGGTGATCGCGCCCCCCGACGGCGACATGGGCGCCTACCTCGCGTCGCTCGAACGCCTGGCCGCGCTCGAAGAGCCCATCCGGCGGATCGGGCCCGCGCACGGCCATGTCGTGGAGGACCCGGCCGCGGTCATCGCGGCGTACCTGACGCATCGTCGGGCCCGGGAGGCCATCGTCGCCGATGCGCTCGCCGACCTCGGTGCTCCGGGGGCCACCGTGGACGAACTGGTCCCCGCGGTGTACGCGGATGTCGACGAATCGCTCTACCCGGTCGCCCGACTCTCGTTGTGGGCGCACCTGCGCAAGCTCGTCGACGACGGTCGTGCCCAGGTGACCGATCGGGACGACGTCGACCACGCGTGCTGGGCCGCGATCTGAGTCCCGCTGGCAATCGCGGCGCCTTCGTTCAGGTCGAGGTGCGGTCGGGCCGGATGGCACGGTAGGGTCGCGAGCACCGCACGACGCCGAATCCGGCGTGTGCCTTCACAAGCAGTACCGGCGAACAAGGGGACCCGACCAATGGCCGACCATCAGCTCTTCATCGACGGGGAGTACACCGACGCGCTCTCCGGTGAGACCTTCACCAGTTACGAACCGGCCACCAACAGCCCCTACGCCGAGATCGCCAAAGGCGGCCGCGAAGACGCCGAACGGGCCATCAAGGCCGCCCGCAAGGCCTTCGACGAGGGACCCTGGCCCAAGATGTCCGGCGCCGAGCGGGCGGAGAAGCTCAACAAGGTCGCCGATCTGATCGACGCCAACACCGAAAAGCTCGCCGAGGCCGAAGCCCGCGACAGCGGAGGGACGATCAAGAAGGCCACCTTCGCCGACATCCCCGGTGGGGCAGGGGCGTTCCGGTGGTTCGCCCGCTGCGCCGCCGAACAGCCCGACACCGTCGAACTCGAAGGCGCGCCGTTTCCGCCCTCGTCGAACTACGTGCGTTACGAGCCCCATGGGGTGACCACCGGGATCATCCCGTGGAACTTCCCGTTCATCATGGCGTCCTGGAAGCTCGGCCCGTCGCTGGCCGCCGGCAACTGCGCGGTGATCAAGCCGGCCTCGTTCACGTCGGTCACTGCGCTCATGCTCGGTGAGATCTTCGCCGAGGCCGACCTGCCGCCCGGTGTGGTGAACATCCTCGCCGGGCCCGGTGGCACCGTCGGTGAGGAACTCGCCGCCAACCCGCTCGTCGACAAGACCGCGTTCACCGGTTCGACCGAAGTGGGACGGCGCATCATGCAGCTCGCCTCGGGCACGGTCAAGCCCGTCACCCTTGAGCTGGGTGGAAAGTCGGCCAACATCGTGCTCGACGACGCAGACCTGGACATCGCCGCCGCAGCCGTGCTCTGGGGCACGTTCTTCCACAACGGTCAGGTCTGTGAATCGGGTACGCGGGCTCTGGTCGACGCCAAGATCTACGATGAGTTCTGCGACCTGCTCGTGGAACGCGCCGCGAAGATCAACATCGGCGACCCGCTCGACTTCGCCACCGACCTCGGCCCGCTGGTGTCCCGCGGTCAGGTCGAGACCGTGGAGCGCTACGTCAAGCTGGGCCGCGACGAGGTCGGCGAACCGGTCGTCGGCGGTGCCAAGCCCGACGGGTTGGCCGACAACCTGGACCGTGACGCGTTCTATCAGCCCACGATCTTCTCGAAGGTCCCGAACTCGGCGAAGATCGCCCAGGAAGAGATCTTCGGTCCGGTGCTGAGCGTGATCCCCTTCTCCACCGACGACGAAGCCGTGAGCATCGCGAACGACTCGATCTACGGTCTGGCCGGTGGCGTGCAGTCGGGCAACGTGGAGCGGGCGCAGCAGATCGCCAATCGCATGCGGACCGGCACGGTGTGGGTCAACGACTACCACATGATCTCGCCCGACAAGCCCTTCGGTGGGTACAAGCAATCCGGCATCGGCCGCGAGCTGGGCACCCAGGGCTACCGGGTTTACCAGCAGGTCAAGCACGTGCACACCAACCCGGGTGGCACCCGAGACAACTACGTGCACTTCTCCGCGCTCAGCGGCGAAATCTGATCGTTCGCCGCGCCTCGTCGGCCGTGGCCCATCGGGGTCCTCCTTCGGTTTTGGGTCCCCCTTCGGTTTTGGGTGCCGGTTCGCACCGTCTCGTGACCGGATCCGGCACCCAAAATCCGGTTGGCCGGATCAGGAATCGGCCTTCGCCAGACGTCAGACGATTTCGGGCGTCCGGCTGGCGATGAATTCGGGCCGTCGCTCGGTCGCGGCGAATGGCTCTGCCAGCGTGTTCTCGATGCTGTTGTAGACGATGAACACGTTCGAGCGGGGGAACGGTGAGATGTTCGCGCTCGAGGCATGCAGGCAGTTGCTGTCGAACACGATCGCCGAGCCCGCGGCCCCGGTGAGCACCCGGATGCCCGCATCCTCGGCGAGCGTGCGAATGGTCTCCTGATCGGGGACCCCCACCTCCTGACGGCGGAGCGACGAGCGGTAGTGCTCGTCGGGGGTTTCGCCGAGACAGGGGATGAACACGCGGTGGGAGCCCGGGATGATCATCAGCGGGCCGTTGCAGTCGAGGTTGGGTGTCAGCGCCAGCGAGATGCTCACGGTGCGCATCCGGGGAAGTCCGTCCTCGGCGTGCCAGGTCTCGAAGTCGGAATGCCAGGCGAACTCCCGACCGGCGAATCCCGGCTTGAGGTTGATACGACACTGGTGGATCATCACCGGTGATCCGAGTAGCTGACGGGCGATTCCCGCCAGACGTTCGTCGGCGACGAGGTCGGCGAAACACGGCGAGATCCGGTGAACGTCGAACACCGAACGGACCTCACCTGCTTCAGGTTCGAACACGGTCCGTTCGTCCCCGTGGCGTGCCGGGTCCGCAGCCAGCCGGTGGGCTTCGTCCAGCAATGCGGTGGCCTCGGTGGGGCTCACCAGTTGTGGGACCGACAGGAATCCGTCACGGTCGTAGGCGTCGACGTCGCTGCGCGCGAGGGGGCCGTCGCCAGCGCCCCAGACCACCGGGTCGGTGCGCGGGATCGGATCCGGTGTGCCGACCCGGAGCCGGGACGGGTAGCGGTCAGCGACGAGAGCAGGGTTCATGTGGTCTCCTCGGTGATCAGCGGATACGCGCCGTTCTCGTCGTGGACCTCCTTGCCTGTGACCGGTGGGGTGAACACACAGATGACACGGAGGTCGGTTTCGGCGTCGACGCGATGGTGATCGTGTTCGTCCAACACGTACAGCGTGCCCGGAGCGAGGCGGTGCACTTCCCCGGTACCCAGGTCATGGAGGGTTCCGGTTCCCTCGATGCAGTACACCGACTCGATGTGGTTGACGTACTCCATCTCGGTGGAGGTGCCCGCGTACAGGACGGTGTCGTGTAGCGAGTAGCCGCGGCCCTCGGCCGCGAGCAGCAACCGGCGGGATGTCCAGGTCGCCGCCTGGACATCCCGGTCGGTGCCGATCAGATCGTCGAGGTTCTTCACGAGCACGGTTGTTGCTCCTGTTCTCGTTCGGGGTTGATGGTCAGGTCGTGACCCGGGTGACGGCATCGGCGAGGCGATCGAGCCCGTCGGTGAGATCGTCTTCTTCGATCGTGAGCGCCGGCAACAGCTTGACGACGTTGCTGTCGGGCCCGGAGGTCTCGACCAGCAGGCCGTTGGAGAACGCCTGCCGGCAGATCTTGGCGGCCAGGTCACCCGACTGGACGTCCAGGCCCCAGATGGCGCCACGTCCCCGGACGTCGGTTTCCACGTTGCCGAGCTCGGCGGCGATCTTCTCGAGCCCCGCTTGCATCGTCTTGGCGTGCCGGGCGGTGGTATCGGGCAGGGCGCGATCGGTCCAGAGCTCGAGTGCCGCGGCGCCGGTGACGAATGCCGGGTTGTTGCCCCGGAACGTGCCGTTGTGCTCGCCCGGTGCCCACACGTCGTGTTCGGGTTTGATCAGGGTCAGCGCCATCGGGAGGCCCGAGCCGGAGATCGACTTCGAAATGCAGATCACGTCCGGGTCGATCCCGTATTCGGTGAAGCTGAAGAACTCGCCGGTCCGACCACAGCCCATCTGGACGTCGTCGATGACCAACAGGATGCCGTGACGTCGGCACAACTCCTCGAGCGCGCGCAGCCACTCGGCCCGGGCGACGTTGACGCCGCCTTCACCCTGGACGGTTTCGACGATGACTGCTGCAGGGTCCTCGAGGCCACTGCCCGAATCGGTGAGCAGGCGTTCGAACCACATGAAGTCGGGCGTGGAACCGTCGAGGTAGTTGTCGAAGGGCATCGGCACGGTGTGGACCAGCGGCACCCCCGCGCCACCCCGCTTCATCGAGTTGCCCGTCACCGACAGCGATCCCAGGGTCATGCCGTGGAAGGCGTTCGTGAAGCTCACGATCGTCTCCCGCTCGGTGACCTTGCGGGCGATCTTGAGTGCGGATTCGACCGAGTTCGTGCCGGTCGGTCCGGGGAACTGGACCTTGTGGTCCAAACCGTTCGGAGCGAGGATGACGTCGTGGAACCGACGGAGGAACTCCTCCTTGGCCACGGTGTACATGTCGAGGCTGTGGATGATCCGGTCCTCGGCGATGTAGTCGTTCAACGCCGTCTTCACGAGCGGGTGATTGTGGCCGTAGTTGAGGGCTCCGGCCCCGGCGAAGAAGTCCAGATATTCGTTCCCGTCGGTGTCCCACAGGCGGGAGCCCTTGGCACGGTCGAACACGACCGGCCACGAACGACAGTAACTACGGACTTCCGATTCGTATGCAGCGAAGATTTCCTGTCCCATGTCCAGTGTCCTCCTGGAGCGCGTTCGACGACTTCGTCAGGGGGCGGAACGGAGCAACTCGTCGCGGCTGCGACGGGAGTTGTGGAAGGCGCCGGGAGTAGGGCGCGACATCGGGATCACGGCCCAGGGGCCGATCGACTGTGATCCTCGATGTTCCACTGCTCCGTACTTACCACCCCGCTCGGGCAACCGCCCCGATGACGGCCACACGTTGCGACCGCATCATCCTACCAACTTCGCTCGCGGATTGTTGTTTCTCGCCGGCCCATGCGAGTTCAGTCGTGATCTGGGGCGGGGATCGGACCGATCCGATGCAGGAATTCCGCGGCATGGGAACCGTCCGCCTCCAACGGGAAGACCGTGGCCGGAAACAGCTCGGAGCGGACCAGTGGGGCACCGTGGCGCTCGGCGAATGCGTCGAAGAGGCGACGGCTGGCCAGGTTGTCGTCGGTGATCGTGGTCTCCAGGTACCGAACCTCGTCATCCTCACGCTGGAGGGCCGCGACCACCCAGTCGATCATCGTCCCGGCGATGCCCTGGCCTCGTGCGGTTGCGTCGACCGCCACCTGCCAGAGCAGATAGGTTCCCGGATCGTCCGGCCGGAGGTAGCCGGTCACGAATCCGACCACTTTTCCGGCGGATTCCGTGACCACCGAGGCGGTCGCGAAGTCCCGGCACCACAGCAGGTACGCGTACGGCGAGTTCACGTCGAGCACTTGGCTGTCCCGGGCGATTCGCCACATCCGGGCGCCGTCGGCGATCGCAGGATGTCGCAGGTTCTTGTCGTGCGACGGGGAGGAGGGGGTCATGGTACGTCCTGGTGTTCTGGTCGGTCCGGTCGGTTTCCGGGCGTCGGGAGTCGCCCGGCAGGTGCACATCGCATCCAGGATCCCTACCATGCATTCCATGCGCATCGAAGCCACCACCGAAGCCCGCGAGGTGATCGAGCGGGCCAAACAGTCCCGCCGTGGCACGCTCACGCTGACGATCGGCACCGGCTGCTGCGAATCGACGGCACCGTTTCTCTACGAGGATTTCTGGCCCGGACCCGACCAGGAGGAAATCGGCGAGATCGTCGGCGTCCGCGTGTACGCGCCCGAGTATCTGCGACGGCTCTATCCCGAGAGCCAGACGGTCACCCTCGACGTGGTCCACGAGCTGGTCGAGTCGCTGTCGATAGAGACCGAGTTCGGGTGCCGACTTGCACTCCGGGGTGCCCAGGGCGATTCGACGGTCGAGCCGGAATCGTGCACGCCGATCGTGGCAGCCTCTGCGACCCCTCGCACGGTGGTCGGCACGATGCCCGAGGCGTTGCGTGCCGCCCGCATCCGCTGAGCAGCTCTCCGAGGCCGTAGACCCGGCCGTCCCGCTGCTGATCGCCTCCGGCGTCCGCAAGACCTACCGGAGTCCGGCCGGCAGCGTCGAGGTCCTCCGGGGTATCGATCTGGAGGTCCGCGCCGGTGAGCTGGTCATGGTCATGGGTCCGTCGGGGAACGGCAAGACCACCCTGTTGAACTGCCTGAGCGGGCTCGATTCGGTGGATGCGGGAACCGTCTTCGTCGACGGGGTCGACATCCACCGGTTGAGCGACCGACGACGCACCGATCTGCGCGCCCGGCGGATGGGGTTCGTCTTCCAGAGCTTCAATCTGATCCCGGTGTTCACGGCGGTCGAGAACATCGAGTTGCCGCTGTTGTGTGTCGGCACCGCACCGCGGGAGGCCCGGCGGCGGGCCGAGGCGCAACTCGGTCGGCTCGGTATGGCCGACAAGGGTGCACGACGGCCGCTGGAGCTGTCCGGCGGGGAACAACAGCGGGTGGCGATCGCCCGGGCACTGGTGACCGACCCGCACATCATCTGGGCCGACGAACCGACCGGGAGCCTCGACACCCACACCGCTGCCGAGGTGCTCTCTTTGTTGCACGAGGTGCACGACGCGGGCCAGACGCTCGTCGTGGTCACCCACGATCACGCGATCGGCGCGTCTGGTGAGCGCCTCCTGCAGGTGATAGACGGGAAGATCACCTTCGACGGTCCGCCCGCCGATGCGCCACCTGAACCGACTTTCGAGGTCTGATGCTGCACGTCGTCGCCGGCGTCGGCGCGTTCGTCCTGGCGCTGATGTTGGCGGTCGCGCTCGGCGATCTGATCCGCCGCCCGGCGTTCCGCCGTTTGGCGTTGCGCAACCTGTTGCGGCGGCGGACCGAGACGATCCTGGTCGTGCTCGGTTCGTCGTTGGGTACGGCGATCATCGCGTCGGCCTTCGTGGTCGGCGCCACGTTTCACGCCTCGGTGCGTGACGGCGCGCGAACCAAGCTCGGCCCGATCGACGAGCAGGTGGCCCTCCCCCGGGTGTCGGATGTTCCTGCCGTGGTCGAGCGGTTGCGCAACCCGCCGATCACCGGCACCGACGGGGTACTCGGTTCGGTCCGTGCCGCCGCGGCGCTGACCGCCACCGTCAGTGGTCGTCAGGTCGTCGAACCGTCGGCGACGGTCGGCGAGTACGACCTCTCGCAGGCGAGGCGGTTCGGCGGACACCCTGAGGACACCGGATTGGCAGCTGCGCCCCGGACTCTCGGCCCGTCCGACGTGCTGATCAACCGGTGGCTGGCCGACCAACTCGGCGTCGCGGCCGGCGATCGGGTCACCCTGCACGCATTCGGGACCGAACGGACCTTCCGGATCGCCCAGGTGCTCGAGCCGGTCGGACTCGCGGGGGCGACTGACGTGATCGTCCGACCCGGGACCCTCGAGGCGATGACGGTGGGATCCTCGGCGCAAGGTGCGACGCCGCCACGGGGTGAAGTGCTGGTCTCCAACGTGGGCCGCGTGCTCGACAGCGCCTCGTCGAGCGATGCCGTGACGGCCGCCATCACCCGCCGCCTGCCGCGCCGGTTCGGTGCCGAGGTGACCGAGGCGAAGTCGGACCTCCTCGCCGAAGCCGACGCGCAGGGCCAATCGGCGGGACAGCTGTTCACAGGGATCGGAACGTTCAGCGTGCTCGCCGGGGTGTTGTTGTTGGTGAACCTGTTCGTGATGCTGGCCGAGGAGCGCAAGCGCGAGCTCGGCCTGGCGCGCGCCACCGGGCTGCGACGATGGCATCTGGTGCGAGTCTTCACGCTCGAAGGCGCCTGCTACGGGGTCGCCGCGGCATTCGTCGGAACGCTCGTCGGGACCGGACTCGCCTGGCTGGTGGCCCGCTCCGCGGCGGGGCTCGTGGGTGGCGACGATCGGACGTTCCACCTGCACTTCGTGGAGCCGATCGGGGTGCTGGTGACTGCGGGTTTGATCGGGCTGGGGCTGTCGATGGCCACGGTGTGGATCACCAGCCTGCGGATCGCCAATCTGAACATCGTGCGTGCGCTGCGGGATCTTCCCGATCTCGTTCACCGCCGTCACCGCCTCCGATCGTCCGGGCCGGCGGCGATGGGCGTGGGCCTGGGGATCGCGTTGACCCTGTGGGGGGTGGTGTCGATCGTGCCTCTGGCCGCGGTGCTGGGTCCGCCGATCGGACTGTTCGCCGCGGTAGCGCTGCTGCGTCCCCACCTCGGACGGCGCGTAGCGACCGCCGTGGCTTCGATCGGCACGTTGGTCTGGTGCATCGGGGTGTTCACGTTTCTGGGACGGATCACCGACCACTCGGGTGTGCCGGTCTTCGTCATCCAGGGGCTGGTCATGGTGGCCGCGGCGGTGGCGCTGAGCACCGCGCTCGACCGGGTCTGGGCGATCGCCGTGGCCGCCCTGGGCCGCACCGGGCGGGGCCTGGCCGGACGCCTCGGGCTGGCCTATCCGTTGGAGAAGGTGTTCCGCACCGGCCTGCTGGTGGGGATGTACGCGTTGATCGTGTTCACGCTGGTGTTCCTCGCGGTGTACGGGAAGATTTCGTCGTCCCAGATCGGCTCGATCAGCCATCGGGTGGCCGCCGGAGCCGACCTCCTGGTGGACTCCAACCCCACCGATCCGGTTCCACAGGCACGGCTCGTCACCAACCCCGGCGTCGCCCGGGTGGCCCGACTCTGGCAGGCCGCGCCGCTGTTCACCACTCCTGAGGCGACCAAGTCCGAGCGCTGGCCGGTGACGGGTTTCGAATCGTCGTTGTTAGCTCTGGGTGTGCCCCACCTCGTCGCACGCTCTTCGGCCTACCGTTCGGATCGTGCCGCCTTCCGGGCGATGCTCCGAGATCCCCGTCTCATCGTGGTCGACCAGCACTTCCTCCACGATGCGGGACTCTCGACCGGTGGTGGCGGCGCAGCCGTGGTGGGATCCACGATCCGCGCCCATGATCCCGATTCCGGCAAGAGTGCGACGTACCGGGTGATCGGGCTCACGAGCGACGACGTCACCCACGCGGGGGCATGGGTGGCGGCCGGAGCGCTCCGGTCGCTTGCCACGGTGTCGGCCGTCCCTTCACGGTTCCGGGTGCAGGTCACGCCGGGGGCGAATCCCGATCAGGTTGCAGTCGGGCTCGAATCCGAGTTCCTCGCGAACGGCGTCACGGCGACCACGTTCCGGGCGAAGGTCGCAAGCGCGATGAGCGTGCGACTGGGATTCTTCGCGCTGATGCAGCGGTATCTCGGGATCGGTCTGGTGGTCGGCATCTTCGGGCTGGCCGTGGTGATGGTGCGTGCGTCGCGCTCACGACGCCGACAGATCGGCATGTTGCGGACGATCGGATTCTCGGCGGACACCGTCCGCCACGCGTTCCTGATCGAAGCGGCCTTCATCGCCTTCCAGGGAATAGCCACCGGGGTCGGCCTGGGCCTGCTGGTCTCCTATCAGATGCTCTCGAAGGCGGCGGCTCTGGGGGGCGAGCCGCTGCCCTATTCGGTGCCCTGGTCGACCATCGGCGCCTTGGCGGCGATCCCGTTCGCGGCCTCGCTGGCCGTGGCGATGATCCCGGCGTCCCAGGCGTCGTCGGTGAACCCTGCCCGGGTGTTGCGGATGGCCGAGTGACTCAGCCTGTCGGTGCCCGCTCGGCCTTGGCGCGCAGCAGATCGCCGATGGCCTTGCGTGCCGTGCAGGTGGCCATCTCCAGCGGCGGGATGGCATCGGTGTGGATCACCTCCGCCAGACGACGGAACGCCGTCGCGGTCTCCGAGTCGCCGAGCACGGCCGGATTGCCCGAGTCTCCGCCGGAGACCACCTCGGGCGCCAACGGGATCCGCCCGAGCAGGGGGACTCCCGCCTCGGCAGCCAGGTCGTCGCCACCACCGGAGCCGAACAGCTCGTAGCGTTCGCCGTGGTCACACACGAAGGCGGACATGTTCTCGACGACGCCGGCGACGCGCAGGTAGTTCTTGCGGGCCATCGACACCACCCGGCTGGCGACCTTCTGGGCGGCGAGCGCCGGGGTGGTGACCACGATCACCTCGGCACGGGGGATGAGCTTGGCGATGCTCATCTGCACGTCACCGGTACCCGGTGGCATGTCGACGAGCAGATAGTCGAGATCGTCGCCCCAGTCGACGTCCTGGAGGAAGTGCTGAACCCCGCGGGACAGCATCAGGCCCCGCCACATGAGCGCGGAGGACTCGTCCTCGACGAGCAGCCCCATGGAGACGACCCGGAGTTCACCGGGTGGGATCGACCGGCTGTTGGGAACCATGACGTTGTGGCCGTCGTTGGTCGCGCCTTCGAGTCGGCCGGACACGCCGAGCATCCGTGGCACCGAGAACCCCCAGATGTCGGCATCGAGCACACCGACCTTGCAGCCCCGCTGGGCCAGCGCGACGGCGAGATTGACCGTGACCGAGGACTTGCCCACGCCGCCCTTGCCGGAGGCGACCAGCACCACCTGGGTGGTCGCCGCCAACGAAGACTGCTCGGTGCGCTGGGACATGTTGTACCGGGCACGTTCCATGGCCACCGTACGTTCGTCCGGGCTCATCTCGCTCCAGGTGATGTGCGTGTCCGACACGCCGGGGAGTGAATCGATCCGGTGGTGGATGTCCCGTTTGATCTGACCTCGCAGCGGACAGCCGGCGGTGGTGAGCACGATGGTGATGTCGACCACGCCGGCTTCGTCGACCGTGACATCGCGCACCATGCCCAGTTCGACGATGTTCGAGCCGAGCTCGGGGTCCATGACCGCAGCGAGCGAGGCTCGGATGTCGTCTGGTGAAGGGGCCGGTCGCTGGTCCATGGTGGGCAGCGTATCGGTCGGGTCCGGGCCGCCGACCCGAAGGCGAAGATGTCACCGGACATGGTCCGCCGGATGTTCGGCGCGGTACAATGGCGACGTTGCTTTGCCATCATGCCAGGAGGAACCGACCGTGATCACCCTTACCGACAATGCCAGCAGCAAGGTCAAAGAGCTGATCACCGCTGAAGGAGACGAGAGCCTCGCGCTCCGCGTGGCGGTGAAGCCGGGTGGGTGCTCGGGCTACAGCTACGAGATGTACTTCGACGACCAGATCGACGGTGCCGACGTCACCGCCGATTTCAGTGGCGTCAAGGTCGTCGTCGATTCGGCCAGTGCGCCGATGCTCGACGGGGCGACGCTCGACTACTCCGAGGGACTCCAGGGTGCGGGGTTCGCGATCGACAACCCGAATGCGACCAGTACCTGCGGTTGCGGCAACTCCTTCAGCTGATCTGACGAACCCTCGCACGAGCCGCGTCGTCCAGGGATCGGGACAGCTCGTCGGCGTCGAACACGCTGTCCAGACGATGGCCGATCACGCCGTCGCGTCCGGAGACGAACAACACCGGCTCGCTGGTCAGGTGCAGCTGCTGGACGGCGTCGGTGAGGGTCGCGCCGGCGCCCTTCTCCGCCGCTTCGGTGGCCGACTGGTACACCTCCTGATGGATGAAGGTGACCTGGTCGGGGTAGTGCTTCACGGTCGACACGAGGACGTCGAGCACCGGCCCACAGATTCCGGTCTGGCAGAACTTGGGGGTCGCCACCAGATACGCCACCGGCTTGTTCCGCCCCAGTGCGGTGTCGAGACTGACCGAATGGAACGGGCACGGTGGATCCTGGGTGCAGATCGGATCCACCCCCAGAGGATCGGTGGTCGTCGGGGTCTTCATGGCCGGCAGCGTCTGGGTCGGCCCGGGCACATCGGACGAGCCCTTGGCCCCGACGGTGAACGTGGCCGAGACATCCTCGCCGTCGACCTTCGTGGCCACGGTGTACTGGCCGGCGCGGCCGGGCGTGAAGTCGATCGGGTAGTACGCCCAGGGAAGATCCCGGCGGTGGCCGCGGACGTCGACGGTGCGCGGTTCGTGGTCCCCGGTGATCCGCATCGTCAGGTCGGCCGGTCCCTTCGAGCTGAGACCGCCGCCGGAATCGGCGATGCCGAACGCAATGCGCTGGGGGACCTGGGCGGTGATGTAATCGGTGGCGGGGAAGAACGCGAGCAACGAAGACCCCGGGCTCTGCCCGCTGGTCGAGGAAGCGGTTCCCGACGACGTCGACGAGCAGGCGGCCAGCGCGAGCGAACTGAAACCACCGATGAGAACGGAGCGACGGGTCAGCGCGATCGGAGATCGGGGCGGTTCAGGCATCTCCTGCGACGCTATCGGTCGGTCGGGCCGACGGGAACTCCCGACACGGCCGGTGCCAGGGCGACTACCGTCGTGCCGTTCGCCACTCGAACGAGAGCGAGGTCCTCTCTGTGCCTGCCACCCCGATCGGTCCGTATCGTCCCATCGTCCGTGCCGGAGATTGGCTCCTCGTGTCGGGTCAGCTCGGCGCGGTCGACGGCGCGCTCGTCTCGGGGGGCCTGGTGGCCGAGCTGCGTCAGGCGATCCAGAACCTGAGCGACCTGCTCGTCGGGGAAGGGGCGTCACTGTCCGACGTGGTGGCCACGACGGTCTTCCTGCATCACATGAGCGACTACGCGGTGATGAACCAGACCTACAGCAGCTACTTCGGCGAGATCCGTCCCGCCCGGAGTGCCTGTGCGGTCGGTGAGCTCCCGCTCGGCGCGTTGGTCGAGATCGATGCCCGGGCCTACGTCGGCTCGTGAACTTCCGGTGGCGCCCAAAGCTTTCATCGCGATGTCTCCCGGCGCGATGATGGACTGATGCCCGGAGGAATCGCCATGATCGTCATCCTCGTCGTGGTGTTCCCGGTGCTGGTCGCGATGGGGTGTTGCGTGGTGGCAGTCGCGCTCGGGTCGCTGCTGACCACCGACGGCGAGGCGCGCAATGAAGGCTCCGAGCTGATCGAGTGCAACCGCTGAAAGCCGGGCGAATTTCCCAGCTGCACGCAGCGCACGAAGACGCGATGCGCGCGGACGCCACCGTGATCGGGTAATGTCTGAGGTCTCAATGCAGTGCAGGGCGCAGGACACCCGAGCGACCCAGCCCTAGAAGAAAGGGGTCGCTCATGGCGACCGGTACCGTCAAGTGGTTCAACAACGAGAAGGGCTACGGGTTCATTGCCCGGAGTGAAGGCCCCGACGTCTTCGTGCACCACTCGGCAATTCAGATGAACGGCTATCGCAGCCTCGAAGAAGGCCAAGCGGTCGAGTTCGAGGTGGTTTCAGGCCCGAAGGGCGACCAGGCTCAGGACGTCCGACCCGCCTGAGTGGTCCCGCCCACTGCGGTGGGCGTCACAGTTGACCTCGGCCACGCCGGGCCACTTCGGCCCGGCGTTGCTCGATCTCGGCGGATGCGAATCGTCCCCCGTTCCACTCGGCGACGACGCGCGCCTCGGTTTCCCAGCCCGTCCCCGCCGTGGTGAGGCTGTTCTCGTCGTAGGTGGCGTAGATCCGTTGCACCGCCGCCTGGTCGTTCGAGACGATGTCCCGTCCCAGCCCCTGGGCGGACGCGAGGAGGTCCTCGTGGGGGACCACGTGATTGACCAGACCCCAGGCCAGGGCCGTCGTCGCGTCCACGAAGTTCCCGGTCGCGCTCATCTCACGGGCGCGTCGCATGCCCACGGCCTCTGGCAGGAGCACGGTGAGTCCCCACCCGGGCTGGATCCCGACCCGGGCATGGGTGTCGGCGAAGCGGGCCCGGTCCGAGGCGACGAGGAAGTCGCAGGCGAGCGCCAGCTCGAGCCCGCCGGTGACGGCCACGCCGTTGATCGCGCCGATCACGGGTTTCGCCACCGCGGGAAACGGACCGGCCGTACCGTCGGACCGGGAGAAATCCGGCATCGGGCCGGTCGCGGTGCCCGAGCCGAGCTCTTTGAGATCCAGCCCGGCGCAGAAGGCCGGGTCGGCACCGGTGAGGACGATCACGTCCACGTCGCGGTCCGCGTCGGCTTCGACGACGAGCTCGCTCAGCAGACGGAGGACGTCTCGGGAGAGCGCGTTGCGGGCTTCGGGACGGTTCAGGGTGATGGTGGCCACCCGGTCTGTCGTCGTGCGGGTCACCACATCGTGTGTCGTCATGACGGTGAGGCTACGTCCCAGTGGGAGCGACCGAATCGATAGCCCACCGAACGGACCGTGGTGATCAGCCCGGCGTGTGCCTCGCCCAGCTTGGCGCGCAGGCGTCGGACGTGCACGTCGACGGTCCGTGCCCCGCCGTAGTAGTCATAGCCCCACACCTCCGACAGCAGTGCCTGGCGGGTGAACACCCGGCCCGGTTGGCTCGCGAGGAATTTGAGCAGCTCGTATTCCATGTAGGTGAGATCGAGTGGCCGTCCGTCGATGGCCGCCTGGTAGGTGGCCGGATCGATGTGGAGCGCGTCGTAGGTGATCGCCTCGGACCCGACGACCGGTCCGGCACCGTGACGGGCCAGCAGGCGCGTCAGGCGGAGGTGGAATTCGGCGTGGTGGAACGGCGTCAGGCAGAAGTCGTCGAAGACGTCGACATTCTCGGCCAGCGCGTCGAGTTGCCCACCGTTGACCAGCATCAGCAGCGGGGTGGAGGATTGCTCGGATCGCAGGATCCGACACAGCTTGACGACCTGTCCGGCGTCGTCGAAGCCGAGCACGGCACAGGGCCACCCCGATTCGGGTCTGAGGCGCGCTTCTTCGGTGATGGTCGCCGCGGCCTTCCAGGTCGATCCGGTCAGATCGAGGGCGCGGCTCACCTCCGGGCTCGGCGGCGCAGGGAAGACCAACAGGGGGTCCATCAGGAGATTCTCCCACGTTTTCGGTGCACGTCCTCGTATCGTGCCACGCGAGTCGGTTCACCAGGTCGGCAGATACCGCTGCAGTTCGAAGGGCGTCACCTGGGCCCGGTACTGATCCCATTCGGCGCGCTGGTTGCGGAGGAACCAGGTGAAGATGTGATCGCCGAGTGCGTCGGCGGCAAGGGTGGAGGCCTCCATGGCATCGAGGGCCTCGGCGAGTGATCGGGGGAGCTCGGGGACGGGTCGGCCACCGAGGGACGCCGGGGTGTCGGCATCGGGGTCGTGGGCGCTCTCGGGTTCGAGCTCGTAGTGCTCGTCGATGCCCCGCAGTCCGGCCGCCAGGAGCATCGAGAAGACCAGATACGGGTTGCACGCCGGATCGGGCGAGCGGTATTCGATACGGACCGCGTCGGGGCGTTCGGGTCGGGTGTGGGGGACGCGCACCAGCGCGGAGCGGTTGTCCCGCGCCCAGGTGATGTGCGACGGCGCCTCGGTGCCGGACATGAGCCGTTTGTACGAGTTCACCAGTTGGTTGGTGACCGCGGTGATCTCGGGCGCATGGCGGAGCAGTCCGGCGATGAACCCCCGCGCTTCGGGCGAGAGTTGCAGTGGGTCGTCCGCGTCGGCGAACACGTTGCGGTCGCCGCTGAGCAGGGACAGATGGGTGTGCATGCCCGAACCCTGGAACCCGGCAAGTGGCTTGGGCATGAACGTGGCGTGGACCCCTGCTTCGAGGGCGGTTTCGCGAACCAGGAGGCGGAAGGTCATCACGTTGTCGGCCATCGACAGGGCGTCGGTGTGGCGGAGGTCGATCTCATGCTGGCTCGGTCCGTCCTCGTGGAAGGAGTACTCGACGGAGATGCCCATGGTCTCCAGCGACTGGATCGTGCGCTTGCGCAGGTCAGAGGTGATGTCGGACGTGGTGAGGTCGAAGTAGGACCCCTCGTCCAGCGGCCGTGGCGGGCCGTCACCTCGGGCGTCGGCGAAGTAGTAGAACTCCATCTCCGGCGCCACCAGGAAATTGAGGCCCCGCGCTGCGGCCGCGTCGAGGTGGCGCTTGAGCACCCCCCGGGGATCGCCGGGATGGGGACTGCCGTCCAGTTCGGTCACGTCGCAGAAGATCCGCGCTTCGCTGTCGCTCCGACCGGACCACGGCAGCAACTCGAAGGTGGTCGGATCGGGACGGACGAGCAGGTCGCTCTCCCGGCGCCGGCTGAATCCGTCGATCGAGGAGCCGTCGAACTGCATGCCCTCGGCGAGCGCATGCTCGAGCTCGGCGGCGGTGATCGCGAACGACTTCAGGTGTCCGACGATGTCGGTGAACCAGAGGCGGATGAGTTGCACGCCGCGTTCGCCTACGGTATGAAGGACGTAGTCGCTGGAATGTTCCACGTGAACATCATGGGCATCGGCCGCTCTGATGGAAGGGCCGGAGTCCGATGTTCACGCGCCGTTCACATTTCGGACATCGTCGCGTAACTGCCGATGGCGAACATCGGAACCGAAATCAGCTCCGCCGGTCGTCCCGACCGGTGGCACCGCCACACACCGAGGAGACCCTGACGTGACCTACCTGGCCGAGTACATCTGGATCGACGGCACCAAGCCGGCGGCCCGCCTGCGATCCAAGACCAAGGTCTGCGCGGACGGCGACGAGCTCGGACTGTGGGGTTTCGACGGATCCAGCACGTCCCAGGCGCCGGGCGAGCACTCCGACTGCGTGCTGCGACCCGTGCGAGACGTCCCGGATCCGATCCGTGGCGGATCGAACCGCCTAGTGCTGTGTGAGGTCCTGAACGTGGACATGACACCGCACACGTCCAATTCCCGCTCCGCACTGACCGACGTGGTCGACAAGTACGGCTCGTTCGAACCGCTCTTCGGGATCGAACAGGAGTACACGTTCTTCAAGGACGGCCGCCCCTACGGTTTCCCCCAGGGCGGATTTCCCGCGCCCCAGGGCTTCTACTACTGCGGAGTCGGTTCGGATGAGGTCTGGGGACGTGACGTCGTCGAGGAGCACCTTGCGGCGTGTCTCACCGCTGGATTGGGCATCTCGGGGATCAACGCCGAGGTGATGCCCGGCCAGTGGGAATTCCAGGTCGGGCCGCTCGGTCCACTGGAGGTCTCCGATGAGCTCTGGCTGGCGCGCTGGCTGCTGTACCGCATCGCCGAGGACTTCGACATCTCCGCGACCCTCGACCCCAAGCCGGTCAAGGGCGACTGGAACGGCGCCGGTGCCCACACCAACTTCTCCACCAAGCAGATACGCGAGGACTACGACGCGATCATCGCGGCGTGTGAAGCGTTGGGGACGGCGGTCCGGCTGCACGTCGACAACTACGGTCCCGGCATCGAACATCGCCTCACCGGGATGCACGAGACGGCGCCCTGGAACGAGTACAGCTACGGTGTCGGCGACCGGGGCGCATCGGTGCGGATCCCCTGGCAGGTCGCCCGCGACCAGAAGGGCTACATCGAGGACCGGCGCCCCAACGCCAACATCGACCCCTACGTGGTCACCCGGCTGATCGTCGACACGGTCTGCTCGGCCGCCTGAGCGTTCTGCCCCATCGATCCGGAGGTGCGGTGGAGATCCCGGTTCGCCGGACTCCGCCGCATCGCCGCGCGTGGGGTCGGATCCGCCCCGGGTCCGGGCATGCCGTCGGCAGCGGCACTAGGATCTTCGTGGCCAAAGAACGTTGGACCGGATGGCGTGGGAGAGGTAGCACCAGGCGATGATGCGACGAGGGCCACTGGCCGAATACCCGATCGACAAGCTCCTCACGACTGCCGCCGCCGAACGTCTCAGCGGAGTCATCGTGCTGCGGAGCAGCACCGCCGGGTCGGTGTTTCTCGTCGACGGCGACCTGTATCTGGCCGAGCTCGACGGCCAGCCGCCGTTGGAGGAACGACTCGTGGCGGCCGGGTTGCTCTCGCGTGAGCAGGTCGAACGGTATTCCGAACCGGGCGAAGAGGGTCCGTATCTGGGGTTGGCGCTCGACACGGACAGCGACATCGACGAGAGCCGGATCGGCGAGTTCCTGTTGGATGTGACGGCCTCGGCGTTGGTGCATTTCGCCGCCGCCACCGACGGGGAGTTCGAACTCGACCCCTACAGCACGCATCCCGCGGGAATCCTGGCTTCCTGGCCCCCCTCGGAGGTCTTCGAGCGGATGCGGTGGCTGCGGGACGAAGCAGCCCGTCTGGAGGCGGAGCGTGCCGAATCGGAGCGTGCCGAATCGGAGCGTGCCGAATCGGAGCGTGCCGAAGCCGAGCGTGCTGAGGCGGAGCGTGCTGAAGCCGAGCGTGCGGAGGTGGAGCGTGCCGAGGCGGAGCGTGACCAGGCCGGCGAGGCCGCGACAGAGCCTGAGGTCCCCGGAGCCGATCTGACGGGCCATCCGCCGCCACCTTCGCTCGACACGCCACCTCCACCGGCTGCGCCGATCGGCGAGCAGGCCCCTGCCCCCCGCGGCGGTGATCTCGATCCGAAGATGCTCGTCGTGACCCATGACGAGCCTCCGGCCGGTATCGATTCGATCGAACTGCAACCGGTCGAATGGCGCATCGTCGTTCTTGCCGCACAGGGAATCTCCCTGTCGGATCTGTCTGTCCGACTGGGCCTCGACACCGATGCGGTACGAGGGCTCGTCGACGGACTGACCGCCCGAGGGCTTCTGGCTGCGGTCGGCTGACCACGATCGGTGGCGGTGACGTCACGGAACGGGTAGCATGAGCACCATCGACCCGGGAGACCGGGCATCGTCGAGTCGAAAGGTGAGCAGATGCGCCGATATGTCGCTGCTTGTGCCGTCGCTGCCGCACTGGGAATCACCGGAGGGACCGCGGTCGGGTTGAACCAGTCCCACTCGGGCTCCTCGTCGACGGCCGCCGCCGCGCCGACGACGACGGTTCCCGGTCACCGCGGCGCCGCGGGTCGCCATCGACCAGGCTTCGGGGGCCCAGACCAGCTCCATCAGGTCCTCGCCAACCTCGTCGCCAAGGGGACGATCACCCAGGCGCAGGCCGATGCGATCGAGAAGGCCATGGCCCAGGCCCGCAAGGACGACCTGGCCAAGTTGCGGAATCGGTTCTCGGGGGCCTTCAGGTCATTCCAGGGCACCGAGCAGACCGTTGCCGACACGCTGGGGATCTCGACCGATCAGTTGCGCAAAGAACTGGAGTCGGGAAAGTCGCTCGCCCAAATCGCGCAGGAGCACGGGGTACCGGAATCGAAGATCGTCTCTGCCATCGTGAACAAGATCGATCAGATGATCGATCAACAGGTCTCCCAGGGACACCTCAAGGCCGATCGGGCTGCGACGATCAAAGCGCAGCTCAAGGGCTTCGTCACCAAGATGGTCGAAGGCAAGGGATTCGGTTTCGATCTGCGGGGGTTCCGGCAACGGCGTGGCGCGCCCGGCACTTCGAAGTCGTCGCCTCCGGTGACCAAGCCACCGTCGACCGGGCCCCATCCGTCGACGCTTCCTCCGGCGCCGGCACCACCGAGCACCTCTGCGACGACGCCCCCGCCGCACCCGTCACCGTCGACCACGTTGCCGGGAGCACCGTCGACGACGGCTCCCTCGTCCTCGTCGGCAGGTCACTGAATCCACCCCGGATTCTCTGAAACGGACTCGGGCCGAGCCTCCGGTCGCGCCCATCTCCGATCTACGCTGACGTCGTGCAACATCTGCGGATCGCTCTGTGCCAGCTCGACATGTCGGTCGGGGACCTCGCCGGCAACACCGCGGCCATCATTGCCGCGCTCGACGAGGCCGAAGCCGGGCAGTGCGATCTGGCCGTGTTCGGGGAGTTGGCGATCACCGGCTACCCGCCGGAGGACCTGTTGCTGCGGCCTCGCTTCATCGAGGACGTCCGTGTGCACCTCGACCGGATCGCCGCGGCGAGCCGCAGGTGCGTGGCCGTGGTCGGTTTCGTGGAGGAGGACCGGGACCTCTACAACTCCGCAGCGGTGTGTGCACAGGGTCGCATCCGGGGGGTGTACCGCAAGGTGGAGCTCCCCAACTACGCCGTGTTCGACGAGGCCCGCTACTTCACCCCCGGGCGCGGTGCGACCGAGTTGTACGGCATCGGTGGCCTCCATGTCGGCCTGTCGATCTGCGAGGACTCCTGGAATCCGGTCGGGCCCGTCGCGGAGCAGGCCGCGGCCGGCGCGGAGGTGATCGTGAACCTCAACGCCTCGCCGTACGCGGAGGGAAGAGCGGCAGAGCGGGAGCGCATGCTCGCCACGCGTGCCGCCGACGCGAGCTGTGCGGTGGTCTACGTCAACCAGGTGGGCGGACAGGACGAACTCGTCTTCGACGGTGGATCGCTCGTGGTGGACTCGAACGGCGAGCTCGTGGCGCGGGCTGGTCAATTCGCGCCAGAGGTCCTCGTCACCGACATCGAGGTGGCCCCGGTGTTCCGGAAACGGCTCCTCGATCCGCGCGGCCGACGGCGGACCGCGGAACTGCCGACCATCGAGATCGCGCCCGCCCGCGAGCGCCCGGCCGGGGGAACGTACGAGGCCGTGGTCGCTCCGCACCTCGAGCCGGATGCGCAGCTCTGGGCGGCACTGGTTGCCGGGACGCGTGCCTATGTCACCAAGAACGGTTTCAGCGACGTCACGTTGGGTCTGTCCGGTGGGATCGATTCCTCACTCGTGGCGGCGATCGCGGCCGATGCGGTGGGTCCCGAGCACGTGCACGGCGTCGCGATGCCCAGCAAGTACTCCTCGGATCATTCGATCGACGACGCCCGGTCGCTCGCCACCAACCTCGGCATCGATCTGGCAGAGGTGCCGATCGAACCGGCGCACCGGGCCCTGCTCGACGTGCTCGAGCCGTGCTTCGCCGGTCTCCCCGAGGATCTCACCGAGGAGAACCTGCAGGCGCGCATCAGAGGGGTGATCCTCATGGCGCTGTCGAACAAGTTCGGTTGGCTGATCCTGACCACGGGCAACAAGAGTGAGACCGCGGTCGGCTACTCGACCCTGTACGGCGACTCCGCCGGTGGGTTCGCGGTGATCAAGGACGTGTTCAAGACGCGGGTGTACGCGCTGTGCCGGTGGTACAACGAACGGGCCGGCGCGGCGGTCATTCCCACTTCGGTGCTGACCAAACCCCCGTCGGCGGAACTGCGTCCCGATCAACGTGACGACCAGAGCCTCCCTCCCTACGAGGTGCTCGACGCATTGTTACGGCGGTATGTCGAAGCCGATCGCACGAGTGGCGACCTGATCGAGGAGGGGTTCGACCCGGAGCTGGTCGCCTCGGTGCTGCGGATGGTCGACCGGGCCGAGCACAAGCGGCGCCAGTCGCCCCCTGGCGTGCGCGTGTCCCAGCGCGCGTTCGGCAAGGATTGGCGCCTTCCGATCACCAACGGCTACGTCGATTGAGCGTCGTTTCGTAGCGTTCCCGCACGCTCCGCGAGATGCGTCCGGCCACGTTCCGTCGCCTGTGCGCACGCTGTGGGCAGTCGCGTGGGCCACCTGGACTACATTCCTGTAGTATGACGGTTCTGTGACGGTCAAACGTCACAATGTGTCGACTTTCGTAACAACCGCCGGTACTGTTCCTCGGGTCGCCGGCAGGACCGTGACGCACACGCGACAGATCGTCGCCACGGTCCCAGTCCCGACCCCGTCCAACTTCAGCCCCCGTCGAGGGTCCCAGGTGCCCACCGTGCGCACCGACCCCCGTGGAGAACGATCCGCCTCGTGAGTGAAGGCAGATCCCGGTGGGCAGAAAGGAGCCAGGCCGATGCGCCGCCCCAAACCTCTGTTTCATGCCGTCCTGTCCGCCACGATCGCTTACATCACCCTCGCGATCGTCGGCCTCTTCGCCACCCGTTCGGCCCCCACGGCCGATGAGCCCGAGGCCGCTGCCGCGTCGGGCACCTCACGTCGCACCGACCGGCGGAGGATCTCCCCTGCCAAGATCGTGCCGCTGTTGGCACTTTTGGCGCTCGGAGCGACGGCATTTGCGGTGAACGGCGAGGAGACCCACACCGCGGATGCCGCGTCGGTCGGCGCTGCGGTCGTCCGTTCCGTCCCTCGCCCCCTGGCCACCACGTCGACCAGTACCTCGACGACCACGAGCACGACCACGAGCACGACCCCACCTACGACCGCTCCGCCCACGACCCCGCCGCCCACCACCGCGGCGCCCGCCACCGCTCCGCCGCCGACCGCACCACCCACCACTGCGGCACCGGCTCCGGCGCCGGCTCCCCAGTCGGTCGCCACGCACGGTGCCTGTGGAGGCAACCTTCCTCCGTGTTGCGTCATGCTGCGCGAATCCCGTGGCAACCCGACGGCGGTGAACCCATCGTCGGGGGCTTCGGGCAAGTGGCAGTTCATGCCGAACACCTGGCGCAACTACATGGGTTACCCGACCGCGGCTTCCGCCCCCGAATGGGTGCAGGACCAGCGCGTGGCCCAGGTCTGGGCCGGAGGGGCCGGTGCCGGCCACTGGGGTGGCGGCTGCTGACCGCCGCCGGCCGAGGTGGAGCGCAACCGGGCTACCATGCCCGTTGCGCTCATGTCCGGTTCCGTCGCTGATCGCAAGGAGGACCCCGGCGCCCAAGCGGTGATCCCGGTGCCTACCCCCGACATCGCCGCAGCAGCGGCCCGGGTCGGCACGTACGTGTGGCTCACCGCGCGGGTGTTCGAGGTCGTCGGAGCCTGGGCTCGAACCGAATCCGATCTGCGGGCGAAGCGGGAGTTCGCCGGCCTCGCTGCTCGTTTCGCCTGGCAGGCCGGGGAATGGCACCGACGCCGGCCGCGCCTTCGTGAAGCCGACCTCGACGCGCTCGATTCGACCGCCCGGGGATCAGGCGGAAGCCTGGATGCATGCGTTGGGGGCCCTCGGGGATCGCGCTGCCCGTCACTCGGGACTCGCCGAGCTCGTGGCGTGTCTCGACGAGGTCTACGCCGTGCATGCCGCGGCCGGAGAACCGTGGCGCGACGGTCCGGTGCTGCGCACCCTCGAGCGGTGCCGCTGTGAGTTGGCGGAAATCTCGGCGGAGCTCGCCACGACTCGGTCCGATCCGACCGGTTCGTGTGGCGATGGCCCCGAGCCCGCGGGGAAGCCGCCGAAGTCAGGCCAACGGAGCGCATCCGACCTGCTCCGGTGACATCTGGATACCTGTCCTGCATTTTCCGGTGATCCGGTGCCGAAAAATGAGTGAAAAACGACCAAAGAACCGATCACATCGGCTTCAGTGTGGCGCCTCTTGACCCGATCGGTATCCTACACAGCATCGCCGGGGTTGCGTGGACACCACGCACGCAACCCGAACGGCTCCGTGAGTGGCCCTCGTACACGACGCTGGATCGCCCCGAGGCGGACCGGCCCACAGAATTAAGGTGCCGAATTGGCCAAGGAACGTATAGAGCGCGATGAAGAGGATCTCGTCCGCCTCTATCTGACCGACATCGGGCAGTACCCACTGCTCACCAAGGACGACGAGGTCCGGCTCGCACAGGCGATCGAAGCGGGCAACGCCGCGCGCGGCGAACTCGACGGCGACGAACCACTCACGCCGGCCAGGAAACGCGAGCTGCGCCGCACTTCGCGACAGGGTGATCGTGCCGAGCGCACCTTCGTCCAGTCGAACCTTCGGCTCGTCGTCTCGATCGCCAAGAAGTACCAGGCATCGGGACTGCCGCTGCTCGATCTGATCCAGGAGGGCAATCTCGGGCTGATGCACGCCGTCGAGAAGTTCGACTGGCGCAAGGGCTTCAAGTTCTCCACCTATGCCACCTGGTGGATCCGTCAGGCCATCACCCGTGGAATCGCCAACACGGGTCGGACCATCCGTCTCCCGGTCCACGCGGGGGACACTCTCGCACGGCTGCAGAAGGCGCGGTCACGCCTGGAGCTGAAGTTGGGCCGTCCCGCCACCCTGGCAGAACTGTCGGCCGAGGTCGAGATGCCCGAGGACAAAGTGACCGAGGCGTTGCGCTTCGCCGCCGAACCGCTCTCGTTGTCCGAGCCCTTGCGAGAAGACGGCGATGCCGAGCTGGGTGACGTCGTCGAGGACCGTTCGGCCGAATCGCCGTTCGAGGTGGCGGCCACGGCCCTGCTTCCGGAGGAGATCGCCCGCCTGCTCTCGCCGCTGGACGATCGCGAACGGGAGATCCTCAAGTTGCGCTTCGGACTCGACCGGGGTGAGCCGCGGACACTCGAAGAGGTCGGCGAGCACTTCAACCTGACGCGCGAGCGGATCCGCCAGATCGAGGCGAGGGCCATGTCCAAGCTTCGGCACCCTTCGTCGGACACCGGCGCGCGCGACCTGCTCGCCGTCTGAGCCCACGCTGCGGGGCGCCCGTGTTGCACCGTCTTGACGAAACGTGGACGCTGCAGCTCCCCGACGACGGTTCGGGTGCGCCCGACGAGGGCGGCAACCTCGTCGTCGACGCCGAACTCGGCACGATCGTGGTGGCCCTGTTCGTGGCCGACGCCGATTTCGTTCCCGAACGTGCACTCGACGAGTTGAAGGCGGGGGAACGCCCCAGCCCGCGGGCCGAGTTCGACGAGTACGGACCGGACGGCACCGTGCGTTGGGCGTTCCTCGTCGACGAGCCCGACGAAGAGGACCATTCGGTCGGGCTGTACGGATATGTCCTCGCCGAGGACGGATGGGTCCAGTTGGCGGTGCTGTACGCGGACCCCCACGACCACGACCGAGCGCTCGCGCTCTGGCGCTCGGTGCGCCATACCTCCCCCTCCTAGGTGGAGCCAGGCACGCTCGAGCGTGCCCGTCGACACGCAGAACGGATCGTGCCGTGGGGGGCGGGCGGAACCGATGACGCCGCACGTCCGGCCGCTCCCTAGTCTCGCCCGACGTGCTCACTGCGACGTTGCTGGCCCTGGGTTCCGCGTTTGCCCATGCGACCTGGAACCTGATTCTCAAGGTCTGCGACGACCGGGACGCCGCCGCTCTCGCCGGCAACCTGATCGGGGGCCTGGTCTCGATCCCGGTTCTCGTCGTGGTCGGTCTGCCCGATGCGGCGTCATTCAAGTTCATCGTCGGTGGCGCGCTGGTCCAGATCTTCTACATCTACGGCTTGGCCAGCGCGTACACCCACGGCGACTTCTCCCTCGCCTACCCGGTGGCCCGCGGTCTCGGAGCACTGTTGGTCGCGCTCGCCGGCACGATGTTCCTCGGCGACCATCTGAACGGGCTGGCCTGGGCAGGAGTGACGGTGGTCGCGGGCTCGCTGTTGCTGCTCGTCGGGCGGGGAACCACGTTCGCGTCCCTCCGCTGGGCGCTGTTCACCGGGCTGATGATCGGCGGCTACCAGGTGCTGGATGCCATGGGCACCCGGCGGGCCACATCGGGGATCGCGTACGGCTACGCGGTCGCCGTGGCCGTGTCGATATCGGTGAACCTCACCGGACTGGCCCGGGGCAAAGGGCCGGCCGTGGTGCGGGAACTACGCAAGTTCCCGGTGCGCCTGGCCGTCGCCGGGGTGCTGATGCCGACGGCGTACACGATGGTCCTCGTCGCCTTCCGGGACGCCCCCATCGGCTACGTCTCGGTGCTGCGGGAGTCGTCGGTCCTGATCGGCGCCCTGCTCGGGTGGCTGTTCCTGCGTGAGGCGTTCGGTCGCTACCGGGCGGCCAGTTCGGTGGTGATGATCCTGGGCATGGCGTTGCTCGTCGCCGGTGGATGATCGCGCTGCGTCGCCCGTACCCGCCGGTTGCCGACCGCTGACTAACGTTGCGGCCGATGACCGCACGAACACTCGACGGGAACGCTGCGGCCGCGGCGGTCAAGGCCGAGCTCGCGGACCGCATCGCGACGTTGCGTGCCCGTGGGAGCACGCCCGGTCTGGGGACCCTGTTGGTCGGCGACGACGGTCCCAGCGCGCGCTACGTGGAGATGAAACACGAAGACTGCGAGCAGCTCGGGATCGCCTCGTACGGGGTGAACCTCGACGCCGACGCGACCCGGGCCGACCTGGACGCGGCGGTTGACGAGTTCAACGCCGATCCGCGCATCCACGCCTGTCTGTTGCAGTATCCGTTCCCCGACGGCCTGCCCTACGAACCGGTCATGCTCCGCCTCGACCCCGCCAAGGACGCGGACGGTCTGCACCCGGTCAACCTCGGTCGCCTGGTGATGGGGGTGGACGCGCCCGTTGCATGCACCCCGGCCGGGATCATCGAGCTGCTGGTGCGCAACGACGTGGCGATCGCCGGCAGACACGTCGTGATCATCGGTCGGGGACTCACGATCGGCCGGCCCCTCGCGAATCTGCTGGCCCTGAAGCGGCCGAACGCCAATGCGGCGGTGACGGTCGTCCACACCGGTGTCGCCGACCTCGGCGACTACACCCGCAGTGCCGACATCCTCGTCGCCGCAGCCGGATCCCCGGGCCTGGTCACCGCCGACATGGTCAAACCGGGAGCGGCGGTCGTCGCGGCCGGGGTCAGCTTCCAAGGCAGGAAGGTGCTCTCCGATGTGGCCGACGAGGTCGGCGAGGTCGCGGGGTGGTTGTCCCCACGCCTGGGTGGTGTCGGGCCCATGACCCGGGCGATGCTCATGGCCAACACCGTCGCGGCCGCGGAGCGCGCGGTCGGCCTCGACGTCGCGGGCTGACCCGGCGGAGCGAGCGCATGACCCACATCGCCGGACTGTTCGCCGCCGGGCCCACCCTGTCGTTCGAGTTCTTCCCGCCCAAGACCGAGGCCGGTTTCGAGCGGCTGCGGGAAACCACCGAGGTGCTCAGCCGTCTCGAGCCGACCTTCATCTCGATGACCTACGGTGCCGGCGGTACGACCCGGGAGACGACCCGGGACCTCGTCATCGAGTTGAACGACCACCTCTCGTTTCCGGCGATGCCGCACCTGACCTGTGTCGGGCAGTCCAAGGCCGATATCAGGGACCTGTTGGAGACCTACCGGGACGCCGGCATCCACAACGTGCTCGCACTGGCCGGTGACCCGCCGCTGGACGGCTCGCCCGCGGTCGGGGACTTCACGTACGCGACCGAGTTGATCGAGCTGGTCCGTGAGGTGGGGGACTTCACGGTCGGGGTCGCGGCGTTTCCCGAGATCCATCCCCGCTCGCCGGACCGCGCTTCGGATCGGCGTCACCTGGCCGCGAAGCTCGTCATGGCCGACTTCGCGATCGCCCAGTTCGGCCAGGAGCCCGAGCACTTCCTGCGCCTGCGGGACGAGCTGGCCGCACTCGGGGTCGACAGGCCGCTGCTCCCTGGCGTGATGCCCTTCATCAGCGTTGCGGGACTGCGTCGCATGGCGGGCATGAACGGTTCGCACATCCCCGATGCGCTCCAGCGTCGCCTGGACCAGGTCGACGGCGATGCCGAGGCCACCCGGCGGCTCGGCGTCGAAGAAGCGGCCTCCCAGATCGAAGTGCTGCGACGGGAAGGGGTCGCCGGACTGCACCTCTACGCGCTGAACCGTCCGGATTCGATCCAGGACCTCGATGCGCTGGTGGGCCTGCGCCGGCACCGCTGAGGTGCTGGCCCAGCTCCAGCGGTCCGGGCGGCTCGCCACGGTGAAGCCGACGGTCAGTCGATCAGCACGCCGGGGTTGAGGATGCCGGCGGGGTCGAGCTCGGCCTTCACCGCGCGCAGCGCGGCAGCAAAGCGTTCGGGGCGCTGGCGGTCATAGCCCGGTCGATGAACCCGTCCCACCGCATGGTGATGGGTGACGGTCGCCCGATGGTCGGTGAGCAGCGCCATGGCCGCGGCTTTGATCTCGTCCCACATGGCGACCTCCGCGCCGGGTCGGGTGGCCGCGATGACGGTGAAGTACGGCGCCGCGCCATCGGGATAGGCGTGCGTGAGTCGACAGTTGATCAAGCCGGGTGCGCCGGTCACCGCGGTGATCGCGGCCCCCAGTTCACGGTGGACGTCGAAGTACAGATCCTCGAGGCGGTCCCACGTGACGGCGGTCTCGAAGGTTTCCGAGATCACCTGCATCCGGGCCATCGCATCGCGGACATAAGGCATCCGCAGGAACGACGACCGCCACGACGCCGCCGCGTGGTCGGGCTGCGCGACCCGCGACCCGGTCTGGTCTGCGGGGTCGTCCGCCACGGATCCACCCGTCGAGCGCGCGATGTCGACGAGCTGGTCCAGCGCGTCGTCGACCGGGTGGTGGGCCGATTCCTCACCCAGCACCAGCACCCACTCGCCGGCACGCGCGGCGCCCGACAGGGCAGCCTCTCCGGGGTCGAGCAGGCGACAGTTCGCCGGGGTGCACCCGGCCTGCAGGATCGCCCGGACCGCGCCGAACGCATCCGTGACATCGGTGAAGGTGACCGACGCGGAGCGCTTGTGCGTCGGCCGATCCATCACGCGCATCCAAGCCTCGGTGATCACACCGAGCGTGCCCTCTGATCCGAGCAGCAGCCGATCCGGTGACGGTCCGGCCCCCGAACCGGGCAGCCGCCACGACTCGAGCTCCCCGGTCGGGGTGAGCACGCGCAGGGCTTCGACGAAATCGTCGATGTGGGTGTGCGCCGTGGCGTAATGCCCGCCCGAGCGGGTGGCCAACCACCCTCCGAGGCTGGAGAACTCGAAGCTCTGGGGAAAGTGGCGCAGGGTGAGACCGTGGGGCCGGAGCGCATCCTCCAGGGCCGGGCCGAGGATCCCCGCCTGGACGTGTGCGGCGCGACTGGTCCGGTCGATCTCGATCACCTCGTCGAGGCCCGAGAGATCCATCGACACCACCCCGGCATGCCCGACTCCCTCGCATTCGACGCCGCCGACCACCGACGATCCGGCTCCGTAGGGGACCACCGCGACATCGGCGTCGCTCGCCCAGTCCAGGAGCGCGATCACCTCGGACTCATTGGTCGGGAACGCGACCAGATCGGGCGCGGAACCCATCTCGCCTCGCAACGCCCGCACGACGTCGCGGTAGGCCTTGCCGAACGTGTGGGACGCCCGCCGCGCAGGTTCGTCGACCAGGAGGTGGGCCAGGGTGGCCGGCGGTCGGACCTTCGGGGCGGGAAGTGCGAGGTCGGCGACGTCGGGGATCGGCATCGGGTCGGCTGCCGCGCCGGGGACGAGGGCGCCGTAGCGTCGACAGGCGGTGTCGTCGAGCATGGCAGCGGTGAGGCCCCATCCCCACCACGATCGCTCCGATTGGGTTGCGGCGGCCATGGTGCGCTCCGGCGCTGCTTGGCAATACAAGTAGGATACAAGCTAGCCTGGTCGGCCATGGCAACCCCGATCACCCGTGCCGCTGACGGCACCCTGCAGGTCCCCGACGAACCGATCATCCCCTTCATCGAAGGTGATGGAACCGGCGTCGACATCTGGCCGGCGACCCAACTCGTCCTGGATGCCGCCGCGGCCAGGACCGGCCGCACGATCGCCTGGAAAGAGGTGCTCGCCGGGCAGAAGGCGTACGACAAGACCGGCGAATGGTTGCCCGACGCAACCGTCGAGGCCTTCGAGGAGTACCTGATCGGCATCAAGGGACCGCTCACCACCCCGGTCGGTGGGGGCATCCGGTCGCTGAACGTGGCCCTGCGCCAGATCCTCGACCTGTACGTGTGTCTGCGCCCGGTGCGGTACTTCACGGGTGTCCCCTCACCGGTGAAGCGTCCCGAGGACGTCGACATGGTGATCTTCCGGGAGAACACCGAGGACATCTACGCCGGGATCGAATACTCCGCCGGGTCCGACGAAGCGGCGAAGTTCCTCGCCTTTCTCGCCGAGACGTTCCCCGACCAGCTCGCCAAGATCCGCTTCGGCACCCAGGAGCAGACCGATGCCTGGCAGCAGGTGCTGAGCTCGGTCGGTGCGCCCGCACGGGATCTGGACGTCGAGGTGGGTCTGGGCATCAAGCCGGTGAGCCGGTCGGGCACCGAGCGCCTGGTGCACTCGGCCATCCAGTACGCGGTCGACCACGGTCGCTCCTCGGTGACCCTGGTGCACAAGGGCAACATCATGAAGTTCACCGAGGGCGCATTCAGAGACTGGGGCTACGGCATCGCCAAGGAGAACTTCGGTGCGGTCGAACTCGACGGTGGCCCCTGGCACGTCATCCCCGAGGGACGGCCCGGCGCGGGCATCGTCATCAAGGACGTCATCGCCGATGCGTTCCTGCAGCAGATCCTCACCCGTCCGGACGAGTACGACGTGGTCGCCACGTTGAACCTGAACGGCGACTACATCTCCGACGCGCTCGCCGCCGAGGTGGGTGGGATCGGCATCGCTCCCGGGGCCAACATCAACTACATGACCGGTCACGGCATCTTCGAGGCCACCCATGGCACCGCTCCGAAGTACGCCGGCCAGGACAAGGTCAACCCCGGGTCGCTGTTGCTGTCGGGGGTGCTGATGTTCGAGCATCTCGGCTGGAACGACGCCGCCGAAGCGATCGTCGCCGCGGTGGAGGCCACCATCGCCGAGCACATCGTCACCTACGACTTCGCCCGCATGCTCGAGGGCGTCGAACCGGTGAAGTGCTCCGAGTTCGCCCAGGCCATCGTCGACCGCCTCTGACCACCACCCCCTCCCCAAACGAATGTCGGGGCACGAAGTAGGTATGGTCAACTTCTGCGCGCTGCATTCGGCAAGCAACGGTGAGGAGCGGCGATGAGAGTGGCTGAGTGCGTCGAGATCGGACCGCTCCAAGGCCTGGTTGTCGTCGAGCGCCCCGACCCGGTTCCCGGTCCTGGCATGGCGGCGATCGCCGTCGAAGCGGCCGGTGTGAACTACGTGGACGCGCTGTTCGTGCAGGGTCGGTATCAGATCAAACCGCCGGTGCCCTTCGTGCCCGGCAGTGAAGTGGCCGGCACCATCGAGTCGGTGGGTGAGGGGGTTGCGAAAGACGCCGTGGGCCGGCGCGTCGTGGCGATGTGCGGGCTGGGCGGATTCGCCGAGCGGGTGGCCGTGCCGGCCATGAGCTGTGTCGGGATCCCCGAAAACCTGGACGCTGCCCGTGCCGCCGCCTTCATCCAGAGCTACTGCACCGCCCGATTCGCCCTCGCCACGCGCGCCCGACTCGAACCGGGCGAGACCGTGCTCGTGCTCGGCGGAGGCGGGGGAGTCGGCCAGGCGACGATCGCCGTGGCCCGCGCGGCCGGCGCTCGGGTGGCGGCGGTGGCGTCGACACCCGCCAAGCGCGCCGCGGCCTCGACGGCAGGGGCCGAAGTGGCGTTGGACGCCAATGGGCTGCACGCTGCGCGGGACGGAACCATCGCCGAGAGCGACGCCCAGGATGCGACCGACGATCCGGACAAGCGACTGGTGCAGGCCGTCCGAGACTGGTCGGGGGGTGGCGTCGATGTGGCGCTCGACCCGGTCGGTGGCTCGATGAGCCTGGTCGCGCTGCGAGCGTTGGGACTGTTCGGGAGGTTGTGTGTGATCGGGTTCCCCGCCGGGATTCCCGAATTGCCCGCCAATCAGATTCTGCTGCGCAATCGGACGGTGCTCGGGGTGGACTGGGGTGCCTGGTCGATGAAGGACGCCGACGGCCAACGAGCCCTGCTCGATGGATTGCTCGCCGATGTCGAGGCGGGCAGGCTGAGCCCGGCACCACCCGAGACCCGTCCGCTCGACGGAGTGGTCGGGGCGCTCGAGGACCTGACGGCACGTCGGGTCACGGGCAAACTCGTCCTGATCCCCTGATGACGCTGGACTGACCCCCGATCATCGACCGGCGACAGCCAGGTCGTCTGAAACATTTCCGGGAAAGCCGTGCAGGGCGGCGTGGTGGTGCAAATTTCGGGGATGGGGGCGTGGTGGTGCAAATTTCGGGGAAGGAGGCGTGGTGGTGGTGCAAATTTCGGGGATGGGGGCGTGGTCAGAATTCGATCGGCCACCACGGCCGGTCGGCGAGCGCGAACAGGGCATCGGCGAGGTCGATCGCGGTCGCATCGCCGGTGACCCGACCGGCCGCAGCGAGCTCCGACGGGGCAACGCCGCCGATCGTGGCCGAGGCCAGATCGGCAGTGTCGAGGCTGATGGTCGACGTTCCCGCGCTCTCGGAGTCCGTTCGATCCAGCCGTTTGCAGATTCCCACTTCGCCCCGGTCGGCACTCGTGAGACGGAACCGACCCCCACATTCGGGTCGTGTCCGGTCGGTCACGTCCAGGTCGAGGGTGCCGGGGGCGCCATAGGTCCGGGCCGACAGCGTGGCCTCCACATCGAGCAGCCGTGCCCAGACCATGTCGGCAGACGCGAGGGTGCGGAGTCGGCGTGGTTCGACGAGGCGCCGGCGAATCGTCGGTTCCCGTGGTCCGACCTCCCAGACGACGGTGGTCACCAGGTCGATCGACGCCAGAAAGGACCACAACGCGGCTTCGACCTCGGGCGACGTGCCGACGAGTTGTTCCAGGTACAGCGTGTTGGCCGCGAGGCGGTCCAATTCGTAGAACTCCTGTGCGATGCGCCAGGTGGCATAGCCGTCGGCGGTGCCCGCCGCGTCGCGGTGGACGACGCCCCGCAGCGGGGTCCGTCCACGACGGTTCGACTCCAGGTCGGTCCAGATCTCCGCCCACATTCCCGGCGAGAGGCTGAGCCACCCCGTCCGGGCCCGGCGCACCCGATCGAAGATGGCCTCGATCTCGCTCGTGTCGCCACCCGGATCGACCGGAACGAAGGATCCCGGATCGTCGACCGGCGGATCGAACCGGACGGCATCGGCGGCGATGCTCAGGTGTGCCACGTCCATGGCGATCCCGTAGCCGAAGCGGCGGTAGATCGACGACTCGGACGCGGTGAGCAGGGCGACCACCTCACCGCGGCGGGCCGCGTCGTCGTGCAGCCAACCCAGCATCTCGGTCAGAATGCCGCGCCGTCGGTGGGTCGGTTCGAGGCCGATCATCGTGATGCCGGCGGCCGGTACGAGCGCTCCCCCGGGCATCGTCAACTCGAAGCTGAACGCACCGGACCCGGCGACCCAGCGCCCGTCGTCGCGGGCGCCGTAGCTGCGGTCGATCTCGTTGGACAGCGCCTCGCGCTCGGCCTCGGTCTCGGACCCGTCAGAGCCGTAGCTCCGGATGGAGACGCGGCAGGAACTCGACGAGTTCGTCGGGCCGTGGGCCGCGGAACTCGAGGCCGTCGGTCCGTGGTGCAGCGCTCATGCCCACCACTCTTCCAGAGTGGCCCCGCAGCCTTCACCCGAATTCGCGCCGCGTGGGGCCGGGGCGGGAGCGGCCAGGGTGTCCTCTCGTCGCGCTTTTCGCTCCGTAGCGGTCCGACGCTGAGGCCCGGCCTTGAGCCGCGGACCGGGGTCTGCGAGAATCTGACGACCCGTCAGGTGTGGGCCGTCTACGCTGGTCGTCCGTCTGCACCCGATCCGCATCCGCGGCAGGAGGCTCCCGTCATGCTCGATCATCTGATCACCGGCGGCACGATCGTCGACGGCACCGGCGCGCCCGGCTACGTCGGCGATGTCGGGATCAGAGACGGCCGACTCGTCGCCATCGGCCCGTCCGGCAGCATCACCGAAGCGGCGGAAGAGAGCTTCGACGCCACCGGGCTCGTTGTGTGCCCGGGATTCATCGACCCGCACACGCACTACGACGCTCAACTTCATTGGGATCCGCTGGCCACCCCGTCGAACGTGCACGGGGTGACGTCGATGGTCGTGGGCAACTGCGGGTTCTCACTCGCCCCGCTGCACGCTTCCGGACGCCGACTACACCCGTCGGATGATGGCCAAGGTCGAAGGCATGTCGCTGGCCGCGCTGGAAAACGGCGTCGAGTGGGACTGGGAGACGTTCGCCGATTTCCTCGACCGATTGGATGGACGCATCGCGATCAACACCGGGTTCATGGTCGGTCACTGTGCCTTGCGGCGTTACGTGATGGGCGCGGACGCCACGGCCGGTGAGGCGACGCCCGAGCAGATCGAAGCAATGGCGGCCGAGCTGCGCACCGCGATTCGTGCCGGTGGGTTGGGGTTCTCCACGACCCTGTCCAAGACCCATTCCGATGGTGACGGGGTGCCCGTGGCTTCGCGTCATGCCTCGGTGGACGAGCTCGTGGCGCTGAGTGCGGAGACCGGACGCCACGAGGGCACCAGTCTGGAAGCGGCCTTCACGGGTGGGCTGGATCAGTTCTCCGACGAGGAGATCGACGTCATCGCCAAGATGACCGGCGCGGCACAGCGCACGCTCAACTGGAACGTGTTGACCGTCGATTCGTCGGTACCCGAGCGCATTCCCCGCCAGCTCGGCGCCGCCGCGGCGGTCGCAGCGGCCGGGGGCCGGGTCATCGCGTTGACCATGCCGGTGCTGGTCCCGATGAACATGAACTTCGGTACGTTCTGCTCGTTCAACCTCATGCCCGGATGGGGCGAGATCCTGTCGCTGCCCCTCCCCGAGCGGATCGAGCAGCTCTCGGACCCGGCCGTGCGCGCGGGCATGGTGGAGCGGTCTCATTCGGCGGAGGCCGGCGTGTTCCGACGGCTCGCCGATTGGGACAACTACGTCATCGGCGACACCTTCTCCGAGGCGAATGACGGTCTGTCGGGACGGCGCGCGAGCGACTTGGCCGAAGCCTGGGACACCGACAGCTTCAGTGCGCTGGTCCGGGTGGCGATCAACGACGACCTGAAGACCGTTCTCTGGCCCGGCGCGCCCGACAACGACCCCGAGTCGTGGCGGATGCGCACCGAGGTGTGGGACGACCCCCGCGCCATGATCGGTGGATCGGACGCGGGGGCGCACCTGGACCGGATGGCCGGAGCCCCCTACACCACCCGCTTCCTGGGCGACATGATGCGAGGTCGCAAGCTGGTGAGCCTCGAGCGTGCCGTGCAGCTCATCACCGATGACCCCGCCAGGTTGTTCGGGATGGTCGAGCGGGGCCGGCTCGCCGAGGGTTACCACGCCGACGTGGTGGTGTTCGACCCGGAGACGATCGGTTCGGGGACCGCGAGGCTGGTCCACGATCTTCCCGGCGACAGCCCCCGGTTGACGGCCGAAGCGCACGGGGTGAGTCGGGTGTACGTGAACGGTGTGGTGACCGTGGAGGATTCCACGGCCACGGGGGCCAAACCGGGCAAGGTGCTGCGCAGCGGCACCGACACGGCCGACACCGAGGTCGCTGTCGCCTGATGGCCCCGAGCCCTGCGCTCGCCGGCATCCTCGACGCTCACCGCAACTCGGCAACCGACGAAGACCCGGTCCGACGCCCTGGGACACTGCCATGCGCCGGCCAGGGTGATCTCTAGGCTCGGTTCCATGGCGATCGACTCGAAACTGCTCAATGCGATCACGTGGCGTATTCCCAACGCGGCTCGTGCTGATCGGTTCTCGGGCCGGTGGCGAGCGCAACGCCATGACCGCATCCTGGGTGACCCAGCTGGCGATGGAACCGGTGCTTATCGGGGTGAGCGTCGAGGTCGACGCGGTGACGACGCGGCTGATTCGTGCAGGAGGTTCGTTCACGGTGAACCTGTGGGCCGCCGATGACGCGCGGGCGATGGTGAAGTTCGCGAAGCCCGCCGATGTCACCGACGGTGCGATCAAGGGCCGTGCCGTCCACGATGCTCCGAGCGGAGCGCCGGTGTTCGACGAGGCGGTCGCCTGGTTGGACTGCGCCGTGCGCCACACGGTCGAGCTGGGCAGCCACGTGTTGTTCGTGGGCGAGGTGACGGCGCTCGAAGAACGGGACGCCGACGCCCAGGTGGCGTCCATGGCCCACACCCGGATGCGCTACGGGGGTGTGCAGCGGCACTGACGGTGCGTGGTCGAGAAGGACCGGGCAGTACTGGACCGGTCGCCGCGCTCACCCGGTGCGCGGGTGCGCCTGGAACCAGTCGAGTGCCAGCCTGGTCGCGTCGATGGTCTGCGTGGTCGGTCCGATCTTGACGGTTGCACCGGGCCAGGTGTGGCCGCCGCCGACGATGGTGTAGAGCACGAGGTCGGCCGAGCAGTTCCGGTAGGTCCAGCGTTCGACGTCGGCGCCGATCTTCTTCACCTCGGGTTTCGGGTCGCACGAGTTGCCCTTGGCCCAGCTCACGATGTTCTCGTGTGTGCCGGGCAGCCCCGCGTTGGGACTGTTCGGGAAGCTGTGGCCCGATCCTGCGCCGTAGGGGACCACCTGATCCGCGGTGCCGTGGAATGCGAGTACCGGCACCGGCGGGCAGTTCGGCGGATGGACCTCGACCGCGACGAGCACGGCCGCCGCGAACGTGTCGGGTTCGGTGCATGCGGTGATCGCCGCTTTCCAGGCGCCGAGCGACATGCCGATCAGGAACACCCGGTCACGATCGATGCAGTAGCGCGACTCGATGTTCTTCACGAGCGCCATGAGAAAATCGTGATCGGTCCCGGTAGCTCCCAGTTGCCATTTTCCGGCGATGGCGTCGGGTGCGACGGTGATCATGCCCCGACTGCCCGCCTGTCGGGGCAGGTCGCTGTACACGCTCGCCTGGATGGCGTTCGATCCGGACCCGTGGAGGTTCACGATGAGCGGCGTCGGACGGTTGCGGGAATAGTCGTCGGGTACGCCGAGGCGGTAGTCGCGGGTGGTGCCGGCGACGGAGATCGTCTCGGCAACGTCGCCGGGGATCTTGTCGGTGAGTACCGGAGCGTCGGCGGGGTGACCGCACCCGGCGCTGCCCGCAGGCGTCGTCGACGAGGTCGGTGTTGTCGTGCCGGACGGGGAGGTGGTGCCCGATGCGGCGCGGCCGTTGCTCCCGGTGCTGCTGCACGCGGACAGGACGATAAGCAGCGAGAACGCGGTGATGGCGAAGCGACGTCGCGCCGAGGCAGTCGGCATCGGGACATTCTTGCTCGACCGTCGCTGGGCCCACGCGCCGATCGGCCGGATGCACATCGGGTCCACGGCTCCTAGCATGAACGGTGGAACCCGCGATCGCCCATGGTTGCGGGACACAGCGACCGTGCAAGAAGGGGATCACCATGACCGGCACCAACGACCACGACCAGCTCTACATCGACGGTGCGTGGGTCGACCCCGACGGGACGGAACGCATCGACGTGCTCAACGCCACCACCGAAGCGGTGATGGGCCACGTCCCCGCGGGCACCGCCGTCGACGCGGACCGCGCCGTGATCGCCGCCCGGGCCGCGTTCGATTCCTGGGCGGCGACCGAGCCGAAGATCCGGGCCGAGTACGTGGCTCGCATGGGCACCGGCATCGGCGAACGGGCCGAGGAGATCGCGCAGGTGGTCACCGGGGAGCTCGGAATGCCTGCCAAGTTGTCGCTGTTGATTCAGGCCGGCCTTCCCCAGGCCGTGGCCGCGAGCATCGCCGGGTTGGCCGAGTCCTTTCCCTGGGAAGAAGAGATCGGCAACTCGCTCGTGCTGCGCGAACCTGCCGGCGTCGTCGCGGCGATCACACCGTGGAACTATCCGCTGCACCAGATCGTGAACAAGGTCGCGGGCGCGCTCGTGGCCGGGTGCACGATCGTGGTCAAACCCAGCGAGGTCGCCCCGACACCCGCGTTCATTCTCGCCGAGATCATCGACACGCTCGGTCTGCCGCCGGGGGTGTTCAACCTGGTCTCGGGTTACGGTCCGGTGGTGGGTGAGGCGCTCGCCGCGCACCCCGAGGTCGACCTGGTCAGCTTCACCGGTTCGACCCGGGCCGGCAGGCGGGTCGCCGAGCTCGCCGCCGCGGACATCAAGAAGGTTGCGCTCGAGCTGGGCGGCAAATCGGCGAACATCCTGCTCGACGACCTGGACGGCGACGACCTGACGAGGGCCGCGAAAGCCGCCGTGGGCGCGTGCTACATCAATTCGGGCCAGACCTGCACCGCGCTCACGCGCCTGCTGGTTCCGCGCGACCGACAGCGCGAGGTGGTGGACCTGGTGCGCGACGAGGTCGACGCGAACTGGACGGTCGGCGATCCGACCGTCGAAGGGACTCGGCTCGGACCGGTGATCTCGGCCACCCAGCGCGACCGGGTTCGTGGCTACATCGAAAAGGGTGTCGAAGAAGGCGCGACGCTGGTCACCGGAGGGGCGGAACCACCCGAAGGGCTCGACTCGGGCTATTTCATCCAGCCCACCGTGTTCGCTGACGTGGACACCTCGATGACCATCGCCCAGGAGGAGATCTTCGGGCCGGTCCTGTCGATCCTGCCCTACGACGACACCGAGGAAGCGGTACGAATCGCGAACGACTCGAACTACGGACTCTCCGGCGGGGTCTGGTCGGCGGATCCGGAGCGGGCCAAAGCCGTCGCCCGACGGATCCGCACCGGTCAACTCGACATCAACGGAGGCAACTTCAACCCCGTGGCCCCCTTCGGTGGCTACAAGCACTCCGGTATCGGTCGCGAGCTGGGTCGTTTCGGTATCGAGGAGTTCTGCGAGATCAAGTCCCTGCAGCTCTGACGAAAGCGCCTCCGCGCAGCGTCATCGGCGCCGGGTCAGGCGGCCATGTAGGTGTTCTGGAGTTCGTCCTGGATGACGACGGCGACCCCGTCGGGTGCGCGCAACCTGAGCACGTCGTCGAGCGTCCGGGATGTGAGGGTCCACCCCGCGGGGAGGTCGAGGCGTGCGGCCAGGCCGCTCAGCGAGCTCTCGTCGAGGGTCGGGTCCACGGCCAGGCAGTAGGCCTGCATCACGTACACCCGGCCGTCCGGGGCACGCAGCTCGTGCACGGTGCGGCCGCTCGACCATTCCCAGACGGTGTCTCGGAGAACGGTCCGCTCGGTGTAGGGCCCGAGGGCCGGTAGTTCAGTTCCCAGGTCCACCGACGCGACCAGGGTCATGTCCAGCGAGCCGAACCGTTCGACCCGGCGGTCGGTTCGGGGCACGTTCTCGATGACGTCCATCAACCAGTGGCGGGGGCCGTTCAACAAGGCGAGCAGTCCGTCGTGTTCACGTGCGATCGCCTCGGCATCGAGTTCGTCCCAGGCTTGTTGGGGGCAGTCGTTCAGCCCCATGCTGTTCCAGACGTCTGCGCTGAAGTTGCCGTCGTTTTCGTGCACGAGCAGGACTTCGCCGTAGCGCAGGCCCCGAAGTCCGCTGATGCGGGCCGCGCCCGGGGCGGTGAGCACCACCGGCGCATCGATTGTCAGGTCGGTCATGGTGCTCCTCGTCGGTGGTCCCGTCCCGACAGTTTTGACACCTGCACTGTCAATTGTCAACGGGTGCTGATGGCGGAGCGGTCATCGGATCTGCCTATGTGGAGCGCTCGGCGAGGCGCAGCATCTCGGCGCTCTCGGCTTCGGAGAGGTTGGGGTCCGCGCTCTTCCACCGCGCGGTCGGCAGCAGATGCCGTCGGAACTCGTCGGGATCGAATGAGGAGACGAAGCGTCGTGCGAACCAGGCGCGGGCTGCGCTCAGCAGGGTCACGGTCGCGCGTGGGCCGGGTATCTCCGCCGACCGGAGCACCAACCAGGTCAGTGCCACATCCGTTGCCCAGTGCCCGCGGGCGACGTTCGTCCAGTCGATGACCACGGGCCCGGCCGAGGTCATGAGCACGTTCAGCGGATGGAGATCGAGGTGCACCAGGGAGTCCCCCGGTGCACCCGGTGCGGAGGGCAGCCACCCTGGTGGCTCGAGTTCGTGGAGCCGTTGATGGAGCTGCGCCAACTGATCTGCGCGGTGCCGAAGCGTCCACGGGGCTCGGGCCACCGCATCGAGCATCGGCACACCGTCGATCCGCTCCATGACGAGGTCGCGGCCGTCGGGGCTGATCTCCTCGACGGCCGGCACCGGATACCCGTGCTCGTGGAGGTAGGCCATCGTCTTCGCCTCGGTCGCCATGGAGTGGCCGTTGCGCGCCCGGCGCAGCACGGTACCCGGCCCGTACTCGAAGATCTGCGCGTCGCGCCCCTCACCGACGAGCGGACCGTGCTGATGCATCGGCCAACCATAAGCCATGTCGACCGGCTCCGGTCGGGGCCCGCGCTGCTCAATCGGGAATGATGAGCCCGCCGAGCGTCTCCTCGGCGACCGGGGCATAGTCCCACACGTCGACCCCCACGTTGATCTGACGCCCCTGTACCTGCCAGGTCGTGTGGACGTGGCCGTGCAGGAGCCAGTCCCCGGTGTCCACCGGGCGCCACTGGGTGAACCGGTCCTCGTCGTGCGAATCACCCTCGTAGGGGAAGTGCGCGAGGAGCACATCTGTGCCGGCCACCCGCTCGGTCAGCGGTCCCTGGTGGATCTCGTCGAAGCCGGCATCGTGGTACCGGGCCAGCCATTCGTCGTGACGACGGATGTTGCCGGCCCAGCAGCGGTCGTGATTCCCGGCGACGAGCACCTTGCGCCCGTGCAGCAGCCCGACGTTGGCGAGACTCTCACGGATCGGCCCCATGGCCACGTCACCGAGCACCCAGACCTCGTCGTCGTCATCGACCCGCGCGTTCCAGCGCCGGACGAGCTCGGCGTCCATGGTCGCGACGTCGGCGAAAGGTCGTCGGCAGTAGCGGATGATGTTCTGGTGGCCGAAGTGGAGATCAGCGGTGAACCAGCGCACTCGTCCACCCCCGTGCCTCGTCCGCCGATCCGTCACAGGCCACCAGGCGGAACCCGCCCGGTTCGTTCCGCCATTCGAAGATGGCCCGCTGGTCGTAGGTGATCGCGAGCTCGAGTGCTTCGTCGCGACTCAGGCCCTCGATCCCGAATCCCTCTTCACGCCAGGTGCTCGTCGGGTCGCCGGGCTCACCTCCGTAGCCGGTGACGGCCCGGAGGACCACGTCGCGCGCCGCCAGATCATCGGCCAGACGACGCTGCGCGGCCTCGTTGTCCGCATCGTCGGCGGCCACGCCCTGCGGGTTCCAGGCGGTGAGGATGTGCAGCGGACCGGTTGCGTCCCGGGGATAGTCGCCCTGCAGTCCGAGGTCGGCCGGGGCGACGTCGAGCTGCCCCCCGGGCACCGTCACCTGGATGCAGGTCCGGCGGAACGCATCCCACACGTCGTCGGCCACACCCGGACCCTAGTGCCGCGTCCCAGGGGTGGATACGATCGAACCCGCCAGCATTCGTCGCCCATCGAGGAGTCCCCGCACGTGTCCAGCAATGCCGTCCGTATCGCCGTCACCGGAGCTGCCGGGAACATCGGCTACGCCCTGCTCTTCCGGATCGCCAGCGGCGCGGTCATGGGCCCGGACGTCCCCGTCGAGCTCTCCCTGCTCGAGATCACCCCGGCGCTCGGGGCACTCGAGGGCGTGGCGATGGAGCTCGACGACTGTGCCTTTCCGCTCCTCCGGGGAATCAAGCGTTCCGACGACGCGAACGAGGCCTTCGACGGAGCGAACGTCGTGTTCCTCGTGGGTTCCCGGCCACGTACCAAAGGCATGGAGCGCGCCGAACTGCTCGAGGCGAACGGCGCGATCTTCACCGTCCAGGGCAAGGCGCTCAATGCCGGCGCCGCGGACGACGTGAAGATCCTCGTGGTCGGCAACCCGGCCAACACCAACGCCCTGATCGCCCAGCGCAACGCACCGGACATTCCGGCGGAACGCTTCACCGCGATGACGAGACTGGATCACAACCGGGCCAAGGCGCAGCTCGCCGCGAAGCTGGGCTGCACGGTGAACGACATCACCCGCATGACGATCTGGGGCAACCACTCGGCCTCCCAGTATCCCGACCTGTTCCACGCCGAAGTCAACGGCACCATCGCGGCCGAAGCAGTCGGAGACCAGGGCTGGATCGCCGACACGTTCATCCCGACCGTCCAGAAGCGTGGTGCGGCGGTCATCGAAGCCCGGGGCGCTTCGTCGGCTGCCAGCGCCGCGAACGCCGCGATCGACCACATGCACGACTGGGTGCATGGCACCCCCGAGGGCGACTGGGTGTCGGCCGCGGTGGTCTCCGACGGTTCCTACGGCGTCGGTGAGGGCCTGATGTCTTCGTTCCCCTGTGTCGTCGAGGACGGGCGATGGAAGATCGTGCAGGGACTCGACCTCGACGACTTCAGCCGTGAACGCATCGACGCTTCGGTCGCGGAGCTCTCCTCGGAGCAGGAGACGGTCCGCGAGCTGCACCTCATCTGAGTCACCGTCGGATCGGGCGGTCGCCGGCATCCGGGTCGCCCGACGCGGGCAGACACGACGGGGTGTCGGCTCCGGGATGGTGGCGCGCCTCGTGCGCGGCGAAGTAGCGGTCCGCCGAAGCGGCCACGTAGCCCCGAATCGTCGTCTCGGGCGCGTCCCGCCCGAACCCGGTGGCTCGCACCGCCGCGGCGGTCAGCGCGTACAGGGCGAGTCCGACCGAGGCGCCGAAGGCGTTGTCGATGATGTCGTTGACGTCGAAGGTGCGGTAGACGATGCCGAGCAGCACCGACACGGCGAGCTGGGCGAACTCGAGTGACGCCGCGAAGGCGATGCAGGCGGCGAAGATCCGACGGATACCCAGTCCGGGGGCGAGGAGCCCGAAGCCGTACCCGAAGGGAACGGTCATGGCCATGTTCGCGACACGTTGCCACTGGGGATGGACACCCGAGACGGGGCTGTGCACCCGGAGCCCCCAGTGCCAGGCCCGGCTGAGGGGGTGGGTGCCGTCGAAGCTGTCGGCGGCGGCGCGCAACCCGTGGAGCGGAAGGAAGATCGTGCTCAGCAGCAGCACCAGATAGGCGGCGAACACGGCGTGGAGGATGAGTTCGGCACGGTTGTGGCTGCGGGACCAGACCTCGCGGCACCACAGCACCGCGAGGGTCACGAAGAACGTGACGATGGCGGCGTCGACGGCGAGCAGTGCCGGCGACGGGTGGACGATCGGGAGTCTGTCGAGCATCCTCGGACCCCGGTCGGGTCAGAACGTGGTCGATGCCCGGAGCTCGTCGAACAGGTCGTCGAGTTCGTCGAATGCGCCGGCGTGCTCCATCAGCTTCGCCACGTCCCCACCGATGCGGAGTTTGCCGAGCATGAACGCCGCCTGGGCGCTCATCTGGCCCGAACCGACCGCCCGGGCGGTGGCGTCGTCCTGCGTGAAGATCACATCTGCGTGCTCCCCGGGGCCGGGGTCGACCCGTACGGAGCCGTGATCGGCGGTGATGTGCCAGCTCCGGTCGCCGCCGGAGCCGTCGGTGACGCACTGGCGGATCACCAGCTTGAAGTCCGCGGTGGCCGCACGCAGTGCGTCACTGGCGCGCACCGATTCGTCGAAGGCGGTGATCCATGCATCGGAGGCGAAGTCGGCCACGGAACGTCAGGCTATCGGAGCGACTCAGTGCTCGACATCGCCGGAGGAGACCGGGTCGGCCGGCGATGCCACCCGTGCGGCGCGCCGGTGCCGGATCACCTCGATCACCATCGGCGAGATCGACAAGGCGACCAGCACGACGATCGCGTACTCGATGTTGTCGCGGACGAAGGCGACCTGGCCCAGGAAGTGCCCCAACAGCGTCACCCCCACCGTCCAGACGAAGCCGCCGAAGACGTTCCAGCGGACGAACGTGCGGTAGTCCATGTCCGAGACGCCGGCCACGATCGGCGTGAAGGTCCGCACGATCGGCACGAACCGGGCGAGGAAGATCGACTTCGGTCCGTACTTCTCGAAGAACTCGTGCGCCTTGACGACGTTCTCCTGCTTGAACAGCCGCGAGTCCGGGCGGTTGAACAGCGCCGGGCCGACTTTGCGTCCGAACAGGTAGCCGACCTGGTCTCCGGCGACCGCGGCGACGAAGACCAGCAACAGCACGATCGGCAACGGCGGGACATGTGCGGCGAACACGTCGAACGCCGGCGACTCCGCGGCGGCTGACGAGGTCAGGAATCCGGTGAAGAACAGAAGCGAGTCGCCGGGAAGGAAGAACCCGATGAGCAGGCCGGTTTCGGCGAAGATGATGGCGACGACCACCCAGATGGCGGCGGCGCCGGCCTTGTCGAACCAGAATTCCGGTTGGAGGAAGTTCGGTCCCAGGGCCAGGACGAAGCTGAGCACCGGTCGAGCCTAACCTTTGCGGGGGGTGAACGAACTGCTCGGCTCCGTGGTGTCGGCGGTCAGGTGTCGGCTTCGGCCAGCGACGACCGGACGTCTTCGAGGCGTTGTTTGAGGTCGTGCTCTTCGTGACCGAGCTCGTCCAGCCACATGTCCACGGCCTGCAACAGAATCGTGTCCTTGTCGCCTTCCATGACCTTGAGAGCTTGCGCGGCGTCCTCCTCGGTCGCCGCCGCGGTCTCACCGGCGTGCTCCAACTCGAGGGCGGAACCTTGGCGCTTGGAGTAGACGATGAAGCCGATCACGACAGCCAGTGCCACGAGCGCGATGGCGATCCCGGCCGGGTCCATCGAGTCCTGGAACCTGGCGAGCGAGTCGGTGTTCGAGAACCGGATGACAGCGGGCAGGATCAGCAGCGCCACCAGGTTCATCACCTTGATGATCGGGTTGAGCGCCGGACCGGCGGTGTCCTTGAACGGGTCGCCGACGGTGTCACCGACCACGGCGGCCTTGTGGGCCTCTGAGCCCTTGCCGCCCTCGTTGCCGTCCTCGATGTACTTCTTGGCGTTGTCCCAGGCGCCACCGGAGTTGTTGAGGAATCCGGCCATCAACAGCCCGGTGATGATCGCCGCGGCCAGGAAGCCGCCGAGGGCGATCGGGCCGAGGCCGAAACCGACGACCGCGGGCATCAGCACGGCGATGATCGCCGGGGTCGCCAGCTCACGGAGCGCCGCCGTGGTGCAGATGTCCACGACCGGGCCGTGGTCGGCTTTGCGCTGTCCGGCCATGATCTGACCGTCGGCGAACTGGTTGCGGACCTCCTGCACGACGGTGCCCGCGGTGCGCGAGACCGCTCGGATCGCCAGCGAGGAGAAGATGAACGCGATCGAGCCACCGATCAGCGCCCCGATCAGCACCCGGGGGTTGCCGATGTCGATCGGGAACACACTCGAGCCCGCCCAGCGGACCCCGTGGCCGATCTCGGAGATGATCGTCTCGCCGTAGGAGGCGAACAGGGCGACTGCGGCGATGACCGCCGAGGCGATCGCGAACCCCTTGGTGACGGCCTTGGTGGTGTTGCCCACGGCGTCGAGCCCGACCATGATCCGCTCGGCTTCACCGTCGAAGTTGCCCGACATCTCGGCGATGCCGGCGGCGTTGTCGGCGACCGGGCCGAAGGTGTCCTCGGCGACGATGATGCCGGTGGCGGCCAGCATGCCGATCCCGGACAGGGCGACGAGATAGGTGGAGAACTGGAAGTTGCCGCCACCCAGGATGAGCGCGCCCCCGATGGCCGCGGCGATCGCCACGAGCGACCACACCGACGATTCCAGGCCACCCGAGATGCCCTCGAGCACGGTGGTGGCGGGGCCGGTGCGGGTGGCGCGGGCGATGTCACGCACCGGCTTGTACTTCTCGGAGGTGTAGTACGCGGTGATCCGCGAGATCACGAACCCGAGCACGACACCGAGCACGACCGCGCCGAACATGCGGGCGCCGGGCTGGGAGAGCTTGGCATGCGCAGGGTTACCCACGTAGACGAAGGCGAGGATAGCGGCGCCGATGATCGACAGTACCTGGGCCACCGAGACGCCCCGGTTGATGACCTTGAGTCCATCGGATTCGCCCGGGCGAGCCTTGACGGCGAAGATGCCGATGATCGAGCTCACGATGCCGATCGCCATCATCGCGATGGGGAAGACCAGTCCTTTGGCGGCCACGTTCGGACCGAGGTGGAGCCCGCCGGTGAACGCCGAGACGCCCAGGATGATCGACGCGACCAGGGTCACCCCGTAGGACTCGAACAGGTCGGCGGCCATGCCGGCACAGTCGCCGACGTTGTCGCCCACGTTGTCGGCGATCGTCGCCGGGTTGCGGGGGTCGTCCTCGGGAATTCCGGCCTCGACCTTGCCGACCAGGTCCGCACCGACGTCAGCCGCTTTGGTGAAGATACCGCCGCCGACGCGCAGGAACAGCGCCAGCAGCGAGCCACCGAATCCGAAGCCGATCAGCATCGCGGAGGAGGTGTTCTGGAAAACCAGGATGATGGTGGTGGCGCCGAACAGCCCGAGGCCGGCGGTGGCCAGACCTGCGACGCCGCCGGAGCGGAAGGCGACCTTCATCGCCTTGGGGAAGTCCTTGTCGATCGCGGCGTTCGTCGTGCGGACGTTGCCCTTGGTGGCGAGCCACATGCCCAGGAACCCGATCGAGGCACTGAATGCCCCACCCACGATGAAACAGATCGTGCGGAACAGGCCCGATGCACCGAAGCCGAGAACCTCTTTGCCGGTGACCGGGTTCGTCAGCGAGCTGGCGGTGAAGAAGACGATCACCGCGAGGGGCACGACGATGATCGCGATCGTGCGGAATTGGCGCTTGATGTAGGCCATCGCGCCTTCGTGGATGTTGTCGGCGATCTCGACCTGGATACCGCTGCCGGGGTCGTGCGCCAGCACGTTGCGCATGAGGAACAACGCGGTGGCGACCGAGATGAGGGCGATGACGAGCGAGACGACCAACAGGGCGGTGTCGGAGCCGGACAGGTTGAAAACCTGATAGCCGCCTTCTGACGCGAACAGCTGGGACATTGAGAGTTTCCTTGAGCGGCGCCCGGATCGGATCCGGGGTCGGGCGGGATGGATGGGCCGACGCGGTGGGAACGAACCCGGGCCAGGGACCCGCATCTGATTACTACGTGAGGCCCGCTCGACACAACCTGACCAGGCGCCGGATCGGGCTTGAGGTGCCTCGAAACAGGCGGGAAGTCACGTCGTGCACCGGTTTGGGCGGTGGTGACCCGTCGCTGCGACCGGGGTCCTACACTCGGCCTGTGCGGTGCGCATCGTGTGGGGCGACGGCTCCCGAGAACTCACGGTTCTGTCCGTCCTGCGGCTTCCGCGTCACCGGGCACGAAGAGGAACGCAGGTTCGTGACCGTGGTCTTCGCGGACATCGTCGGGTTCACGTCGTTGTCGGAACGTCGGGACCCGGAACAGGTGAAACACCTGGTCGATCGGTGCTTCCAGTGGTTGACCGCCGAGGTCGTGAACTTCGGTGGACGTGTCGACAAGATCATCGGCGACGCGATCCTGGCGCTCTTCGGCGCGCCCGTCGCCCACGAGGACGACGCCGAACGTGCGGTGCGTGCCGCGTTGCGGATGCAGGAGATCATCGACGAGCGTTCCGACGAGCTGGGGGAATCGTCCGTCTCCGTGTCGGTGTGAACACCGGCGAGGTGCTCGTGGGCGCACTGGCCGCCGGAGGCGATTACACGGCCATGGGAGACGTGGTCAACACCGCCCAGCGATTGCAGAGCGCGGCTCGACCGGGGGAGGTGCTGGTCGGGGTGAGCACGAAGGTTGCCACCGAACGCGTCATCCCCTACGAGGAGCGTGGCGTGGTGTCCGCCAAGGGGCGAGACGATCCGGTGCAGGTCTTCCTGGCCCGTTCGCCGCACACCGCGCCGGGAGAGCGTCCGGACCGCACCGTCGGCCCGTTGATCGGCCGGGACGCCGAGTTGCAGGTGCTCACCGGTGTCGCCACCACCGCACTGGCCAACGACCGGGCTTCGCTGCTCGTGCTGTTGGGCGACGCGGGGATGGGCAAATCGCGGATCGCCGCCGAGGTCACGAACGCGCTCGCAACGGACCGCGGGGCGGTGGTGCTTCCGGGTCGCTGTCTCCCCTATGGCGAGATGAACTCCTGGTGGCCGCTGGCCGACGCACTCCGCAGCCTGCTGTCCATCGAGATCGGCGACCCCGTCGAGGTGGTCGAGCCCCAGGTCGTCGACCTGGTTGCCCAGACGATGGGGCGGGACGCCTCCGATCGTGAGGTGGGACGGGTGACGTCCGGGCTGATCCAACTGTTCGGTTTCGCCGAACCGAACGATGTGCTCGATCCCGACCGGGCACGTGAAGAGGTGGTCCGCTCGTTCGTCACGCTGCTCGACGCGCTGGCTGCCGAGCATCCGGTGGTGCTCTGGCTCTCGGACATGCACTGGGCCGATCGGGTCGTGCGGGATCTGCTCGAGACCGCGCTCGCCGCACTGGCGCGCCGCCCCATGGTGGTGGTGACCACCGCACGTCGATCGGCGTTGCAGAGCTGGAATCCACCGGTCGGCCGGTTCGACACGCTGGCGCTGAACCTCGAGGCGCTCGACACGGTGGCGGTCGATGCGTTGATCGATGCGTTGCTCAGCGACACCAGCCGCAACATGCTGGGCAGCACGGCTCGGGCCGAACTGCGCGAGCGCAGTGGGGGCAACCCGCTTTTCCTGATCGAGCTGCTGGCCCTGGCCGACGAGCGCCGCGACGGTGCCACCCAGCTCGGTGAGTCCCTGCTCACGATGCCGGACACCTTGCGGGGTCTGATCGCCGCACGGCTGGACAACCTGGAAACGGCCGAACGCGCCGTCCTGGACGATGCGGCGGTGCTCGGTCGACGGGGCCGCGTCGAGCACCTTTCCGAGATGGCCGCACAGGTGCGGGGGACCGCGGACATCACGGGATCGCTGGCGGCGGTGGTCGCCCGCGACCTGCTGCGGGTCGACGGCGCCATCTGGGAGTTCACCTCGGATCTGACCCGCGAGGTCGCCTACGCGATGCTCACCAAGTCGGTCCGGGCGCGCAAGCACCTGGGCGTCGCCGAGTGGATCGAAGCGACCTATGCGAAGGGCGGCATCGACCGGGTCGCAGACGTGCTGGCACACCACTACGGCCAGGCGGTCGAGCTGTTGGACGATCTGGGAACCCTCGGTCATCTCTCTGATCACGACCGGGTACGGGCCCTGCACTGGATCGAGCAGATCAGCGCCCGTGACGAACGGTTGCGACTACTACCGAACGTGGAGCGGCTGTGCACCCAGGGACTCGCGGCCGCCGATGATCGCGCGGTGCAACCGAGGCTCGTGCTGCTGGTGCGACGGGCGAGGGCCAGGGCGCAGGCACGCGATGCCGCCGGGGCACTCGAAGATGCGGCTGCGGCCCGGGCGTTGGCCATCAAGCTGGGCGACGAGTCGGCGCACGCGGCCGCGCAGCTCGTCCAGGGCGAGGTCGCCCAACAACGAGGTGACCTCGACGAGGCCCAGGAGATCTTCGGTGCGGCAGCCCAGCGCTACGAGCAGGTCGGTGATCTGGAAGGGCGGGCCGAGGCGCTGCGGTCGTTGGGCCTGGCCGAGCTCTTCGCCGGTCGGACCGCGGACGCGGAACGCACCACGAACGACGCGTTGGAGGCGTTCAGGGCGATCGATCGTCGCGCCGGGGAGGCCTGGGCGCTCCAGAATCTGGCCTGGATCTCGTTCGCCCAGGGGCGCATCGCGCAGGCCGAGGAGCACATCGGCGCATCGTTGGCACTGTTCGACGAGGTAGGCGACGTGGGAGGCTCGGCGTGGGCCCGCGGGCTGCAGGGATTCGTGAGGCTCGCCGAGGGGGACGTGGCCGCAGCCGAGGAATTGCAGATCTCCGTGCTGGCCGAGGCCCAGTCCAGCGGTGACCGGTGGGCGAGCGCGATGATGCTGCTCCTGGGCGCGGTCATCCGACTCTGGACGGGGCGCACCGCGGACGCGGTGGCGATGGCAACCCAGGGTCTGAGCCTGTTCCGATCGGTTCACGACCGCTTCGGTCAGGCCCGGATCGTGGGGCCGCTGGCCCGTGGGCAGGCGATGATCGGCGAAATCGAATCGGCCCGGCGGGTCCTGGACGAGGTGGACCGGGACCTGGCCGGAGACGCCGGCCCGTCGGGCGGCACAGGCACCGGCGAGGATCAGGCGATCCTGGCGGTCGCCCGCGCCGCGGTGGAAGGGCACGCCGGTCGGCCTGAGGCGACGCTGGAGGTGATGGCCCGGCTCACCGGCGACATGGGATTCACCGAAGTGGCCGAAAGTCTCCGGGGCTCGCGCTCGAAGGAAGGCTCCGCGTCGTGGGTGGCGGACGCCCTCCGCGCCGGCACAGGGTTCGACGTGGTGACCGTGGTGGCCATGGCGCTGGCGCAGTCCGGCCGACTCGTCGAAGCCACCGAGGTCGTCGAAGCGGCGACCCGCGTGTTGGACCCCTCCGCTGCCGGTGGTGCGCTGCACGCCTGTGCGGCGATGGTCCACGCGTCCGACGGTCGGCTCCAGGAAGCCCGAGCATGCGCCGCGTCGGTCTTCGGTGATGACCGGACGTCGTATCTCGACCGGGTGTTCGCCGGTATGGCCACCGGCCTTGCCGCGGCACGTGCCGGCGACCCGGCCGCCTCCGCCGAAGGATTCCGCTCCGCTCTGGCCGCGGTGGACGCGACCGGTGATCAGCTGACCCGGGCGATCGTGACGCTCGCACAGGCCCGGAGCGAGGAAGGCCCCGCGGGCGGGGACCGCGCTTTCCCCCGTGTCGAGACGGCGTTGAGCCGACTCCGAGAGTTGGGCACCGACGCGCACGGCTGGGTGCGCCTGTTCGGGCTCGCTCTGGGCGACGAGACGGCCTGAGCTCCCGCGGCCCCGAGCCTGCCCGAGGGTTGCCGACTCTGGTACTACGAGCGCGCGGCGATGGCGTCGGCCATGGCGATCACCCGCCGAGCGTTGTCGACATGCAGGTTCTCGATCATGCGACCCTTGTAGGTCACGACGCCTTTGCCCTTTCTGATCGCCTCGTCGAAGGTGGCGATCAGCTCGCGGGCTTCGGTGACGGCTGTCTCGGACGGCGCCCAGACCTCGTTGCACGGCTCGACCTGGGTGGGGTGGATGAGCGTCTTGCCGTCGAAGCCGAGGTCGCGCCCCTGGATGCATTCGGCGCGGAAACCGTCGGGGTCCTTGATGTCGTTGAACACGCCGTCGATGATCACCTTGCCCGCCGCCCGGGCGCCGATGAGGCACCCGGTGATCGCCGGGATCATCTCGGCCCGACCGGGATTCTGCGCGGCGTGCAGTTCCTTGGCGATGTCGTTCGTGCCCAGCACCAGCACGTTGAGGCGGTCGGAGGCCGCGGCGATGGCACGGGCGTCCAGCAGCGCGTCGGGGGTCTCGAGCATGGCCCACAACTTGGTGTGCTCGGGGGCCCCGCCGGCGGTGATCGCCGCTTCGAGGGCCTGGACCTCGGAGGCCGAGTTCACCTTGGGCACCAGGATCGCGTCGGGCCCGGCGACGGCCGCGGCCGCGAGGTCGTCACCGTGCCACTCGGTCCCGATCGAGTTCACCCGAATGGCGATCTCGCGGTGGCCGTAGTCGCCGCTCTGCGCGGCGGCGCAGACGTTGGCCCGAGCGTCGGCCTTGGCGTCGGGTGCGACGGCGTCTTCCAGATCGAGGATCAACGCGTCCGCCGGGATGCCCTTGGCCTTCTCCAGCGCACGTTCGTTGGCGCCGGGCATGTAGAGCACGCTGCGGCGGGGTCGGAGGGAGTCGTCTTCGGTCGTCATCTTGTCAGCCTCCCGAGGTGAAGCCATAGGCCTCGGCGAGGTCCGGATCCCGCTCGGCGAGTTGCCGGGCGAGGTCCAACATGACCTTGCACTGCAGGACCGAAGCGTCGTCTTCCATCTTGCCGTTCAGCATCACCGCGCCGTGACCGTCGCCCATGGCCTCGATGACCTCCTGGGCATGGGCCACATCCTCCGGTGGTGGGGAGAACACCCGGCGGGCGATGTCGATCTGTACCGGGTGCAGGGTCCAGGCGCCCACGCAGCCCAGCAGGAAGGCGTTCCGGAACTGGTCCTCGCAGGCGACCGTGTCCTTGATGTCGCCGAAGGGACCCCAGAAGGGCAGGATTCCGTGCGCGGCACACGCGTCGACCATGCGAGCCATCGTGTAGTGCCACAGGTCCTGCTGGAACGCGGCCCGCGGGGATTCGATGTCGTCGTCGAAGGGGTCTTCGCGCACCACGTAGCCGGGGTGGCCGCCACCGACGCGGGTGGTCTTCATCCGGCGGGAAGCCGCGAGGTCGGCGGGACCGAGCGAGAGGCCCTGCATGCGGGGGCTGGCCGAGCAGATCTCCTCGATGCGGTTGACGCCGCTGGCGGTCTCGAGCAACGCATGGATCAGGATCGGCCGTTCGACCTTGCCCTTGGCCTCGAGCTGGGCGAGCAGGCGGTCGACGTAGTGGATGTCCTCGGGGCCTTCGACCTTGGGGATCATGATCACGTCGAGTCGGTTGCCGATGGCGGTGACCAACCTGGTCACATCGTCCAGGAACCAGGGGGACTCCAGCGCGTTCACCCGGGTCCACAACTGCGTCGTGCCGAAGTCGGTCTCGTTCGCGATCGTGACGAGACCTTCGCGGGCGGCTTCTTTGTTCTCGACGGCGATGGCGTCCTCGAGGTTGCCCAGGATGATGTCGACCTTGGCTGCGAGATCGGGAACCTTGGCCGCCATCTTCGGATTCGACGGGTCGAAGAAGTGGATCATCCGCGAGGGCGGGAAGGGAATTTCGCGCACCGGCTCGGGTGCGCCGATGGCAAGCGGGCGGAAGAAGTCCTTTGGCGAACGCATGCAACACTCCGGGTCGGCTCTTCAGGTTGGTCTCTACCCTAGAAAGTCGATCGGCACGGCGCGCCACCCGGTCGACCCGGAGGCGCCGATCGGGTGGCGCCCTGGACGGAGAAACGGCTTGCAATCGGGCCGATCGCGGCGGAAGATGGTGCCACCGGAAATACGTGGTTGCAGCCAAGCCGGCTCGAGCGGAGAGGAACAGTCATGGTGCGTGGCGCTTTCAGTCGGTGGGCAGCCGGAGCATCGTTGGCGGCCGTCGTTGCGCTTGTGTTGGCCTGTGGGGGGTGCGGGAGCAGTAGCAGTAGTAGTTCGTCTGGTGCGAAATCCTCGGGCACGAGCGGTCAATCGTCGTCGACCCAGGGTGGGGGGTCCCAGAGCGGCGCTTCCAAGGCGCTGCCGGACCCGTGCACATTGGTCAGTTCCGACGAGATGGCCAAACTGCTGGGTGGGCCGATCGCCAAGCCGAAGGCCTCGAACGTCGGAAACGGTTCGAAGGCGTGTCTCTGGGAGCTCCAGAAGAACGTCGACAGCCCGGATCCTTCGACCATGGGCCACACACTCACGCTGACCGTTCTGGCCTCGCCCGCCAAGTCGATGACACCCGAGCAGAACTTCGAGAACACCTCGCAGTATTCTCCGGACAAGACCCCCGCACATGTGTGTGAGAAGAGCTTCTGGGCGAACAACATCCTGAACGCGCTGCAGAACGGGGTGTACCTGAATGGGCTCGGCGGTCTCGCATCGAGCGACGCCGCCGCCAAATCCGCGGTCGAGCAGATGATGGCCGCAGCCTGCAAGTCGCTCTGACCGTCACTGGGTGCGGGTGCGTTGCTGCCACCAGCGGCGTGCAGCCATGACCGCCGCAACGCACCACACCGCCGCCACGACGGTGAGCACGGCGGTTGCGTAGTTCAACGGCAGTCGGCTCAGGTTCTTCGGGTCGACGCCGCGGCGGTGCCAGAGCGGAAACGAGAAGACGACGACGATCGCGGTGAGGGCGATCGCGCCCCGCACCGGACCCGACAACCAATCCGGCAGCCAGCGGGCCAGCAGCCAGCCGGTCACCCCGGCGGCGATGGTGACGATGGCATCGTGGACGACCAGCAGGCTGATCATCCAGCGACCCACCCAGTAGATCGGTGTGGACGACGTGCGCAGAACCGAGTGGAGCCCGAAGTAGCATCATCGCCGCACCGACGACCGCGCAGGCCCAGAACACCGGCGCAGAGGTCGTGAGAGACCTGCTCGTGGGCGGTTGCGTCGGCTCGGGGCGTGCAGCGGTCATCGGACCACGATCTCGTGGAGCCACTTCGTCTGGAGGACCCCCGGCCGGGCCGGGGCGATCGAGCCGGAGCGGAAAGCCGTGGTCCCGGTGGAGCGGTGCGCCATCGACCTGCAAGCGCCAACAACGTGAGCGGGTCGTCGACCTCGTCCGGGGTGAGCGACGAGGTGCCGTAGATCCGTTGCTCCAGCGAATGCACCGTTGCCGGGTGTGCGCCGGCCACCCCGGCTCGTGCCAACACGTCACGAACCGACACGCCGGTCCATCTCCGTGCGGCGCTCCATCCCTCCACGCACGCGATCGGCAGGCTTTCGGTGCGTTGGGGCATCGCCTGCAGCTCGTCGAGGGACAAGCTCGATCGGCCGGGCCACGTTTCCGGAGACGCGCAGGCGCCAGGTGCCGGGATCGATGCTCGCCGTGGCGATCCCGGCTTCGGCGAACGACTTGTTCACCGGGAATCCCTGCGGTCCGACATCGGGTCGGCGCGGGGCCAGGAGCGCCAGACGTTTGGCGGCCGGCACGGTCTCGCCGATGGTGGCCACCACCATGGTCGCCGACGACGCGGCGACGAACCCCAGGAAGCGGCGGCGGCGCAGCACCGCGTCGGCCGTTCGATCCGACTGGGCACGTTCGCCGGAGCCGAGCTCGGACCGCACCGTGGCCGCGGTCGCGCCGATGTGGACGATCAGGGCGCCAACCGTGATCCACGCGACGGCGTAGTGCGCCGCCGGGAAGAAGAAGTGGAACGGGCCGTACCAGTAGTCGATGTTGAGCACGCCGGAGACGAGGAGGAACAGCGAGCCGGCAACCAACGGGATCAGGCTCAACCGCGCCACCAGACCGGCGATCGGACGGAGCTTCGGTGGGTCCAACAGCTGGTGGGCGACGCTCCACAGCTTCGCGAGGAGCAACGGCACCGTGGCGATGCCCGTGATCACGTGCAGACCCTGGGTCAGCCGATAGAGCCAGACCGGTCGTGTCGGCCAGGGAAACCAGGACGGTCGGTGCTGCAGCATGTGCGACGCCAGCCCGGTCGCGAAGCAGACGGCAAAGGAGATCCCGAGCGCGATGCCGAGCCAGGCAGCGGTTCGCCTGTCGTGTCGTGGGTCGGTTTCGCGCTCGGTCACGCCATGCGGAGATTCGTGCTGCGGTCTCCGCCGGCGCGATCACCGGACGTCGCAGCTCACCGTGGGCGGCATCCGCATCGAACCACGACCGAAGTGTTGGTGGGCCACGGGGTGGGGCACCGGCACGACGGTTCGCCGTTCCAGGTCGTAGACCGCTCGCTGACCGGCGCGGCTGGCCAGCCGTATCGCCTGGCTGCGCTGGTCGGCGGGGACCACGACCACCACCTCCAGCCACACTCGTCCCGGACCACGTTCGAGCCATCCGCCGAGGAAGTTGCTGCCGCGGCGCAACTCGCTGGCCAACGAGTGCAACCATCGGGTGACGTGCCCGTTGTCCCAAGCGTCCCAGGCGATGTTCTTGGAAAGGCGGGTGTCCGTGCACACGGCGAACCCGGTGTCGGGTTGCTCCTTGGTCTCCGGGTGCAGCGTGAACCCGCCCCAGAAACTGAGGTGCCGGCGTAGGTGGCGCGCGACGTGGTGACCGTCGTCGGCAACGACAGGGGAAGGTCCGGCCGACGTTGGCATGGTCCGATGATGCCAGACGTCAGCACTCCTTTCGACCCGATGGTGTGATCCGTTTCCAAATCGTTCGCGAGAGCGAAAGATCGGGTTCGGGGTCGGTCGGTAGCCTGAGGGCATGGCCGGGGCCGCGTTGAGATCTCGAATTCTCGTGGTCGACGACGACATCCAACTGCTGGACGTGGTGGCCAACTACCTCGAGCGGGACGGCTGTGAGGTGGCCACGGCCACCGATGGCCCCGCCGGGTTGCGCATCGCCCTGGAAACGCTGCCCGACCTGGTCGTTCTCGATGTGATGCTTCCCGGTCTGGACGGCTACGACGTCTGTCGGCGGATCCGTGAGGTGGCCCCCATTCCGGTCATGATGCTCACCGCCCGGACCGAGGAGGACGACCGGCTGCTCGGGTTCGACCGTGGCGCCGACGACTACCTGACCAAGCCGTTCTCGCCCCGTGAACTCACCGCGCGGGTCAAGGCGATCCTCCGACGCGCTCGCGGCGAGGTCGGCGTCCCGGGATCAGGAGTCGTGCAGATCGGCGATGTCCGAGCTCGACCTGGTGAGCCGCGAGGTCACCAGGGCCGGGCAACCGGTCTCGTTGAGCGCACGGGAGTTCGATCTGCTCGTCGTTCTTCGCGCGCAACCCGCAGCGGGTCTTCTCCCGGGAAGACCTGCTCAGTGCCGTGTGGGGCTGGAACTTCGGTGACACCGCGACGGTCACGGTGCACGTGCGCCGCCTGCGGCTGAAGATCGAACCCGAACCCACCGAGCCCCGTCACATCGTCGCGATCCGCGGAGTGGGGTACCGGTGCGACCCATGAGCGACCGCGGCCGTGGCCTCGGCCTTGCGGCCGCGGTGATCTTCGCGTGCGGGCTGATCGCGCGCGGGTGTCGCTGCGGCGGCGCTCGGCGTGTCGACCCACGATGCCACCGTGCTCGTGTCGATCGCCGCGGGCGGCGCGGTCTTCGCCGGCGGTGTCGGTTGGGTCCTGGTGCGGGCGCTGCGGAGCCGATCCGATCCGGCGTCCAGGTGACGGCCGTCGCGGGGGTCGCCGTCGTCGCGACCGGCCTCGGGTCGTGGTTGGCCGCAAAGTCCATGTTCATCTCGTCCCACGACCTCGGTGCGTTTCTGGTCATCCTCATCACGTCCGCAGCGGGTGGTGCGGGGGCGGCCACAGCCTGTGCCACGACCGTGTCCGAGGCCTCCGAGACGCTCGGTCAAGCTGGCACGGAATCTCGTCCCCGAGTCCCCGATCGAACCTGGAGCCGGCGGTGGTCCGACTGCGGAGCCGCTCGGCGAGGCGGCGTCGATCGCGCGCACAACCGGCCGGCGACCTGGCCCGCGTCGCGGCCGAGCTCGGTCGACGTGTCACGGCGCCTGGACGCCGCCCGCAGCCAGGCCGAGGCGCTTGGATGCGTCACGTCGCGAGCTCGTGGCCTGGGTCTCCCATGACCTGCGTGCGCCCGTTGGCGACCATCCGGGCCATGGCCGAAGCCCTCGAGGACGGCGTGCTGCTCCGACGGGCAGTTCGGCCGAGCGCTACCACGCCGTCGATCCGGGTCGAGGCCGAGCGGCTCACCAAGCTCGTCGACGAGCTCTTCCAGCTGAGCCGTCTGACGAGCCGCGTCCAGTTGCCCGACCCCGACCGCGCCGAGCTCGGCGAACTGGTCGACTTCGAGGTCGCGGCCGGCGCCACGCTCGGCGCGCCACGGGACGTGCGGGTCAGGCGGAGGTCGAGCCGATGGCACGGCGCACGCCGCCGGTCCCCGCCCGCGACGTGGCACGCATCCTCGTCGAACCTGATCGACAACGCGGTCCGTCACAGCCAATGCCGGTACGGTCGTGCGGGTCGTCGCGACTGTCGACCGGCGAGTGACGTCCGGGTGCTCCGTCGAGGACGAATGCGGTGGCATCCCCCCGAGCAGATCTCGCCAGGGTGTTCGACACGGCGTTCCGCAGCGACAGTGCCCGCAACCGGGATCAAGCCGGTGGCGGGCTGGGGCTTCCCATCGCGCGGGGCCTGGCGGATCTCGTCGGAGGGACCTTGGACGTCGACAACGTCGGGAATGGGTGCCGCTTCCTGCTCACCGTCCCACTCGACGAGAGCCCGACGTCGCCGGCAGGTCTCGCGGCGCACGATGTCCCCGACCGCGATGCCCCGTCGGTTTCCCGGGTCGGCGAGCGGGCGATCGACGCGTAGCTGCCCGAGCTGCGAACGTCTCAGACTTCGGTTCGCCGCATCACCGCGCGCATGTCGTCGATGGCGCGGAAGGTGCCCCGCACCGTCCCGGTGACCTTCGATCGTCCGACGCGGGCGGAGTAGGGGACGTCGACCTCGGCGATGCGCCACCCCGCCTGCGACGCCCGGACCACCATCTCCAGGGGCCATCCGAAGCGGCGGTCGGTGATCCCCAGCTCGAGCAGCGTCGACGCGGCGGGCCGAGCGCATCGGTCCGAGTCGCGTAGTGACAGGTCCAACGACCGCCCGAGACGGCGGGCGAGGTAGCGGTTCGCCAGGCGTGCGTGGAAGGGCCAGGCGCCACGCTCTGCGGCGCGGGCCCCGAGCACCAGATCGGCGTCGCCGGCGAGCGATCGGCTCGACGACGCGGACGAGATCGGCCGGGTCCAGCGAGCCGTCGGCGTCCATGAAACAGACGATGTCCGCGGAGGCCGCCTTGAGGCCCGCCCAACAGGCCGCGCCGAAGCCCCGCGTGGGTTCGACCACGACGAGCGCGCCGAGGTCGGTGGCGATACGACCCGAGCCGTCGGTACTGCCGTTGTCGACCACGATCGGTCGGAACCCCTCGGGCATCGCGGGGAGCAGGTCCGGGAGCGCCAGCGCTTCGTCGAGCACCGGGAGCACGACGTCGGGCACGCGGGCGGACCGTACTACGGAGCCGGCCGATCGGCAGTGCTCGGATGCGTCCGTGATCACGGCCCTCGATGCATCTGCATCCGCAACAGGAGGTGTCGACGGGCGCAGGTTCAGCCGACGAGCAGGAACCGGTACGCGATGAACGTCGGGGTGTCGACCAATGGACCGAGTTCGTCGGGGAAGCGGGAAAGGGCCGCCGCATCCGGGCGCGCTTCCACGAGGCGATCGAGCCGGAATCCCGCCTCACTGCACGCGTCGATCACCGCGCTCAACGGTCGACGCCAGAAATGTTGGGTGACCTCGACGTCACCTTTGCGCCAGGTGTCGCTCACTTCTTCGGTGTCGAAGTAGCCCAGGTGTTGGGAGGGGAGCGGCGGGCTCGCCGGATGGTCGGTGGAGAACACGAGCCATCCGCCTGGCCGGAGTGCCTGGGCGAACGAGCCGAGTGGGACGGACCAGTCCCGGAGGTAGTGCATGGTCAGCGAGCAGGTGACGCCGTCGAGCGAGTTCGGGGCCACATCGAGTGGTTCTGCCAGATCGGCGACGGCGAAGCGAACCCGGTCTCCACTGCGCCGAGCGGCTTCGGCGACCATCGCCGGGCTGAGATCGACGCCGATGACGTGGGCGCCCTTCGCCGACGAGCCATTCGCACTGCGTCCCTGCACCACAACCTGCATCCAGCACCGTCCGTCCGTCCAGTGGCCGCGGGATGAGGCTCCGCAGCGCCGGCCGTTCGAGGTGGGCGTTCCACGGCCCGTCGTCGGTGGTGTCGGCCCAGACCGGGGCAAGGCGGTCATAGGCGGCTCGCGTGTGCCTGCGGTGAGCGTCTTGGTCCACGCAACGGATATAGTGCACTGCTCGCCACAACCGGAGTCGAGCGATGTGGCCAACCGCTGTGCAGGGTACCTATGTGGTCGTTGCGGGGGATCGGGGCACATGGTGGTCCGCCCCGGCTGCGTTCAGCCAGCCTAGGGAGGGGTTCGACCACCCACATCGAGGTCCGCGGTGTGCGCCGCGAGATGCGCGTCGATCTCGCCGGCCAGGGCGGCTTTGTCGTCGTCCGGCAGGAACGACGCCACCACCGCGTTCTTGGCGAGCTCGGCGATACCGGAAGCGTCGAGCCCCAGCAGTTCCGCCGCGATCTCGTATTCGCGGCACAGTGTCGTCCCGAACATGTGCGGGTCGTCGGTGTTGATGGTCACCAGCAGTCCGGCATCGACCATGGTGCGCAACGGGTGCGCCTCGTAGGACTCGACGCTGCGCGTTGCCAGGTTCGAGGTGAGACACACCTCGAGCGGGATCCGGTGCGCGGCGAGATGCGTCATGAGTGCCGGGTCCTGAGGCGCCGAGGTGCCGTGCCCGATCCGTTCGGCGCCGAGCGCTTCGAGCGCATCCCAGATCTCCCGGGGACCAGTGGTCTCTCCGGCGTGGGGGACGCTGTGCAGCCCGGCGGCACGGGCCCGGTCGAACGCCGGTTTGTGGCGTGGTCTGGTCGTGTCTGACTCCGGTCCGCCCAGTCCGAACCCGACGAGGCTCGAGGGCCCGTGCTCGACGGCGATGCGCGCGGTCTGCTCGGAAGCGTCGGGGTACAGCTCTCCGGGGATGTCGAAGATCCAGCGGATCCGGATGCCCCGGTCACGCTCGGCGGCGACTCGGCCGTCCTCGATCGCCTCGACGAACGCCTCGGCCGCGATGCCCGCCATCACCGACGTGTAGGGCGTCGCGGTCAATTCGGCGTAGCGGATGCCCTGGTCGGCCATCTCGGTGGCCACTCCGTAGGTCAGTGCGCGCACATCCTCGGGGGTCCTGACGAGGCCGGCAACTGCCGTGTACAGCTCGATGAAGTGGTCGAAGTCACGGAAGGTGAAGTACGCCGCCAGCTCGTCGGGGTCCTGGGGCACCGTCCCCGGATGGCGGGCGGCAAGCTCGGCGACGATCGCCGGTGACGCCGAACCGACGTGGTGCACGTGGAGCTCGGCCTTGGGCAGCCCGGCGATGAAATCCGCCCAGGGCGACCTCGTGGCGACAGATGATGCAGGCACGTGGCAGGTTCCTTCCGTTCGTCCCCGAAACTTGTCGCGCTGGGCCGCTGAGAGCAGCTTTTCGGTGCAGATTTCGGTGGGTGTGGCGGGTACGGCGGGTCGGCGGGTCCGGGCGGGAAGCGGGACCGATCGTAGTGGAGCGGAACCACGGTACGTTGGGGGCATGACGACCTCCACGCTCCCCGACGCCGAAGACCGGGATCAACGCTCCGTCGGTGCGCCGTCGCAGGCCTGGATGGCGGCCGGTCTCGACGTGGTCTGCATCGTGGTGTTCGTGGCGATCGGCCGGTCCTCCCACACCGAAGGTGTCACCGTGTCGGGGATGGCGTCGACGTCGTGGCCGTTCCTCGTCGGGGCTGCGGTCGGTTGGGTGGCCGGGCAGGTCTGGCGTCGGCCCACGAGCCTGGTGCCCGCGGCGCTCGCCGTCTGGTTGGGAACCGTTGCCGTGGGCATGGTGCTGCGGGTGCTCGCCGGCCAGGGCACCGCAGTTACGTTCATCGCAGTCGCGCTCGGCTTTCTCGGCGTCGCGTTCTTCGGTTGGCGTCTGGTCGACGCCGGGATCCGGTCGCTGCGCAGCCGCCGGATCAGGGCTTCCGCGACAGGAACCGGCGATTCTTGAACTTGGCCCGCAGGTAGTCCTTGTTCATCAGCGCGATGAAGTCGACGGAGATCTCCTTGGGACATGCCGCTTCGCACTCACGGTGGTTCGAACACGAACCGAACAGCCCGTCCATGGTGTCGACCATCGCCTCGACCCGCTCGTAGCGCTGCGGCTCGCCCTGGGGGAGCAGGTTCAGGTGCGCCACCTTGGCGGCGGTGAACAGTTGCGCCGCGCCGTTCGGGCAGGCCGCCACGCAGGCGCCGCAGCCGATGCAGGCCGCCGCGTCGAAAGCGGTGTCCGACACGTCCTTGGGCACCGGGATCATGTTCGCGTCCGGTGCCGAGCCGACCGACACCGAGATGTAGCCGCCGGCTTCGACGATCCGGTCGAACGCGGAGCGGTCGACGACCAGGTCCCGCACCACCGGGAACGAGGTCGAACGCCACGGCTCCACGCTGATCACGTCGCCGTCGGCGAAGCTGCGCATGTGCAACTGACAGGTCGCGGTACCCTGCTCGGGGCCGTGCGGCTGGCCGTTGATCATCAGCGAGCACATCCCGCAGATGCCCTCGCGGCAGTCCGAGTCGAAGGCGACCGGCTCGTGTCCGTCGTTCACCAGGCGCTCGTTGACCACGTCGAGCATCTCGAGGAACGACATCTCGGTCGAGATGCCCGGCGCGGCGATTTCCTCGAGGTGGCCGCGCGCGTCGGGTCCGGCCTGACGCCAGATGCGCAGGGTGAGGTTCAGCGTGCGGTGCGGTGAACCCTTGGGGGAGGGCGCGGAGTGCGCTTCGGTGACGGTCACTTGTAGCTCCGCTGTGCCAGGTGGATGTTCTCGAATTCGAGCGGCTCTCTGTGCAGGATCTCGTCCTGTCCGTCGCCGGTGAACTCCCAGGCCGACACGAACGAGAAGTTCTCGTCGTCGCGCAGCGCCTCACCCTCGGGGGTCTCGTGTTCGGTGCGGTAGTGCGCACCGCAGGACTCGTCCCGCTCCAGGGCGTCCCGGCACAGCAGGTGGCCGAGCTGGAAGAAGTCGTCGACGCGCCCCGCACGTTCGAGTGACTGGTTGAGTGAGCGGTCGTCGCCGAGCACCCGCATGTCGGTCCGGAACTCCTCGTAGAGCGCCGGGATCTCCGACAGGGCCTTCTCCAGGCCGGCCTTGTTGCGTTCCATGCCGGCGTACTCCCACAGGATCTTGCCGAGCTCGCGGTGGAACCAGTCGACCGACCGGCTGCCCTTGACCGCAAGGTAGCCCGCGTAGCGCTCCCGGACTTCGGCTTCGCACTGGGCGAATGCGGCCTGGGTGGTGTCCGGGACCGGTTCGTTCAGCCTCGGGGCGAGCGAGTTCCCGATGGTGTAGGGCAACACGAAGTACCCGTCGGCCAACGCCTGCATGAGCGCCGACGCCCCCAGGCGGTTCGCCCCCTGATCGGAGAAGTTCGACTCACCGATCGAGTACAGCCCGGGAATCGTGGTCTGGAGTTCGTAGTCCACCCACAGTCCGCCCATCGTGTAGTGGATCGCGGGGAACACCCGCATCGGCACCTTGTAGGGATCCTCGGCGGTGATGCGCTCGTACATCTGGAACAGGTTGCCGTAGCGCTGGGAGATCACGTCGGTGCCGAGCCGTTCGATCGCATCGGCGAAGTCGAGATAGACCCCGTTGTGCAACGGGCCGACGCCCTTGCCCTCGTCCACGGCGATCTTGGCGTTGCGTGAGGCCACGTCGCGGGGCACCAGGTTGCCGAAGCTCGGGTACTTGCGCTCGAGGTAGTAGTCGCGTTCGGACTCGGGGATGTCGGCGGGGTGGCGGTCGTCGCCGGCCTTGGCCGGCACCCAGATGCGCCCGTCGTTGCGCAACGACTCGGACATCAGGGTCAGCTTCGACTGGAACTCGTCGGACGAGGGGATGCAGGTCGGGTGGATCTGGGTGTAGCAGGGATTGGCGAAGAGCGCGCCACGGCGGTGCGCCCGCCAGGCGGCCGACACATTGCAGGCCATGGCGTTGGTCGACAGGAAGTACGCGTTGCCGTAGCCACCGGTGGCGAGCACCACCGCGTGCGCGCCGTGCGAGGAGATCGCCCCGGTGAGCAGGTCCCGTACGACGATGCCGGCGGCCCGGCCGTCGATCACCACCTGGTCGACGTACTCGCAGCGGTTGTACAGCTCGACGTTGCCTTTGCCGATCTGTTCGGCGAGCGCCTGGTAGGCGCCGAGCAGCAACTGCTGACCGGTCTGGCCGCGGGCGTAGAAGGTGCGGGAAACCTGGGCGCCGCCGAAGGAACGGTTGGCGAGCAGCCCGCCGTACTCGCGGGCGAAGGGCACCCCCTGGGCGGTGGCCTGGTCGATGATGTTCACCGAGAGTTGCGCGAGGCGGTACGAGTTGGACTCGCGCGAGCGGAAGTCGCCGCCTTTGACCGTGTCGTAGAACAGTCGCCAGACGCTGTCGCCGTCACCCTGGTAGTTCTTGGCGGCGTTGATCCCGCCCTGGGCGGCGATCGAGTGTGCCCGGCGGGGAGAGTCGTGGTACGTGAAGACCTTGACGTGGTAGCCGAGCTGCGCCAGCGAAGCGGCGGCGGACGATCCGGCCAGGCCCGAGCCCACGACGATGATCGTGTACTTGCGCTTGTTGGCCGGGTTGACCAGCTTCATGTCGAACTTGTGGCGGTCCCAGGCTTCCTCGATCGGGTAGTCGGGGACATTCGAGTCGAGCGTGATGTCACTCATGGTTCATGCTCCTGCGGGCAGGTGCCCCACGACGCCGGCGAGGACGAAGATGGGGAACGAGATGTTGGCGCCGCACACGACCACGGCGAATGCCCAGGCGGTGCCGCGGCGCCACCGGTTGAAGCGGGGGTTGTTCCAGCCCATCGACTGAAACAGGCTCCACACCCCGTGGTACAGGTGGAACGCCAGGGCGATGTTGGCGACGATGTAGAGCAGCGCCACGGGCCAGCGGTCGAGGCTGTGCACCACGTTGGCGTACACGTCGCCGCGCACGAAGGTGTAGCCGGTGCCGGTCCAGGACAGGTCGAACAGGTGCCAGACCAGGAACAGCACCACGATGACGCCCGACCACCGCATGGTCCGGCTGGCGTAGTCCGCGGCGATGTAGTCCCGCTTGGTGGCGTAGTGCACCGTGCGGGCCTTGCGGTTCTGAATCGTGAGGGTGACCGCGGCATGGATGTGCAGGGCGATCGCGACGATCAGCACGATCCGCATCAGCCACAGGGTCACGGTACGCGGCAGGAACGGCACCAGGAGGGTGCGCAGCCATTCGGCGTACGCGTCGTAGTGCTCGGGCCCGAAGTACATCTTCAGGTTGCCGAGCATGTGGAAGAACACGAAGCTCAGCCCGATCAGACCGGTGATGGCCATCACGTACTTCTTCCCCAGCGAGGTTCGGTAGAACTCGATGGGGAACGGTGCCCGCTTGCGTGCGTCGAGGTGCAGGGCCGTACCGGTCACCGGGGGGCGGCCGCGCACGCTGGTCTCAGAGGTGGCTTGTGACATCCGGTGGTCGAACCCTCCAAGCGGCGGATCGGAACTGATGCTGTCGGCTCGGTGGGAGCGGCGAACCGGGCGACGTGGATCGACGCTAGCCCTGTGACAAATGGCGGGGTCAAATGGCGGGGTCCGATGTTCAGCCGGTTCCGGGGCCGACGCCGTTGTATCGACCCCGGTCGCTCAGTGGTGGTGGACCGTCGCCGAGTAGGTCGCGGAGATCGGTGCCGACGTGGTCCCGGCCGCGGCGGCGATCAGGTCGATGCTGGCGGTGAGACGGTGCGCGGCGGCCGGTACCACGGTGGTGATCCGCCCGACCCGCACGCACGCGTCGGCCGGCAGATCACCGCCGAATTCCCGGATGTCGTCGTCTCCGCCGCCGTCCCAGTGGAGCTGCGTGCGGATTCGGGCATCGGGAAGGGGCGTGCGCCGGTCGCTGACGACATGGACGTCCCATCCCAGAGCATCGCCTGGATGGAGATGATCAGACCACCCCCGAAGCGTGAGAAGCACCGGGGCGAATGCGGCCCGGAGCGCGGCATGGGCGGGCTTCGGGTTGCCGGTGTGGTCGATCAGCGCGGGGGACATGCCGGCGGTCAGGTCGGCGAGCGGTCCGACGACGACACCTCCGGTCGGGTGGTACTTGAGTCGTCGCAGAATCTCGACCTGGGTGCGGATCAGGTTCGCCTGGTACGTCTGGGTGGCGCGCCGCCAGGCGGCGAAATCGTCGAAGGCGTCCGGGGGTAGCCGCGCGGCGATCAGATCGGCATCCACGGCCGTGCCGGCCACCAGCCGATCGAGGTCGATCCGGGGCCAGCCCTCGGTCCCGTCGGGGTGGAGGTCGTCGGCCAGCGACGGACTCGGGGTCACCTGCACGAAACGCACCGCCCGGGGAATGACCCGGGCGAGGCGGGCAAGGTCCTCGGCCGTGCCGGTCGACCACCCCAGGTTCAGGTGGGTGTCGGTCCCGGCCAGCTTCGGCGGATGCGGCCACAACCCCGAAGCCCCGACCACGTCGCGGGTCGGATCGGTGGAGACGAGCGCGTGCTTCACCGATCGGTCGAGCACCGATCGGTTCCAACTCGGCAGCTCCTGGGCGGCGAGGCGCCGGCCGAACCCGGGCCGTGGACCGTCCGGCTCTTCGGGCTCGTCGGGCTCGTCGTGCGCGCACCAGATCACGATGCTCGGATGTGCGCCGAGCGCGTCGACCGCGTGGCGCGCGGTGCGCCCTGCCAGTCGCCGCACGCTGCGGTGCTGGGCGCGGTAGAGGGGAAGGTCCTGCCAGATGAGCATCCCCGCCGCATCGGCGGCGTCGTAGAGCTCGTCGCGGCTGAGGTGCCCGTGGACCCGCACCAGGTTGGCTCCCACCTCGCGGGCGGTGTCGATCACCCGGGCGAAGCGATCGGCCGGTGCGGTGCCCAGGTCCCGGGCGGCCGGTCCGACCAGCACGCCCTTCGTGAACAGCCGCTCACCGTTGATCGACAGGACCCACTCCCGCAGGCTCGCCTGCCGGAGGCCGCAGCGGGTGGCGAAACCGTCGCTCGGGATGGTCGATCCATCGGAGACCGTGAAGAGCTCCACACCCACGTCGACCAGGGGCTGGTCGCCCAGCTCATAGGGCCACCACAGTGCGGGATCGGGCACCTCGACCGACCAGGTGACCGTGTTCTCACCACTGGCCAGGTTGTGATCCTGTTCGTGGTCGCGGCCCGCCACGGTGGTGCGGATCGTGACCGATCGGGCGTCGGCACTGTCGAGCGTGCAGACGAAGGTGACCGTCGCACGGGTGGGGGTGGCCGCGGTGCACAGCACCCGGTGCGCGACGATCGCCACCGGTCCGGTGCGGTGGAGGGTGACCGGCTTCCAGATGCCGCCCGGATTCCACCCCGGGCCGACGTACGGGCCGGTCTGCCAGGTTCCCAGCAGCCCGCGCTTGGGACCTGCTCGGGGTGCGGGTGGACTCGCGACCTCGACCCCGAGGGTGTGGTCGGTGCGCCCGGTGAGGGCGTCGGTCACCTCGAAGTGACCGGGAACCCAGGCGCCGTCGGTGTCACCGAGGTACTGGCCGTCCAGCCAGACGTCACCCTGGGCACACACCCCGGCGAAGTGCAGCCAGGCCCGGGTGCCCGGGTCGGGTCGCAATGCCGAGAAGTGGCGGCGGTAGAGCAACGGTTCGTCGTTGGCGGCGAAGGCCGGGTGCGAGCGCCAGTGTCCGGGGACGTCGACGTCGTCGAAGTTCTCGTCGTCGAAGTCGTCGCCGTACCAGATCCGACGGAGTTCCTCGTCGGCCACGCCGGCGCGCCAGCGACCCGACAAATCGAGCGGCGCCCGGTCCGCAAGGCCGTTCACGGCCTCGGCATCATGGTCGGTCATGGCTTAGGCAACCTATCGGGCGCCGGGCCGCCCAGTGGCCGAGACCGTATGCGCGATCGCGGCCGGCGAGGCGGAGCGGGCCGAACCGGGCGGTAACGTGCGGACCATGGCATCAAGTGAGCCCTCCGCCCATCGCACCCGTGCCGCGAATCTCGGCCAGCTCAAGGAGTCGGCGTGGAATCCGGTGCCCGTCAAGGTCGAACTCCGGCGCAACGTGGCCGCCCGAATCCGGGCCGGTGAACCGCTCGTGCGGGGGGTCACCGGTTACGACGACACGGTCCTGCCCCAGCTCGAACATGCCCTGCTGGCCGGCCACGACATCGTGTTCCTGGGCGAGCGCGGCCAGGCCAAGACCCGCATCATCCGTGCGCTGGTGGAACTGCTCGACGAGTGGTCGCCGACGATCGCCGGTTCGGAGATCAACGACGACCCCTACGCCCCGGTGTCCCGCTATGCGAAGGATCTCGTCGCCGAACACGGGGACGAGACCCCGATCGAATGGGTGCACCGCTCGATGCGCTTCTCCGAGAAGCTCGCCACCCCCGACACCACCATCGCGGACCTGATCGGCGAGGTCGACCCGATCAAGGTCGCCGAAGGGCGATACCTGTCCGACGAGTTGACCCTGCACTACGGGTTGGTGCCGCGCACCAACCGGGGCATCTTCGCGATCAACGAGCTGCCCGATCTGGCCGAGCGCATCCAGGTGGGCCTGTTGAACGTGCTCGAGGAGCGTGACGTGCAGGTCCGCGGCTACAAGATCCGACTGCCCCTCGATGTGATGTTGGTAGCGTCGGCCAACCCGGAGGACTACACCAATCGGGGCCGGATCATCACCCCGCTCAAGGACCGGTTCGGTTCCCAGATCCGCACCCACTACCCGCTCGACACGGCCACCGAGGTCGACATCTCGGCCGCCGAGGCGGAACCGACCGACATCGACGGGGTCGATGTCGAGCTGCCCGACTTCATGGCCGAGATCGTGGCCGAGGTGTCGCAGCTGGCCCGGGCTTCTCATGAGGTCAACCAGCGTTCCGGGGTTTCGGTGCGCATGACCGTGGCGAACCGTGAGGTGCTGTGCGCGAGCGCGGCACGACGGGCCCTGCGGCTCGCCGAGACCGAATGTGCGCCGCGGGTGTGCGACCTGGACGCTCTGGCGGCGTCAACGGCGGGCAAGATCGAACTCGACACCATCGACGACGACGCCGGCGACGAGGTCTTCGCACATCTCGTCTCGGCCGCGGTGCTCACGGTGTTCAAGGAACGCGTTCCGCTCACCGTGTTGAACGACCTGGTCGCGGGGTTCGCGGATGGATCGGTGGTCGCCACCGGCGACGATGTTCCCACGGCCGACTACGTGCAGCTGCTCGATGCGAATCCGGCGTTGGCCACGGCGGTGGCGACGTTGTGCGGACCGGACGAACCGGTCGCGGTGCGGGCGAGCGCGGTGGAGCTGATCCTGGAGGGACTGCACCTGGCGCGTCGGCTCAACAAGGACTCCGTGGGCGCAGGTTCGACGTACCGCTCCCGCTCCTGACGCGTTCTCCCCGAAATTTGCACCGGCCTGCCGCTCTTGGCGGGTTCGCCGTGCAAATTTCGGAAAGGGGGAGGTTCGACGGGAGGGCGGAACCGGAGTGCGCCGACCGGCGAAACCGTTCGGATCCCGGTACCGTGGGCCCATGGCATCACCGCGCTCGGGTCATCGCTTCCGGTATTCGGCGTGGGACGGCACCCAGAAGGGGTTCAGCCTCGACGCCCGCGACGTGCTCGGCGAGATCACCGACGACGTGCTCTACCACGGTGATCTCGACGCGGCGCTGCGCCGACTCCTCCAGGACGGTATGGAGGATCGGAACGGCGAGCGTATCCAGGGCCTGCGTGAGCTGATGGATTCCATGCGCGACCGGCGTCGGGAACTGCTGGACCGCTACGACCTGTCGGGGATCTACGACGACATCGCCGGTGAGCTCCGCGACGTGGTCGACACCGAGCGGGCCGCACTCGACGCCGAACTCGCCGACGCGCTCGACTCGGGAGACCAGCGTCGGGCCGACGCGACGCGGGAGCGGGTCGCCGAGCAGCACGCGGCACTCGATCTGCTCTCACCGGATCTGTCCCATCTGGTCCGCGAACTCCAACAGTACGAATTCTCCTCCCCCGAGGCCGAGCAGCGTTTCGACGCCCTCATGGAGCGCCTGCGCGAACAGCTGATGGCCAACCAGGTCAACCAGATGATGGGGCAGATGCGCCAGCTCACCCCCGACGACCTGGCCCGCAACGCCGACATGCTCGCCGAGCTGAACGAGATGATCGCGGCGCGTGAACGCGGCGAGGAGCCCGACTTCGACGGCTTCATGGATCGCTACGGCGACCTGTTCGATCCCCGCCCCGAGAACCTGGACGAGCTGTTGGAGCAGATGGCCACCCGCATGGCCGCCATGCAGGCGATGTTCAACTCGATGAGTCCCGAACAGCGTGCCCAGCTCCAGGAGCTGTCCCAGGAGCTGCTCGCGGATCTGGACATGAACTGGGAGTTCGAACGGCTCGCCGGCCAGCTGCGCGACCTCTTCCCGCAACTCGGTTGGCAACGATCCTTCGATTTCTCGGGAACCGATCCGCTCGACTTCACCGGGGCGGCGGGACTCTTCGGCGAGTTGGGTGACCTCGACCAGCTCGAGAACCTCCTCCGTTCGGCGGCGAATCCGGGGGCGTTGGCCGAAGCCGACATCGACCGGGCGCGGCGCATGATCGGACCGGACGCCGCGCGCAGCCTCGAGCGTCTGGCCGAGCTGACCCGGACCCTCACCGAAGCCGGGCTGGTCGAGCAGCGTGAAGGTCGCCTCGAGCTCACCGCGGCCGGACTGCGACGCATCGGCAAGAACGCGTTGGCCGAGCTGTTCAACGCCTTGTCGCGCGATCGTTTCGGGGCGCACCGGATCGAACGCACCGGGCACGGGCATGAACGCACCGAGGAGACCCGCCCCTACGAGTTCGGCGATCCGTTCAATCTCGACATCCAGCGGACTTTGCGCAACGCACTGAGCCGGCGGGGTCCGGGCGTGCCCGTCCAACTCGAACCCGACGACTTCGAGATCGCGCAGACCACCCAGAGCGTGCGCACCGCGACGGTGTTGATGGTCGATCTGTCGTTGTCGATGCCGATGCAGGACAACTTCCTGCCCGCCAAGAAGGTGGCGATGGCGCTGCATGCGCTGATCAGCTCGCAGTTCCCCCGCGACTACCTGGGTCTGGTCGGCTTCAGCGAGGTGGCCCGCGTCATCGAACCGGCGGAGTTGCCTTCGGTGTCCTGGGACTACGTCTATGGCACGAACATGCAGCACGGCTTCATGCTGGCCCGGCGCCTGCTGGCCCGGGAGCGGGGCACCAAGCAGATCATCATGATCACCGACGGCGAGCCGACCGCACACATCACCGAGTCGGGCGAGGTGCTGTTCAACTATCCACCGGTGCGCGAGACGGTCGACGCGACCCTCACCGAGGTGGCGCGGTGCACCCGGGCGGGGATCCGCATCAACACGTTCATGCTGGGGGGTTCCCGCGGGCTGGGCATGTTCATCGAACGACTCACCCAGCTCAACCGCGGCCGGGCGTTCTTCACCACCCCCCAGAATCTGGGCGACTACGTGCTGGTGGACTTCCTCGAATCACGTCGTCGGCTCACCCGACGTCGGGCCGGTTGAGTCGGCAGGTCCTCAGAGCTGCTGGGCCGAACGGGCGCGGGCGATCATGTTCTCGATGCCCTGGACGTCGGCCGGCTCGAGGGTGTACGGCGCAGTCTGACCTGGAGCCACCGGTTGCTCGACCGTTTTGACGAAGAGCAGGATCACCGTGCGGCCCTCGGAAGCGATCAATGTCACCGTGCTTTCCGACCAATCCTGGTCGTGCAGTGCGCAGTGCACCGTGTCGGTGTACTGCCAACCGACGACGCCTGCAGGCAGCTTGTCCGCGGCGATCTCGGTCTCGGTGGGGTCGTGGAGCGTCATGGCGCAGTCGGTCTGGGCGTTGGTGGCGTCGAGACTCGACTGGGAGTCCTGCTGCCAGGACGGCTCGTCGCAGCGCTGAGCCCAGTCGTTGGTGCTCATGGACGCGACGACCTGCTTCGCGGTGGTCGCGGACGGTTCGACGGCGACCTGTGAGTAGGAGGCGATCGAGGCATACCCGGGTTCCGGTCCAGCGAAGACGGTGGAAAGTGCCCCGGCGAGATAGGGGGACGACGACACGGCCTTGCACGGATCGCTCGACCGGGTCATTCCCTTGCCTGGCCGCTTTGCCGTCCGGTTCGACCCGACGTCGGCCTGGGTGAGTCCGACGGTCTGGACCATTTGCGCCGGGTCCATCCGACTCTGCGAGGTCGTGGTCGGCTGGGCGACGGTGGTCGATGGAGGCGATGTCGACGACGGGGTGGCAGCAGTTGATGGTGCGACGATCCGGTTCGTCGACGACGGGGCGTGCGCCTCGCTCTTGACCGACACCGAACAGGCCGCGGTCAGGATCGCCACCGCGGCGATCGGGACGGCCAGCTTCCACGGTCCGCGTGCCGCGCTCATCTTCACACCCATGCGACGAGGATATGTCGTCAGGGCACGGCCTGCAGGGGAAATGGCCCTGGCAGTCAGGGCCGGTGGATCTTGGCGGCCTGGATTTTCGCTATTCGGTCGGGTTTGACGAAGCCGTGGTCGATGAACCAGTCGGCGGCACGGGCCAGCGCCTCGGCCGCCGGGCGGGGCGCGTAGCCCAGCTCGGTGCGGGCCCGGGTGATGTCGAAGGACATCGCCGTGGTCGACATGCGCGCCGCTTCCATCGGCACCGAGGGCGCTCTGCCCAACAGGCGGCCCTGCACGAGTGTGCTCATCCTTGCCGCGCCCAGCGCGGTCCAGTGCGGTACCTGGTGGGTCGGACGCGGCAGGCCGGTGTATCCGGCGAGGATCGCCAGCATCTCACCCAGACCGAGGTCTTCGCCGCCCAGGATGTAGTTGCGACCGCGGCGGCCGCGTTCGGCGGCGAGCAGATGCCCTTCGGCGACGTCGTCGACGTCGACGACGTTCAGGGTCGTGTCGACGAAGGCGGGCATGCCACCGTCGAGGAACCGCAGGATCGACGCGCCGGTCGGCGTGGGCGTCCGATCGCCGGGACCCACCGGGAAGGTGGGTTGGGCCAGCACGACGTGCGCGCCCTGCGCGGCGATGCGCAGGGCCTCGTGTTCGGCGACGTACTTGGTCTGCTTGTAGTGGCCGAACAGGTGCTCGATGTCCGCGTAGTCGTCCTCGTCGGCGGGACGGTCGTCGGGTAGGCCGATCGTGCCGACCGTGGAGGTGTACACGCTCGGGATGCCCGCCGCGGCGGCCGCGCCCAGCACGTTGCGGGTGCCCTCGACGTTGACCGCGGCGAACGCGGCGGGGTCGGGCGCCCAGAATCGGTAGAGCGCGGCAGTGTGGATGACGCGGGTCGCGCCGTCCAGCGCGTCGCGCACCCCGGGTGCGTCGCGGATGTCCACCTCGGCGCGCGTCACCTCGAGGTCGGCGAGGTTCGCGGCGTCGACCTCCGGCTCGACGAGTGCCCGGACTGCGGCGCCACGTTCGAGCGCGGCACGTACGATGCGCGACCCGATGAAACCCGAGGCGCCGGTCACCGCGACCGTGTCCTGTGGGCCGATCGGCCGGGCTGGGTTGTGCGTCGCGCGGCTCAATTGCGTGCCGCTCCGGTCCGCATGGCCCGTCGGGCGAAGTCCCACCCGAGCTTCGCCGTCGCCGCACCCACTCGCGCGGCGTGGGTGAGCACGTCGTCGAACGCGGTCAGGAAGCGTTCGACGTCGGCGTCGTCGATCATCAGGGGTGGCAGGAGCTTGACGATGTTCACGTCGTCGGCGGCGACCTGGGTGATGATGCGGTGGTCGGTGAACAGCGGCCCGACCACGAGCTGGGCGAACAGGCCGTGGCGCACCGCTTCCAGGGCGCGGAACGTGCCCCGGCCGTCGGCGCCGCGGGGTCGGTCGAACTCGATGCCGATCATCAGGCCCCGGCCGCGGATGTCGACGATTTCGGGGTGGCGGGGGCGCAGCTCGGCCAGGCCGGCGGTGAGCGCTTCGCCCCTCCGTCGGGCCGCGGAGATGAGGTCCTCGTCGTCCAGTACGGCGAGCGTTGCCAGGCCGGCGACCATCGCCAGGGTGTTCTGGGCGAAGGTGGACGAGTGGACCATCGCGTCGGTCACCGAGCGGTAGGTCGACCGCCAGATGGCGTCGGTGGTGATCGTCGCGCCCACCGGTACCAGGCCCCCCGAGAGGGCTTTGGCACAGGTGACGATGTCGGGGACGACGTCCGCGTGCTGGTGGCAGAAGAACGCGCCGGTGCGGCCCAGCCCGGTCTGCACCTCGTCGGTGACCATCAGGGTGCCGTACTGGGTGCACAGCGCGCGGATCGACCGGAGGGTCTCCTCGGAGGCGACGTGCACGGTCTTGCCCTGGATCGGTTCGAAGACGAACGCCGCGACGTCACCGTGGCGCAGCTCGGCCTCGAGGGCGTCGAGGTCGGCGAAGGGGACCGGGGTGGTCGCCGGGTTCAGCGGGTCGAAGCCGGCGCGGAACTCGGCTCCACCGTTCAACGACAACGATCCCGTGGTCAGGCCGTGGAAGGCGTGTTCGCAGTAGACGATCCGGGGTCGGCCGGTGTGGCGGCGGGCGAACTTGATCGCGGTCTCCACGGCTTCGGTTCCCGAGTTGGTGAAGAAGCAGCGCTCGAGTCCGTCACCGACCCGGGAGCAGAGCTGTTCGGCGAGCAGCCCCGAGAGCAGTGCACAGTCGAGCTGGACCAGGTTGGCCGAGTCGAGTTCGAGGGCGTCGTGGATGGCCTCGACGACCACGGGATGGTTCCGGCCCAGTGCGAACACCCCGAAACCCGAGAGGAAATCGAGGTAGTCCTGTCCGTCGACGTCGGTGAGGTGGGCACCGTGGGCCGAGGCGTAGAACCGGTCGAAACCGGTGAGTTGCAGCACCCGGACCAGCTGATGGTTGAGGTGGTCCTTGTGGAGCGAGAAGTTTCGCCCTTGGTTGGATTCGATGAGTGCTGCGAGGTCGAAGGCCATCGTTGGTGATCGGTTCCTCCGTCGCTCGAGGGTGGGGTGGACCGGTCGGGTTCGTTGCCGCAGCTCCCAGCGTAGGGCCGTGCCGGTCCGCGGCGGCACCCGTCGGGCCGGTCCGGGGCGCCCACCGGGTGACCGGACATCCGCCCGTCGTTGCATTTGTTTGAATTTTTCCTTGCATTCCGGGCAGAAAACGACGATGCTTACAGTGTTGTAATTCCACACGTGTGGTCTCGGACCACTCCGGGCCGTGCGTCGTGGTCGACGAGACCAGGGGTGCTGTCGGCTACGTGTCTGCAGCCACCCGTCGCAGCGAAATCGACCCCACACCGGGGAGGTCGAATGTCCATCCACACCGAATCACTGATCGGAATCGAAACCGAAGACTGGCATGCGCTCGCCAACTGCCTGGGCGTCGACCCGGACCTGTTCTTTCCCGAACGGGGCGCGTCGACCCGCGAGGCCAAGGAGGTCTGCCGTGGCTGCGTGGTGCGCGAGGCCTGTCTCGAATACGCCCTGGTCAACGGCGAGAAGTTCGGCATCTGGGGCGGGATGAGCGAGCGCGAGCGTCGGCGCATCCGGCGCCAGCGGGCCATCGCCCGTCGCGAAGCCGCCACCTCGACCGCCTGATCCACGCCGGCAGCCACCGCGCTCGCAGGCCACGTCGACCGTCGTCTGCTCCGCGAGCAGGTCGATGTCATCGGCTCAGCAGTTCAGTTCGCGCTCGGTCCAGAAGCCGGGTCTCGGCGTTCCCCCGTTAGCGTAGCCCCCGGCGGCATAGTCCTCGAGCCGTGCCCGCCCTTCGTCGGAGAGCATCTCGATCGCGTCGAAGAACGCCTCTGGCCCGGCGGCACGGAGCGCGGTGTCGCCTTCGCTCGGTCGTTTGGGCAGGTTCGTGGTGAGGAACACGAGCGGGGTGCGGATGCCCGTCCCGCGGCAGTGCGTGCGCCCGACCCAGGGACTTCCACACGGTGTCGGTCCGCAACAATCCGCCCCGGTGGCTGGTGAAGGCCCCGGAGACATCGAAGAACCACGTGTCCCCGGCCGCGTCCCGGGCGACGTAGTTCACGGTGACGCCGGTCCGGCGGATGCGCTTGTTCGTTTCGTCGATCCGGAACCCGGCATCTTCGAGCACCTGGCGCGCGAGCTTCTGGGCGGCTTTCCCGTCGCGGGTCGCCCGGCGCTGGAAGTCCTCGTCCGCGGATGGCCCCGGCTTGTCGATCTTCCCCGTGTGCGTGCGGGTTGGGGATCCCTGACCGGTGGCCGGGCTTCGTCCGCGACGCGCGTGCGGGCGATGTCCACGTAGGCGGGATCGAGGTCGTAGCCGGCGTAGCGACGGCCGAGCTGCGCGGCGGCGACGAGCGCGGAACCACTGCCCATGAACGGATCGAGCACCAGGTCGTCCTCGAACGTGTAGAGCCGGATCAGCTGTTCGGGCAGTTCCACGGGGAACGGCGCAGGGTGGCCGACGCGGTGCGCGCTTTCCGGGGGGATGGACCAGATGTCCAACGTCAGTGCCAGGAAGTCGTCGGTCAGCAACGTGCTCTGGTGCGGCAGCCCCAGCGCGGCCCGCTGCTTGACCGACTTCGCCCGGTCGAAGCGACCTTTGCTCGCTACGAGCACCCGTTCGGTGACGTCACGCAGGACCGGGTTCGACGCCGAGCGGAACGAACCCCATGCGCACGACCCACTCGCTCCTTCGGCCTTCTGCCAGATGATCTCACCGCGGAGCAGCAGTCCGAGATCGTCCTCCAGGATCCGGATCACGTCGGCCGAGAGACTCCGGTACGGCTTGCGACCGAGGTTCGCGACGTTGACGGCGATCCGCCCACCGGGTTCGAGCTTTCGCACGCACTCCGCGAACACGTCACGGAGCAGCTCGAGATAGTCCAGGTAGGTCGACGGCACCCCGTCGCGCTCGAGTTCCTCTTCGTACTGTTTGCCTGCGAAGTACGGCGGTGAGGTGACGACCAGCGCCACCGAGCCGTCGGCGATCCCGTCCATGTGACGGGAGTCCCCGACGAAGAACGGATCCTCCAGCTCCGCCGGATCGGGCACCCGGTCGTCGGTGGTGACATCGGGCGGGTGGAACCGGGCGTAGAACATCGACGAGTCGTGCCCTTCGCGACCGCCCACGCCAAAGTTCGATGTCGAGGTCACCGCTCGCCCTTGTCGTCCGTGGAGCTTGCCACAGCGACAGTACCATGCAAGATCGAACATACGCGCGAGTGGCCGACGCCCGCGATCCGGCCGGTCGTCGGCACCTCAGCGACGCGGGAGGCGGGATTCGATCGTGCGATCCGGGGCGAGGTCGAGCCGTTCCCACTCGTCGGGTTCGATCGCGGTGAGCACCGCGTCGGGCACCAGTCCGACCAGCTCGCAACCGGTGACGGTAACCTTTTCGCCACGGCCGTGTTCTCCGACCGCCGCGACCACGTCGGCCGGCCCGGTCCGCAACGGGGCGATCAGGTTGCACGACACCTGGAACCGGTCGCCGACGGCCAACCCGAGCGTGCGCACATCGGCTGAGCGCACCGCTGTCGCAACCCGGCGCACGGCACCCAGATCGGGCGCGTCGACCCAGACGTTGTACGCCACCAGCAGCTCCCTGGCGCCCACGGCGCACGCGCCGGCCGAAGGATGCGGAACGGTCGGCCCGACGTCGGGCGAGAGCGTGGTGAACGCGCCCCGGCGCAGCTCGGGCAGCGATCGCTCGGGCCCGTAGTAGAAGCACGGGAGGTCGAGTTCGGCGGCCGCCCAGTTCGCGAACGCGTCCCGGGCCGCGAGCGCATCGGCGAAGGTCGCATCGGCGAGCGGCACGAACGGCACCACGTCGACCACCCCGAGGCGTGGGTGGGCCCCGATGTGGCCACGCAGGTCCAGGTGTTCCACGGCCGCCGCGGCGAGTCGCCTCGGCGCGTGGGTGCCGACGAGCGTGAACACCGCGCGATGGTGGTCGGTGTCGGTGTGCAGATCCAGCAGATCGTCGCCGCAGACGGCGGCCAGCGTCTCGTGGACCGTCCGGTCACGGCCTTCGGAGACGTTCACCACGCATTCGAGCACGGGCGCATCGTGGCACGCCCGCCGAATTCGTGGCGAAGAATCCCGGGCGGACCGATCACGGGGGTGGCCGCGGCGTTGACGAGGGTGTAGCCTCAAGGGGTGTCCATGACCCCGTTGTTCGCCTTTCTCGACGGCCCCGAGCTGATCATCGTTCTCGCGATCCTCCTCGTGCTCTTCGGCGGTGCGAAGCTGCCACAGCTCGCCCGTTCGGTCGGCTCGGCCCAGCGCGAGTTCAAGAAGGGCCTTTCCGGGGACGAGGACGACAAGGAATCCAAGAGCGTCGAACAGAACTCGAAGAACGCCAACACTTCGGACTCCGACAAGACCTGAGTCACCGCGGGTTCCGGTGAACCCGCCGTGAGATTCTAGGATCGTCCTCCATGTCCGAACCTGCCATCGAAACCGACGAGCCGCCCCGCGGGCACGCCTGCATCGTGTATCTCGGACCGGTCGCGCCCCACTGGGAGGTCCGGTCCGATTTCGGTGACCGCAACTTCATCGACGACTTCCGAGCCCGCGTGATGGCCCGCCTGCAGCTCGTCCCCCCGCACGACCCGCAGTTCAGGCGGAACCGTGAGCGGTGCGTGCGAGATGCCGAGCGTGAGCACATCCTGCTCGAGTGGGATCTCGGTTTCACCACGGAATGAACCGACGCTCCGACGGGTAGCCTTGGCGGACATGGGTCCGCATCTCGTCGACGTCGAACCCGACGAGGATTCCGGACCGGTCACGACCGATGACCCGAACCGGTTCCTGAACCGCGAGCTGTCCTGGCTCGACTTCAACGAGCGGGTGCTCGAGAACGCCACGTTCACGGGCGCACCGGTCCTGGAGAAGGCCAAGTTCTGTGCGATCTTCGCCGACAACCTCGACGAGTTCTTCCAGGTGCGGGTCGCGGGGCTCAAGGATCAGGTGGCGGCCGGGTTGGGCCAGACGAGCCCGGACGGGCGCACCCCCGCGCAGCAGCTCGCCGAGATCGCCCGCCGGACCCGCGTGCTGGTGGCACGCAGCGAGGACATCTTCCTCGGCGAGATCGTCCCGGAGCTGGCCGACGTGGGCATCGTGTTCTCGTCCTGGGACGAGCTCGACACCGATGCCCGCAAATTCCTCGTCACCGAGTTCGAGGACCGCATCTTCCCCGTGCTCACCCCGCTTTCGGTCGACCCGGGGCATCCGTTCCCCTACATCTCCTCGCTGTCGCTGAACCTCGCCGTCGTGGTGCACGACCCGCACAGCGGCGAGCGCCGTTTCGCACGGGTCAAGGTTCCGGCCACGCTGCCACGTTTCGTGGTGCTCCCCGACGGGCAGCGCTTCGTGCCGCTCGAGAAGGTGATCGCCGCCCATCTGGACCAACTCTTCGAGGGCATGGAGATCATCGAGCACGTGGCGTTCCGGGTGACCAGGAACGCGGACCTGAGCCTGGAAGAGGAAGAAGCCGACGATCTGCTCGTCGCCGTGGAGATGGAACTGAGTCGTCGCCGGTTCGGTCGCGCGGTGCGACTCGAGATCGACGCCAGCTGCTCCGCCGAGGTCCGCGGTCTGCTCAGTCGCGAGCTCGAGCTCTCCGACGACGACGTCTACGAGTACGCCGGGCCGCTCGATCTCTCCGGCCTGTGGACGTTGCAGGACCTGGACCGGCCAGATCTCAAGGACCGCCCGTGGGCGCCGGTGACCCCGGCCCGGCTCACCCCGGGCGCCGACGACGGCAACGACCTCTTCGCCACGATCCGCGCCGGCGACATCATGGTGCACCACCCGTACGAATCGTTCGTCACCTCGGTCGAGGAGTTCGTCCGCCAGGCCGCCCACGACCCCCAGGTGCTGGCCATCAAGATCACCCTGTACCGCACCTCGGGTCGCAGCGAGATCGTCAAGTCGCTGATCCGGGCCGCCGAGGCGGGCAAACAGGTCGCCGCGTTGGTCGAGCTCAAGGCGCGCTTCGACGAGGCGAACAACATCGAATGGGCCCGGGCGTTGGAAGAAGCCGGCGTGCACGTCACCTACGGGTTGGTCGGGCTGAAGACCCACTGCAAGACCACGATGGTCGTGCGCGACGAGGGCGGGTCGCTGCGGCGCTACTGGCACATCGGCACCGGCAACTACAACGGGACCACCGCCAAGATCTACGAGGACATCGGCCTGTTCAGCTGCGACGCGTCGCTGGGGCGTGACCTCACCCAGCTGTTCAATTTCCTCACCGGGTACTCGCGCAAGGTCGACTACGAACAGCTCCTCGTCGCCCCCCACACCTTGCGCCAGGGGATCACCGAACTGATCGACAACGAGGCGGCCGTGGCGCGGGCCGGCGGCCACGGCGCGATCACCATGAAGATGAACAGCCTGGTCGACCCGATGATGATCAACGCGCTCTACGACGCGTCCCGGGCCGGCGTGGACATCGAGCTGATCGTCCGCGGCATCTGCTGTCTGCGCCCGGGGGTGCCGGGGTTGAGCGAATCGATCCGCGTCCGTTCGCTCATCGGGCGTTTCCTGGAGCATTCGCGGATCTTCCGGTTCGCAAACGCCGCTGGGCGCGGTGAACCGGAGATCTTCGTCTCTTCCGCCGATCTCATGCCCCGCAACCTGGATCGGCGGGTCGAGATCATCGCACCGGTCCACGCCCCCAACTGCGTCGAACATCTGGAGCTGGTGTTCGAGATCGAGCTCGCCGACCGGGCGCTCACCTGGATGCTCGATGCACAGGGCATCTGGTCGCGCCTCGATCCCGGGCTCGCCGAAGGTGACGACCTCGACGACCACAACGCCCACCGGGTGCTCCAACGCCTCGCCCTGGGGCGGACCTGGCGGCACGAGCTGGACGAGGAAGCGGCACGCCCCGCAGGAGGCGACTGAGCCGTGGCCAAGGTGCAGGTGCGGGCCGCCGGAGGCGTGGTCTGGCGGGACCACGGCGACGTCGAGGTGCTCGTCATCCACCGTCCCCGCTATGACGACTGGTCCTTCCCCAAGGGCAAGTGCGACGTCGGCGAGACCGACGAGGAGTGTGCCCGTCGGGAGGTCACCGAGGAGACCGGCCTGAAGGTCGCGCTGGGTTCCGAGCTGCGCCCGGTGCGCTACGTGGACAACTCGGGGCGTGACAAGCAGGTGCGCTACTGGGCGATGACCATGAGCGGGGCCGCCGAAGAGGCCGACGACGAAGTGGACGTGATGTGCTGGGTGACCCCCGACCGGGCGCTGCGGCTGCTCTCCTACGAGCGTGACGCCGCAGTGCTGGAGTCGTTCTGCAACCTGGCCGGGTCCTGACGACCTCGCGTACGGCAACCGGGGTCCGACCGGTCTCGGCGCAGGCCACTTCTAGACTTTCCGATCAGTGAGCACGATTCCCCACCAGCAGGGCTGGCAGCCGCTGACGCCTCCGGAGAATCCTGCCCAGGGTCACATGACCACTGCGTTCAGCCGCCTCGCGGGCACTCACGCGCTTTCGACCGCAGCCGATGCACTGTTCGCCACGGCCCTGGCCGGGTCGCTGTTCTTCTCGATCCCGGTCGGCCAGGCACGCACCAAGGTGTTCGCCTACCTGGCCGGGGCGATGGCACCGTTCGCCCTGCTCTCGCCGTTGATCGGCCCGGCGATCGACCGTGCGGTCGGTGGTCGGCGGTTCATGGTGATCCTGTCGTTGGCGTTGCGGTCGCTGTTCGCGTTCGTGCTCATCACCACCTTCGACGACCTGGCCGTGTTCCTGCCGATGGCCTTCGGCGTCCTGGTGCTGCAGAAGGGCTATTCGGTGGCCCGCAGCGCGCTGGTCCCCACCACGGTGCGCGGCAACGACGAGCTGGTCCGGGCGAACTCGAAGCTGGCGCTGCTCAGCGGCATCATGAGCTTCGTCGCGGCCGGTCCCGGGCTGCTGGCGTTGCGGCTGGTGGGTCCTGAGGGAAGCCTCACCCTGGCGACCGGCGTGTACGCCGTGGGGCTGGTGTTCGCGTTGCGTCTCCCCCCGGCGGCGGTGGCGCCCACACGGCCGAGTGAAGGCGAACAACAGGCGTTGCACACCCCCTCGATCCTGCTCGCCGCCGGCGGAATGGGCCTGTTGCGGGGCATCGTCGGGTTCCTGTCGATCCTGGTTGCGTTCGGGTTGCGCACCAACGACAAACCGCTGTGGCAGTACGGCGTGGTGGGCGCTGCGGCGGTGATCGGCACGCTCGTCGGGTCGATCGTGGCGCCCAGGCTCCGCAAGGTGATGGGTGAGGAGTTGATCCTGATCACGTTCCTCGGCGCGGTGGTGGTCGCGGCGTCGTTGGCGGAGTTCGTGCTGACCGGGGTCGCGGCGCCGTTGACGATCGCCATGGTCGTGGGGATCGCGGCAACCGGCGGCAAGCAGGCGTTCGATGCGATCGTCCAACGCGATGCTCCCGAAGCCAACCGGGGGCGGACCTTCGCCCGCTTCGAGACGAGGTTCCAGATCTTCTGGGTCGTCGGTGCCGCGATCGCGGTCATCCCGATGGCGCTCGAGGTCGGTTACGGCATCGTGCTGGTGGTCGCCGCGTTCGCCACGTTCTCCTTCGGGGTGGGGCTGCTCTCGGCCCGTCAGCGTGGAGGAGCCGAACCCACGGTCGCGTCGGCCGCGGCGGTGGAGGTCGAGGCGAAGATGTCGGCGGTGTCCGAAGCGGCCCGGCGTCAGGCCGGACGAACGGCGCAGTCGGTGTGGCAGCGGGTGCCCCGGCCCTTCGTCAGGGGCACGCGGGACGATTCCGGTTCAGCACCCCCGGGTTCGGCACCCCCGGGTTCAGCAAGCGACGGCGAGGGTCACTGAGGGTCGAGGTCGATGCGGGCCAACCAGAGGCCCGGGGCGTCGACCTCGGCCAGGGTGGGCAGGTTCTCGGCTCCGTCCCACAGCCGGTTCAGTGCGTCGGAGCCGGCCCGTTCGGTCACGCCGTCGGCAAACGCACGACCCCGGTCGACCAGCTCCTGGCTCAGGTCGATGCCGAAGAGTCGGCTGGTGAAGGAATCCGCGTCGGTGTCGGTGACCCGCCGCCGCCGGAGCGCCTCGCTGATACGGGGGTAGTTGTCGATGAGTCGTCCCCCGACCTGGTCGACGACGTGGTCGACGACGCCGACGATCACGGCGACCAGGGCGTCGATCTGGGCGCGGCGCCGGGTCTGTTCGGGCCCTGAGATGGCGCCCACCAGGATCTCGGGGTCGCCGAGGATCTGCTGGAACGAGGCGAGTGCCTGCGGGTTGGAGGGGTCGATCTCGCTGAGGTGGCGCTCGAGCGCGTCGGGGTCGGGCCGGAACCCCGACGTGTAGTCGGCGAGCAACCCGTCGAGGGTGCCGCGCACGTGGCTGAGGCCCAGCACCGCGTGGCTGGTCAGCTCGTGCAGGCAGATCGCCAGCCGTACCGAGTCGGCGTCGAGATCCCATTCGGTGGCGAACGCGTCGATCACCGCGGGCAGCACCATGATCGGGGCGTTTCCGGGGCGGGGCAGGGGCAGGTCGTAGGTGCCGAAGTGGAAGCGGGAGCAGTGCCCGACGAGCGACCCGGCGGTCATGCCGAGCAGCATCGGGCTGAGCAGGTCGAGCATGCCGCTGAGCCAGGACTCGACTTCGGCGTCGTCCGCGTCCGCGTCGGCGTCGGCCGGTTTGTCGAACTGGCTCAGCTCGTCTCCGAGCCCGACGAGGTCCTCGAGTCCTTCGACCGGTGGTGCGGCGGTCTCGGGATCGTCCGACGCGGCGGGCGCCGGCTCATCGTGGAGCTGACGTGCCAGCCGTTCGAAGCGGGGCTTGTACGCCTCGATCGTCCGGAGGACCCAGGTCGACCGGTTGACCGGTTCGATGACAGCCGGCGCGCCACCGGCGGTGACCGACAGTCCCGTGGCGCCGTTGATCTGGACTTCCGCGACGCGGGCGAGTTCTTCGAAGCGGATGCGCTCCAGCGGGTCGATGTTGGGTTCGGATGCACCCTCGGTGGCGATCGCCAGCGCGAGCTGGGTGGCGGGTTCCCAGGCGACGGGGCCCTGGCGGCCGACCATGCGTGCGAGGTCGCCGAAGAACGGGATTCCCCCGAAGGGGTCGTCGGCGCTCATCGCGGCGGGCGCCGGGACCGCCGGTGCCGCGTGGAGGTCGATTCGGGTTCGGTCGCTTGCACCTGGACAATCGTAGGGGGACGGGGGCCGCGATGACGCCTCGATCGACTGGCGGGCGCGGTCGAATGTGGAGGCACCGCCGTACACGGGGCATCGTGGATGGATGCGAACCGTGGTGTTCACCGGGGCGGCAGGGCCGGCGGCGGCAGCGATCATCGAAGCGGTGACCGCAGCCGCCGACGATCGGCGCGCCGTGGTGGTGGCCCCACGACCTTTCGACGTGGCTGGTGCGACCGTGCGGGTGGCCGACCTGGTGGGCACCGATCTCGACGACGTGGTGAAGGGTGCGGCCGCGGTCGTGCACCTGGGGACCGCGGTGGACGAGTCGGACCCGTATCTCCTCGCGCCGGGCCGGGCCGTGCGGGAAGCGGTCGCGGTCCTGGCCGCGGCAGCCCGGGTGGGTGTCGACGCGGTGCAGGTCGTCTCGAGCACCGCGGTGCTCGGGGCGCTGGCGAACAATCCGGTGCCGCTCACCGAGGACGCCGTGATCCATCCTGAGCCGCAGTTCCGGCCCGCCGTGGAGCTGGCGGAGATCGAACGGCTGGTGGGCGAGCAGGGCGGCCCGGTCACGGTGTTGCGGGCTGCGCCGGTGGTGGCCGACGGGGCGCCCGGCTGGTTCGCCACCGAGTTGCACCGCTCGCTGGCGTATCCGGTCGAGGGACACGACCCGGGTCTGCAGTATCTGCACGCCGACGACCTGGGTGCGGCGATCTCGCGGGTCCTCGACGAGGGATCCGGCGGGGTCCTGCACGTGGCGCCCGACGGGTCCTTGGACGGCGCGCAGCGGCGGGCCCTGGAGTCGCGTCCGTGGATGCGGGTGCCCGCGGGCACCGCGCGGTTCGCGGCCTCGGCACGCGCGGCGCTGCGGGGCACTTCGGGCCCCGAGGGGATCCGGCCGTACCTGTTGCACCCCTGGCTGGTGGCGAACGATCGGCTGCGCACACTGGGGTGGGAACCGGTCCGGACCAACGAGGATGCCTATGTGGCGGCGTTCCGCGCGGCGCCGTGGTCGATGTTGGGCTCGGGACGTCGCCAGGAGCTGTTGCTCGGTGGTGCGGGCGCGCTGGTGGTCGGTGGACTGGCCGGATTCGGCTGGCTGGTGCGTCGACGACGCGGCTGACCGCGGGGTGTGCCATCTACGATGGAGGAAGTGTCGAGCACCGGTGGTTTCCCTGTCGTGTCGTCGCCTCCGGGTCAGGATGACCCGCGCGCCGAGTCGAGGCCAGCGCGGTCGTGAACGCGCTCTACTTCCTGGGCATCGTGGTGGTCGTGGTGGTGGTGGGCGGGGTGGTGCTGTGGCTGACCAACCGCAAGCCGTCGTCCACGGAGTCGTCGATCGATTCGTTCCGCCGGGAGATGCGGGCGCTCTCGCCCAAGGAACGTGACGACGAACACATGGGAAGGACCTGACTCTGGCCCGCGACCTCGCCATCGACCTGGGCACCGCCAACACGCTGGTGTACACACGGGGCCGGGGGATCGTGTTGAACGAGCCGTCGGTCATCGCGCTGAACTCGCGCACGACCGAGGTGCTGGCGATGGGCCACGAGGCGTGGCAGATGATCGGCCGCACCCCGGGTTACATCGTGGCGGTGCGGCCGTTGCGTCAGGGGGCGATCACCGACTTCGACGTGACCGAACGGATGATCCGCCTGCTGTTGCAGCGCACCGGCGTGTCGCGTTTCAACCGTCCCCGCGTCGTGATCTGTGTGCCCTCGGCGATCACCGAGGTCGAACGGCGGGCGGTGGTCGAGGCGACCCGGCGGGCGGGAGCCGCCGATGCGCAGTTGCTCGAACAGCCCATGGCCGCGGCGATCGGCGCGGACCTGCCGATCAACGAGCCGGTCGGCAACATGGTCATCGATGTCGGCGGTGGGACGACCGAGACGCGCGTTGATCTCGCTCGGTGGGGTGGTGGCGCTCGAAGCGGTGCGAGTGGGGTCGTTCGACATCGACGCGGCGATCCAGACCTACATCCGCCGCGAGTACGGCATCGCCGTCGGTGAGCGCACCGCGGAGGAGATCAAGATGACGATCGGTTCGGCCTGGCCGGTCAACGAACAAATCAAGGCCGAGGTGCGCGGGCGTGACCTGATGACCGGTCTGCCCAAGACGGTGATCCTCTCACCGGCGGAGGTGCGCGAGGCGATCGGCGAGCCGGTCAAGGCGATGATCGACTCGGTCATCACCTGTCTGGGAGCCGCGCCGCCCGAGCTGGCCCAGGACCTCATCGTCCGGGGGCTGAACCTGGTCGGCGGCGGGGGCATGCTCACGGGTCTGGACGCCTGCATCGCGGACGCCACGGGCATCGCGGTGAACCTGGTGGACGCGCCCCTCGAGGCGGTGGTCCTGGGCGCGGGACGCTGTGTGGAGTCCTACGACGAGCTGCAGGTGATGTTCATGGGTGCCCGCGACTGAGCAACCGGGCCTGCCGGGCCCAGGGTGTGGAACCGGGACGGTGACGTGGCAGGCTTGAGCGGTGCCGTCGACCACGGATCGAACCGTCTCCACCTGGGCGACCGTTACCCCGGTTCTCACGGTTGTGGACGGTCACCGCGGTGTTGTTGGCGGTCACGGTGTGCGCCGCGGTGGTCCTGTCGTTCTGGCCGTCGGGGTACCTGGTCGAGGCGCCGGGCAGTGCGGTGGCCACCGATGCGCTGGTGAGCGTCCCCAAATCGGTGAAGACGTACAACCACCCGGGGGAGTTCCGCCTGGTGACCGTCGCGGAGACCTCCGACCCGGTGTTCGGTCAGGCGTTCGCCGGCTGGCTCGACCCCAACAGCGACGTGTTCCCCCGCCAGCGACGTCGTCGGGGACACGCCGCAGGCGGCGGAGATGCGCTTTCAGGCGGTGCTCATGCAGGGCGCCAAGTTGTCGGCGATCTACCAGGCGATGAGCAAGCTCGGCTATTCGGCGACGATGACCGGGGGTGGGGTGTTCGTCGACCAGGTCATCACCCGCTCCCCCGCGGACGGGCAGTTGTCGGTGGGCGACACGATCACCGAGATGAACGGCAACCCGATCCACACCGTCGACGACCTGACCCGGTTCATGAAGCAGGCGAAGCCGGGCGAGACGGTGAAGATCACGGTCGATCGGATCGGCGTGTCCTCCGACAAGGTGGTGCACGTGACGTTGGGAAAGACCGAGCGTGCCGGTGCGCAGGCGCCGTTCCTGGGCATCTACATGGAGACCCACCCCAACTACGACTTCCCGTTCAACGTGGAATTCGACACCGGCAACATCGGCGGACCTTCGGCCGGGCTGGCCCTGACCCTCACGCTGATCGACCGGCTGTCGCCCAAGGGGCTCACCCGGGGCAACGACATCGCGGTGACCGGCACGATCCAGCCGGACGGTTCGGTGGGGCCGATCGGGGGCATCCGCCAGAAGGTCGCCGCGGTCGAGGACGCCGGCGTGCACTACTTCGTGGTGCCCGCAGCGAACGCCAAGGACGCCCGGACCGCGGCGGGCAGCAAGCTGAAGATCATTCCGGTCTCCTCGCTCGACGAGGCGCTCGCCAAGGTCCGCGTGCTGCCTCGGGGTCACGCGAAGACCGCGTGATCGACCCCGGTCGCGCCGACCGGGGTATCACCGAATCGGGGCCGGATCGCCCGTAGCATTGACAGGGTCATGGCTGTGTCCTCCGATGCCGATACGACCCCGTCCACCCTCGATGTCGATGCCATCGCGTCGCGCTCGTTCTCGAACTCGTTTCGGGGTTGGGACCCCGACGAGGTGCGGGTTCACCTGGTCGCGGTGGCCGAAACCGTGCGGTCGCTCCAGCAGCGACAGGCCGAGTTGGAACGCCGGCTGGCCGAGGCCGAGGCGGCGGCGCGGCGCGCCGATCTGACCCAGCTCGACCCCGACGAAGTCGACCGGATCCTGGGTGAGGAGACCGCGAAGGTGTTGCGGACGGCCCGCGAATCGGCGGCGGAGATGACGGCGAAAGCCTCCAGCCAGGCCGATCTGCTCGTCAGCCAGGCGGCCGAGGAGGCGGCGCGTCGACGTTCCGACGTCGAAGACGAGGCGAAGCGGATCCGCGCCGAAGCCGCCGAGGAGGCCGACGCGATCCGCAGCGCCGGTGAGGCTCACGTGGCCGACCTGCGAGCCGCGGGCGAAGCCGAGTTGGCCGATCGGCGGGCCGAATTCGAATCCGAGCTGTCCGAGAGCCGGCAGGCGGCACGTGACGAGGCGGCGGAGCTGCTCGCGGGGGCCGAGGATCAGGCGTCGACGATCCGGCGCGACGCGGAAGAGGCCGCCGAGCAGATCCGTGCCGGTGCCGAGGAAGACGCCCGGTCCCAGCGTGCCGAAGCGGAGATGTACGCCGCGCGGATCACCAACGACGCGGAGCGCACCCGCGATGCGGTGCTGGGGGATCTGGCCCGCCGGCGCAAAGCGGCACGTCAACATCTCGAACAGCTCCACGCGGGACGCGAGCGCCTGCTGGCCGCCTACGAGGTCATCCGCGTCACCACCGATCAGGCGACCGACGAGTTGGGTGTGGTGTTGAGCGAAGCGAAACGCGCCGCGGACGACGCCGCGCGCCAGGTCGCGGCCGAACCGCTGCCGACGGTCGCCGAGATGGTGGCCGAGCTGGAGCGCTCCGAGCTGGTCACCGACGACGATCCACCCCGCAGCGTCCCTGCCGGCGAGCTCGACGGCGGGGCGGCTACCGCCGTCGAGCCGGACGCCGAAGATGGAACCGCCGAGCCGGAGCCGACCGGGCCCGAACCTGCGGACACGGTCGAACCGGCGGAATCGGTGACCACGGCGGCTGGGGAGGGCGGGCCGACCTCGGCCGAGGCGTTGCCCGAGCGTCGCCGTCACGGCCGTCGCACGAAGCGCAAAGGCCAGGATCCCCTGGACGGCGAGTCGTTGCCCGAAGGCAAACTGGAGCCGATCGCCGAGTCGGCGGAGTTCGAACAGGTCCGCGTCGTCGGGGTGGACGCCCCGGCCGCGGTGCGGGCCGCGGCAGCCCGGGACGCCAAGGGCTCTGGCAAAGGCTCCGGCAAGGGCTCCGGTACGGCCGGGACGACCGCGGAACCTGCCTCGCCAGCCGCCGATGCAGCCGCTGCGGTGGGCGCCGAGCCATCCCCGCCGAGCAAGTCCGCGACCGACGCGGACGTGGCCGGGATCTTCGAGCGGCTCCGGGCGCAACAGCGCGAGGGCGACCAGGAACCAGCGCACGACGACACCCCGAGCGCGCGTGGCGGCGAAGCACCCCGCGCGGCGCCTTCGGACGGATCCGACCAGGGAACCGCGGATGCTCCCGCAGAATCAGAGGCGGTCACCGCCGAGGCCGGACCGGCCGCTGCGCCGGACGAAACGGCGGCATCGGGCGGCGACTCCGAGCCTCCGGTCAGTCCTGTCGACGAGCGGCTCGTGTCGCTGTTCGAGAGGCGGGACGAGGCTGTCGAGGAGGTCGCCCGGCGACTGGCGAAGCACTGCAAGCGTCATCTGTCCGATCATCAGAGCGCGTTGCTCGACGACCTGCGGAAGTCCCGCAAGCTGGCGTCGTCCGACGCGTATCTGGGCGATGCCGAGGCGTTCTGTGCGACCTGGGGGCCGGTGGTGACCGACGACCTCGAATCGGCGGTGGCGGCCGGGTCGGTGCTCGCCGGTGCGCTGCGGGACGATGCGACCGGGGTGGGCGCGGTCGATCTCGATCCGATCGTCGCCGAGTTGACCGACGCGGTCGCCGTGCCACTGCGTGAACGCCTGGCCCGGGCGCTGGGCGACGTCGACGACGCCGAAGACGACGAGGACCCGGCGTCGTTGGACGACCGCGAGCTCGCCGACCGGATCCGTGCGTGCTACCGGGAGTGGCGTGGGGCCCGGCTCACCGCCGCGGTGTCCGACGCGTGTGGACGGGCGTTCGGTGAGGGCCTGCGGGCGTCGCTTCCCGATGAGGTTGCGCTGGTGTGGTACTGCAGCCCGGGTGCCGAGCCCTGCTCGGACTGCAACGACAACCAGTTGGCCGGCACGGTCGTCGCCGGTGAGGTCTTCCCGACGGGTCAGGCGGTGGCCCCGGCGCACCCGGGGTGTCGCTGTCTCGCCCTGCCCGCGGACATGGGGGCCACCGGCACCTGAATTCCCCGGTGCTCAGGGGCGGTCGCCGACGGCCCCCCCGGTAGGGTGGTTGGGTCATGCGACGGTCCTCATCGAAGAATCCCGGTCGGCCGCAGCGCTCCGGAGCCGAGCGGAGCAGGCGTCGCCGCATCGTCATCCTGGTGGTGCTGGGAGTCCTGATCGTGCTGTTCGCCTCGCTTCGGGGCGCGGCGAGCTTCTATGTCGACTACCTGTGGTTCGCCAGTCTTGGCAAGACCGGGGTCTGGGGTGCGGTGCTGGGCGCCAAGTTGGCCCTGGGTGCGATCTTCGTGGCGCTCGGCTTTCTGATCGTCTACCTGAACCTGTGGATTGCCGATCGGACCGCGCCGACGTTCGCCCTCGCGCAGTCCAACGATCAGATCGTGCAGCGTTTCCACGAGGTCTTCGGCCACCGGCGGGGCTGGGTCCGTGCCGGGCTGGCAGCCGTGTTGGCCCTGTTCATGGGCGCAGGTGCGGCGAGTCAGTGGAACGACTGGATCCTGTTCACCCACTCGGTCAAGTTCGGCACCAAGGACGCCACGTTCGGCCGGGACGTCGGCTTCTACGTGTTCCGCCTGCCCTTCATCGAGTTCATCGTCTCGTGGTTGTTCGCGGCGCTGGTCGTGGCGCTGTTCGCGACGCTGGTCGCCGACTACTTCAACGGGGGCATCCGCATCGAGGTGCCCCGGGGTACGCCCTGGTCCGAGCGGGTCGGCCAACGCGTCAAGGTCCACGCGTCGGTGCTGTTGGCCCTGCTGGCGCTGACCAAGACGGCCGACTACTGGTACGGCCGGTTCCAGTTGGTGTTCTCGACCCGGGGGACGGTCGACGGCGCGCTGTACACCGATTCGAACATCGAGCTGAAAGCGATCGACCTGCTGTTGGTGATCTCGGTGTTCGCGTGTGTGCTGTTCGTCGTGAACATCTGGCGGCGCGGTTGGGCGTTGCCGGTCGTGGCCGTGGGGCTCTGGGCGGTGGTGTCGATCCTGGGCGGGGTGGCGGTGCCGGCGTTGGTGCAGCGCTTCAGCGTGCAGCCCTCCGAGGAGGCCAAGGAGAAGCCGTATCTGGTCCACAACATCGAGGCGACCCGCCAGTCGTTCGGGCTGAACAAGGTGCACGTCGAGCCTTTCACCGATGATGGCAAGTTGGACGCGGCGACGTTGCGCGACAACGAGACGACTGTGCAGAACGTGCGGCTGTGGGATCCGGCGGTCGTGCAGGAGGTGTTCACCAAGCTGCAGGGAATCCGGGGTTTCTACAATGTTCCCGAACCCGATGTCGACCGCTACAAGATCAACGGCAAGGTCACTCAGGTCCTCACCGCCGGTCGGGACATCGACGCGTCGTCGTTGCCCGAGAAATCCTGGGTCGCCCAGCACCTCTCCTACACGCACGGCTACGGCAACATCATGGCGCCCACGAATGCCGCGGACAGCGGCCAGCCGGTGTTCACCAACAAGGACATTCCGGTGGTGTCGTCGGGGAAGGGTACGAAGGTGACCCAGCCGGCCACCTACTTCGGCGAAGGTCAGGCCGGGTACGTGATCGCTGATTCCAAGACCCAGGAGATCGACTACGTCGACGCGTCCTCGAACACCAAGTACAACCGGTATCACGGCAAAGGCGGCATCCGCGTCGGTAGTGGCCTGAGTGGTTTCGTCCGTCGCAGTGCGGTGGCGCTGCGTTTCGCCGACATCAATCCGTTGATCTCTTCGAACGTCGACGCGCAGTCCAAGGTCCTGATCTACCGCGACGTGAAACAGCGGGTGCAGACCTTGGCGCCGTTCCTGTCCTTCGATTCCGATCCGTACGTGGTGGTCCGGTCCAACGGGCAGATCGACTACATCATCGACGGATACACGACGAGCTCGCACTACCCGAACGCGCAGCGGGCGATCACGTCGGACATCGCCACCGACAGCGGTCTGAACCGGCGGTTCAACTACGTGCGCAACTCGGTCAAGGCCGTGGTCAACGCCTACGACGGGACCATCAAGTTGTACGTGGTCGACCCGTCCGATCCGGTGCTCCAGGCCTACGAGAAGGCGTTCCCCAATCTGTTCACGCCGCAGTCGAAGATCCCCAAGGACCTCGCGGATCACTTCCGGTATCCCGCGGATCTGTTCAAGGTCCAGACCCGCATGTACGGCCGGTACCACCTGACGAACCCCGACACGTTCTACACCCAGGAGAACACGTGGGAGATCTCGGCCGACCCGAACAAGGCGGGGATTACCACCGGTGCGGCGCCCGGGGCAGTGGATGCGAACGGCAATCCGATCCAGTCGGGTGCGGTGCCCATGGAGCCGTACTACCTGCTGATGCGCCTGCCCAAGGCGAAGCGCGAGTCGTTCCTGATGCTGCGGCCCTATGTGCCCAAGCAGTCGGGTTCACCGAACAAGCAGGTGCTGACCGGGTTCATGACCGCGGAGAGCGACCCGAAAGACTACGGGCGGCTGGACCTGTTCCAGTTGCCGGCCAACAACCTGCCCTCTGGGCCCTACAACGTCGCCGCGCAGATGATGCAGGACCGCAAGGTGTCGTCCACCCAGACGTTGTTGTGCAACTCCGGTCAACAGAGTGGGGGGTCGGAGTGTGAGTACGGCAATCTGCTGGTGATCCCGATCGATCAGTCGTTGTTGTACGTGCGCCCGTGGTATGTGAAGTCGTCCGGGAACAGTCTGCCCGAGTTGCAGCAGGTGATCGTGGCGTACGAGGACTCGTCGGGGAACCTGCAGGTCGCGGTCGAGTCCACGTTCCACGGTGCGCTCGTGGACCTGTTCGGGTCTGATGTACCCAAGACCCAGGAGAACAATCCATCTCCCGCGGTGAACCTGGCGCTGGGCAACAATGGTTCGAACTCGTCGTCGCCTTCGTCGTCGACCACGACATCGTCGACCACGACCACCACGACGGTGCCGCCGGCGACGGGTTCCCAGGCCGAGCTGATCGCCCAGTTGAACAAGGCATTTGCCGATGCGGACGACGCGCTCAAGCAGGGCGACCTGGTGGGTTACGCCAACGACATCGAGCGGGCCAAGATGCTGGCCGCGCAGCTCCAGGCGATGTCGTCGTCGAGCGCTCCGCCCACCACGTCCCGCTGATCGCCCGACGGCGGTGCGTCGTCCCGGTCGTGGGGCGGGTCAGGCCTTGCGTGCCAGGTACACCCGGGCGTGTGCGGGGATCGACCATCCCCCGGTCGGGCCGGGGTCGCGGTACCGCTCGAGCGCGGCCATGACCGCGTCGATCGTGGCGCTCCGTTGTTCGGGTGACGCTTGAGCGAAGGCGGCGCCGACCGGTCCGGTCTGGAGGGCCAGTGCGATCTCCGCGCGGCCGGTGGCGTGCGGGAAGTGGCGGGGTTGGGTGACCTCGAGGACGCGCACGTCGGTGAACCCGGTCGCGGTGAGCAGCGCGACGGTGGCCTCCCGGTCGGCGAGCGAGAACGGCCCGGGTGCTTCCGGGTCGGCCGGTGCGATCTCGGCGCCGAGGGCGGCGGCCGCAGCTTCGTTGGGCACGGTCATCCACGGGTTGTCCGCCGCGTCCGCCCAGGCCACGAAGGAGAGTCGGCCGTGTGGTGCAAGGGAGTTGGCGAGGTTGGTGAATGCCTTGTCGGGTTCGTCGAAGAACATCACCCCGAAGCGGGAGTACATGACGTCGTGGTCGGCGCCCAGGTCGTCGTGTGCGGCGTCGGCGGCGCGCAGGGTGACGTTGGTCGGGGTGATGTGGCCGCGCATGATCGCGGCGCGCACCCGGTCACGGGCATGGGCGATCATCGCCGGGGAGATGTCGATGCCGGTGATCCGGGCGTTGGGGCCGGCCCGTTCGGCGAGTTGGATCGACCCGACGCCGGGGCCACAGCCGATGTCGAGGATGCGCATCTGGTCGCTGAGTGGCAGGGCGTCGAGCGCGACGGTCGAGTACGGGTCGGGCCGGTTCTCGGAAAGGTCGAGACGCTGGTTCCACACGTCGGCGAGTCGTTCCCATGTCTCACGCATTTGCATGGCGATGACCGTAGGCGACGGGAGCCCTGTCGCGTGCATGACCGATGGCACAACCCCGCGGCGGGTGCGGGCATCGGGCCGGGTTGGCACGGATGCGTCGAGCTGGCTATCGTCTCCGATGCGGGGTGGAGCAGTCTGGTAGCTCGTCGGGCTCATAACCCGAAGGTCGCAGGTTCAAATCCTGCCCCCGCCACCAAGACGTGAGGCCCGGAATCCAACGAGATTCCGGGCCTTCGTCATTGACGGGGGGCGGCCCCGCCAACAACGATCCGGTCGTCCTGTCAAACACGTGTCAAACGCATCGAACCGGACAGGGTGTCACGGGGCGTTCCCTGAACTCACGGAGCTCGTTGCTGGATGACGTGAGTGGCGATCTCTTCGCGCCCTCGGTTCTCATCGCTGTTGATGAAGCTGTTGGCAAGTGCTGCCCCATGACTCTCCCACCAGTCGAGCAATGCTCGTGCGTTCGACCACATGGCAGCGATGAGTTCCGCTTGACCCGCGAGCGACTCCCGCAGGATGAGAGGGTCGGGGCTGTCGAAACGTGAGAGCTGGACGGTCGTGCCGTTCGATTGGGCCGAAACGTCGGTGACCGCATCGGACAGTGCGGTGACGTCGAGCGCTCCGTTGAGAGCTTGGATGTGGATCTCGACGAGACCGGTGGTGGGGTCCAGATGGAGGTAAGTATCGCCAGCCGTGAGTTGGCGGAGGGCCGACTTGCTCCAGATCCCCGGGTCCCCTGCACGCGTTCCAACCTTCGGGGGTGTGATTCCGACTTTGCTCGCGGCGGCACAGAACTCGATCAGGCGGCTTCTCAGAAGTTCGTCGGGTGGGGCCTGGGCGCCATGTCGACGGTGCTGTCGGATCGCGTGCTCGACGATGAGAGCGAGTTCCCGGCCCCAGGGGCCTTCCTCGAAAAGCGCATCTCTGAGTTGTTCATGCGAGACCGTGCCGTCGAAGTGGTTCCGGTGTTCACCAGCGTCGATGAGGTAGTCAGCAGGAGCGCACAACACACAGGCTGCTCCGGCGTTCGACGCGTCGGTGCGGAACGCGTCCGCGCGCTGGCGGTATCCGAGTGCCTGTCCAGGTGTGAAGCTGGCGTCGATCTTGTCCTCGATCTGGAGAATGAATGGCGGGTCTCCGAACCTCGCCTCGATGTCGGCTTCCCTGCCTCCGAGCGTCGAGACGGAGCGATGAACCGATGTGAGGGAAAGTTCGGCCATGTCGGCCGCGTTTCTGAAGAGCTGCTGAACGGCGCTCGATGCTCGGAGCCCGATGATCATGACATGGTCGACGTCACGCTCGGCGATGACCGGGTATGCGTCGAGCTCATCCTGCGTGAACGTCATCGTGGAAGCCTGTCACGTTGTTGGTCGTTACGCGCGGGTTGGGACGGCTGGCCAGTAAAGCGGGGCCGTGTGTCAGTCATCGACGCTGCGAACCCGGGGCGCTTCAGCTGGTTGCCGACGTGGATGGTGATCGGTTCGCCGACATGGGCGCGCAGACTCTGGTGTACGGGGCGCTTCACGTCCGTGAAACCGGGGAACTTCCAGAATCCCTATCAGGTGCATTGACCCGAAACGTGGAAATCCGATGACCGATCTCGATCTCATAGCCGATCTCAATGCTCAGGATGACGACGCCCTGGGCTGGTCCACTCTTGCCGATGCACGCGTACCTGAGCGGGTGCAACCGGGCGCCATGCTGCTCGCAGGTAACAGCCAGGCTCAGGCTGTGGTCCGGGTCGTCGCGGTCGACGACGATGGCCAGATCCATTTCTCGGTCCTGCCGGGTTCAGTAGCCAAGAACCGTCACCTGCTCGATCGAACGGTGGCCTGAGGGGTTCTTCCGTCGGTCGCCTTGTCAAACCGGTGGCAAACGAACCGGCGCGGATGCGGCGGAATCGGAGAGGATCGCCTCGATCGACCCGGAACCGCCCGTGTCAGCCCTTTGTCAAACCTGCGAGCGTGTTCGCCCGCTTGGCTGCCGGCGGGTGGTTGCTCAACGGACCGGTGGGGTGAGTGCGAGCTTGGGCGCGCCGGTGAAGACCGAGTCGTCGGTGACAAGTTCGATATCGAGCCGGATCGCGGTGGCGGCAATCCAGCGGTCTGCTTCGTGGATCTTCTGGCTGATGGCGTGGCCGATCCGCTCTGACGCGGCCCGCAATGCTGCGTAGGCGACGATGAGTTGATCGTCGGGTTGGGCGACGACCTGGCGTTGCGCGATGCGCTCGCGGAACGTTGCCGCGTGCTCGGGTTGTCGATGCGCGTTCACCAGCGCGGACACGACCATGGTGTCCACGACGACTGCCGATTGGTTGATGGTCACTATTCGGCGATTGCCTCGGCGAACGCGGACCACTCCTCGTCGGTGAGCCCCTGGATTGCCATGTCGTCGTCACCTGGAAGGGGGCGGGCGGCACGCAGGGCCTCATCGGGAGGTACGACCGTCAACCCTCCCGCTTCGTGCTTGTGATCGGCGACGGACATGGCTTCCAGCCTAGGCGCATTGTCAGTGAGCGTCGGTCGGGTTGCGTCGAGCGACGAGGCCGGCGATCTGGTCGACGGCGTCGGTCGTGCAGCCGGATTCTGGGCTGCCCCGACTGGGCGATGTGCTGCTCGAAAGGTTGGCTGTGGGTCTGGTGGTGCAGCGGTTCGCCGATTTTTCTGCAGCACACGAGGTTGGCGTTGACGTGGTCCGCAGTCCACTCGTTCTGCTTGCCACGTTGGTCGGCACGGTGGACGTGCAGGTGTGCAACGAAGTCCTCGTCGTTGGCATGGACACGTCGAACGGTCGGTGGAAGGCGACTCGGCTTGCGTTGGCGCCAACGGCGAATCGTTGAACGGTGGTGACGAGCATGCCGGTGGCCCGGGTTCGGTGCGGGGAGCTCACCGGTCACGGGTCGCGGATCGAAGTGCGGAATGCCGTGGGCGTCGTGCCCGTCTCGCGACGGAAGAACTTCACGAAGTTGGTGGCCTCGTCGAAACCCAGCTCGCGACCGACGGCCTCCACCGGGTCGGAAGTGCGGGCCAGGATCCGTTTCGCTTCGAGCACGATCCGATCGACGATGACCCGCTTCGCGGGCACGTCCGCCGCGGCCCGACACGCCCGGTTCAGGGACTTGGGCGAATACCCGAGCCGGTGGGCGTAGGGCGCCACGAGATGGCACTGGCGGAACTCGCGCTCGACTGCTGCCCGGTAGTCCTTGTAGCGGGCCAACAGGACCGGATCGACGAGGCGTTGCGTTTGCGAACCGGCTGCACCGAGGGCAAGGCGGCCCACCAGCACCGAAGCCTGCAGCGCCAGGAGCTGGCCCAGTCGCACACGCTCGGCGGCCAAGGCGGCGTCCGCCATCATCCTGTCGAACAGCTCGGCGACGGCGTCGAGGTGCTCCGGGGGGATCCGAACGTGGGTCGGCAGGTCCTGGACGAAGTCGGGGATCAGGTGCGTTCCGACGATCAGGATCCAGCCGTCCCAGTCGCTCGACGATCCGAATCGGTGGACCTGGCCGGGGCCGATCAGCAGGCACGCTCCGGCGCGCAGCTCGTAGGTTGCGAAGTCGACGACGTGTGCGTAGGACCCGGACCGCACGAACACGAAGCACTGGAAGTCGATCCGCTCGAACCCACGATGGGCCACCGACGCGACCCGGGCCCGCAGCTGCTCTGCGGTGAGGATCTCGATGTCGAGGCGGTAGGTGGCGTCGTGGGGCTGGTAGCCGACCGGCGTGACTTCGGAAGACATGTCCGATTTCTACCATCGCGGGCGACCGTTCTCACCTTGTTCTCGGGCCGGCACCCACTCATACTCGAACCAACATCGAAGAACAGGGGCAAGGACATGGACATTCGAGGACTGGGCTACATCGGTATCGACGTGACCGACGTCGAGCAGTGGCGCAACTACGCAGAACTGTTGGGCCTGATGGCGTCAGGCGACCACACCGGCCTGCGGTTGCGGATCGACGAACGACCGTTCCGCGTGCTCGTCGCCCCCGGCGAGGGGCACGACGGGCTCGCCTTCGCCGGATGGGAACTGCCCGACGCCCAGTCCCTGTCGTGCGCGGCAGCTGAGCTCGCGGCGGCCGGAATCACCACCGAGACGGCCACGTCCGACGAATGCGACCAGCGGCGCGTCCGGGGACTCGTGCGAGCGACCGACCCCGACGGTTTCGTCCTCGAGCTGTTCCACGGCCCGATCCACGACCACGAGCTCTTCGCCTCACCGACCGGTGTCAGCGGCTTCGTGACCGGGGCCCACGGCATGGGCCACATCGTGCTCGCCACCTCGAAACCGGAGCAGTCGCTGGCCTTCTACACCGAAGTTCTCGGCTTCCGGGTCAGCGACTACTGGCGACCCAGCGGCGACGACGTCGTCTTCCTGCACTGCAACCAGCGTCACCACAGCCTCGCTCTGGTCCCTTCGGACGAACCCGCGCTCCTCCACTTCATGGTCGAGGCGCGCACCCTCGACGACGTCGGCTCCACGCTCGACCGTCACCGTGAGGCCGACGTGCCGATCTCGATGAGCCTCGGCAAGCACACCAACGACCGGATGGTCTCGTTCTACAGCCAGTCCCCTTCGGGATTCGACGTCGAGTTCGGCTTCGGCGGGCTGCTCATCGACGAGTCCACCTGGACCGTCACCCAGATCACCGAGCCGAGCTTCTGGGGACACTGCCGGGCGTGAGGGCCCGACCCGGGCCGTGATCCCGCCCGCGACCAGGGTCCTGGTGCGGGCTGCCTGTTCGACTCGCCGGCCTCGGTGGCCGCCCTGGTCGACCAACCCGGAGATGGGGACCGCGCTGTCAGGGCGTGACGATGGCGAAGCCGGGATTGCCGGGGTCGAGCACGTCGAGGAACGTCTGGACGGCCCCGGTGTCGCCGGTGGTCTCGACGTCGGCGAGGGTGAGCGCCCCGCCGAGCAGGCCGATGAGCTGCGCCTTGGTGAGCGTCACGGTGAGGTCCGCTTGTCCGGCGGGGTTGTCGCGCTGGATGAGCACGCCGTTGGACAGCTCGGTGCGGTGCCGCACGTCGATGTCGGTGATCACCCAGTCGATCGACGTGGCGATGCCCCAGGCTTTGGGGCCGTTGACGCGGATGGCGACGGAGTCGAAGAGCTGGCCCACGGTGAGCGCGGCGATCACGTCGGGTGGGGCGAGGTTGATCGGGGTCGGCTTCTCGTCGTTGCGCAGGTCGTAGGCGCCCTGGAGGTAGAAGTTGCGCCACGGGCCGTTCTCGGCCCCGTAGCCGAGCCGGTCGTACACCCCGGCGAGCAACTCGCGGGCGGTGGTGTTGGACGAATCGGCGAAGATGACGTGGTTCAACAGTTCCGCGGCGAAGCGCAGGTCGTCGGCGTCGATGAAGGCCTGGGCTTTGCCGATGACGACGTCAGCGCCCCCGAAGGCCTGCACGTAGCGGGCGGCGGCCGCCTCGGGGGGGTGCTGCCAGAGGTGGGCGGGGTTGCCGTCGAACCAGCCGAGGTAGCGCTGGTAGATCGCCTTGACGTTGTGGCTGGCCGACCCGTAGTAGCCGTGGGTGTGCCACGCCGCGTCGAGGGCGGGGGGCAGCTCGAGAATCTCGGCGATCTCGATGCCGGTGTAGCCCTGGTTCATCAGGCGCAGGGTCTGGTCGTGGAGGTACGCGTAGAGGTCGCGCTGTTGGCAGAGGTAGGTGACGATGCGGTCGCGTCCCCACGTGGGCCAGTGGTGCGAGGCGAACGCCACGTCGACGTCGTCGGCGAACAGGTCGATGGCCTCGTTGAGGTAGTGCGACCAGATCCGCGCGTCGCGCACGACCGCCCCGCGCAGGGTGAGGATGTTGTGGAGGTTGTGGGTGGCGTTCTCGGCGAGGCACAAGGCTCGCTTGTCGGGGAACGAGAAGTTCATCTCGACGGGGCATTCGGTGCCCGGGGTCATCTGGAAGCGGATGCGGACCCCGTCGATCACCTCTTCCTGGCCGGTCTCGGTGATCTCGAGCGTGGGTGGGATCACCCCGACCGTGCCGGTGGAGTTGGTCTGGCCCAGACCGGCGCTGATCTGGCCGGCGGGGCCCTTGGCGAGCTTGGCGCCGTACATGAAGTCCGATCGGCGGCTCATCGCCTGGCCGGCGTAGACGTTCTCGGACACCGCCGCTTCCATGAACCCGTGCCCTGCGATGATCGGGACGCCTTCGCGGTACACACCCCGCACCCCACCGAAGTGATCGACGTGCGCATGCGTGTAGATCACCGCCGTGACCGGCCGTTCGCCCCGGTGGTTGCGGTACAACGCCAGTGCAGCAGCGGCGGTCTCCGACGAGATCAGCGGGTCGATCACGATGACGCCCTCGTCGCCCTCGACCAGCGTCATGTTCGACAGGTCCAGGCCCCGGACCTGGTAGATGCCCTCGGTGACCTCGTAGAGGCCCTGTTTGGCGCACAGTTGCGCCTGGCGCCACAGGCTCGGGTTCGCGGTGTCCGGGCACTCGGCGTCGAGGAAGCCGTACGAGTCGTTGTCCCACACCACCCGCCCATCGTCGGTCGTGATCACGCACGGGTCGAGCCGGCCGACAAATCCCCGGTCGGCATCCTCGAAATCTTGTCGGTCAGCAAAGTCCGGCCCAGCCATGAGCTTCCTCCTCGACGACGTCGTGGCGACAGCGCATTGTCTGGTTCCCGTGTCGTGGGACCAGCCATTGGCTCCGCCGGAGTTGTGCCAGCAGGCTACCCGTGATCCTCGTTGTCGCGGTTGCCGCGGTCGCTCTTTCGGCTTTGCCGGCTTTGTCGGCGAAGTGGGTGTGGGTGCCGGCGCTGGTGACCTTGCCCGTCATGTTCGGCTGGTCGCTCGCCAGTCGTGTGCGGTTGTCACGCCAGCGCGTACGGCCCCGAACTGTTCGATCTCGATCTGCTCGACGGATCTGGACTCGTGCGACCGACCGAATCCTCGCCGGAGCAGGTACGCGCCGAGGGCGACTTCGAACAGGCCGCCGGGGACGGCGAGGACGATGGCGACGGGAAGTCCGGTGGTGAGCTCGAGCGCGGCGCCGGCTGCGAGGGCGGAGTAGCCCAAGGTTCCCCAGCGAGCGAACCAGCTCGGCAGCAGTCGTGTCTTTGCCGACGGTGTGGAAGAAGGGCACACTGCCCACGCCCAGGGCCAGCATGCCCAGCTGGTAGCCGACCGTGTCGGCGTCTGCGAGGTCGGCGATCTGGACGACCAGCACGCCGCCCAGCAGCAGGGCCGCCTCGGCGGCGCGGGCACCGAGGTACCCGGCGCCCACGCCAGGGTGGCCGGCGCGGACGAGGCGGTATCCGAGCACGCCGACGGTGGTGACGGCGAGTGAGTTGAGTGCCACGAGGGTGACCCCGAGTGGCGTGTCGGCGAGTGCGCTCCCGGTGCCATAGAGCCCGAACGCGGCGAGCACGAGTGCTCCGAACGTGCGGCCTTCCCAGAGGCGGGGTGTGGCCGGCCCGGTGGCGTTGCGCGCGGGGTGCTGGATGTCCGCCACGGCGAGGCGAGCGTTCTCGGCGGGGGGTGCTGGCGCCGTGGTGAGCTGGTCCCCGGGGTCGGGGTGCATCACGACGACGGCCTTGCCGGTGAGCGTCCCGGCTTCCATGGCGTCGATCGCCGCCGGCACGTCATCGAGCGCGAAGCGTTGTCCGATCACCGGGGTCACCTCGCCCGTGGCGAGGTGGTCGGCGAGCGCGGCGATGTCCTCGCCTGATTCGGAACTCACGAAGAAGGTGAGCCGCTGGGAGACCAACGGCGACGATGCGGCGGCGCGGAGCTGGCGGCCGATGCCGCCGGTGAGCCGGTCGCCGTCTTCGCCGCCGACGATGACCAGGGTGCCCGATCGGCGTGAGCGCCCGGCGGAGACGGGAGAGCTTGTTGCGTCCACCGGTGTCGATGATGAGGTCGTACCGCGGGCCGCCGTCGTCGATCTGCTTCGCGGGTGTAGTCGATGACGTGATCGGCGCCCATGGCCCGGACCGCGTCGAGCTTGGCGGTGCTCGCGACGCCGGTGACGTGTGCGCCGAGCGCGTGGGCGAGCTGCACGGCGAAGGAGCCGACGCCACCGGACGCGCCGATCACCAGCACGTGTTGGCCGGCTTCGAGGTGGCCGACCTTGGTGAGCGCTTGGAGCGCGGTGATGCCCGAGATCGCGGAGACCCCGGCGTGTTCGAAGCTGACGTTGTCGGGCTTGTGGACCAGTTTGGATTCCTTCGCGGCGGCGAACTCGGCGAAGGTGCCGTGGCCGATGCCGAACACCTCGTCGCCGACGGCGAAGCGGGTCACGTCACGTCCGACCTGGACGACCCGGCCGGCGACGTCCATGCCGGGCACCGGGTTCTTCGGTCTGGTCAGCCCGTAGCCCATGAGCCGGATGAGGTAGGGCATGCCGGTCATCAGGTGCCACACGCCCCGGTCGAGCCCGGCGGCCACGACTTCGATCAGCACCTCGTCCGCGGCGATGTCCGGCCGTTCGACGGCGGCGAGATCGAGAACCTCGGTCGATCCGTAGGCCCGTTGGGTGACGGCCCGCATGGTGTGCTGCGAGGTTGGTGTGGTGGACCGGTCGATCGTGGCAGGCATCCGCTGCTCCCTTGGTTCGTACTTTGTACGGGTGTGGTTGTGCAATGTACTCGTACTAAGTACGCTTTGCAAGAGGGCAATCGAGCAGGAGACCGGATGACGTCCACCAAGTCCGCCACGACGAACAAAGCGCGGCTCACCGCTGATCGGGTGCTCGAAGGTGCGATGGGCCTCGCCGACGAGATCGGCATCGACGCGCTCACGATCCGCAAGCTCGCCGATGCGCTCGACACGAAGCCGATGACGATCTACCACCACGTCCCCAACAAGGAAGCGATCCTGGACGGCATGGTGGATCGGGTGTTCGCCGAGATCGACCGCCCCCCGGTGGACCTGGACTGGAAGCCGGCGATGCGCCATCGTTGCCGGTCGGCTCGGGAGGTTCTCGCCCGGCATCGGTGGGCCGCGGTGCTGCTGGAGTCCCGGACGAACCCGGGGCCCGAAACGCTCGGACACCACGACGCTGTGCTCGGTTGTCTGCGGCGAGGCGGGCTGTCATTGGAGATGACCGCGCACGCGTATGCCCTGCTGGATGCCTACGTGTACGGATTCGCACTCCAAGAGGCGAGTCTTCCGGCCACCGGGGGGGCCGACATCGCTGAGCTCGCCGAGACCGTCATCGAACCTGTGCCCGAGGGCGCCTACCCGCACCTGATGGAATTCACGGTCGGGCACGTGCTGCAGCCGGGCTATGACTTCCGCAGCGAGTTCGATTTCGGTCTGGACCTGATCCTCGACGCGCTCGAGGCGATGGTCTGAGCTGTCCCGCCACTGACACAGGCCGCCTGACCCCACACCCGACCTGTCATCGACTTGCGTGTCCGTCGCCCGGGTCAAGGCTCGGGGAACGGTGTCCCCCGGTCCCAGAAGCCAAGTCCGCGGATCTCCCGGTGGATGTCGTTGGCCTGCTTCTTGGTGATCAACCGCTCGCAGGCTGGCGCGGATCAACAGCTTCCTGATTCGCTCGTACTCGAACTCGCCCTCTCCGTGGATATGCCGCATCATCGACAACGCTGCGTCGTCGTCGGTGACAATCGGCCATCCGCGGCGCGATGCGATGGCGACGCAGGCCGCTTCACCGGCGCCGAGGGGGGCCTGTATCGGGTAACCCTTGGCGGCGGGACGGCTCTGGAGGCCGGCCGCCTCAGCGAGCTCTTCGGGTGTCATGTCCACGACTTGCAAGAGACCCCTGTCGTAGAGAGTATCGACTACGAGAACGTGGGCCAGATGGAGATCAGGCGAGTCGCCAGTCCGAGCTGCGACATCGTAGTAGCGCGGCCGACTGGCGAATCTCCGAGAGCAGGTCAGTGTGGCGGAGGGCCTCGTTGGGGATATCGTGGTCCCTCGGGGTCGGACACAGCTCGTGGCACCCGGATGATTCCATGGAGGAGTTCAACAAGGAGCCCGTCTTGTCCTGCGAGAAGGAAATAGAGCAGGACGACGGTGTCGGTGATGGCCTCATGCTCAGTGGACGACACCGCCTGGCCTTCGAACTCGGCGCAACCTCGACCTCGGTGCCCGCCGTTTCGTCGGTGCGCTCGAGAGGCTGACCGAGGATCTGCACGACGTCCGCGATCGACAGGCCCGAGAACGCGGCAGCCGACGGTGGAGACATCACCCCGGTCACGACGGCGCGCCGGAGCATCCGTAGAAAGGCGAAGGGGAACCGACGGATGCGCCACCGCTCCGCTGTCCTGCCGGTATTCCTCGGGGATCGATGCGATACCCGAGTGACCTGGCGAGCGCTAACCGGCCGAACCTCTCGCCGTAGCTCACGATAGGTGGCGGCGGTGATTGCGTTCATCTGCTTCAGCCGGACCAGTGCCGTTGGGAAGGAAACTCGGAAGTACCGCTGAATATGGATGACGTCCACGTCTTCAGTGATCCGCGGAGGCAGGCCCGCTTCCTCCATGAATCGGCGTACCCCCTCGCTCGGCATCAGGAACTCACCGGCGAACCCGTCCGCGAAGTCTTCGGCGGCCCCCGCCCCGTGGGAGATGACCCAACGCTCAGCTGAACTGTGGAAGAGCGTGTGGGTGATCTCGTGCGCGGCCGTAAAACGCCGCCTCCCTGGTGTCATGTCGAGATTCACAAGTATCGAGAAGCCGACATCGGGGTGGTTCAGGAAGGCCCCCGAAGGCGCCTTGCGAAGGTCTCCGCCGAGCGGCGCCCGATAGATCGTGATGCCGAGCATCTCGCAAACCGTGTCCGTATCCGAGATCGGCCCGGCACCAGTCGCAAGATGAGCACGCACCTCTTCGGCCTTCCGCCGGGTGTCATCCTTCTGGCTGAACTTGGACCGGTGTACATAGGGACTCTGGGTCATTCCCCTGATCGGTGTCTTAGTGAGGGTCGAAAGTTCGGCGTACCGCTCGAGGAACTGGACGAACTCCTGCAGGCCTGGCGCCGATTCAGGGTCGACGGCACTGTCGGCTTGTAAAAGCATCCCGGTGAGGTCGGTGCCGATCGGCAGCGCATCGCGGCCTTCTAGGAGGCCGGAGAGCTCGATGCCATAGAGACGTGCCAAAGAGGCGACCTGGCGGTCGTTGGGAGAACGTGTCCCTGCTTCCCAGTAGCTGACCATGGCTCGGCTGACCCCCAGAGCCGCTCCAACGTCGTCCTGGGAGTAGCGGGCTCGTTCCCGAGCCGCGCCAGTAGGGAGTGCATCTCGGCCATGGTGTCTCCGTGTCCTCGGGGCTTCGTGTTACGGATTATCTCTTAAATCGGGCTGCTGCGCAACCGCCATCTGTTACACTCTATGCAGACATTCACCAAATCACGCAACCGGAGGTTGTGATGCCTACATCGACTGGCGGCCAGCCGCCCATCACCTTCAGCATCGACGGTGTCGACTTCACCGCCGATGACCGACATCAGTCCGCCGCGGAGCTCCTGCGACTCGCCGGGCTCTCACCCGACAACTACGACCTCGCACGTCTCTCGGGCAACAGCGGGGTGGAGCACCGGATTGGGGACGACGAGGAGATCCAGCTCACGCCGAGGAGCCGCTTCATCTCGATCTTCACGGGTCCGACCCCGGTGGCCTGAGATGCCCGGCCGCCCGGAGTTCATCGACGGGCTCACGCGGATGGGGCTCGAGGCCGAGGTACGTGGCGGCCTCGTTCTCGTGACCCTCAGAGGTGGGCTCGACTACGACGGGATAGACACGATCAAGCTCGGAACGGGTCCCCCCGCCGACTTTCCTCGAGTCCCCCCGCATTGGCTTCACTTGCCAGAGTGGATCGAGGTCCCAGGGGGAGGTCGTCGGCCGTCGGAACTCGGTGAGGGCTGGTCCAAGTGGAGCCGACCCCACCCGAAGTGGACGGGAGGTGACGGCGCTGCCCAGCTTTGGCTAGCCCACGCGCGGTCCCTCATCGCAGGACTTCCCAACGCCGCATGAACCTTGACCGTTGCTCGGCGGCGATGACGTCCGACGTACGGGACAAGCTTGCCGCTCATCTCCTAGGCCACGGTGCCGAGGAGGACCTTTCCTTTGCACTCTGGCGCCCGTCGACCGGGTTGCGCCGAATCACCGCGCTGGTAGTCGAGCCGGTGCTGCCGAGGCCCGGAGACCGCTCCGTGCACGGGAACGCCTCGTTCACGATGGGCTACGCACTGCGCGCCGCCGTCGAGGAGGCGCGCCAGCGAGATCTGGGCGTGGCCTTTCTCCACAGCCATCCCCGCGGGACGGGTTGGCAGGGAATGAGTCAGGCGGACAAGGTTGCTGAGGCACGACTGGCGAATATCGCGAGAGGTCACTGGCCTGCCGCTGTTCGGTTTGACCTTGGCGGGAGACGACCGGGCTTGGTCGGCGTGTATGTGGGACCAGGGGGAAGGACACGCCGTGTCATGCTCTCCGTGCGAATCGGTGCGGGTCGTGGGGGAACGTCTCGAGGTCAGCTTCAATCCAAAGGTTCTTCCTCCACCGCGAGTAGAGAGGAGCCAGGCGGCCACCGTTCACGCCTGGGGGGACACGATTCAGGCAGACATAGCTCGGCTTCGCGTCGCGGTCGTCGGGGCGGGAAGCGTCGGGATGCTGGTCGTTGAGGCGCTCGCGCGAACGGGCTGCAGCTCGATCACCGTGTTGGACCATGACCTCGTCGAAATGCGCAACCTCGACCGCTTGCATGGTGCGAGTCGGATGGACGCCCTCTTGAAGCGGCCAAAGGTCTCCGTTGCCAAGCGCCTCCTCCGTGAGGCGTCAACTGCTCGCGCAACGCAAGCACGGGACCTTCCAACTCAGCGCTGGCGAGCCGGACGGACTGAAGTGGCTGCTCGATGCCGACGTAGTCGTGTCCTGCGTGGACCGGCCGTGGCCACGTCATGTGCTGAACACGATCGCCTACGCAGACCTGATCCCGGTGGTTGATGGAGGTGTTCGAGTGATAGGGCAGCCAGACGGCCAAATGCGCAATGCCTACTGGGGCTCAGCGATCGCGTGACCTGGTCAGCCGTGTCTCGCATGCCTCGGTCAATTCGACCCGGCACTGGTTGACGTCGAGCGAGACGGCAGCCTCGACGACCCGAGCTATTTCGAAGGCCTCCCGCCCGGCAGCCCCATGCGCGCCCGGCAGAATGTCGCTGTGCTCTCCAGCAACTGCGCCGCAGCTCTCCTGCGGCATCTCGTCGCCCTCCTTGTGGCACCCAGCGGCATGGGAGACACCGGACCCCTTCGGTACAGTCTCGTCGGCGAAATGATCACACGCGATCGAGCGAAGTGCGCACCCGGTTGCGGCTACCAGGCGAGCTCAGGTGTGGGTGATCAACGCCTCGACCCATGTGGTCCGCACAATGCCGCGATGCTTGCGAGGGGAGAAGTGCTGCAGTGCCGCCCTCGCCTGCGACTGGCTCGCTTGGCGGATTCGCTCTTCACGAGCGCGGTCGATGTTTGGACTTGGCCATCGAGTGGCTGCTCCGATGATCGACGCTCGCGGAATCGGAGTCGCTCCCCCGCCCCGCGTCGCTGGCCCGAGCGAGGGTTCCATGTCCGCCGCGTCGCGTGCCTCGCCGCTCCAGCTTCGAGTCACTGGCGATCGACCACGTCCGCGATCCTGATCGTGAGCTCGACGTCCCCTACCTACAGACCGACCTGTGGGGCCTGGCCGGGTCTGTCTCAGCGCAGGCGGTAGACGAGCGTTGGCGGAAGCCTGCGTCATGTGAGCTGGGAGGGCAGACTTGGTCCATGAGCCTTGTGAGGTCGAAGCAGCGCGTGGCTGACCACGGGGAGGTGTTCACGCCCCCGTGTTGGTCGAGGCGATGCTCGACCTCGTTCGAAGGCGAGGCCGAGCGCATCGACTCGCGTTCCTTGAGCCAGCCTGCGGCTCCGGCAACTTCCTCGTGCCGGTGCTCCGCCGCAAGCTGGCGGCGGTCGAAGCGCGCTACGGCAAGAGCGACTTCGAGAGGCGCCACCACGCGCTCCTTGCGCTGATGTCGCATCTACGGCATCGAGTTGCTTGCCGACAACGTCGCCGAGTGCCGGGAGAACCTGCTCGAAGTGTTCGCGGATACGTCGGGCTCGACGACGGCGACGACTTGTCACGGCGCGGCGACCAACGTCGCTCGGCTCGAACATCGTGCACGGCGACGCGCTGTCGATGATGACTCGCGACCGACCGCGCAGCCGATCACGTTCGCCGAGTGGGCCTACCTCGGCAAGGGCAAGTTCCAGCGGCGCGACTTCCGCTTCGACACACTGACCCAGATGTCGTCGTTCGGCGAAGGACACGCTCTTCGCCGACCTCGGCAAGCACGAGATCTTCACGCCAACTAGAGACCATGGGGTGCTCTCCGTGGCTGACATCGGCGGAGCTGCGCGGCATGAGCTGAACCAGGCAGTCTTCGGCTGCGCGACCGCAACCCGGACGTGCTGACATGCATCGCGAACCTCTCGAACGACGAGGTCTTCACGCCACCCGGAGTTCGCGAAGCAGATGCTCGACACGGTCGCCGAGCATGGGCCGTGGACAACGACGGCGCGAACATCTGGTCCGACTCGTCGCTGACGGTTCCTCGACCCGTTCACTAAGTCCGGCGTCTTCCTCCGCGAGATCACCGCTGCGGCTGGTCGGAGGTCTCGCGGACGAGATCCCGGACCTCAGGAGCGCGTCGACCACATCCTGACCAAGCAGGTGTTCGGCATCGGGATCACGCAGCTGACGAGTCTGCTCGCCCGACGCAGCGTGTACTGCTCGAAGTGGGCGAACGGCAGAGCACTCCATCGCCAAGTCGCTTCGACCACCGACGGCAACATCTGGTTCGAGCGCGTCGAGCACACCTGGGTCGGCGGCACCGAGTGGGTGCTCACGGCCGACAGCGACGGCAAGCAGATCAAGAAGTTCAAGGACGGCAAGTGCGATACTGCGGGGCGAGCCAAAGAGCCTCGACCGTGGCCGAGGCTTCGAGACCCACGCCTACGCATTCATCCACACCGACGACATCAAGGCTCGGATCGCCGAGCTGTTCGGAGACAACATGCAGTTCGACGTCATCATCGGTAACCCGCCCTACCAGCTCGACGACGGAGGCTGACGGCACTAGCGCGTCGCCGATCTACCAGAAGTTCGTCGAGCAAGCGAAGGCGCTTGGACCCGCGCTTGCTGGCGATGGTCATCCCGTCCCGCTGGTTCGCCGGCGGCAAGGGACTCGATGACTTTCGGGAGTCGATGCTCTCCGACGCGCGGATCCGGCGCCTCGTTGACTACCCGATCTCGGCGGACGTGTTTCCGAGGAGTCGGACTGAAGGGCGGCGTCTGCTACTTCCTGTGGGACCGCGACAACCCCGGAGACGTGCACAGTCACCACCCACTTCAAGGACGAGCCGTCCACGACGTCACGCGCCCGCTGCTCGAGCCTGGCGCGGACGTGTTCATCCGATTCAACGAGGGGCTGTCGATCCTCAAGAAGGTCGTGGTGGTCGAGACGGTCACGAGCCTGGAGCATTGAGCCTCCCCGCAGAGCAGCCGCTTCGACCAACTGGTCAGTGTCGCGCAAGCCGTTCGGGCTTCGAATCGACATTCCAGGGGCCATGGCAAGTCGGCCAAGCGGGACCTACAGATCCTACCAGAACGGCGGACCGGCTACGTCGGCCGCGACGAAGTCGTCAGCTGGCAAGCGACCTCATCGACAAGTGGAAGATCTTCGTCGGCTGCGCCGCGCCGGGCACCGGTAACAAGGACACCTACCCGCACAGGATCATCAGTACGCCGTTCATCGGAGAGCCGGGAGTCGTCTCATCTGAGACGTATCTGTGCATCGGGCCGTTCGACACGAAGGCCGAGGCTGAGAGCGCCTTGTCGTATCTGTCCTGTCGCCTGACGCGCTTCCTCATCCTGCTGCACAAGCCCTCGCAGCACACGACCGGCAAGGTCTACACGTTCGTGCCGACACAGGACTGGACGAGGCATTGGACCGACGAGGACCTCTACGCGAAGTACGGCATCACCGAGGCCGAGATCGCGTTCATCGAGAAGGTCGTCCGCCCGATGGAGCTCGACGAGATGACTCAGACCGATCGAGGAGCTCCTCCCCGAGAAGCCAGAGGCGCGCCTCCGCATCTACGCATACGCGATCGACGACGATGCCCACGCGGGACGGCTGAAGGTCGGCCAGACCACCAGGACGTCAAGAAGCGCGTCGGCCAGCAGTCGAAGACGGCCGCGATCAAGAACTACACGATCCACATCGATGAGCCCGCCGAGCGCGAGGACGGCACGTCTTCTCTGACCACCAGGTGCGCGCTCGCCTCAAGGCCAAGGGCTTCGAGAACCCCGAGCTCGAGTGGATGGAGTGCTCGGTCGTCGACGTCAAGACGGTGATCACTGAGCTGCGCACCGGGCAGGACTTCACTGGGACTCACCACGAGACGTTCGGGATGCGCCCCGAGCAGGCCGTGGCGGTCAACAAGACGCACGCCTACTTCCACTCGATCTGGAAGGAGGACATGCACGCCGTCCCGCGGTTCCTGTGGAACGCAAAGATGCGCTTCGGCAAGACGTTCGCCGCCTACCAACTCGCGAAGAAGCTCGGCGCGACAAAGGTGCTCGTGGTTACGTTCAAGCCAGCGGTGGAGGACGCATGGCAGACACGACCTGGAGTCCCACGCCGACTTCGACGGCTGGCAGTACCTCTCGAAGGCCACGGGCACCGACCCCACCACTGCCGACAAGAGGCACCCGCTCGTCTACTTCGGCTCGTTCCAGGACCTGCTCGGCAAGGACAAGGCCGGCAACATCAAGCCCAAGAACGAGTGGCTTCACGCAACCAACTGGGACCTCGTGGTCTTCGACGAGTACCACTTCGGCGCTTGGCGGGACACCGCGAAGGAGCTCTTCGAGGGCGAGGACGAGTCGGAGTGCAAGAAGGAACTGAAGGCACGAGTTCAACCCTGGACCTCGAAGGCTTCAACGAGGAGCTCGACGAGCTCGGCGAGAACGAGTCCGAGTTCCTGCCCATCACCACGAAGGCGTACCTCTACCTCTCGGGAACGCCGTTCAAGGCGCTCGCGACTGGTGAGTTCATCGAGGAGCAGATCTTCAACTGGACGTACACCGACGAGCAGCGGGCCAAGCGGCGATGGTCTGACGAGCATCCGGGACAAGCCGAACCCCTACGGCGCGCTGCCGGAGATGCGGCTGCTCACCTACCAGATGCCCGACGAGCTGCTCGCGATCGCCAGCCAGGGCGAGTTCGACGAGTTCGACCTTAACGAGTTCTTCGCGGCGACGGGTGCCGGCGCGTCAGCCACGTTCAAGCACAAGAACGACGTGCAGAAGTGGCTCGACATCATCCGCGGCGCCTACTGCGGCCACACAGGTCGACAACCTGAAGCTCGGGCGACAGAAGCCGCCGTTCCCCTACTCAGACGTGCGGCTCCTGCCGTACCTCAACCACTCATTCTGGTTCCTGCCAGCGGTTGCCTCGTGCCACGCGATGGCGAACCTGCTCAGCGAGAAGCAGAACGTCTTCTTCCACGAGTACGACGTGCTGACCGTCGCCGGCGCCGGCGGCGGGCGTCGGTCTCGCCGCACTGCCGCCGGTGCGCAAGCGATCGGCAACGGTCACGACACGAAGACCATCACGCTGTCCTGCGGGAAGCTCACCACCGGGGTGACGGTGCCGCAGTGGTCGTCGATCCTGATGCTGCGCAACCTGAAGTCGCCCGAGACCTACTTCCAGGCGGCGTTCCGGGTCCAGTCGCCGTGGTCGATCAAGAATCCCAACGGCGACGACCCGAACGAAGAGGAGATCCTCAAGCCGGTCTGCTTCGTCTTCGACTTCGCGCCGACCCGGGCGCTGCGCCAGATCGCGGAGTACGGAACGGGCCTGTCCCCGGACGCCAGCCAACCCAGAGGACGCGGTCAAGGAGCTCGTGAACTTCCTGCCCGTGCTCGCGTACGACGGGTCCCATATGGCACAGATCGACGCCGGCGGGATCCTCGACATCGCGATGGCGGGCACATCGGCCACGCTGCTCGCTCGCAAATGGGAGTCTGCGCTGCTGGTCAACGTCGACAACGAAACGCTGCAGCAAGATCATCGACAACCCCCAAGCGCTCGAAGCGATCATGAAGCATCGAGGGCTTCCGCGCCCTCGGGGACGACGTCTTCGAGACGGTGATCAACAAGAGCGAGAAGGTCAAGGAGACTGAAGAAGGAGCAAGGGTGACGACATCTCGGCCAAGGAGAAGAAGGAGCTGACGGCGGAAGAGAAGGAGTACAAGTCGAAGCGCAAGCAGATCCAGGAGAAGCTGGTCAAGTTCGCGACGCGGATCCCGGCGTTCATGTACCTCACCGACTTCCGCGAGAACACGCTCCAGGACGTCATCACCAAGCTCGAGCCCGACCTGTTCAAGGCGGTCACCGGTCTGACCGTCGATGACTTCAACCTGCTGGTGACGCTCAATGTCTTCAACAGCGCGCACATGAACCAGGCCGTGTTCGCGTTCCGGCGCTACGAGGACGCCAGCCTTGCGTACACCGGCATCGACTCCCACCCGGGCCTGACGCACTACGGGTTGTACGACACCGTCGTCGCCCGCGAGGCCTGACAGCGTGGGTTCCGGGCGGAAGGAGTAGCAGATGGAGACCCAGGTCCGGACACCCCAGATGGTGTTCATGCAGCCCCAGCGGTTGATCGTCCCGCTGTTCCAGCGACCGTACGTCTGGAACGAGGAGAACCAGTGGGCGCCTTTGTGGGGTGACGTCGTCCGGGTCGCCGAGCGGTCTGCTCGCCGATCCGGGCGCCAAGCAGCAGCCGCATTTCCTCGGGGCGGTCGTGCTGCAGCAGGTACAGAACCCGGCCGGCTCGATGCAGGAGCGGACCGTCATCGACGGCCAGCAGCGACTCACGACACTGCAGCTCCTCCTCGACGCGCTTCACGCGGAGCTGCTCGGCGTCGGTGCGACGCAGCCGGCGATGCGGCTCGAAGCACTGGTCGGAACGCTGAGGCCGTTCTGCGAGCAGCCGAGGACCAGTTCAAGGTGTGGCCCACAAACCGGGACCGCCCGGCGTTCAATGCCGTCATGGGCGCGACGCCTCCGGTCGATTACGACGCGCTCGACTTTCGCGGCGAGCGCATGGTCGCTGGCGCATCGGTACTTCGCGCGAGCAGGCGCGCAGTGGCTGGACGGCGACAGGATGTCGTCGCTGACGACGCCGACGCGCTCGAACGCGCGGTCCGGGAGCTCCTCCAGCTCGTCGTCATCGATCTGACGGTGGACGAGAACGCCCAGGAGATCTTCGAGACACTCAACGCCCGCGGCGCCCAACTCACAGCGGCCGACCTCATCAAGAACTTCGTCTTTCAGCGTCTCATGGAGACCGGCGCGACGTCGAGCGGCATACGAGAAGGACTGGAAGGAGTTCGAGACGGCTTCTGGGAGGCCGAGGTGAGCTTCGGCCGCCTTCGCTACTCGCGGTCGTCGATCTTCCTCAATCACTGGCTCATCGCGCGCACCGGCGAGGAGATCGTTGCCCGCGAGGTGTTCGCCCGGTTCAAGAGCTTCGCGGACTTCGACTCGCAGAAGTCCCGATGGTCGAGCTGGTCGAGCAGATCGGCCGGCGCGCCGCGTGTACCGGTCGATTGTCGAGGGGCCTCCGACAAGCAAGGACCGATCGATCGGCTCGGCCTGTTCGCCTACCGCACAGGCGTCCTGGAGAGCGAGGTCTTCAAGCCGCTCGTCTGTGGCTGCTCGATCCCAGAGCAGGAGCCCGTCCCCGAGGCTCAGATGCGCAAGGCGCTGGATGTCATGGAGAGCTGGATGGTTCGCCGCATGCTCGTCCGTGCCGACGAAAAGTCCTACACCAGATGGCCGCCGAGCTCGTCACCCAGCTCCGGAAGGCGAGAGCGCGCCTCGGCCGGGGAGACCGTCGAGGCGTTCTTCGCCGGCCAGACCGTGGCAGCCGCTACTGGCCGGACGATGCCGAGGTCTCCACCGAGTGTCGCCGTGGCTGCCGGCGTACACGACGGCTTCGCCGGGGTCGCCTCCGCATGGTCCTCGAGGCGATCGAGGACCACCGCCGCGGTCAAGGGGACGACCGAAGGGGCTCGGCGGCGAGCGGGTCGCCACGCGGCAAGTACGCACATCGAGCACGTGCATGCCGAGGAAGTGGCATGCTGCACTGGCCTTTGGCCGAGGACTGACCGAGATCGAACGAGATCGACTCGTCCACAGCCTGGGCAACCTCACCCTGCTCACCTCTCGCCTGAACGCCAAGGTCTCCAACTCCGTGTGGACTGAGCAAGCGCGTATCGCTTCAGGAGCACGACGTTCTCAAGATGAACGCCGACCTCCTGGCGGCCGCAGGGGAGACGTGGAACGAGAGCAAGATCCGAGTCCGCACGGCAGAGATGATCTCGGCGATCATGGAGATCTGGCCGGTGCCTGTCGGGCACACGTCCGGATTCGGTAAGCCCGAGGAACGACCCAAGCATCGCGTCGGCCTGGCTGACCTCATCGCCGCTGGACTACTCGAGCCCGGCACCACCGTTTACGCGAAGCGCAAGGCGCATGCGGGCCGCACCGCCACGATCCTCCCCGACGGACGGGTTGACGTCGACGGCAGATCTTCGACACGCCCTCCGGCGCAGCAAGGTCGATCACCGACAAGAGCGAGAACGGTTGGGCCTTCTTCAGGCTGAGCCCAACGGGCCGACGTTCGTTGAGCGATCTTTTCCAGGAGTACGTGGACCAGTCCTCTGCGGACATCGACGAGGACGAGGTTGCCGGCGAAAGTCTTGGTAACGGGACCCTCGGTTTCGACGACGACGACGAGGACGACGAGGAGGACGAGCCGTGAGTCAGCGACCGGGGCCGTTCACTGCACGTGATCTTCACGATCTCCTCTCCGAGTTCGAGGCCGAGCTCCGTGAGGCTGGCCTGGAGGAGACCACGATCCGCACTTACGTCGACCGGTCCACGTACTTCGTTCGGTGGCTCGAAGGCGACTACCACCCGCGGGGCCGAATCGGTGACCCTCCCCGGGACCGACGTCCTCCGAGATCTCGGAGGACGAGTGCAAACGCGTCTGCAATCGGGAGCTCGTCCGGAGGGGCCCAGGCCATGTCGTCCTGTCCGGCGATCGACGCGAAGGCCCTGTTAGAGCGACTGCAGGACACGAGCGGACATCCGCCGCCAGCGCCGCCGCAGACTCATAACCCGAAGGTCGCAGGTTCAAATCTGCCCCGGCCACCACGACGTGAGGCCCGGACCCCAAGCGGTTTCGGATCTTCGTCGTTTCCGGTTCCCGGCCGCTCGCCGGCCGAGATCGACCCCAGGTCAATCCTGTGTCGAGCGCTCTGGAGCGCCAGTCTCGCGTGGCCGCGGGTGCTTGGGGGCGGAAGGCCCGCTACTCAGTGCCCGGATCAGGCCAAGCAAAGTGTCGTTGTCATTTGGAACAGGCCTTTCGCTTGCTGGGGCTTTCAACCATGCACGTCGGCTCTCTATCCGGTCGAGGTGCTGCAGTCTCCTCTTGGCCTCGATCGCCGTGTATGCATCGTCGGTGAAGTATTGCCGTCGTGCTTCGAGGAATTCCTGTTCGACCCGCTGTCGGCGCTGTTCTTTGAGCTGCCGTTTGTAGTTGAGCTCGGCGACATGTTCTCGTGCAGGAAATCGGTAGCCCTCCATGACGCTGTAATCGACCGGGTGTCCGGATGCCACGGCTTTCATTCCCGCACGAAGCTCGGCGAGAAGGGATCCGACTTGACCGTCGCCGGGCGCGGTGCGAAGTGCGCGGTCCGTGTCAGCCAACTCGAGGACCTCGAAGGTTGGTGACACCAGCAACCACAGCGGCCAGACCTGCACCCATTCGAACCTCGGGTAGTATACGCCGACGTTTCGTATCTTGTAACGGTCGTCGTAGTCCAACAAGCAGTAGCCGACTAGCTGAAGCAGCGCGTCACGGATCTGTCTTGATTCGGGCTGGCTCGCTTTTCAGTTCCCAGAGCGTGTCTCCGATGATCAGGTCTGCATCCGCTCCACCAACGTCATCCGAACCGGCGAAGACCGGGTTCGAGTGGTACATGACGTCCGGATCGACCGCCTGTTCGAACTGTTCGGCGAAGATCACATCAGCGGACCTGGACAGCCGCATCACCTCTTTGGCGACAGCGACGCGAGAACCATCAAGGAGCGGGTTCTTGGTGGAACTTCCTGTGCGAACGACCACCGGACCGGCATGAGATAGCGATTGCGAATGGCAGCTTCCATCCGCGGGTGAAGCGCCACGCGATACCTGCATAGCAGTTGTTCCTCACGCGGAGTCAGGCGTCGCTCGCCTGGCTGTATGATGCGATCAGCTCGTCGAGATCTTCAAAGAACCATTCAGTCATCAGCTCGTCGACGGGATCGTCGTGGGTAAACGCGGCACGGTTCCGGTATGCGAACAGGTCTCGGGTCGACGAACGTCCGATCGCCAAGCGAAGCCGGTAATCGAACGCGGTGCCGATGGTTCCACCCAAGTGTGGGTCCCCGGCCGGAACCCGCACCTCTGTCGGACGGTTCCCTAGTTGAGGACCTTCAACGCAGCCCGGCGATCCGGGTCGCGGGCCTTCGTCGCGGCCATGATCCCGGCAACCGTTTCCAGATACAACCGGATAGCCGACGTGCCGTCCCTCACGTGGCTTGTCAAGGCACCGCGTGACGCTACACGAGCGACCAGTTGGGCCACCGTGCCGGACGTGGCTGCGGAGCAGCGAAGGGTGTGGGCCACGACCAATCGGACCCTGAAGCCTCTCCGGCTGTTCACCTACGCACCCGCAAAGGCGTAGGGGATTGCTGCATCATCGGGTGACATTTGATCTGTCGCCGGAGAGGTGTCGCTGGAAGGATGGTCACCATGCCCCAGCCCAGTCCCCGTGAGTTGCGCGAGATCCGCGACGCGATGGACGTCGACCCTCGTTCCGTCACCATCTCCGAGTGCCGACCGCCGGGGGGCGGGGACTTCGGGCCAGAGTGGATCCGCCAAGAGATCGCTCGCCTCCGCTGCACCAAGTCAACCGGCACGTGGGCGCGCGCGGGCCGGGCCACTACAGCAGCTTCCGCCGATACCAGGACCTGAACCACACCTCGATAGTCGATCGACTCCTCGCCGAGATCGATGCCGACCCAATCTGCATCTTCTGGGGCTGAGGACGAGCGCCATGAGGAACCGGACGAGGCCGCGTACCCCGCAGGTGTCGCAACGGGCCGTCCGAGCTGTGGGCATTGATGCCGCGGGCAAGCACGGCTGGGCCGTCGGGGAAAATGCCAACTACGTGGAGATACGTTTGATTTCTCTGTTCAGTCGCTCGAGCGGGTTGGTTCGACAAGATCTTGCGCCAGTGGTTCTTCGGGAACGTCACGGAACGCGGAACTTCGTCGCGGGCGTTGCGCAGCCTCTCATCGCTAAGTGAAGCCGAGGTTTCGCTGGCCGAAATGGGAAGCGTCAAGAAGGTTCGGTAGGCCCACCCGCTGCGCCGCCAAACCACGACGCAGATCTGCGGGCGTCGTCAAAGCGACGCCGACCTGAGCCGTCACGGGTTGCGCCCGACACGTAGCCGTCCGGCTGCTCTGAGATCCATGACCTTCTCGACGGTCGACGCCTGGCCGAGCCCGGTGGTGTCGAGTTCGTGTGCGGCCCAGGGGCCGAGGGCGCCGAACTGCTCCCACAGCATGCGGATGGGTCCGCTGGCAGCAAGCGGCGGATGGCCCGGCGTTCGAGGAGGGTCCGTCGAACGCGCCTCGGCGCGGGCAAGGCAGGTCGCGAGGGTCGGTCGAAGCACGACGTAGTCGACGTCGATCCCCATCTCATGCAGGAACGAGATCGCAGTGGGCAGATGCCGGGGACCCACCACACCCTCGATGACGACCTGGTAGCCGTCGGTGGCCAACTCGGCCGCCGCGGCGGTGACCGCTCTGAGCACGGCCCGGTTCTGTCGGTCCGACTCGGGCCGCCAGGGCTCGATGAAACCCGACTTGATCGTCGTCCAGAACCAGTCGGCATCGATACAGACCGCCAACGCGCCGAGACGTTGGGCGAGCAGTGGCGCCACCGTCGACTTCCCGCTCCCAGGAGGACCGGAGATCACCAGCACCGAGCCGTGCTCGACAGACGACGATTCTGCGGGCATTGCCGGTGACTCTACGAGCGATCGGATCCTCGTCAGCTACGACTTCCGAGCTGTTCGAGCACTCCGGGCATTCAGACGGGCGCGCCCGCCGCTGCCGCGGCGTTGACGCGAAGGCCGACACGCGAAGCATTTGCAATACTGGGCCGGTCGGGCGTGCGCTGCCGACTCTGCGGAAGGAGGTGACCGATGCCGGATCTGCGGCCTGTCGACATGGCCACCCACCCGTATCTGTCCGGGCGGTTCGCGCCGATCGCCGAAGAGATCGAGGTGGGGGATCTCGAGGTCGACGGCGAGCTGCCCGAAGGCCTGGTGGGCGCGTACGTTCGCAACGGGCCGAACGTGATGTTCCCGCCACTGGGCAGCTACAGCTACCCGATGGAGGGCGACGCCATGGTGCACGGGGTGTGGCTCGACGGTGAAGGCGGTGTCCGCTACAAGAACCGCTGGGTGCGCACCAAGGGCATGGCGGCCGACATCGCGGCCGGCCGCGACATCTTCGGCGGATTGATGACACCGGCGTTCGTGGACGAGAAGCTGCTGGGAGACGACCCGGACCCGGGTTGGCCGTTCCGCCTCGACCCGTTCATCAACGTGATCCGCCACGCCGGCCGCCACCTGGCGCTGACCGAGGGGCTGCCCGGCTACGAGATCACCCCGGAGCTCGAGACCGTCGGCCGCTGGGACTTCGGCGGAAAGCTCAAGGGCATGTGCGCCCACCCCCGCATCGACCCGGCCACCGGTGAGCTGGTGTTGTTCGCCTACGACGTGGAGGCGCCGTTCCTGATCTGGGCCACCGTGGGGCCGGACGGGACGGTGACCAGCGGGCCGACCACGATCCCCTCGGTCGACCAGGGCTACATGATCCACGACTGCACGATCACCCCGACCTACCTGGTGTTGGTGATCGCCCCGGTCGTGTTCGACCTCGACGCCATGATGAGCGGCGGCGACGTGCTGTCGTGGAAGCCCGAGCTGGGCACCCGGGTCGCGCTGGTGCCCCGCGACGGCGGCGAGGTCCGCTGGGTCGAGACCGATCCGTTCTTCGTGTGGCACTTCGGCAACGCGTTCGACGACGGCGACGACGTGGTCGTCGACTTCTCCTGGTGGAACAGCTTCGGCCTCGCCCCGGACCCGGACCGCCGGGGTGCGTTCACGCGGATGGAGCTCTCCCCGTCGACGGGCACAGCGGCGCTGACCCACCTGGATCATTCGATGTCCGAGTTCGCCCGCATCGACGACCGCCTCTGTGGCCGGCCCCATCGCTACGTCACCGTCTCGCAGAAGTCGGGCAGGCACCCGGGGCTGTTGAACGGCGAGTTCGACCGCTTGGTCCGCTACGACCTCGACACGGGCGAATCGGTGCACTACGACGGCGACCTCGTCCACGGTGAGGTGGTGCACGCGGCGCGTGCGGGCGCCCCGGCCGGGCGGGGCGAGCACGAACTCGACGGCTGGTATCTCACCTACGGGACCGACCTGTCAGCGACCCGCTCGTACCTCGTCATCTGGGACGCGCAGCGCTTCCCGTCCGAACCGGTCGCCAAGGTGCGGATGCCCCACCGCGTGCCCAACGGCCTGCATGGCAACTGGATGCCCGCAGCGCACTGAGAAATCGCGCAACCCTGCAACGCCCCGTCGGTCAGGGCGAGCGAGGCGTCACGGAGCAGCACCGACGTCGGAGAGGAGGCGATCAACGAAATGCTCTCGTACTTCCCGGCCCGTGACGTGCAAGAGCCGGTCACCAGAGAACACCTGAGCACCGAATTCGCGGCCTTGCGATTTGGGATCCGCGCCGAACTCCACGACGGCAGCAACGGCTTCGGTGGCGAGATGGCTGGTCTGCGAGAAGACTTGCGAGGCGACAGGCGGCGTCAGTTCTGCTGGCAGATGGGGGCGACGCTGACCATGATCGCGAGCATGGTCGCCGTCCTGGTCGCGGTCCTGATCGCCGTGGTCTGATCTGCCGGCCACGTCCTAGCGATAGATGGCGATGAGGTCGACGGCGGCGAGGGCCAGCCACACGAACGTCGCCCAGTAGAGCGCCCGCTCGACCAGCCCGAACCAGCGGCGCAGCGGTTCGACCAAGAAGAACACCGCGGTGGCGATGGCCACCCACATGACGACCGCGCCGACGAGGTTCAGGCTGTTCGCCCTGTTCGACCACGCAGCCGCCGTCAACCCGTCGGGAATCGCCGACGCCGCCACGGCGATCGACGCGAACGCTGCCACGGCGAGCAGATTGTGGACGCGGCCGGTCGGGGTGGCCGGCTCGCCGGGGAGGTCCACCGGGAACCAGGCGATCGCCAGGCGCGCAGCGGCGAACACGGCCAGCGCGGCCAACGAGCCCGCTCCCGGGCCGCCGTCGCGGGCGAATGCCACGGTCAGGCTGCCACTCGCGATGGCGAGCCCGACGACGGTCGTGCGGTACCAGGCGCGGTAGGGGCCGGCGCCATAGTCGCTCACCGCATCGCGCACCGGGTTGCGGCCCGTGGGCAACAGGTGGACCCTGACGTGCGCCGCCGCCGCCACCGCGACGGCGACAAGCGCCACAGCTGAAAGCACCGTCACGAGCGCGTCCGCCACGGCGCTTATTCTGCCATGAACCCAAGGCACCCTGGGTGCATTCGGGACCAATATTCGGGACCACTGCGGCGGTCGCTGTGGCTCCCGGTCATCGGTCAGCGCACGTGGTTGCCAACAGATCGCGCGACCTCTACCTTGTCGGGCTGAATCACGGCCCGCCCCGACCGATCAGCAACCCTTCGCCCTGGACGACCTCGATGACCAATGCCCACATCGCCCGTGCCCTCTACGACGCCTTCGGGAGGCGCGACATCCCGGCGATCCTGGCAATGCTCACCGATGACGTCGAGTGGGGTGAGCCCGAGAACCCGTACAACCCGGCGGGAGGCACCCGCCACGGCCACACCGGGTTCCTCGAATGGGTCGCCATCGGGCGCGACGCCGAGGACATCACCGTTCTCGACCTGCACGACGTGATCGCCTCCGGGGACCACGTCGCCGTCGTCGGCTACCTCGAGTGCGTTGCGAAGCCGACTGGGCGGGCCTACTCGTCGGACTTCGTTCACGTGCTCACGTTCCGCGACGGAAAGATCGCCCGGTTCCGGGAGTTCTTCGACACCTACGCGGCCGGTGAGGCTTTCCGCACCGAGGCGGTGCCCGCCCCCTGACCGCGCTGCGCACCGTCGACACGACGCGGTGCAGCGCTTCCCGTCCGAACCAGTCGCCAAGGTGCGGATGCCCCACCGCGTGCCCAACGGCCTGCATGGCAACTGGATGCCCGCAGCGCACTGAGAAATCGCGCAATGACGAACTGCACTTCCGGGAACCACGTCGCCGCACGCCGGAAGCTACGCCCCCACCCTCGGCACTCACACCTGCTTGGGGACGTGGCTCCGCAGGAACATCTTCATCACCTTGTGGCCGAAGTCGGCGGTCGGGTCGAACATGCACGGGCAGCCGCCGTCGATGACGGTGATCCCGTGCTCGCGGCCGTACTCGGTCGCCGCCGGCAAGACGCTGCCGGCGCCCGGGCCGCGGTGCATCCAGACGTGCTCGATGCCCAGGTCCGCGCACTCCCGCATCGTGTCTTCGGCGCGACCGGGAGCGGTCGCGATCACGACCGCCTCCACGCCGCCGGGGACGCTTCGCAGGTCGTGGTAGGCGGTCACGCCTTCGACCTCGTCCACGTTGGGATTGATCGCGAACACCTCGTAGCCACGGTCACGGAGGCGGTTGAACACGGTGTTGGCGCCATGGTCCTTGGCGCTGCGCGACACGCCGGTCACCGCGATCCGCCGGTTCGCGAGGAATGCGGCTGCGGCTTCATTGATCTGCATGGTCGACTCCTTCCGATGCGACTCTTGGCACCATTGACCCACATGCCGGTCGGCGTCGACCAGGGTCGAACGTCACATGACGCCCGCTGCCAGGGGCCCGATGCGCGCCCTGCGGCGCCTCGAACCGGCTCCTGGTCCTGCACCTCTGTGGTTCCGCGCGGCCCTAGGATCGGCGCTCGTGCTCCGCCGTCTGCTCTCCTTCGTCTGCCTCACCGCCCTGGTGGTTGTGCTGCTGGCGGTTCCCACCTCGACCGCCACTTCGGCATCCGCCCCGGTGACGCCCGGCGTGGTGCCTTCCGACATCGCCACCACCTACCTGGCCCGCCGCCCGCCCCTCGGCGACGTGACCGTCATCGACGTGAGCGGCGAGAGCGCCGACCGCAAGCTGCTGGCGGCCACCCTCCAGGGCATCGTCAACCGCACCGAGGTCCGGATCTACCTGCTGGGCATGCGGTCGGTGGCCGAGGACCAGCACTGGCTGGACTGGTACCAGCACAAGGGGCTCATCCACGTCGTCGCCACCGTGAGCCTCGACACCGCCCTGTCGACGTTCGCCGGCGAGCTGGCCGGCTACGTGGTCGCCGACGACGCCGAGCCGTGGACCATCAACACCGCCACCACCGCGGCGGGCGTGCTCGGCGGCGTGGTGGTGACGCCGGCCACGATCGGCGCGGCGCAGTCCGCCGGGCTGACCCAGCTCGACGACCAGCGGGGCCGCTGGCCCGACGCCGCCACCGCGTACAAGGCGTCGGCCGCCACCTACCGGAGCTCGCTCGGCGAGCAGGCGGTCGCCATCCAGGCCCCCGACCGCCACCAGCCCCGGGACCTGTTCGTCCAGCAGGGCATGTTCGTGGTCTACACCCGACCGAGCCGATCGGACTTCGATCAGATCTACAACCTGATCGACACGTTCCCCACCGACCACCCCGTCTACGGCTACATCTCCGACACCGGCACCGAAGAGGTCACCGCCATCCTCCGCCTGAGCCAGCAAGGCCGGTTCCTGGTGCCCACCGACACCACCGACAACCTCTCGTTCCACCTCGCGGTGGGCGGCGCCGTCCGCGCTCAGGCGCCCCAGGTGAACACCGACGTCGCGCCCTGCACCAGCTCGAAGACCAACATCGTCCTCTCCGTCGGCGACGGCGACAACATGGTCGTGCCCGAGTCGACCTACCTGCAGAGCCGGGGACTGGACGAGCAGCAAGCGGGGCGACCTGCCCTTCGGCTGGGGGATCAACGCGGCCACGTCGGTGCTGATGCCCGCGGTGTGGGACCAGTACGCCACGACCGCCACGCCGAACGACGAACTGGTCGCCATGATGGGGCTCGGCTACACGCTGCCGTCCCAGTGGCCAGACGCCGCCGGCTATTTGACGAAGAGCCTCCAGATGCAACAGGTCCTCGGCCTCCGGGCGCGCTGGAGTCTCGATCCGTTCCTCGGCAGCCCGAACAGCTCGGCCTGGTCGGCGTGGGCGACCGCCGTCGCGCAGGCCGGCACGGCGCCATCGGGTTTCCTGCTCAACTACTCCGACTTCGGTGCGCCGCCGGTGTTCCACGACCCGTCCGGTCGACCGGTGCTCAGCGCGCAGGCCGCCGCCTACGGCGAGTCCACCGCCCAGATCACCCAGGAGGTCGACGCCCTGGTGGCCACGCCTCCCGCAAAGCGGCCGCTCGTCTCGTTCATCCCCGTGACCGTGTGGAGCACCAGCTACGAGGCGGTCGCCGATGCCCTCCTCCCGCTGGAAGCGAAGGGCGTCCGGTTCCTCACCCCGAGCCAGGCCTTCGCCTGCCTGCCCCCGGCGCCGGCCCAGCCGGTGTCGACGACCACCGCCCCCAGCGGCCCCGAACCCGACCTGGCCGGGCCGGCCCGACCGGTCGCGGCCCACACCGAGCTACACCGGCTGATCCCGCCGATCCCGATCGAGCGGGCGACGACCGTGTTGTCGCCGGGCGCGTGATCGAACGAGCGGGCACGGTGGGCGTCGCCGGTGCGGCCGGCACACGTGCCGGTCGGTGTTGGCCCGCCCAGCGGTCACCGCAACCCGTGCCCACCGTCGTGTCGGTTCGTCAATTGGGGACGTCGTCGCGGACTGTTTCCGGTTCGCCGGCGGCGTTCGCTCCGCGGTGGCTTTCGGCCAGCAGGTAGCCACCGAAGAACGGCAGCCACAGGATGATCGGGTAGACGACCCAGCGCTCGATCCCGCCGATCCCGATCGAGTGGGCGATGACCGTGTCGTCGCCGAGCTCGCCGACCACGAGCGCCACCAGCGACAGCACACCCAAGCCCAGCGACATCCACCGGAACGGCGGGTCGGTGACCTTGAACACGGTGACGGCGGTCAGCGCGGAGAACACGAACGCCACCATCGCGGCCAGCGGGTGCGGCCCGGTGTTGCCGGGAAAGACACCGACGAGCAGCGTGCCGAGCCCGAACAGGCTCGACATCGTGAGCAGCACCCCGTGCCGGTAGTGCCGCCAGGTCGCCCACGCCGCCACGAGCACCAGGACACCTGCCAAGATGAGGGTCACATCGAAGATCGTCGCGGCAGGCTGGGTGATGATCGAATGTGGCGGCCGGGTGGCGCCGAGGTCGCTGATCTCCTGTCTGGTGGAGTAGTGCCGCCACACCGGGTACTTCGTCTCGGCGGTGATGATGCCCATGAGCAGGACGAGGCCGGCCGACGTGAAACAGATCCCGGCGAGGGCCGCTGCTCGCTCGCTCCGTGTCGTGGTCGCGGTGCTCATCGGCGCCGCGCCCCTACTTGCCGGCGCCGGTCGGCCCAGTCGGTGTCGTCCATCGCGTGCCTCCTTTCGAATCGATTACTAGCGCGCCGAGCTGGTCGGCGCTGGTTCAGGGGTCGTCTACGACGCGGACGCCTCCACCTCCGCAAGCGGCACCGCCTGGTGCGACGCCCTCTCCAACGGGGAACCATCGATTCTGTCGAGTCCCCGTCCCGCGTACGCAGACCCCTCGAACAGCCACCGCGCCCCGCTCGACTCCGAAGAACCAGATTGGGCGACGGACGACGTGCCTCGGCGACTACTGATCGAGCACGGCGAGAATGTCGTCCGCCCACCGCTCCAACTTGACGGGGCCGATCCCGTCACAGGCGGCCAGTTCGGCCGCCGTCGTCGGCCGTGAGAGCGCGATGCCCCGCAGATGCGCATCGGAGAGCACCGTGAACGCGGGTTTGCCGATGGCCCGGGCTTCGGTGGTGCGCCACGCACGCAGGGCTGCTTCGGCGGCGGCTGCCGGCCCCCACAACTCGGTGGGGGCGACGAGTGGCCGGCGGGTCCCCTCGACTTCCACTCGTTCGCCGTAACGCACCCGCAGCGTGCTCCCGGTGTCCAGTCGAACCACGACCCCGGCACCATCAGCGCCTTCGACGGTTCCGGCATGTCCACCCGAAGCGGACAGTCGCAGTCCGAGACTCGCGAGATGGCCGACTTCGCCTTGGGCGCCCGAGTCTCGCTTCGATGGCTTGTCCCCGCCGCGCGACGTTGCTTTCCAAACTCGATCGGGGTCCCTCGACGTCTTGGTCGACGGTCCGTTCCTCGGTGCGGTGCCGGCCAGTTCGGCCACGAAACGGCTCTGGCGACTGCGGTCCGCAAGAACCGCGACCCGTCGACGCCCACGGGTGATCGCAACGTGTAAGACCCGCCGTTCTTCCTCCAGGTCCTCGCTGAGACGATGGGGCACGATGCCGGCCATCACCCCGAAGACCGCCACGTGGTCCCACTCGCGGCCCTTGACCCGGTGGATGGTCGACAGGGTGATCCCACCCGGATCCTGGGGGCGGTCGAGCAGGCCGCGCAGCCAGGCTTCGAAACCCGATGGATCGCGGTGCAGATCGGCCACCCCCAACAAGGCTTCGAGATCATCGAGATGACTCGAACCGTGGGCCGCGCTCTTGCCGGTGCGATCCAGCAGGCCCATCGCGGACCCGAGCCCCACTTCGTCGCGCACGACCTCGAGCACGTCCCTGGTCGTGCCTCCGTGCGCAGATTCACTCACCGCGGCGAGATCATCCGCGAGACGGTGCACCTTCTTCGCTTCCTTTTCGGGGACCTGGTCGGCGATGGATCGGACCCCGTCCACCGACCACGAATCTCGACGTTCGAGTCGGTCGGGAAACCACCGGGGCAACCCCCGAGTCGGACGACGCAGAATCTCGACGATGTCGGGAGTGGCCATCCGCCCGTCGGCGACGGCCAGGCGGAGATAGGCGAGAGCGGCGCGCAGACCGGTGCGCGCCAGGATGCTCGGCGACAGGACCGACGCAACACCGAAGCCGGCGTCGACCAATGCGATCTGGGGGACCAGCAACAGCGAATTGACCCGGGCGAGCACGGCGATCGATGACGGCTCGACGCCGGGCTCGGCGTCCCAGGCACGGATCTGATCGACCAGGGTGGCCGCAGCGTCACCGGGGCCGTGCTGGATGATCGCCAACGCCTCGGGTGACGGGTCGGCATCGGGCCCCGCGTCGATGGTCTTGTCCACCCGGCGTTGGTTGTAGCCGACCAGGTTGCGGGCGGCGTCGATGACCTTCGTCGGGCACCGGTAGTTGATCGTGATGGGGTGGGACGCTGCGCTCGGGAACAGTCGGTCGTAGTCGATGAGGAAGGAAGGGCTGGCCGAATTGTGCCCGTAGATGACCTGGTCGTCGTCGCCGACGCCGAACACGTCGAGACCTGGGAGCGCGAGGAGCCGGACGAGCAGCACGTGGGCCGGGGTGAGATCCTGGAACTCGTCGACGAGCAGATGTCGACAACGCCCTTGCAGGCGTCGGCGGAACGCCCCATCGCCGAGCAGCGCTTCGATCGCGGCGTAGATCTGTTCGTCGAAGTCGACCGCACCCCGGTCGCCAAGACGTCGGCGGTACGGGCCGAACAGGTCGGCAAACCCTTCGACGTCGTCGCGTTCGGCTTCGACCTCGGCGGGGTCGCGTAACCCCAGCCGCACCGCACCGAGGGCTTCGAGGTACGGGCCGATCGGATCGGTGTTCGCACGGTGACGCCGCCCGCCGGGGAGCAACGAGTCGACGAGTCGACGGGCCTCGCGTTCGTCGACAACCGTTGGCATGGCGCCGCGGTGTTCGCGCAACACCCAGAGCCCGAGCGAGTTCAGGGTCCGGATCCGAGGGCTGAACGCGCTCGTGCGTCGTTCGAGTTCGAGCTGGGCCTGTTTGTTGTAGGCGACCGCGAGCACCGCATCGCGCTGCCAGCCCCGGTCGACGATGAGGTGGCGGAGACGTTCGGTGAGCACCCTGGTCTTGCCCGAACCGGCGGGCGCGATGACCCGAGCGGGCCCGTCGGTGTGGGCCACCGCGGCGAGCTGGTCGACGGCCAGGTCGGCATCGGGCGGAGGCGGAATCCGGTCGGGTTCCAGCCGTCCCGAAGCGACCGATTCGGTCGCGATCGTGGTTTGACCGTCGAGGGACTCCGCGCTCAGTGAACCGCGTGGGCCGCCGTCGATCCACACCGGTGTGCCATCGGGCAGACAGATGTCCGCAGGACCTTCGGGAGTTTCGGTCGCGCCGAGACGGGCGGCTTTGCGAGCCCACCACCAGATCGGCTCGCCGGGCTCTCGGGCGTCATAGGTGTTGGCCCAGACGAGAAAATGGAGACGGTCGAAGTACGGCTCGGTGTCGGCTTCGAGTCGCCACGGCTCATCGGTGATGCTCTCGGGGTCACGGAACCGGACAGGATCGACGCCGAGTGCGACGACGACGGGGACGCGTTTCGACCAGGAGCGATGCAACTGGGCGACGACTTCGCCCGGGTCGCGCAACACCGCGTCGTCGATGGTGATGACCGGGGCACCGATCCATGGCTCAGGGATCGGTCCCTGAGCGGCGGTGACGACACCGCGCCCGAGCGCGGTCGGTCCGGGAACGGGCATCGCCCCACCGTAGACACCGCCTGTGACTCTCATACTGGAAGGGTCCCCGGATCGGGCTCGGGTCTGACCCGCCGTGTGACTGGCCTTGAGCCCCCTCGAGCCGTCCCAGGGCGCATGGGCCTCTTGATGCTACGAGCCATGACCGGGCGTTCTGGGGTTCTTGGCCCGATTGTGAGGGCCACAGAGCCGTTGAAGGTTGGCGATCACGGTGGCGCCTCCATGGGAAAAGGGGCGGACGTGGTCGTATTCGAGGAAGGCGCGGGCGTGGCAACCGGGCTGGGCGCATTCGGGGTTGGTCTCGTCGATGACCCGTCGTTGTCGGCGGGTCGGGAATCGTCTTCTGGGGCTCGCGTCGACTGGTTGGCGTTGGCTGTCATGCACCAGCAGGGACACGAATGCGTCGGGGAGCATGGTGGTGACCGCGTGATCAGCCAGTGGGGTGCCGTCGGTCAGGGTGTTGCCGTCTTCACGGACATGCACAACGACCTCGGCGGTGAAATCGCCGCCGCCGGAGGTCACGGCGGTGACCAGCGCGTCGGCACGTTGCTGGGCCAAGGTCGTGCCCGCGGGCACGTCGGAGCGGGTGACGTTCGTGTCGACGACCGCGCAGAGCTGACCGGCGGCCTCAGGAGTCAACCGAGCCGTGATGACGACCGTGCCGTCGGGATCGGTGCGCCACGACATGGATCTGGCGTCGTGTTGGCGTTGCGCGATCACATCCTGGTCGTCGTGGGCTTGCGTCCATGCAGCGATCGCTGCGCCGAGTCGACCGGCAGGGGTCACCCGGGCGATTGCGACGAGTGCCTCGGCATTGGTGGCGTCCAGAGTGCTGATCAGTACACGAGCTTTGGCATAGGACACGTCTCCGCCGCGCATCGCGGCGTCGAGCACGGGGTGGTCCCGTAGGGCGCGGGCGACCCGAACCTGGCGTCGAGCCGTGCCGATGTCGATGTCACTCACGTCGGCCAGCCAGGCCGCGCACGACAGGGTACCCCAGGCAGCCCAGATGCCACGCGCATCGACCTCGCCCACCAGTACGAGCAGCTCATAGGTGCCCGTCGCGAGGTGTTGGGCCAAGGTGAGAAGTGTGGCTTCCAGCCTGTCGGTGGGCATGGCGGCGACATCCGCACGTGCCCGCGGGCAGGTTTGCTCATCGTCGGACGGGTTGCCGGGCGGCTTGTCTTCGATGGTCGGGACCGGTGCTGTTGTTGTCGGGGACATCGTGCCTCACTCACTGTCTGATCGAACGTCTGTTCGATCAGACTAGCAAGGGGGTGGGACAATCTCGGGAGGGGACAAGGACCTTCACGGGCAACAGGCGTGCCCGCGGGCACGTCGATCTGCCGATGACTGCGCCACCCCGATGCAACCGCCGTAGAAGTGATGCTACGATCGTCGCATGAGCGATGTTGCAGTGCGTGATCTTCGAAATCACACACGTCAGATACTCGAGCGGGTCGATGCGGGCGAGCTGGTCACGATCACCGTCGATGGCCGCCCCGCGGCACAACTCCGACCCCTGGCCGACCGGCCACGCTTCCTCGACCGCCAGGTGTTCGTCGACCGGGTGCTGGCGCATCAGGCCGATGCGGGTCTCGCGGACGACTTGGCCGAGCTCTCACCCGACACCACCGATGACCTTTCGTGGTGAACCGTGGGCTCGCCGACACGAGCGTGTTCATCGCCCGCGAGTCGCAGCGCCCGATCGACGTCGATGCGCTCCCCGACCAGCTTGCCGTCTCGGCCATCACCATCGGTGAGCTGCGAGCCGGGGTGCTCGCCGCGGCCGACGTGACGGTCGCAGATCGCCGACTCCGGACCCTCGAAGCCGCCCAGAGCCTCGACCCGGTCCCGGTCGACGGCGACGTGGCGGCCGCCTGGGCCCGGCTGCGCGTGCAGCTTCGCGACCGAGGCCGACGCCTGGGTGTGAACGATTCGTGGATCGCCGCCACCGCCATCGCCCACGACCTGGCCCTGGTGACCCAGGACGGCGACTACGACGACCTTCCCAGTCTGCTGGTCGTCAAGGTCTGAGGCGCCGACGCCGCGCTGCGCCGGGCGATCCCGAGGAGCATGCGCCGGGTCATCACGAAGCTCACCGGCCCGAGCGGCGACAGGACCAGGCGGGTGAAGCAGGCTGCCGAAGGCGGCCCGCTCGCGCACGAGCAGGCGCGTGGTCCCGTCGCCGCCGTCATCGAGCACGAACGCCCAGGAGAACTCCCAGCCGAAACGGTCGTCGCGGCGGGACGGGCGCCCTTCGCCGGGGATCCCCATCTGGATCACCAGGGCCCGCTCCGGCTGCACGTCCATCACGAACCAGCCGGCCGAGCCCTTGGCGTCCGCGGCGACGAGATCGCCCACGGCACGCTCCTGCCATTCGGGCACGATGCGGTCGGCGCTGTGGATGCCCAGGCCGAAGAGGTTCTCGAGCCAGTCGTAGCTGTAGAACCCACCCCGGTCCGCGCCGAGCTGCACCAGCCACGGCCACACCTCGGACGGCGGCGCGTGCACGGTGATGGCGCGGGTGACCTGCGACGCCGGCGGGGCCACGAGGTCGTCGCCCGGCAGTCGGGCCGCCACCTCACCCTCGGTGGCGCCCCAACGGCGCTGCCACCGCGACAGCACGCGGCCCACCGCGACCGTCGACGCCGCGGCGGCCACGGCCAACGCCTTGGACCTCGACGAAGTGCGCATCCGACCATTCTCGCGGCCCGCGACCAGCGCGCGTCGAGTGGGACGGCCTGGGCCTCGCCCGGCTGTGCGGCCGGGCCGCGGCGCCCCGGGCACCTGTGCGAGGATGGCGCGATGACCGATCGTTTCGAAGTCAACCGTGCGATCGCCGCAACGCCGGCGGCGATCTTCGACGTGGTGCGCAGCCCGGAAGGCCACGTCGCGATCGACGCCTCCGGAATGCTCATGTCGAGCACCGGCTCGCCGGCCACCGCGGTGGGCGACCGCTTCACCGTCCACATGGACCGCGAAGCGCTCAACGACTACCCGCTGGGCCTGTACGACGTCGACGTCGTGTTCACCACCTTCGAACCCGAACGTGAGATCGCCTGGACCATCGAGAGCGTGCTCAAGCCCGCCATCGGGCACGTCTACGGCTACCGGCTCGAGCCGATCGACGGCGGGACCATGGTGACCAGCTACTACGACTGGAGCGACATCCACCCCGAGTGGGCCGCACGCGACATCTTCCCGATCATCCCCGAATCCGCGCTGCGCGCCACCCTGGGGATCCTCGCCCGCACCGTCGCTCCCGGCCAGGCCCGCCCCGGCGCCTGAGCCCGGAGGGTCGACACCGGCCCGTGCCTGGAGGGCTGGGTCACGCTCACGGCGCTGGCACAGGCGACGAAACGTCTGCGCGTCGGCGTGCTCGTCACCGGCATCCCGTATCGGCACCCCGCGGTGCTCGCCAACATGGCCGCCACGCTCGACCACATCTCGCACGCCCCGCCCGGCACTGGAACTACATCGGCGGGCCCGTGGCCGAGTACGTGCGCCTCAAGGGCGTCCTCGCCGAGCGGAGCCGGTCACGGTGTCCGTACTGCGCCTCAGGGCCACCGGGCACCGCGCGAGCGGGCGGGGGTGGCAGTCACCGCTCGATCACGTGTCCGCCGTTCCGCTCGAGAATCGCTCGAGCCCCCTTCGGGTCCTTCTTGGCGTGGACCGCGACCAGGACCTGGCCGGGATCGAGCTTGAGGTCCTCCCAGGGCTCTTCCTCTTCCAGTCCCTTGTCGGCTTCCAGCCCGGCCAGTGCCCCCACATACGAGCCGAATCCGAGTCCTGCCGCGGCGCCGGCGGCGAGCGCGCCCCCGATGCCCAGCGCCCCGCCGGGGATCGCGATTGCGAAGATGGCGACGCCGGCGAGCACACCGGCCGGCACGCCGACCGACAATCCCTTCTCGAGCGCGTGCACGGTCTCGGTGTCGATCTGCTCGCCGAGACCGTCGAGCTCGTCGGGGTCGCGCAGGACGATGCCGAGGTGCTCTTCGTGCACACCGCTCGCCTTCAGCGCCTCGACAGCGCCGCGGCCTTTTCGTGGCTCTCGAACACGGCTCCGAGGTAGTAGGCGGGTCGGGTCTTCATGACCAGGTCCTCTCGTGGGGATTGCGGGTCAAGGTACGCCCACTCGGCGTCCGAGGGGAGGGGCGAAAGTCCTTTCTCGGCCCCGGCGCACGTTCGACGATTGCCTCCGTCCCGGCCCGGCCGCTTCAGAGCAGGGCGCTGATCGCTTCGGCGGCGCGGCGCGCGCCGTCGGCGGGCACGGACAGGTAGTCGACGGGGCGGTTGAGGGCGGCCACGATCTCCGCGGCGATCACCTCTGCGGTGGCGGTCGCGTAGTCGAGCGCGGTGCCGGCGCGGTGGCGGTCGAGGCGGTGTCGGACGTGGACCTGCTGCTCGAAGTGGTTCTGGAGCGGGAAGTACAGGAACGGCCGCTTGGTGGCGGTGAGCTCCATGGTGGTGGTCAGCCCGCCCTGGACGACGCCGAGGTCCGCGGCGGCCAGCCACCGGTGGAGGTCGGGGACGAAGGCGACCTTGTCGACGCCGGGCACGTCGGGCAGCGCCGCCGGGTCGATGCGCGGCCCGGTCACCACGACGGTCCGCAGGCCGTCGACTTCTCGCGCCGCAAGCTGGTGTGCCTCGGCGACGCGGCGCAGCAACGCGGCGCCCACTCCCGAACCGCCGACCGCGGCGACGACGACGGTCTCGTCCGCGCCCCAACCGAGCTCGGCGCGCAGCGCCGCCCGGTCTGCCAACTCGGCTGGCTCGAAGCCGGTGATGTACCCGCAGAAGTCGTAGTGGTCGCGCACCCACTCGTCGATTTGGGGCAGCCCTGGGCCGAAGCACCGGTCGACGACGTCCTCGGACTCGCCGACGAAGAGCGCGAGGTCGCGCACGTCGGGGTGGCGTTCGATGTTCTCGATGCTCCAGGAGTTGTAGTCGGCGGCGAACCACTCGTCGCGCGCCCCACCCGAAGGCATGGGGAGATACCCCACGAAGTCGGTGAGCCACGCGAACCGGGCGCGCTTGAGCTTGGGGTGTTCGTGGAGGAACAGGTCGACCTCCCAGGACTCGTCGCCCACGACGAGGTCGTACGGCTCCTCGTCGACGAGGTCGGCGAACACGCCGAAGTTGTTGACCAGGAGCGTGTCCATCCTGCGGAACGCTTCGAACACGTGCAGGTCGTGCTCGCCGGCCTGGCCTTCCAGGAAGGCGGATTCGCCGGCGAGGTGCCGCGACGCGTCGTGGACGTGCTCGCCGCGCGCTGCGAGGAACCGGGTGACGGGATCCTGGGCGAGCCAGTCGACTTCGACGTCGGGGGCGATGGCGCGCAGTTCGTCCGCGATGGCCAGGTCCCGACGGGCGTGGCCCAACCCGATCGGCGAGGACAGGTACAGCACCCGCGGCCCCTTGCTGGTCGCGGCACGCCGACGGGGCGCGCGGGCCGGGCGGCGCCAGCCTCGCCGAACGACCTGGTCGACGAAGCCCTGGATGAGCTCGTTGAGCAAGGCGGGATAGCGCACCTGAGGGCAGTGCCCGCCGCCGTCGATGGTGTGCAGCGGCGCCCCGGTCACCTCGGCGAGCTGCTGCCCCCAGCGGTAATCGCAGATGGCGTCGTCGGTGCCGTGGACGACCAGCTGCGGGCACGTCAGGCCCGAGACGATGCGTCTCGAACATCTTGATGGTCTCGGTCGCCATAGCCTGCGGCTCGCCGCGACCATCATGGCCGTGGTCGACGCGGGATCGGCCTCGAGCGCCCAGCTCGAGGCCGTCCTCGATCGGGCGTCTCGAGTGGGCGTCGCTCATCGCCTGGTCGATGAAGAACGCTGCGGCCCGGGGCCAGTCCCGCCGGAAGACGTGGAGGTTGAACGTCGCCCAGCCCTCGTCGTCGTCGAGCTCGTCTTCGAACGACTGCAGCGCCCGGCTCATGGGATCGTCGATGCTCGCCGGTGAGGTTGATGGCCGGCCCGATGTGCACGATGCCTGCCACCCGCTCGGGGTGCAGCCCCGCGACCAGGATGCTGTAGAGCGAGCCGTAGGAGTTCCCGACCAGCACCGTGCGCTCGATGCCCGCGGCGTCGAGCGAGGCGACGATGTCGCCGGTCACGACGGAGGGGTCGAACTGCTCGGGCTCCGACGGTCGGTCGGAGCGTCCGTTGCCCCTGGGGTCGATCGCCAGCACGCGGGCGTGGCGGGCGAGCCACGGCACCTGGGCCTTCCAGAGCCTGCTGTGCGCGATGTTGAACACGGGCGGGAACGTGACCGCGGCCTCGCCGCTGCCGTAGCGCTCCCAGGCGATCCCGACGCCGTCGCGGTCTACGAGGCCCTGGTCGGTGGGTTCGATCACGTCCATGGCTATAACTCCTTCGTTGCCGTTGCGGCTCGTTCCGGCGCGTGGCTGCGCGCCGCGTCGGCCAGGCCGGCCAGCCAGCGATCGATCACCTCGTCGAGGTGGGCATGGCCCATGTCGACGCCGCTGACCCGATCGATCAGGACACCCAACTGGAACGTCCGGAGCAGCGTCGTCAGGGCGGCGACGTCGGCGTCGTGGATGCCGTACTCGTGGGTGGCCGCCCGGACCGCGCCGGCGAGCACGTCGTCGAAGCCGGCCATCAGCTCGCGGATCGCCGGCTGCCAGGTCGGGTCGTTCCACGACCGTGCCATCAGCTCGGCGACGAGCTTGGGGAAGCCCGCGTCGAGGTCGGCGTCGATGAAGCGCATCGCCGCACGCCACTTCTCCAGGAACGGTCCCTCCGACGCGTACAGGGCACGTTGGCGGTCGAGGACCTGGGCGCACGCCCGTTCGAAGGCGGCGGCCATGAGCCCGTCGAGCGACCCGAAGTGGTAGCGGATCAGGCCGTGGGCGACGCCCGCCTCCTCGGCGATGCGGCGGGTCGACACCTCGGCCTGGCCGAGCTCGATCAGCACACGTGCGGTGGCGTCGAGGAGGCGCTCTCGGGTCGTCGGCTCCGCGGCGACAGCTTCGGTCATCGCGTCGCCACTCCCCACACGGCGCGGTTCACGGGGTAGAAGACGGATCCCCGGAAGCGGCCGATCTCGTAGTCGACGTCGGCGAACCCCGCGTCCTCGAGCGTCGCGGGGGTGTCGCGGTCGAGGCGGCATCCCTCGAAGCCCCACTCCCACGGTCGGTGCAGGGCCCGCTGCACCCCCCGCCGCAGCGACCGGGGGCGGGCGACGATGTGCTCGACGAACCGGAACCTGCCGCCGGGGCGCAGCACGCGGCGCACCTCCGACACGACCGCTTCGGGATCGGACACCGTGCACAGCACGAGGCTGCACACGACGTCGTCCACGGATTCGTCGGCGAGCGGGAGCTCCTCGGCACCGCACGCGTGCAGCTCGACGTCGATGCCCTGCGCCTCGGTTCGGCGGTGCAGATGCGGGTGCATCCGCCGGTTGGGCTCGATGCCGACCATGTGGGCGTCCGCCGGGTAGTAGCCGAGGTTGGCGCCGACACCCGGTCCGAGCTCGCAGATCACCGGGCCCGACAACCCTCCGAAAGCCCGGTGCTTCGCTTCGCGGGCGACCCAGTTGATGTAGCGGTCCATCGCGACGAAGAACCAGGCGTTGGCTCGGCCGCGCACGGCGTTGTCGGACTCGTGCGCCGAGCCTGCTCGGCTCCCGCGCTCTTCGGTGGTGGTGTCTTCGGTCGTGGTCATGGCAGCTCCTCGCCTTCTCCAGTTGGATAAATCATTTCTACAACTGGAGAAGACGGTTGTCAATGGTTGCGGCCCGGCCGGGCGCCCCGCGAAGCGTGGGACTCAGGCGAGTTGACCACATGGGTTAGGGCTGCCTAATGTCTTGGTGTGTCTGCTGCGAGCATCGCGCTGTTGGGAGCCATCGCCGGCCTGACGATCTTCCTCGGGCTCCCCGTCGGGCGGCTTCGTCGGCCCGCCCCCCGGGTCCAGGCGTTCCTGAACGCGCTGGCGCTCGGGATCCTGGTGTTCCTGCTCTGGGACGTGCTCTCGCAGGCGATCGACCCGATCGAGACCGCGCTCGAGGCGGCCACCTCCGCGGGTGGCGGCGGTTCGTGGGCCCGGTTCGTGGGCCTCGCCGTCCTGGCCGTCGCCGGCATCACCGTCGGTCTGATGAGCCTCACCTACTACGAGAGCTGGATGGCCGGTCGGGCCCGGAACACGCGCATCGGGCCAGGGTCGGCCACCGCCGCGGCACTCCGCCCCAGCGCGATCGCGTTCGCGACGCCCGCCGCCCGGCTGTCGCTGCTCATCGCGGTGGGGATCGGCCTGCACAACTTCTCCGAGGGCCTCGCCATCGGGCAGTCGGCCGCGTCGGGCGAGATCGGCCTCGCATTGTTGCTGATCATCGGTTTCGGCCTCCACAACGCGACCGAGGGTTTCGGCATCGTCGCCCCGCTCACCGGCGAGGACGCCCCACCGTCGTGGGCCATGCTGGGGGTCCTCGGGCTCATCGGCGGCGGGCCCACGTTCCTCGGCACACTCGTCGGCCAGTCCGTGGTCAACGACTACCTGGGCGTCGTGTTCCTCTCGCTGGCTGCCGGATCGATCCTCTACGTCGTGATCCAGCTGCTCAAGGTCGGTTTCAAGCTGGGCTACACCCAGCTGCTCATGTGGGGTCTCCTGCTGGGGCTCTTCGCCGGGATCGCCACCGACCTGGTACTCGTCGCCGCGGGCGCCTGACCACACGGCCGACCGCACGGCCGGGAGGTGGCTGGACGACCTCGACGGGTTGGACCCCCGCATCGACGCCGACAAGGTCATCGCGTTCCGCGATCCTGGGTGAGGGGTCCGCGTTCAGGTCTGTGCGACACCTGGGGGCATCGCGTTATAGGCCGCCCACGGTGACCAGGACCACGAAGGCGGGATAGGCGGCGAGCAGGACGATGCCGGCGGATCGTCGAAGCTGGCGGCGCCGGGCCGCGAGAACGAGGACGAGCGCGAGGCTGGCGAGCATCGCGATCCAGGGCCCGTGCAACGCGGCGGCGTCCACGATGCGAAGCGGGCGGACCAGTGCGCCGGCGCCGAGAGTCATGGTGACGTTGTAGGTGAACGACCCGACCACCGCGGCGACGACCGCGGAGCTGATGCCGCGCCGGGCGCTCGACCACGCCAGCGCAACGAGCTCGAACGCGGTGGCGAAGCCGACCACGGTGAGGCCGAGCGTCGTCTGGGTGGACTCGACGTTGCTGATGCGGCGGATCCCTTCGACCAGGGCGATCGCGCCGACGGCCATGGCGGCGACGCCGGCGACCACGAGCACCAGTTCGACGCCGACTCGGCCGGTGCCGGCTGCTTGAGCCGCGTCATCGAGCTCGCCGGTCTCGCCCAGGGTCGGCGGGTGCCGCTCGAGGAGCCAGATCACCACGACGAACGCGAGGTACGCGACGACGAGGACGAGGCCGCCGACGCGGCTGAGCGTGCCGTTCCAGGACAGAGCGGCGGCGAGCGTTCCGGCGGCGAGCCCGGCGAGCCCGTAGCGGAACACGCCGCGGTCGAAGGGAAGGGGGGCGACCAGCGCGCCGACCCCGAGCGCGACCGAACAGATCGCGACGTTGGCGCCGATGACGTCACCGAACACGATCGCCGGGGCGTCGCGCAACGACGCGGTGACCGCGGTGGCGAGCTCTTCGGGTTCGGCCCCGGCGAGCAGCAGGGCGAGCGCGAACGCGCTCACCCCGAGCCGGGTCGACGCGACCGCGAGGTGCTCGGCGAAGGTCTCGGCGCCCCACACGATGGCCCCGACCCCCAAGAGCGCGACGACGAGCCATCCCACAGTGGTCACCGGACCAGTCTCCTCCGGGCGCCACGGCGGGCAAAGCCACCCGGAGTCGGCACCTTCGAGCGGGTGAGGGACCTAGGCCGGCCCCGGGGCCGGTTCGGGCCCGGCGAGGGAGAGGTAGCTCTGTTCCTCCTGGGCGAAGTGGAGACGGAGGATGGCGTGCAGCCCGTAGAGGAGGCGGCGCATCTCCATGAGGTCGTCGTCGTCCGGTCCGGCGTCCGGGACTCGATCGAGGAGGCGGCCGAGCCGATCGATGTGGTGGGCGATCTCGACATGGCCGCGGCACATCGTCCCGGTCGGGTCGGTGCCGCCGAGCTCGCCGGCGACCACCGGGTACAGGGCGGTGTCTTCGGCCTCTTCGTGGGGAGCGAGCTCGTCGGCGAGGAAGCGGTGGACGCGCCGCACCTCGGCGACGCATGTCGGCGGTGTCGCCGTCGAGCCCGTCGGCAGCGTCGCGGATCACGTCGAGCCGGCCGCAGGTCAGGTGCTCGGCGGTGAAGCGCCACGCGAGCGCGGTGCCGGCCTGGTCGAGGCGGAGTGCTGCTGCGGCCAGGCCGCACGGCACGCAGCGCGTTGGTGATGGCGGCGACGTCGATCAGCTCTTGGAGCAGGGCGCCTCCGTCGGGCGGCAGCAGGCCGAGCGGCCGCGGCGAGCATCGCGACCACCGACAGGACCATGCCGACGACGACGCTCTGGGTGGCGATCCGGCGGGAGCGGGCGGCGATCAGCCGGGCCTCGCCGAGGCGGTCGAGCCGGTCGACGGTGAGCACCACGTCGGCGGTCTCCGACGAGGCGGTCGCGCCACGGGCGCCGATCGCGACACCGACGTCGGCGGCGGCGAGCGCCGGCGCGTCGTTGATCCCGTCGCCGACCATGATCGTGCGGCCACGGGCGCGCTCGGCGCGGACCGCGTCGACCTTGTCGGTCGGGCTCTGCTGGGCGAGCACGTCGTCGATGCCGAGCAGCGCGGCGACCGAGGCGGCCACCTCGGGGCGGTCGCCGGTGATCATCACCACCTCGCGGATCCCGCTGCGGCGCAGGTTGCGGACCGTCGCCGCGGCGTCCGGCCGCACCGGGTCGAGCAGGATCAGCGCTCCGGCCGGCCGTTCGTCGACGGCGACGAACACCGTCGATGCGCCGTCGAGCTCGCTGCGCCGGCGGGCGCGGACGCACCCATGGCGGCGTCGTCCGCGGCGCCGGTCCAGTGGCCGTTGCCGACGGCGACGCGCTGCCCGCCAACGGTGCCGCGCACGCCGCGGCCGGGGATCTCCGCCGTGTCCTGCGGCATCGTCAGCGGCAGGTGGCGGGCCCGAGCGGCGCGCACGATCGCCTCGGCGAGCACGTGCGGGGAGACCTGGTCGAGCGAGGCGGCGAGGGCCAGCACCTCGTCGCCGTCGATGCCGGGGGCGAGGATCAGCTCGGCCAGGTCGGGCCGCCCCGGGTGACGGTGCCGGTCTTGTCGAACAGCAGGATCTCGCCGTCGGCGAGCGCCTCCAGCGCCCGGCCACCCTTGACGACGACGCCGCGGCGGGCGGCCCGCGACAGACCGGAGACGATCGCCACCGGCGCGGCGAGGATCAGCGGGCACGGCGTGGCGACGACCAGCACGGCGACGGCGCGCTCGAGGTCGCCCGCCAGCAGCCACGCAGTGCCGGCCAGCACGAAGGTGACGGCGAGGAAGCCGAGTGCGAACCGGTCGGCGGTGCGCACCAGCGGCGACGTCGACGCCGACGCCTGCTGGACGAGGCGGACGATGCCGGCGTACGTGCTGTCGGCGGCGACCGTGGTCGCGGCGAGGTCGAACGGTGCGCCGGCGTTCGTGGCCCCGGCGCGCACCCCGTCCCCGACGTCGGAGCGACGGGGATCGACTCGCCCGTCAGCGCACTGTCGTCGAGGACGGCTGGGCCGGCGCGGACGACGGCCGTCGACGGGGACGACCTCGCCGGGCTGCACGAGGAGGAGGTCGCCCAGGGCGACGTCCACCGGCGCCGTGGGCCAGCGTGCCGTCGGTGTAGCGGTGGGCGAACGTCGGCGCGCGCGACACCAGCGCGTGCAGCTCCCGCTGGGCACGCGCGCCGGCCCAGGCCTCGAGCATGCGGCCGCTGGCGAGCATCACCGTGATGACCGCGCCGGCGAGGGACTCGTCCACGGCGATCGTGCCGGCAGGGCCAGGACCGCGATCAGGTCGACGCCGAGTCGACGTTCGCGGGCCGCGCTCGCCACCCAGAACAGGGCCGGGCCGATTCCGGCCACGGTGGTCGCGGCCCACACCACGTCCCCGGCACCGTTCTGGCCGGCAGCGGTCAGCGCGCCTCCCGCGGCGAGCCCCGCGAGCGCGACCGCGAGCAGCGCGGTCTGGGGGGTGCTGCCGCTGCGCATCGCCATTGGCGCGAGCTTACGGAAGGGTGCGAGGCGGTCGAGTGCCCGGACGGCTCGTCGGCCGCGGGGACGGTGAACGTCGGGTCGCCAACCCGAGGTGCCGTTGGAAGACAGGCCAGGTATCGCCTGACACGGCACCAGACGCGGATGCCGCCCGGCCTACGATGCGGTCGTGGTCCTCGCCCTTTCCTGCGCGTTCGGGGCGATGGTCAGCTACGGGCTGGCGACGGTGCTCCAGGCGGTCGGGGCGCGGCGCACCGGTGGGGGCGACACGCTCGACGTCGGGCTCCTGGTCCGTCTCGCGCACCAGGGCCCGTACCTCGCCGGACTCGCCCTCGATGTCGGCGGCGTGCTTTTCACCGTGCTGGCCCTGAGGAAGCTCCCGCTGTTCGTGGTGCAGGCCGCCATCGCCGGAAGCCTCGCCGTGACCGCCGTCGCCGCCGCGCGACGTTCCACACGCCGCTCAAGCCCGGGGAGTGGGCCACGATCGGAGCGGTCGGCGTCGGGCTGGTCCTCGTCGCCGCATCGGTCGGTCCCGAAGGCCCCCCGCCAACGTCGCTGACCGCCCGCCTGGTGCTCGTGGCGATGGTGGCGGGCGTTGGGCTCCTGGCCGTCCCCGCCGGGCGCGTGACCGGCACCCGAGCCGCCGCGCTGCTCGGTGCGCTCGCGGGGCTGGCCTTCGGCCTCGGCAACATCGCCCTCCGGGTCATCCCGAGCCTCCGGCCGATGGCGCTCGTGACCAACCCGGCCACGATCGTCGCCGTCAGCGGCGCCCTGCTCGGCGCGTTGACGCTCGCGACCGGGTTGCAGCGCGGGTCGGTCACCGTCACGATGGGCGCGTCCGTCGTCACCGAGACGTTGCTGCCCGCGATCTACGGCGCGGTCCTGCTCGGCGAGCGACCCCGGCCCGGCTGGCTCCCGGTCGGCGTGACCGGTTTCGCTGTCACGATCGTCGGGGCGCTCGTGCTGGCCCGCTTCGGTGACGTGTCGGCGTGACCGGCCCGATCGAACGGCGGTGCGCGGTCACCCCGGCCGCCGCGGTACCTGCACCAGAACGACCGGGGCAGGCCCGGGCTTCGTCCATCTCAGGTCCCTCACCGCGATCGGGTGTCGGTCAGGCCCTGACGACTCTGTTCACGGGTGGAACTCGACCGCGGGTTTGGGTCGGGTGTCGACGTCGAGGCGGAACACGTCGGGGCGGGCGTAGTGGCCGACGGGGTCGAACTGGCGGCGGGCGATCGGGATGCGGCCGAGGTCGAGATCGGCACACACGATGCCGGGCTCGCCGATGAGGGGTCCGGCGATCAGGTCGCCGTCGGGTCCCACGATGGTGCTGTTGCCTCGGCTCAGCCAATCGTCGTCGTCTTCGTAGAGCTCGTCGCGTCCTGGCAGATCGTGCGGGATGTCGGCGGCGCGCTGGCACGCGGTCGAGCCGACCACGAAGCAGCGGCCTTCCTTGGCGATGTGCCGTAGCGTGGGGACCCAGACGTCGGTGTTGTCCCAGGTCGGCGAGAGCAGGATGTCGACGCCCTGGGCGTACATGGCCATGCGGGCCATCGGCATGTAGTTCTCCCAGCAGATGAGGCCACCGACGCGGCCGAACGGTGTGTCGACGACGGTGAGGGTGGAGCCGTCGCCGGTACCCCAGATGAGCCGCTCGCCACCGGTGGGCATGAGCTTGCGGTGACAGCCGAGGAGCTGGCCGTCGTCGGCGATGTAGAGCATCGAGTTGTACAACGTGGCGTCGCCGTCGGATCGTTCGTCGATGCCGATGGCCAGGTAGACGCCATGGGTGGCGGCGATCTCGCCAAGCCGCTCGGTGGCAGGTCCCGGGACCTGCACGGCCTGGCCGGCGAGCCGCTGGTACCAGTCGCCGTCGTGCCACGGTCGGGTGCGCCACATCCAGTCCGGATAGCCCGGTACGAACGTTTCGGGGAACAGGACCAGTTGGGCGCCGTCGGCCGCGGCCTTGGCGGTGAGCTTGTCGACGTGGTCGATGGTGGCCTCGGTGTCGAGCAGGACCGGCGCAGCCTGGATGGCCGCGACTCGCACGGTTGTCGTCGTCATGGAGCACACCTTCGTGTCGTTGGGGAGCAGGTGCCCGGGATACCGGCGATCTGGGCGGGGTGGGGTCTCATCGGGGCGGTCGAAGCTCGGCTCGTCATCGGTCGACCGGGACTTCGGGGGTACGGCCCCACTCGGCCCACGACCCGTCGTACACGCGGACGTCGTCCCAGCCGAGCAGGTGGGTGAGCACGAACCAGGTCGTGGCGGCGCGGGCACCGATGGTGCAGTAGGTGATCGTCGTCTGCTGCGCATCGACCGAGGCGTACTTCTGCGCGAGCAGGCGCCGGTCGGCGAATGCGCCGGCCTCGTCGAGGAGATCGTTGGCCGGCACCAGCGTGGCTCCGGGGATGTGGCCGGCTCGGCCACCGGGCTCGGCGCCTCCGGAGGGCCAGAACCGCTCGCCGAAGTACTCCTCGGGCGTGCGAACGTCCAGGATCGTCGACGCCGAACCTGCGAGGTGGGACTCGAGCTCGGCCCTGGTTGTCTGCACCGGGCGTGCAGGGGTGCGCGGCTCGAAGTTGGTCGGAACCGGCCGCGGCGACTCGCTGCTCCACGGGAGGCCGAGCTGTCGCCACGCCGAACGTGAGGTGTTCAGGATCTTGGTGTTGCGGTGCCCGGCCAGCTCCAGCAGCCAGAAGCCGAGCGCGGGTGCGTACCCGTAGAACACCACCACCGTGTCGTCGTCGATGCCCGACTTGGCGCACAGCGCCGCGAACGCGTCCCGGCCGAGGGTGCGGTACTGGTCGTCTTTGAGGTCCGTATAGACGTTCCACAGCACCGCGTGTTCGATGTGGCCCTCGTTGTAGTCCTGGTCGTTGACATCGACCTCGACGACGCGGACGTCGGCATCGTGAAGGTGCCGGCCGAGCCACGCCGCGTCGACCAGCGGTTCGACTCGATCGCTTGCCGTGGATCGTGGGGTGCTCGACGACGCCGGCGGGGTGGAGGTGCTCATGGTCATCCCTCTCTGTCTCTGCTATTCGAGCTCGATCCAGCTTCGGAGCTCTTCGGTGGCAACGGTTTCGAGGAGCGCCGGATGGTCCTGACGCATGTGCTCGCGGATCTGGTCGATGACGGCATCGTCGGTTTCTGCCCGAGCGATGTAGCCACATTCACAGCGAATCGACTGAGCCATTCGGTTCTCCTCACAGAAAGGGGTACATCAATGGTGTTGGATGGACCTTGGCAAAACCTTGCAGACTTGTGCCGTGCATGTGCAGATTTGCGGGCAGATCGCGATCGACGACGCCGGTGAGCGGCTCGAAGACACGCTTCCCAGCCGTCAGGGCCGATTGCTGTTCGCCTACCTGGTCGCGCATCGCGCCCGGCCGACCCCGAGGGCGGAGCTCATCGAGGCGCTGTGGCCCGACGGCGGGCCAGCAGACACCGACGGGGCCCTCAACGCGTTGTTGTCGCGTCTGCGCCGCTCACTGGGTACGGACCGGGTGCAGGGCAAGAGCGCGGTACGTCTGGCGCTGGCCGATGCGACGATCGACCTGGAAGCGGCCGAGGAGGCAATCCACCGGGCCGAGTCGGCGGTGGTGCAGCAACAGTGGGAACGTGCGTGGGCCGCCGCGCAGGTCTCGTTGTTCACCGCCCGCCGCGGGTTCCTGCCCGGAGATGACGCTCAATGGATCGACGAGGTCCGTCGCCACCTCGAACAGCTCCACGTGCGCGCCCTCGAGGCGTACGCTGCTGCAGGCCTCGGACTGGGTGGAACCGAACTCGCGGCCGCCCGCGACGCGGGCCGCGCCCTGGTCGAGGTTGCGCCGTTGCGGGAGAGCGGACACCGCGTGCGATGCGCGCACTCGCCGCCGAAGGCAACCCCGCCGAAGCGCTGCGCGTCTACGAACACCTTCGCTGCGATCTTCGAGATGAGCTCGGCATCATGCCCGGCCCCGAGACCCAGGCGCTCTACCAACAACTGATCGAAGACCCCGGCGCGTCGAGCGCAGGCCCGAAGGGCTGACCGCGGCTCCGGGGCGCAGCTCGAATCACGCGTCTTCATCCGGATCACCGACAACTACCTCGAGTTGGCGGCACATTTCGTGGACCCCGTGCGCACCGCCGATCCGGCGGGCGGTCTGGTTGGCCGCGCTGCCCACGGCGAATCGGACCGGTGGGAGCGGTCGGAGCGCCTCCCGCGGCGAGCCCCGTGAGCGCGGCGGCGAAGCGAACGGTACGGAAGGCCGGTCAGCCTGACATCGACGCCATCGCGGCGGACTCCGCCCCGGGTCGGTGGCGACGTCGCGTGAAGTACTTGTAGAGCTCGCCGGCGACGATGACCGTCGAGGCGACCGCGGTCGCCCGGATCCAGGCCCCGATACTGATGGGCTCGACGCGCAGGAGGTACTGGGTGACCGGCAGGTAGAGCGCGGCGGCATTGATCGCGAGGGCGGTCGCGGCGGTCGTCAACAGGAACGGGTTCGACAACGGGCTGAGCTTGAACGCCGAGATGCGTTCGGAGCGAACGTTGCCGAGATGGAACGCCTGGAAGAGGACCATCGTGGTCAGCGCCATCGTCCGGGCGGCTTCGACGGATCCGGTGGTGTTGAGTTCCCAGCGGAACGTGGCGAGCATGCCGGCGGCCATGACCACGCTCACGATGGCCGTCTGTTGCCAGAGCATCGCGCTCATGACGCCCTCCCGGCGGGGTCGGGGCGGACGTTCGAGGATGCCGGGTTCGGCGGGTTCGAAGGCGAGGGCCACGTCCTGGACGCCGTTGGTGACCAGGTTCAGCCACAGGATCTGGGTGGGCAACAGCAACAGCGGCCAACGCATCGCCAGGGCGAACAGGAGTGCGGCAAGTTCTGCAGCGCCGGTGGACAGCAGGAAGAAGGTGACCTTGCGGACGTTGTCGAACGTGGCGCGGCCTTGGTGAACCGCGGCGTGGATGCTGGTGAAGTTGTCGTCGGCGAGGATCATGTCGGCGGCGTCGCGGGCGACGTCGGTGCCGCCCTTGCCCATGGCGATGCCGATGTCCGCGGCTTTCAGTGCCGGGGCGTCGTTGACGCCGTCGCCGGTGAGGGCGACGACGTCTCCGTTGGCGCGCAGGGCGTTGACGATGCGGAACTTGTGATCGGGGGAAGCCCGGGCGAACACGGCGACCCGTGCCACGGTTTCGCTGAGCGCGGCGTCGTCGAGCTCGTCGAGCTCCGCGCCGGTCACGGCGGCGCCGTCGCGGTCGCTGATGCCGATGCGGGTCGCGATCGCCAGGGCAGTGGTCGCGTGGTCGCCGGTGATCATGATCGGTCGGATCCCGGCCAGTCGACAACCGGCGACCGCGTCGACCACGCCCTCGCGGGGCGGGTCGAGCATGCCTTCGAGGCCGAGGAACGTGAGCCCCCGACGTCGACGAGACGTTCCGGGTCACCGAGCCCGTCGGCGGGGATGGCGTGTTCGGCCATCGCGAGCACCCGCAGTCCCTGGGTGGCCATGTCGTCGGCTGCCGCGTGGATCGAGCCGATGTCGATCGGTTCGGGTCCCGCGGTGCCGAGCTGGGTGCTGCAGAGCCCCGCAACTCGTTCCGGGGCGCCTTTCACGAACAGCACGTGGGTCGAGCGGTCGGTCCGCACGGTGGCCGAGTAGCGGCGTTCCGGTTCGAAGGGGATCTCGGCGACCGAGTCGTAACGGTCGCGGACCTGTTCGGGTTCGACCCCAGGCGGCGGCGACGACGAGCAACGCGGCTTCGGTGGGGTCGCCTTCGGTGTGCAGCTCGCCGTCTTCGAGGTAGAGCTGCGCCTCGTTCGCGAGCACGCCGCACAGCAGCGTGCGGTGCAGTGGGTCCGTGCTCTCGGTCGCCGGCTCGCGCCCTCGAGCACCTTCGTCGTCGACAAGCCAGGTCCGATCGGGTACCCAGATCTGCTGTGTGGTCATGCGGTTCTCGGTCAGGGTGCCGGTCTTGTCCGAGCCGATCACGGTCGTGCTCCCCAAGGTCTCCACGGCGGGCAGGTTGCGAACGATCGCGTGGCGCTGAGCCATCCGCCGCACTCCCACCGCGAGGGTGATGGTCAGCACCACGGGCAGTCCTTCGGGGATCGCGCTCACCGACATGGCCACGGCAAAGCGGAACATGTCGGCGACCGGTTCGCCGACCGCGATCCCGATCACGAACGCGCCGACCGCCGCGATCGCCACGACCATGCCGAGCAGGCGGGCCAAACGGCTCATGCGCACCTGGAGCGGGCTCTGCGGTGACTCCTCGGCCCGGATCTGGTCGGCGATCCCACCCAGCACCGTGGTCATCCCCGGTCGCGACGACGTACCCGTGCGCCCGGCCGTTGGTGACCACCGAACCGGCATGGGCCATGCACGACCGGTCGCCCAACCCTGCCGTCGCAGCGACCGGTTCGGAGTGCTTGGTCACCGGGACCGATTCGCCGGTCAGCAACGACTCGTCCACCTGAAGCCCCACCGCGTGGATGAGGCGGAGATCGGCAGGCACGCGCACGCCGGTCTCGACCAGCACCAGATCCCCGGGGACCAGTTCACGCGAGGGAAGTTGGCGCCCGTGGCCGCGACGGATGACGCGGGCCTGGGGCGACACCAACTCGCGGAGCGCACGCACCGACGCGTCCGCACGCCGTTCCTGGGTGAAGCCGATGATCGCGTTGATCAGCAGCACCGCCGCGATCACGATGGCGTCGATCCACTCCGACAGTGCCGCCGTCACGATCGCGGCACCCAACAAGATGTAGATCAAGGGGCTGCGGAACTGCCCCACGAACGTGACGAGCCTGCTCGGCGGCGGTACCTCGTCGAGTTCGTTCGGCCCGAAGCGGCGCAGCCGAGTTGCGGGCTCGTCACCGGCGAGTCCGTCCGGGCAGGTCTCGAGGAGCATTTCGACCTCCGCAACCGTCGTCGCGTGCCAGGCACGATCTGACATTCCTGCGGACTCCCATTCGGCTGGCGGACGAAGCGTTCGTCAACGCGGACCATCACGATGGCGCCGTGCTGGTCGCAGCCTAGGTAACGCAGGCAGTGTTCCCCACCGTCCGCGTCCTCAGGCGACAGGACCTGCAGCCGCTCCATTATGCGCGGCCTGCAACGGGCCCGCGGGGGCCGAAGGTCACCGGGTCGCCGGTGCCGGGGCCGCCCGACGGGCCCGTCGTACGGGCTTGCGGTGGGTGAGCCGGTAGACGACCGCCCAGGTGACCACGGCGATCGAGACCGCCGTGGTTGCCTGGTAGAGGACCTGGGAGCGGTCGGTGCCGGCGTAGGCCGCGTGCAGGGTCGCGAGCCAGAAGGTGACGAAGCTGATGAGGTGGGTGGCTCGCCAGACCTTGCGGGGAAGGCGTCGCATGGCCAGCGAGGTGGCTTCCACGACGACCAGCGCCCAGGCGGCCACGACTCCGAGGGCGACCGCGCCGGGCTTCCAGTCGGAGGCGTAGGGGATGGCGAGATCGGCCAGGGTGAACGTCGTGTAGGTGTCCGCCACCAGGGCGGCGAGGTGGATGGCGACGAAACCCACAGTGAGACCACCGAGCCAGCGGTGCAGATCGAGGAGCCAGGCGGGGCGGCGGTGCTCGGGGAACGCTTTGGTCGACAGCACGATGCCCCAGAGGACCGAGGCGGTGAGCAGAAGCCACGCGACGATGCCCGAGGCGCGGGTGACGTGCCACCAGAACTGGCCGCTCATCGGGCAACCGCCAGGTCGAGGTCGAGCTCGGCGAGGTCTTCGGTGCGGAGGATGCCGCCGTCGTCGGTGATCGCGAGTCCGCTGAGCTCGTGGCTGTCCAGGTAGGAGATCACCGCGTCGCTGCCGGCGAGCAGGGCGCCGGTGGCGAACGCCTCTGCCTGCCAACCATTCGTCGCGAACACGGTCGCGGTCGCGAGGTCGGTGTCGGACTGTGCTCCGGTGGCCGGGTCGATGGTGTGGTGGCGGACCTGTCCCCGGTGGTCCCATCGGCGGGAGCGGGTGCTCGACGTGGCGACGCCCCCGTGGTCGATCGTCGCTCGGCACAGCGGTGATTCGCCGGGGTCCGCGTGCTCGACGTCGATGCGCCACCCCTCGGGCTCGGGTGCGGTGCCCGCGGCCGCGAGGTCGCCGCCGATGCTGACCAGGGCACCGTCGGCGCCGCCGTCCAGAAGGAGGGCCACGGCCATGTCGGCCGCGAGGCCCTTCCCGATGCCACCGGGGTCGAGCGCGATCCCCGTCGGGACCGTGACGGTGGATCGGCTCGGGTCGACGATGATGTGGTCCACGGCGCCGGTGCGGTGCGGTCCCGGTGAGAGGAACGTGGTCCTCGTGGCGTCGACCCTGCTGGTGGCGTAGCCGTTGGCGACGAGGATCGGCAGGATCGTCGGGTCGTAACGACCCTGGGTCAGCTCCCAGGCCTTCATCATGGTCTGGACGAGTGCAATCGTCTCCGGAGCGACGGCCACCGGCGTCCCGGCGGCATCGTTGATCCGGGTGAGGTCGCTGTCCGAGAGGAATCGGCTCCAGAGGCCCTCGAGGCGTTCGAGCATCTCGACGGCTCGATCGATCTGCGCCCCACCATAGGGTTGGTCGACGATGATGTGGAGCTGGCAGGCCATCACCGTGCCACGGTGTTCATCTGCTGCCACTGGTCGACGCTGCTGGTGCCTGGGCCTGAGGTGAGGCCGGACGGACGGTCGGACGTGCGGTGAGCGTGGTCGCACCCGCTGCCTGGGTGGAGGGCACCGCAGACGTGGCAGGAGCGTTCGGCGCACCGGGAGTGGCGATCGCGTCGGGAGCACCGACGCGGTGCACCACGACCACGACGTGCGGCTGGCCCGTCGGCGCCGGGGCCGGCGCCGGGGCCGGGGCCGAATGGGCTGTGTAGCCCATGACCCCGACGAGTCCGAGCATCGTGGTGGCGCCGATCCCGGCTGCCGCGATGCGGGCTCCTTGTGCGGGATGGCGGCGCTTGGTGCTGCGCCGACTGGCGCGGCTTCGCGCCTTCGGCCCGTGGGGTGTTCGAGCCGGCCTCCGAGTCCGAGGTGGGGACGGGGTGCTCAGTCATCGGACTCGCCGCCTTCGTATTCGTGGTTGCTGGTGGGCTTGGGAACCGGTGCGGCGCTGGTGGACTCGGTGACCTCACCGGTCACGGTGCCATCGGGGCCGACGGTGGCGGTGAAATCGAGGGTCCTCGTGCCATCCGTGAACGAGATGGCCACTCCGTTGCCGGTGGTCGTCGCCGGGGTCGCCGTCCATCCGCTCGCCGGCTTGACGAGGTCGACGCGTGCTGAGCCCCCGACGGTGGAGACGTAGACGGTGCCGGCCGAGTCGACGGTGAAGGGCTGGGACCCGGCGGGGGCGGTCGAATTGGAAGCGAGCGGGTTGCCCTGCGCGTCGAGGTACACGTCGACGACCTGGGTGCTGGTCGGGACGAGGTCTCCGGCGGCAGCAACGGTGCCGACGTTGCTCCGGTCAGCGCTGGAGAGGATGCCGAGGTTCGCGCCGATGGCGAACAAGCCGGCGAGGACGACGGCTCCGATCGAAGCAGCGGTGAGGATCTTGTTCCGGCGACTGGGCCGGTTTGGAGTCGTGGCGCTGGTCATGCTTCGACCGTACGGCTCGCCGTGCAAGCAGCGTTGCTGGGCAAGGCAAGGGTTTGGCAAGGAATCGGGCACGGGCGACCGGGCCGTGCCAGGCTGCCGCGGTGCGCTTGCTGCTCGTCGAAGATGACCCCACGATCTCCGGGCCCTTGAGCGAAGGGCTACGCCGCGAGGGCTTCGCGGTCCTCCATGCCAGGACCGGCGTCGAGGCCTTGGCTGCCGATCCGGTCGACCTGGTCCTGTTGGACCTCGGCCTGCCGGATCTGGAGGGTCGGGTCGTGTGCCAGGAGCTCCGGTCTCGCGGACCGGTCCCGATCATCGTGGTCACGGCCCGAAGCGCCGAGATCGACCGCGTGACGCTGCTCGAGCTCGGCGCCGACGACTACGTGGTCAAGCCGTTCGGGTTCCGCGAGCTGGTTGCGCGCATCCGCGCAGTGCTTCGTCGCACCGCCACCGAAGGTGCGTCGGCGCCCCTGGCTCGCATCGAGGTCGACGATCTCGTCGTCGACCGACGAACCCGGACTGTCACCTTTCGGGGTGACGCCGTCGCGTTGTCGCCCAAGGAGTTCGACCTGCTGGTGTGCCTCGGCGAGGACCCCGGCGCGGTGCGGAGCCGCGAGCAGCTCATGCACGACGTGTGGGACGAGAACTGGTGGGGGTCCACCAAGACCCTCGATGTGCACATTGCGTCGCTGCGCAAGAAGCTCCACGCGGACCTGATCGAGACCGTTCGCTCCGTCGGGTACCGCCTCAATGTCGAGGCGCCACCATGACGCGACGCCTGCTCCTGAGCTACCTCGCCATCACGATCGTCGTACTGGTCATGCTGGAGGTACCCCTCGGCATCTTCTATGCACAGCGAGAACGGGACCGCCTCACCACAGATGTCGAGCGCGATGCCAGCGTGATCGCCACGATCTACGAGGACGACGTCGAGCTCGGACGTGCACCCGACCCCGCAGTCGCGGCCCTCTACCACCAGCGCACCGGCGCCCGAGTCGTGCTCGTCGACGATGCCGGCATCTCCCTGGTCGACACCGGAGCCGCGACCCCCCGGGACTTCTCGACACGCCCCGAGATCGCAACCGCGCTGAGTGGGGCCCGCGCCGCCGGGATCCGCCGGTCGGACACACTCCACACCTCACTGCTCTACGTCGCGGTGCCGGTGGCGTCGAGCGGCGTGGTGCACGGGGCGCTGCGTATCACGCTCGACGCCGGCAGCGTCGATACACGCACCTACCGGTTCTGGGCGGGGCTCGCCGGCATCGCCCTGATCATTCTCGCCGTCGTCGCGCTCGTGGGCTGGGCCCTTGCGCGCTCCGTCACGCGACCACTCCGCCACCTCAGCAGGACCGCCACGAGGTATTCGGGCGGGGACCTCGTCGCAGACGAGGAACCGGTCCTCGGACCACCGGAGATCCGGGAGCTCGCGGCGGCCATGGACACCATGGCGGTACGCCTCGACGCCCTGATCGGCGAGCAACGAACATTCGTCGCGGACGCCTCCCACCAACTCCGGACCCCCCTGACGGCCCTGCGACTCCGCCTCGAGAACCTCCAGACCCGCGTGTCCGCCGAAGAAGCTGCCGAGCTCGAGGCGGTCATCGACGAGAGCACCCGGCTCGCCGCGCTGGTCGCGGACCTGTTGCAGCTCGCGCAGGCCGACGAAAACGTCTCCGTGGGCACCGTCGATCTGCGCGAACTGGTCGAGGAACGGACCGACATGTGGTCTGCCGTCGCCGACGAGCGAGGCATCGCGATCCAGATGCGCGCCCCGGACGAAGCTGTCCTTGCTCAGGCCCGACCTGGTGCCGTCGACCAGGTGCTCGACAACCTGCTCGACAACGCGCTCGAACGCCAGCCCCGACCATGGCATGGTTCGGGTCGAGCTGAACCCGGGGTCGGTGGAACACGTCCTCGAAATCTCCGACCAGGGACCAGGGCTCAGCGACGCGGACAAGGACCGGGCGATCCGCCGGTTCTGGCGCGGCGATGCCTCGGCCCCTGGCACTGGACTCGGTCTCGCCATCGCCTCGGCGCTGGTGGCGGGGTCACGTGGTTCGATCGAGCTGACCGACGCCACCGACCATGGCCTCACAGTCGTCGTTCGCCTCCCGGCCGCAACGTGACCAGGCGTCAGTGGCCACCCGCCGATGCCGGCGGGTCGGCCGCGATCGTGCGATTGAGCCCGTCGATCAGTTCCTTGACCTCTGTGGGCGTGAGCTTCGACTCTTTGTGGAGCCCGAAGTAGGTGTAGTACCCGGGCGGCATCCCGTGACCGACGGCCTCGGCGGCGTTGTCCGCTTCCTCGCCGGGTGTGGTGTGCCACTCGCTGAAGTTCAGGGACGCCCGGCCCTCCTTGACGTGGTTGGCGATGTACCAGCTGACGGGCGCCACCTTCTCGAACGCCGGGACCTTCGTCTCGTTGCTGTGGCACGCGAAGCAGGCGCGCACCGCGAGGGCGCGTGTCTTCGGGCTGTCCCACGCCGGCTCGTCGCGCGCCTTGGGATTGTCGACCCGGTATGGCACGAGCTGGATCAGCAAGAAGGCGACCAATCCTGCGAGCAGCAGCTTGACCCACCAGGAGGAGAGAAATCGTTTCACGGCGCCCATCCTTGTTCGGCCCCCGCATCATCGTTCGTCACGATGGGGGGAACCAGAGGCGGAAGTCCCTCCGGCCGCGCCGGGTCAGCGGACCTTGGGATCGAGGAAGAGGCCGAGCAACTCGCCGATGGTCTGCTCACGCCCACCGGGCTCGCGGAGCGGGAGGCCATCCTGGGTGTGGAACGGGTCTGTCCCCGCGGCAACCGACACGTATTGACTTTGGTCGATGCGTTGCTAGGGTGTTGGACATCGACGATCGTCGATCGATCCAATCGGAGGTTCCCGTGTCCCGTCATGCAGCTCGCACTCAACGTCACCGACATCGACGCAGCCGTCGAGTTCTACTCGAAGCTGTTCGCGACCGAGCCGGCCAAGCGCAAGCCGGGCTACGCGAACTGGGAGATCGCCGACCCGCCGCTGAAGCTCGTCCTGTTCGAGGGCGCCGAGGGCGGCACCATCAACCACCTCGGCGTGGAGACCGAGACCGCCGCGGAGGTCGCCGGGGCGGAGGCCCGCCTCGCGGAGACCGGGCTGGAGACCACCGGGGTGGACGACACCATCTGCTGCTACGCCAGCAAGGTCGAGACCTGGGTGACCGATCCCGACGGCGCCAAGTGGGAGTGGTACGTCAAGACCGGCGACGCCGACCAGCTCACCAACCAGATCCTCACCGAGGGCGAGACCGCGCAGTGCTGCGCCCCCGCAGCTGCCGAGCCGGTCACGCTGGGCCGGGCCGGAACTCCCGCCGAGTCGGGCTGCTGCTGAGCACCGTGGCGACCGCGGAGACCGACACCGGGCCGGTCGCGGCCAAGCTGTCGACGCTCGACCGGTACCTGCCGGTCTGGATCGTCCTCGCCATGGCCACCGGCATCGGCCTCGGACGGCTGATCCCCAACCTCAACGACACGCTCGATCACATCAAGGTCGACACCGTCTCGCTGCCGATCGCCATCGGGCTGTTGGCGATGATGTACCCGGTTCTCGCCAAGGTCCGCTACACGCACATCGGCGACGAGCTCGCCGATCGCCGCACCTTGGGCGTCTCCCTGCTCCTGAACTGGGTGGTCGGCCCGCTGCTCATGTTCACCCTCGCCTGGGTGTTCCTCGCCGACCTCCCCGAGCTGCGCACCGGCCTGATCATCGTCGGGCTCGCCCGCTGCATCGCCATGGTCCTGATCTGGAACGACCTGGCGTTCGGCAGCCGCGAGCTCGCCGCGGTCCTCGTCGCGATCAACTCGGTGTTCCAGATCGCCATGTACTCGGTGCTCGGCTGGTTCTACCTCGACGTGCTGCCCGGCTGGTTGGGCCTCGACAGCACCACCCTGAACGTCGGGCTGTGGGCCATCGCCAAGTCCGTCCTGATCTTCCTCGGCATCCCGCTGCTCGCGGGCTTCCTCACCCGGACCATCGGCGAGGCCCGCAAAGGCACCGAGTGGTACGAGCACACCTTCCTTCCACGCATCGGACCGGTCGCCCTCTACGGCCTGCTGTTCACCATCGTCGTGCTCTTCGCCCTGCAGGGCCGACCAGATCACCAACCACCCCCTCGACGTCGCACGCGTCGCGGTCCCGCTGCTCGTGTACTTCGCGGTCATGTGGGGCGGGTCGTTCGTGCTCGGCTACCGGATGGGCTTCCCCTACGAACGCAACGTGTCGGTCGCCTTCACCGCCGCGGGCAACAACTTCGAGCTCGCCATCGCGGTGTCGATCGCGGTGTTCGGCGTCACCTCGGGCCAGGCGCTCGCCGGCACCATCGGCCCGCTCATCGAGGTCCCCGCCCTCATCGCGCTCGTCTACGTCTCGCTGTGGGCCAAGCGCCGCTTCTACTCCGGCGGCTTCGTGACCTCAGGTCGCTGAGGTCGCGACCACCGGACCGATGTGCCGCTCGGGCGGACCCGACAGGAGTGGCACCACGTGCTCCATCATCCACGGTGAACCCACCTCGGTCGCGACCCGGTCGAGGGTCTCGGTGGTGTCCGCGAAGATCAGCAGCACGGCCTCGTTCTCGCCGCTGTGGACGATCTGGAACGAGTCGAACCCGTCGATGGCCTGCATCTTCTCCAGGAGCGCATCCTTCGCGTCGGAGAAGAGCGAGGGATCCACGGGATCCTTGAAGTGCAGGACGTTCACGACGGCGGCCATCGGCGAACCCTACTGGCGCGCGCCGGTCGAGGGCCGTACCGTCGCGTTCCATGCCCTTGGACGCGGCCGGGTCACGGCGCTTCTACGACCGGATCGGACGGCTCCAGGACACGCAGCGCTTCTACGAGGACCCATCGGTCCGACGATTGGTGGAGCTCGCGAACTTCGAGCGGAGCGAGGCCGTGTTCGAGCTCGGCTGTGGCACGGGCAGCTTGGCCGCGGACCTGCTGGAGACGACCCTGCCCGAGAGCGCGACCTACCTCGGCGTCGACGTCAGCCCGAAGATGGTGTCGCTCGCCGCGTCCCGGCTCGCCGCGTGGTCGCCACGAGCGAGCGCGCAGCAACTCGAACCACCGGCGGTGGTCCTGCCCGGCGACGACGGCGCCTTCGACCGCTTCGTCGCCACCTACGTCTTCGACCTGCTGTCATCCGACGATGCGCAGGCGCTGCTGGCCGAGGCCGCACGTCTGCTCGCCCCGGGAGGGCTGCTCGCCCTGGTCTCGCTCACCCACGGGACGACCGCGGCGAGCCGCGCGATCTGCTCGACGTGGAACGCGGTCGCGCTCCGCTGGCCGTCGCTGGTCGGCGGCTGTCGACCGATCGAGCTGCGCGACCTCGTGACCGGGCCGTCCTGGGACGTCGAGCACGTCGAGGTCGTCGTGCGCTTCGGGGTGGCCTCCGAGGTCCTGGTCGCCCGACGGGTTGACCCCGCCGCTCGGGGCGAAGTGCCTGGAAGTGTGGACGAAGGGCCCTAGGCGGGCGCGGTCCTCGTCCATACGGTGGTGGGGAGACCACGAGGCAGGTGCCCCATGACGTATCCCGCGAACTTCGAGCTCGATGCAGACGCCGAGATCGACAATTGGCGCCCGCTCGTGCACTGGTTGCTGGCGATCCCCCACGTGGTGATCGCCGACGCGCTGCAACGGGTCGGCGAGGTCGTCGCGCTGATCAGCTGGTTCGCCATCGTGTTCACCGGCAAGCTGCCCGAGGGCCTGGCGAACCTCCAGTGCCTGGTCCTGCGCTACCGCATGCGGGTGTACAGCTACGTCTTCTGGCTCCGGGAGGACTACCCCCGGTTCGAGTTCTCCCAGGGCGGCGCCGACCCCGGTGACGACCCCGTCCGGGTCGGCTTCGAGCCGGCGCTCACCCAGCGCAACCGGCTCACGGTCGGGTTTCGCATCATCCTGGTCATCCCCGCCGCGATCTTCGGTGTGCTGTTGACCATCGCCTCGGTCTTCGTCCTGCTCGTGGCGTTCTTCGCCGTGCTGTTCACGGGCCGGTGGCCAGCAGGGCTGCGCAACTTCGTCGTCGGCTGGGGCCGGTACCTGGTCCGCCTCTCTGCCTATGCCGGACTGCTCACCGACGACTACCCGCCGTTCTCGCTCGACCGCTGACTCTGGCCGACCGACGGCCGCCAAGGCGCGGATCAGAACTCGGCGTCGGCGAAGCGAGCGTCCAGGGCCGACCCCACCACCTGGAATGCCGGGTCGGCCGCATCAGGTCGTTGCATCACGGAGAACCCTCCTGTGAGCGCAGCGAACCACTGAGCAGCCGTGGCCGGTACATGCTTCGCTGCAGACGATGCACGTACTCGCGGACAAGATCCGCTACGAGTGCGATATCGGCCCGGTCACAAGCCGAGAACCTCCGGTGGCGAATCCGCGGGATGGTTCAGGTCGATCAGGATCCCCATCTTCCGTGCGAGCTCGACGGATTCTCCGCGCGACGAAGCCCCCAACTTTCGGTAGATCGCCACCGAGTGCGACTTCACCGTGTTGCGACTCACGATCAGCTTGTCCGCGATCTCCTGAAGCGACAGGTTCGTGGGCAGATAGGCGAGCACGCGCAGCTCTGCCGGGCTCAGCTGGAGACCAAACCCGAGCGAGTCCTCGCCGACCCGCAGCCGATGGATCAGATCATCCAACTCTTCGTTCAGTCGGGACGCCGTGGAGTCGATCTTTCGGTCGGCGTCGGCGAGGACGGCCAGTCGGCGGGCCTCGGCTCGATCACCCAGGGCAAGCGCAGCCTGAGCCAGCACGAGGTGGCACAGGAGGCCGGTGCGAGGCGACAGACGCCCCAGCCGCTCCAGCATCTCAGAGGCGTTCGCGGCGGCGCGTTTGGCTTCATCGGCCAGTCCGACGCGTGCGAAGACAAGAGCGCTGATAGCGAAGGCGGGTAGCGCGGGCATGACGCGGATGAGGTGATGGCGTTCGGCGAGGGCATTGCTTCGGCGCGTTTCGCTCTCGGCGCCGACGAGGTCTCCGGCCCGAAGGTCGAGAAGGGCGAGGTGGGCGAGTGCGTTGGCCTCGAACGCAGGTGCGTCACCGACCGAGGCGAGGCTCGCCTCGAACAGGCCCCGGGAGGTGTCGTCGTTCCCGACCATCGAATGCGCGGTTCCGAGCAGCAAGGTCGCCATGGGCCACCACGGGTTCGAACCGGCGCCTCCGGCGGCCCGCACGAAGGTGGCGTCCCGGATCACGCCGGGGAGCCCTTCCAAACCTGCCAGTGCCCGAACAATGGTGAGGGCGACGGTGGCGCTCGGCGAACCGTCGGCAAGTGGTCCGTCGTCGTCGACGGAGCTTGCGGCTGCGGCGGCCCGGCGGACGAGGGCCGCATCGCCTTTGGCGAGCCCGTACCAGGCGGTGGCGACTGCAGCCGCGGGCGAGCGGTCCACGGCGTCGTCTCCGAGGAGGTCGATCAAGTGGCCGAGCCGGTCGACCTGCCCAGTGAGGAACAAGTCGAGGGAGTAGATGAGCACCAGGTCCGCGGCTCGTTCGAAGCAGTAGGCGGCGAGGGCGTGTCGCACGGCTTCGTCGACGTCTTGCACCGCGTTCGAGCGCGCACTGCACCGGCGGTGCAGTGCGCGCGCAGTGGTCGGATCTGTCGTCTCGAGGCGGTAGGTGAGCATCTCAGCAAAGAGGGGGTGGTACCGGTACTCGCGACGCTCGTCATCGAGCGCCGAGAGGTAGAAACCGCCGACACCCGCGAGGTAGTTCAGCGTCATGGCGCTGCCTTCGCACTCGAGGAGCTCGTCGAGCGCGTGGCCGGAGAGGACGTCCAACACCGATGACCGTTCGAGGAACCTGGTGATCTCGTCGGGAAGGCCGGCGAGCACCTCCTCTTCGAAATAGTCGACGAGGAGGTGCTGTCTTCCGCTGGTCGCGCCGCCCGAAGCAGAGCCGCGCTCTTGTGCGGCGAGCGCCAGCAGACGGAGACCGGCAGGCCACCCCTCGGCGCGCTCCACCATGTCCTGGATCTCCTCGTCGGAGCGGGATTCCTTCATCGACCTCACGAGGAGCGTCGCGTCTTCGCTGGACAAGGCCAGGTCATCGGTCGTGAACGAACCCACCAGATCATCGAGCCGGCGGCGGGTCAGCGGCACATCCGGCAATGCTCGACCGATGAGCACCACCTGGGTGCCTGCGGGGAGGACGTCCAGCAGTCCGTCGAGCAGGGTCAGCGACTCTATGGAACGGAGCAGGTGAACGTCGTCGAGGACGATGACGCAGGGAACTCGGTCCGCGAGCAGCCGGGCCAGACATGGCAGGAGGTCTTCGCCGATCGATCGGCCGATGCCGCTGAGGGCGCCAACTTCGTGCTCGTCGGTGGGCGCGAAAGCGTCGAGGCCGGTGGCGATGTGGCGGGCGAGGTGTGAGGCGTTGTCGTCGAGTTGATTGACGCGCACCCAGGCGAACGGGCGTGCATCGGCTTCGTCCCAGAGCGCAACTGAAGTGGTCTTCCCGTACCCCGGCGGCGCCGTGACGGTGAGGACGGGTTGACCGATGCAGGCGCCCAGGCGGGCGAGCAGCTCAGGGCGCGCGACCGCTTGCGTTGGTCGAATCGGGCATTCGCTGCGTCCGGAGAGGAGCGCGGTGCTGCGGGACTTGGCCAAATGGGGATGTGGGGACTTGGCCACATGGGGATGTGCGCTCATGTCCACCCTTTCAGGACTCGCCGTATGAGCTGAATGTACGGCACATCCCGAATGGATGGAAGGGACTTTGTGCCCTTCGTCTGGGCGATCGGCTCAGCGCCCCAGGATCACCTGCTCGATGACTTCGGCGTCGTCGAAGTGCGTGATGGTGTGCACGACCTTTTCGGCCTCGATTCGCGCGACGGTGGTCCCATCCAGCCCGACGGTTCGACCGGTGGCCTCGAGGAGGATGTCCTCGTAGAGGAGCAGCGCGTCCACCTGACGAGCGAGAAGGCTCCAACCGGCGAAGAGCACCGGCGTGCACCAACACAGCGTCTCCACGTGGAAGGTGTCCACGGTCAATGAGGAAAGTGGCTGCTGAGCCAATTCCACCGCTTCATCTCGTCGCGCGAACGAACCGGAGGGCGACCAACCCGCGGCGTTGGCGGCGAGGAGCTGGTCCAATTGGGCGGCTTCTCCCACCACCAGCGTGCGGATCCACGATTCGAGCTTCAGTGTGCTCGGTTCGTCCATCCGCGTATCGCCTTCCATGCCATTCCACGCGTCGACGCCCGCGCCGTGGTGGGTTCTGGCCCGGCCGGCAGTCGAGGGAGCCGGGGTTCCCATGACGGCGTTCATGGCGACCTGTGTCAGAGGCCGCTCGCAGTTCAGGACCAAGCGCACGCGCTCTCCTCGCTGGAGTGGCTGCTACCTAGGAATGTACGGATCTGACAAATGTCGACCTCGCCCAATTCGGGTGACCGTGGTCGAGGGGGCCCCGGCGACCCGGAAACAACTGTCTGCCGGATGGCCCCGGGGGTAATCATCCGAATTGGGTGATTGCGGGTGAAGCGGCGAGGAAGAAGGTTGGCTACGAGCAACACCTACCTCGACCTGGCGGGAATGAAGCAGCCATGGCAACCCAAGAACTCGACCAACTCGGTGCAGCGGACTTCGCGATCGTCGAGTTCCCCGAAGGAAATCAATACTTCTCCGGAGAAGTGGCCGAGACGCTGGCCGACTGAACCCAGCCCACTCTGCACCAACCGCGGCCCGGTCGGGCACGCAGTCCCCAACCCCATGAAGGACGAATTCATGCTCGCAAGCGCAACTCCATGGATCGGCATCGGGATCATCGGACTCATCATCTGGATCGCCGTCGCCTTCTGGCCGGCCAGGGTCGCTGGTCGCAAGGGCCACAGCTTCTTTGGCTTCTTCCTCTTGAGCCTGCTCTTCTTCCCGCTCTCGCTGATCCTGGCCTATATGGCCGACGATCGGACCGCCAATCGGATGCTCACGTGATCGCGCACCCGACGCTCGACGAGCGAACCGCTCGCGGCAAGGCGGCACGCCAACAGATCGCGCGTTCGGGGCACGCCGGCTGGGTGCCCGCTGTCGGGTCGTAGAAACTGACGACGGACTGAGTGGAGAGGAAGGCACGTTCTCGATCTGCTCTTGCTGGCTCGTCTCCGCGCCGGCGCGGATCAGAACTCGGCGATTCTCCGCAGGTGCGGCCATGCCGCCGCGAAGCCGGGGTGCAGTCCGAGTCGTTCGATCTCGTCGGGATGACACCAACGAACTTCGGTGGTCTCGAAGTTGGCGGCGATGCCGAAGCGGCGGGGCACCCTGATCACCGAGGTCACGTACCGCCAGTCACCGGCGGGTGCGAACTCGTGCTCGCCGAGCAGTTCCCACGGCTCGGGTGGGGCGCCGACCTCTTCGACTGCTTCGCGCAGCGCCGCTTCGAGGAACGTCTCACCCTCGTCGATCGCGCCGCCCGGGCACGACCAGGTGCCACCTTCGTGTGCCCGCGCCGAGCGGAGCTGCACCAGGGCTTCGGGGCCCCGGTCGCCGTGACCGACGAACAGCACGCCTGCTGCGCCGAATCGGCCCCAGCGGACGTGGCCGTCGTCGCAGTGGAGGAACCCGTCACCAGAGCGCACGAAGCGACGGCTCGGGGTCAGGGTCCGGCGGGGACCGGGGACATCGGAGCGGTCAGCCACGCACAAGATTCCACCACATCTGGGTGGCGGACCCTGACGGTTCCTACGCGACTGCGCACCGCACCGGCGGCCAGGTCGTCGACGGCGAATGGCATCCGTGAGGTGGTGACCAGGATGTTCCGTGAAGCTGCAGGCATCGCCGAATGCCGGGTGCAAGTCGACCCGAGGACGGCGCCGTGGGTCCGACACCCGGTGTGTCCGACGATCACTGCGCGGAACGTTGCTCCAGCCGGGGGACGACACCGAACCGGTGGCGGACTTCCTCCAGGTCGAGCGACGCCAGCGCGAAGTGGTCCACTTCGCCCATCACGTCGACCGTGGCCGCCCGACCCCGCGCGATCGCCTCGCCGAAACGGGCCACGTTGCCCGCATCCGAGAGCGTGTCCGCCCGGCCGATGGCCACAGGCTTCCCGTGGACTTTGTGGATCGAGTCGTTCTGGAAGATGCCCAGGGTGAAGCACAGCATGCCGAGGCCCCACTGGTTCCGCATCGCCGCCCCGATGAAGGCGAAGACCTCGATTTCCCCGGCGGGGTCTGCGTCATAGTCGGCCAGCACATGGATGAAGTCGTGCGTTGCCCCGACTTCGCGGATGCCCCCCAATTCGCCCGGGAACGGGAAGTCGTGTCGTTCGTAGAAGTCCGCGACACCCCGTCCCCAACTGCCGGACGGACAACCGCGGAGTGCCTTCCACTTCCGGGCGATCGGTTCGGATCGCAGCACTCCACGGTACGCGAGACGGGACCGGACCGACTCGACGAAATGACCGTGAAGGTCACCGCGTAGCGACTCGTGACGGAACCAGTTCGCCCGCATGATGTCCTCGTACATCACGCGGAGGTGATGAGCGGCCAGAGCGCGGGCGGCGTCGACCATGTGCTGGGAGACACCCAGGCACCGGGCGTAGTCGGTCACCGCCTCGGCCACCTCCGGGCGCAGCGGATGGCCAACCATCTCCAGGACCACCATCAGGGACACGGTGCCCTGGCAGAGTGAGGGCCCGGGTTCGGTGGCAAGGAACGCCTTCGGCTCCATCGGATCAGGAAGCAGTGTCGGGTCGAGGCCGTAGAGATGCTCGGCGATGGTGGCCAACACGCTCTCCTGGAGCGGATCCATACCGCCGCCCCGCTCGAAACCCCCGCACACGGCCGCCAGGGCCACCTCGGCTTCGTCGTTCTCGGGCAGGATCACCCGACGATCCTACGTTGGCGATTCCGGGCGAGAAGCGCCGCACCTGCCGTGCCGAGCAGCGACGCAACCGCGGCCACCGCCATCACCGCGCGGTACTGGTCGACAACGCCGGATCCGAAGTACGACTCGGTTCGTGCCGCGGCGCTCGCCGAGACCGTGATGCCCAGGGTGAACCCGATCATCCGGAAGGCCTGGATCAGCGCCGATGCCTCCCCGGAACTCGTCACGTCCACCCGCCACATGGCCGAGACCGAGGTGGTGTCGAAGCACAGGCCCTGCCCGGCCCCGGCCAGAGCCAAGGCCACGAACACCACCGCCGCCGGCGTCGATGCCCCCAGGGCAGCCAGTGCCACCAGGCCGAGGGTGCCCACCGCCATGGCGGATGGGAGGGCACTGGCAAGGCCCAGACGGCGGACGAGGGGACCGAGAAGGGCGCCGGCCAGGGCGAACAGGACGCAGTACACGGCGAAGACGCCTCCCGCCCCGAGCGCGGAGTACCCGCGCACATCCTGGAGGTAGATGGCGGCGTAGACGATGGTCACCCCGAACCCCCAGTTCGAAGCGAAGGCGGCCGTGGCGGTCGCGCCGAACAGCGGCGCACGTCGAACCGAGGGCCGAACCAGCGGGACGCTCCCCGGTCGCCGTCCCGTCCAGACGGCCAGGCCGCAGAGGGCCAGACCCGCGCTCCCCGTCACCACCACCTTCGGCGACGTCCAGCCGTCGTGGGCGACCAGCCCGGTGGCCCCGATCGCGCCCACCAGGCCGATGCTCAGCGCTACCAGGCGCTTCCACGGCAGTTGCGCGGCGGTCTGCGACCCCTCCGGTGGTGGCGAGTCCCGCCGGGCGACCAGTCGCCAGAGGACCGGAAGGGACACGAGGGCGAGCCCGCCGGTGACGACGAAGAAGTACCGCCACGAGACCAGGTCCGCCAGGACCCCGCCCACCAGCGGTCCAGCGGCGGCGCCGACTCCGCTGACGGCACCCCAGGCGCCGATGGCGGCCGGCCGTCTCGCTTCGTCGAAACCTGCCGCCACCACGGCGAGTGACGTGGTGAAACAGACCGCGCCGGCGACGCCCTGGAGAGCTCGTCCCACGACCAGCATCCCGAGACCCGGCGCGGCGGCACACACCACCGACGCCAGACCGAGGACCAGCACACCCGGGAGAAGCAGCGTCCGGTGTCCCCAACGGTAGGTGGCGTAGCCCGCCGGCAGCAGCGCCAGGGCGAAAGCCCCCGAGGAGGAGCTCACCACCAGGTTCGCCTGAGCCGCCTCGATGCCAAGGCTCCGGGCGATGGTGGGCAGCACCGTGCCGATGCCGTTCACGTCCATCGACAGGGCCATCAAGGGCAGGGCCATCACCGCCAGGACCAGCCAGGCATGACGATGGTCGTTGCGGGCCGTCGGGGTCGTTCCGGTGGCGGTCGGACCGGTCGGAGGCGGCGTATCGATGCCGGCAGCGTACCCTCCCGTAGGATCTCGGCGATGCCACCGGTCCGGCTTTCCGAGGATTTCGGATTCGACTTCGCCCTCCGCTGTCTGCTCTCCGGCGTCGGGTACGGAATGGCCGATTCCGGTGAGGTGCTGGCGGTTGCCGACCAGGTGGTGGCCGGTGACCGCGACTCGTGGTTCGACGCGCTCGAAGCAGTCGCCGACCGGCTGGAGGCCGTGGCCGACGCCGCCGTCGAACGCCATCGGAAGAGCGCCTACCTGGCGTACCTGCGCGTGGCCAACTACCGGTACGCGGCGTTCTATCACGTGCTCGGCACTCGGGAACCGGGCCGGGCCGGGTCGGCCTGGGGCGCCCATCGGCGCGCGCTGCTGCGAGCCCTGGAACTCCGCGCGCAGCCCGTCGAGCCGTTCTCGGTGACCGTCGGCGACGTCGAGGTCAGGGCCTGGCTGTTCCGACCGCTCGGTCCGCCGCCCGGGCCGCTCCCGGTGGTGCTGGTCCACAACATGTCGACCGCGCCGTTCTCGGACGTGCTGATGACCGGCGTGGACGACGCCGTGGGGCGTGGATGGGCGGCGGTGGCCTTCGAAGGTCCGGGTCAGGGCGCCACCTGGTTCACCGACGGGGTCGGACCGACCGACGACTGGGCACCGTTCGCGGCCGCGGTGACCGATCGGGTGGCGAAGATTCCGGGAATCGACACCGACCGCCTGGTGGCGATGGGGATCAGCGACGGCAGTTACCTGGCCGCGTGGGCGACGGCGCATGATCCTCGCATCGCGGCGCTGGTGTGCGATCCCGGCGTGGTCCGGCCCGTCGACGGCGCGCTGGGCCAGCTTCCCGAGGATCTGCGCCGGCGCTGGCAGCGGGTGGAGGTCACCGATCAGGATCAGCTTCGCGATTTCGACACCGCAGCGATGGCGGCAGCCGAAGATCCCGAGGTGGCTTTCACGCTGGCCAAGTTGGTGGAGCAGTGGCCCACCGACTCGGTCGGCACCGTGTTGGCCCGACTGTCCGGATGGGACCTGTCGTCCGTGGTCGACGCCATCCGATGTCCGACCTGGATCGCCGACCCCGATGCCGCCGAGTCGTACCCCGGACAGTCGGCCGAGTTGGCAGGCCTGCTCGGCGACCGTTGCGACCTGGTCGCGTTCACGACCGGCGAAGGGGCCGGGCTCGACTGCGAGATCGGTGCCCCGGCGTTGCGCAACCAACGGGCGTTCGACTGGCTGGAGGAGCACCTCGGCAGCCCCGCCACCTCGGGTGCGCCATAGTGGGAGCCTTCGTCATCGCCCACCAGGAAGGGATTCCCCTATGACCGAACCCGTCGGATGGCTGCGAGCCGTCGTCATCGACGCCGCCGAGCCCGAACGACTGGCGACCTTCTGGGAGGCGGTCCTCGGAGTCGGAGTGGCCGAGACCGAACAGGACTGGATCCAACTCGAGCGTGACCGCGGCGGGGTCTACCTCGCTTTCCAACCCCTGCCCGAAGGTGCCCGACCGGGAACGGCGAGGATGCGACCCGACATCGAGGTCGACGACATGGACGTGGCGCAGCACCAAATCGAGGAACTCGGTGGGACCCTGGTGGCGATCATCGAAGAGCCCGACGGCGACTCGCACCGGCGCATGGCCGATCCCGAGGGCAACGAGTTCACCATTCTGCTGCCATTGCACTGATGGCCGATCGGCGCACGGGACCGGCCACCGACCTCGAAGCCGACGGCGACCGGGCCCTCGCTCTGCGCCTCCTCGCCCGGCCTCCCCACCCGCCTCGTCGGCCGGCACTGTTCAGTTCCGGGACCCTTTTCGGCCAGCCCGGTATCTACCCGGAGGGACCGGCGATGGTGCCCGCCTCGGGACCACCGCCCGACGCTCCGGCCCTCACCCGCGAGGCAGGTGCCGTGCTCGACGCCCTCGGCGCTCCGTCCGGCGAGGCGCGACGTTGGCTGGAGGCCGAGCCTGATCCGGGGCTGCCCCGGGAACCGGCTCTGCGACTGGCGTTCGCGGTCATGTCCCGGACCGCGGCCGCCCCGGCCGTGGCGGGCTTCCCCGACCGCACCACGGCACGGTCGATCGAGTTCGGCAGGACGGAGTCACCGGGCCGGGTGGTCGGTCCACCACAGGGCGGCGGTCCCGCCGGGACACGGGTCGTCAACGAGCGCTACCGGGCGGAGCATCCCGCACTCCTGGCCCCATCGATCGCGCACGATCTGTTGTGGGCCCCGAACACCGGCGGCCACGCGGCCGAAGCACTCCTCCACGCCCTTGCGGCGATCGTGCACCTCCAATTGGTGGCGCGGGCACCGTGGTTGGCCCATCTGGGCACCGAGCTGTGCCGTCGTCAGAACTCGCTGGCCATCACCTTGTGCAATTCGCGCCAGCCGGGGCAGGCGCGCAGCACCCTGGTTGCCCCGCAGGGCCCCGGCACGATCCCGGGCGGCGACCCGGCCATGCAGACTCGGGACTTCTGGTCGGTGCCCTTCGCACCCGTGGACGACGCGCCTGCCACGGAGGTGGCTGTCCAAGTTCTCGAATCGCTCGTCGAGGCCCCCGTGGGAAGTTCCCACGGTGAGGCACCGGAAGTGGCGTTCAGCGAGGAGTACGGCCGGTGGTTCGGAGCGCGACTCGGGTGGCACTGGCTGGCGCCGGTGGAACGACTGCGGGCAGTGGTGGCCTTGGGCCTGGTGGACGAAGACGACATCTTCGAGGAGGCAGGAGCCGTCGGCTACGCGAACCGCGACGCTGCGATCGCCGGGCTCGGTCTGGAGGCGGCCTTGTCTCTTTGGTCGAACAACGGCATCGGTCGACCCAGGGGCTGAACTTCCTCGGGGTCGCCGACGCGTCGATCAGGTCGGTAGGTGCACGGCATCGTTCCCGGCGCCGGTCTCGAGTCCGTGACCCAACCCGGCATCAGCTCCGCGATCTGGCTCCAACGGTACGGCTCAGTGTTCGAAGGTGGTCACGGCGTCCGCGATGGGCGTGGCGCCGGTGTTGAACTCGATCGTCGAGCCGGCCGTCGCCGGTCGTTCGAGGACCTCGACCGCCACCTTGGCGACATCGGCCCTTGGGACGTGGCCTCCCGAGATGTCATCGCCGAATTCGATCGTGCCCGTCGGTGGGTCGTCGGTGAGGCGACTGGGCCCCAGGATGGTCCACGCCAGGCCACTCGCCCGAAGGTGGGCGTCGGCTGCTGCCTTGGCCTCCGCGTAGGCAAAGAAGCTGTCTGCCGGGTCGACCCCATGGTTCGGCCCGGCACCGAAATACGAGACCATGATGTAACGGTCGACCTGGGCCAGCGCGGCGGCGTCCATCGATCGGATCGCGGCGTCTCGGTCGATCGCTTCGGTACGCGCGGGGTTCCCGCCACCGGCCCCGGCGCTCCACACCACGGCATCGTGCCCGGTGATGATCGTGGCCAACTCGTCGATCTGGGCGGTGGCGAGGTCTGCCACGAGCGGGTTCGCCCCCGTCGCGACGATGTCGGCCGACTGGGCAGGGTCACGGATCACGGCGGTGACCTCATGGCCCGCCGCGCTGAGCAGGGGAGAGAGCAGCAATGCCACCTTGCCGTGCCCGCCGAAGACGATGCTGCGCATGGTCAGATCCTCCGATCGTCGCGGTTCGACCAGAACCTAGCGACAACCCGCCGGGTCCGAGGGCCGGGAACTCAGCCGAGGAGTTCGGGCAGCACGTCGCTGATCGAACCGCGCACCACCACGTCGGCCAGGTCGTCGAACTCGGTCGGCGCGCCGTTGACGATCACCAGTCGGGCACCGGAGGTGAGCGCGGCGGGCACCAGCGCCGCCACGGGAAACACCGAAAGTGTCGAACCCACCGCCAGGAGCAGGTCAGCGTTGCGGGCCGCGACTTCGGCCCGATTGATGTCGGTTTCGACGAGGCGCTGGCCGAAGCTGATCGTGGCGGACTTGACCATGCCCCCGCACACCCGGCACACGGGATCGTCCTCGCCGGCACGCACCCGCTCCAGGGTCGTCGCGATCGGCAGCCGATCGCCACAATCCAGACAGACCGTCTCCCGGCTGTTGCCGTGGATCTCGACCAGCCGCTGCGGGTCGGTCCCCGCCTCGAGGTGCAGCCCGTCCACGTTCTGGGTCACCAGCAGGTCCAGCGTTCCGGTGGCTTCGAGCTCCACCAGTGCCCGGTGCCCGGCATTGGGACGTGGCGCGGGACGTTCGCCGGAGGCCAGCCGGGACCGCCACGCCGAGCGACGCAACTCGGGGTCGGTCATCCAGTGGTGGATGTCCGAGGCCCGTTCCGCCGCCGGGTTCGTCGTCCAGACCCCGCGGGGACCGCGGAAGTCGGGGATGCCGCTGTCGGTGCTGATCCCGGCGCCGGTGAGCGCCACGATGTGGGCAGCGACGGCCAGCAGATCACGGGCATGGTCGATGTCCGTTTGGTCCGGCGCCATCGCCGCGAGGCTAGCGAGCCGCCCTCGGGCAGGATTCCCAAGCGTGTCCTGACCGATGCGCCGAGCGACGACTCCGCCCGCCGGTGAGCGCTGGACACCGTGCAAGCCGGGACGAGAGCTGCTAGAACGCTATTGGCAGTTCAACTAGCAAAAGTTTCGCATCGAGCCCGAGCCGAGCGACGAAGGGGAATACAGGCGATGGTCAGACGGATCCTTGGCGGGCTCGTGGTGCTCGGGCTGTGCGTGAGCGCGTGCAGCAACAGCGGCAACTCGGGCAGTGGCGCTGCCAAATCGGCCGGCGGCAACGGCACCGGCCCAGCAGGCGCTTCGTCGTTGTTCGGCGCCAAGGACCTGAACGCCCCGCAGCACGTCGGCACTCCCAAACGCGGCGGGGACCTCACGTTCGGGCTGGAATCCGACGTCCTGGACGTGTCGCCGGCCAAGAGCATCGTGCAGCCCTCCGACCGTGCCCTGGCCACCGCCGTGTTCGACCCGCTGGTCAGCTTTGACGCCCACGGTCAGCCCGTCACCGACAACACCGACCACAAGGTCGATCAACTCGCCGACGAGGTGACGCATCCCGCCGGCGACCTGGCGACCTGGACGGTGCACCTGCGCAAAGGGATCGAGTTCTCCAACGGCAAACCCCTGACCGCCGCCGAAATCGTCTCCCACACCAAATGGGTGCAGGCCGGCGGCGTGTGCGCCTGCAAGGAGAGCGCGGCCGAGATCTCCTCGCTCGACACGGGCACCGACGACCAGGGCCGGGCGACGGTCACCTACCACCTGTCGAGCCCCGTGGTGGACTGGCCCGACAAGATCGCCACGACCGGGCTCGGGTGGATCACCGAATCGGGCGCCCGGGGCACGGACACGAACCCCGATCTCACCACCGACCATCTCGTGGGCACCGGACCCTTCGTGTTCGACAAGCACTCCGGTGACACCTACAAGGTCGTGAAGAACCCGCACTACTACGGGGTCGACCCGGTCAACGGCCAACAGCTGCCCTACCTCGACTCGATCGAGTTCAAACCGCTGAGCGATTCGGTGACCCGCTTGCAGGCCGTGTCCTCGGGCGGGGTCCAGATCATGCAGACCGCCGACACGTCCAACCTCGTCGGGGCCCAGAAGGACTCGAACCTGCGGATCCAGCCGATCCAGGGGACGAGCTCGACCATCCAGGTGCTGAACCTGACCCACGAACCGTTCGGGGTGAAGCCCAAACCGGGCGAGACCGCCCAGACCACCGCACAGCGATCCCTGGACGACCCGACCGCCCACAAGGCCCGGTTGGCCTACGAGGTCAGCATCAACCGCAGCGAGATCAACCAGAAGTACTACCAGGGCACCCGCGTCCCCGCCTACGGGTTCCTCCCCTTGACCAACCCGTACTTCAGTGCCAAGGGCCAGCTCCCGCGCTACGACCCGATCCAGGCGAAGAAGCTCGTCGCCCAGGTGAAAGCCGCCGGGGTGAGCATGAAGTTGAAGACCATGTGCATCAACACGCCCGAGGCCAGCAGCGTCCACCAGATCATGGCCGCCCAACAGGAAGCGGTCGGCATCGCCTCGGTCCAGAAGCAGGTCGACCAGGCGACTCTCGTGCGGACCATGCTCTCCGGCGGTACCAGCGCCGTGTGGGATGTGGCGTGCTTCCGGTCCGGGCAGTTCGCCGACCCCGACGGTCTGTACTCCCGATTCCACACCGGCGGTTCGCTGAACCTGGCCAAGTACTCGCGGGCCAAGGTCGACCAGTGGCTCGAAGCGGGCCGCACCCACGCTGACGTGCCGTACCGCAAGTCGGTGTACGACAAGGTGCAGATCCAGACCGCCGCCGACATCGTGTACGTCCCGTTGCTGTTCGATCTGTTCGGCAACGTCCACTCGGAGAAGATCAGCGGGCTGTCGCTGCCCGACCCGACCTCGCTCGGCACGATCCGACCCGGCGAGCTGTACTACATCGGCTCGTAGCCGCACCCGCTCTCCCCGGACCGGTCGGCCCGCTGGCCCGCCCGGCTCCGCGGCGCCGTCGTCTACCATGGATCTGCCATGTCATCTTTCGACGCAGAGTACGAACCGAGCTCCTGGGAACCCATCGCCGCCGAAGTCGAGCGTTACGAGCAGCACAACGGGACGGTGCCCAGCGAACTCGTGGGCGACCAGTGGATCGTGTTGTGGACGATCGGCGCCAAGTCGGGCAAGGTGCGCAAGACCCCGCTCGTGCGAACGTCCGACGGCGCGGGCAACTACGCGGTGATCGGATCCCAAGGCGGCGCGCCGACCAATCCCGACTGGGTGCACAACCTGCGGGCCAATCCGGTGGCGCGCCTCCAGGACGGCGCAACCGTGCACGATCTCGTGGCACACGAAGCCGAGGGTGAGGAGAAGGCCACCTGGTGGGCCCGCGCCGTCGATGTCTGGCCCAGCTACGACGACTACCAGGCGGCGACCGAGCGGCGCATTCCGCTTTTCGTGCTCGAACCCGCCTGAGGGCGTCGAATCCGGCCGGCGGTGGCTGTCGGCACCATCGTCTGCCAGTGATCACTGTCACGAGGGCGTGCTCGTCTGTCAGACTGGATCGATGGCCAAGCGTGACAAGTCCGACGCGACCGCGAGCGGTCCGGCCGCGGCCGCCGACGACGGCGCCGCATCCGAAGGCGACGACCTGCCCGGCTACAGCCTGGCCGAGCTGGCCGATCTCACCGGCGTGACCGAGCGGACCATCCGCTACTACCAGTCCGAGAAGCTCATCCCGAAGCCGGCCAAGGCGGGTCGTGAGCGACGCTATGACGACGAGCACCGCAAGCGCATCGCGCTGATCGTCGACCTGCGCGATCGGGGACTCAACCTGCAGACGATCCGGGATCTGGTCGACAACGACGACCCGACCCACACGGTCGCGTCCTGGCTGGGCATCGACGCCGCGCTGCGCGTGCCATGGTCCGAGGATCGGCCCCGCATCGTGACCCGCGCCGAGTTGCGCGACCTGGTGGGCGACCCCGCGCCCGGTCTGCTCGCCGAACTGCGCGACGCCGGCTACACGCGGACCAACCCCGACGGCACCTGGACGGTACCGTCCCCGGCGCTGCTGACCCTGGCCCTGCAACTGCACGAAGCCGGGGTCGACATCGAGATCGCCGGCCACATCCGCGACGTCCTTCGCAAACGGGTCGCCAAGGCCGTGGACGAGACCGTGAGCTACCTCGTCGACCGTTGGCGGACCGAACTGTCCGCCGATGAGGGACGGGACCGGCTCGTGGCGTCACTGTCGACGCTGCGCCCGGTGGCGGGGGAGATGACCGGTGTCATCTTCGCCCAGGAACTCGAACGGGCACTGGGCGAACTGGTCACCTCACACGCCCGGGATCTGGCACGCCCGGACCGACACGACTGAACCTTCGCCGCGGTCGCCGACGCCCGCCGGTCGGGAGTCAGCTCTCCAGCGCGGCGGCGAGACGCTCGAGCGTGTCACTCATCGTCGAGCGGTTCCGCGCGCCGCGATCCTCCACGCCGGACATCTGCTTGCTGAACTCCAACGTCGACTCGGGGCGCAGATCCTCACTCCACTCGGTCACCCGACAGCCCGACCCGGTGGGCTCGATCGCATACCCCCACGTCGCGTAGTGGAAATCGAACATCGAACACTCGAACGCGAACGACCGTCCGGGATCGGCTTCGATGATCATGCACTGACTCGTCCATTCATGGTCGCCGTTGCGGTTGTGGCCATCGAACACCGCGCCGACCTCGGGTCCGTCGAAGGGATCGTGCCAGGTGCACGAATCGCACTCGGTCGACCACTCACCCATCCGGGTCACATCAGCGATGGCGGCGTACACGGCCTCGGGAGCAGCGGCGATGTCACGGGAGATCTCGAGTCGTTCGGCCATGTGGGCAGTCAAGCACACCGAACGGATCGGTTTCCGATGTACACGTCGACGTGGTCGTTCTACGATGCACGACGTGAGCGACTTCAACACGCAGATCATCGAGGAGTTCCGCGCCAACGACGGCCGGGTCGGCGGAGGGTTCGAGGGGGCGACGCTGCTGCTCCTGCACACCACCGGTGCGAAATCCGGCCGCGAACGGGTCAACCCGATGGTGTACCAGGACCTCGGCGACGGCCGCATCGCCGTGTTCGCCTCCAAGGCCGGTGCCGACACCCACCCCGACTGGTACCACAACCTGGTCGCGCACCCCGAGGTCAACGCGGAGATCGGCACCACCACCAGATCGTTCACCGCCCGCACGGCGACGACGGCGGAACGTGCGCCGATCTGGGCGAAACAGAAGCAGGACATGCCGGGCTTCGCGGACTACGAAGACCAGACCGACCGGGAGATCCCGGTGGTCATCCTCGAAGGGAACTGACGCTCACCGCCGAGCGCAACGTCGGGCGGTCAGGTCCAGGCGTCCATGTCGGCCCGGTACGTCGACGGCATCTCGGACGAAGTCGACCGGTTGCGCCGGTCACCGGGAACCCGATCGAGATGGATGTCGATCAGCTCGCGGGCCACGTTCTCGAGTGCCTGGTCCCGGAACTCGACGCCGTAGTGACTCATGGCCGGGTCGTCGGCCGGTCGTACGACCCGGACCACCGCCTGCCCGGTGACCGGGCCGATCGTGATCACCACCGGCATCGCTTCGCGCAGGTCGTCACGAGTGGGGGCCTCGAATCCGAGCCCGGTGTAGGACCAGTCCTCGGTGATCACCTCCGTGGCCTTGGGCTTGGGCCGAAAGCGGCTCGGCTTGGGCGGCGCGAACGAGATCGGCACCGTTATCTGGTAGCGCTCACCGATCCGCTTCTGGACGGCGGCGGCTCGTTCTGCCCGGTCGTCATGTTCGGTGAGTCGGTCCATGGTCGTGCGGTCCAGTCCATCGACGGCTGATTCCAGCTTACGCCGTCGAGCGCGAATCGGGACGGCACGATACCCCACCGGCGCGACCCCGCCATGTCAGGTCCGGGTCGATGGGACACGACCGGCGCGACAGACTGGGCGGTGGAACCGGATCCGGGAGCGCCCATGACCTCCGCAGAGCAACGACGAGCCACGCTGCAGGCCAACCTCGAAGACGTGCGCGCCCGGATCGCCGCGGCGGCGGCCCGGGTCGACCGCGATCCCGACGAGATCCGCCTGATGCCGGTCACCAAGACCGTGGGCGCCGAGGACATCCGCTGGCTGGGCGACACCGGTGTCGAGGTGGTGGGGGAGAACAAGGTCCAGGAGGCCGAGTCCAAAGCTGCGCTCTTCGAACAGCTCGACCTGAACTGGGCGATGATCGGCCATCTGCAGACCAACAAGGTCAACCAGGTCGTCGGCGCCGCGGTCGAGCTGCACGCCCTCGACCGGATGAGCCTGGCCACCAAGCTCGATCGGCGCCTCGAGGGGATCGGCGAATCGCTCGACGTGTTCATCCAGGTGAACTCCTCGGGTGAGGAGTCCAAGTACGGGCTCGACCCGGCTGACGTCCCCGGCTTCGCTGCCCGGATAGAGAAGCTGGAAACCCTGCGGGTGCGTGGCCTGATGACCCTTGCGGTGAACTCGCAGGATCAGGCGGCGGTGCGACGTTGCTTCGCGACCATGGTCGAGCTGCAGGAGCGGCTCCGCCAGGAGGCCGACGAGCCGGGCCGCTTCGACGAGTTGTCGATGGGGATGTCCGGCGACTTCGAGCTCGCGATCGAATACGGGGCGACCACCGTACGGGTCGGCCAGGGGATCTTCGGGGCACGCGACCCGGGCACCGGCCACCACCGGTCGGGAGTGGAAGCACCGTCGTGACCGTTCGGTCGCGCCGGCGGGGATGGCCCGTGTGGGCTACCGATCGGGGGACCCGCCGTGGCTGACGGTGATTTGGTGGTGTCGCGGTCGCTGCGCATCCCGCGCTCCGAGATCGACATGCGGTTCACCACCTCGAGCGGGCCGGGTGGCCAACACGTCAACAAGGTGGCCACCCGGGTCGTGTTGCGCTTCGACGTGCGCGCATCGAGGGCGCTCAGCGACCAACAGCGACAGCGGATCATGCAGCGTCATGGCCAGGTGGTCCAGGTCGCGGTGGACGAGACCCGCAGCCAGGCCCGCAACCGCGTCCTGGCCGAACAACGACTGGCCGACCAGTTGGTGGCCGCGCTGCGAGTGCGCAAGCCCCGGAAGCCGACCCGGCGCACCCGCGGGTCGATCGAGCGACGATTGCAGGCCAAAGCCCGCCGCTCACAGACCAAGGCCAACCGTCGCAAGCCCCGGCCCGATTCGTGAGGAGTCGGCCGACGAACGACCCGGCGATCTCCTCGCGGTCACGCGGTCAACGGTGGCTGCCTTCAGCGGCGCGATCGGGTCGGTTGAGGCTGCGCTGCGCGGCCATGGCCAACAGCCGGACGATGCCACCCAACAGGATCAGGTCGAACAGCATCTGGATGCTCGCGATGATCCGCGCCATGTGGGTGACCGGTGCAATGTCCCCGAAGCCGACACTCGACAGCGTGGTGATCGTGAAGTACAGCGCGCCGATCTGATCGAGATTCTCGGTGAAGGATCCGGGCTGCGCGCGGCTCAGGGAGAGATAGATCGAAGCGAACCCGACGATCAGCAGGGCCGCGATGGTGCCCAGCGAGATGATCGCACGGGTCTGGGGGATCCGTGCCCGCGAGATCGAACGGATCTCCCAGAAACTCACCACCAGGAGCAGGACGATCGCCAGCAGGGTCCGCACCACTTCGCCGGATCCCAAGATGCCTTCCAGGGGGGCGACGAAGTAGGCGACGGCCAATCCCGTCCAGGTCAAAGAGACGTGCAAGAGCACGCGGAACGCCTCGCGCCGCCGTTCGGGGACGTCGAGGTCCCGATAGCGGATCGGTTGGGGTCGCGGCTCGGTCGGGTCTGGCAACTGGGAGCTCCTCGTGTCCCCGCTCACCCTAGTTGTGGGGTCTTACCGCACTTCGTCAACCCGCACGGCGCACCCTTGGCGCATCGGCGCCGGACAGCTCAGAAGTCGTGCGAGGCCTCGGTCGGCCCGGGGGAACCCGCGTGCATCCGTTGCAGGTGCACCCGACGAACCAGCCGGATCACGGGACGGATGAGCATCTCCACGCTGCCGATCACGAACAGCCAGGTCGCGGCATAGGTGGTGGACTCGGAGAAGAACAGGAAGCTGCCGACGAGAAACCAGAGCCCGATGAGGATGTCGTTGCAGATGCTGACGACCTCGTAGCGCCGGCGGATGATCAGCTCTTCGTGACCGATGTGGAACTCCCAGGTGGTCGATTCGGGTGCCACGTCGGCGGATGGTCGTTGGCCTGGCATCGCCGCCGAGGGTATCGGTCGACCCGAGCCGGCACCACCGGTTTCGACCCGATCCCACGGACGCTTCGACGCCGGGGAGTGGTCGAGGTGCTAGGACCTTGCCATGACTCCGGACGACCTCGTCGAAATCGAATCCATCAAACGTCTCAAGTTCCGCTACCTGCGGTGCCTGGACCAGAAGCTCTGGGACGACATCGCCGGGTGCTTCGTCGAAGACGCGACCGCCTCGTACGGGGGTGGCGCGTACGAGCTGACCGGGCGAGACGAGATCCTGGAGTTCCTCACCACCTCGATGGGCGCCACCACCATGGTCACCAGCCACCGCTGTGGCCAACCCGAGATCGACCTGGTCGACGCCGACACGGCCACGGGCACCTGGGCACTCCAGGACGTGGTGATCCTGACCGACGCCGAGGTCGAGATCCGCGGCGCCGCCTTCTACACCGATCGCTACGTGCGCACCGACGGTGCGTGGCGCATCGCCCACACGGGCTACCTGCGCACCTACGAGGAGCTGTTGCCGCGGAACTCGATCGCGGGGCTGAAGCTCACCGCCCACTTCTGGGACACCGGGGGCCGTTCCCGACTCGGCTGACGTCGCCGGGCCCGCCACCCGGTACCCTGCGACGATGCCTACGAATTCGACGCCCCAGGGGATCGCCGCCGGAAGCCGCATCGTGCTGACCGGCGTCACCGGCACCGTCGGCGCACCGGTCGCGACCGCGCTCGCCGCCGACCACGACGTCATCGGCGTGGCCCGCTTCACGGACCCGTCCGCCCGCGCACGTCTGGAAGCTTCCGGGGTCACCTGCGTGCCCTTCGACCTGGTCGACGGGGACTATGCCACGTTGCCCGACGACGTCGACCACGTCGCACACTTCGCCGTCAGCCACACCGGCGACTGGGATGCCGATCTGCGTGCGAACGCCGAAGCGGTCGGCCTGCTCATGCAACGCTACGCGTCGGCGTCGAGCTTCCTGCTCTGCTCGTCGACCGCGGTCTACCGGCCTGCCGGGGCCGAGCCCCGCGCGGAGACCTCACCGCTGGGCGACAACCACAAGGATCTGATGGAGACCTACTCGATCGTGAAGGTCGCCACCGAGGCCGTCGCCCGCACCATGGCCCGCCTGGAAGGGCTGCCCACCACGATCGCCCGGTTGAACGTGCCCTACGGCGACGGGTGCGGTCTGCCGTCGTTCCATCTCGCCATGCTCCAAGGGGGACTGCCCATCGACGTGCACCCCGAGAGGCCGAACCTGTTCAACCCGATCCACACCGACGACATCGCCCGCATGACCCCGCTGCTGCTGGGTGCGGCCGGCGTTCCGGCCACGATCGTCAACTGGGCCGGCGAGGAGACGGTGAGCGTCGAGGACTGGTGCGCAGAGCTCGGAGAGCTCACCGGCCTGGAGGTGGCCTTCAACGACAACCCGACCATGGTCGCCAGCGTGGTACCGGATCTGACCCGCATGCACGAACTCGTCGGTCCGGCTGCGGTGAGCGTGCACGACGGGCTCCGGCGGATGGTCGAAGCCCAACAGTGAAAGGCCCAAAGCGCGCCGGTCAGGCGTGCGGGGAAGCTGCCGCGGGGGCGTCCACGAAGCGCAGCGGCAGGGTTTCCGGCCCGAAGATGCCGATCGGTGGGCGCCAGGTCGCTTCACCGGCGAGCTCGAAGGAGGCGAACGTTTTCGCCATCGCGCGGAATGCGTCCTGGAGCTCGGCCCGGGCGAGGTTCGCGCCCAGACAGTAGTGCCGGCCTCCGCCGAAGGAGTTGATCGCCTCGCGGGCGAGGGTGACGTCGAATTCCAGGGGACATTCGTACACCGCAGGGTCGGCGTTGGCGTGATTGAGGCCGAGGGTCACGAACGTACCGGCGGGAATCAGATAGCCGGCCAACTCGACGTCCTCGGTGGCGATCCGGGGCACCGAGCCGGCCGCGCCCCGGAAGCGGAGGATCTCCTCGACGGCCCGGTCGACCAGTCCGACGTCGTCGCGCAGGTGTTGCCACTGGTCCTGGTGATGTGCGAAGAACCACATGCCCAGGCCCAGTTGGTTGCGGGTCGTGTCGTGGCCGGCGAAGAGCATCGCGGTGACCATGTGGGCGACATCGCCCTCTTCGAGGTTCGGATCGTCGCGTTGCGCCTGGATCAGCGACGAGACCAGGTCGTCGCCCGGGTCGTCTCGTCGCCGTTCGATCAGAGCGCTCACGTAGTCGGACAGGTTGCCGATGCCCCATTCGATCTCGTCGCGGTGCTGGGCCAGCTCGGCGGACAGTGCCCAGGTCATGGCCTTGTTCCAGGACGCGAAGTCCCCTCGGTCCTCGGGGGGGATGCCCAGCACCTCGCAGATCACCTGCACCGGCAGGCGATCCGCGAACGAGGCCATGAACTCGCAGTGCTCACGGTCCAGTGAGGCGACCAGGTCGTCGACGATCGCGAGGATCGCGGGGCGCACCGCGGCGACCGCCCGTGGGGTGAGCGCGCGGGTCGCCAGGCGACGCAGGCGGATGTGCCGGTCGCCCTCGGAGGCCAGCACCGAGGTGGAGAGTCCGGCGACGAGCTCGTCGTCGGTGCCGAGGCCCTGCATCGCGGTGATCTCGGGAATGCCGCTGCGCAGTCGTTTGTCGCCGAGCGCGGTGTGCACCGCGTCGCGACCGATCACCATCGCGCCGAGCTCGCTGGTCAACACCGGGCTCTGTTCCCGCAGTTCGGCGATCCGCTTGCGCATCGCGTCGAAACCCGCGGTGCAGGGGATCTCGGGACCGGTGCCGTCGGAGAGGAAGAACTCAAGCGGATCGAACTTGGGGGCCTCGGCCAGCGTGCGGGTCATGAACGTGTTCCTTCCGTCCGGCGTCGCCGGACCTGGTGGCACAGGTTACCCACCGTAACAGTCCGCGATCGGCCGGTCATCCGCCGAGCCAGGCCAGCGCGGCTTCGGTCATGGCCTCCACGCCGATGCGGATGCTCGGCTCGGGCTCGGGTGCGAAGCGGGGCGAATGGTTGTAGGCGATCTCCTCGTTGTAGCGGCCTTCGGCAAGGGCCTTGGAGATCCGCTCGGGGTCGGTGACACCGACGAACCAGAACACCGTCGGGCAGCCCGCCGCGGTGCCGAAGTGGCCGAAGTCCTCGCTGCCGGTGAGCAGCGGCGAATCGACCACCGCGTCGGCTCCGAAGTGGTTCCGGAAGGTGTCGGTGACCCGGTCGGTGGCCTCGGGGTCGTTCGCGAGCAGCGGCAGCGACTCGAAATGGTCGATCTCGGGATCACGGGTGCAGCCGGCCGCCGCGCACTCGCCGTCGACGATCCGGCGCACCGCGGCGAGCACCTGGTTGCGCACGAATCCCGAATAGGTGCGGATGCTCAGCAACAGCTCGGCGTCGTCCGCGATGACGTTCGCCTTGGCGCCCACCTGCACCGAGCCGACCGTGACCACCGCAGTCTGGGTGGGGTCGACCTCGCGGGACGGGATCGTCTGCAGGCGCAGGATCACCGCGGCGGCCAGCACCGCCGGGTCGATCGTGTACTGCGGCGACGACCCGTGGCCGCCCCGGCCGTGCAGGGTGACCCGCAGCGCATCGGCGGCGGCCATCGCCGGGCCCGAGCGGTGCAGCAGCCAGCCGGCCGGGGCCGGAGCGGTGTGCTGGCCGAGGCAGACGTCCGGCGTGCCGAACCGGGCGAACAGGTCGTCGTCGATCATCTCCTGCGCACCGGCGCCGACCTCCTCGGCCGGTTGGAACACCACCAGCAGGCGGCCCTGCCACTGGTCCTTCTGGTCCATGAGCGCCTGCGCGGCGCCCAGCAGCCAGGTGACGTGCATGTCATGGCCACAGGCGTGGGTGACACCGACGTCGTGGCCGTCCTGGTCCGTGCTGCGCACGGTGCTCGCGTACGCCAGACCCGTGTCCTCGGTCACCGGCAGGGCATCCATGTCCGCCCGGCACAGCACGGTCGGACCGTCACCGTTCTCGTACACGCCGACCACACCGGTCCGCCCGACGCCACGGGAGACGGCGTAGCCGAGCGCTTCGAGGCGGTCGGCGACGATGCCGGCGGTTCGGGTCTCGGCGAAGGACAGCTCGGGGTGGGCGTGCAGATCCTCGTAGAGCGCACGCAGGTCGTCGAGGTCGACGGCGACGGCGGTGGCGTTGGACATGTCCCCTCACGGATGCTGGACGGTCGGACGCGCACCAGTGTCGCGCGGCTTTCGAGGCGCCGCGGCGGTGATCAGCCCGGGTCGAACAGACCGCGGATGTCCGACTCGGTCAACGCTCCGGACATCGCGCCGTCCGCGTCGATCACCTCGGAGAACAGTGCGGCCTTGCGGGCCTTGAGCGCCATCACCTTCTCCTCGATGGTGCCCGTGGACACGTACCGGTACACCACGACCGGGTTCGACTGGCCGATCCGATGCGCCCGGTCCACCGCCTGGGTCTCGACGGCCGGGTTCCACCACGGATCGAGCACGAAGCAGTAGTCGGCCTGGGTGAGGTTCAGCCCGACCCCACCCGCTTTGAGGCTGATCACGAACACCGGTGCGGTGCCCTCGGTGAACTCGGCGATCGCCCGGGCGCGGTTGCGGGTGCGACCGTCGAGGTAGGCGTGGTCGATGCCCGCGGCATCGAGACGGTCGCGCACTCGGGCCAGGTAGCGGGTGAACTGACTGAACACGAGTGCCCGGTGCCCTTCGGCGAGCACCTGGGTGAGGTCCTCGACCAGGCGGTCGAGCTTGGCCGAACCGACGCCGTCGTGGTCGGGGTCGACGAGCCCGGGGTCGAGGCTGAGCTGGCGCAGCAGCGTCAGGGACTTGAAGATCTCGAACCGGTTCCGTCGCAGGTCGCCGACCAGTCCCAGCACCCGCTGGCGTTGTCGCTGCAGTTGGGTCTGGTAGATCCGGGCGTGTCGGGCGCCGAGCTCGACCTCGATGGTCTGTTCGATCTTGGGCGGCAGATCCGCGAGCACCGCTTCTTTGGTGCGCCGGCGCATCAGCGGGGCGACCCGGCGGCGCAGCACGCCGAGCAACTCGGGTGCCTCCCCGCGCTCGATCGGTTTGCGGTACACCTCGGAGAAGCGTTGCGGGTCGGGGTAGAGCCCCGGGGCGACGATGGACAGCAGCGACCACAGATCCATCAGGCTGTTCTCCATCGGGGTGCCGGTCATCGCCACCTTGGTGACCGCGCCGATGCGGCGGACGCACTGGTAGGTCTTGCCCTGGTGGTTCTTCACGAACTGGGCCTCGTCGAGGAAGACGATCTCCCAGCCGATCGCCGCGTACGCTTCGAACTCGAGGCGGAACAGGGCGTAGGAGGTGACCACGAGGTCGGCACCGGCGGTCGCCTCGGCGAGGGTCGTACCCCGACGTCTGTCGGTCGCCGTGATCGTCACGGTGCTCAGCCCGGGAGCGAATCGCATCGCCTCGTGGGCCCAGTTCGCCACGACGCTGGTGGGGGCGACGACCAGAAACCGGGCCTCGGGTTGTTGCGCACGCACCACCAGGCATGCGGCCAGCGCCTGGATGGTCTTGCCCAGCCCCATGTCGTCGGCCAGGATCCCGCCGATCGCGTTGCGGTGCAGGAACGCCAGCCAGTCCAGGCCCTGCTGCTGATACGGACGGAGCTTCGCCTGCAGGCCTTCGGGCGGTTCGACGCTCTCGGGCGCGGCCAGGTCGCGGCATTGCGGCGAGGCTCGCCGAGAAGGCTTCGCTCTGGGAGCGCACCACTCCCAGCTCGGTGAGCTCGTCCCACCATCCGGCCTGGAAGCGGTTGATCCGCACGGTGTCGTCCCCGGTCGTATCGGCGAGTCCGCGCGCCTCGTCGATCAGCGCCTTGAGCCGGGAGAACTCGGGGCGGTCCAGGGTCAGCCAGGTGCCGCTCGGCAGGATCAACACCTCCTCGTCGGCGCTGAGCGCGCGGAACAGCTCCACGAAGGGGATCTCCTCGCCGTCCATGCTGACCTCGACGGTCAGATCGAACCAGTCGGTCCCGTCGGCGCCGGGGGCCGCGTCGGCGACCTGGAGCGACACCAGCGGGTCGCCTTCGGCTTCGCGGAACTGGGGGAGCGCGGCGTCCTCGGTGGCTTCGACCTCGACGGCGACCTGGCCGTGTTCGGTCAGCTTCGGCACGACCCGGCTCAACAGGTGCACCGCATCGACCCCGGTCACCGACCCGCTGAGGAGCCGCCCGTCGGCGTCGCGGAGCACGCCGTCGGGGGCGGCATCCAGATCGAGTGCGGCGATCGCGGCCCGCTCGGCTGCGAGGTCCCGGCCGCTCCGGGCCCGGCCACCGGCCCGGGCCGCCCCAAGGTCGTGGTCGACGACCCGTTCGCCTCGGCGGTAGCGGGCGAGCCACCGGTACCCGGCCTCGTCGACGGCGGTGCGCCCGATCGTGAGGACCAGCGATTCGAACGTGCTCGAGGCGATGTCCACCGAACGGTCCGACGAGCCGACGCTCGCCCATTGCGCCAGGTGCGGCTGGAACACGTCGAGGAACTCGTCGACGTCCGCGGCCGGGACGCGCAACGGTGGACGGTCGAGCAACCGGGTCAGGTCGGGATGCGGGGCCTCGTCGAAGCGCACCAGGGTCAGCGACCCGTCGGCCGCGGTCACCGCGGCGCCATGGGCGGGCCTGCCGATCAGCGCGCACCGTCGACGGTCCCATTCGACGCGGCCCTCGTGCAGGGTGACGAACGTGGACAGGGTCACGTTCCCGTCGGCGTCGGCACCCAGATCGACGGTCAGGCTCGCCGGTTCGTCGGCGAGCTGGACCCGGCCGGTTCGACCGTCACCGTCGACCAGGGCCACGCCGACCTCGCGGGCCCGCTCGAGGTTGAGCCACACCTCCGGTCCGAAGTCGGCGAGCGGGGCCGGACCGGTGGCACTGGAGGAGTGGACGTGCCGGCCGCCCGCGGCCATCGTGCGGATCACCGCGGTGTGCGCCGGGTCCAGCTCCGGATGGACGCGGTAGCCGTAGCCGGTGAAGTCCCGCCAGTCCGCCCCGGACTTGATCCATCGGTCGCGTTTGCCCATGCGCAGCGGGCGGATCGTCGCCGACGCGCCGACGTCGGCCCTGGAGCGATGCGAAGCGGGCACGTCGAGGGTCACCTGCAGCGCGAGGGGGAGGCGCGCCGCGACGGTGGGTTCGGTGTCGACGATGCCGGTCAGCGCGCGTCGCCAGTCGGAGAATTCGGCGATCGCCTCGTGGTGCGCGGCGCGGGCGGTGAGGATCGTCGCCACCGTGTGCTTGCATGCCCCGCCAAGTGGGCACGAGCAGTCGTCGTAGATCCCCACGCCCGATGCCCTCACCTGCCATTCGACCCGCACCAGGTAGGTGTTGCGACCCGATCCGGCGACCACGGCCTTGAGGAGTCCGGGTTGGTCGCCGATGAGCCGCACCCGGTGTTCGGAGGCGTACTTTCTGCCCCGGGCCACCGAGCCGCCGTCGAAGAGGCGATCGAGCACCTCGTCGGTCACGACGTCGATCGGGGATTCAGTCACGCGACACCCCACGGTACCGGTTCGTGACGCCTGCCGGAACGGGTGCTGGCAGACTCGGCCGGGTGGTGCAGGTGAACCTCGAGGAACGGGCGGAACCCGAACGTGCGGCGGTGATCGCCGTCGACGTGTCCACCTCGGTGGTCCGCGCCGGTTTCGTGGGTACCGCGACCGGCCGGATGACGACCTTTCCGACGACACCGCCCGGCCAGGAGTGGGGTCTCGATCGGCTCGACCGGATCGTCACCGAGGCCATCGAGAGCGCCGCCGGGTTCGGCTTGCACGCGGCCCAGATCGTCCTCGCCGTGCCCGGACTCGTCGATCCGATCCACGGCGTGGTGCAGCATTCGCCAGGGTTCGCATGGCACGACGTGGCGGTCGCCCATGCGTTGGAGGCCACGACCGGGTGCGGGGTGCTGGTGCGGGAGCGGACACGTTCGGCGGCGGCGGCCGAAGGTGTGCTCGGCGTGGCCGGGGAATGTCCGGCGGCACTGTTCGTCTCGGTCGGCGACGACCTCGGCGCGGCGCTGGTCCAGCACGGCCAGGTCTCACCGGACCGGGCCCAGGTCGGTGAAATCGGCCGCTTCCGGCTGCGGTCGGGCCCGCAGGCGGGTCGGCGGTTGGAAGACGTCGTGAGGAGCCGGGCGAGCCGGGGCGAAATGGTCGGCGCGGTGGCCGACGTGCTCGACTGGCTCAGCACCGTCTTCGCTCCCGAGTTGATCGTGTTGGGCGGCGAGCTCGGCGGCGTCGACCTTTCGCTGGTCGACGAGATCACCGCCGAGTTGACCCGACGCGACGAGGGGCGCCCGCCCCCGCCGGTGCGGACCGCGGCCCACGGTCCGGATGCGGCGTGGGTCGGGGCCGCGCTCACCGGTTGGCGACGTGCGCGCTGGCCGTTGCACGTGCTGGGGACGGTCGTGCAACGTGTCGCCGCGCGGGACGAAGAACGGCGCGAGCGGCCCTGATCAGCTCTCCGGCCACCGGACGCGGGCATCCAGGCCGAGGAAGTCGCCGTAGCCGGCCGCGGCCTGCTCGATGTCGGCTCGCCGGCGCTTGGAGAGCTTCGCGAACGGTTCGGGGGAGATGTCCACGCGCTTCGCGGTGACCTTGCGGGTCCACACGCCGATGACCGTTCCGTCGTCGACGATCGTGGGCCGGAACATGCCGTTGTTGCCGGGAACGACCAACTTGAGCTGGTCGGGTTCCATGATCGCCGCACGGTCGCCGTAGCCGAGCACGTACTCGTCGAAACCCGAGAGCAGGAGCACACGTCGCGACCCCTCGGGCGCCTCGACGGGCTCGTCGCCGATGGCCGCGGCCTCCTCGGAGCCGAGCAACATGGGGCCGAACTCGGTGGGCACCTCGGCGAGTCGACCGCCCGCGACCTCGATCGCCCGGCGGACCTGGGCCATCTTCAGCCCCGACCAGCGCCGCAGCTCGGATGCCGGGGCCGGGCCGTGGCTGGTGAAATACCGGGACGCGAGCTCGCCAAGTGCCGCGTCGGGCTCGACGGTGCGGGCGTCGGGAACCCAGCGGTCGAGCGACACGAACGTCTGGGTCCGGCCCCGCTGGGGGCCCATGCAGATGACACCCCGCTGGGCGGCGAACCACAACAGGTGGTAGCCGTGACGGCTCTCGGTGAGCACGCCTGCCTCGGCCAGGAGTTCGAGGCAGTCCTCGCGGGCGACCGGTTCTCCGTGGTCGAGCGCGTCGGCGAGCACCTCACAGGCGGTCTCGACGTCGACGTCGCTCAACCCGAGGTATTCGCGTCGCCGCTCGACCCCTTTGAACGCGAAACCCTCGGCGAGGTGAAGCATCCACCGGGTGTCCGCAGCCGGAATGAAGTGCACGGTGTTGCGCAACGGCCAGGTCCGCAGGATCGTCGCTTCTTCGCCGGCCTGTTGCACCGCGGCGAGATCGAGCGAGCTCGAGCGGGCGCCGATCGACCACAGCCCGCTCCAGATCTCCTGGGACTGCAACGCCCCCATGTGCTCGACCACCTCGGTGGCGGACACGCCGGGACGCGGGGCGAGCCAGTGGTTGGCCAGGCGGAGTCGGCGGATGTCGCGGGCGGTCAGGGTGCGCATCGGTGGGTTCTTACCACTCCGTTCGATGCCGACTCGTGCAGTGGACGTTTGGAACCGGCCGTAGGTGGGTACGGATCGGTCGACCGTCTGTTGCACGGCACGATCCGAGAGGACAGGGCATGGCATTGAGTGAACGTTCCAGATCCGAGATCTATACTGGTTTCGTTCCCATCGTCGGTGTCGAAGCGACCGAGGAAATGCTCTCCTACTTTCCTGCTCGGGATGTCGAAGAACCGGTCACCAAGGAGTTCCTGCGCGCCGAGAACGCCCTCGTGCGCTCTGAGCTCCGGGCCGACATGGCGTCGTTGCGCGAAGAGCTCAAGGGTGACATGGCGTCGTTGCGCGAAGAGTTCAAGGGTGACATGGTGTCCTTGCGCGAAGAGCTCAACGGTGACATGGTGTCCTTGCGCGAAGAGCTCAAGGGTGACATGGCGTCGTTGCGCGAAGAGCTCAAGGGTGACATGGTCGACCTGCGTGCTGAGCTGCGGGGTGAAATGGCCGACCTGCGTGCTGAGCTCAAAGGCGACATCTCGGATCTGCGCAGCGAGATGCACGAATCGCTTCGCGTGCAGCTCTACTGGTTGATCGGTGTCATCGTGACGATGACCGGCATCATCCTCTCGGTGCTCGTCGCTCTCCACTGAGCACGTCGCCGAGCTGCAGGCGCTGCCCGAGTTGCCGACACCGGCGTTCGCCGGTCTACCAGAACTCTTCGAAGTGGATGTTGCCCGGGTCCTTGCGCTTGTCGAGCTTGAATCCCAGGCCGACCAGGATCTCCACGATGCCGGTGGGCTCGGGATAGACGGGCTCGTCGCCCGACTCGTCGGGCAGGCCGATCATGTCGGGGTTGCCGCACACGAACACGTGCACCGTCGCCGGGTCGAGCTCGAGGCCGAGACGGTCCGGGGTGAAGTCGGTGCGGACCACGTCCTGGATGTAGCGCTTCTCGACGTCGGGTTCGCGGGTGGGGATCGGCAGGTAGGTGTAGTTGGCGAAGCGTTCCTCGAGCGCCCGGTTCTTGTCGAGGTACACCAGGTCGGACCAGTGTCGGGCGGTCACCGCCGAGATGATCGGACCGGTGTGGCCGGTGCGCAACAACTCCACGATCATGGCGATGTTGGGCGCTTCGCCGGTGCCGGTGGACAGGAACACCAGCGGCGTGGTCTTGTCGTCGATCGCCTCGGCGGTGTAGCGCCCGGCCATCTTGCGGCCCATGAAGAGCCGGTCGCCGACGTCTTTGAGCGCCAGTCGTGGGGTGAGCCCGGGTACGAAATCGTCCTCGGGATGCACCAGCACCGCGTAGATCTCGATGTCGTCCAGGTCCTCGCAGCGGGCCAGGTCGGCGGTGCCGTGGTCGGCGTGGTAGTCGTCGCTGGTGAACATCGGGGTCGACACCGAATACGAGCGGCGGACCAGCTTGGTCCACTTGTCGTCGATGTCGGCTTCCAGGGCGTCGTCGCAGCGGGGTTCCCAGTAGCCCAGGCCCAGCGACGCGTAGGTGCCGGGCGTGAACGACACCGGACCGTCGTCGGGTTTGACCCCGAAGAGCCACACCTCCTCGGTGAGCCGGTCGAAGTAGGTGATGGTGGCGTTGTAGTAGTGCTCGGCCAGCGTCGGGCCGATCTCGGACAGCGACGCACTCGCCTCGGCGAAGGTCAGGTTCGGGTCGATGGAGTCTGGCAGGGCCATCCGGCGATTCTGCCAGGAATCGGCCGGCCGGTCGCGACGGAACCCGCCGCAGGAGGCACGAGCGGCGCGGAGCTAAGGTCGGACACCGGGAATCGACCGACCGGACTGGAGTAGGGCATCGTGGCAACGTTCGAGGGATTTGTGCTCACCGAGGGTGACGGCGCACCGGCATGTGCCTGGTCCGACGTCGACGAAGCCGACCTGATGGACGGCGACGTGACCGTGGAAGTCTCCCACTCGTCGCTCAACTACAAGGACGGCCTCGCGATCACCGGTTCGTCGCCGGTGGTGCGCCGGTGGCCGATGATCCCCGGTATCGACTTGGTGGGCACGGTCCGTTCCTCGGACCACGCCGACGTCGCGGTCGGCGACGCCGTGGTGTGCAACGGCTGGGGGATGGGCGAGACGCATCTGGGCGGGTGGGCGACCCTCGCACGCGTGCCCGGTGACTGGTTGGTGCCCCTGCCCGCGGGGATCACCGCGGAGCGGTCGATGGCGATCGGCACGGCCGGGTACACCGCGATGCTGTGCGTGCTGGCCCTGGAACGCCACGGGGTGACCCCCGATGCGGGACCGGTGCTGGTGACCGGCGCTTCCGGTGGGGTGGGCAGCGTGGCGGTCGCGATTCTGGCGAACCTGGGTCACGAGGTGGTGGCCTCCACGGGGCGGCGGGACACCCAGGGCGACTTCCTGCGCGGTCTGGGCGCGTCCGACCTGGTGGACCGCGGCGACTTCGAGGGCAAGGTGCGACCCTTGGCCAAGGAGCGCTGGGCGGGCGCGATCGACACGGTCGGTTCGGCCACGTTGGCCAACGTGTGCGCGCAGACCTCCTACGGCGGCACGGTCGCGGCGTGCGGGCTGGTCGGGGGCATGGACCTGCCCGCGAGCGTTGCGCCGTTCATCCTGCGTGGGGTGACCCTGGCCGGTGTCGACAGTGTGATGACCCCGATGGAGTTGCGTCGCACGGCCTGGGATCGGCTGTCGACGGATCTGCCCATGGGGCTGCTCGACGATTTGAGCGAGCTGCATCCGATCGCCGACGCGCCGGACCTGGCCGGCCGGATCGTGCAGGGCCAGGTGCACGGACGGATCGTCTTCAGCCTCGGCTGAACCGTTCCCCCCTGGGGGGTCAGTCGCCGGATCGGCGGTGCCGCCGCTCCTGACCCGTGTGCCGTAGAGCGAAGCCGCCGCGAAAGCGGCTGACATGGCGGAAGCCGAGGGGTACGCTGGCCGAATGGGAAAGGGGCGCTTGGCCAGGGTGAAGGTCTTGGCGGTTGCGGCGGTCGCGGCGCTGGCCGGAGGGGTCGTGATCGGGTCCGTTGCGGCGACGTCGGTCGCCCGCGCCAGCTCTGTGCAGGGAAGCGATTCGGCACATGCCGTCACCCAGAAGTTCACCCACGATGGGCATTTCGTCATCCCTGCCGGGGTCGACACCATCACGGTGACCGTCACGGGCGGCGGCGGTGGCGCGGCACATGACCTTTACGAGGCGCGGTCGTTGGGTGGACAGGAACAGACCTACCCAGGCCAACCAGGTGGGCAGGTACAGGCCACCATCGACGTGGCATCGTTGAGCGGACGCACCCTCGACGTGGTCGTAGGAGCAGCGGGTCATGACGGACTGGTCGACACCGGCGCCGGTGGCACCGGATTCGGCGTCGGTGGTGATGGCGGCGTCGACGGAAGCGGCCTTCACGGTGAGAACGTGCTGGGTTCCGGTGGTGGCGGCGGGGGTGGTGCGTCCGCGGTGCTGTCGGGGACGACACCGCTGGTTGTCGCCGGCGGTGGTGGCGGTGGTGGTGCTCGGGTGCTCGTACTCGGGGCACCGCTGAATTATGTCGGCGGGTCCTGCACCTGGCGGGTGGGCCCGACGAGGTGGTTGCGTTGTCTGGTCCCGTTCCCGCCGACGACGTCGACGCCACCGGTGACGCCGCCCCCGGCGTGCACGCAGCCCTCCGCCCCGACCGGACCCGATGGGGGCGACGGTTCGGACAGCGGTAGCGACGGACCGCTGCTCATCTCCACCGGCGGTGGTGGGGGTGGCGGCTTTCTCGGCGGTGCCGGGGGACGGTCGAGCGCGGCAGGGAACAGCTTTCTGCATCGGCGACGGTGATCCCGGCGTCGATCACGTGGCCGGCGCCGGGGCTTCGGCGGTGACCGAGTCGACCGCCGGGACCGGTGGTGTCGACGGGTCGGTGACGATCAGCTACGAGGATCCGGGCTCGACGGTCTCGGGCGCGAAATTGACGTCCGCTTCGACTTCGACGACCGGCACGACGATTGCCGAACCGACGACCGACCCGCCGGCTCCGACCCCTGCGTCGAGCCCGGCGCCGGCCGCTGCGCTCACGCGCACGCCTCGCTACACGGGCTGAACCGGGCGGCCGAGGCCGGCGAGACGGGCGGCGAAGACGGTCCCGGAGCACACCCTCCGCTCCACCGATCGAGGGTCCGCGATCATTCGGGTTCTGAGGCTCAGTTCAACGCACGTGGTAGCGGGTCGGGCGGCCGTCGTCCGCGACGACTTCACCGGCGTCGACCAGCAGGTCGACATGGCCGACGATCTCGGAGACCGTGAGCATCACCGCATGAGCCTCGACGTCGGGGAACACCTTGCACGACAACTCGTACGCGCTCGGGTGCACCCAGTTCGCGGATCTCCTCGAGAATTTCCGCGGCCCGGTCTTCGTGATGGGCCCGGGTCGTGCGCGCCAACTCCGACAGGTCCCCGAACGCCGGGCCGTGACCGGGGAACACCGCGTCGGGGGCGCGACACTCGAACCGCTGCAGTGACTCGAGGTACTCCACCAGGCTGCGCCGCCGCCCCAGGAGACTGGACGGGTCCGGCTCGATCAAAGGGTTTGGGGTGATCGAGGGCAACAGGTGATCTCCCGAGAACAATCGCGAGTGGTGCTCGTCCCACAACGACACGTGCCCCGGCGCGTGACCGGGAGTCACCAACGTGGAGAAGGTGGAACCACCGGCGACGAAATCCTGACCGTCGTCGACCGCGACGGTGCGATTCGGATCGATCGTGTGCACGTGGCGCTGCATCTTCGTTGCATGTTCGGGCATCGCCGCGAAGGCCTCGGTGGGAATGCCGAGGATGTCGATCAGCCTGGTCATCGCCTCCACGTCGTAGCGGCCGGCGAGCTTGGGCAACTCGGCCCGACCTGCGTGAATGGGGATGTCGGCCTTCTCGGCCAACCAGCCGGCCGCGCCGTAGTGGTCGGGGTGGGCGTGGGTGACGAGGATGACCTCGACTTCTTCGGGCGTCAGTCCGCAGTCGTGCAGCCCTGCGGTGAGCGTGTCGGTCGAATCCTCGTACATCATGCCCGGGTCGATCACGGTGATCGGATGTTCGGGCAGGATGTAGCAGTTCACCGTGCCGACGCGGTAAGGGGTGGGAAGTGGCACCGTGGCGAACTCGATCGGAAGTTCTTCGATCACCGGGACGAGCAGCTCGGGCATCGGGCCCCTTTCCGGACGGTTTCTGTCGATCCGGAGGTTACCTACCGCGGTCGGTGCCGATCGACCGCTGACCAGGGCACCCGAACCCTCGACGGCCGATCGCTCCCATCCAGATCCTGCTCAGAGCGAGAAGCGTAATCTCGGTCAGATCGTTCCATAAACTGAATGATAGAGTTCAATTTATGGAACGATCTGGTTCTCCGAGTTTGCTCCCGATCCTGCGATCTCGGCAGCAGGCCGAACTGCTCGCCGACCTGCTCGACAACCCGGGCAGGGAACAGTCCTTGGCTGATCTCGGACGCCGGCTCGGCATTCCGGCCGCTTCGGTCCACCGGGAAGTCCAGCGGGCTGAGCAGGCAGGACTGGTGCGATCACGACAGGTCGGTCGGACCAGGCTCGTGGCCGCTGATGCGACGAGCCCCTATTTCCGCCCTTTGCGGGAACTGATGGTCAAGGCGTTCGGAGTGCCCGCCAGGCTCGCGCATGCGCTTGCCGATCTCGATGGGATCGACCAGGTGTTCATCTTCGGCTCCTGGGCCGCTCGCTGGCACGGTGAGGACCCTGAACGGCCAGTGGGAGACATCGACGTGCTGGTGCTGGGCGACCCCGACCGCACGGAACTCTATGGATCGTTGCAACAAGTCGGCCTCGAGGTCGGGCGGGTCATGCAGCCCCAGATTCGCCCGACGGACTGGTTGGAGGCGGGGACCGGTTCCTTCCACAGCACGGTTGTCTCTCGGCCGATGGTCAAGGTCTACCCATCCGATCCGGTCGACAGGAACGCGCCGACATCGTCCACAGCCCGCGAAGCCACCTGAACCGCCCAGCGGGCGTCGGCTTCGGTGACCTCTGTCTGCTCGTCGACGTCGAGATACTCCAACTTGTTCCGGGTGCCGATGAACACGGCCGAAGTCGCGCTTGCGAACACGTCGCTCACGTCACCGAGCACCGCGGCTGCCAACGCGAACGTCGCCGTGTGGGCACCCGGGCTCGCCAGTACCCGGTAGCCGGCGTCGAGGTCGACCGCTTCGGCTGCGTGGCGGTACAGGTCGTACGCGGTGTTGTAGGCAATGCGCCACTGTCTGGCCTCGAGGATCGGGGCCAGCACTTCCTGTTCGTAACGGGCACGGCGCAACCATTCCCGGGCCGTGGCGCCGAGGTCGCCAACGAGGTCGTCGCTGATGTTCCCACGTCGGCGGAAGAGCTCGACGACGCGTGCCAAACGGTCATCGTCCACGGCGGCGATCCTAGAGGCACCTGGTGACAGCGATCGGTGGTCAGCCCATGGCGAACTGGCGTGCCAGGTGGGCGGCGACCTCGACGAGAGCGACGTCGAGCAGCCACCGGCCGCCGTGGGCCAGGGCGCTGGCCGCGGCCGTGGCCGCGACCAGCCCGGTGCACGGATCCGCGGCCGCATCTGCGCAGAACACCGGGTCGCCGACATCGTCCCAGCGCACCAGACCGCCGGCGACCGCGGCGTCGTCGCCGTAGGCGACCCGGTTCGCCCCCTCGCCACCTCGCCCGTACCCGGTGATCGACACCCACACCTGCGGACCGGTCGCGGTCAACTCGGCAGCGTCGATGCCGAGTTGGGCGAGTGCCCGGGGTCGCGACGACTCGATCACGACGTCCGCGCCGAGGATCGTCCGGCGCAGCTCTTCGATACCGGAATCCTGGTCCAGTTCGACGCGGCGCTGGTCCTTCATGGCGTTCATCGACTCGAAGAACGTCGGATCGCCACGTCGTGCCCCGTCGGGACGGGCGGTGGACTCGACTTTGACCACCTCGGCTCCCGCTTCGGCCAGGAGCCGGCCGCACAGCGGGCCGGCCCACAGCGCCGACAAGTCCACCACGGTCACGTCAGCCAGGCGCCGTGGAGCTGCGGCGCCGAGGTTGGTCGCTCGGACAGGCAGTTCGTCGAAGGGGATCGGACCGGTCGGCGCCGCGGGGGGTGCGGTCGGCAACACGCCGACGGCCAAGCCGAGCAGCGCCGCGCGTTCGTCCAACTCGGCCGCGGACTTTCGTACCACGACCGCCGCGAGGAGGTTCCAGTCGGCCTGGTCGAGCGGGTAGGCACTGGGCAACGAATCGGGATCGGCACACAGCCATGCGGGCAACAGCTCCACGTCGTCGTCACGGGCGATCGACACGGCCACCCACGTGTCCCGGGCGCGCAACAGCCCGGTCGCTCCCCCGCAGCTGATCCGACCGGTTCGACGCCGCCGAGTCGAAACCACCCGTTCGCGCAGCAGGGCCACGGGGTCGACCCGGATCCGCCGGCCGATGCGAGCAGTGCCGGCTGCCAGGCGGTCCGCGTAGTTCTCCAGCGACGCGACCAGCCCGTCGGGTACCACAAAGCCCGGTCCGTCGGGGCTCAGGGGTGCGTCCATCCTGGTGGAAGAGCCTGCAGTGCCGGTCGGTCGTCGGTCATCGTGGGCACCATGTCCCCGTCCACGCCGAGCAACCGGCCCGGACCGCCAGGGGCCACCCCGGCGCGGCGCAGGATCGTGTGCATCACCTCGAACGCCTGGGGTGCCAGCTCGGCAAGAGGACGGTTGCGGTGGACCCGTACGCCGAGGTCCACGCCGGCGACGCGGTCCAGTCCGAAACGCTCGACCACGTCGATGAGCAGGCCCACGTCCACGCCGTAGCCCGCCGCGAAGGGGACTGCGACGAGGGCACTACGACGGGCCGCGATCTCGCCGCTGAGCGGCTGGGGAAAGACGGTGAGCTCGGGGAAATACAGCGACAGCGCCGGCCGCGCCACCAGTTCGGTGACCCGACCCCCGGGAGTGCCGTGCGCGTCGACCGGGCGCGCGTAGTGGCCTTTGACGAACACGCAGTCCGGATCGTCCAGGAGCGGCCGCACGAGGCGGGTGACGAAATGCGGGTCGAAGTCGACGATGTCCGCATCGACCCAGACGATCAGATCCGAACGGATCGCGGCGAGCGACTTCCACATCGCCTCACCTTTGCCTCGGCGGGTTCCCGCCATCTCCAGCACGGCGCCGCTGTCGAGGACCCGGGCACCGGCGTCGCGGGCCACGGCCGCGGTGGCGTCGTCCGAGGCGTCGTCGAGCACGACGAGGTCGTCGACCAGGGGGGTGGCCACGATCAGCTCGGCGCGGATCGCGTCGATGATCGCCCCGATCGTGGTCGCTTCGTCGTGCGCGGGCAGACACACCGTGATCGTGGTCGTGCCTTTGGCGGCGGCGAGTGCCTCGGCGTCGATCGCGCCCGACGGTGCGAGAGTCATTGCTCCCGCCGCAATGCGAGATCGAGGTCGGCGTCCCGAGACAGCACGTCACCATTCTGCAGGGCACGGCGGGTGAGGAGGTAGGCGACGACTTCGGCCACGTCGTGGACCCGGAAGATCGCGCCCGGTCGGTCGCCGACCACGCCGATGGCCGCCAGCGTGCCCGCGAGCCGGTCGGCGGGCGCCGCATGGGTGATCGCCCCGATGAAGTCCTTGCGCGAAAGTGCCCAGAGCACCGGGCGGCCGAGGGGGTCGAGGCGGTCACGTTGGCGGATCACCTGCACCGACTGGTACGGCGTCTTGGCATAGTCGATGCCCGGGTCGACGATGATCGCGTCGCGGGACAGACCCCGGGCGGTGGCGGTGGCGATCTGGTCGGTGAGCATGGCCACGACGTCGCCGGTGACGTCGTCGTACAGGTCCGCATCCAGCAGTTTGTGTTTGGGCGCGACGCGGGTGTGCATCACCACCAGGCCGCAGCCGGCCGCCGCACAGGTGTCGACGAGTTCGGGTCGGGCAAGGCCGGACACGTCGTTGATGATCGCCGCGCCCGCGTCGACCACGGCTCTCACGACCTCGGGGCGGTACGTGTCGACCGAGACGATCGTGTCGGGACGCTCGTCGAGCACCGCCTCGACCAGGGGCACCACCCGGGAGGCTTCTTCGTCCTCGGAGATCTCGGGCACACCCGTGATCCCGGATTGGCCCCCCAGGTCCAGCAGGTCGGCGCCCGCGTCGAGCAAGGCGAAGCAACGGGCCGCGCGGGCCTCGGTGGTGGTGAGCCGTTCGCGGTCCGAGAACGAATCGGGGGTCGCGTTCACCACGGCCATGACCAACGGTCGGCTGGTGTCCAGTGGCCGTCCCCGGCAGATCAGCACCGGCGCGGCGGCGGTCGCGTCGGTCGGCGGGGACTCTCGGGGGCAAGATGGTGGAGACATGAGCTTTCAGAAACGACTTCGAGGGGTGTCGGCAGACCTCTGCCCGGCCGACAGGCACCCGAACGATGCCACCATGATTGCCGACCCGGCGGGTGGCGGGGCCCATCGTGGCTGAACCGGGCCTGCCCGTCGGGTTCGACCTGAGCGACCGTGTGGCGATCGTGACGGGCGCCTCCTCGGGTCTGGGTGCCGCGGTGGCCACCACCCTGAGCGGTGCGGGGGCACGAGTTGCGCTGGTGGCCCGGCGGCGGGATCGACTCGACGCGCTCGCCGCGGCCACCGGTGGTGTGGCGATCGACGCGGACGTAGCCGACGACGCCCAGGTCGCCGGCATCGTGCCCCGGGTCGTCGCCGCGCTCGGCCCGCCCGAGATCCTCGTGAACGCGGCCGGCAAGCGGTTCGGCGACGCCCGGGCCGAGGACGAATCGGTCGACGACGTGCGCGCCGCGCTCGAGTTGAACCTGGTCGCCCCGTTCCGCCTGGCCCAGGCATGCCATCCGCACATGGTGGCCCTGGGACGGGGCGCGATCGTGATGGTCGCGTCCATCGGCGGCGTCGTGGGCATCCCGGGCATCCCCCAGGCGTCCTACGCCGCGGCCAAGCGGGGCCTGTCGGGGTTGACCGTCGAGTTGGCCGTGCAGTGGGCGCGCCAGGGGATCCGGGTCAACACGCTCGCCCCGGGGTTCTTTCAAAGTGAGATCACCGGCGAGCTGTTCGCCTCCGAGCGTGGTCAGGCGTGGTTGCGGCGGAACACGCCGCTGCAGGACGATCCCACCGCGGACGAGCTCGCCTCGAGCGTGCTGTGGCTGGTCTCGGATGCGGGTCGCTCGACCACCGGACAGACCATCGTCGTCGACGGCGGGTGGACCGCCCGCTGAGACCGCCCACCGGGACGGGCCGCGGCGCGAGCAGACGGGCAGATCGACTTCTAACAGTCGTGTCAAGGCGAACCGGGGGCCTCGCTACGATGCGGTCCGTGGATTTCGCGATGGGCGATCGGGTCGACGCGCTGCGGTCGGAGCTGCGCGACCTGATCGACGACGAGATCCCCGACGGCTTTCTCGGGGCGTTCACCGACGACCCGGAGGACCTCGCGCTCACCCAGCACTTCTGCCGGCGGCTGGCCGACGAAGGACTGCTGTGTCCGGCCTGGCCCGCCGAGTACGGCGGCCACGACGCGTCGATATGGGAACTGACCGCGGTGCGCGAAGAGATGTGGGCGCACCACGAACCGCGCGGCGCGCAGTACATGGGGGTGAACTGGGTCGGCCCGACCCTGCTGCGCCACGGGACCCCGGCCCAGCAGGCCGCGCATCTGCCCCCGATCGCGGCAGGTGAGGTCATCTGGTGTCAGGGCTTCTCAGAACCCGACGCCGGATCGGACCTGGCCTCGTTGCGCACCGCGGCCCGCCGCGACGGCGACCGGTGGCACATCACCGGCCAGAAGATCTGGACCTCCTACGCCACGATGGCCCAGTGGTGCTTCCTGCTCACCCGCACCAGCCACGGGGAGCGCAAACACCAGGGTCTCACGATCTTTCTCGTGCCCATGGACGCCCCGGGCATCACGGTGCGACCCATCCCGACCCTGCTCGGCCCCCACCATCTCAACGAGGTGTTCTTCGACGAAGTCGAGGTCGGCGACGACGCCGTGCTCGGCGAGGTGGACCGCGGGTGGGACGTGGTGCGCGAAGTCCTGGCCTTCGAACGGGTCGGCATCGCCCGGTACGCCCGGGTGGAACGGCTCCTGCAGGCCGCGCCCGACGTGCTCGGTGCGCGCTGGGACACACTCGGAGAAGACCTGCGCGACGCGTGGACCCGGATGCTGGTGCGCACCCGCCGGGCCCGGTTGCTCGCCTACAAGGTCGTGGCCGCCCAGGACGCCGGCGAGGTGGACCCGGCCGACGCCGCGGCCTACCGGATCGCCGTGACCACTCTGGACCAGGAATCCGCCGAGGTGCTGCGCGCCATCATCGACGAGGTGCCCGTCGCCGACGCACGCAGCGAACGGTTCTACCGTGCGGTGGAGGACCACTGGAAGTACTCACGGGCCGCGACCGTGTCGTCGGGCACGGTGGAGACCCAACGGATCCTGCTCGCCCGCGCGTTGACGGCGACGACGTGATCCTCGACCTGTCGGCCGAAGCCCGCGCGTACGCCAGCACCGCGGTGGAGGCGTTCGCCGCCCGGGGCACCGACGAGTTGGCCGCGACCGTCGCGGCCGATCCGACCCGGCGCGACGACTGCTACGAGGACGTGCTCGCCGGGATCGGCGCCTGGGACTTGGACCCGCGGGGAGACGGCGACCAGCTCGAGGCTGCGGCGGCGTTGAGCCACGCGGCCGGCTGGGCGGTGGTCGACCATCCCGTGGCCGAACGGCTCAGCCGGCCCGTCACGGCGCCGTCGCCCCGTGCAGCGGGCACCGCGGGCCTGGTGGTGGTCGACCCGGCGAACCCACGGGCACGGATCGGTGGCATCGGTGGGAACTGGCTCGGCGTGGACCTCGACGGTCAGGGGTATGCGGTGACCCCACGAGCTGGGCGTCAGGGTGGGCTGATCGACCCGGGGCTCGTCGACGTCGAGCTGGAACCTCTCGAGGAGTGGCTTGGCGCGGATCGGGCACTCGCCCTTCTCCTGCCGTGCTGGACCCTGCTCGGCCACCTCGACCGCGCCCTGGCCCTCGCCCGGTCCTACGCCGGCGAGCGGGAACAGTTCGGCCGCCCCATCGCGGCGTTCCAGGGCGTGCAGTTCGCGCTCACCGAAGCCGAAGTCGAACGGGCCGGGGTCGAGATGCTGGCGCGCTACGCGCTCTGGAGCATCCAGACGAACCGGGCGGAGGCCCTCGACGATGCCCTGGCGCTGCGCCTCGCCGCGCTGGAAGCCGCCGAGGTGATCTTCCGCATCACCCACCAGGTGCACGGGGCGATCGGTTACTGCGACGAGACCCTGATCTCGTGGGTGTCCCGGGTCGCCCAGCCCCTGTGCCGCGCGCCCTGGTCCCGGAGCCGGACCACCACCCTGCTCACCCGTCGATTGGGGCACACCGGCCTGGTCGGGCTCTTCGACGGCGACCGGGTGCGCTGAGTGGCCAGGGTCGAGTCGGCGGCGCTGGCCTCGTTCCGTGACGAGGTGCAGGACTGGTGTCGCGCGCACGTGCCCGTCGACTGGCGGGCCGACCAGACCGGTGTGGACGACGCCGGCTTCGTGGCCTTCCAGCAGGACTGGTTCCGACAGCTCCGGGCCGCCGGCTGGGCGGTGCCCCACTGGCCGGCCGCATGGGGTGGCGGGCTGTCGACCGCCGAACAGGTGGTGCTCCACTCCGAACTGGCCGCCGCGGACGCACCCCGGTTGGTGTTGGCGTTCGTGGCCATCCACCACGCGGCGGCGACCCTGCTCGAAGCCGGCACCGACGCCCAGCGGTCCCGCCATCTGCCCGCGATCCTGGACGGGGAGATCTGGTGCCAGGGGTTCTCCGAGCCCGATGCCGGGTCGGATCTGGCCGCGCTGCGCACCACGGCCGATCGTCGCGGCGACGTCTACGTCGTGAACGGTCAGAAGGTGTGGGCGTCGGGTGCGCGCTACGCCCAGTGGTGCCTTTTGCTCGCCCGCACCGACACCTCGGCACCGAAACGCCACGGCATCTCCTACTTCCTGCTGGACCTGGCCGGCGCCGGTGTCGAGATCCGCCCGATCCGCCAGGCCACCGGCGAGTCGCACTTCTGCGAGATCTTCCTCGACGACGTGGCGATCCCGGTGGCGAACCGCATCGGCGCAGAGAACGAAGGCTGGCAGGTCGCCCAGGCCACCCTCGCGGCGGAACGTGGCATGACCATGTTGGAGCTGGCCGAACGGCTCCGGCACGGGGGCTTTCAGCGCCTGGTCGGCCAGTGCCGGACTCCGGACCCGGCCGGCCGACGCCTGGTCGACGACCCGGTCGTCGCCGACCGGCTGGCGGGCTTCGACGCGGAGCTCGTCGCCCTGCGACGGATGTGCCGGGATCTCGTCGACGCACACGACGTCGGCCAGGTCGGCCCTGCCGATGCTTCCGTGGTCAAGCTGGTTTACTCGGAACTGCTGCAACGGCTCACCGATTTCGCCACCGAGGTGAGCGGCATCGGTGCGCACACGATGCTGGCGACCCCACGGTCGGCGGGCTGGGAGAACGGCGCGTGGATGCTCGACTTCCTGGGCTCGTGGGAATGGACGATCCCCGGTGGGGCGAGCGAGATCCAACGCACCATCATCGGCGAACGCGGACTCGGCCTGCCCCGGGAGCCCTCCGCATGAGCGGCCCGGATGACGACTGGCAGGACGACCTGCGCGGAGTCGCCCGGGCGTTGCTCGCCGGCGCGGCACCGGGGGAGGACCTCGACTGGCCGACCGTCGCCCGAGCCGGCTGGACGGGCCTGGAGCTGCCCGGGACCTGGGACGGTGCCGGCGTGGGATTCGGCGCGGTTGGGATCGTCGCCGTGGAGCTGGGCCGGGTCGCCGCGGCCGGACCGTTCCTGGGCGCGGCGGTCGGCGCGGCCGGGGCGCTGCGCACGGTCGAGCCCGGCCCCGTCGTCGCCGAATGCGCGCGGAGCCTGGCCGATGGCACGGCGATTCCGGTGCTGGTCCTCGACGCGCAGGACCCACCCGCGGACGTCTCCCGGTTCCCGTTCACGTTGGCCGGTGCCGGGTCAGGGACCGAGGTGTCGGGGGTTGTCGAGTTCGTGGTCGACGCGCCGTTCGCCGACATGTTGCTGCTGCCCGCACGTGACACCAACGGTGCGCCGTCGATCGTCGCGGTCGTCGCGCACAGCCCCGGCGTGACGATCGAGTCGCGTCCGGTGGTGGACGCGACGCGTCGGATCGCCCGGGTGCAGCTCGACGGAGTGGTCGTGGACGACGCACACTGTTGGGCCCTCGCCGGCGACCCGGAGTCGTGGGGGCGGCGACTCGCCGACCGGGCCGCGCTGGGCGTGGCGTTCGACAGTGTCGGCATCGCCGAGGCCATGCTCGAGACCACCGTCGACTACGTGAGCGAGCGGGAACAGTTCGGCCGACCCATCGGCTCGTTCCAGGCCGTCAAACACGCCTGCGCGCAGATGAAGGTGACGGTGACGGCGAGCCGGGCCGCCTGCGCCGAAGCGCTCGACGCGCTGGACGCCCTCGAAGCCGGCGGCGGCGAATCGGCTCGACCGGACCGCCTCGAAGCGGAAGCGGGCGACGCGGTCGACCGGGCCGCGGCACTGGCCAAGCAGGGCGCCGTCGAGGTGGCCGGTTCCGCACTGCAGTTGCACGGCGGGATCGGCTACACCTGGGACAGCGGCATCCACGTGTATCTCAAGCGGGCGGCGCTGAACCGGTCGCTCCACGGCTCGCCGCAGGCGCATCGCCGCCGGCTGGCCGCACGCTGGACCTGACCGGCCAATCGGTCGAACCCGGCTGCCCGCCGAGGTGAACACGAACGGGTGAACCCCGCACCGTGGAGGTGTCAGACTGAGCCGATGGTCGACCGGGTGCGGGAGTTGGATGCCCAACTCTTCTCGGGAATCGCCTGGTTCCGCACCGCTGCATGGGTCTGGGTGGTGGTGGTCGCCGCCTTCTCCGCGTCCCGGATGACCGATCCGGTGCTCGGCTGGTTCGCCGTCGGCGCCTCCGGCGTGGTCACCTTCTGGTTGCTGCGGTGTGCCGCGACGAACCACCGTGACCGGATTCCCGGCACCTGGCTGGTGGTCGACCTTCTCACCGGCGTGGGGCTGTTGGTCGCCGACGGCTGGGTCTACGCGGACGGTCGACCCCAGTCGTTGGCGACGGCCTGGCCGGTGGCCGCGGTCCTGGCCATCGGGGTGGCCCGTGGCGTGCGGTGGGCGGTGGGCGCGGCGTGCGTGCTGGGTGCGGCGCGCGGTGTCGCCCTGGCCGGCATGTCGGTGGCACCCACCTCGTGGTCGTCGAGTGCGAGCCTTTCGATTCTGTCCACCGTGGTGCTCTACGCACTCGCCGGCGCCGCGGCCGCGATCGTCTCCCGCCGGATCCGTGCCGCGGAGAGCCGTGCGGCGCGTGCCGCGGCGCGCGAAGAGGTCGCCCGTGACCTGCACGACGGGATGTTGCAGACGCTCGCGGTGGTGCAACGCCGCTCGGACGACCCGACTTTGGTGCACTTGGCGCGCACCCAGGAGGCCGAGCTGCGCACCTACCTGTTCGAGGAGGCCGCGCGGAACCGGGAGGCCACGGACCCGGGTGCGACGACCGCGGCCGACGGCCCCGGAGTCGGGGTCGAAGGACGGGTGCGCGCCCTGGTCTCCGAGCTGACCGCCCGCTGGGGACTCGCCGTCCGCCAGGCGTTCGTGTCACCGCTTCCGGAACTGGACGAAGCCCGTCTCGCCGCCCTGGTGGGTGCGATCGGCGAGTGCCTGACCAACGTCGCCAAACACGCCGGGACCGACACGGCGAACCTGCTGGTCGAAAGCGAAGGGGACCGACTGGTCGTCACGGTGCGCGACCGCGGTCGGGGTTTTGACCCGGCCACCGTCACGCGTCGGGGTCTCGACCGGTCGGTCGCCGCCCGGCTCGCGGCCGTGGATGGTGACGTGGAGGTGACGAGCGCGCCGGGTCGGGGCACCGCGGTTCGACTTTCGGTTCCGGTGCACAGGACCAGTCGGGTCCGGGCGACATGACCGGGGAACAGGTCCGGCTGGTCGTCGCGGACGACCATGCGATCTGGCGGACCGGCATGCGTACCGACCTGGGCGAGGCGTTCTGGGTGATGGCCGATGCGGCGGACGCGACCGAGGCGATCGACGCGGTCAACCGGTTGCGACCCGACGTGGTGGCCGCCGATCTGCGGATGCCCGAGGGGGGCGGCATCCGGGTCGCCGCCGAGTGCGCGTCGATCTGTCCGGTGGTGATCCTCACGGTCTCCGAATCCGAGGCCGACCTGCTCGACGCGGTGGCGGCCGGAGCCTCGGGTTACCTGTTGAAGTCTTCGACCACCGAGGAACTGCGCGCCGGTCTGTACCGGGCGGCTGCGGGTGAACCGGTCTTCTCGGCCGGTCTGGCGGCGCTGGTGCTCGGAGATTTCGCAACACCGGCGGTCACCCCCGACGGGAAGGGGATCCGGCCCCTGTCATCCCGTGAGCGGGAGGTGCTCAGAGAGGTCGCGCTCGGAGCGACCTACCGGGAGGTCGGCGAAACGCTGTACATCTCCGAGAAGACCGTCGAGAACCATGTCCGCAACATCCTGGCCAAGGTCCGGCTGCGCCGGCGCGGTGAGCTGATCCGCTGGGCGGTCAAGCGGGGCATCGACGAATGAAACCCTGAAGCAGGGTCGGCGGGCGGCTCCGGGGCAATTGGGGGATTTCCCGGATGGCCGGGGCGCCGGTCGGGGTTCAAGGTGGGGGCATGTCCACAAATGATCCATTTTCCGACCCTCGATTCGCCCATCTGCCGCCGCCACCGCCACCGCCGCCACCGCCGTGGTGGACGATGCCCCCGGCGTCGGCCCCGCCACCGGTCGGTGCGCCGATCGGCCCACCCCAGTGGGATGCCGGCCCGTCGAAGGCCGCCGACGACGGTCACCGGATCGAGATCGACATCCGCAACCTGCTGCTCGTGCTGGGGGTGACGTGCCTGGTCGCCGCCGCGGTGAGCTTTCTGGCCGTCAACTGGGATCGCTTCGATGCCTCCATGCGAGCCGGCCTGTTGGTCGGCACGACGGTCGCGTCGTTCCTCGCCTGCTCCACGGCGCGGCGTCGGGGACTGTCGGGAACCACGACCGCCCTGTCGTGGTTGACGACCGTGTTGCTCTTCGTGGATCTGTTCGCGGTGCGGCGGGCCGCGTTCTTCGACACCTCGCCCGACGGGTACGCGGCGGTGGGCGGTTGCGTCCTGTTCGGGATCTTCCTGGGACTCGCGTACCGGAACCGGGACGCGGCGCTGGTGACGGGGGCGATCCTGGCCTGGCTGCTCGGTGCCTGGTCGGCATGTGCGACCTGGAACGTCACCGGACTGGACGTGTGGGTGCTGCCTGCCGCCGCGGTCGTCGGATGGCTCCAATGGCGGTTCGGCGTCGAGCATCGGACCCAGGGCTCCTGGGAGCGCTACGGGCTCACGTTGATGATCGTCGCGGTTCCCGCGGTGCTCACCGCACTGGGAGACCCGAACGCCCTCCGGCCGGTGATCGTGATCGCCCTGGGGACACTGGTGCTGCTGGTGGGGATGCGGTTCCGTCAGCTCGCCGCGGTCTGGACCGGTGGTGGCACGATCGGGGTGCTCGTGGCCGCACAGCTCGTCGACGTGCTGCGGGGGGTGCCGGGCTGGGCGGTGTTCGCGCTGGTCGGCGTGGTCCTGCTGGGGGTCGGCGCCGGATTCGAGTATCGGATGCGCCTGGCGACCCGGGCCGGCTCGTCGGAGTCACCCGAGTTGGGCAGCGAAGAGCCCGGCGAGGGCAAGGCGTCGTCCGCCTGGCGCTGAGCCAGGGTACGCACACCGCGGCGAAGTGCTCGGAGTGGCTACGTTTCGGATCGGGTCCGGCCCCCGGTGCGCGACGCACTGCCTCCATTTGGAGGTTCGATGGGGTCCCTGATCCGGGCAACCAGGAAACTCCAGCTCGCCATTCAATCAGATCAGACCTTCGGCAGGAGATGAGCGCGAATCGTGGAAATGTCGCGTTCTGTGAGCTCAGATCTTTCGATGACCCGAGGCTCGTTCCTTCCCTCGGAATCGGTAAGGAATATCCGACGCGCGTCGACAAGCATGCCAGGGACGCCGAGGTGTTGCGTGTACCAAATCAGCTGCTCGAACTCCTTGGTGCTCCGCCAGTTTCCGTCGCCGGGATCCTGCACGAGGAGCTTCACCTCGATTGCCGAGACTGGAACGTGCTCGTGCACCATGGCGTAGTCGACGTACTTCTTGCCTATCGAGGTTTTCGCGATACCAAATTCAGGCTCCAGATCGATACCACTCGCTTGACCCAGGGCAATCCGAACCAGTGGCTCGACAAGGTGGATTGATACATGCTTTTCAAGCGTGAACGCTCCAGGAGAAACCTTCTTGATTGCTCTCAGATCCGTCGTCATCGGATCGGGCAGATCCGGTGAACCCGTCGGTATCACGACAATCCGTCCTAGCTCCGCCTGCTGTTTCGAATCTGTAGCCCGAGTAGGAAGTGCGTCGACGGCGGCAGGTGGAAGGTATTTGCCAGGCTTGCCTCGCAGTACAAGTCGACCTCCAATCGCTTGTTGGAGGAACTGGAACGGGATCGGTTCGATCTCCACGAGCGGAGAGACGGTCGCCCACCATTGCGCATCCGAGACTTTCTTCTTGGCGTTCACCCGTGATCTCGGATCGAAATATGCGTCCCTGGTGGCGCGCACGCGACAAAATGTATTGCAGACTTCGGCTTTGTGAAATAGAAAAACAATAGATCGCCTCGCTGCGTCAGTCGCGACGTGGTCCAGGGAAAATCGAAGTGCCCACTCTTTGCCTCACGGCGACTATCTTTGATGTCAGCCGATCGTGGGAAATTTGCGTCGTCTCCGAGTAGAACCCATGCGTTTGTCGGTGCTTCACTGAGGAGCGCTTCGTAGTTTTGATGGAATGCCATACCGTTGATCCTTCCAAGGGTGGTGGTATTGATAAAGAAGTTCGCTCTTGTAGATTGGGCTCGCATTTGCGATTTCGGCCGTAAGGTTACAGTCCTCATGCTCGGGCTTGCGTCCTAGTTCAGAAGAGCGGGCTGCCCTCGGGGGATTCGTCCTCCGAAGGGCGGCTCCGCCGTGGGTGGTGGCGTAACGATGACGGCGCTGATGAGCCAGACCGGCCGGGGCGGGTGGGCCGGCGGCCTCGTTGGCGGTTCATGGTGTGGAACGTGGCCCTCGTGCCTTTGGCGAGCCGGGTGCCGAGGTCGGCGTCGTCTCGTTCGGTCGCGGCCTGCTCGGCCAGCCGTTCGACGTCGGCGAGGTCGGTGCGGATGTCATCGACCGCGTCCTCGGGGGCGGCGTCCAGGGCGTCCTGCAGACCCGAGCGGGTCGCAGCGAGCAACCGTTGCGCGTCGTCCAGGCGGCCCTCGGCGAACGCGACCGACGCGTCGCGCTTGAGCTGCTGGGCCTGTTGCACCAGCACCTCGGCGTGCACCTCGGGTCGGGGGACGCGGCCGGCCGCTTCGTCGCCGGGAACGACGTTGACGTTCAGCGGTACGGTCACGGTCCGTTCGATGAGATCGGGCAGTTCCACGAAGTCCAGCTCGATCGTCGCGATGGTGGCCGCCCCCAGCGCGGCCATGGCCGGCACGTCGAGCGAACACAGCACCTTGCGGTTCTCCCCGGCGTACAGGTTCCCGAGGTCGACCATGACGGTGTGGGCATCGAGATGCTGGAGCGGCAGGTCGTTGAAGAGCTTCGCGAGCGCGACGGAGGGTTCGATGTGGAAGGTGAGCGACACGGCCTGGGCGACGGTGGTCAACAGGCCGTCGACCTCGCCCGCGATGGCTGCCGAGGCAGCGTCGGGGTCGGCAGCGAACACGTGGTTGCCGGCACCGGCCCGCGAGATGACTTCGAGCAGGGTCTCGTCGTAGCCGAGGCCGTAACCCAACGTCGAGGTGACCACGCCATCGGCGTAGGCCAGCGCGGCGATGGCGGCGAATTCGTCGTGATCCTGAATGCCCGAGTTCACGTGACCGTCGGAGACGACCAGCAACGTGCCGCCGCCGGTGGAGACGCGACGGAGCTCGCGCAGTCCCCGCAGGTACCCGGCTGACAGGTCGGTGGAGCCACGGCTGTGCACCTGAGCAACCTGCGCGGTGGCCGCGGCCTTGTCGGTGAGCGGACCGGCGGGCACGATCACCTCAGCGGAGTGGCCGAAGACGACCAGCCCGAAGTTGTCGGTCGGGTCGAGCCGCTTGATCAGCTCGACGATCGCCGCCTTGGCTCCCTCCAGTGGTGCTCCGGACATCGAGCCACTGCGGTCGAGCACGATCTGCAGGCTCGCCGGTGCACGCGACGCGTCCGCGGGCGCGTCCGGTGCAGTGATCTCCAACAGAGTCGAGACCTCATCGTCGGTTTCCAAGGCGACGAAGTCGACATCGAGCAGGGCGTTGATCTTCATGGCAGGTCTCCGTTTCAGGCAGCTTGCGTTGCGAGCGCCGCCCGATCGGAAGGCCCCGGTCGAGTCGGTGCTCCCATCGTCTCATCGGGGTAGGACATTTTCGCCGGGACCTGCAGGATCACGATGTCGTGGCTGTCCGCTCTGGCGTGCCAGCGCGTAGGAGAAGCAGTCGCCCAATTCCAGCTGCGCCGGATGACCGGTGCCCTTGCCGAACGAGCGGTAGGTCCCTCTGGCGAGACGTGTCTGGCCTTCGGTCGCCGGTACGTCCTCGATGCCGACGGTTTCGATGAGGTCGTCGAACCGGATCGCCGTTCGCGTCAACGACGATGGCGCATTCGGCGTAGGTGGCCGCCGACATCTGCATCTGATCGGCCTCGGCGAGCGCGTTTTCGTACCGATTGGCGTCGGGTTCGTCACGCAGGGTCGCTCCCTACCGGTCGACGTAGCCAGCGACGTCGTCCACGGGGTTGCCCGTTCGGTCGTCTCCCTGACTGTCGGGGGGTGCTGCGGTTGCAGGGCGGTTGGCCGTCACGGCTCGGCGAGGTGACCGGTTCGTGGCTACTTGTCCGGATACGGATCCGGGGACGGGGTGTTTCCCGATGTTCCGGTGTCTGCCGGTCGTTCATCGCTGACCGGCTCCCGCGGTGCAAAGAAGCCCTCGTCGGTGGGCACGCGAAGCTTGCGCTTGCGCTCTTCGATTGCCGAATTCTGGTCGGATCTCGACACTGCCATTGCCTTTCAGCCTACCGATGGTCGGAGCCGGTACGAAGATGCGATCATCCCAGCTCCAAGTGGATGTCGACCCGAAGGAGCGAGTCGCTGAGACTTCGAGCACGACCCGCCAGCCGAGGAGTCGCACATCGAGTGGGTCCAGGTCGAACAGGACCGTTGTCGAGAGCGTCTCGCCGGGCTCGACGAACGACGGGCCGAACACAGTCGGGGATCTCCAGGTCCGCCCGTGGGCGAGGCCATCTGCGGTGGACCAGACCTCGGCGACTTCGATGAAGGACCCGGACTCTTGGTCGAGATCGAGTCGGAAGACCCCGGATGCTTGGATGGAGGGCCTAGCCGAGAGTACGACCAAGCCGGCGGCCACGGTGACTGCCGCCTCGACCTGCGCGGTTGCCCGACGTCCGTACCTGAGCGCGATCGTCGTAGCGGCAATCGTTGCGGCCACCGTCGCCGTCGACCCGGCAGCCGAAAAGTACACCGGCCATGACTGTGCCAACTGGAACACGAGACGGATGGTACGCAGCGCCTGTGACAGGAACGGCGGAGTCCGATCTCACGGCAAGCTTCGGTCAGTCGCGCCAGAACAGATGGTGGGTGACGCCGCTGGGACTGGGGACGGTTTCGTGGTGGAATCGGTCCTCGAGTTCCGACGGTGACTCCCACAGTCGTTCGCCCCGGCCGATCTCGACGGGTGCGACCACGATGTGCAACGTGTCGACGAGTTCGGCGTCGAGGAATTCGCGCACCGTGGCGACACCGCAGCGCGTACGTGCCCGAGGGGCCGCGGATGATGCCCATGTGTCAGTGGACGAGCACCTGGTCGGTTGCGTCGGTGGGTTGGGGGCGGGCGGCGTCGATGAGCTGGTCGAACCAGTGGGCTTCGACGTGCTGGCCGATGTCGTCGATGCCCAGGCGCTCATACCGGATCGTCCGGGGCGGGCCTGCGGGTGGGGCACATCGTTCCCGGCGCATCGGCAAGAATGCGGCCATGGAGGATCAAGGGGACCGAGGTGACGGCCAGGGCGGGTTGGCGCCCGGGCTGTACGACACGCTCATGGACGCGGCGCTCGCTGAGCGGATCAAGGCGCTCGACTCTCGACGTGTCATGCCCGTGCTGGCGGAGACCGATGCGGCGGAACTGCCTGATCGGGTCGCAGAGGTGGTCGCGGCGTGGGTGCACCGCGCCGTCGCGAGCGTTCCGGAAAAGCAGCGCCACGCCCTGAGCCTGGAGTTGTTGAACCGGGTGCACTCGTTGCTCGGCGAACTCGAGCCGAGCGCAGTCGCTCCCGGCGACGCACTGGTATCCGGACTGCCGCACCTCCGCGCCGTCGAACCGGTTGACCCGTCGGGCGCTCCCAGGTCGATCGATGCGCCGCTCACCCCGCTTCGTGACACGGTGTTGTTGACGAACGCGCGAGATGAACCCGGCGTGGGTCACGAGATCGCTGCGGAGATCGCCTCGGCCGACGCGATCGACGTGGTGCTCGCCTTCATCCGCTGGACCGGGGTGCGGGATCTGATCGAACCTCTCCGTCGGCACACTGCCGCGGGCAAGCCGTTGCGGGTGGTCACCACGACCTACACCGGGTCCACCGAGGCCCGGGCCCTGCAGGCGCTCGCCGACCTGGGCGCACAGATCAAGGTCTCCTACGACACGACCTCGACCCGATTGCACGCCAAGGCCTGGTGTTTTCATCGGCGCTCCGGGTTCTCCACGGTCTACATCGGCTCGTCGAACCTGACGTTCTCCGCCCAGGTCACCGGCAAGGAATGGAACGTGCGGGCCGCACAGCCACGCAACGCCGATCTCATCGAAGCGTTCGAGCGTGTGTTCGCCACCTACTGGGCCGATCGACACTTTGAGGATTACCAACCTGAGCGTTTCGCCGCGGCGACCATGCAGAGTGGTGAACGAGACGACACAATTCTCACCCCGTTCGCGATCGAGCCGTACCCGTTCCAGCGCCAGATCCTCGAACGGCTTGAGCTGGAACGTGACCGCGGACGGCACAGCAACCTGGTGGTCGCGGCCACCGGGACCGGGAAGACCGTGGTCGCGGCCCTCGACTACCGGGCGTTGTGCCGTCAGCTTCCCCTTGCCAGGTTGCTTTTCGTTGCCCACCGCAAAGAGATTCTCGTTGCCTCCCAGACCACGTTTCGCCATGTGCTAAACGATGGCGCCTTTGGGGAACGGTGGGTCGGTGGTGAGCGACCCAGCCGGTGGGACCACGTGTTCGCGTCGATCCAGTCGCTGGCGGCCGGTGATCTGCAGGCACTGGCACCCGACCATTTCGATGTGGTGATTGTCGACGAATTCCACCACGCCGCAGCCTCCACGTACGAAGCGCTTCTCGACCATCTCCGACCGGTCGAGTTGATCGGGCTGACCGCGACCCCGGAACGCAGCGACGGGTTGAACATTCTCGACCGTTTCAACGGACGGATGGCCACCGAGCTCCGCCTGTGGGACGCACTGGAACAGGACCTCTTGGTGCCGTTCCACTACTTCGGCATCCACGACGGCACTGACCTTTCGCAGGTTCCCTGGCGACGCAGCAGCGGCTACGAGACCGCCGAGCTGACCGACGTGTACACCGGCGATGATGTCTGGGTCGGGAAGGTGATCGAGGCGGTTCGTCGTGTGGTGGGTGAGCCCCGGAGGATGAGAGCACTGGGTTTCGGCGTGTCGATCGCCCACTGCGAGTTTCTGGCTGAGCGCTTCAACCGGGCCGGGATCACGGCACGGGCGGTGTCGGCAAACACCTCCGGCCCGGAACGCGTCGAAGCGTTGGCACAGCTGCGGGCGGGCGACGTGCAGATCGTCTTTGCCGTTGACCTTTTCAACGAAGGTGTCGACATCCCGTCGGTAGATGTGTTGTTGCTGCTTCGGCCGACCGAGTCGGCGACCGTGTTTTTGCAGCAGCTCGGGCGCGGCTTGCGACACAGCCCGGGCAAAGACGTGTGCACCGTGCTCGATTTCGTCGGCCATCAAGCCACCGAGTTCCGGTTCGATCTGCGTTACCGGCGCATGTTGGGGCGATCCCGTCGTGAGCTCGAACGCGACCTGAATGACGATTTCCCCTACCTGCCTGCGGGTTGTCAGATGCGCCTGGACCCGGTGGCCAAGGAGATCGTGCTCGACAACGTTCGCACTGCACTGCCGAATCGATGGCGGGACCAGGTACGGGAACTTGGGTTGCTCGGTGACGTGTCGTTGTCCACGTACCTCGCGGAGACCGATTTGGATCCTGAGGATCTCTACCGAAACGGCCACACGTTCACCGAACTGCGCCGCGCCGCGGGATTGCTCACCCGCGACGCGCCCGAAGGCGAAGCCAAAATCGCCCGCGGCCTTGGACGGCTGCTGCATCTCGATGATGTCGAGCGGATCGATGCGTACCGTCGTTTCCTCGATCAGCCCAAGCCGCCACGCGCCGCTGAACTCGACGAGCGACAGACCCGCCAGTTCGAAGGCCTGCTGCTGACCCTGCTGAACCCGCACAAGGGCGACTACGAATCGCTCGACGCGGCCGCCGATACGTTGTGGCGACAAGACGACCTGCGATCCGAGCTTGTTGGGCTGTTGGGGCTGTTCGACGACCAGATCACCCACCTGGCCCACAGTCTCGACCTGCTGGCGCCAGTGCCGGTGTCGGTCCACGCCACCTACACCCGGGACGAAGCCATGGCCGCGTTCGGCGCGTCAACGGTGCGTGCGCCGTTGCCCCTGCAAGCTGGCGTGTACTGGTGCGAAGAGGCCCAGACGGACCTGTTCTTCGTCACATTGCAGAAGACCGAGACCGAGTACTCACCGACGACCCGCTACAAGGACTACGCGATCAGCGACGAGCTATTCCACTGGGAATCGCAGTCCACGACCAAGGCTTCGAGCAAGGTCGGACGCCGGTACACCAACCATGCAGCGATGGGGACGAACGTCATGCTGTTCATTCGGACCACCAAGAAGGATCTCAGCGGCGGCACCCGCCCCTACTTCTGCGCCGGACCGGCGACCTACGTCGAGCACCGCTCGGAGCGGCCGATGCAGATCACGTGGAAGTTGCGTTACCCGCTTCCTGGGGATCTGTTCGCCACCTTCCGCGCTGCGGTCGCGTAGCTCCCAGACAAGACTCTCGTGGCATAGGACGCCGGTTGGAGTCCCGACGCGTCCGCGGACGCGTCGGGACCTGACCAGAGGGCGGGTCGACCAACTCGAATCCGAACTGCTCTCACTCATCGACCGTCAGCATGTCGGCGCCTACGACCTGCTCGTGCTGGTCGCCGAGCTCGACCGGCTCGGCGTCTGGGCTCTGTGCGGCGCGCTGAGCTGCGCCGCCTGGCTGGCGGATCTGTGTGCCATCGAGATCGGCACCACCCGCACCCAGAGGCGTGTCGCCCAGGCCCTGGTCGAGTTCCCGGCCCTGGATGCGGCGATGGCGAGCGGAGCCATTTCCTACGCGAAAGCCTGCACGCTCGGCGCAGAGCTGCGCGCCGTGTGGACCCGGATACTGGTGCGGACCCGCCGGGCCCGGTTGCTCGCCTACAAGGTCGTGGCCGCCCAGGACGCCGGCGAGGTGGACCCGGCCGACGCCGCGGCCTACCGGATCGCCGTGACCACTCTGGACCAGGAATCCGCCGAGGTGCTGCGCGCCATCATCGACGAGGTGCCCGTCGGCGACGAACGCAGCGAACGGTTCTGCCGTGCGGTGGAGGACCACTGAAAGTACTCACGGGCCGCGACCGTGTCGTCGGGCACGGTGGAGACCCAACGGATCCTGCTCGCCCGCGCGTTGACGGCGACGACGTGATCCTCGACCTGTCCGATGAGGCCCGCGCGTACGGGAACACCCCGTCGACTGTGGCCGCCGATGACCGGCCCCAGGTGGTGGTACGTTCGCCGTCATGGCGAACCCGGGGGATGCCGAGGCGAACAAACCGTGCGGGGTCTGTGGGGCCCGTCTGGATCCGTCGGCCACGATGTGCGACCGATGCGGGGCGCAGCGCTTTCCCTTCACCACGCGCGACGACCAGGCGGCGCCCTCACCCGGGTCAGGCACCGGCGTGGTCGGCCCGCCGGCGGCGGCCGTACCGCCCGGCGCCTCTCCGCCCGGTGCGAATCCACCCGGCACTTATGCACCTGGTGCGAATCCACCCGGCGCGTATCCACCCGGTTGGTACGGCGCATCGCCACCGGGCCCGTACGCCGGTTACGGCTACTACCCGGTTCCCCAACAGACCAACAGCTACGCGATCGCCGCCCTGGTCCTCTCGATCGTGTCGCTCTGTGGGATCGGGTCGGTGCTCGGCATCATCTTCGGCCTGCGGGCCCGGCGGGAGATCGCCGCATCGGGTGGCATGCAGACCGGGGACGGGATGGCGCTCGCCGGCATCATCGTGGGTGCGGTCACACTCGGCCTCGTCGTGCTGTACTTCGTGTTCATCATCGTGATGATGTTCGTCGGCGCCAACGCCGCGCCCTGATCGTCACGCAGTCACCCCGGCGGGCTGCAACGGGACCCGTCCCGCCGGCGCGGTGCGTCACTTGCCGAAGTTGCAGTCCAGGTGGGCGTACTGCGGCGCGGACTTCACCATCGAGGCGGTGGTCTGTTCGATGAGCTTCGGGTTGACCGCGCCGGCATTCCTGCCATAGGGCTGTGCCAACGCGATGACCAACAGGAGCAACACCGCGGTGAAGACCGTGGAGAAACCCATCAGCACCGATTGGGTGCCCTGCGAGGCCGAGAGCGTCTCGGCGAACAGCAACAACACGACGAACGCGGCGCTGACGTACAACATGAGCCACAGCATCGGGGGCACCCGTGTCTCCGCGGTGACGAGCCGCGCCTCGCGGGCCGTCGAGATGGACCCCACCTGGGAGGCCAGATTGGTCGCCGTCGCCGAGTGCAGCGCACCGGTGGTGGGTCGGTCGCCCTTGCCCAGCGACGCCACCAGGTCGGCATAGGCCTGGTCGACCTGGGGTGCGCCGCCCCCACCGTTGCGCATGGCGGGCCAGTCGTATTCCGGCACGCTGCGCGAGTAGCAGACGAGCGCGCGTTGGATGCCGTCGCTCGAACCCGGAAACAGCTTCGCCTGTTCGAATGCCGTGCCGATCGAGGTGGCTTCGTCCCCGACGGCCGACTTGGCAGTGGCGTACTGGCCGAACAGGTACAGGATCGAGAAGCCGATGACGACCCCGAACGCGGTTGCGACGTAGCTCAACGTCGAGCCCCATCCCTCGGGTTTGACCTTCTCGATCCACGGGAAGAATCGGCGGATCAGGTAGGTCAGGCATCCGGCCAGGAGCCCGATCAGGACGAGGATGAGAAGGTTCGTCTCGAAGTTGGTCATGACCGGCACTCCACGGTCTGCGATTCTGCCATGGTGGACCCGGACGCGGAGTGATTCACCCGCCGGTGTAGCGGGTGCCCGGTGGGTCGGTCGCCCAGCTCGGAGGTTTGCCCCAGCCGTTCTCGAACACCAACTCGGGCAGGGGGAGTCGTCGAACCGGGCCGTGTCCACCGACCGGACGACCCAGGGGGATGGTCGCGGCGATCGTCACGTCGTCGGGGATCCCCAACTCGGCCGCCAGCTCGTCGGCTGCCAGGAGGTGCCAGTTGCTCATCACCCCGCCGTAGCCCCGTGACCGGGCCGCCAACAGCAGGTTCTGACAGGCCGGGAAGATGGATGCGCCGTCGTAGAGGTCACTGGGCCGACCCCGCTCGCGCAGACAGGCGAACACGATCACCGGCGCCTCGCCCACGTGGTCGACGAAGTGGCTCATCGTGCGGGCCATCCGCGCCCGCCGCGACGTGTCGTCCGGCGATGGGTCCTCCCGACTCTCCGCCCATGCGGACCGGAAGGCCTCGGTGAGCAGACGACGGACCTCGGTCATCTCCGGGGTGCGCCGCACGACCACGAAGCGGAACGGCTGGCGGTTGTGTCCGGAAGGCGCCCGCGTCGCGGCGAAGAGCAGGTCGGCGAGCACCGACTCGGGGATGTCCTCGTCCCGGTAGCGGCGGATCGCCCGCGTCGAGACCAGCCCGTCGAACAGGCCGGGCAGTTCCACGGGTGCGCGCTGGGAAGACATGGCTCGAACTTAGAGGCAGCGGCTCGCTGAACTCCGCATGGTCGCCCTCGGGCGTGCGCCCGGCATCCTGGTTCGCGACGGTTTCGATCGTTGGCCGCTCACTGCTGCGGTGGGCCCGGAATCGGGCGGATCATGGCGTCCTGGGAGAACGACGCGACCAGTCGGCCTTCGCGGGTGAACACCTCCGCGCGCCCGAAGCTGCGCCCCGCTCCCGTGTGGGGAACCCGGTGGACCAGCAGCAACCAGTCGCGCACCGAGAACGGTTCGTGGAACGTGAGGGTGTGGGTCAGCACCCCGGTCGCGAGGCTGACGTGCGCCTGGGACTGGCCGACGCCGGCGTGTGGTCGCACGGCGGCGCCGATGAGGAATCCGTCCGAGGCGTAGGCGAGCAGCGGCCCGTCCATGCCGACGTGCTCGGGAGCATCGGGGAACCGGGTCCACACCGCCAACTCGGCCGGTCCGGTTGCGGCGGGGTCGTTCACGTCGACGTCGCCCACGATGCGGATGTCCCAGCCCGACAGATGATCGACGGGACGACAGCTCTCCGGGCCGGCCACGTCGGGCATCGCGTCGGCGTGGTGGATGAAGTCGTCCTCGTCGGCGGTGAGCAGCACCGTCGAGGTGGTGCACGTGCGCGTTCCCTGGCCGATGCGCACCCCCCGGGCCGCGGCGGTCCGACCGGTGTGCACCTCGTCGACGACGATCTCGACGTCTTGGTCCGGCTTGCCGCTGCGGGCGAACAGCGTGTGGACGGTCTTGACGGTCTTGTCGGCGGCGGTGGCACGGGCGGCGACGATCGTCTGGCCGAGCAGCTGGCCCCCGAAGATCACCCCTTGTCCCCCCGGCGCGTTGGGTGCCGTGAACCGACCTTCGCCGAGAGCGGTGAGCTCGAAGGATGCGAGGATCCCGTCCAGATCGGTCATCGCAGGGACCTTACCGGCGTCGGGGACTCCGGTCGGCGCGTGCTGCCCGGCACCCTGAACCAACCCTGGAATTGTGCGAGTGTGGGGGCCGGCAGGTGACCGCAGGAGCCGCGCATGACCGAGATCACGATCCGACCGTACGAACCTTCAGACCGCGACGCGGTGCGTCACATCTGTTACGTGACCGGGTTCAAGGGTGAGCCGATCGACTTCCAGTGGCGCGACGAGGCCAGCTTCGCCGACATGCACACCCGCTACTACACCGATCGGGAACCCGAATCGATCACCGTCGCCGACGCCGGCGGCGAGGTGAAGGGCTATCTGCTGGGCTGCCGGGACAGCAGCCGTGCCTGGTCGCTCGAATCGGTGATCCGGCCGCACCTGACGCGGCGGGGCATCGCCTTCCGACCCGGCACGGCCGGGTTCATCTGGCGTGCGATCGCCGACGGCATCACCGACGCGGCACGTGGCCGGGCGAAACCCTCGGACATGGAGTTCTCCGACCCCGCCTACCCCGCGCACCTGCACATCAACATGCTCGCCGACATCCGCGGCACCGGTGTGGGACGCCGGCTGATCGAGACGTGGCTCGACGAACTGCGGCGCAGCGAGATCCCCGGCTGTCATCTGCAGACCATGGCGGAGAACACCAACGGCATCGCGTTCTTCGAAGCGATGGGGTTCGCCCGCCACGGCGACCCGGTCCTGATCCCCGGCGAGCGTTCGCCCGAGGGTGGACGGGTTCACGTGCAGACCATGGTGCAGCGCCTTGGCTGACGGGGTCGGCCCGGTCAGCCGGCCCGATTCGGAGCGATCGGACGGGCACGGCCGATGACCCTGGACGTGCACCTGGTCGACGGCACCTATGAGTTGTTCCGGCACCACTTCGCGTTGCCCGACCATCGCAACGCCGAGGGTCGACCCGTCGCCGCGGCCCGTGGGGTGCTCCGGTCGCTGTTCATGATGGTGGCCGACGGTGCGACCCACGTCGCGGTGGCCACCGACCACGTCGTCGAATCGTTCCGCAACGAGCTGTACGACGGCTACAAGACCGGCGAGGGCATCGAAGCCGACCTGGCGGCCCAGTTCGGACTGCTCGAAGAGATCGTCGCCGCAGCCGGGTTCGCGGTCTGGCCGATGACCGTGGGCGAAGCCGACGACGGCCTGGCCACCGCGGCAGCGCGGGCCGCGGCCGACCCGCGGGTCGACCGGGTGCTGATCTGCACGCCGGACAAGGACCTGTCCCAGTGCGTGGGAGGCAAGGTCGTGCAGTTCGACCGCCGCAAAGGCGAGGTGCGCGACGCAGCCGGGGTGCGAGCCAAGTTCGGGGTCGACCCCGGCTCGATCCCCGACTATCTGGCCCTGGTCGGCGACAGCGCCGACGGATTCCCCGGCCTGCCGGGTTGGGGGGCGAAGTCCGCCGCCACGGTGCTCGCCCGGTACGGGCACCTCGAGGCGATCCCGTCCGAGGCGGACGACTGGGACGTGTCGGTCCGCGGCGCGGCCAAGCTCGCCGAGACGTTGGCGTCCGAGCACGATGCCGCGGTGTTGTTCAAACGGCTCGCCACGCTGATCGACGACTCGGCCGAGGTGACCGGCACCGTCGACGACTGGCGGTGGCGGGGGCCCGCGGCGGGCTTCGCCGAGGTGTGCGCGACGATCGACGCGCCGGAGTTGGTCGAACGGGCCGCCGGGCTCGCTCGTGGCTCCTGACGCGACCCGGCCGACGCAATCAGTCGGGCCAGGGTGCCTGGCTCGGGCCGACCCTCGGGTCAGGAGTCGAGCGGCACCAGCGCGACCATCGCATCGGCGATCTCGACGTTGCGCCGGTGTTCGCGCACCAGGTTCTGGTCGAGCCCGTTGGTGACGTAGCACACGGACAGGCCGCGGTCCGGGTCCGCGAACGCCAGCTGACCGCCGGCGCCGTTGTGGCCGAACGCCCGCGGCGAGGTCAATTTGCCGAACCCGCGGCGGGTGGCCAACCCGTCGTCACCGGCGACGGTCAGGCCGAGCGTCCGGTTGGCGGGGATCCCGACCGGGTCGGGGAGCCGGTTGCGGACGTGGCCGGTCCCGTCGGCCAGCACCGCTGGGTCCCAGAGACCGCCCGGGTTGCGCAACAGCCCCTGGTAGAGCATCGCCAGATCTGCGGCGCGCACGACCGCGCCCCCACCCGGCACCCCCTGCGCCTTGGCCTTGGGATGGTTCAGCGAGGTGAGCGCGTGCACCACCAGTTCGGCCGGAAGCGCCTGGGCCAGGGGTGCGGCGTCGCCGTAGAGCTCGGCGAGCTCGTCGAGCCCGGCAGGCTCACCGACGCCGACGACCTCGGCGATCCCATCCTGGTCGTCCAGGGGGATGCCGAGCAGGCGGGGCAGGCCCAGCGGTTCGGTCACCAGGTGGTGGATCGCCGCTCGGTAGTCCTCGCCGGTCGCTTCCTCGATGAGGTCGACCAGCACCCAGTGCGCCGACACCGGGTGGTACGACGTAGCGTGACCCGGGCGGGAACTCGAGGCGCCACGACTCGTAGGCGGCCAGCCGACTCTCGTGGGTGCGCCACTGCTTCGGCCCCAACGGCGCCATGGGGAACCCGCCGGTGTGCAACAGCACCTGTTCGACGGTCACCGCCTCCTTGCCCTCGCGCGCCGAAGGGCGGAAGGTACGACGCGACGGTGCGCGACACGTCCAGGTCCGCCTCCGCGACGAGTCGCCAGACGGCCGCCGCGGTGAGCGTCTTGGTCGCCGAATAGGGGATGAACCGGGTGGCAGGCTCGGCCCCGAAGGTGGCATCCACGACAACGGCTCCATCCACGGCGACCGCCACCTGGCACGCCGGCAACAGCCCGCTGTCGACCTCCTGGCTGACCCTTTCGAGCAGGGCGTCGATTCGTGCGGGGTCGACAACGGTGGACACGGCTGGTTCGTCAGCGGACATGGGCGCAGGGTACCGCGCCGACGGGATCGGTCAGGGCCGAACCGGCGGAGCGGCACCTGCCTGGGAGCGCACTTGCCCGCCATCGTCTAATGCACTACATTAGAACACGTTCCAGCAACCACCTCAGGAGCAGCCCCATGGAATTCGGTCTCTTCTTCAACGGCTACCTGCCCGGTCCGGCGGCGCACGACACAGAAGCCGAGCACGACGATGCTGCTGCGCGAGGCGCAGTACGCGGTCCACGCGGACGGGTTCAACTGGAAGTACGCCTGGTTCGGCGAGCACCACACCCTCACCGAGTACTCGCACCTGTCGGCGCCCGAGTGCATGATCCCCTTCGTCGCGGCGAAGACCGAGCGGATCCATCTGGGCTCGGCGATCATGAACATGTCGCCGCCGGTGAACCACGCCCCCCGCAACGCCGAGCGGGTCGCGATGCTCGACCACGTCACCAACGGGCGATACGAGTGCGGGCACGGGGCGCGGCGCGGGCGAACACGAGATGCAGACCTTCGACCTGCACACGTCCGAGACCAAGGAGATGTGGGACGAGGTCGCGCCCGAGATCGTGCGCATGTGGGAGACAGCACGACTACAGTTCGAGGGCGAGTTCTTCCGGGTGCCGTACCCGCACAACATCCTGCCCAAGCCCTACGGCGGTCGGTCACCCGCCCATGTGGGTTGGGCTGTGGGAACCCCGCCACCTTCACCAAGGCCGGCAACCTCGGCATCGGTGCGATCGCGTTCAACTTCGAGCCGATCTACAACCTCAAAGGTCGGATCGAGGCCTACAAGGAAGGCATCGCCGAACTGCACCGAACCGCTCGGGGAGTTCGTCAACGACAACGTCATGATGACCAACGCGGTGGTGTGCCTGGCCGACGGCAAACGGGCCCGGGAGATCGCCATGTCCGCCGGGCGGGGCTACCTGAACTCGATGGTCAACGCTGTACCACTCGACGATCCCCAAGGCGAAGAACGCGGTCACCTGGCCCGAACCGCCCCGGAACATGACCGACGAGGCCCAGCTCGACTACGCTGATCGAGAACGGCTACCTGCTCTGCGGCACGCCCGAACAGGTCCTCGAACAGGTCGGCAAGTACCAGGAGGTCGGCAGCGACCAGCTCGTGTTCGGCATCCCCAACGAGGGCTTCGAGCACGAAGAGGTGCTCGAGATGATCGAGCTGTTCGGCAAGCAGGTCATCCCCGAGTTCGACCCCGAACCCGAACACCGGACCACCAGGATGCGCCGTACCGCCAAGCGCAAGTACCCGGACTTTCGCACCCTGCCCGAGGACCTGCGGGTGCCCGAGGTCATCCCGACCAACGCGGCCCTGCCGATCGAGAACTACCCGGGTTCCTGAGTCGATCGGCCCGGAGCCTCGTCGCTTCCACCACCGTGACCGTCGCGACCCGGGATCGTCTGCTCGACGTCGCCGAAGGCCTGTTCGCCCGCCAGGGGATCGACCGGGTCACCTCCCGCGAGATCCTCGAGGCGGCCGAGCAGCGCAACGTCTCGGCGGTGAGCTACCACTTCGGGTCCCGCGAGGGGCTGTTGCTCGAGATCCTCGCCCGTCGGGGCGGTCGGGTCGACGAGGAACGGGGCCGCCGCCGGGCCGGCCTTTCAGCCCATCCGGCGATCGAGGATCTGGTCGCCTGTCTGGTCGAACCGTACGCCGCCCTGCTCGCCGAAGGGTCCGGGCGCAGCTATCTGCGGATCGTCGCCCAGCTCCGGGGCCGATTCGCCGCGTGGCGGGTCGAGTCCGACGCCGCCACCACCCGGCATCTGGCCCGGATCCTGGACGAGATCGAGTCGCGTGCACCGGGGGCGCCGGCCGAACAGCCGCGAGCGGGTCGTCGGGATGATCATGTTGATGACCGGCATGGTCGCCGAGCGGGCCCGGAGCATCGACGAGGGCGCGTCCCTGGAGACCACCGACGAGGAGGCGACCGCTGATCTGGTTGCCATGTGCGCCGCGGTGGTCGCACCTCGCGGGTGAGGATCCGTGTGCTCTCGGTCAGCGAGAGCGTCATCTACCACTGCTGGCCGGTCGACCGGTCGAACCCGTGCCGTCCCGAGCTCGAGGTCGACGCGGTGGTCCAACCGGGCGACGTCGACGCCGGACCGTTGCTGCTGTCGGTCGCGGACTTCGTGTTCATGGCCGGTGGACCGGACCGCGCGTCGCCGTGTCTGGCGACGTTCGCCGAACAGGGTCGCATCGTCGACCACTTGGGCGTGGCGCACATCAGCTTCACCCTGTGGACCCCGATCGACCTGTCCGGGCCGTACTGAAGGTTCTGGACCACTAGGCTGCGGACCGTCCACCGGTGAACGGGACCCCACGATGACCGATTTGCTCGAGCGCCCAGATCCCCCCCGATCGTCATCGGTCGGGTCGGGGCCGGCGGCCCCACCGGTCCCGGAACCGGTCGGCGCCTGGGGGCGTTTCTCGCAGGGCACGATCGCGGGTCGGAGTGCCGTCCTCCTCGGCGGGATCGGGCTCGGACTCGTCGGGATGCACGCGCTCGGGCTCCCCACCCCACCATGCCCGCTCCGCAGTGCCACGAACTTTCCGTGTCCGTTCTGTGGGCTCACCCATCTCGCCCGGGACCTCCTCACCGGTCATCTCGGCCTGGTCGCCTCCCGCGACCCGGCCGGTTTCGTGCTGGCCGTGGCCCTCGTCGTCGCGGTCGTCGCCCAACTGTTCGCGGTGGTCCGCAAGACCGACGGCCCGAAGTTCATGACCTCCCGGGTGCTCGGTTCCTTGGTGCTGGTGGCGCTCGCCGTCCACTGGGGTACCACGATCGTCACCGGCGGACTGCTGGTCGTCTGAGCCCGATCAGTCCTGGGCGCGCAACGTGACCCACGCGCTGGCGAAGCGCTGCTGCAGATCGGACTTGCGCACCTTGCCCATGGCGTTGCGCGGCAACGCGTCGACGAGCACGCAGGCGCGCGGCACCTTGAACCGGGCCAGTCGGCCGCGCAGGCCGGCCAACAGCTCCGACGGCTCCGGTGCCGGGCCGCTCGGGTCGGGCACGACCACGGCCAGGCCGAGTTCGCCCAGGTCGTCGTCGGGCATGCCGACCACCGCGGATTCGGCCACCCCGGGCAGCTCGTCGAGCACGGCCTCGATCTCTGCCGGGTAGACGTTCTCGCCACCGGAGATGATCAGGTCCTTGGCCCGTCCCACCAACCGGAGTCGCCCGTCGCCATCCAGGGTGCCCAGATCTCCGGTGCGGAACCAGCCGTCGGTGGTGAAATCCGTGGCACGCCGTTCGGGCATGCCCCAGTACCCGGCGAACACGTTCGGCCCACGCACTTCGATCCCGCCGGGCTCACCGGGTGCAGCCGGCGGAGCGGACGGGTCGTCGCCGGCGCGGATGCGCACGTCGACTCCGGGCAGGGCGAAACCGACACTGCCCGCGACCCGCTCGCCGTGGAGAGGATTCGAGGCGATCATCTCGGTCTCGGACATGCCATAGCGCTCGAGGATCGGGTTGCCGGTGCGATCGGCGAACTCGGCGAAGACCTTCTCGGTGAGCGGCGCGGACCCGGAGACGAAAAGCCGGACCTGTCCGGCCACCTCTGGGGTGAAGCGCTCCGAGGCGAGCAGCCGGGCGAAGAACGTCGGCACGCCCATCAACACCGTGCCCGGACCGGCGAGCGCATCGATCACGCGGTCGACGTCGAAACGTCCGAGCAGGTGCAGGGTCGATCCGGCGACCAACGCCGTGTTCACCGCGACGAACAAGCCATGGGCGTGGAAGGTGGGAAGTGCGTGCACGGTCACATCAGCGGACGAGAACCCCCAGATCCGGCACAGGGCTTCGGCGTTCGAGGCGAGGTTGCCGTGGGTGACGATCGCGCCCTTGGGCCGGCCCGTGGTACCCTGAGGTGTAGACGATCGCCGCCGGGTCGTGCTCGGCCCGCGGCATCGGCCCGGCCGACGGGTCCGCCGCCGACACCGTCTGGTCGGCTTCGCTCAGCACCTCGTCGAGCGTGTCCTCGCCGATGATCGACAGGACCGGTCGGGCATCGTCGATCAGCAACGTCGATTCCGTTTCGCCCAAGGCCGGGTTCAACGGCACGTACACGCCGCCGGCCCACTGGGTTGCCAGGCACAGCACCACAGCTTCGGCGCCGGAGGGAACCTGGGCGACCACCCGCTCGCCCGGTGCCACACCGCGTCGTCGCAACTCGGCGGCCAGCGCCGCGATCAGCCGCTTCGCATCGAGGCGGGTGACCGGCGCCCGTCCGTCGCCCGGTGGGAACGTGAACAGCGGCGCGTCGGGCCGCCGCGTGGTGGCGGAGACGAGGTGATCGAGCAGCGGCGACGGGGTCACGACGCCGGGGGATCGAACGTCAACCCCGCCGGTGGTGACGACGACCGGTCACGTCTTCGCCTGACCCGCGGCCGGCACATCCAGGACGACCTCGAACTCGAGCAGGTCGGCGCCGCTGGCGGCCGGAGGCCCCTGCGAGCCCGCGTGCGCGGCCCGCCCGTCACCGTCACGCCACGCTTCGAAGCTCGCGTCGTCGGCCCAGTGGGTGACCACGAAGTACCGGTCGTCGCCGGCCACCGGCCGGAGCAACTGGAAGCCCTCGAACCCGGGCGCCGAATCGACGGTGCCGGCACGGGCGGCGAAGCGCTCCTCGAGCGTTGCGCGCGCCTCGGGTGGAACGGAAATGGCGTTGATCTTCACGACGGACATGTCGATGACCCTACCGGGGGATCCACGGTGATCCCGCCAGACGCGCTTTGGGTGCCGATTTGTGCCTTCCGGTGACCGGTTTCGGCACCCAAAACGGGGAATTGACGGTCAGCCGAACCGGAAGCTCGACGCGGTCACCGCGCCCATGAAGTCGTCCTGATGGTAGGTCCGCACACCGGCATCGTCGCCGGCGGCGCCGACCGCGACCATCAACGGGATCAGATGGTCCTCGCGCGGGTGCGCGATCCGGGCGCTGGGTGCGTGTTCCCAGTCGACGAGTCGTCGGGTCCGCTCGGCAGGTGACGCCTCCGTCAGCGTCGTGGTCAGCCACGCGTCGAACTCCCGCGACGCGTCGCGGCCGGCGGGGCCGAAACGCTGGAGGTCGTGGAACGACAGTCCGCTCCCCACCACCAGCACGCCGTCGTCGCGCAGTGGGGCGAGCGCCCGGCCGACCGCGAGGTGGGTCTCCGGGTCGAAGTCTCCACGGACCGAGAGCTGCACGATCGGCATCGACGCATCGGGCCACGCCACGTACAGCGGAACGAACGTGCCATGGTCGAACCCGCGGACGTCGTCGAGGACACTGTCGATCCCGGCCGCGGCGAGCAACCCCGCGGTCTGTTCGGCCAGGGCCGGGTCCCCTGGCGCCGGGTAGGAAATGTCGTAGGTGTGGGCGGGAAAACCGCCGTAGTCGTAGAGCATCGGGGGCTGCGCGGTATGTTGGATCGTGAACGTCGGCGTCACCCAGTGCGCGGTCACACACAGCACCGCCCTGGGGGTGGCGGGCAGTTCCGCGGGCAGCGCGGCGAGCGACTCGGTCAGCTGGTGCAGATCGCCGGGGAAGTGGTCGGCCATCCAGGGCCACGGTCCACCACCGTGGGACAGGAAGTAGGTGGGCAGTCGATGCGCGCTCACGCGGAGTCCAACCGGCCCGCCCGTGCGGGCATTCCCGGCCGGGCCGGACCAGACGGTGGTCGCGTCGAGGCCTGCGGCACCCTTCTGCCGGCGTGCTCGCCGCCGGGATCAGGCGTCGGGTCGGTCCCGGTGGACCCGGGTGGCGGTCGCCTGGGCAGTGGGCAGGAGCAAGGTCGTGGCCAGGTTCACGTGCGCGGGACGGGTCACCACGAAGGCCACCAGGTCGGCCACGTCGGTGGCGGTCAGGGGCGTGAGCCGGTCGTAGACCGCGGCGGCCCGGTCTGCGTCACCGTCGTAGCGGACCAGCGAGAACTCGGTCTCGACCAGGCCCGGTTGGATCTCCGAGACCCGCACCGGTCGGTCGACGGTCTCGGCTCGCAGCACCTCACAGAACGCGTGCTGTGCGTGTTTGGCTGCGTTGTACCCGGCCCCACCCGGGTAGGACTCGATGCCGGCGATCGACGAGATCACCACTACATGCCCGTTCCCGGACTCCTCGAGCTTGCCCAGCATCGCCCGGGTGAGCCGGAGCGTGCCGAGCAGGTTCGTGTCGTACATCGTGCGCCACTGGTCGAGATCGGCCTCGGCGATCGGCTCCTGGCCGAGCGCTCCACCGGCGTTGTTGACCAGGACCCGGCATTCGTCGATGTGGGCGCAGAACTCGGCGACGGAGCCGTCGTCGGTCACGTCGAGTGGCAACGTGGTGGACGGGCCGGGGCATCGTCCGGCGACCTCTTCGAGCCGTTCGACCCTGCGGGCTCCGAGGACGACCGCGAAACCTGCGGCTGACAGGGCGATCGCCGTGGCTGCCCCGATGCCGGAGGAAGCTCCGGTCACCACGGCGGTGCCCCGAGCGGCGGGCGGATCGGTCCCAGTCATGGGAACGACCTTTGCACACGGCCGGGTCGTCGCCGCGCGTTTCGCGCAGGTCCCGACCATGAACGACCAGGTCGTCCATCTGGTCCCGGAAGAAGGAATACCCTGGACTCCGAAGCCATGGCCGATTCCGGATTTTCCTCATCCGATCGCCGTCGCCACACCGAAAACCGTGCGACTATGGCGACCGACGATCTGACCCAGGCGAGCGACGCCGTGCTGGTCATGGCGATCTCGCGCTGGAACGAGCCGGCCCTGGCGGAGGTGTACCACCGGCACGCCTCGGCCGTGTACAGCCTGGCCCGACGGGTGACCGGTGACCGGGCCACCGCCGAGGAGATCGTCCAGGAGGTGTTCCTGAAGCTGTGGAACGCGCCCGAACGATTCGACCCCGACCGGGGCAGGCTGCGGACTTTTCTGCTGGCCCAGACGCATGGTCGGTCGGTCGACCGGGTGCGCTCGGAGGTGGCCCGGCATCGACGGGAGTCCGATGACGCCCGGCAGGAACTGCGCCGGCCACGACCCCGGACCCTGGACGAGGAAGTGGTCGAGTTGATCACCAGTGAGCGGGTCCGGGACGCCGTACGCTCACTCCCCGACGACGAACGTGCAGCGATCGAGCTGGCCTATTTCGGGGGGCGCTCGTATCGGGAGGTCGCCGCCGAACTGGACGCTCCCGAAGGCACCGTCAAGTCACGGATCCGCAGTGGCATGGGACGGTTGCGCCGATCACTCGGAGACGAGATGCGACTCGAGGAGGTGGAGCACGATGCCTGAGATCGACGACCACGAAGTGATCCGGGACCTGCTCGGGGTGTACGCCATCGATGCCACCGATTCCGAGGAAGCGGCCCGGGTCGAAGCGCACGTCGCCGGCTGCGACGAGTGCCGGGCCGAACTGGACGACCTGCATGCCGTCGCCGGTCAGCTCGGCACCGGTGAGGACGAGGTGCCACCTGCGGTGTGGGACCGGATCGCTGCACAGATCACCGTGGAACCGCCCCTCGAACTCGACACGATGCGGGCCGCCCACCGGTCCTCCGGCGATCGGCGGTTGTTGCGGCTGGCCGTCGCGGCCGTGGTGATCCTCGTCGTCGGCATCGTCTCGTTGGCCTACATGGCCGTCGATCAACGAGGTCAGATCGACAAGGCCAACAAACAGCTCGTGGCCCTGCAGGAAGGTCCGTCGGTGCGTGACGCGGCCGACCGGGCGGCCACGCAGCCCGGCGCGCAGCAGATCGCACTCCGTTCCGGCACCGGCAGCGTCGCCTTCCTCGTGGTGGTGACCAAGGACGGGACCGCGTACGTCATCCCCGAGGGCTCCACCACCCTGAGCGGTGACCACACCTACCAGCTGTGGGGCGTCCATGGCAGCGAGGCGATCTCGCTGGGGCTGTTGGGTGCCAAACCCGAGATCGCCCGATTTGCGATGCCCTCGGGGATGAGCGCGCTCGCGGTGACCGTCGAGCAGGACCCCGGCGTGGTGACCAGCCACAACAAGCCCGTCGCCCAGGCCACGATCTGATCGCCGGGACGTCCCGACGGCACGCTCCGTGCCATCTGTCACGAGAACGCGTTCTCGTTCGACTGCTAGACAGTGGCGGAAGACGTCGACCGACCGAGACTTCCGGAGGATTTCCATGCCCGTCCCCGTGCCGGTGGGCTACGACCTGACCAACCCGGATCTGCTCGCCGGCGGGGTGCCCTTCGCCGAGTACGCCTGGCTGCGCAGGACCGCCCCGGTGTTCTGGAACACCCAGACCCAGGCCGATTCCAGTTACGACGACGGCGGACTGTGGATCTGTTCGCGGCATGCCGACGTGAAGGCGGTGTCGGTCGACCGGGACTGCTGGTCGAGTGAGGAGAACACGGCGATCCCGCGTTTCGACGGCACGACCATCGGCTCTGCCGAACGCGAGATCCAGAAGAACATGATGCTGAACATGGACGGGCCCAGGCACACCCGGGTGCGCGGGGTGGTGTCGCGGGGCCTGTTCAGCCCCAAGGCCGTGGGTCGGTTGGAAGGGCTGCTGCGCGAGTGGGCGGAGAGGATCGTGCTGGGGGCGAAGGCAAAGGGTGCCGGTGACTTCGTCGACGACATCGCCTGTGAACTGCCCCTGCAGGCGATCGCGGAGCTGGTCGGCTTTCCCCAGGAGGACCGCCGGCGGATCTTCGCCTGGTCGAACGAGATGATGGCCTACGAGGACCCCGACTTCGACGTCGACCCGGCGGTGGCCGCGGCCGAGATCCTCGGCTATGCGGTGTCGATGGGTGAGGATCGCAAGGCCAACCCCCGTCAGGACATCGTGAGCCGACTGGTCGCCGCCGAGGGCGAGGAAGTGCTCAATTCCGAGGAGTTCGCGTACTTCATCCTCATCCTCGCGGTCGCCGGCAACGAGACCACCCGCAATGCCATCAGCCACGGTATGCAGGCGTTCTTCGACAATCCCGAGCTGTGGGAGGCCTTCAAGGCCGAACGACCCGGGACCATGCCCGACGAGGTCGTCCGCTACGGCACCCCGGTGCAACTGTTTCAGCGCACGGCGCTGGCCGACACCGAGATCGAGGGCACGCCGATCGCCGCAGGGCAGCGGGTGGGTCTGCTCTACGGCTCGGCCAACTACGACCCGGACGTGTTCGACGATCCGATGACCTTCGACATCTACCGCGACCCCAACCCCCACGTCGGATTCGGGGGCGGCGGAGTGCACTTCTGTCCGGGTTCTCATCTGGCGAAACTGGAGATCCAGGTGCTCTTCGACGCGATCGCCGACCACCTGCCGGGTATCGCGTCTGCCGGTCCCCAGCAGCGACTGCGGTCAGGCTGGCTGAACGGCATCAAGGCGATGCCGGTCACCTACACCTGATCCCGCCCCGGGGGTGACGAGGGGACGCCCGATACCGGTGCGGTGAATTCGGGTCGCAACCGCGGAGTCGATCCGGCAGGCTGGAGACGTGGTCGTCCACCTGCTCATCGTCGCCGCGCTCGCGCTCATCTCAGCGACCTGCTACGGCGCGTCGTATGTGATCGAGCAGCGCAAGGCGTCCGAGGCTCCCGAGGAGGCGTCGCTGCGGATCGCACTGCTGTGGCATCTGGCGAAGCAGCCGATGTGGTGGCTGGGTGTGTTCGTCGACATCAGCGGTTTCGGGTTCCAGGTGTGGGCGCTGGGACTGGGCGAGGTCGTCTTCGTGCAGCCGCTCCTGGTGACGAGCCTGCCGATCTCGCTGGTCATCGGGCACTGGGCCGGCTCGCATCACCTCAAGCGCCGCGACCTGGTCTGGTCGTTCGTCTTCGTGGTCGCGCTGGCATGTTTCCTTGCCGCCGGGAATCCGACCAGCGGGGTGCCGGGTCGGGCGCTGAGCGCATGGCTGATCCCGCTCGGCGTGATCGGAAGCCTGGTGCTGGCCTGCGTGACCATTTCGAACGACGCCCGACCGGCACGACGCGCCCTGATGCTCGGCGCCGCAGCGGGGATGCTCTTCGGGGTGTCGTCCACCCTGATGAAGACCCTTTCGGATCTGATCGAGAACGAGGGCTTGGGCCTCGTCGACCACTGGGAGCCTTACGTGCTGCTGGGCGTGGTGTCGCTCGGCTTTCTGATCATGCAGAGCGCCTTCCAGGCCGGAGACCTGCGCGCCGCCCTGCCGGCCATCGAACTGGGCGAACCGGTCGTGGCCGTGGTGCTCGGACTCGCGTTGTTCCACGAGCATCTCCAGATGCCGAATGCGTTCATGCACGTGCTCGTGATCGGTTCGGTCGCGGTGATGGTCGTGGCGACCGTCCGGCTTGCCCGGTCGGCCGCCGGAGAAGAACCCGGCCCGCAGGTCGTGTCCGCGACCGGTGAGCTGAGCGCGGCGGGCTCGGTCACGACGGTTCAGCCCGAATCGGCCCGTCCCGACTGCTGCTCGCCGCGGGTGTACCGCCGGGTCGCCTGGACCTGCATCTGACGGTCGTACCAGATCATCGCCGGGGTGTCCTCGTCGGGGTCGTCGAGCAGCCCACCGCGGTAGTGGGCTTCGAAGAACAGCCGACCCTGCTCGTCGTAGTCCCGTTGGGCAGCCGTTCCGTCCGGACGGTCCGAGAGGACGCCGGTCTGGAAGTGCTGCTCGGTGCGCAACTTTCCGGAACCGGGGTGGTAGTGGACCACCGCAGGTGAGCCGTCCAACGGATCGTGGAGTTGGCCGAACTGGTAGTGCTCGATGATGGCCACGTGACCGGCGCGGTGGTACATGGTGATCGCAGGGGTGTCGTCGTCCGGGTCGTGTGGTGATCCGTCGAGGTGGTAGGACACCCCGGCCACCTGACCGTTCTCCCGTTTGTGCACCACCTTCTCGATGTTCTCGGCTCCCCCGTTCATCGATCTCCTCTCGTCGGAACCTCCCCGGTACTCGGCACTTCATCCTACGTGACGCGGCGCGCAGTCCGAATCGGTGGCGCTGCCGGGCGCGGCCTGCCACCGAGGAACGTGGGAGCCGAAACGGTGACGCCTAGCATGGAAGCCGCGACCGGCAGTGCAGTGAGGAGACCGATGGACGATCTGCCCGATCTCGACAATCCGGACGACATCGGCAGGATGGTGCGCACCTTCTACACCAAGGTCCGGGTCGATCCGCTCCTCGGCCCGATGTTCAACGACGTCGCCAAGGTCGACTGGCCCGAACACTTCGAGAAGTTGACCGCGTTCTGGTGCCGCGCGCTGCTCGACATGCCCGGCTACGGCGGCAACCCCTTCCGTGCCCACGCCAAGATCCACGAACAGCAGTGCTTCACCCGCAACCACTTCGAACGTTGGCTCCGCCTCTTCCACGACACGATCGACGCGGACTGGGCGGGGCCGTACGCGGAGGCCGCCAAGGCGATGGGCCGGCGGGTCGCGGCGGTCCATTCCAATCAGCTCATCGGGGAACGCTTCGAGTTCGACCCCGACCGCAGGATGATCCCGCTCGGCGTGCCGATCGGGGGCGCGCCCTCGGACTAGCCGCGCCGTTCGTGCGCCAGGGTCCGTTCCAGGGCGGCGACGCTGTCATCCAGCCCGCCGGGTCGACTCGAGGCGAGCCAGGCAGACCGGTGGCGGTCGATCAGCTCCGCCAATTCACCCGCGGGTTCGGCTCCGGTGAGTTCGGCGCCGTCGCACCGGGCGAGGAGTCGTCTGGCCCCGTGCCGCGCCAGGCCCGCCGCGACGTCGAGTTCGTCGACGAGCCGGTCGCCGTCGGCGCTGCGGGGTGCGGTCGCACCGAGATCGTCGCGCGCTCGTTCGAGGGTGCGCAGCGCGGCGCGCAGCGCATCGGCGTTCGGCTCGCCCGAGGTCAGCACGGTCGGTGACGGGGCCACCGCCTGGAACAGCGGGCTCGCGTTGCGCGCGATCACGCCGGTGCCGCCGGCCAGGCTGCCGACGTCGAGCAGGAGGGCCCCGAGACGCCTGGCGGGGTCGTCGACGAGATGGACATCGACGACCGAGGCGACGTCGAGGTCGTCGTTCGTCGCGGCACACCAGGCCACGGCGCCGCCGTAGGCCATCGGGGGCAGCGAGACGACCGGTGGCTGCAGATGGCCGCTGTCGCCCCAGTCGGTGACCAGATAGCCCGTTGCTCCGGACCTGCGCCCGGCAACGGCCGCATCGACCAGGTTCGCCCGCGCGTTGGGCCAGCGGCCGACGAGCGACTGCCAGGTGGAGGTGCCCGGCGCCACCCAGAAGCCGTGATCCGAACTGGCGAGTGGCGCAACGATCGTCGCGAAGTCGGTGGGCGCGTTCATGTCGACACCGATGGTTGCGAGGATCGTCGCGACCTCGGGCGGAAGGGTCGGATTCTCCACGTCCGGCGCGTCGTAGTTCCACGCGATCGGCGTGCAGGACTCGCCGGGGAACGAGCTCAGGATCCCGGGGTGGGCGAGCGCGACGTCCGCCCAGAACTGCACGTCGTGACCGTCGGCGAGCAAGTGGATCGACGATGCGGTGCACATGCTCGGCGTACACGGCGCCGAGCCCGACCTCGGCGGCGCGGTCGGCACTCACGCCCTTGCCCAGTTCGAAGGTCTCGTCGCACCCGACGTTCACCGTCGGACTCGACACGCACTCGAGTTGTTCGAGGACCAGGGACCGGGCGAATGCGGCGTTGTCCTCGGAGGGTGCGAGCACGGTCGGGGGAAGTCGGAATCCGGGGACGACCTCCAAGCCGTCGGGGCATTCCGCACGGGGCCGGTAGTCGGGATGGGCGAGCCAGCGTCCGAAATGGCCGAAGGTGTTCTGGTTGACGACCAGCTCGATGCCGACCGCGCCGCAGATGCCGTCGAGCCAGGCCAGATCGTCGGCCGTGATCGGCGATGCGTGCTCCCACACGACACGGTGACCCCGGAACGCGAAGGTGTGTTCGATGTAGAGCTGGAGTTGGTTGTAGCGACAGGTGGCGAGCCGGTCGACGAGGCAGCTGAGCGTGGCGCGGGTCGGAACCCGGTCGCGGGAGATGTCCAGCATGTAGCCCCGGGTGGCGAAGTCGGGCCAGTCGGAGATGTGCACCGCGGGCAGGGTCCCGTCGGCTCGACGCAGTTGTGCGACGGTCGCTTCGCCGTAACGTCGGCCGGCCGGGTCCGGCCAGGCGAGTCGCGCGCCGTCCCGGTCGACGGTCAGGGTGTACCCCTGCGCGGGCAGGGCCGGATCCCGGAGGGACCGGAGGGGCGTGTCGACGTCGATCGATGCATCGTGGCCGTCGAGGTGTCGGGGCCGGGGAAACAACTCGGGGGGTGACATGGGCCAATTGTGTCCCGAAACCGGTTCACGTCGGCAGACTTTCCTGGTGTCGGGGCATCTCCTTGGCGTGGCACTGGTCTCCCTGGCAGCCGCGTGCTGCTGTGCGGCGTCGTCTGTGACCGGGCAGCGCAAGGCGTCCCAGGCGCCTCCGGAGACCGAGATGAAGCTCGGACTGCTCTGGCATCTGGCACGCCAACCGGTCCTGGAACCCGCTCCGACCGACTGACCAGCCGATTCAGGGCACAAATCTGCAGACAATCCGGCACCCTTGAAGCCATGGTCGTGCACCTGTTGGCCGTTGCTTCGGCGTCGTTGGCCGCCGCGGCGTGCTATTCGGTCTCCGACGTCGTCGAGCAGCGGAAGGCCGCGGCCGCGCCGCCGGAGACGTCGCTGCGGATCGCGCTGCTCTGGCACCTCGCCAAACAGCCCATCTGGTGGCTGGCCATCGCCGTGGACATCGGTGGGTTCGGCATGCAGGCCGTCGCGCTGGGAATCGGGCAGATCGTGTTCGTCCAACCGCTGCTGTTGATGAGCCTGCCGATGTCGTTGGTCCTGGGGCACCGCGTCGGATCCCATGTGCTGTCCCGCGGCGACGTGGGGTGGGCAGTCGTGTTCGTGGCGGCACTGTCCGCGTTCCTGATCATCGGCGACCCGACCGGTGACGTCTCCCAACGCAGCTTGTCTGTCTGGCTCCTTCCCCTGGTGATCGTGGCGTGCCTGACGATCGTGGTGATGACGGTCAGCCATCGGATCGGAGCCGTGGCGCGGTCGCTCGCGCTGGGGTTGGCGGCGGGGATGCTCTTCGGTGTGTCGTCGACCCTCATGAAGAGCTTCGCCCATCTGATCGCCCAGGATGGCTGGCGGATGTTGGCCCATTGGGAGCCTTATGTGATGGCCGTCGCCGTGTCGCTCGGGTTCCTGGTGATGCAGAGTGCCTTCCAGGCGGGCGACCTGCGCACGTCGCTGCCGACGGTGAATCTGTCCGAACCGGTGGTCGCCGGTCTGCTCGGGATCCTGGTGCTGCAGGAGCGTTTCCAGGCAAAGGGACCCATCGAGACTGCCTTGCTGGTCGTCTCGGTGATCGTCATGGTCCTGGGCACGGTCCGCCTGGCCCGCTCGGCGGCGGCCGACGATCCGGAAGCGAACCTGGGTGGGACCGATCAACCAACCGGGTGACTGCCCGGGACCGGGCTCAGGGGCGGACGGACTCGAGCAACTCCTCGGCGAGGTGCCGTTCGCCGGTGACGACCAGAGCGGCGAGCGGGCGGCGTCGCCACAACGTGAGCAGCACGGCACCCGGCGGACCGGAGATGACGACCTGCGGCTCCGCGTCGCCGGCCGTTTCGGGCGGCGACGCGGAAAGCGGGCGAACCGTGGCGGGACCCTCGGCGGGATACTGCAGCATCCAGGACGTCACCTGGTCTGCGGGATCGGCCGGCTCGACCGTGACGCCGTAGGAATGGCCGGCGAGGGCCGGCTCCCGGGCCGCCGCGGCGAACACCTCCAGCCATTCGGCCACGCCGTCGGTCGCACCGGATGCGTCGACGGGTTCCGGTTGCGCTCCGCCGGCGGCATGGACGGCGTCCGCTGCGTCGATCCGGTGCACGGTCACCTCGTGGGCCTGACGACGGAGCCAGAACGCGACCTCGCCGGGCCCGGTGAAGGTGGCGACCGGCTTGTCCGGGTCGACGGCCGTGAACGCCTCGCACATCGCCTCGAGCGCGGCGCGGTAGGCAGGCAGTGCATCCGGTCCCTTGGGCAGCGAGTCGATCCCCGCGGAAATCGCCCGAATGTCGGCTTCGCTGGACGCGGTGAGCACGCCGGTCACCCAGCGGTGCACCTTGCCCACGTGGCGGACCACCCGTTCGAGGTTCCAGCCCTCGATCGAGGGCACCGGCGCGTCGAGACGATCCGGGGGCATCGCGGCGAGTCGTGCCCCCTCGGTGCGGATGATGTCCAGATGGCGGGGGTCGAGCGTGCGGGCATCGGTCATGCCCCGATTCTGTCCGCCCATCCGACGGCCATGGCAAAGATCGCGACGGGATCGGGTGGGAGCGAAGTGCCCGAGTTCGCATCGGCCCCGTCGCGCTCGCCAACATTTGCAGCCATGGTCGCCGATGACATCCTCGAACTCGCCCCCATCGACGACGGTCGAACCAGCCTGGTGCTGACGCCACCGCTGGTCCGCTTCGACCGACAACTCTTCGGGGGCACCGGTCTGGCCGCGGTGGTCGAATCGATGGAGCGGGTCGCCGGGCGTGACGCCCTGTGGGCCACCGTGCAGTTCGTCGGCTCCGCGGCGGAAGGTGAAAGCATCGACCTGACCGTCGAGGTCGTGGCAGCGGGAGGCACCACCACCCAGGCACGCATCACCGGTACGGTCGACGGACGACTGGTGATCGCCGGTCTGGGCGCCGCGGCCCGTCGACGCGAGGACGGGTTCGAGGCGTCTTTCGGGACCATTCCCGAGGTCGCCGCCCCCGAGGAATGTCCGCCGCTCCGTTTCGGCAGCTTCGATCTCGTGCCGGGCATGAGCGATCGGGGCCCGTTCGCGATCGGTGAGTACCGGGCCGCTCCGGGCGAGCACGGTGCACAGTACGTGTGGATCCGCCTCGACGGCGTGCACTTCACCCGCAGCCTGATCGCCTACGTCGCCGACATGGTGCCTTCGGCGGTGCTCCGTGCCGCCGGACGTTTCGGTGGGGGCACGAGCCTGGACAACACGATGCGGTTCGGCCCGCCGGTGCCCGCGGGCTGTGAGTGGATCCTGCTCGACACCGACCCCTACCTGGCCCACAACGGTTTCGTCCACGGCGCAGCACGCGTGTGGGCCGACGACGGGACGCTGCTCGCGGTCGCCACCCAGTCGGCGATCGCCCGGGTCTTCGGGCCCGAGGGGGTGCCGATCTCCGGCGTCGAGGGCGCGAAGCGGGGCTAGTCTCGCCGGGATGTCCGATTCGCTCGACGATTTCACGCTCGAATCGTTCTCCGAGGGGGGCGTGACCCACCCGGTGTACCGGGCCGGCGAGGGACCGGCGGTGATCGTGATCTCGGAGATCCCCGGGATCACGCCGCTCGTCGCGGATTTCGCCCGCCGGGTGGTCGCGCTGGGTTGTACCGCGGTGATGCCGTCCCTGTTCGGCACGCCGGGCAAGGACCCGTCCAACGGTTACGCGCTCGCCAGCGTCGCCCATTGCTGCATTTCACGCGAGTTCACCGTCTTCGCCCGTGGACGGACCTCACCGGTCACGACCTGGTTGCGAGCGCTCGCCAGAGACGAGCATGAACGCTGTGGGGGCCCGGGCGTGGGCGTGGTGGGCATGTGTCTGACCGGAGGGTTCGCCCTCGGCATGCTCGCCGAACCGGCCGTGCTCGCACCAGTGCTCTCGCAGCCCTCACTGCCGGTCGGCGGGGCGAAGGCCAAGTCCGACCTGGGCGTCAGCGACGCGGACCTTCAGGCCGGCAAGGCCCGGGTGCGCGCCGACGACCTGTGCGTCCTGGGGTTGCGCTTCACGGGGGACCCGATGGCCCCGGCCCAGCGCTTCGAGCGACTCCGCGCGGAATTCGGCGACCACTTCGTCGGCGTCGAGATCGACTCGTCACCCCAGAACGTGCACCACATCCGCAAGGGCGCCCACTCGGTCCTGACCGAGGATCTGGTCGACGAGCCGGGGCATCCGACCCGCGACGCGCTCGACCGGGTGCTCGATCTCTACCGGAGCCGGTTGCTCGACTGACGCGGGACGGTCAGTAGCTCGACGTCGGAACATGGCGGTGCGGACCGAAGAACCCGATGTGGACCTTCCCGGTGGCCCCACGGCGGTCGTCGTGGAAATAGATCCGCGGGATCTGCGGGCCGCCACCTTCGACGACCTTGAGGTGGGCTTCCATCAGGATCCGCCCGGACGCGTCGACCAGGGGATCCACCGCGAAGGTCCGAGCGGCGCGGCAGCGACGGGTCGGCCAGCACCGACTCGGATTCGTGCATCGCCAGCTTCTTGGGTGAGGCGGGCCAGGTGAACGGGCTGCGGCCGGCCTTGCACCACTCCCAGAAGTTCGATCCGAACCTGGCGTCGCGGGCATACGCGTCGAGGGCGACGAATGCCCGCCACGAGCTCTGCCCCCACGTCCGGGCCTCGACACGACGGTCCAGCTCGGGGAGGTCCCGACAGGCCTGCTCGGGCAACACGACTCGGTCGAGATGCTCGCGGGCGAGCGTCGCCGCGTCGCTGCAACAGTCGATGTCGGCCGATTGCGGGTCGGATTCGGATCGTGAACGGATCGATCCCGAGGTCAGGAGCCCGACCAGGTCGTCCTGGAGTTCGTTGACGCGTCCCTGGGCCTCTTCGAGGTCGGCGAGCAGGTCGAGGACCTGGTTCTCGCTCGCGGCGAGCTGCTCTTCGAGATCGATCGTCCGGGCGACGAGACGATCGTGGTCCTCGACCTCCGCGTTCGGCCCGTGCTGGAGCAGTGGTCGCAGGTCCGGGTACTCCCTCGGCGCGCGACGGGCCGCGGTGGCCGGTGCCAGGAACTGCACGATCGTGTACGCCGCGGCCTGGGGATCGCGGGCGACCCGTTCGGGTTCGAGACGGCGGTGCCGCCAGGATTCGTCCTCGTCGGGAGCAAAGCCGGGCAGGTAGATCCGGGCCCCTCCCGCTTCGACTCCCAGGTCGGATCCGACCAGATCGGCGAGAACAGTCCGGCCCGCGTCGACCAGGAAGACCGCGGCACTGCCGGCGAGCACGCGTGCGGCGACGCGCGCGGTCTCGAGGCAGTGCACACCGTCGAGTTCGGGGCCGGTCGCGAACAGCACGAGCGGCAGATCGCGTTCGGCGGTGGCGAGCAGGCCGGCGAAGCGCCTGATGTCGCCGGGACGCAGTGCCGTGGGATCGACCCGTAAGGCGACCGGACCGCGGCGCGGGCGGATCCCCTTGGCGATCATCCGGGTGGACAACGGCGGAGCGTGGACCTGGAAGGGTGCGAACGCGTCACGGCTCACCCGCTCGTGATCCACCCAGACCGATGCGTCGCCGGCGGGCGTGGCCGTGGTGATCAGCGTGGTGGTGAGCCGGTCCGTCCCGTCGTCGACGTGCACCGTGCATCGTTGGATCGACCCGGCGTCGCCGTTTCCGTTCCGCACGAGGGTCGTGGTGCCACCGATGGTCTCCTCGGTGTCGGGCGCGAACGACCGTTCGCCCCGGTGTCGCCGGTCGACCCACCACCGGAAGGCATCGAGGGCATGGTCGTGGATGCCATCGGCCTCGTCCTGCCAGATCGCCCGGTAGATCAGGGACACGTCTCCATCCTCGCGCCCGATTCGTGCCCGTGGGCGACCGGCACGCGCCGGACCTGGTGGCCTAGGCCGGTGACATCGGCCACGAGCTCTATCGCCTGGGACGTCGTTTCGTTACCATCGGTAACGGGTCGGTCCGCACCTCGCGGGCCGCCACCTTCGAACGGGGAGCCGCACACCAATGGAACACCTGGACGTGCTGATCGTCGGCGCCGGACTCTCCGGCGTCGGCGCGGCGCACTACATCTCCACCGAATGTCCCTGGGCGGACTTCGCCGTGCTCGAGGCGCGTGACGCGATCGGTGGCACCTGGGATCTGTTCCGCTATCCGGGTGTCCGGTCCGATTCGGACATGTACACGTTGGGCTATTCGTTCCGCCCCTGGCCCGGCTCCAAAGCGATCGCAGACGGTACGTCGATCCTCGACTACATCCGCGCCACCGCCGCCGAGGACGGCACCGACGCCAAGATCCGCTTCCAGCACCGGGTCGTCCGGGCCGCGTGGTCGACGACAGACGCCCGCTGGACGGTCACCGTCGAGCGCACCGACACCGGCGAACAGTTCCAGCTCACCGCCGGCTTCCTGTTCACCTGCTGTGGCTACTACCGCTACGACCGTGGCTACCAACCCGACTTCGCTGGACTGGACGATTTCACCGGCACCTTCGTCCATCCGCAGTTCTGGCCGCAGGATCTCGATTTCGCTTCGAAGCGGGTGATCGTGATCGGATCGGGCGCCACCGCCATCACGTTGATCCCGTCGCTGGCCCGGACCGCCGCCGAGGTCACGATGCTCCAGCGCTCACCCACCTACATCACCTCGCTGCCCGAGTCCTCGCCGATCACGGCCGGCCTGCGCCGAGTCCTGCCCGAAAAGGCCAGCGGCACCGTCCTCCGCTGGGCGATGGCCCTGGGAACCCAGGGCTTCTACCGGTTCTCGCGCCTGCGACCCGCGACGACGAAGAAGGCGCTGATCAAGGGCGTGGCCATGCAGCTTCCCGAGGGCTACCCGGTCGAAGAGCACTTCACCCCCCGCTACGACCCTTGGGACCAACGCCTGTGCGTGGTCCCCGACGGCGATCTCTTCGAGGCGATCCGCGACGGCAGGGCCCGGGTCGTGACCGACACGATCGACACGTTCACCGCGAAGGGCATCCGGGTGTCCTCCGGCGAAGAGCTCGAAGCCGACATCGTGGTGTCGGCGACCGGGTTGGATCTGGTGTTCATGGGCGGCATCGAGCTCACCGTCGACGGTGAGCCGATCGAGATGGCCGACAAGCTCGTCTACAAGGGCATGATGCTCGAGGACGTGCCCAACGCGGCGGCCGCGGTCGGGTACACGAACGCGTCCTGGACCCTCAAGTGCGAGCTCACCTGCGACTACGTGACGCGCCTGCTGAACCACATGCGGGCCACCGGGCTGCGCCAGTGCACCCCGGTGAACGACGATCCGAGCGTGGGTGACGCCCCACTGCTGGGGCTCACCTCGGGGTACGTCCAGCGCGCCGCGGACCGCTTCCCCAAATCGGGCTCGAAGTTCCCCTGGCAGGTGCACCAGAGCTTTCTGCGCGATTATCTGGTGACCAAGCGACATCGCGTCACCGACGACGACGCGATGCGCTTCTCCAACCCCGACCCCGACACACCGGTACCTCTCGTGAGCCCAGAACCTTCCAGGATCCGCAACCGCTTCGACGGCCGTGTGGCCGCAGTGACCGGCGCCGGCTCGGGGATCGGCCGGGCGCTGGCGATCGAGCTGGCGCGCCGGGGCGCACACCTCGCGCTTTCCGACATCGACTCCGAGGGGCTCGCCGAGACCGTCGCGAAGTGCGAAGGCCGCGGCGTCAAGGTCACCTCGGAGACCCTCGACGTCGCCGACCGCGCCGCGTTCGAAGCCTGGGCCGACCGGGTCGTCGCCGACCACGGCCAGGTGAACCTCGTGTTCAACAACGCCGGAGTGGCCCTCGGAGCCACCGTGGAGGGCGAGTCCTACGAGGACCTCGAATGGCTCATGGGCATCAACTTCTGGGGGGTGGTGTACGGCACCAAGGCCTTCCTGCCTCACCTGAAAGCGTCGGGAGACGGTCACATCGTGAATCTGTCCTCGGTGTTCGGGCTGATCTCCGTTCCCTCGCAGTCGGCCTACAACGCGGCCAAGTTCGCGGTGCGGGGCTTCACCGATTCGTTGCGCATGGAGCTCGAGATCGAAGGGGCGAACGTGTCGTGCACGACGGTGCATCCCGGCGGCGTGAAGACCAACATCGCCCGCCGGGCACGGGTCGACGACAGCGTGACCGCCCTCGCAGGCGACAACGACAGCGACATCGGCGACGACTTCGACCGGCTCGCGATGACCACGCCCGCCAAGGCCGCGAAGCAGATCCTCGCCGCGGTCGAGGCGAACCGCCGGCGTGTGCTGGTCGGACCCGACGCCAAGGTGATCGATCTGCTGTCCCGTCTCCCCGCGGTGATCTACCAGAAGGCGCTGATCCGTGGCGTGCGCCGCGGCATGAAGATCGTCTGACCGGTCCCGGTCGGGCGGCGGTCGATCTCAGCCCCCGATGCGGGCGTGCTGGCCTCCGTCGACGGGCAGGATCACCCCGGTGATGAACGAGGCTTCGTCAGAGGCGAGAAACCGCGCCGCGTTGGCGACGTCCCACGCCGTGCCCTGATGCTGCATCGGCACGATCGCCGCCCGGAGTGCGGCGAGCTCGTCACGGTCGACGTGGGACACCCGCGCCGCCGTGTCCACGCCCATCGGCGTGTCGATGAACCCGGGCATGATCGCGTTGGCCCGCACGCCGTGGCGCGCGTTGGTGATGGCGAGGTTCTGCGTGAGCGCGTTGACCCCGGCCTTGGACATCTTGTAGGCGGTGAGCGACCCCGCCGAGGCGATCGCCGCGAGCGACGACACGTTCACGATCGCGCCGTGTTCGCTTTCGCGCAGTGGGAGCACCGCGGCGCGGCACATCCGCCAGGTCGCGCGCAGGTTGACGTTCATGATCCGGTCGTAGGCGTCGTCTTCGAGGCGGTGCGGAGTGCTGTCTCCGAGGCCGATGCCCACGTTGTTGTGCAGGATGTCGATGCCGTCGAACACCTCGAGCGCGGTGGCGATGATCTTGTCCGGGCCCTCGCTGTCGGTGATGTCGATGGTGAGGGTCTCCACCTGTGCGTCGCCGTCGGTTTCGGCGGCGACGAGGCGGGCGGTCTCGGCGAGGCTGTCGCGGTCACGGTCCACGAGCAGCAGCACCGCGCCTTCCCGGGCGAAGGTGATCGCCGTCGCCCGACCGTTGCCGATGGTCATCCCCTCCGTCTGTCCGGCGCCCACGATGACCGCCACCCGGTCCGCCAACGAATCGCTCATCGCACACGTCCGATCGGGGGGAGTGGGCCGTCCGGTGCGACCCGGACCGAGCGGAGCAGGCCCGCGATCATCATGTAGTGGCCGACGAGCATGGTCAGCTCGATCATCTGCTGATCGTCGAACATCTCGCTCAGCGCGCTCCAGGTGTCGTCGGACAACTGGTGGTCGTCGACGAGTTCGTCGACCCCGCGAAGCAGGACGCGTTCGGGACCGCACAGCGGGTCAGCGGGGTCGTCGACGGCGCACGCGACGATGACGTCGTCGTCGATCCCCGCGGCCCGGGCGAGCGCGACGTGCTGGCCCCACTCGTAGTCGGCGCCACACCGTGTCGAGGTCCGCAGGATCGCCAGCTCGCGGGTACGCGGGTCGAGCAGGCCGCCGAAGAGCAGTCGCCCTCCCAGGGGCAGCCACGACTTGAGCAGCTTGGGGTGGTGCGCCATCGTCGCGAACAGGTTGAGCACGTCGCCGTCACCGAGCGGCTCGAGTGCTGCGAGCTGGTCGGGTGTGGCGTCGGCTCGGCTCACCGGGGGAATGCGGGGTTCGGCCATGGCGTCCATCCTCGCGTCTTCCGGGCGTCGATGTGCCGAAAGTACGCGCCGCCGGACCTCCGCCATGCTGGAGACGGCCGAAACCGCATGGTCCGGTTCGCCACCTGCTGCGCCGCTCACGTACGGTCTGTCGATCCGGACGAGTCGTCTCGGGGAAGGTGGACCAGGACCATGGATGCCACACCGGAAGTCGATTGGCTCTCGTTGAGTGCCCAGGCCGCGCTGGTGTCGCACCGGCTGGTGGGGTGGATCTTCTGGGACCCGGTGGGCATCGAGAAGTTCACGGCCCTCGGAGTGCCCGACGGATTCGGCTGGTACATCGCCAGTCGGGGCGCGCCCCTGCTGGCCGCCGGGCATCAGGCTGTCACCGCAGCGTTCGCCACGATCAGCCCGGAGTTCATCGAGGTCTGCGTCGGCCACACGCTGGCCCACACCACCCCTGAAGCGATCTACGAGGCCCGCAACGCGGCCGTCGGTGAAGGGCTGCGGCTGTACGTGCCCGAGATCTGTGACCCGTTGGCCGAGATGGCCCCGGCGTTGTGGGCGGTGGCCGACGATCTCCCCTCGTCGGGCCGGGTGCTGTTCGCCGCACACCGCCAGATGCCCCGACCCGACGACGAGGTGGTGTCGGCCTGGTGCGCGGTGAACACGATTCGCGAATGGCGCGGCGACACCCATTTCGCGGTGCTCGTCGCCGAGGACGTCGATGCGACCACCGCCGGCATCCTCGACGACGCCCGCCGCAACTACGGCGGTTGGATCCCCCGGAGTCGGGGCGCCGACGACGCCGCGCTCGATGCCGCGTACACCCGTCTCGAGGAGCGGGGTCTGGCGACCGACGGGAAGGTGAATGCCGCAGGGCTCGCCTTCCGCGACGAACTCGAAGCGCGCACCGACCGGCTCACGGCGCTGCCTTGGCGCCTGCTCGGTGCTGCCGCCACGTCCGCGCTGGTCGAGACGGTCGAACCCGTCGGCAGCGCGACTCGTCGAACGGATCGACGTCACCGCAGGCCCCGAGTGGATGCCGGCGGCACGGGACATCGTGCGATGACTCCATCGGCCGGACCCAGTGAGTTCGACGCGGCCACGGCGATCACCGCCGGCGAAGCACCGGGGATCTTCGGAGGGGTTGTCGACGCGGGTTGGACGGTCGGGGACAAACCAAACGGGGGCTACCTGCTCGCGATGATCGCCCGGGCGGCCGGCGAGGCGCTGGCAGGTGAGGACAGTCCCCATCGTGATCCGCTGGCCGCGACGGCGCACTTCCTCCGAGCGCCCGAGGTGGGCCCGGTCGAGTTGCGTTGTGAGGTGCTGCGGGTCGGCCGGGGGGCGTCCCAGGTGCGCACGGTGCTCTCCCAGGACGACACGGTCTGCGTCGACGCGACGATGACGGTGGGCAGCCTGCCCGACGATCCCGAACCGCCGTACTGGACCGCACGCGAGCTCTTCGACGTCGCCCCCATCGAGCAGTGTCGTCGACTTCCGGCTGCCCGGGAGGGTTCACCGTTCGTCGTGCCGATCATGGACCGCTCGGACCTGCGTCTCGATCCGGCGGTGCTCGGGTTTGCCGAGGGTCGTCCGTCCGGGGAGGCCGACCTGCGCGGTTGGATCAGCTTCGCCGATGGCCGCCGGTGCGATGCGTTGGGGTTGTTGTTCTTCTGCGATGCCCTGCCACCGGCCACCTTCGAGCTCGTGGCCTCCGGGTGGGTGCCGACCCTGTCGTTGACCGTGTACGTGAGGGCACGACCTGCGCCTGGCCCGCTGCGGATCCGCCAGCTGGCCCACTCGATCGACGACGGCCGGGTGGACGAGACCTGTGAGGTGTGGGACGACACCGGTCGCCTGGTCGCCCAGGCCAGCCAACTGGCCGGAATCAGAATTCCCGGTTGACCCCGACGGTCGGGTTCCCCGACCAGGTCGCCGGGGTTCGGCCCGGCGTCGGCTCAGTCGGTGATGCCCCAGGCCAGGAGTTGCGCGCCGGCGGGGTCCTCGACGACGCGGGACTCCTCGTCGAAGATCATCGTGGCGTGTCCGGGTGGCTCCCAGGTCGGCCAGTCGGCGAGGCCGGATGCTCCGGGAGTCCCGCGGTGGGCGAAGCTGCACCAGGCATCGGCCATCGTGGCGGCCAGGGCGCGCATGGTCGTGTCGGGTTCACCGGTGAAGAACGCCGCGCCCGGCGAGTCGAGATTGTCGAACACGTAGGGCACCTCGAGGGCGTGGGTCGCGCCCATGTCGCCACCGAACGCTCGGGAAGGGAAGTGGAACTCGTACACCCGGGTCGCCGCGTGGTCCTGCTGGGCCGCGGCGAGTCGCAGCGCCGGCATGCGGAACACCGCGTCGGTGCCGATCGCGTCGAACAGCTCCGCGGACGTCGCGTCCGGGAACAGACTCCGGTACCGGCTCACGACCTCCGAGGCGCGGGTGCCCGCGAAACCTCGCAGCCGCCGGGTCAGGGCCTCGTCGTCCTCGGGTCGCATGGCGGGGTTCATCGCGCTGAAGATCCGCAGCTCGTCACGATTGGTGCCGACGAGCAGGTCGATGCCGGCCGCGGCCCCGTTCGCCACCGCCTCGAGCGGATCGACCGGGAGGGTGTCACCGTCGTGGACGGGTTGGAAGGGAAGCCCCTGTACCAGACCGAAGTCGGCCGAGACCCCTTCCTGGACCTTCTGAAGGCGGTCGAGGGGGACCTGGCGCAGTTGGTCGACGTCGGACGGGTCGATCGCCAGGTCGTCGAGGACCCGGGCCGCGATGCGCGTCCCCCGCTCGGCCGTGGAGATGTTCGCCGCCGCTCCCGATTGGGCGATCGCCCGGTGGAACAAGCCTTTCGACGCGGGCAGTGCGAGCTGGGCGCCGACGCTCATGCCTCCGGCGGACTCACCGAAGATGGTCACGTTGTCCGGGTCGCCCCCGAACGCCGCGATGTTGTCGCGCACCCAGGCCAGCGCGGCCGCCTGGTCGAGCAGGCCGGCGTTGCCGCTGCCGGCGAACACTTCGCCGCCCAGTTCGGCGAGGTGCAGGAACCCCAGGATGCCGAGGCGATAGTTGACGGTGACCACGACCACGTCGCGTGTGGTGAGGTTCGTCCCGTCGTACCAGGGAACGGTGCCCGACCCCGAGACGAACGCCCCACCGTGGATCCACACCATCACCGGTCGGGCGGCGTCGTCAGTCGCCGGGGTCCATACGTGCAGGGTCAAACACTCGGCCTCGGATTGGGGTGGGCCGCCCTCGACGCCCAGCATCTGGCTCATGAAGTCGGGCGGTTGGGGTGCCACCGGGAACCTGCCGGTCCCGTCACGAACCTGCGTCCAGGGTTCGGCAGGAGCAGGCGGGGCGAAGCGCCGCGCGCCGATCGGCGGGGCGGCATAGGGGATGCCCCGGAAACGACAGGCCCCTCTGGTTCGACGTCCCCGTACCGGGCCCAGTCGGGTCTCGACGACGAGATCTTCGGTCTGTTCTGCGGTTTCGATCTGGGTCACGACGGTCCCCTTCGTGCACGGCGATCGGATCACCCTAGGAGGCGAATGCCGCACGTGCGGACGGCTCAGTGGTGGGGGAACCCGCCGTAGTTCGGCCCGACACCGACACCGCTCGTGCCCTCGGCAGGCGACTGCCCGGGGTGTTGGGTCGGGTCCGGCCCCTCGCCCAGGGTGACGCGGAGCTGGTGCTCGGTGAGCGGATCGAGGCTGGTTGCGATCACCCGCGCCGTCGGAAAGCGGCCGGCTTCGGCCAGCAGCGATCCGGCGTTGAGATGATCGACCAAAACGGCCAGGGTCGTGGTCTCCGGGCGGATCACCTCCTTGAACCAGTCCACCCAGGTGTCGGTCACCCCGATGTCGACGAAATGAGCCACCAGGGCGGCCCCGCCACCGCCCAGCACGGCGCCGATGACCCAGCCGAGGGGACCGCCGGCGAAAAGACCGAACAGGCTGCCCCACAACACCCCGGTGATCGCGGCCCGGCCGGGTGTCGGGTCGACGGTCTCGTGCACTTTCACCTTGCCGTTGGGCAGGCTGGTGATCGTGACCGCGTCCTTGAGCAACAAGCGCCCGGAAGCGGCCAGGCCCTGCAGGGCGAGCAGGAATTCCTGCGCCCGGAAGTGGGTCGGGAACGACAGACCGATCAGGATGCCGGACCTGGTAGCACCGAGCTGTTGCACACCGCAAAGTCTACCGCCGCCCCGGTGCTACCGTGCGGGAGTCATCAGCGTCACCGGGGGTACCATGAGCACGAACAGGGCCAGGCGCGCCGGATGGTTCGGCTCTGCGGCCAGTGACGGTTGAGCCGCCAGGTGAACACGGGCGACCGGTGAGTGGCCACCCCGTTTCCATTGCAGTCACCGGGAGCGTGGCAACCCTCACGCTCGACTCGGCCGAGAATCGGAACGCCCTGTCGGCCGCGTTGGTCGACGGCGTGCGCGCCGGTCTGGACCGGTCGGCAGCAGACACCTCGGTCAGATCGGTCGTGCTCACCCACACCGGCGGCACGTTCTGTGCCGGCGCGGACCTCGCCGAGGCGGCCACCGAGGGCGGTCCGGCGAAAGGCACCGAACGACTGGTCGGGCTGCTCCGGGCGATCATCACGCATCCCCAACCCGTCGTCGCCGTGGTCGACGGCCACGTCCGTGCAGGCGGACTGGGCCTGCTCGGTGCCTGCGACATCGTGCTCGCCGGTTCGTCGTGCACGTTCGCCCTGACCGAAGCACGACTCGGCCTCGCCCCGGCGATCATCTCCCTCACCCTCGACGCGAAGGTCGAACCACGCGCCTGGGCGCGCTACGCGCTGAGCGGGGAGACCTTCGGCGCCGATGAAGCGGCGCGCATCGGCCTGGTCACCTCCGCCGTCGACGACCTTTCGACAGCCCGGGACGAATGCACCGCGGCGTTCGCCGTCGCCTCACCCCAGGGCCTCAGCGCCACCAAAGCCCTGCTCACCGCCGACCTGCTCGCCCGGTTCGACGCGCACGAGCGCGAGCTGCAGGCCCGCTCGGCTGCGCTGTTCGCCTCGGAGGAAGCCCAGGAGGGCATCGCCGCATTCCGCGAACGTCGCGCGCCGCGCTGGTGAGCGGCGCACCCGGTTCACCCACCGGCCGTCCGGTGGCGCAGTACGCTCCGGGCGTCCAGAGATCGAACGCCGGAACGGCAACGACCATTGCGCCGAGGGGAGCCATGACCAGGACGAGGACCACAACAGCCGTGGTGGCGGTGCTGGCTGCATGCGTGCTGGCAGTGAGCGCCTGCTCGTCGAGCAGTACGACGGCGTCGCCGAAATCCACCGCCCACTCCGGCACCACTTCGGCGACGGTGCCGCGTCCCGCCGGCCCGGCCGCGCAGGTCACCGAGCTGAGCGGCGGCAAGGGAATCCTGCTGGTGTCACCCAGGCCCGGACCCGACCTGGCGAAGGCCGGCTACGCGGAGGACGAGTACGCCGTGGCGGGGACGGCCACGGCCTATGCCCAGACCGACGGGCAGAAGCAGTTCCCCGAGAACGGCAGGATTGCTCTGAAGCCGACCACCAAGGCGAGCTACAAGACCCGGATCGTGGTGCGCCGCCCGAAAGACCCGAAGCAGTTCAACGGGACGGTGGTGGTGGAGTGGAACAACGTGTCGGGCGGCCTCGACGTCGCCCCCGACTGGACCTACACGGCCGATGAGATCGTGCGTTCAGGGTCGGCGTGGGTGGGTGTGTCGACGCAGATGATCGGGATCGAGGGCGGACCGGTCGCGGTGTCGACCCCGGCGAGCGGGCTCGGCGGCGCAGGCAAGGGGATCAAGCACCAGGACCCGGCGCGCTACGGCAGCCTGCACCACCCGGGAGACGCGTACGCCTATGACATCTACACCCAGGTCGCCCGGGCGCTGCGGGCCAACGACGGCACGGTCCGACCGTTGGGCGATCTGAAACCGAAGCATCTGTTGGCGATGGGTGAGTCCCAGTCGGCCATCGCGCTCACCACCTACTACGACGGGGTGCAGCCGCTCACCCACGAATTCGACGGGTTTCTCGTCCACAGCCGCAGCGGGTCCGCGCTGCCGCTGGGTCAGCCGGGCAGGCCCACCGACATCACCGGCGCGGTGACCAACACGCACCCGGTGCGGTTCAGGACCGACCTCGCGGCGCCGGTGGTCTGCGTGCAGACCGAATCCGACGTGCTCGGGATCCTCCAGTACATCAATGCCCAGCAGCCCGACAATCCGCATCTGCGGCTCTGGGAGGTCGCCGGGACCGCGCACGTGGACACCTACCAGCTCGGCCCGGTCGCCGACCTGTTCAAGTGCCCCAAGCCGGTCAACGCCGGGCCGGACCACTTCATCGTCGCCGATGCCCTGGCCAAGCTCGAGACGTGGGTGGTCGACGGCCACGCCCCGCCCCACGCGGCCCGCCTGAAGGTGAAGCCGGATCATTCCGATTACGTGCGGGATGCCAACGGCATCGCCGAAGGTGGGGTTCGCACGCCCGAGGTCGACGTGCCGGTCGACGTGCTCACCGGCATGCCCACCACCTCGCCGGATTCTTCGTTGGCGTGCTACCTCACCGGATCCACGACGCCGATCCCGCCGGACCAGCTCGCCCAGATGTATCCATCACGCGATGCCTATCTCGGCGCGTACGAAAAGGCCACCGGCAAGGCGATCGCTGCCGGCTTCGTGCTCGCCGCGGATCGCTCGGAGATGACCAAGGATGCACAACCGGATCGGATCCCCGGCTGAGCGAATCGCGCCACTTCGATGTGCCCACCGAATTCGCCGACGACTATCCTCGGTACCACCTGACCGTAGGGTCAAGACCGACCCGGTGCGCGGGATCGCCCGTCCGCTGCACCGTGGTGGGAACCCGTTTGCAACATGTACAGGGGATGGAAATGACCGATATCGCCGACCGCGGGACCGCGGATGAGGCCATCACCGAATTGCGGGACTGGTTGCGGGACAACTGGGATCCGGACCTCACGGTGGGTGAGTGGTGGGAACGACTGGGCAATGCCGGGTGGTCGGCGCCGACCCTGCCGGTCGGGAGCTACGGCCGTGGGGTCGAACGGGCCGTAGCCGTGGAGATCGCCAAGGAGATCTCCGCCCACGGTGCGCTGGGTGCTCCCGGTGGGCTGGGGCTGCTGCTCGCCGCTCCGACGATCGCAGATGAGGGAACGCCCGAACAGGTCGAGACCTACGTCGGCGACATCGTCACCGGTCGCAAAGGCTGGTGCCAGCTGTTCTCCGAACCGAGCGCCGGCTCCGACCTCGCCGGGCTGGCCACCAAGGCGGTACGCGACGGCGACGAATGGGTCATCAACGGCCAGAAGGTCTGGACGTCGCTCGGTCAGTACGCTGACCTGGGGATGCTGCTGGCCCGGACCGATCCCGACCAGCCCAAGCACCGCGGCATCACCTACTTTGCGATCGAGATGCTCCAGCCGGGCATCGAGGTGCGGCCGCTGCACGAGATGACGGGGAACGCCATGTTCAACGAGGTGTTCATGACCGACGCCCGGGTCGCCGACGCCGCGATCATCGGTGGGCTCAACAACGGTTGGCGTGTGGCGAACACCACCCTCGGCCACGAACGCGCCGGGCTGGGCGCCGGTGGTGGCAGCGCGGGCGGTGGGCTGTCCGGGGCCCGTCCGGGAACGATCGCCGGGGATCTCGAGAAGCGGGCCGGTGATTTCGTCCGCGCCCCCAAGAAGGCCAAGGCCAAGGGCGAAGGCGCCGACGATTCGAAACGGCGTGGTGGCTCCTCGGACCTGCTCGCCGGCATCGCCCGGGGCAACGGCAAGATCGACGATCCGGTGATCCGCCAGGACCTCGCTCGTCTCCACACCTATGGCGAGATCGGCCGCTACGGTGCCGAGCGCGCCAAGGCGTTGCGCGCCCAGGGAAAGTCGATTCCCGGGATGGGGAACATCGCCAAGCTCTCGATGAGCAACATCATGCGGTTGCAGCGCGATCTGGGGCTGGCGATCGTCGGGGCCCAGGGCATGTTGCACGCGTACGATCCGAAGGATCAACAGGCGATCGACGATGCGACCGGCAACCCGTTCCTCGCCGGGGTGACCGGCATCGCGCTCTACGCCCAGGCGCCGCCCATCTACGGCGGCACCGACCAGATCCAGCGCAACATCCTCTCCGAGCGGGTGCTCGGGCTGCCCCGCGAGCAGGGTCCGGCCAAGGACACCCCCTACTCGGAGCTCCCCAAGAACGGTTGATGCGGCGGCCCGACCGGTGGGTCACATCGCACCGAGGGCCTGCCGGGGGGCGATGACGATGCGCGTCCCGGGTCCGATCCAGGAGAGCACCGCCAGCAGGTCACCTCGTGGCAGGCTGACGCACCCCGCGGTGGGGTGGCCCAGCGAGACGTGCAGGAAGATCCCGGAGCCCCGGGCATTGCCGCTCGGCGGGACGTTGTAGTCGATCAGGGCCGCGTACTCGGTACGCGACCGGTTGATCGATGAGGTGCTCGTTCGCGTAGGGGTACGGGCCGGGGCCGGTCCAGGTCTGGTGGGTGTTGTAGTGGGGACTTGCCGGGCCCTCGTCCCAGTAGTCGCTGGAGGTCAGGCGGAACCATCCGAGGGGATAGCCGGGGTTCGGGTGGGTGCCGAACCCGATTCCGAAGGTGAAGTTCCCTGCCGGTGTGGTCAGGTCGCCCTCGGCCTTCTGGTTCGAGATGCCCCGGGCGCCGACGTCGGCGGTGAAGGGTCCGAGCGCGCTGTCCCACCCGGTCGCGGTCCGCTGCCACGCGATCAGCGTTGCCGTGGTGGCGGCCCAGCTCGGGGACACCACGGTGATGACCCGTGTGGCTCCGTGGCTGTCCACTTCGTCGATGGCACGTCGGCGCGGGGCCGTGGTCGGCGCCGGGGGCGGAACGGTGATCGGTGGGGGAGCCGTCGTGTCCGGTGCCGGCGGGCGGGTCGTCGGTGGCGCCGGGGACGAACTCGGAGCGACGGTGCTCGTCGTGGTGGTGCTCGTCGTGGTCGTGGTCGTGGTCGTGCTCGTGCTCGTCGTGGAGGCGACCGTGGTGGCACTCGTCGTCGTGATCGTCGCCGCGTCGATCTTGTCCGACCCGTTGGTCGACCGTCCGCAGCCGGCGATGCACAGGACTCCCAACACGATGGCGGCAGTCCGTGCGCTGAGGCGGCGTGGCCTCGTCCGAGGAGGCACGACCGCACCGTATCGGCTCCACGGCCTGGGTTCTTCGGAGTTCCTGTCGGGCGGCCCCGGCAGGCGGGTCAGATGAACGCGTACTGCTCGGCGTCGTGGTGGACGATGAACCCGAGTCGCAGGTACAGGGCATTCGACGTCGGGTTCTCGACATCCGCGTACAGCATGACGTGGTGCGCGCCCTGCGTGAGCGCGTCGCGCACGGCCGCGGCGGTCGCGGCCGCGGCGAAACCACGTCCACGCCGGTCCGGCGGCGTGTAGACCGGCCCGATCCGGGCCAGATCGCCCATGTGATTCGCTGCTGCGAAGGACACGGGTGTGTCACCGACGCACCAGCACCAGACTCCGCCCCGCTCGATCTGCGTGGTCGCGACCTCGCTCCAGTCGAGGGCCGGATCCCGGGGCACGGCCTCGTCGTGGAAACGCTGCCACCATGCGGCCAGCAGGGGCGCTTCGCCGGGTCGGACCAGGCGGGCGAAACCGTCGAGGCTGCCCGGTTCGAGCAGTTCATCGAGCACGAAGGCCCGTTGGCGGCGATCCAGCCGGCTCTGTACGTGGTGGATCGTGGCCCACCGGTCCACGAACTCCCGGACCGCATCCGCGGCGCCCGCGACACCGGGCAGCTCGATGCCCGCCGCGGTCAGCACATCGGCGATGTCGGCCGCCGCGCCGGCCGGCAGTGCCGACAGAAACAGGTTCCACGGAGGGGTGAGCATCGCCGCGCCGAGCGGGTCGCCGCCGTCGGAGACCAGTGCCCACCGTGCCGGGCCGGCCACCGTCGGGTCGGTTGGGTCGTAATTCGCGGTCACGGTGGCGATCACGTTCGTGCTGATCGGATCGCGCGCCACCAACGGTGCGGCGCGTTCGAGGAACTCGCGGGCGTCGTCGACCACTTCAACCGTCATCGGGAGATCCTCGCGCCCGACGTGCGTTTCGGCCGAGTGCATTTTCGGTGACCGATCAGTGCGCGATCAGCGGTGCTTGCCGAATGCAGCGCGCTGAAGTTGACCATGCCCATTTGGTGCCCCGACATTCGAGTGGGTGGCGGGGTGCTTGCCGAATGCAGCGCGCTCGAAGTTGACCATGCCTACTTGGTGCCCCGACATTCGAGTGGGCGGGGGGCGGGGGCGGGGGCCGCGGGTTGTTGGATCAGTTGCGGGGGACCTGGGAGAAGGGGACGTCCTTGTCGACGCGGGGTTCGCCGGGAAGGCCCAGCACCCGCTCACCCACGATGTTGCGCTGGATCTCCGAGGTGCCTCCCTCGATCGAGTTCGCGCGGGAGCGCAGGAACATCTTGCGGCTCGTACCCGGACCACCGACGAGTCCCAGCGACTCGGCGCGGCGCAGCGTGTAGTCGTAGTCGACCAGGCCCTGCATGCCGAGCAGGTCGATGCAGAACTCGTAGACGTCCTTGTTGACCTCGGCGAAGGCCAGCTTGGCGATCGACCCTTCGGGCCCGGGGTTCCCGGCCTTGCGGTTCGCCGAGGCCCGCAGGTTGGTGAGGCGGAGCGCTTCGACCGTGCACCACAGGTGCATCAGGCGATCGCGCTTGATCGGCGAACGGTCGACGTCGGGTTCGTCCTTCCAGATCCGCACCGCCTCGGCGATCGAACCGGAGCCCCGCAGCGGAGTGGAGGGGCCGCCGCCACCGATGGTGGTGCGCTCATTGGACAGGGTGGTCATCGCCACCCGCCAGCCTTCGCCGATGTCCCCGATCCGATCGGCATCGGGAACCCGCACGTCGGTCAGGTACACCTCGTTGAACTCCGCCTCGCCGGTGATCTGACGCAACGGTCGGACCTCCACACCCGGAGCGTGCATGTCGAGCGCGAAGTACGTCATGCCCTTGTGCTTGGGAACATCGGGGTCGGTCCGGGTGACGAGCATGCCCCGGTCGGCCATATGCGCTCCGGTGTTCCAGACCTTCTGACCGTTGATGATCCATTCGTCGCCGTCGCGCACCGCGCGGGTGGCGAGTCCGGCGAGATCCGATCCGGCGCCGGGTTCGCTGAAGAGCTGACACCAGAAGTCCTCGGCGGTGAACGCCCGGCGCAGCAGGCGGGCGCGCAGGGCCTCGGAACCGTGGGTGGCGATCGTCGGTCCCGCCATGGTGAGACCGAAGAACTGGGCCATGTCCGACGCCGGGGCACCGGCCGCGTGAAGCTCGGTGTCGATCAGGCGTTGCAGACCGGCCGGAAGATCGAGACCGCCGGAACCGACCGGCAGGTGGACCCACGCCAGCCCGGCATCGAACTGGGCACCCCGGAACTCGTGGACCGGCACGGCCCTGGGATCGGTCTCTGCCAACAGGTCGCTGATCCGCTCACGGACCGTGGCCTCGTCGTTGCTCATCGGTGCTCCTCTTCGGGTCTCGTCCCCGCGCACGCTAGTGCCCGCACGGGCCGGAAACCCTGCCCGGACGGCCCCGGGGAAACCCGGACCGTCACCGGTGCTCACGTAGCCTTGAGTCACCATGTCGGGACCCGAGCAGCAGATCACGTCACGACCGACTGCCGCGGTTTCCGATCGTGATCCTTCCACCGGGCCCTTCCCGCCGGAGTCGCCCGGTGGTGTCGAACCGGCGGACGACGAAACCGCCGTCCCTTTTGTCACCGATGTCGCCGCCGAACCGCGCCGGGCGTCGTTGGGGCGGGCCGCGACGCTGATCACGGTCGGCAATCTGATCTCGCGGATCTCCGGATTCGTCCGGGTCGTCGCGGTCGCCGGTGCGTTGGGCATCGCCTTTCTGGGGGATTCGTACCAACGAGCGAACGAAGTCTCCAACGTGCTCTTCGAGCTGCTCATCGGTGGGTTGTTGTTCTCGATCCTGGTGCCCAGCTTCGTCGAGCACCTGACACGGGCGACCGCCGACGCCACGGGCCGTTCGGGTACGGAATCGGCACGGCATCTCGGATCGGTCCTGGCGACCCGCGGCGCGGTGTTCGTCGGCGCCGTCGCGTTGGTGGGCATGGTCGGCGGTACGTGGATCATGCGCCTGCTGACCCTGGGCACGCCCGAAGCGGTGCGCGCCGAGCAGATCCGTCTCGGCTCGTTTCTGCTGTGGTTCATCATGCCGCAGTTGATCTTCTACGCCGCGGGGGCCGTGGCCAGCGCACTCCTGCAAGCCGATCACCGGTTCCTGGCCACGTCGCTCGCGCCGCTGTTCAACAACGTCGTGGTCACGGCGACCATGGTGGTCTTCGCGCTCCAGTACCAACCGTCACGCGGCTTCGACCTGACGACCGGCGAGAAGGTGCTGCTCGGAGGTGGCACCTTGGCCGGCACGGTGGCCATGACCATCGTGCCCTTCGTCGCGCTCTGGAGCGCGGGACTGAGCATCCGACCCCGTTGGCATGCCCGGGGACTGGGGCTGCGCACGTTGGTCCGGCGTGGGGCGTGGGCCGCCGGTCACGTGGGACTGAACGAGGTGCTCATCGGGGTCACCATCATCCTGGCCGGACGGGTCGACGGTGGCGTCATCGCGTACCAGACCGCATTCATGTTCTTTCTGCTGCCCCATGCGCTCATCGGCTACCCGATCTTCACCGCGCTGTTCCCGCGCCTTTCGCGCAAGGCGGCGACCGACGACGTGGACGGTTTCGCCGCCGACCTGACCTTCGGCACCCGGTTGATCCTCATCCTGCTGCTCCCGGCCAGCGGGCTCCTCGCGGTGGTGGCGGCTCCCGGCTTGTCGATCGTGCGGATCGGCCAGCTCGACTCGGCAGGAGTCCGTCTGGTGGCCTCGGTCCTGGCCGGGTTCCTGGCGGGACTGACCGCGTACAGCAGCTTCTTCCTGCTGACCCGGGCCAGCTACGCCCTGGGCGATGCGCGAAGCCCCACGTTGGTGAACCTCGGTGCGACGCTGCTCGCGATCGTGGCGATGGTCGCCTCGACGGGCTTCGTGCACGGCACGGCGCTCCTGGTCGGCTTCGGACTCATCCAGGCCGTCGCGCTCGCCGGGGGCAGCCTGTTGCTGTACCGGATCGTGCGGTCACGGATCGCCCGTGCGGTTCCGGTCGGCGGAGCGCTGTGGCGCGCCACGGTCGCGGCGGTCCCTGCGGTCGGGGTCGCCTTCGGCGTGGCAATCGCCATCGGGTGGCCCGACCGGGCGCGCGCGGTGCTGGCGGGCGGCGCGGCAATTGTTGCAGGAGTGCTCGTTGATGTCATCCTGCTCAAGGTGTGTCGCACCCCTGAGCTCACCATGGTGGGCAATCAGGTGACGAAGAAGCTCCGGCGGGCCCGATGACGTTGCTGCGCCGTGGCATGCTGGTGGGCCTGGTGGTGGTGGCGGTCGCCGCGTCCCTGCTCACCGGGGGAATCGGCCAGACCGACGGGGTCCCACCCACCCGTGGGGCCACGAAGGTCGTGGTGTTCGGCATTCCACGGCTTTCCGTCCACGACCTCACATCCGGAGCGATGCCCAACCTCGAGCGCATCGCGCGGCAGGGTGCAACCGGGGCGATGCGTGCCAAGACGTTGTCGTCGGTGCCCAACATCGCCCAGGCGTATGCATCCCTCGGGGCGGGCCAACTCGTGCGGGCCGGGGCGTCCGATGCCCATGACGCGGGTGCTCCCTATGCGGGCACCACCGCGCTGGAGGCCCAACGCCTCCTGACCGGTAAGCATCTCGAGGGCTCGGTCGTGGTGCCGTCGGTACCGAGGCTGACCAACTCGAACGTCGACGGCTCCGGGGTGGGGAGCCTCGGCACGGCCCTGGCCGCAGCCGGGCATCCCACGGCGGTGGTCTCCAATGCCGACATGGTGCAGGCGGACGGCACGGTGATCAAGCAGGCGCCGGCGGCGCTGGCGGTCACCGACTCGAACGGGGTCGTGCAATTCGGCACGGTGGGCGCGCACCTGGTCCGTCACGACGATGCGGCGCCGTTCGGGCGTGCGGTGAACCGGACCGCCTTCGCCGATGCGGTCACCCGGGCGCTCTCGGTTGCCGACGTGGTGGTCGCAGACCCCGGTGAGACGCTCCGGGGAATGAACTACCTACCCAAACAGACCCCTGCGCAGGCGGCTCGCTCACGCAACGGTGCGTTGAAGCGCACCGACGCGGTGGTCGGGGACATCGCCCGGCGCCTTCCCGCAGATGCCCTCATGTTGGTGGTGGGAATGACTCCGGGCTCGGCCCAGTGGGCCCTCACTCCGGTCGTGGCCTATGGGGCCGGTGTGCGCGTCGGTCATCTGGTCTCGCCGTCCACCCACCATTCCGGGCTGCTGTTGCTCACCGACATCGCACCAACCGTCCTGAGTTCACTCGGTGTTCCCCTCGCGCCGGGAATGAGCGGAAGTGCGATTCGCTTCGTTCCCGGGTCCACCTCGTGGAACTCGACCACCCGGCTCGACGCGCTCCTCGCCGCACGTGCGTCGACCAACGCCACGATGTCGGTGTTGTTCATCGTGGCCGAAGCCGTCCTCTACGTGCTGGCGATGGTCATCCTGTTGCGGATCGGGTCGTCGTCGGCGGCCGACCGCTGGATCGAGACGGCAGTTCTCGCCTGCCGCGGCGTGGCCGTTCTCGACGTTCGTCGTGCGGATCTCCAGCACCCTGAGTTCCCATGCGATCGCCGCGCTGATCACGAGCTGGCTCATCGCCATCGGTGTGGCGGCGTTCTCCCAGCGACTCCGCCGACATCCACTCGATCCGTTGCTCGTGATCTGCGGGCTCACCGTGGCGATCATCACGCTCGACCTCGCCACCGGTGCGCATCTCATGACCGGGAGCTTCTTCGGCTACACCCCGACGACATCGAGCCGTTTCGAGGGAATCGACAACGCAACGTTCGCGATTCTGGCCGGCTGCACGATCGTGTGTTGCGCCGCGATCGTCGACCGTGCCCGCGACAAGGTGGGCGCATGGTGGGTCGCGGCCGCGCTGGCGATCGTCGTGGTCGTCGTCGACGGGGCCCCCTGGATGGGGGCGGACGTCGGTGGTTTGCTGACCCTGGTACCCGTCCTCGGGTTGATGCTGTGGACCTTGGCCGGACATCGGATCCGTCGCCGGACGGTTGTCGGTTTCGTCATCGCCGCGGCGCTGGCGCTCGCCGCAGCCGTGGCCGTCGACGCCTTGCGTGCCCCGGACCAGCGAACCCACATCGGGCGTTTCTTCCTCGGCGCCGGTTCCGGGAACGGGCAGCTCATCACCAGCACGATCAGTCGAAAGTGGTCGACCAACATGCATGTGTTCAGTACGACGGCCTGGGCATGGCTGATTCCGATCATCGCCGGGTTCGGGGTGTATGTCCTCGTGGTGGCGAAGGGCTGGCGCCGCCTTCTCCCGACCGGTTCGCCGCGACGGATCGCCGTCACCACGGCCCTTGCGATGGGAATCGTCGGCTGGCTCATCAACGATTCGGGAGTCGTGGTGACCGCGCTCGTCTTCGTCTACCTGGGTCCGCTGCTGTTGCTGCTCCAGATCCGCGAAGGCGATCAGGGTCTGCGGGTGGTCGACACGCCCCCGGCGACTCTGGAGAAGGCGTCATGACCCGCGTGGTGGCGATCGTTCCCGCAAAGGATCGTGCCGACAACGTGGCCGCGACCGTGACCGCGCTGCGCGGGCTGGATGAGGTCGACCGGATCCTGGTCGTGGACGACGGCTCGACGGACGCAACCGCGGAGGAAGCCAGGCGCGCAGGAGCCCGGGTTTTGCAACTGGGCGCGAATCGGGGCAAGGCGGGGGCGATCGCGGCGGGGATCGAGATCGAAGCGGATGCCGACGTCTACCTGCTGATCGATGCAGATGTCGGTGACGATGCCCGTCATGCCCGGGCGCTGCTGGCGCCGGTGCTCGCCGACGAACTGGACCTGGCCATCGGCGTCCTCCCCGCCGCCGGACGCCGAGGTGGATTCGGCATGATCAGAAGACTCGCCCACTGGGGGGTGAGGAAGGGATCGGGGTTCGAGGCACGCGCGCCGCTGTCGGGGCAGCGCGCGGTGCGCGGACGGTTCCTCAGAGACCTGTCCGGCGTGACGCGCTTCGGCCTGGAAGTCGCGATGACGATCGATGCCGCCCGTGCGGGGGCGCGTGTCGGCGAGGTCGACGTGCCCATGGAACACCGCCACACGGGTCGCACCGTCGCGGGGTTCCGCCACCGTGGGGCACAGGGCCGCGACGTGATCGAAGCGTTGTGGCCGCGGCTGTGCCCCCGTGGTCTGCGCCGCTCGCTTGCGGTGTTGTTGTTCGTCGCCTTCGTCGGGGCGTCGTTCCTGACGAGCCGGGCGACCGCGGTGTCGAGTGTCCCCGCGACCGCCCATGCCCGTCACGTCGTCATCGTCGGGGTGCCCCACCTGGGTCTCGGCGATCTCGACACGGCGAAGATGCCGCACCTGATGCACCTGGTCGACGTGGGTGCAACCGGAATGATGACCCCGCACACCGGGGGTGGTTCCCGGAGCAGTGCGGCCTACGCCACCCTCGGCGCAGGCGCCCCGGTGAATGCCTCTGATTCGGCCGGACAGGTGGCCGACCGCTACGAGCGCGTCGAGGGCAGCCCGGCCATCGATGTGTTGGAGCGACGTACCGGCAGGCGTCCGTCCGGCAGGGTCGTGGTGCCGTCCATGCCGTCGGTCGAGCGCTCAGCCGGGACCTACGTGGACTCCAAGCCCGGGTCGCTGGCCGATGCGTTGCATCACGCGGGCCTGAAGACCGGCGTCATCGCGAACTCCGACTCGGTCACCCCGGACAACCAACCGGATCGCAGCGCACCGGCGGCGATCGCCGCCGCCTCGAGCGCGGGCACCGTCGACGTGGGCACGGTGTCACCGAAGCTGTTGCGCAAGGACCCCAACGCCCCGTTCGGGCTCACCATGGATCTGCCCCGCTTCCTCCGGGCGTTCGAATCGGTTGCACACACCCGGGGACTCGTGGTCGTCGACGCAGGCGAGACCGATCGGGCCAATCTGTACCGCGGCGGTGCGAGCCAGAAATCGGCGAGCAAGATGCTGGAGACGGCGCTGGCACGGACCGACCAGCTCATCGGCGCCATCAGCAGTCATCTCGCCCCCGACACGTTGCTGATCGTGGCGGGCATGACCCCACCGGGCGGCCAACCCGAACTCGTCCCCATCGTGGCAGCCGGAGCCGGAGTCGTCCCCGGTCACCTGGAATCCCCCTCGACCAATCGCCAGAGCCTGGTCACCCTCACCGACCTGGCGCCCACGGTGCTCGCTTCGTTGGGAGCGCAGGTTCCGGCCGACATGGTCGGTCAACCACTGCGCTATGCGCGGGGTGCGACCGATGTCGCGTCGCTGCAGGCCACGAACCAGCTGACCATCGACCGCGACGGGGCGTACGGCGGTCTGCTCAACTCGTTCATCTACGTGCAGATCGCGCTGTACGTCATCGCACTGGTCGCGCTCCTGCGCCCCGACACCCCGTCGGGGATGAAGCGGTTCCTGCAGTTCTGCCTGCTCACCGTGACCGTCGTGCCCCTGATGACGTTCCTGTTCCGGGTGGTGCCGGCGCTCGGCTCGCTCGGTTCGGGCACGGTGGCGCTCCTCTGGGCGGCCTCCGCCCTGGTGGCCTGGTTCGGACGCGGGCGTGGGCGTACGGCCCTGTCGCCACTGGTCGCGGTGGCCGCGGCGAACCTGGTCGTGATCTGTGGCGACGTGGCCCTCGGGGCGACTCTGCAGGAATCGAGTCTGCTCGGCTACTCACCGACGGTCGCCGCACGTTTCGTGGGCATCGGCAATGCTGCCTACGCGATCCTGGCGGCCAGCATGATCATCGTGATGGTGTGGATCGTCGATCGGTCGGTGCGCCCCCGCGACGCCTGGTGGTCGGCCGCGTTGGTGGGAGCGATCGTCATCGTCGTGGACGGCGCGCCCTGGTTGGGCTCGGACGTGGGAGGCATCCTCAGCCTCGTGCCCGCGGTCGGCATCACCCTGTACCTGCTGTCGGGTCGCCGGCTCAACTGGAAAGCGGTGGCGGTGCCCGCGGTGGCGGCGATCGCGTTGCTCGGGGCGGTGATCGGCTACGAGGCGCTCCAACCGGTGACCGGACGAGATCACATCGGTCGGTTCTTCCTGGGCGGCGTGGGGGGTGGCACGTTCTGGACCACGATCGGCCGCAAGATCTCCACGAACCTTTCGCTGCTCGGGTCGTCGCTCTGGTCGGACCTCCTTCCCGGTGATCGGGGGCTTCGTCGTGATCGTGTATCTGTTCGGCGGGCGTTGGGAGCGGATCATGCCGAAGGGCTCCCGCGTGCGGATCGGACTGATCGGTCTGGTGATCGTGGCCGCGCTGGGGTATGCACTCAACGACTCGGGGGCCCTCGCCGCCGCGCTGGTCTTCGTGTACCTGGGCGCCTATGTCGGGTTGCCGGCCCTGGAGGACCCCCGGGCGGCCGACGTGGTCCTCGAACCGGTCGAGGCGCCGGCATGAACGCCATGACTTTCGGCGGGACGCCCCGGGACTCGTTCGTCCCGATGGTGATCGGATTCGTCGCCGGGGGTGTTGTCGCCGCGGTCGCGTGGACCGCCATCCGGGGGGTCTTCGATCAAGAGCTGTTTCTGCGGAAGAACCATCGGGGTCAACGGGTACCGGTCGCTGCCGGGATCGTGTTGTTCCTCGCGGTCGTGGCGGTGAGCGGCGTCTGGTGGTTCATCGACGTGGCGGCCGGCTGGGTCGACATCGGATCCGATGGGCGGGCCGGCATGGTGTTCGTCGCGGGCGGGTTCGGTCTGCTGGGGCTCTTCGATGATCTGGCCGGTTCCGGAGACGACCGGGGTTTCGGCGGCCACTTGCGCGCGCTCATGCACGGGCGCCTCACCACTGGTGGGGTCAAGCTCATCGGCGGCGGTCTCCTGGCGCTCCTGGTCGTGCCGTTGACGGGCTTCTCGTGGTGGCGCCTGGTGCTGGGCGCGGCGGTGATCGCGCTTGCGGCGAACACCGCGAACCTCTTCGATCGTGCGCCGGCCCGGTGCATCAAGGTGGTGGTGGTGTGTGCGGTCGTGCTGTTCGCGACCCGATGGAACAGCATGTTCGCGGGCGTGTACCTGGCGGGACCGGCCGTCGTCGTGGGCGCCGGGGTGGGGCTCGTGTTCTTCGACGCCCGCGAGCAGTTGATGCTCGGTGATACCGGGTCGAACGTGTTGGGCGCGGCGCTGGGCTGGGCCCTGGTGGCAACGACCGGGTGGCTGCCACAGGTGATCGTGCTGGGGGTCCTGGTGGCGTTGAACATCGCCAGTGAGAAGGTGTCGTTCTCGGCCCTCATCGATCAGAACGCCTTTTTGCGAACCGTCGACCGCTGGGGCCGACCACCGGCAGAAACGGCCGACTGATTCTCGAGGGTGGCGGGATGTGACGGGCGTGTCCGACAAGGGACGCGCCGACTCCGTCGAATTCGTGACATTGCCATCTCCCGTCATGGGTGCATCGGGGATCAGCCCGCGTCGGCTCACGACGAGCCGGAGCAGTCCGAAGCCTGAGCCGGACGCTCCACCCGAAGCTCGAGTCCGGCTCGCAGTGGGCGGGCAGTGGCCGCCACGCGACGGAGAGGTCGGTTCGCGCCTGCCCGGTGGGCGTGGCCGGGGTCAGTACCCGACGGTCGGGTCCACGGTGCCCACGAGCGGCGCGTCGGCGACGAAGCGACGCACGTTCTCGGTGACCCGGGCGCCGAGCAGCGGCACGGCCATCGCCGGGGTGTTGCCCACGTGCGGGGAGATGATCACGTTCGGCATCGACCAGAGCGGGTGCCCGTCGGGGAGCGGCTCCGGATCGGTGACGTCGAGGGCGGCGCCGCCGATCGCACCGGCCTGCAGGGCGGCGACGAGGTCGTCGGTGACCACGTGGGGTCCCCGGGCGACGTTCACCAACCACGCATGATCGGGCATGGCACGGAGCGCGGCGGCATCGATGATGCCTGCGGTTCGTGGGGTCATCGCGAGTGCGAGGATCACCGCGTCGGTCGCGCGCAGCGCGGCAGGCAGGTCATCGAGCCCGACCGTCCGTTCGGCACCGGGAACCGCTTCGGTCGCCTGGCGGCGGACGATCGTGGTGGTCGCGGAGAAACCCCCGAGCATGCGGAGCAGCGCGCGGGCGATCCCGCCGCCGCCCAGGATCGTGACCCGGGCCCCGACCAGGTTGGTGCCGAGCTCGTTCGGCGTCGGACTTGTCCCAACTCGTCCGCCGGGCGTACGCGCCGATGCCGCGCATTCCCGCGAGCAACAACGACACGGCCATCTCCGCCACCGGTTGGGCGTACACACCTTTGGCACACGTCCAGATCCGACCGTCGCCGGTGAGATCCATGAACGTCTCGATCCCGGCGAAGGGCAACTGGACCCAGCGAATGCCCGGATGCTCATCGAGGAGCTCGGCGAGCCGTTCGGGATGTTTCGGGATCGCCCAGACGAGGCCGTCGGCGTCGCCCGGCTCGGCGACCTCGGCGCCCCCGGCGCGCACGGCGTCGGCCAACCAGGAGTTGCGGGCGTCACCCGGGGCGATGGCGACCCGCACCCGGGCGCTCATCGGCGTGTCGTGTCCCGGCCGCGCAGCATCGGCGTCGAATGGTCCCAGTCCGCCAGCAGCGCCCGGATCGCGACGATCAGCAGGAGGGGCTGGTCCAACATGGCGTGATGGCCGGTCTCGGGCAGGCTCACCACCGGGGTGACCCGCCCCATCCGGTCGTACATGAACTGACTGATGTTCTCGGTGAGCAGGCCTTTTTCGAAGCGCAGCAGGCGCGAGACGGCAGCGGATGTCTCCCAGGTAGGGCAGGGCGACGCCGCGGGGGTCTCCCGCGAATGCGGAGAACAGGTTCGGGTCGAACTTCCAGCGCCACCCACCGTCGGTGGCACACAGCGAGTGTCGGGCGACGTGATCGGCGACGTAGGGCAGATAGTGCTCCTGGCCGGGCACGGTGCGGAAATGCGGGAGGGCGGCTTCCAGGCTGGGGTAGACCTTGGCCTGGCGGAACACGCCCAGGCGCGCCGAGGCGACCTCCGGGTCCGGTTCGGTGACCGGCGAGTCGCCCACGATCGCGCCGGCGAGCCGACCGTCGCCTGCCAGCGCGGCGGTGACGATCGCGACCATGCCGCCCATCGAGTGGCCGATGACCACCGGCGGGCCGGCGAAGTCGGAGGCGTCGGCGACGGACATGACCTCGCGGGTCCACTGTTCGACCGAATAGGCCGACCGGTGGTCGCTGTCGCCGTGTCCGGTCAGGTCGAGGGCGGCGACGCGGTGGTCGTGCGCGAACAGGGCCGCGACGTGGGTCCACCAGTAGTTGTGCGCACCGCCGCCGTGGACGAACACGAGTCCGGGCCGGCCCGGCTCCCCCCAGGTGCGGAACGCGATGGTGGCGCCGTCGACCTCGATGGTGTGCGACTCGGCAGGCACGGCGAGCGCGTCGCGGAACCAGTCCGGGGTCTCGAACGGTTCTCCGGTCCACGCCCGGACCAGGTCGTATCCCGCCGGTGAGTGGCCAGAGCTGGGTTGGTCGGCCATCCGAGTCAATGTAGTGCCTGGTATGGTGACCTCGATTTCCGGCCGGAAGCAGGTGTCCGGTCACGAGCAGGAGAGGGCAACATGAACAAGCGCGCAGGCCTGAAGGTCCTCGGGGCCCTCGTGGGTTTGGTGGCACTCTGCGCGGCGTGTGAGCCGGGGTGGACCAACCCGGTCCTGGGTACCGGTGACGGGTCGGGGACGACGCCAGGGTCGGTGGCGGTCGCGGCCGATCAGGTCGCGCTGGGTGCACCCGAGGCGATGGTGGATCTCGGCGCGCGGGGCTTTCTCGCCTATGACGCGGCCAATTGCACGATCATGTTGGTGGCACACGGTCAGGCCACGCGGTTCGCGGGTAACGGCATCTGTGGTGACACCGGCGACGGCGGGCCGGCGACCGCGGCGGAGATCTCCCCGGATCCGATGCCGATCGGTGGTGGGATTTCCGCCGATCCGAGCGGGAACGTGTACTTCACGACCACACTCTCGTCGAAATCGGGCATCCGACGCATCGACGCGACCACCGGGGACATCACGACGGTGTCGGGCACAGCGGACGAACGGATCTTCGGGTTGAGTGCCGAAGCGAATGGTCAGTTGACGTATCTGACCGATACCGAAGTCAACTCCGGGCTGACGGATCGCTGGACGCTCCGCAGGAACGACTCGAAAGGGAACGATTCAGTGCTCGCGTCCTACCAGTCCGACACCATCGGTCGACCCGCCGGATTCGTGCGACTCGGCGCCGACGACTATGCAGTGACGGGAGGCTGGATACCTGATCAGGTGGCGTTCGTTGTCTTCGACCATGGCGCGGTCACGAGCTCTCCGATTGCGCTCGGTTCCAAGCTGAGCGGTGGCAATCTGATTGCGGAAGCCAGCAAGGACGGGGCGATCTACGGACTCACTTTCGACGGGTCGACAGGGGAGAGGGGGACCTTTGTGTTCCGATTGAATCCGGATCACACACTGGATCTCATCGCGGGTTCGGGCACGCCGGACCCGGGAACGGCGCGCCAATTCGCACAGGGCCTGGACCTGAATCTGAACGCGCAGGCGGTCGCGCTGACCGACAACGGGAACCTGTTGATCGCTTCGGAGCACACCGTCTACGACATGGCGAACGTGGCCGACGCTCCGGCGATCTCGCCATAGGTGGGCCGAACCCGTCCGGGCCGCGCGGACCTCGACCCGGCGGAGCTGAATAATTTGCGGAGGAGCCGCCTGGGGCGGCCTGGTCGTGCAAATTTGGGAGTGGGGATGATGGTGGCAGCGGTGGGCGCGGTCCGTACGGGGCCGCGGCCCGGTGGGGGATGCTCCTATGGATGTCAAGTGGCGATTTTGGTGGGGGAGTCGGTTCGGATGGCGGCGAAGACTTCTCGGGCGACGAAGCGTTTAAGGCAGCGAATGATGTCCTTCTTGGAGAGGCCTTCTTTGGTGCGCCGGTCCATGTAGGCGCGTGTTCGCTGGTCCCAGCGGAGCCGGCAGATCACAATGCGGTGCAGTGCACAGTTGGCGTGACGGTCACCTCCGCGGTTGAGGCGGTGCCGTCCGGCGGTCTTGCCTGAGGACGCGGGGATCGGGGCGACACCGCACAGGTGCGCGAATGCGGCCTCGTTCCGGATCCGGTTCGGGTTGTCGCCGGCGGTGACCAGGAGCTGCCCGGCGACATCGAGCCCGACGCCGGTCAGTGCGAGCAGGGTCGGGGCGAGCGGTGTGAGGAGCGCTTCGAGGTCGTCGTCAAGTTCAGCGATCTCTGTGTCGAGGTGTTGGACCCGTCGTGCGATCGACGCCAAGGAAGCCTTGGTGGCGGCGGTGGGATCGATCAGACGTCCCGGACGTGGGGGACGTTTCGCGAACGGTGACGGTTCAGGTGCACAGCCGCGGGTAGGTCGCAGCCGTGCACATCGGGCCACGAGGTGGGCTCCGTTCACGCCGACCAGTTGGGCTCGCAAGGCGTCGGGAGCGGTCACGATCAGGGATTTAAGCTGGGTCAACGCTTTGGCCCGTGCCCGGACCGCGCCGGTGCGCGCGACGCGCAGTACCCGCACCGATTCCACGTCACCGACGCGGGTCTTGGGAGTCCCACTTGCCCGACCCGATGCGGCAGCCCGAGCGGCGGCATACGCGTCGATCGGGTCGGACTTGCCTTGGAACCGGCGAGCTTTGCGGTCCGGACGATCAACTTCGACCACGACCAGCCCCTCCGCGGTGAGGAACCGGGCAAGGCCAGCCCCATACGCGCCGGTGCCTTCCACGCCTGCGGTGGTGATGTCGCCGAACTCTGCCGACCACGCCAACAGTGCTTTGAACCCCGCGACGGTCGTATCGAATAAGGCGTGACCCAGATGTCGTCCCAGCGAGTCGATGACTGCAGCGACGTGGGTATCGGCGTGGGTGTCGACCCCAAGGATCACCTCGGCAAGGTCGACATCGGTGGTGACTTCTGCGACGCTGGTCATCGCTGTCCTCTCGTTGGTCTGAACGGGTTGGGCAGCACCGCACCCGTGACCGGTGGACAAGACAGTGATGGGCGCCTGGTAGCGCAGGCTCCTATGAAGTCACGTCGATCGCGAGCAGGTGCAAAAGGGGCCAGCGCCCCACCAGCCGACAAATCCTGTTCAAGACCCGAAGTCAGTCAGGCGGCGAGTCAGACCGGCGGTGCGCTGGCCCCACTCCCCATTCTCACTGTCAGGCGGGGATGGGGCCGAACTTGCCGGACTGGAAGTCGTCGAAGGCCTGGCGCAGCTCTTCGACGGTGTTCATCACGAACGGACCGTGGTGGGCGACGGGCTCACCGATCGGTGTCCCGCCGAGGAGCAGCACTTCGAAGTCGCCGGTGCGGGTGTCCTGTTCCTCGTCGGCGCTCAGGGTCACCGAATCGCCGTCGTCGCCGAACGTGACGAGTTGGCCGAGTCCGAACGGCGTGGCGTCCCGACCGGCGCGGCCCGAGCCGGCCAGGGCGTAGGCGAGGGCGTTGAATCCGGCGGGCCACGGCAGGGTGATCGTGGCGCCCGGTCGCAGCGAGGCGTGCACCAGGTTGATCGGGGTGTGGGTCGATCCCGAACCGGTCTGATCGCCGAGTCGGCCGGCGATGATGCGCAGCAGGGACCGCGCGTCGGCATCGGTGGCCAGGCGGACTTCGTCGGCCGTGATCGACTGGTACTTCGGCGACAGACCCTTGTCGGCGGCGGGCAGGTTCACCCAGAGTTGGACGCCGTGGAACAGGCCCCCCGAAGCGACGAGATCCTCGGGTGGCTCCTCGATGTGGAGGATGCCCGAACCCGCGGTCATCCACTGGGTGTCACCGTCGGAGATGAGTCCGCCACCACCGTGGTTGTCCTGATGGCGGAAGGTGCCGTCGATGAGGTAGGTGACGGTTTCGAAGCCGCGGTGGGGATGCCACGGGGTCCCCTTGGGAGTACCGGGCGCATAGTCGATCTCGCCCATCTGGTCCATGTGGATGAACGGGTCGAGGCGATCGGTCGGCACGCCGGCGAACGCGCTGTCGCACGGGAAAGCCGTTGCCCTCGAACCCCGACGGGGCCGTGGTCACCAGGTCGACCCCTCGAGGGTTCGCAGGTTCGGGAGGGATGACCCGCTCCAGGGTGGTCAGGTCGTCGACGGTGACCGCAGGCATGGGGCTACTCCTCGTCAGATTCGGTGGACATGTCCATTGAACAGCGGTCCGGGCGGTTTTGTTCCCCGCCCCCCGCCGCCGACGCTGCCGGCGATCACGGCATCCGGCACGACCCGGCAGTCTCCCGGCATGGATCGGCCCGGCGGTGGATCGTCGGTAGTGTGCCCTCACATGGCCGGTGCATCGACCCTCCTTCTGGTGCCGGCCGACGTGTCGACCGCGCGCCTGGACGACGTCTGTGGCGCGTCACCGGGGACGGCATGTCGCCTGGTGCTCGACTGGACGGACAACGCGTTTCTGGCTCATCTGGCGGACAAGGTGGTCGGCCCGGTCATCAAGATCGTCATCATCTGGGTGGTGGCCGTGCTGGTCACCCGGGTGATCCGCCTCGTCATCAAGCGCATCGCACGACGCATCGAACGCAATGCCGCATCGGGCAAGGCCGGAAAGCGCCGACTCCACACCCCCAAGTTGCTGATGGACACCGGTCAGATGGGGATCCGTCGCGCGGACCGTGCCAAGACCACGTCGGTGGTGCTCCGGAGTCTGGCCAGCTTCGTGGTCTACTCGTTGGCGGTCCTGTACTCGTTGTCGGCACTCGGAGTGAATCTGGGTCCGCTCCTCGCCGGGGCGGGGATCGTCGGTGTCGCGCTCGGCTTCGGTGCCCAGACGATGGTGCGCGATTTCCTCAGTGGCGCGTTCATCCTGGTCGAGGACCAGTTCGGGGTGGGCGACGTGATCGACATCGCCGACACGGTCGGAGGTGCGGACGGGCGGATCGGCACGGTGGAACACGTGTCGTTGCGGACCACCAGCGTGCGGGACGTGAACGGCACGATCTGGCACGTCCCGAACGGTGGGATCCGACGGGTCGGCAACATGTCCCAGGGGTGGGCCCGGTCGCTGTTGGACATCCCGGTCCCCTACGGCACCGAGCTCGAATCGGCGATCGAGGTGATCCGCGACGTCGCGCACCACGTCACGCACCTCCCGGCGCACCGGCCGGACGTGTTGGGGGAGCCCGAGGTGTGGGGCGTTCAGGAGCTGGGTGCCGATGCCGTGCTGATCCGTCTGGTGATCAAGACCCGCCCCGGCGAGCAGTGGGCGATCACCCGAACCTTGCAGGCCGAACTGTACGACGCGTTCGCAGAGGCCGGTATCGACTTCCCGTTCTCCCAGCGCACCATCTGGGTGCACCACGAAGCGGACGGGGAGATGGACGCGATCGGCGAGCCGGTGGGAGACCCCCCTGGCTGAAGGTCAGGTCGTCTTCTCGGGCTCGTTGCCGCTGCGGGGACGGGTGAACGCCCGCACGAGCGCCTCGACCCCGCAGGCGAACAGGTGCCATGGCTCGACCTGCTCCGTCGGGTCCGGTGGGTCGGGGCATGTCGTCGGGGACGAGTTCCGGGGTCACATGGTCGCGGATCGCGAACCCTTCGGCGAGTGCGCCGATGCTGGTGGCGAGGGTCGTGGCGTCGAAGGGTGGGACGAACTCCAGGTCGTACCGCTCGGCCACGGCGGCGTAGATCGCCGCGTAGCTGGTGAACAACTCGTGGTCCGAGTCGTGGATGCCTCTGGCGACGACGGGGTCGTGTACCGACGCGCTGTACAACGCCAGCCAAAGGCCGAGGTTCTGGTTGGCCCCGAGGGTCTCCGCGGACTGTCGGGCGAACGTGCGGATCAGTTCGCCGAGCGGGGGGACCTCGTCGGCGTCGCGGATCAAGGCGGCGATCTCCTCGAGCACCGTCTGGTCGGAGAAGGTGGCGTCGGCGAGGTGGTGGAGCAGATCAGCGCGGAAGGCGTCCTGGCTGCTCCAGATCTTGTAGGCGCTGCCGGCGGTCTTCAGCCCGGCGGCACGGCTCACGTCCATCAGGTGCACCTGGTCCAGGGTGACGGTCACGCCGGACTCGACGATCAGGTCGACACCGGTGTCCAGAAGCAGTTTGCGGGTTTCTTCGAGACTGCGACGTTTGGCCATGGGAATCTTCCGGGGTCACTTGACAGCGACGATCAATGGATAGTAGATGTATCTGGGTCCTGGAGAGTTGTGGAGGTAGGTCCGACTTCGCCCCGGTGGTTCAGTCCACCGGGGCCTCGTCGTTGCCGGGGCGATCCGGGTCGATCGTCACCTCGATCGTCGGGGTCCCCGCCGGATCGATTTCGCCCACCTGCAACCCGGTGACCACCCCCGCGCCTTCCACGTCGCCGCGGGCTGCTTCGAGCGCCCGGATCCGGGCCGGGGTGTCACGCACCGTCACCGTGGCCACGGGCGCCTTCATCGAGACCTTCGCATCGGACTTGTGCCGACGGATCACCCCGAGCACCTCGGCGGCGACGACGAGCACCGTGTCGTCTTCGGCCAACGGCCACTCGTCGGGGACGTCGGGCCACGCGGCGGCGTGGACCGAGCCGGTCCGCCACCACGACCAGACCTCCTCGGTCACGAAGGGCAGGAACGGGGCGAACAGGCGGAGGACCACATCGAGGGTGACCGCCAGTCCGGCCCGGGCCGACGCGGTGGCAGGGTCCTCTGCCGCTGCACCGTCGACGCCGTACGCCCGGGCCTTGACCAACTCGAGGTAGTCGTCGCAGAACGCCCAGAAGAACGCCTCGGTCCGTTCGAGCGCGCGGGCGTAGTCGAAGTCGTCGAACGCCTTCGTCGCGGCGCGCACCAGCTCGGCGAGCCGGGTGAGCAGCGCCCGGTCGATCGGTTCGGTGACCGCACCCGGGTCCGGATCGACCGCGCCGATGTTGAGCGCGAACCGGGACGCGTTGAGGATCTTGATCGCCAGACGGCGGCCGATCTTGAACTGGCCCTCGTCGAAGGCGGTGTCGGTGCCCGGCCGGGCCGAGGTCGACCAGTAGCGCACCGCATCGGTCCCGTAGGTCTCCAACAACGCCAGCGGGGTGACGACGTTGCCTTTCGACTTGGACATCTTCTTGCGGTCGGGGTCGAGAATCCAGCCGTTGATCGCGCACGTCGTCCAGGGCAACGAATCGTGTTCGAGATGGGCGCGCACGACCGTGTCGAACAGCCACGTGCGGATGATCTCCGGGCCCTGGGGGCGCAGGTCCATCGGGAAGGTCCGGGCGAACAGGTCCTCGTCGCGACCCCAGCCGCACGCGATCTGGGGCGTGAGCGACGAGGTGGCCCAGGTGTCGAGAACATCGGCCTCGCCGACGAACCCGCCGGGTTGGCCGCGACGGTCGGGTGAGAAACCGGGCGGGGTGTCGCTGGAGGGATCGACGGGCAGCGCAGCTTCGTCGGGCACGAGCACCGCGCCGTGGTCGACCTCGCCGTTGTCGTCGACCCGGTACCACACCGGGATCGGCACCCCGAAGAAGCGTTGGCGGCTCACCAGCCAGTCACCGTTGAGGCCGTCCACCCAGTGCGCATAGCGGTGCCGCATGTGGTCGGGAACCCAGTGGAGCTGCTCGCCCCGTCGGGCGAGCGCCGCGGCGGAGCTCGGCGTCGCGTCCCCCGTTGCGGAAGTACCACTGGCGGCTGGTCACGATCTCGAGGGGCTTGTCGCCCTTTTCGAAGAACTTCACCGGGTGGGTGATCGCCGACGGTTCACCGAGCAACTCGCCACTGGCGCGCAACAGCTCGACCATCTGTTCCTGCGCGCTGTGGACGGTCTTGCCGGCCAGGGTCTGGTACGCGGCGGTCGCCTCGGGGCCGGCGGCGGTGATCCAGGCCGGGGTCGTGCGCGCCACCCGGCCGTCGCGCCCCAGGATGGCGCGGGTCGCAAGGTCGAGTTCACGCCACCAGGTCACGTCCGTGGTGTCACCGAACGTGCAGATCATCGCGATACCCGAGCCCTTGTCCATCTCGGCGAGTGGGTGGGCGAGCACGGGTACGGCCACGCCGAACACCGGGGTGGTCACGGTCGTGTCGAACAGCGGCTGATAGCGCTCGTCGTCGGGGTGGGCGACCAGGGCCACACAGGCGGCCAGCAGCTCGGGGCGGGTCGTCTCGATGATCACGTCCTCGCCGGTCGGTCGCCCGGTGTCGTCGACCCGGTGGAAGGCGAGCCGGTGGTAGGCGCCCGGCCGGTCGCGGTCCTCGAGTTCGGCCTGGGCCACCGCGGTGGCGAAGGTGACGTCCCACAGGGTGGGAGCTTCGGACTGGTAGGCCTCGCCCCGGGCGTAGTTGCGCAGGAAACCCCGCTGGCTCGCGGCGCGTGCCTCGTCCGAGATGGTCTGGTACAGCAACGACCAGTCGACGCTCAGGCCGATCCGCCGCCACATCTGTTCGAACACCGCCTCGTCGGCGGTGATCAGCTCGATGCACAGCTCGACGAAGTTGCGGCGCGAACACCCCACGGTGCGCTTGATCTTCCTGCCCTCGGAGTCGGTTCCCTCGCGGCCGGGAGGGGTGAAGTCCGGGTCGTAGTCCAGCGACGGGTCACAGTGGACCCCGAAGTAGTTCTGGGCGCGGCGTTCGGTGGGGAGCCCGTTGTCGTCCCACCCCATCGGATAGAACACCGCCCGACCGCGCATGCGTTGGTAGCGGGCGATGGCGTCGGTCTGGACGTAGCCGAACACCGAGCCCATGTGCAGGTTGCCCGAAACAGTCGGGGGCGGGGTGTCGATGCTGAACACCCGGTCGCGGGGGGCCGTCCGGTCGAAGGTGTACACGCCCTGTGCGCTCCACGCGGCGTCCCACTTCTCCTCGAGGCCGTCCAATGACGGCTTGTCGGGAACGCTCGGTGCGGTGGTTTGGCGCGGGGCACTCATGGTCCGCACAGGGTACCGGTGCGAGATTGGTCGCTTCGAACCAGCGTGCGCCTCCCACCCCCGCACCGGGTGTCCGGCGGGCCGCCAGGGCGAGGAGTACGCCACCCGGTTCGGAGTGGGGTACGAGGGGAGCAGACGAGGAGGGCGATGTGAGAACTTGACGTCGACGTAAGCTTTCTGAAAACCTGACGTTGACGTAATGATCTTTGACGCAGCGATCTGCATCCCGTGGCCGGACCGACGGCCACGTCGAAACGGAGCCGTATGACCCACGAACCGGACACCGCCCCGTCGCAGGGCGCGCACGATCGGTCGCACCCCGACCGCTACAAGTGGACCGCCCTGACGAACACCACGCTCGGCATCTTCATGGCCGCGCTCGACGCTTCCATCGTGTTGATCGCCCTGCCGGCGATCTTCCGGGGCATCAAGCTCGACCCGCTCCAGGCCTCGAACGTGGCCTACCTGCTGTGGATGCTCATGGGCTACATGGTGGTCACCGCGGCGCTGGTGGTGACCTTCGGTCGTCTCGGCGACATGTTCGGTCGCGTCAAGATGTACAACGCCGGCTTCCTGGTGTTCTCGCTGGCGTCCCTCGCCTTGTCCCTGTGTCCGTGGACGGGCTCGCACGGAGCGATGTGGCTGATCGTGTTCCGGGTCGTCCAGGGCGTGGGCGGGGCCCTGTTGATGGCGAACTCGACGGCGATCCTCACCGATGCCTTTCCCGTCAGAGAGCGCGGCATGGCGATGGGCATCAACATGGTCGCCGCCATCGCCGGGTCGTTCATCGGCCTGATCGCCGGTGGCCTGCTCGCCGACCTCGACTGGCGGGCGGTGTTCTGGATCAACGTCCCGATCGGTCTGTTCGGGACGGTGTGGGCGTACTGGAAGCTCCGGGAGATCGGTGTGACCACCAGGTCGCGGATCGACTGGTGGGGCAACATCACCTTCGGGGTGGGATTGGTGATGGTGCTGCTCGGAATCACCTATGGTCTGATGCCACACGGCGGATCGAACATGGGGTGGACGGGTCCATGGGTGCTCTTCGAACTGATCGGCGGGACGGCGATCCTCATCCTGTTCCTGTGGATCGAGACCCGGGTCCCCGATCCGATGTTCCACATCGACCTGTTCAAGATCAAGGCGTTCAGCTACGGCAACCTGGCCGGTCTGTTGGCGGCGATCGGCCGTGGCGGTCTGCAGTTCATGCTGATCATCTGGCTGCAGGGCATCTGGCTTCCGCTGCACGGCTACAGCTTCGAGTCCACGCCGCTGTGGGCAGGGATCTACATGATCCCGCTGACCGTCGGGTTCCTGGTCGCCGGGCCGGTGTCGGGATGGCTGTCGGACCGCTTCGGGGCGCGCCCGTTCGCCACCGGCGGGATGCTCGGGGCGGCGCTGTCGTTCGCCTTGTTGATGTTGCTCCCGGCGAACTTCTCGTTCCCCGTGTTCGCCGCGCTGCTGCTGATGAACGGCCTGTCGATGGGGCTGTTCGCGGCGCCCAACACGACCGGGATCATGAACAGCGTGTCGCCCTCACAGCGGGGCGCGGCCAACGGCATGCGCATGACCTTCCAGAACGCCGGCATGCTGCTCTCGATCGGGCTGTTCTTCTCGCTGATGATCGTGGGCCTGGCGTCGTCACTGCCCAGCTCGCTCAGCAAAGGGCTCAGCGAGCAGGGGGTGTCGCCACCGGTTGCCCAGGCCATCGCCGACCAACCGCCGGTGGCCGATCTGTTCTCGGCGTTCCTGGGCTACAACCCGATGGAGGGCCAACTGGGCCGGGTCACGCCCCAGGGCACACCTCTCGATCCGTCCCAGGAGAACGTGAAGGACGCGCAGGGCTGTGCGCCGGCCGGTTCGCAGCTCTGCGCGCTCCCCGAGGCCGAACGCAACAAGCTCACCTCCAAGGAGTACTTCCCCCATCTGATCTCCGGGCCGTTCAAGGACGGCCTGGTGATCGCGTTCAGCGCGTCGATGCTCATGTGCCTGATCGCCGCGGCGGCATCGTGGCTGCGGGGCGGCTACTACCTCAACCCCGAGGAGGAGGCCGAACAGAACCGCCTGTCGGCGGCTGCGGCCGAAGCGCGTGCCGAGACGGTCGAATCGATCGCGGTGGGCGGAGGTAGCTGAGCGATGACCGGGTGTGCCGACGCGCCGTTCCGGATCGGAGAGGTCGCCGACCGTCTCGGCGTGTCGACCCGCACGCTGCGCTACTACCAGGAGATCGGCCTGCTCGATCCGGCAGGGAGCTCCGAGGGAGGGAACCGCCGGTATTCCGAAGCCGACATCGCGAGGCTCGAACGCATCCTCGAGCTGCGCAACGTGATGGGTTTCGATCTGGAGCGGATCGGCGAGATCCTCGCGGCCGAGGACCGGCTGGCCGAGATGCGGGCCGAGGCCAACCGCGGGGTGACCCGGGCGCGCAAGCGGGAGATCCTGGCCGAGGCCACCACGATCAACGCGGGATTGCGCCGACAGGTCGCCGACAAGGTCGCCGTGCTCGCGCAGTTCGACGCCGACCTGCAGGCCCGTCATGAGCGCCTCTGCGCCATCGCGGCCGAACTCGGTGCCCCCGAGGTGGTCGAACGGGCGATGGCGACGTCGCCGTCGGCGACCTCGACCGAGCGCTGAGCAGCCGCGCTCAGAGGGTGCCGGTGAGCGCCTGGAGCCCCAGGCTCAACAGACCCACGCCCGCCCACAGGATGGCGCCGAGCAGGATCGGACGGTACCCGGCGGTGGCGATGTCCCGGGCCTTCGTCGAAAGCCCGATCGCCGCGAGTGCGGCCGTGATCATCCAGGTGGCCAACAGCGACAACCCGTGATGCCAGCCGCCGGGGACGAACCCGATGGTGTTGAGGACCACCGCGGCGAGGAAGCCCAGGATGAACAGCGGGAAGATCCTGCGCAACGGCACGCGCGCCCGGGGCGCGGCGTTCTCTTCGGCTCCGGCCATCGTCGTCGATGGACTCTCGGGTCCGTGCGGGTCGGCGATTCCACAGCCAGGCGACGCCGATGCTGATCGGGATGATCGCCAGCGTCCGGGTCAGCTTCACGACCACGGCGAACTGCTCCGCGCGTGCCCGTAGATGTTGGCGGCGGCCACCACCGAGGAGGTGTCGTTGATGGCCGTTCCCGCCCACAGTCCGAAGGAGTGCTGGGAGAGGCCCAGCGCGTGGCCGATCGAGGGATAGAGCAACACGGCGATCACGTTGAACAGGAAGATCGTGGCGATCGAATAGGTCACGTCGACCTCGTCCGCGTCGATGACGGCGTCGGTGGCGGCGATCGCCGATGCGCCACAGATCGCCGTGCCCACGCCGATCAACAGGTTCGTGTCGTGGCGGATCTTCAGGACCCGACCGACCACCCAGGCGAGCAGCAGCACGCCGACAAGGGAACCCACCAGCACGGGCAGCGACTCGACGCCGGTGTGCACGACCTGGCTGAGCGACAGTCCGAAGCCCAGCACGATGATCGAGCCCTGGAGCACCTTCTTCGACGTGAACTTCACTCCCGGGGTGAGTCGTCGCGATGGCGGGCGGATCAGGGCGATCACGATGCCGATCAGGATCGCGAACACCGGGCTGCCCACGACCGGGGCGAGACCGCCGAGCCAGGTGGCCACGACGGTGATGCCGGCGGCGGCCGCGACGCCGGGGGCGTAGGTGGCGAGGGTGGCGCGCACCCCGTGGGGCAACGGTGCCGGGTCGGGCGCCGGTGCCCCGACCGCCGGGCGCGTCCTGGTGGCAGCGGTGTGGACTTCGGTCACGCTCGCCATGATGGTGGCCGGTGATCGGCCTGGGAACCGGCAAAGTGCTGATCGGGTTCTAAGGTCTACTTATGCCCTTGCCGGAGCCTTCCCCGAATCTCGCCGCGTTGGATCTGTTGGTGAGCGTCGGCGAACTCGGTTCGATCTCGGCCGCGGCCCGGGCACACGGCATCAGCCAACCCGCGGCGAGCATGCGCCTCCGTGACCTGGAGTCGATGCTGGGTCTCGACCTGCTCGAACGTTCCCCCGGTGGTACCCGGTTCACCCCGGCGGGCGAAGCGATGGCCGAATGGGCGAACGTGGTGCTGCGCGGAGTGGCGGCGTTGCTTGCCGGGGCCACGGCGTTGCGGGCCGCGCGTGGGTCGAAGTTGCGGGTCGGCGCGAGCATGACGGTCGCGGAGTACCTGTTTCCCGGATGGTTGCACCGACTCAGCGCGACTCGGCCGGAGGTGGGCGTCTCGCTGCGGATGGGCAACTCCGAGGCCGTGTCCGAACTGGTGCTCGCCGGGGACGCCGATCTGGGGTTCGTGGAAGGCCCGACGATTCCGGTCGGGCTCGCGTCCCGTACGTTGCTCCGGGACCGGCTCGTCGTGGCCGTGGGAGCCGATCACCGCTGGGCGCACCGTGGCGACCCGTTGACTCCGGCCGAGCTGGCGGCGACGCCGCTCGCGCTCCGGGAGGTCGGCTCGGGTACCCGCGCGGTGCTGGACGACGCGCTGGCGGACCTCGGCCTGGTCGGCGCAGGTCGACGTCGAGCTGGGGTCGACGACGGCGATCAAGGCGGCGGTGGTGTCCGGTGGGCCACCGGCGGTCGTCTCGGAGCTCGCGCTGGGGCATGAACTGGCCGGGGGTCAACTCGTGGAGGTCCCCTGTGCGGGGCTCGACATGCACCGGTGGATCCGGGCGGTGTGGCCGCAGGGGCGCCGACTCTCCGCGCCGGCGCGGCAGCTGATCGAGCTGGCGGTCCGACCGGCGGAATGACCCTCCGCGCCGCGCCGGCGCGGCGGGTCTGTTCATTCGAGGGCCGAGCGGATGTCGTCGGCGATCTTCTCGGGTTTCGTCGCCGGGCCGTAGCGCCGGATGACCTGGCCGTCGCGGCCGATCAGGAACTTCGTGAAGTTCCACTTGATCCGGTCGGCGAGCAGTCCTCGCTTCTGGGTCCGCAACCAGGCGTAGAGCGGATGGGCGTCGGCCCCGTTCACGTCGATCTTGGCGAACAGCGGAAAGCTGACGCGGTAGTTGGTTTCGCAGAACTCGGCGATCTCGTCGTTGCTGCCGGGTTCCTGATGCGCGAACTGGTCGCAGGGGAAGCCGAGCACTTCGAAGCCGTCGTCACCGAAGCGCTCGTGCAGCTCCTGCAATCCTTTGTACTGCGGTGTGAACCCGCACTTCGAGGCCGTGTTGACCACCAACAGCACCTGGCCGGAGTAGTCGCCGAGGGGCTGCTGCTCGCCCTCGATGGTGGTGGCCGAGAAGTCCGAGATCGTGCTCATGTGTCCAGTCTGCCCGAGATCGGTTGGTCAGCGCGCAAGACAGCGCCGGTGTAGCGTGCGTCGAAACGATCAGGGGAGCTGCCACATGGGACACAAGGGCGCAGTCGACGAATCGGTGGGGTTGCGGCGGAGGCGAACCCAGCGTTGGGGGCTCGTGCCGTTGTGCGCGGTGGCGATGCTGGTCGTCGCAGCATGTGATCCGGGGTTCGTGACCCCGATCGCCGGTTCGGGCAATGGTTCCGGCACTCCGGGCGCGAACGGACCCGAAGCGCAGGCCGCGTTCGTGGCACCGGGATCGGTGGCGGTTTCGCCGGTCGACGATTCGGTGTATGTGGTGGACACCACCGAATGCACGATCTCGAGGATCGCCAATGGCCAGGTCTCTCTGGTCGCGGGAGTACCCGGTTCGTGCGGCGACACCGGTGACGGTGGTCCCGCGACGTCGGCGGAGATCAAGACCGATTACCTCGAAGTCACGCCGGACGGTCAGATCTACTTTCTGCAGTCTGCGAGCTCGGGCAACACCGTTCTCCGTCGCATCTCGACCGACGGGGTGATCCACGCGGCCGTGCCGTACACCATGAACGGCACGAACGGCAACGTCATCGGATTCTCCATCGATGCGGCAGGCACGGCCACGATCGTCGAAAGCGATACGTTGGGAACGTTCCCGGACTTGAGCGGCGAGATGTACGTGAGCACGGTCACCGCATCGGGGACCCAGACGCTGCTGCATCCCCCCGTCACCGGGCAGCCGGTCTACGGCGACGCGGTTCCCTACGGTGACAACGGGTTCGTGCTCCAGTGGGATGAAATAGTCTCTCCGTCGACCTATATGCACATCATCTACGGCATGGACCGCTACGACGTGTCGACCGGCACGCTCACGTCCATCACCACCAAGCCGTGGGACGGTGCGCCGCCGGGTTACACCGAGATCGACATCGTTGCCGCGGCGGCGGACGGCACGGTCTACTACCAAGAATTGGGCTACTACGCGAGCGAATTCAGGTTGTACCGGGCGGATCCTGACGGAACCATCACGTTGATCGCGAACGAGAACGCCGTCGCCGATCTGGGCACGACCCGTTACTACGGAGCCGCGCTGGACCAACCCCTTCGGATCGCCGGTCACGGCGCGGTCACCCTGCACAATGGGCTCGTCTACAGCTCGGGTCACGTGGTCTACCGGTTGGGCGCACCGAAGATCGCGCCCGGGCCCACCACCACCACCACGACTGCGCCCACCACGACGTCGACCACGTCGACCTCCACGACGTCGACCACGACGTCGACCACGTCGACCACCACGACGTCAACCACATCGACTACGACGACGACGACGCCGGGCTGACCGGCACACCGCCGGGACCTCTTGGGCCGGTTGCGGATCAGGCGGCGGCGAGGTGGTTGGCGCCGCGGCCGATCAGATCCAGGAAGTTCGTGGCGTAGAAGCGGGTGCGCACCTGTTCGGAGCGGTCGCCGAGGGACGCTTCGAAGCGCTCCAGCGGACGGCGCCCGCCCTCGACGTGGGGGTAGTCCGAGGAGAACAGGCACACCTCTTCGCCGGCCTGGTCGATGATCCAACCCACGTCGTCGGTGGGGTACGGCGTGAAGCGCATCTGGCGGCGCACGTACTCGCTCGGCCGCAACGACAGCGCCCGGAGGCGTTCTTCGTGACGGGCGAACGCCTCGAAGGCCGACTCCATCTGCCGCATCCAGGAAGGCACCCAGATCGCACCCTGCTCGATGACGCCGATCCGCAGCTCGGCGAACCGTTCGAACACGCCGTCGAAGAGCATCGTGGCCAGGGTCTGAGCGGGCGGCCCGGGAATTCCCATGTAGTCGACCGAACGGAAGTTCTCCTCGCCGCCGTGGAAATCCGGTGGCACCGGCAGGCCGTTGCGGAAGTAGTCGGCGTCGATGAGGTCGCCGGTGCCCCCGACGTGGAACACCACGGGTACCCCGGCCTCCTGTGCCTGGGCCCACACCGGGTCGAGTCCGATGTGGCTCGGCGAATGACCGGGCGGACAGCCCGACGCGACGAGGAGCGCTCCCGCGCCCGCTTCGATGGCGTCGCGGGCCATGGCCGCGGCCCGGTCGAAATCGACCAGGGGCACATAGCAGGTCGCCAACAGCCGCGGGTCGTGCGCGCAGAACTCGAGCATGCCCCGGTTGTGGGCGGCTGCGACGCCGTAGGCGAAGTCGACGTCACCGGTGTGCTCCCAGTCGTGCAGCCGCCGGTTGTGGAACGTGTTGAACACCAGCTGGGACGAGAACCCCAACAGATCCAACGCCCGGCCGCGGTCCTCCGCCAGGAACGACCCGGTCGCCGCGAAGTTCTTGCGGGCCATGATCTGTTCGGCCTCATCGGCCCGGTACTCCTCGCTCCGGTGCCTGTCGGCGAGGCGGACGAACGACGCTTCGAGATCACGCTGCTGGGCCTCCGGGTCACCGGTCTGGCGTAGTTCGTTGCCACCCGGATAGCGCAGCGGCGCGATCCGGTCGCGGATCGACGGATCGGCATGGTCGCGCAACCAGGTCGGTGTCTCCATGAGGTGGGCGTCGGCATCGTGGATGACCCGCCCGTCGTTGTACGGCATCGTTGAACCCCCGTTGCAGGCGATGCTTGCATTCTGACGCAGATTCCGGCGCCGCGCTCGTCGGCCGTCACGCCGGCGCGTGGTGAGCATCTATCGTCTCTGGGGCCCCACCGACACGGCCGGGGCCGGACCGCGACCAGGGGGGACCCACGATGCACATCCGAGCCGGGGTGGAAACCCTCACGATCATCGACGCCGAACCGGGCACGCACCTGCGTCTGGAGTCGCCCGGGGGAAGCCCGATCATCACCGTCGTCGCGGACGGGTCGGGCAATGCGCACATCGCCTATGTGCCCCGGTCGCACCGGGTCATCGCGGACGTCGACGACCTCGTCGGGGTCGTCCGCGAAGGCCACACTCTGACGCCCGGCGAGTTCGTGCTGGTGGACGAGGGCACCGGGGAGCGCCACGGCCCGCTGCGCGTGCTCGGTGTCGACGACGTCCCCGACGAGTCCTTCTACGACCAGCACCTCGACCCGGGTTTCGGGTATCTGACCATGCGCGACGGCGTGCAGCTCTCGGCGAACGTGATGGTTCCCGATGAGAACCTGTTCGGACCGGCCCCGTGGCCCACGGTCATCGAGTACTCCGGCTACGGACCGTCCAACCCGGACGCCCCCCAGCCCGGATCGCTGATCGCCAACCTGCTGGGCTTCGCGGTGGTCGGCGTGAACCTCCGCGGCAGCGGCTGTTCGGGCGGCATCTACGACGTGTTCAGCGCCGCGCAGTCCGCGGACGGCTACGACATCGTCGAGATCGTCGCCCGTCAGGACTGGGTGCTGCACCACCGCCCGGGCATGGTCGGTCTCAGCTATCCGGGCAACACCCAACTCTTCGTCGGGGCCACCCGTCCGCCGCACCTGGCCGCGATCACGCCGCTGTCGGTGCTCGACGATCTGTGGCGGCAGCAGTGGCCGGGGGGCATCTACAACTCCGGGTTCACGCGGGTGTGGATCGAGATGCGCGACGCCGAGACCAAGAAGGGCGGCATGGCCTGGGACCAGCAGCGGATCGACGACGGCGACGAGGTCGCCGCTGCGAATCAGCAGGTCCGGTCGATCGACCTGGACTTCGTGCGCTTCGGCCATGCCATGGACACGTACCGCCCGGCCATGCGCAACCGGCGCGCCGCGGATCTCGTCGGACGCATCGAGGTGCCGGTGTATCTGACCGGATCGTGGCAGGACGAACAGACCGGCAGCCGCTTCGCCCTGATGCTCGACCGCTTCACCGGGTCGCCCCACACGGTGTTCACGATGACCAACGGGCATCACCCTGACGGCTACTCGCCGATGCTGATCAACCGGTGGTTCGAGTTCCTCAGCTTCTACGTGGCGCGCCGCGTCCCGCAGGTGAACCCGGTCATCCGTGAGCTCGCCCCGGCGGTGTTCGCCGAGCACTTCGGCTACACCCCGGAACTCGAAGAAGACCGGTTCGCCCGGTTCGGTGACGACTACGACGCCGCGCTGGCCGCGTATCGGGCCGAACCACCGGTGCGGTTGCTCTTCGAATCGGGCGCCGCGGGCGAGGTGCCCGGCGCACCCGGTCACCGTTTCGACCTGTTGGCCGACGCCTGGCCGATACCCGAGACCACCCCCCGACGGTTGTGGCTCGGCGCCGATCACACGCTCGCCCCCGAAGCGCCGGAGGCCGAAGGCGTGGACACCTACGAGGACGACGTCGACGCCGGCGGGTTCAGCTACGCCCTCACCGACGTGTTCGACGCGTTCATCCAACCGACCGTGGACTACGAGTGGACCCGCTTCGCCGACGCACACCAGGCGGTGTACGAGACGACCGTGGACGCGACCTTCACGATCGCCGGCCAGTCGCATCTGGATCTGTGGCTGCGTCCGGGCACGACCGACACCGCCGTGCAGGTGACGCTCAGCGAGATCCGACCCGACGGTCACGAGGTGCGCGTCCAGACCGGCTACCACCGGCCGGTCCACAACGTCGAAGAGCCCGGGTCGACGGAACTCCACGTCGACTACACCTTCGACGAGGACGACCGGTGCTCGCTGGTTCCCGGCGAGTGGATCCACACCCGCGTGCCGTTGTTGCCGACCGCGCATCTGTTCCGCAAGGGATCACGCCTGCGGGTCGCCGTCGCCACGCCGGGCAGGGACCATCCGTTCTGGCGGTTCGAGAACCCGGTCACGCCGGGCGCCACCCATGACATCGGCCGTGGCGGGGCCCACGCCTCGGCGCTGGTGTTGCCGGTGATCCCCACGCCGGACCACCCGGCCGATTTCCCACCTGCCACCGCATTGCGCGGTCAGGTGACCCGTCCCGCAGGCATCCCGGCCTGACCGTCGGCGCCGACCGGGTCCGGGTCGCGGATCGTCATCCAGGAGATCACCCCGCCGAGCACGCAGAGGCCCGCACAGATCCACACCGCGTTGCGATACGCGGCGGTGAACACCGTCGCCGGCGAGTGGGTGTGCAGGCCGACCACGACGGGGACCAGCGCCACCGCGATCAACCCGGCGCCCCGGGACGCGGCGTTGTTGACCCCCGAGGCGATGCCGGCCAGCCGGTCGTCGAGCGCACCCATCACCGTTGCGGTGAGCGGACTGACCGTGAGGACCATGCCGACCGCAAAGATGGTGGCGCCGCCCAGCACGGTCGGGGTGAACGTCGTGCCCGGACCCACGCTCGCCAACCACACCAGCCCGACACCGGCGACGATCGGCCCGGCCGTCATGAGGATCCGTGGTCCGGTGCGCACCGACAGCCGTCCCGCCCGGGCCGAGAACAACAACAGCAGTACGCTGATGGGCAGCAGCGACGCACCGGCCTGGAGCGCCGAGTAGCCGAGCACGAACTGCAGCTCGAGCACCACCAGGAACGTGGCGCCACCCAGACCGCCGTAGATGGCGACCGTGGCGAGGTTCGCGCCGACGAATTGGCGTGAGCGGAAGATTCCGAGCGGGATCATCGGGTGATCCGAGCGGCGCTCGATCAGGACGAAGGCGACGGCGCATCCGACACCGAGGAGCGCGGCGACGATCTCGGGCGGCCCGATGCCGTTGTTCGACTCGATCAGCGCGAAGGCGATGGCCCCGAGGGCGATCGACCCGGTGAGCGCACCGGTGATGTCGAGGCGCGGTGGGGCCGTGTCGTTCCTGGATTCGGGAACGCCCCGGGACAGCACCAGGGCCACCAGCGCAAGGGGCACGTTGATGAAGAACACCGCCCGCCACGTCACCGCGTCGATCAACCAGCCGCCGAGGAACGGGGCGATCGCCGTGGCCACCCCGGCCATGCCCGACCACGCACCGACCGCCCATGCCCGATCGTCGGGAGCGAAGCTCGCGGTGATGATCGCCAGGCTCCCGGGCACGAGCATCGCACCACCGACGCCCTGCAGGGCGCGGGCGGCGACGAGCAGGTGGATCGAGGGCGCGACGCCACAGAGCACCGAAGCCCCCGTGAAGGCGACCAGCCCGATCTGCAACAGACGGCGCCGGCCGTACCGGTCGCCGAGTGAGCCTCCGAGCAGCAACAACGCGGTGAGGGTCACCAGGTACGCGTCGACGGTCCACTGCAACCCGGAGAGACCACCGTGGAGGTCACGTTCGATGGTCGGCAGCGCGATGTTCACGACGGTGCCGTCGAGAAAGACCAGGCCCGACGCGAGCACCGTCACCGCGAGCACGAGCCGCGACCTGGTCGAGCCTGCGTGAACCGGCATCGTGTGCTCCAACCGTCACGGCGCCGGGGTTGTTCCCGGTCCGGTCCGTGTCAGGCGGCGCTGCGTCTGCGACGGCCGTTCGAGTAGGTGGCCGCGTCGGTGCGGAAGTTGGCCTGGCCGTAGCCCTTGAGGCGTTGGCGCAGCGTCCAGGTGACCACGGCGTCGGTCACCGGCCGCAGCGGCGGCACCTTGTTCAACAGCTGCACGGTCTTGAGCCGGCCGAAGATCAGCGGCGCGGACGCCGCCACCCGCAGCTTGTCGCCCGTCGACATCGTCACCCCCATCTCGGCGGCCCGCTGCGCGTCGCCGTCGAGGAACACCTTGATGAAGAACGCGGTCGAGAAACTGCGCTCGATGGCCTCGGCGAACCGGTTGGGGAGCGAATGGTCGGGGCGCAGGTAGGCACCCATCGTGGCCCTCACCAGGGCGCCGCAGGTGGCATCGTCGAAACCGGCGCGCAGGGTCGCCGCCCGGGCCAGGAACACCTTGACCAGCTCGTGTGGATCGGTGGGGAGGAGCTCTTCGGGGAGGCCCAGCAGATAGCAGCGGTAGCGGGACAGTTCGATCTGGGCGCGTTCGGTGGGGTCGAAGTCGTCGCGTCCTGAACGGAGCACCTCGGCGGACAGCAGGAACGCCCCGATGAGCCCGGCGGGCATCTGGTCGACCTGGGGGATCGGGATCCCGTAGGTGGCCTGGTCCCAGCTGCCGTGCTCGGCCAGCACGTTGTAGCGGACCATCGAATGCATCAGCCGCACCATCGCGGCGGCGTGGAAGCCGGGCCCGTCGCGGCGCATCCCCTCGGGCAGCACGGTCGACGCGAAGAACATCGCGGTCTCGTTCACGCGCTTTGCGGCGCGCTTGTCCGACAGCGACCCGGTGATCGCCATCGGCAGCGCCGCGTACTCGTTCAGGAAGGTGGCGAGGAACGCTCCCCGGATCGCGTAGGGCGACGCCAGCGCTGCGGAAACCCGCTCGGCGCGGGCGCCCTCCTCGATGAGGTCCAGGTCGATCCAGTCGGGAACGGCCTCCATCGACTCGATGAACGTGACCAACTCGTCGGGGGCGTCCTCGACGGCGTCGACACCGTCGCTGCATGCGAGCACCACCATCTGGATCAGCCGTTGCATGCCGTAGTCGGGCATGCGGGCCACGTAGGCGTCGCACACGATGTCGCCCAGCATGGTGGCGGTCGCCATCAGGTCGATGAGCTCGTCGTCGGCGAACAGTTCCTCGCGGGTGACCTTCACCTGGGGTGGCAGGTCGGTCGCCGCATCGGGTTCGAGGGCGAGCCGCTCGGGAATCTTGTCGAAGTCGATCTGGCCGTACATGGCGGGCAACTCGTCGCCTTGGCGGCGCACCCGCGCCCTGAGCGTTTCGACCGACATGTTGGAACCCCCTGTCGACTGGCGTGAGGGTGGCCGTGACCGGGCCCTCGTCGTCGACGCTACTCGGCGTCGAGGGTGAGGCCCAGCGCTTCGGCTTTCGTGCGGATCGCCGTCACCAGCTGCTCGGGTGAGCCGTCGCATTCGGCCAGGTCGTGCGGATCCAGCACCAGCACGAAGCCGTCGTGGGTCTCGGCGACCACGCAGGGCGTGTGGCCTTCGGTGAACGCTTCGAGATCCGGGCGGCGCTCGTTCAGGTGCACGGTGTCGAAGGGCACGGCGATCCCGGCGCGACACGCCTGCCACTCGGGCTTCTCGCGCACTGAACCGTGGGTGATGTCGCACAACGCACAGTGGCTGCCGCCGGTGCGTGCCCCGATCCAGTAGCGCAGCTCACCCCACAGGGTGCCCGATGCGTGGTACACGCCGATGAGTCGGTCGACCCTGCGGGCGTTGGTGGTCGGAACTTGCGGGCCGTCCATGTTCACCAGAACCCGGTGGCCGTCCGAAAGATTCCTCGGACGTCGCCGGCCTCACGCGGCCAGGTGGCCGCCACGCACCAACCGTCCCGGCCGTGCACCGGTGTCGGTGTCGTCCTCCCGGGTGACCACCCCGTCCACCAGCGTTGCCGCGTAGCCGCGTGCCGGCTGCAGGATGCGGCTCGCGCCGGCGGGCAGGTCGTGGCGGAGCAGCGGTGGATCGATCGACAGCGCGTCGAGGTCGATGACGTTCACGTCGGCCCGGCGGCCCGGCTCCAGCACCCCGCGATCGCCGAACCCGTAGAGCGCGGCGTTCGCGCCGGTCAGCTTGTGCACGAGCAGCTCGAGGGGCAGCCGGTCGCCGGCGGTGCGGTCCCGGCCCCAGTGGGTGAGGTGGAACGTCGATGCCGAGCAGTCCGAGATCAGGTTGACGTGCGCACCGGCATCGCTCAGACCGGTCACCGAGTACGGGTCCAGCAGCATTTCCCGACACACGTCGAGGTTGCCGCCCACGAAGTTCGACCCGAGCAACGCGTAGAACGCCTTGCCGTCGTCGGCGAGCAACAGGTCGTACATGTGCTCGACGGGGTCGATCCCCGCCGCGGTCGCCTGCGCGAACACCGAGTCGGCCATGTCCGGTTCGTAGTTCACCGGATCGGTCAAGGGGAACGTGAGCGGCAGTGCCGGGATGAACAGCTTGGTCACGGCTTCGGTGAAGTCCCCGGGCGCTCCCGAGGCGTCCTGTTCGGCGAGGATCGCCCTGCGGACGTCGTCGCGGCGCATCTCGGCGACCCGCTCGGCGAGCGGAAGGTCGGCGATGCGCCGGTAGGTGGGCCGGTTCATGAACAGGTGGTAGGTGTCGAGGCTGGTCATGATCGTGACCGAGCGGGGGATGATCTGGGGGTGCAGGTCGGCGCCCCGGTCATTCGCCGCGGCGGCCGCGTCGAGCATCAGCCGCCAGTGGCCCGGATCCTCGAAGAGCTGCGCGGTGGTGAAGGTCACGGGCCGGCCGCTGGCGCGGGAGATCTCCTCGAGCATCGGGATCTCCTCGACCGGTTTGGCCCGCTCGCCGCCGAGCTGCTCGAGCTTTCCGATCGTTCCCGACACGATCGCTTCGAACACGCCGTGCCCGGCCCGTCGCAACCCGTCGCCGATCGCGAGCAGCTCGTCGGTTTCGGCGAACGTGCCCGGCACCGGTCGGCCCGAGCGGGCCCGGTGGCCGACCGTGCGCGACGTGGTGAATCCGACCGCGCCGGCCCGCATGGCCTCCTCGACCAGGGCGCCCATCGTCTCGAGATCCTCGGCGGTGGCGTCCTCGTTCGCGGCGCCACGTTCGCCCATCGCGTAGAAGCGCACCGCGCCGTGGGCGACCTGGGCGGCGATGTCGATCGCGTAGCGGCGGTCGGCGAGCACGTCGAGGTAGTCGGCGAAGCTCTCCCAGGTGCCCCAGGGCATGCCGACGTTCAGCGCGGAGCCGGGGATGTCCTCGACCCCTTCCATCAGGTCGATCAACGCGTCGGTGTCCTGGGCGTGGACCGGTGCGAATCCGACGCCACAGTTGCCCATGACCACCGTCGTGACCCCGTTGGTGGCCGACGGCTCGAGCTGGTCGTCCCAGGTGACCTGACCGTCGTAGTGGGTGTGCACGTCGATCCAGCCGGGGGTGACCAGCAGCCCGTCGGCGTCGATGGTCCGTGTCGCGGGGCCGGTGACGTCGCCGACCTCGACGACCCGCCCGTCGGTGATCGCGACGTCGGCGTGGAAGGGCGCAGCACCGGTGCCGTCGATGACGGTGCCGCCTTTGATCACGGTGTCGAACATGTGCGCGTCCCCTTGTCAGGTGCTTCCCCGGGGCTCAACGGTGCCACATCTGCGGCGGACGTGTCGCCTCGGGACTGCGGGTGCCGCAGCTTCAGCGGATCGTGCCCCGCCCGGGTACGAGGGGAAGCTCGAGCGGGGTGACGAACCCGGGGGGCGCCGCGCCGAGCGCGGGAATCGCGTTCAGTGCCCGGAGCCCGGTGGCCAGACAGCCCGCGACCGCAGGTGTGCGACCCGAACCGTCGGTGAAGCGGAACGCCGTCTCCTGGTGGATCGTCGGGGTGCCCTCGATGATCACCTGGTAGGCGTCGTCGGTGTTGCCCCGCGGCCAGTCCGGTGCGGTGTCCCGACCGACGCGGTTGACGTGTTCGAGCACGATCCGCGCGGCGCCGTCGACGATGCCCGAGATCGTGAAGCGCACCGCGGCGACCGTGCCGGGTTCGACCGTGCCCTTGGCCGTGGCGATGGGACGCTCGGCGACGCGGGTGTCCCAGGTGGTGGTGATGGTGTCGAGCTCGACGCCGACGGCATGGGCGATCATCGGCACGGTGCCACCCCAGGCCAGAATCAGCACTTCGGGCACCGACAGGATCGGTTTGTCCTCGGGCGGGCGTCCGATGCCCATCTCGTCCTCGTAGTCACCGGCGTAGTCGGTGTAGTCGAGCAACTCCCGGGCGGTGACCGATTCGACCTCCGCGCACAGGCCCATCAGGGTGAGGGGGAACAGATCGTTCGCGAACCCCGGGTCGATGCCGGTGGTGAAACAACGTGCCCCACCTGCCGCGCACGCCGCCTCGATCGGTTCGATCCACTGCGGCGGGATTCGCCGGTGCCGACGGCCACACCCACGGCGTCATCGCGGTGGAGGCGACGTCGATGCCGGCGCGCAGGAACGCGCCGATCACCCGGATGTTCTCGTCCGCGTGCGCGGCGGTCGGCCCGTAGTGCGCGACGCCGTCGGGCCGCAGGGCGATCAGGGCGTCGATGTCATCGGTGGCGGTGACGCCGAGCGGGTCGATGCCCGCCAGTTCGCCGGCATCACGCCCGACCTTGTCCGGGTCGTGCACGCCGACCCCGACGAGTTCGAATTCCGGGTGACGGGCGATCTCGGCGATGACCATCGACCCGACCACGCCGGTTCCCCACACCACGACCCGTGTGCTCATCGAACCATGCTCCCGATCAACGCGTGCTCCCGACTTCGGCGGACTGCGACGTGCCCCGACGGTGTGCGCGGGGCCCGGCGGCTGTGGTGCGTCAGCCTAGGGCGCGTTCTACGGTGTGGGGTCACCGCCGTCGGCCGTCGTGGCCGGGGGAGCCGCCGATGCGAAGGGAAGTCGAACACGATGCTGCTCGAGGACAAGGTGGTGCTGATCACCGGGGTGGGAACGGGTCTGGGGCGCGAGTGCGCGCTGGCCGCCCGGCGCGAAGGCGCCCGCGTGGTGCTCGCCGCGCGCAGTGCCGACACGTTGGCCGGCGTCGCCGACGAGGTCGACCCCGGTGGGGAGTCGGTGCTCGTTCATCCCGTCGATCTGACCGACGCGGCCGCCTGTGACGAACTGGTCGAGGCGACCACGGAGCGGTTCGGACGTGTCGACGCACTGGTGCAGGTCGCCGCGTACGACAACGCCTGGGGTGGCCTGTTCGACATGCAAGACGACCAGTGGCGGCGTGCGTTCGACACGAACGTGCTCGGCAGTCTGAACATCGTGCGCGCGGCGGCCACCTCGATGCGTGGCGACCGGGGGAGGGTCGATGGTGCTCATCGGTTCACAGTCGATGTTCCTGCCGAACCTGCCCCAGGCCGGGTACGCCGCGTCCAAGGCGGCGCTGCTGTCGGCGGTCTACCACCTCGCGGACGAACTCGGCCCCGACGACATCCGGGTCAACATGGTGGTGCCCTCCTGGATGTTGGGGCCGCCGGTGCAGATGCTGCTCGACTACCGCTCGAGCACCGAGGACAAGACCGTGGAAGAGGTCCTCGACGACATCGCCGGCGGGTTCCCGTTGCAGCGCATGACCACCGACGACGAGGTCGCCGACGTGGTCGTGTTCTTCTGCTCGTCGCTGGCCAAGGCGGTGACCGGCCAGCACCTGCTGGTCAACGCCGGCGAATTGAAGCACTGATCGACGGCGTTCACCCGCAGGGCAGGGGCCACCGGGGTGGCCCACGACGTCACTTCTTCTTCAGGTCGTCGATCTTGTCTTCGGCCCAGTCCTTGGCCTCGTCGAGCTTCTGCTTGACCTTGCCGGCAGCCTGGTCGACTTTGCCTTCCTGTTGCAGTTCTTCGTCGCCGGTCAGGTCACCTGCTGCTTCCTCGATGCGACCTTTTGCTTCGTCACTGGTGCCACTCATGGGGTGGTCCTTTCTTTGTTGGGGGATGGTCTTTGCACACTCACGGTGTGCGTGTCGAGCGATCGGGCACGGTCCGGGGCGCCTCGCCTGCGGGACGGCGGCATCGGCGTCACGCGAACAGGCTGACCCCTCCCGGTCCGACCAGGAGGCCGATCACGATCAGGGCGATTCCGGCGGCCAATTGTCGGCGGGCGATCGAGACGATGCCGCTGACCACCAGGATCACGGCGACCAGCCAGAGGATGAAAGCCATGGGCTCTTCCGCTTTCGTCGGGGAGCGAAGACACCGATGTGCCTTCGTGGCTTTCCGGTCTAGCGGTGCGTCAGTGCTAAACACTACACCCTCAGGGGTGAAAGTTCCAATCAGCTCGCAAAGGCGCCCACCGCATGCCATCGAAAGCACCGCCGCTCACCGTGGCCCTCATCGACGACTACGACGTCGTGGTCGCCGGTGTCGCCCACATGTTCGATCGCTACCCCGATCGCATCGCCGTGGTCGAGGCGGATCTGACCGTTCCGCTGCGGCAACGGGTGGACATCGCCCTCTACGACGCGTTCGCCCAGCCCACCGCCGATCACGCCGAGTTCGCCCGCCTCACCCACGGCAACAGGGCCGGGCGGGTCGTGGTCTACACGTGGAACTTCCACGGCGATCTCGTCGACGCCGCGTTGGCCAACGGTGCGGCCGGCTATCTGTCCAAGGCGCTGCCGGCCGGACAGCTCGTCGACGCCCTCGAGCGGATCCACCGCGGCGAACAGGTGGTCAGCCCCGCACCCCGCCCCGGTCGGCTCACCGTGGGGCTGGACTGGCCCGGTCGCTCCGAAGGCCTCAGTGAACGCGAATCGGAAGTGCTCGCGCTGATCGTGCAGGGTCACTCCAATGCCCAGGTGTGCGATCAGCTCTGCCTGTCGCTCAACACGATCAAGACCTACGTGCGTTCGGCCTATCGCAAGATCGGGGCGGACAACCGTGTCCAGGCGGTGCTGTGGGGGATCGACCACGGCTTCAAACCCGACCACCACCGGATCACCGACTGGCTCGGGGAGCCCGCCGGCGATTCCTCGATACGCGGCCTTGCCCGCGAGGGTGGATCGGTGAGATGAAGCTGCCGATCACCCAGCTCACCACCACGTTGTGGACCGGCGGTGACCTTCCCGACGGGCCCGGCGTGGAAAGCGAGATCGCCGCCTGGCGCGACGCGGGCATCGGGGTGATCATCGACTGCCGGGTGGAGTGGAGCGACGAGGACCTCGTCGCGGAGCACGCGCCCGAACTGCGCTATGAGCATCTCGGAATCGACGACGCCGGCCAGCGCGTCCCCCGGGAATGGTTCGACGAGATCCTCGCCGCGGCACGACCACGACCCGGCGACGTCGGTCCCGGTGTGCTCACCCACTGTCACATGGGGATCAACCGAGGGCCCTCCGCGGCCTATGCCCTGCTGCTCGCCGACGGGCACGACCCCGTGGCGGCGATCGAGTTGATCAGGACGCGCCGCCCGGTCGCTGGAGTGACCTACGCGGAAGACGCCCTGGACTGGTGGCAGGCCCGCACCGGAACGCCGCGGACCGAAGCCGAGGAGCAACGCCTGGCCCTGGCCAGGTGGCGACGCCGGAACCAGTCAGAGGTCATCCGCCTGTTGCGCGGCGAAGACTGAGCGGGCCGACCGGACGTCGAGTTACCTGTCCGCGGCGTCGATCCGGGCCAGCAGCTCGGCGTAGGCGGCGTTCACCTGGACCATGCGTTCCTCGGCGCCGACGCGTTCGGCCTCGGGGGCATCGACGAAGCGATCGGGGTGGTACTTCTTGGCCATGGTCCGATGGGCCTTCTTGACCTGGGCGAGCGAGGCGCCCGGGAACAGGCCCAACACCTCGTAGGGGTCGAGCAGGCCGTTGCCGGTCGGACGATCCGAGAACAGCGATTCCGTCGAGAACTCGGCGAAGAACTCCGAGTCGGAACGGCGGTCTTTCGACGACTTGGGTTCGAACACCTTGGCCGAGCTGAACCAGGGCGTCACCGTTTCCGGATTGGTGTTGATCTGTTGTCTGGCTTTGCGAGATCGTCGACCGGCCATCATGTCGAGGATAGACCGACCGCGACACGACTCCGTACCGTCGCGTCGCCCGGCGATGCGGCCTGGCGGTGTTCGTCAGGTCGCCGGCCTCGGCCCGCCGGCCCGTTCCGCTGGGGCGCCCCGCGTCGTTGCGGTAGCGTGCCGGAGGTGTCGGCAGGGGATGCGATGATCGAGGTGGAGCTGGGTTTCACGCCCGACGATCAGGCCATTGCGGACGCCGCGCACCCCGGTCTGCTGCGTGCCGGTGAGCGCACCGGGGCCCCCTACGGTGGCGAGCACATCGAGCAGCACGCGTGCCCGGCGACCGATCTCAGCTCGGACGCCACCGTCCAGCCCGATCTGTTCGAGTTCGGCTTCGACGCGGTCGATCTGACCTCCGAGCAGGCCCTCCAGGAGGTCTTCGCACGGGTGGCCGCCGCGGGGCACATCACCGACGCGGACGCGACGGAGATCAGAACCGCGCTGGCCGGCGCCACCCTGGCGTGTTGGTCGGGGTTGTCCCTCGAGGTGCTGCACGTCGCCGACGAGGGCCTGATCATGCGCACGTCCGGACCGAACGGCCTGTCGGTGGGCGGGGACCGGACCAAGGGCATGAAC
>CAVXRS010000008.1:0-284976 GCA_963764215.1 uncultured Actinomycetes bacterium
GCCGAAGGCAACCATCCGCCCCCACATCCCCGGCAACGACAAGACTCGGATGCATGACCGAGTCCGAAACCGCCGTCCCGTCCCCCGGGTGGGCTTCGTTCAGTCTGCACGACCCCGCCGCACGGGGCCTGGCCGACGACATCGTGTACGGCGCAGCGATCCCCGCCGAATCCGAGTTGCACCTGATCGGCGACCTGGACGGCCGTCGGGTGCTCGAGCTGGGATGCGGCGCCGGCCACAACGCGATCCGTATGGCCGGACGCGGGGCGAAGGTCATCGCGGTCGACCCGGACGCCGCACAGATCGCCCTGGCCCGTGAAGCCGCCGAGCGTGCCGAGATGAAGGTCGAGCTGCATGTCGGCGACCTGGCCGACCTGGCGTTCCTGCGCGCCGATGGGATCGACGTGGCCCTGTCCGCCTACGGGTTCGTGGGCATCGGTGACCCGGCACGGCTGATCCGCCAGATCCACCGGGTCCTGCGGCAGGAAGCGCCGCTGATCATCTCGCTCCCGCATCCGGCGCTGCAGCTCACCCACCCTGCGGCCGCCGACCCGTTGCGCATCCGTCGGTCCTGGTTCGACCAGCCCTACACCGTGGCGCAACTGTTCACGCTGCTGTCCCGCAACAACTACCGGGTGGACGTGATGGCCGAACCGGCCGCATCACTCGACTATCCCCCGGCTTCGGGCTGGGCCGACATCCTGCGGTACGTGCCGCCGACGATGATCCTGCGGGCCCGCAAGCAGGGCCTGTAGCCGCGGCTCAGGCGCCGTCGCGGGCGGCCCACCACGCGTCCAGGCGACGGTAGGCCTCCTCGGTCCCGAGGGGCCCTTCGTCCAGGCGCGCCTCGAGCAGCATGGCCAACGCGTCACCTACCGCTCGACCGGGGCCGATGCCCAGGTGCGCCATGATCTGATCGCCGTCCAGATCGGGGCGGATGGCGGCGAGTTCCTCGGCCTCGTTCAAGGCCGCGATGCGCTCCTCGAGCTCGTCCATCCGACGGGCCAGCTCGGCGGCCCGGCGCTTGTTGCGGGTCGTGCAGTCACAGCGGGTCAGCTCGATCAGGTCGTCGAGCTCGTCGCCGGCGTCACGCACGAACCGACGTACCGCGGCGTCGGTCCACCCGAGCGCATAGGTGTGGAACCGCAGGTGCAGGAACACCAGCTTGCGGACGACCGCGATGTCGTCGTTGGCGTAGCGCAGCGCCTTCATCCGGGCCTTGGCCATCCGTGCGCCGAGGACCTCGTGATGATGGAAGCTGACCCCGTTCTCACCGATCTCCCGGGTCGCCGGTTTGCCGATGTCGTGGAGCAGCGCGGCGAGTCGCAGCAGGCGCCGGGGGCTGGTGTTGGCGACGACGGCGATCGTGTGGGCCAGCACGTCCTTGTGCTTGTGGATCGGATCCTGTTCGAGCCGCATCCCGTCCAACTCGGGCAGAAAGTGTTCGGCGAGACCGGTGTCCACGAGGAACCACAGGCCCGCGCTCGGGTCGTCGACGACCAACAACTTGTCCAGCTCGTCGCGGATCCGCTCGGGAGAGACGACGTCGAGCCGCGTGGCCCCTTCGTGCGCCGCGGCCACCAGCTCGGGATCGGGCGCAAGGCCGTAGCCGGCGATGAACCGGGCCGCCCGCATCATCCGCAGCGGGTCGTCCGAGAACGACTCCTGCGGAGCCAACGGCGTGCGCAGCCGCTTGGCGATCAGGTCTTCCGCGCCACCGAAGTCGTCGATGAGACGCGGGTCGGGCAACTCGATGGCCATGGCGTTCACGGTGAAGTCGCGGCGCGCCAGGTCCTGGGTGATGTCCGTCGCAAAGGTGACCTCGGGCTTGCGCGAGTCGGGGCGGTAGGCCTCACCCCGGTGCGTCGTGATCTCGACCGATCGCCCGGCGACCTTCGCGCCGATGGTGCCGAACCGTTCGCCCTGGGTCCAGATCGCCTCCGCGCATCCTTCCAGCACCGCGCGGGTCTCCGATGGGGTTGCATCGGTGGTGAAGTCGAGGTCCGCGTCGGTCCCCAGGTTCCGGCCGGCGAGCAGATCGCGGACGACCCCACCGACGAGATAGAGCTTGTGACCGGCGTCGTTGAACCTTTCGGCGAGCGGAGTGGCCTCGTCGATGACGGGTCGGAACCGGGCGGGGATCACGAGCCGTCAGGGTAGTTGGGCACCGGAAGATGCCCACGACCCGATGCCAGCTGCCAAGGCAAACGTGGTCCGGTATGCTCCACCCGATGGCGAAGCCACCGGTCGTCACGTCCGACCCCTGCCGAGTCCGAGTTTCACGGTCCGCATCGCGCACCATTCGAGTCGCAGGTCGTTGACCCCCGGCATCGCAGGGAATGACCACGGCCTGCCGAAATGGTGGGCCGACTGGCGCGCCGTCGCGCTCACCCCGTCAGACGGTCTGGTCGTGCAGCAGATCGGGGATGCCTTTCTCGCCTGCACGCCCGGATGCGCCACGCGTGTTCTGGAACCCTTGCAAGCCGACCTCTGCACCGCACGGGCGGAGGGGGCCAGTCTCGGCGAGATCGCCGAATCGGTGGACACCTCGACCCTGCCCTCGGAACTCGACCCTCGTGCGATCATCGTGCACGCGGCTCGCGCCCTCGCCGAGGCAGGACTTGTCTCGCTGGACCCGACACCGACCGTGCGCGTACCCCACGACGACGTCCCGACCGCCACGCCCCGCGACGGGCGGGAGGTCGCCTTCGATCCCGCCATGGTCATGGCTCCCCGGAACCTCGCCCGGGTGGAACCGACTCCTGGTTCGGCCGTGCCGAATTCGCTCGTGGTCACGGGTGCGTGGGTGACGAGCCACGCGACCGGGTTCGATGTCTTCGTCGAGTCCCGGGGTCTGCGCATTCCCCCGGACGCCTACTGGACCGATGAGACACGCGTCGACCTCGACGGCACGACCCTCTGGGTGCGGCGCGACGACGCATCGATTCCGCGGTCCAAACGGACGGTCACCGGACCACTCGGGTCGATCTCGCTGGCCGAGGAAACACACGACCCTGTTGTCCGGGCGGCGGCGCTGTGCGACGTGGTGCGCCGGGACCGCACGACGTCTGGGACCGCTGCCGCACGCCTGGCCGTGCACCTCGAGGAGTCCGGACGGCTCCGCTCCGTGCCGGTCCGAATCGACCCTGCTGCCGCCGACGAGGTGCCCTCCGGGCTCGCGGACCTGCAACGAATCGGCGAGCTCGAGTCCATGGGCCGATCCACGAAGATTCGACCCGGCGAGCTGATCGAGGGACGCGGCGCGTGGTCGTTCCACATCACCGATGCTTCGCCCGCGAAGCTTGCCGACGCGGCCGAGGTCCTTGTGTCCTTCGGAGTTCCCCACCAAGTGGCGCCGTCGATCGTCGACCTGCCCGGACACGATCGTCGCTTCGTCATCGGTTTCGAACCTGGGGAAGCGGGCCGTCCGGAACGCCGCAAGGTCTACGTCGGGGTGACCGAACCGGTGACCTTTGCTGCACTCACCGACCTGGACCCGACATTCGCCACACTGCACGGTGACACCGTGATCTCGCCGGACCATCCGAACGCAGAACCTCCCCGGTACGTCACCTGGAAGTCCGCAGGCGGCCGCACGCCGGTCCGGTCGATCTATCGCAAAGGCCACGACCCGTCCGCCACGGTCGCCGCGGCGATCAGGCGGGTGGTGCCGACCGCACCCGAGTGGGCGAACGCGGCGACCGCCCTGGTCGGCATCGAACGGGACATCGACGCGCCGTTGTCTCCCGAGGATCTCGAAGTCATCGAAGAGGGGGGTCGCCGGAGCATCGATGTCCAGCTCGATGATCTCGCACCCCGCGGTGCACGCCTTGAAATCGCGGCACGACTCGGACACCTTGCGGGTATCGACGCAGCCGGCGCCGATGGCTGGGCACACCAGCTCGCCCGGTCACTGATCATCCGCATCATCGTGGGAACCGACGGGGGCGGTGGCCCGTTTCTCACGGTGTACCGGACATAGACCACGTTCCCCGGCCCCGGCAGAGTCCGTCTGGGCCGACCCGCGCATCGTCGTCAGACCTCTAGGATCGGGAGATGTCCGATGCGGCCTCGTCCTGCCCGGTGCGGGCGCCGGGAAGCAGGCTCGTCTTCACCGATGGCGGTTCTCGTATCGAGAGTGCATCGGGTCACACCGTGCTCGAGGTGACCGAACTCGAGGCCATCATCTGGCGGTCGTTGGATGGGGCCACCACGTTGGGGGAGATCGCCGCCGACCTCGCCGAGGTGAGGGATTCGACGGTCAGCACAGAACTCGACCGGATCACCGCGCTGCTGCACACATTGGACTCCCACGAACTCTTGTCCGATGGCGATGCGACGACGAACATCGCCACCAGCGAAGACGATGCCACAGCCACCGAGCCGGAACCCGACGCGACCGGCTACGACTTCATCATGGCTCCATATCCGATCTTCGGGGACGTCACGGGCCGCGCGACCAGCTTGGATGTGTTGTTGGCCGTCTTTCCTGTCGACAGCGCACGGCGGGACGCGTGGCGACAGATCGCCGAGAGTTTGATCGATCGGATCGGACCGGACCGGACGGTGTGGGGAGTCAAGCACGTCGATGGGAAGCTCTTCTGGGAGCTGTACTTCTATTCGCATCGCCGACCAGAGGGACAGGCACTCCAGGCGTTCTTCGATACGGTGCGGGAGGCGTTCACCCTCCTGGGGGGATGGAATGCACCGGTGCGGGTTCCGGAGAACACGAATCTGTTCTCCTTCGAGTTCGAGATCGGAGCAGATGGTTCGATCGGACCCCCGGGTGAGCTCGACATCTACCACACCGTCGAAGGTGGAGCGTCGATGATCGTGGCGTATCGTCACGACCTGGCGAGCTACCGCCTGAAGAACACCTATGAACTCTTCGCGTACCCCGAGGCGAAGGACGACATCGCCGCGAGACTCGACGCTTCACGCTACGCGTACGCCGGCGCCGAGCATGCGGCTGCGGACTTCTGGCTGGCAGAACTCGAACGTCGGCAGAGCTGTCAGGGTGTCTGGTGCAGCTACAAACCCGACTGGGATGGCGCCTATCTGTGCCAGTTGGCGATCGGAGACTTCGCGACGCTTCTCGACGAGTTCGACTACCCCGACCAGCTGATCGAATGGGTCGACGACCACCGCGCCGAATTGGATCACCTGCGCTACGACTTCGGCTTCGACTACCGGATCAGCCGTGACGGGCGCGTCGAGATCGTCCGAACCGGTTTCTACGGTTGGTTCTGAAGGTCCTCGGCCAGCCGGACCGGAGCCCGCGAGTCAACCGGGCGTTGGCGCCGCGATGTGCTCGGCCACGAGACGTTCAGGATCGGCGGCGACCTCGACAATGCGGTCGGCCACCGACATCGTGGCGCCGTGGGTGATACTCACGACCGGTACGGACTCGGCCAAGCCACACAGCACTTCGAGCCCTGCACCGCCGACACGTCCGAGGTTCTGGGTGTTCGAGACCAGCAGTTCGAGGGCCTGCGCGCCATTCAGGCGCTCACCGTGCGGGGGGTCGTCGGGTCGATATGCGGTGTGGACCACGAGGTCGACCAGGCCATTGTCGCCGGCCAATGACCCGGCACCACTCCGAATCTCGGGCGCACGGCGGTGTTCACCGACGGTGAGCGGCTCTCCGGGAGGGTCGATCCCGACGAGGCGCTGCGCAGACTGATCGAGGGTGAGGGGTTTCGGGTATGCCCAGACACGGAGGTCAGCGTCGACGCCGATGGATTCGTCACCCAGGTAGTCACATCCCGCCTTGATCAGTGCCGCCACCAGAGTCGACTTGCCGGTGTTCATCGTTCCGGTCACGAGCACGATCTTTCCGTCCGGAGTTCGCACCGCTCCCGCGTGCATGACCAGCATCGAGTCCGAGTGCGACACGGTGTAGTTCACGATGGCGGGGAGTTGCCAGAGGAGCCGATCGGCACTCTCGAGATGCCACTGGGAATCGTCGATGACATCGATCCCGCCCGTCTCCACCGGCTGGATCCCCATGTAGATGGTCGGATCCACGCCTTCGAGCGGAGCGCCCATGAGTTCGTCGACGGCTTCGATCAACTTCGCATCAGGCCCGCAGAAGGCAAGATACCGGTCGATCAGTCCGTGCGCCGCACCAACCGTCCAGCCCGGTTCCGGCTCGCGGACGCGGGGCACCAATGTTGCGGGCCGATCGGGAGCTTCGACTCTTCCGAGCAGACCCAGCTCGGTGAGAGTATCGACACCTTGCTCGAGCGTCGCCCGAGCCTCGTCCTCGTCAGCTTCGGTTTCCTCGACGATGATGCGCACGAGTTCGTCGATCGTCGTCGGCTCATCGGAGCTGAGCAACCACGCGGCGATCGGGCTGACGAGATGAGCGGTTTCGGTGAGCGGGTCGAAGACGACGGTACCGATCGACGAGGTGACGACCGCAAGCCCCGGTGAACAGCAGATCTTGTCGCTATTCACATCAGGTTCGAGCCTTGGACGCGAGCGACGCGTCAAGCAGTGACGAGCATGACGTACCCGCCGCCACCGGCAATACCGCTACCGCCACCTGCAGCACCACCTTGGCCGTACGAGGCACTGTTCCCTGCGTTCGCACTCGCCGACGAATACACAGACGCCGAGCCGCCGCCGCCGCCACCGGACGAGGTGATGCCACCATTGCCGCCTTCGGCACCGCCGGCGCCGAAGTAACCGCCGCCGCCGCCACCACCACCACCGGAATTGCTCCCGGCGTAGTTGGTACCGCCATTCCCTCCGGAACCACCGGTGTGGCCGGACCCGGCATTGCCCTGCGCGCCGTTTCCGCCGCCGTCAGCGACACCACCTGGTGCGGTCGTCCCACCAGGGTTCCCACCATTGCCCCCGGCGTTCGCGCCGGCGACTCCGGCTACCGCGCCACTCACCGTTCCGCTCACGTTGCCGCCACCGGCGCCACCGGTATTGCCGGCACTCCCGTTGGCTCCGCCGCCGCCACCACCACCACCTGAAGCGACGATCAACGCCGCTCCTCCGTTCGAAAAGCCCGCATCGCTCCCGACAGCCGTCGCACCACCACCGCCGCCGCCGTTGCCGCCACTGCTGGCGCCACGGGCGCCTCCTGCGGCGCCTGCTCCGTAGAGCGAGAGCCCGCCGGCACCGGCGCCGCCACCGACACCTCCGGCTCCCCCACCTCCGATAGCGACGTACAGGGTGTACGCGCCGCCTTGTGCGGGGATCGTGCCGGACATGGCGGTACCGTTTCCACCGGCGCCACCTCCGGCCGCACCGCCGGCCTGGCCGCCGCCACCACCGCCGGCGACGACGGTGAAGTTGACCGGCGTGCCGGCACGCACTGCGACACTCTGGATCGCCGACGTGTACCCGGCCTGTTCGAACAGGCTGGTGTTGGCACCGAAGGCACGTGAGGTGAAGCTGCTGTACACCATCGGCGACGCGAAGGTCGCCGCTCCGGCAGCGCCGACACCAAGGGTCTTCAGCGCGGTCCTCCGGTCGATCGACTTCTTCACGATGTTGCTATCGGCATCACTCACGAGAGTTGCTCCCCTGGACAGCGCGGGCGGTACGGATTCGAAGACGTTAGCACCTATGACGAGCGAAGTCTCGTGAAATTTCCCCGACCCGAAGCGAATGAGTCGTTCGGCCTAGCGCGCGCCGAAGACCTGGTCAGCTCCTGATCACGCCCTGGCCGACCTCGACCACGAGATCGGGGTCGGTGCCCGGGGGAATGTCGGCGGCCGTGGTGAGCAGCGTCTGGGCCCGGGGAAGGTTCCGTAACAGCGCGGCGCGCCGGGTCGCATCGAGTTCGGAGAACACATCGTCCAACAGCAGCACGGGCGGTGATCCGGTGGCCTCGCTCACCAGTCGATGGGCACCCAGACGCAACGCCAGGGCATAGGTGCGGCACTCACCCTGGGACGCGTGGGTGCGCGCGGGATCCCCACCCAGCGTGAGCGAGATCTCGTCCCGGTGCGGCCCGACCGTGCTCACGCCGCGACGTACGTCGTCCGCGGCGCGCCGCGGCGAGCGCCGCGGCCAGACCGGATTCGGCCCATTCGGGTTCATAGCGCACCGCGGCACGTCGAGTTCCACCGGCCAACGCCCCGTAGGCTTCGGCGAGCCGCGGAACCAGGTCGTCGAGCACCGCTCGACGCAACCGTCCCAGTGCGTCCCCGGCCGAGGCCAGCTTGGTGTCCCACACGTCCAACGTGGTGGCCGCGTCCTCGTCGAGTCGCCCCTTGATCTGTTTGAGTAGCGCGTTGCGCTGACGCAGTACCCGTTCGACCTCGACCCGGCGGGCGTCCACGGACGGATCGATCGCAACCGCCAGGTCGTCCACGAAGCGGCGTCGACCCGACGGTGACCCCTTGATCAACTCCAGGTCGTCGGGAGCGAACACGCTCACCCGGAGCGCTCCGAGGAGGTCGCGACTGCGGCGCAGCGGCTGACGATTCACCATCGTGCGGTTCCGCCCGGTGCGGTTGATCTCGGCCTCGATCAGCAGGCGCCGGGCGTCCCGCTCACCCTCGGCACGAACGATCGCCGCGTCGGCTCCGGAGCGCACCAGGGCGGAATCGGGCACCCCCCGGAACGACGAAAGGCCGGCCAGGTAGCCGACTGCCTCGAGCAGATTCGTCTTGCCGTTCCCGTTCGCTCCGACGAAGACCGTCACGCCCTCGGCCAGCTCGAGGTGCAACTCACGGTAGTTGCGGAAGTCCCGCAGTTCGAGGGTGGCGAGCAGCACGCAGCGATCAGGAGACCCGCACGGGCATGAGCAGGTACAGGAATGCCGAGGAGTCCGACGAGCGCATGACCGCCGGTTTGAGTGCATCGAGTGTCGACAGGGTCACCTCGTCACCGGTGGCGATCTCGATGCCGTCCAACAGGTAGTCCGGATTGAACGCCACGGTCAGCTCGTCACCCCGGAACTGGGCATCGACCGCTTCGGAAGCCTGACCGACGTCCTGGGTGACCGCCACCAGCTCGAGCCCGTCGGTCGACATCGTCAGTCGGACCGGCGTGCCTTCGCGGGCCATCAACTTGACGCGACGCACCGCTTCCGCGAGCACCTCGCGGGACACGGTCAATTCGTTCGGATACTCCGAGGGGATCAACTGGCGGTAGTTCGGGAACTCGCCTTCGATGAGCCTCGTGGTCAGACGCGTCGTGGATGATTCGCCGACCACTTCGAACGAAGCGTCACGCTCGGACAGACGCAGGGTCAACGACGACGACGGACCGAGCAGCCGTTCGACCTCACGCAGCGCACGGGAAGGCACGAGCACCCGCTGTTCGTCGCCCAACACCCCGACGCCGGCGACGTCACGTACCGCCAGGCGGTAGGAGTCGGTGGCGACGAGCCGGATGCCGTCACCTTCGGATGCGAAGAGCACGCCGGTCAGGATCGGACGAGCGTCGTCACCGGACGCGGCGGGCACGACCTGCCGCAACGCATCCGAGAGCACGTCCGGATCCAGGGTGACCGACGAATCGGCCAGTTCGGGCAGGTTCGGGAACTCCTCGGCGGGCAGGGTGCGGATCGTCGAGTTGAACCGGCCGGAGGAGATCGCGAACTCGCCATCGGTGACTGAACAGGAAACCGCCCCCGACTGGAGCGACCGGGCCACGTCCTGGGCGATCCGGGCGGGCACCACGGTGACCCCGTCGTCGGATCCGTCCACGTCGATGGTGACACTGATCCACAGCTCCACGTCGGTACCGGTCACCACCAGTTTGGAACCGGTCAGCTCGAGTCGGACCCCCGAGAGCACCGGGAGCGCGCCGCCGCGGTTGGCCGCGGCACGTCCGGCAGCGGCGAGCGCCTCGGCGAGTAGATCACGTTCGCAACGGAACTTCACGTTGTCCCCACTTCCTCTTCTGAATGTTCTGACAAAAAGACGTTGTAGTGGTGGTAGGGGCTGTGGACTGTGGACGATCCGGGATCAGCCCAGTCCGGGGGCAATTTTGTCGTCCCCGACCGATCCACAGTCTTCCACATGGTCTCCCCCGACCGGTGCAGACGGCCGTGGACGACGGGAGGTTGTCCACGCTGGTGTCCACGGGATCGTCCCCACCGGGCAACCATGGCTGAGCGGGTCGTTTGCGCGGGGTGTCCACACCCCCGTCGAGGACACATTCGCTCAGGTGCCCTTGCGGACCGTGGTCATCAGCTCGGTGACCTGGTCGAAGATCTGACGGCGTTCCTTCATGAGGTTGCCGATCTTGTCGACCGCGTGCATCACCGTGGTGTGGTCCCGCCCCCCGAACGCCCGGGCGATCGTGGGGTACGACAGATCAGTGGTCTCACGGATCACGTACATCGCCACCTGTCGGGCCAGCACCAGGGGGCGCTGGCGGGACTTGCCCTTCAGCTCGTCGACCGTGAAGCGGTACATCTCGGCCGTGGCGTCGAGGATGACCTCGGGGGTGAGTGGGCGCTCCTTGCGGTCGCCGAGCTCGGTGGCGAGCACCTGTTCGGCGAGGGAGACGGTGAGCGGTTCGTGGGTGAGGCTGGAATACGCGGTGACGCGGTTCAGAGCGCCTTCGAGCTCGCGGATGTTGTCGGCGATGTTCGCGCCGATGAACTCGAGCACCTCGTCGGGGATCTCGATGCTCTCGGACTCGGCCTTGCGACGCAGGATCGCCAGCCGCGTTTCCAGATCGGGTCGTTGGATGTCGGTGATCAGGCCCATCTTGAACCGACTCCGGAGACGGTTCTCGATCTTGCCGATGGCGTCGGGAGGACGGTCCGAGGACAACACGATCTGGCGGTTCGCCTGGTGGAGCGCGTTGAACGTGTGAAAGAACTCGACCTGGGTCTCCTCGCGCCCTTCGATGAACTGGATGTCGTCGACGAGCAGCACCTGGACGTCTCGGTAGCGACGCTTGAACTGTTCGGCCTTGCCCTCACCGGCACGTACGGCATCGACGAATTCGGAGAGGAACGTCTCACTGGAGACGTACCGCACGGTGAAGTCCGGGTAGTTCTCCATGACGTAGTGCGCGATCGCCTGGAGGAGGTGGGTCTTGCCGAGGCCGGCGTCGCCGTAGATGAACAACGGGTTGTAGTTCTTGCCCGGCTTCTCGGCGACCGCCAGGGCCGCGGCGTGGGCGAAGCGGTTGGACGGTCCCGCCACGAACGTCGAGAACGTGTAGCGGTGCGGTTCGATGGGAAGATCGGTGGTGTCCGAAAGCTCCGGAGCGTCGCTCGGCGCCGGAGGTTCCGAGCGCTCGTCGGTCGCCACGGAGAGCGGGTCTGACGGTTCGTCCTCGATGGGTGCCACACCGTCGACGCGGACTTCCAGGCCCAAGGGCTCTCCGGTCGCGTCCGCGAGGCAGTCGAGGACCAGGGACTCGTAGGTGCCGGCGATCCGGTCGCGGCTGAGGGAGTTCGGCACGGTGACGGTGAGCACCGAACCTTCCATGGCGACTGCACGCGCATCATGGAACGTCGAGCGCCAGACCGCGTCGGAGACCTGCGGACGGAGCAGGTCACAACACGTCGTCCACACGTCCATCGGGTGTACCACCTGGGATTATTCCCTCACTTTCGCTGTGAAAACCACAACCGAATCCACAGGTGTGGAAAAGGGTGGTGTCAACCGTCACGGCCCGGGTTTCACCGGAGGTGGATCGAGCCGCAGAATGGGGTAGCTCAGCAAAGGTAGCACCCCGTGTCCACAGGCGCAGGTTGTGTCGACTCGTCTCCGGTTGCCCATGACCGGGCTCGCCCCCTATCGTGGAGTGGTCCGGACTCCGGCTCGCTCGAGCGAGCTGCAGTGGGTCGTGGGCCATGGCATCCCGATCACTTGATCGTACCGACGGGATGTCGCTCGAATTCGTCGATTTCGTCGGTTCCCCGTGGTCCGACGGCGCCGCCGGGAAGCCGGTGAGCAGTGAGAGGCAGTCGTGAAACGTACCTACCAACCCAGTGTCCGAAAGCGTGCTCGTCGCCATGGTTTCCGGCACCGCATGTCCACTCGGGCCGGCCGTTCGATCGTCCGGTCCCGACGCCGCCGCGGTCGATCGCGGTTGTCGGCCTGATCGAACGGGTCTCGGACCGTGGGTCCTTCGTCGCGCTGCGACGCCCGAAGCGCCGCCTCAGCGCGGGCCCGGTGCGTCTCGCCTGGGTTCCCGATCCTCTCGGGCGCCGACGGGTGGCCTACGCGCTGTCCCGCCGCACCGGGAACGCGGTCGTGCGGAACCGCATCCGGCGACGCCTGCGGAGCGTGTTCATGATGCTCGAAACGTCTGCAGATGTCGCCTTTCCTGCGGGAACGTACCTGATCAGTGCCACCCGCGAGGCGGCGACGGCACCCCATGGCGTCCTGGTGGCCGCAGTCCGAGAACTGCTGGACGACCTGGCGAGGAGCATCCGCTGATGCGTCCATCCGAGCGTTCCGTGGTGGTCCGCATCCTCCAGGCCCCCATCAGGGCCTATCAGGCGGCGCGTGCCGGTCGACCCTCGCCCTGTCGTTACACCCCGAGCTGCTCGACCTACGCCCTGGAGGCGCTCGAAACCCATGGGGCACTGCGCGGCGGTTGGCTCGCCATTCGGCGGCTGGGGCGCTGTCACCCCTAGGGTGGCCATGGATGGGATCCCGTCCCGGAACGGAAAGCGATCTGAATGTTCGGCATCCTCGCTCGACTCCTCGAGATCCTCTATTCGATCTGGCCATCTTATGGTGGTTCGATCATCTTGTTCACGATCGTGATCATGATCGTCTTGGCGCCGCTGACGTTCAAGAGCACCCGGTCGATGCTGGCGATGCAAGCACTGCAGCCAGAGGTCAAGAAGCTTCAGAATCGGTACAAGGACGACCGTCAGAAGCTCAACGAAGAGATGATGAAGTTCTACCGGGAGAACAAGATATCTCCCTTGGGTGGATGTCTCCCGATGCTCATCCAGCTTCCGGTGTTCTTCATCCTCTACGAAGTGCTCTACAAGCTCACGTTGCGTGGTCCGTTCGGAATGGACCTCGGACATTCGGCGGCCTGTTCCGCGAACGGCGTGAATCTCTGTACATCAAATGGGAACTACGCCAACGCAGGGTTCTTCGACCCCGCGTATCTCAAGCACTCCTCGCAGCTCTACCAGGATCTCACCCACACCCGGGTCATGGATTTCCTCGGGATCGATCTTTCCCAGAACGCGATGAGCTCTTTCAGCAGAGGCCTTGCTCACGCGTTGCCCTATATTGTCATGGTTCTGATCGTCATCGGGCTTACTTATCTGCAGCAGCAACAGATTCAAAGTCGCCAGCCGAACAAGAGCGACCAGAATCCGACACAACAGCTCACGATGAAGATCATGCCGATCGTTATGGGCTTCATCTATATCGTGATTCCTGCCGGGGTCGTTTTGTATTTCCTCGTCTCGTCATTGTTCCGTATCGGCCAACAGTCGATGGTCACGCGCACCTTTTACACCGGTCCGAACGCGGTTGCCATCCCGACGACGGCAACGGAAGAGGACGATGCCGAGGAGAAGCCCCCGAAGAGTTTCTGGGACCAGTTCAAGCCGTCGACGAACGCACTCCCCCAGGTCGGCAAGAAGGCGGCGGCGGCACGGAAGGGCACGACGACCACCGCCGAGCGGTCGAAGGCTGCCGGCGGGTCGGCCAAGTCCGGTGGGTCGGGTCGAACCAGGACGTCCGGTTCGGGGACGAAGTCGAAGCGACCACGACCCGGGGCCTCGTCGGGTTCGAGCGGGAAGAGCGCGACGAAGAAGGCTTCGGGTTCGGCCCCGAAGAAACGCAAGCCGTCCGATGGCAGTCGGTCGCGGAGCGGGGCGAACGGTGGCTCCGGTGCGAAGGGAAGCGGTCGGAACGGTGGAGACCAGCACAAGAAGCGTCCCCCGGAGGCGAGTGGGCCGAACGCGAGTGATGCGTCCCAGAAGCGGAAGCCACCGAGCCGATCCGCGCCGAGCAGGAAGGCGCCGAGCAGGAAGGCGCCGGGACGACCCGACGACAAGGATTGACATGGAATGGATTGAGGTCATCGGAAAGACCGTGGAAGGAGCAAAAGAGTCGGCCCTCGACAAACTCGGGGTGGGCCACGACGAGGCGGAATTCGTCGTCGTCGACGAACCACGAAAAGGGCTCTTCCGCCAGACACGCGGCACCGCCCGAGTCCGCGCACGGGTCATCCCGCGCACGCCACCGGCGAAAGTCGAGCGGAGAAGTCGACGCCCCAAAGCCGATGGTGGCCGCGGCGACGGGCAGCAATCGAAGTCGCGATCCAAAGGTGGTTCCAAGAAGCGATCGAGCGGCGATGAGCCGAACGGCGTGAAGCAGTCCTCCCGTTCGGAGGAGTCCGGCCAGACGTCGGATCGTTCGAACGACAGATCCGGAAGATCCCGGAAGGAAGAAGGTGCGAAGATGGTGATGACACTGGATGAGCAGATTGGTGCCGCCGAGGCATTCCTCACCGGATTGCTCGAGGAGATGGGCATCAGCGGCCAGGTCACCTCGACGCGAACTGATGAGGCGAACGCGCACGTCAATGTGGAAGGCGACGACCTCGGACTGCTGATCGGTCCTGGCGGTGCGACCATGAACGCACTTCAGGATCTGACGCGCGTGGCGCTCCAGAAGCAGGCCGCCGGATCCTGGGAGGGCCATGTCCATGTCGACGTCAACGGCTACCGGGCCCGTCGGCGCGAGGCCCTGGTGCGCTTCGTCGAGCAAGTGGCCGATGATGTGCGGACATCGGGAAAGGCGAAGGCCCTCGAACCGATGGCGTCGTCGGACCGCAAGATCGTCCACGACACCGTGAACGCCATCGAGGGCGTCCACACCTCGTCAGAAGGCTACGATCCCAAGCGGTGGGTCAAGATCTCGCCTGAGGAATCCTGAGCTTCGCGGGGATGGTCCGCCGGCCGGCCGGGCAGGATCTGGGGGCCGTCCTCGAGCGCTCCCGGACCCTCGGTTTTCTCGGGCCCGGTCCGGTCTCCGACCACATCGTCCATGCACGTGGACTGTGCACGGCGATCCCCGAGGGTGCCGGCACCTTTGTCGATCTGGGTTCGGGTGGGGGCATTCCCGGGTTGGTGGTGGCAATGGATCGGCCGGATCTGCATGGCGTCCTGCTGGAGGCGTCGGTTCGACGCGGCGCATTCCTCGAGCAGGCGATTGGAGACCTGGGCCTCGGCGATCGGTTGTCGCTGATCGTTCAGCGTGCTGAAGAAGCGGGACATCGAACCGACCTCCGAGGGACGTTCGACGTTGTGGTGGCTCGGAGTTTCGGGCGCCCGGCCGTGGTAGCCGAGTGCGGCGCCCCATTGCTTCGCCTGGGCGGTCATCTCATCGTGAGTGACCCGCCCCAAGGCGTGCACGCCGATCAGCGGTGGCCTGCCGACGATCTTGCTGTGCTGGGCCTTCGCGTCGTCGAACGGCGGACCATCCACCCTGCTTGGACCGACCTGATCCTTGCTCGCCGATGCCCCGGTCGATTTCCTCGTCGCGTTGGCGTTCCGGCCAAGCGTCCGCTGTTCTGACGTGCCGGGGTTTCACGTGAAACGTCTGCGGCCTACCACTCCCTGACCGAGCGTTGTTTCACGTGAAAGTCGGGGTCGGTCGTGTCCCCGAGTGGGCGTTGTTTCACGTGAAACGTGAAATTTGTGCGAGAGTAGGCGGGAGAACTTGACCTGCCCGACGGGAACGGGCAGGATTGCCGGGTGCAGATTTCTGGCCCGTCTCAACCGCCTTGGAGGGGGGTTCGGTGAACGAACCGACCCCCTCGGAGCTCGTCGCCCCTCCCCCACCTACGGATCACGTTGGCGCCACTGAACCCGACGCAGCCACAGCAGCAGGCGATGTTGCTCAACCCACCGATCCCCACCGGGTGCATCAGCTCCCGAGGTGGATCGCCGTGGCCAACCAGAAGGGCGGGGTCGGGAAGACGACCACCGCCGTCAACCTCGGTGCCTGTCTTGCCGATTCGGGCTATCGCGTGCTGGTGGTCGATCTCGATCCACAGGGCAATGCCAGCACGGGTCTCGGGATCAACATCCGAGGCCTCGACGCCTCCATGTACGACGTGATCATGCGGGACACCCCGATCGACGACGCCATCGAAGCCACGTCGATCAAAGGACTCTTCGTTGCGCCGTCCAGTCTCGACCTGGCAGGTGCCGAGATCGAACTGGTGCCGGCATTCAGCCGGGAGCTGAAGCTGCGCAACGCTCTTGCCGAGGTGCGTGACGACTACGACTTCGTCTTCATCGATTGTCCCCCCTCCCTGGGCTTGTTGACGATCAACGCGCTCGCGGCTGCGCGCGAGGTCCTCGTTCCCATTCAGTGTGAGTACTATGCGCTCGAAGGCCTCGGACAGCTTTCGAACAACGTCGACCTGGTCCGCCGCGGGCTCAATGGAACGCTGGAGATCTCGACGATCGTCCTGGTGATGTACGACGCCCGCACGAAGCTCTCCGATCAGGTCGCGGACGAAGTCCGGGCGCATTTCGGCGATCGCGTTTGCCGGACCATGGTCCCACGAACGGTCCGACTGTCTGAAGCACCGTCCTTCGGTCAGCCGATCATCGCATTCGACTCGCGCTCACGGGGAGCGCTCGCCTACCGGGAACTGGCAAAGGAGATCATCAATGGCTCGGCGTAGCGGACTCGGAAAAGGGCTCGGCGCCCTCATTCCAAATGAATCGACGGCGGAGACGACCCCCCAGTCCCAGGTCGGCCTCATCGAGGTGCCGATCAACGAGATCGTTCCGAATCAATTCCAACCCAGGACCCACTTCGACGAGGAGGCATTGACGCTGCTGACGGCGTCGATCCGGGAACTGGGCGTCCTGCAGCCCATCCTGGTGCGCGCGACCGATGATGGCGCCTACGAGCTGATCGCAGGAGAGCGACGCTGGCGAGCCGCGAAGCGGGCCGGTCTCGCGATGGTTCCCGCCATCGTCCGGGAAGTGAACGATGCGAGCTCGCTGGAGCAGGCGCTGGTGGAGAACCTCCACCGTCAGGACCTGAATCCACTGGAGGAAGCCGCGGCCTACCAACAGCTCCTGGATGACTTCTCGCTGACTCATGAGGAGGTCGCCCGGCGGGTCGGGAAGAGTCGCGCCGCGATTTCGAACTCCCTCCGACTGTTCCTCCTGCCGCCTGCCGTGCAGCGCCTGGTGCAGGATGGACGCCTGACCGCAGGCCACGCCCGCGCGCTCCTGGGCAGCCCGGATCGGGCATTCCAGGAAGCCCTCGCCCGAAAGGCGGCCGCCGGCGATTTCTCGGTCCGTCAGGTGGAAGAAGCAGTTCGGCGGAAGGCGAAGGCGAATGACCCCGAGCCGTCGCCGTCGGCGAACAGTCTTCGGGCGCCCGGCCTGCTCGAGTTGGAGGAGCTGCTCTCGGAACGACTCGACACCCGCGTGAAAGTCACCATGGGCGCGAAACGCGGCCGCATCGCCATCGAGTTTGCCACGTTGGAGGATCTCGAGCGCATTTATCGGGCCATGTCCACGGTCCCCCAGGATGCGACGAGCAAGCCCGAAGACTGACGTTCGACCCAAGTTGTCCACAACCTGTGGCTAAGGTTGTGGGTAGAAGTTCGACCTCGACTCGCGTCGGGATCGACAGGCTCCGAACGACCGTCAGCCTGATTCGTCGGGATCATCGACGGGCGCGGCGACCCAGTGGGCAACGGCTTCGGCAACCGCGCCCGCCAGCGACGAGGCATTTTCCACGACCCAGCTCGGCGGCCCGATTTCGCACCACAACGCCGGCATCGACGTTTCGCGGAGAACCGATCGTCGCATGCCCCGGATGCTCACGGGTTCTGGGAACGGGTGCAGCTGGAGAATTCGGGCGAGCAGCTCGGCGAGGCGCCGACCGCCGGCGGATTCGAAACCTTCGGTCCGGTAATAGGAGAGGCGAGCGCCGGATTCGCTGTGGGTGGTACATCCAACGAAGCAACGAGCCCCGAACCGGTTCGCTTCGGCAGCTTGTGACGACCCTTCCGGATGGTGGATGGCCAGCGTGAGGGCACCGGCCGCGTCCAACCGGGTGGTGACGGCACGAGCGAGCGCGGGCAGGGTTCCTGGTTCGGCGATGGCGATGCGCGTGCCGCGGAGCTGGTGGGATCCGCCGAGAAGTTCCAGTCGTTCGGTCAGCAGGGCCTTGGTGATCGTCGTGGCTTTCTCCGGCCCGAGGCGACGGAGCTGGTCGATCACATCCGGCCCGACCACCCCATCGGTCACGAGTGCGGTATTCCGCTGAAAGGCGACGACGGCGGCCTCGGTGTCCGGGCCGAAGATCCCGTCCACCCGGCCGTTGTGGAAGCCGAGACGGCCCAATCGGCGCTGGACGACGGCGACGTCGTCACCGCGCAGCATGGGGGAGCGGTGGTAGAGCAGCCGGTCACCGAGTTCGTAACCGGATTCCACGAGGGCGGCCCAGGTCGAACGGTCACAGACGCCCGTGACTTCGAGTCCGACCTGATCCTGAAACGAGCGGAGCGCCCCCGCGGTGGTTTCGTCGAAGATCCCCGTCGTCTCGAGCGTCGAGAGGTAGCCCCCGCCTCGGAGTCGCGTCTGGAGATCGCGCACGGCGTCGCCGGACGAGCCCAGCTGGAGGGGGAGGACGGCGGAGACGGGGTCGTGACCTTCAGGCATGGGATCATGCACGCGCGGTCCGGAGACCGGCGTTCGGCGAGGGGCGAGCGTCAGGACAGGAAGTCGCGGAGATCGTCGACGAGCTGGGTCTTGCCTTTTGCGCCCACGACCCGTTTGGCCTCTTGGCCGTCCTTGAACACGATCAGCGTGGGAATGCTCATGACGTTGAACTGCAACGGGACCTTGGGATTCGCGTCGATGTCGATCTTCGCGAAGGACATCTGATCGCCGTGTTCGGTTGCGAGCTCTTCGATGATCGGCGCGACCTTCTTGCACGGGCCACACCATTCGGCCCAGAAGTCCACCAGTACCGGCTTGGCGGCGCTGTTGATCTGTTCATCGAACGAACCATCGGTGAGCGTGAGAATACCTTCGGCAGCCATGCGTACCTCCTGTGGGGAATCTACCAGTCTTCGGTGGGGGCGCCGGCGTCCAGCCAGCGCTCGGCATCGATTGCGGCCTTGCAGCCGGATCCGGCGGCGGTGATTGCCTGGCGATAGATGTCGTCGTGGACGTCACCCGCGGCAAAGACACCGGCCACACTTGTCCGTGTGTTTTGATGTATATCGATATATCCTGTATCAAGCAGGTCAATTTGGCCTTTGAACAGTCCGGTGTTCGGCTGGTGGCCGATCGCGACGAACAGCCCGGTGACGTCCAAGGTCGACGTCGCCCCGGTTCGAGTGTCGGTCAAGGTCACACCTTCGAGCTTGTCGTCCCCATGGACGGCAGTGACCTGCGAATTCCAGGCGAAAGAGATCTTCGGATCGTCCATGGCCCGTTGTTGCATGATCTTGGACGCCCGCAACTCGTCACGCCGGTGCACGATGGTGACCGAGTCGGCGAATCGGCTCAGAAAGGTCGCTTCTTCCATGGCGGAATCGCCTCCTCCCACGACCGCGATGTCGTGGCCGCGGAAGAAGAACCCGTCACACGTGGCGCAGGTCGACACGCCGTGGCCGAGGAGACGTCGTTCGTGTTCGATCCCCAACATGAGGGACTGGGCACCGGTGGCGATGATGATGGACCGCGCCCGGGCGGTCGGCTCGGGCGCGTCGGGGTCGTCCGCCCAGACGCCGTAGGGAGCTGCGCCGAGGTCGACCCGGGAGACCTTCCGGGTGATGAGCTCGGCGCCGAACCGTTCTGCCTGGCCCCGGAATGCCTCCATCAGCTCGGGGCCCATGATGCCGTCGACGAAACCCGGGTAGTTCTCGATCTCGGTCGTCAACATGAGCTGCCCTCCGGGTTGATCGGAGGTGCTGGACGGTTCGCCCTCGAAGACCACGGGAGCAAGCTGGGCACGTGCCGCGTAGATCGCCGCCGTGAGCCCGGCCGGACCCGATCCGATGATGATGACGTCGTGGATGTTCTCGGACAACCGTTGCTCCTGGCCTTGCTCCTGGCTCATGAGAGCCGATGTTCGCCTTGTGGAACCATGCCGACGTCGATGGTATTCCCGATCGCCCCGGCGCGGGTCCGATCGTCGATCACGCTACCGGTGCGGAATCCTCCGTGCCTTGGCCCAGAGCGCCAGGGCACTGATCCCGAAGAGCACGCCCAGTCCCAACTCGGGGACCCAGACCCGGTGTTCGGGCAGGTAGACCGTGATGATCCGGATGAACAGCACGCTGAACAGGACCAGCGCGGCGATCCCGACGACGGTGGCGAAGAGGCCGTAGACGATCGCCCGGGCGACGGTCATTGCCGGTCCGACCGTCTTGTCGCGGACCGTGCCGACGGTCGAGACGATCAGGTCCGTCGCCTGGTCGGGCCAGGACGCGACCGGATCGGAGGCGCTCGGTGACGGGTCAGCAGCCATGGCGACACCCTAGTGGTCGACGGCGCCGAGTATCCGACACGTGCGGGCGTCGACGAGCACGAGGCGGGTGCCTGCCGGCGAACTTCCCGATGCCGGGAGCTGGTACGACAGGACGAAAGCCGTCGACGGACCGATCGTCAGACGTGCCTCGGCCGCCCGCCGACCGAGCGCGCGATCCCTGGTCTGCTGGTCGACCGCCTGGGCGCAGCGCTGAACTCCCGCAGCGGTCGCGTCCACCGCGCTCGAATCGGCGGGCACCGAGGTCGACGACGCGACGGTCGAGCCACCGCCCGGAGGATCGAGCGTGTTCGGATCGAGGGTCCTGAGCAGGTCGAGCGCGGCCTTGCGATCGGCGACGCTTCCCAGGCTGCGCAGCAACGGTCCTGTGCGAACCACCGTCGGTACGGCGCCGGTCGACGGCGAACGCGTCGGCGTCGACGGATCGCGTCCGGTGACCACCAGGACGATCCCGACGATCAGTGCCAGCACGCCCAGCGCCAGCACCATCAGATGGCGTTTGAACGGCACCGGTCGACCGCTGTCGGCGTCGACGGCGTGCGCCGGGTCGTCGCCGGATGCCACAGACCGGGCGGACGTCCGTTCGAAAGGGGCCTCGTCGGGTCCGGGGTCCTGGTTCATTTGAGTCGCAGTTCCCCGATCGTGACCCGTCCGTTGTCGGTCAGTCTGGTGATCCACAGCATCACCTGTGCGGCCCGGTGTCCCCCGAGATCGAACGTCGTGGTGCCGGCGGCGATGTCGGTGTGGGAGCTGACCGGCGATCCCCAGTCGGCCAAGCTGTTGCCCGGATTTCCGGTCGAGACATAGGCCTGGGCGCTCCAACCGGACGAGGGGCTCACGACCGCGAGCGACGACACCTTGGTCGGCGCATCGAGGGTCAGTCGGATACCGACCCCGCTCTTGGTCCCGAAACCGGGAGCGTTCTGGTAGGTCTCGGTGTGCCAGGTCGTGGCCGGATTGCCGTCATCGAGATTCTGAAGCTGCTGGTCGTCCTCGACGCCGTCGCCCGGAGGCGGATCGAAGGCGCGGATCGACGCGATCTTCGGGGTCGTCACCGGCACGGTCGTCGTCGCCGCTGCTCGGGAGCTCCCGAGCAGACGCTTACCCGCGTTCGACCGACCGAAGAGGAGTCCCACGACGCCGAGTGCCACGGCGACGAGCACGATCAGCAGCGTCGGCACCAACCACGCCCGCTCTGACTGGCCGAACCCCCCCGGCGGCTCCACCTCACCGGAGGGATCTCCCACCCCCGCGACGGCACGTGGGGGGACGGGGGTGCGATCCCGTGGTGGCGGAGTGTCGTCACCCCGGGACACGATCGTGTCGTCGGTCGGCGCCACGATCCGGGGCTGGCCGGAGACACAGGCCAGCAGGGCGGCGCGCAACTGCGCGGCGTCGGCATAGCGGTCGTCGGGGGCCCGGGCCATCGCCCGCATCACCACGTCCTCGACTGAACGGGGAATCTCGGCGCGGACCTGTCGTGGCCGTAGGGGCGACTGGTGCAATCGGGCCAGCGCGGTGCCGGTGTCGGTGTCGGCGAGAAACGGGACGCGACCGGTCAGTGCTTCGTACAGCACCACGCCGAGGGCATAGAGGTCGGTTCGACCGTCGACCCGGGTGCCCTCGACCTGTTCGGGGGCGAGGTACTTCGCGGTGCCGAGCATCGAGCCTTCTGCGGTGAGGTCCGGACCCAGTGCCGCCTTCGCAATGCCGAAGTCCGCCACCATCACCCGGCCGTCGACCGACAACAGGATGTTCGCCGGCTTGATGTCCCGGTGCACGACACCGGCCCGATGGGCGGTGTCCAGGGCATCGGCGACCTGTGCACCGACGGCGATCGCCTGGTCGGTCGGGAGCGTCTGGGACGTGTCGAGGCGCTTCCGCAGGGTCGTGCCGTGGACGAGTTCCATGACGATCGCCTCACAGTCGTCCTCGGAAACCGTGTCATAGATCGACACGATCGAGGGATGGCTCAGCCGCGCCGCGGCGATCGCCTCGTGACGGAATCGTTCGACGAAGGCGTCGTCGGCGAGCAGGTGGACGTGGAGGATCTTGACCGCCACCGATCGGGCGAGCACCTCGTCGACCGCCCGGAAGACGCGTGCCATGCCGCCGGTCGCGATCAACTCGACCAGCCGGTAACGCCCACCGATCGTCGAGCCGGCCAGGTCGGCGGCGGAGCCACGTGCCACAGGTTCGTCGTCCACGATGGCCCTGACGCTACCGGGCACCGTGGGATGCGGCGAAGGCCCGTGCGGGGAGTTGCTCAGTCGGGGAACGGGGGAGCACGAGGGAGACCCCGAGCGCCCGGGGACCACCGTGCGTCCCGATCGTGGGCCCGAGGCGCACGGTTCCCATCGACTCGGACTCGTCGAACATCGCCCGGAACGACTCGACGTCCGGCGCCATCGATTCGAGGATCGTGAGGTCCTCGACGTCGCCGAGCGTGTCGACCCGGGTGTTGATCCAATCCAACGCCTTGCGCCTGGTGCGCTGTTTGGCGGCCTCCTCGACCCGGCCGCCGAGGATCTAGATGATCGGTTTGATCGACAACAGGGTGCCGAGAAACGCCTGCGCCCCGCCGATGCGACCGCCCATCTTGAGGTTCTCGAGGGTGTCGAAGGTGCCGTAGATCCGGGTTCGGCGGCACGGTCGTTGACCATCTCCTCGATCTCGTCCAGTGATCGGCCCTCGGCGGCGGCTGCCACGGCTCGCCGGACGATGGCCTGGAGTCCGCCCGTGACGGATTGGGAGTCGAGGACCCGGACCTCGATCCGATCGGCGACACTCCGTGCGGCGTTCTTGGCGGCATCCATCGTCGCGGACATCTCCGCGGCGAGGTTGATGCACACGATGGCCTCGGCCCCGGCATCCGCGGCTTGCGTGAACACCTCGGCGAAGGCGCCCGGAGACGGTGCCGCAGTCGCAGGGAGTCCCGGAGTCTCGGCCATCTTCTCGTAGAACTCCTCGACGCCGAGATCGACCCCGTCGAGGTACTCGGTGTCACCGAAGCGAATCGTCAGGGGCACGACGCGGACGCCGAGCTCCGCGGCCTGAGCCGCGGAGAGGTCCGAACCCGAGTCGGTGACGATGTGGATGCCTGGCATTGCATTCCTTTCCGGGGCCGCACCCGGGAACGACCTTCCCGGACGACGGGCCCACCTGCGGGTCCGATCGGAGGTTCCGACTCGGGAAGACGGGTGCAGGTTTCACATTGTGGCGCAAAACGTTCGTCGCCGTCCGACCGGGGTCCCCGCTTCAGTCGATGTCGATGAGCTCGGCCGGTGGCACGTGGCGCTCCCGACGCCGCCGACGGACCCGCACGATGTCGCGGCCCCACCACACGAAGAGGAACGCCAGCGAGCCGAAACTGATGATCAGGCCGACCCCGGACGCCGTCGTCGATCGGACGACGACCTCGGTGGTACCGCTGATGAGTTGATTGTCGGGTGAGGTCACGGTCACCCGGACGATCGCATCGCCCGGGGAGTCACTGTGGACCCGGATCTGGAAATGGGTGGTCGGCTGATCGAGCCGCACCATTTGGGAGACGCCATCGGGGAAGCCAAGCCGGCTGCGCGCATCGATGTGGATCTTCACCCGCGTCGGGCCGTCCGCAGGACGCCGGATGGTGAAGGGGAGTGAAGCATCGTGGGCGGTGAGCGTGATCGTCTGGCGTGTGGGCAGATCGATCGACGTGGAGACCCCGCGGACATCTGCTTCCACGGCCGCGAGGGCGGCGGCTCGTCGGTCGTTCCCCACTTCCGATGACACCGCCAGATCGATCTGGTCGTTCAGCGCGGCGATCCTCGACGCCGTCCGGGTGGCGCCACCGGGCGCCATCGTCGCCAACGAGGCGACTCGGCCGTTCGTGGTGGCCACCTGCCTGGCGAGTTCGTCGAGGGGTTTCTGATCGTCGCTCGACTTCAGCTGGCGCTCGAGCACGTCGCCTGTGCTGGCCTGGTCGCCGGCCGCGCGGATCGGCGGCGTGTCCAGCACGACGTCGGAAAGCGGAGTGGGGGCGACCAGGGGAGCGGCACCGGAAGGATGGGCGGTCCCGAGCCCGGCGACGTAGGTCTCGAGAAACTGCTTCGAGGGATTCCAGCCGACCGGTGAGGCGACCACGACACCGCGGGTCATCGCCGGCAGGTCGAGCGCGATGACCGAGAGGTCGGCGAGCAGCTGGTTTGCGCCCAGCACGGGGTCCTCGGCGCGGAAATGCCGGGTGAGCTCCTGGTCGAGCTGCACGGCGCGCACCGTGCGCCCGTTGCCGGCGACCAGGTCGAAGGGACCCGCCAGCGCGCGCGGGAAGCGACTGCTGTCCAGCGGGCTCAGCGCGTCCTGGGGCACCAGGAAGGCGTTGGCGGAACGGTCGGCGAGCCAGCGCACTTCGCGGTCGGTCACCGGCGTGCCCCATTCGCCCAGGTCGGCCGGTGCCGGCGTGGGTCGGTGGAGGTGTGCGGCGAGACTCTTGGTTCCCTTGTCGGTCAATCGCGCCGCCTCGTCGGCGAGGTTGGGCGTTGCCAACCATCTCGCCAGGTCGATCCGCGACCAGCCGAGCTGCTGGAGCGGTTGCCCATCGGAGAGCGTTGCCAGATCCTTGACGGTGCGGGGGTGTCGCCCGTTCGCCAGGGCATCGACGAGGGCGGGGGAGACGGCGAACCCGAGGCTCGAGCGAACGGTCGTGTCGGCTCCGGCGAGCCCGGAGGTGAGTGCCCCGGCTGCCTGGGTGGCACGTGTCGGAACCCGGAGGGAACCGTCGGCGGTCGAGGCGGGATCGGCGCCGAGACGCAGCTCGGTGGCGACCCGGAGGGGTACCTGTCCGCCGGTCCCGCCCGCGGCGGCTTCCGGTAGCCGCACCACGTAGGTGACGATCGATGCCACGATCGCCCCGGAACGGTCGGTCACTGCGAAGTCCAGGGGGTACACACCGGGACTGGCGAGGGTGACGGGATCGGTCGAACCCGGCGTTGCCGAGGCGTGGCCGACGGCGAATTCGACGGTGATCTTCTCGGCGCGTCGGGTGATCGACCGGGCCGGGAGCGAGCGCAACCGATTCCCGAGATCGTGTCCGGCCATGGTGAGGTCGAACGCCGACCGGGTGCGGACCGCGTCGTGGAGGTTCGTCTCGAGTCGGCCGCCGACCGGCACGTCGGCGAGGCGCACCACGGCGCTGAACTTTCCCGTGGCGGGCACCCAGAGTGTCTGGGAAACGAGGTGGATCGCCGGCGTACCGCCGGCGGCTCTCGCGCCGGTCTCGGCGGCGGTGACGCCGCCGGTCGGGGGCGCCGCACCGACCGTTGCCAGGACCACCCCGAGCAGCGTGCCGACCACCAGTGCGATGCGCTTCATCGCAGCAGATCGCAGGGACGGGACCAGACCGCGAGGCGCCGGGAGCTCGGGGTGAACCCGAGATCGGCGTAGAGGGTGCGAGCCGCTTCGTTGTCGGCGGCGGTCGTCACGAGGGCTCCGAGCGCCCGCCGGCGCCGGAACCAGCGGAGCCCGTCGACGACCAGTGCCGTCGCGAGTCCTGACCGGCGGAACGCCGGATCGACGGCGAGTCGTTGGAGGTAGCCCACGCGCCCGGCGTATCCGCTGATCGCGAACGCGGCCGGAGGCGAATCGGACTCTTGGTCCCGGAAGGGTCGATCCATCAGGCGGAATCGTCTGGCCGGGGTCGCGGCGATCGCGGCCCGGAGTCCGTGTTCGTCCATCTCCTCGTGGGCGGGAAACGCACGGTGGTCCAGACGCGCGGCATCGACCAGATCACGACCGGGTCGCCCGCGCCGCGGTCGTCGGCCGCGCCCGGTCGGAAATGCGGCGAGGTCGTGGTGCAGCAGACACACCCGCGTCTCCAACTCGAATCCGACGTCGACGAAGGGTTCCACCGCAGGATCCTCGAGCACGGTGGTGAGCACCCGGGTCACGCCGCGCCCCTCGAGGATCTCGAGAACCCGCCGGATCGAGGAGGACTGCAGGCCCGAACCCGTCTGCGCCGGGCCGACCACGACGGTGTGCGTACCCGCATGCCAGTCGTGGCAGACCAGTCGGTCGGTGCCGACGCGGAATGTTTCGAGAACCGGCATCACGTTTGCGATTCGCCAGGGAGCACCGTGGCGAGCCTAGGAAGCGCCCAGCCTAGGTGGCGCGGCCGGGGTGGTGAGGGTCGCTCCACCCACCACTACTCTTGGGCTGTGTCGCTCCTGATCGTCGCGGATGAACGCTGCGGCCTGCATCGCGCCGGTCGTCATCATCCGGAACGTCCCGAGCGGCTGGAGGCGGTGACACGCGGGATCGCCGCGGCCCACGTCGGGGACGAGTTGGAATACGTCGAACCTGATCCGGTCGGCGACCTGGACCTCGAGCGCGTGCACCGAATCGAGTACGTGACGGCGGTCGAGTCGTTCTGTCTGACCGGCGGGGGCAACCTCGACCCCGACACCGGGGTCGTCCCCGAATCGTCGCTCGCGGCTCGCCTCGCGGCCGGTGCCGGGCTCAGCGCGGCGAGGGCGCTCGTAGAGGGCGAGGCGGACGCGGCCTTCTGCGCGGTCCGTCCTCCGGGACACCATGCGCGGCCGGCCGCGGCGATGGGGTTCTGCCTCTTCAACAACGTGGCCGTCACCGCGGCCGCGCTGGCCGACGCGGGCGAACGGGTGTTGGTCGTGGACATCGACGTCCACCATGGAAACGGCACCCAGGAGATGTTCTGGGACGATCCCCGGGTCGGCTATGTGTCGATCCACCAGTGGCCCTGGTATCCGGGCAGCGGGTCGGCCGATCAGACCGGCGGCTGGGGTGCGCCGGAAGGAACCCTGAACATCCCGGTTCCCGCCGGCGCCACCGGTGACGTGTACGAGGCGGCGTTCGACGAACTGGTCGTCCCGTTCACCGAATCGTTCGCGCCGACCTGGCTGGCCATTTCCCTGGGGTTCGACGCCCATCGGGATGATCCGTTGGCCGACATCGCGCTCGGAGCCGGCGACTTCGGGCGCCTGGTCCAGCGACTCCGCGCGCTGGCGCCCCCCGGTCGGTGCATCGCGCTGCTCGAAGGTGGGTACGACCTCGATGCGCTGGCCGCGTCGACGGCATCGGCGGTGGCGGCGCTCGCCGGCGTCGACGACCCGGGCGGACCGACGACCTCGGGCGGGCCGGGACTCGACGTGGTCAGGACGCTGGCACGCCGCCGGGATCGCGCCTGAATGCACCAGGCGGACATCGCCCGCCTGGCATGATTAGGGTGTCGACCGCTCTTCAGCGTCCTGGTGGCGCCATCGGACGATCGGGATTCGGAGACCATGGCAGATTTGAACGACCTGCTCCAGCACCTCATCGAACAACGCGGTTCGGATCTGCACGTCAAGGCCGGATCGGTGCCCCACCTCCGGGTCCACGGGATGTTGCGGCGAACGCCTTTCAAGTCGTCCACCGCGGCCGAGCTCGAGGGCATGGTGGCCGAACTGGTTCCGGTGGCGCGGACCAGGATCCTCGCCGAGCGGGGCGAGGTCTCCATCGCCTACGGAGTTGCCGGTCTGGGACGCTTCCGGTTGAACGTGTATCGCCAGCGTGGTTCCTACGGCCTCTCGGTCCGGCTGGTGTCGCCCGGTGTTCCCTCCATCGACACCCTGGAGCTCCCGGACACCGTCGAGGCCCTCACCGAGTACGAATCGGGTCTGATCCTGGTGACCGGTCCGGCGTCGTCGGGCAAGACCACGACCGTTGCCGCCATGCTCGACCGGATCAACAGCACCCGCGCGGTCCACATCGTCACGCTCGAGGATCCGATCGAGGTGCTCCTCGCCGACAAGTCGTCGATGGTGTCGCAGCGCGAGGTGGGGGTCGACGCCCGCAGCACGTCGGACGCGATGCGTCGCATGAGCCATCTGGATCCCGACGTCATCTTCGTGTCCGAGTTGAGCGATCTCGAAACCATCGAGCAGGTGGTGGCGGTGGCCGGGAGCGGACGACTCGTGATCGGGATCGCGCCCACGGCATCGGCGGCCGAGACGATCGGCTACCTGCTCTCGTATTTCGAGCTTCCTCGCCAGACCAGGATCCGGCATGCGATCGCGTCGACCCTCCGGGGCATCGTCAGCCAACAGCTCCTCCATGGGACGGGCAGCCGGGGACTCGTCCCCGCGGTCGAGGTGCTGACCGGAACACCGGCGGTGGTCGATGCCATCGTCGCGGGTGCGGAGAGCGCCGATCTCGAAGCGCTGATGGCGCGCGGCGGTGAACAGGGGATGGTGACGATGGACCAGGCACTGCTCGAGCTGGTGCGCTCGGGATCGGTGACCGAGTCCGCCGCGATCGCCGCATCGCACGATCCGACCCGACTGCAGACGGCGTTGCGATGACCGACCGGCCGGACGGCGGGCTCCGAACACGAACGCAACAATTGTTACGTAGTTGTAATGGTCGGCTTGGTTGTGTAGCATTTCGCCCCATGCACCAACACCGGTTCACGCGTCGCGGGGTCGTAGTTCTCCTCGCGCTGTCTGTCGGAGTCGTCCCGTTTCTTTCTTCTTCCAACGCCCGGGGTGACGAGATCGGTGACCTGAAGAGTCGGGCCGCGCAGATCTCCGCGCAGATCAGCGATCTGCAGGCCCAGGTCCAGGCCGACACCGCGGCGGTCGAGCAGGCCAACTATCAGGCGTCCCAGATCCAGGGCCAGATCGACGCGGCCTCCAAGCAGCTCGCCGAGGCCAGGAAGAACGAAGCTGCCAGCCGCCACGACCTGGCCAACTATGCGTTGAACGCCTACGTCACCGGCGGTACCGGTTCGGTCGATCTGGCGACCCTGCTCGACACCGGTGCCGGAAAGATCGGCCCCCGTCAGGGCTACCAGTCGACGGCAGTAGGAAACCGCCAGGAGCTCGTCGACCAACTGCAGGCCGCCCAGCAGGTCACGTCTGACCGCGCGGCGACGCTGCGCACCGAACGTGACAAGGCGTCGGCCGTCGCCGCCAACGCAAAGGCGAAGCGGGACAGCGCCGATCAGGCACAGAGCAAGCTCGAAGCGATCCAGTCGCAGCTCAAGGGTCGCCTCGCCACCCTCGTCGCCGAGAAGCAGGCTGCCGCACAGCGGGCCGCCGAAGCTCGTGCGAAGGCCGCGGCCCAGGCCCGTGCCGCCGCCCAGGCGGCGCAGCAGCAGGCGCAGCAGCAGCAGGTTGCGACCCAGCAGGCGACCCCTTCGGTGACCACGCCGTCGCCGAGTCCGTCGCCGAGTCCGGCACCCTCGCCGTCGCCGAATCCGGCACCCGGTCCGGCGCCGACGGGGTCCGGCAACGGCGCTGCCGCGGTCGCGGCGGCCCGGAGCCAGCTCGGCGTCACCTATGTGTGGGGTGGCGAATCACCGGGCCGCGGTTTCGACTGTTCGGGGTTGACCCAGTGGTCGTGGGCACAGGCCGGGGTGTCGATTCCCCGCACCACGTACGGACAGAAGAATGCCGGTGTCACGGTTTCGCTCTCCCAGGCGCAGCCCGGCGATCTCGTCTTCTACAGCGGGTACGGCCACGTGGCCATGTACATCGGCGGGGGACAGGTGATCCACGCTCCCCACACCGGTGACGTGGTGCGCTACGCGAGCGTCTACATGGACGGTGGACCGATCCAGATCGTCCGCCCCTGATTCAGGGGTCGTCGACGGGTCGCCGACGCAGCGACCAGCGTCCTGCGAGCACCAGCCCGACCGAAACGAGGGCGAGCAGCCAGAATCCCGCGAGCAGCATGCCCGCGGGGACCGCCCGATCGGCCACCTGCTTCGAACAACGGTGGCTGTCGGCGCGACGGAGCTGCGCGGTGTTCCATCCGTTGATCGGCTTGCCCTCAGCGTCGACGAGCGGCTTGTTGCTGGTCGCCTTGAGCAGGAACATGGCCGGCGCACCGCAGCGCTGCACCCCGGGGTTCGTCACGGGAAGCGTGAACAGGATCGCGGACGCCGCCAGGGCCACCAGGGCCACTGCGGCGATCGGGGTGGCGGCGCGCATGCGCCGATTCGGTGCGAGCGGCTCGACGGTCGGAGAGTCGTCGGTCGGCGGTGAGGTCTCGACAGTCATGACGGCACCAGTGTGCCCTGCGTGGACGCGAGAACCCCGATCGATGCGCCCGGGGGCCGAAGGTATCCGGGGGGCGGAGGTCGATGCTTCGGTGATCGAGTCACCGACTGCGATGGTGATGGAGGGAGGTTCGACCCCCGCCCGAGCCCGGATGTGACGACGGTGGCGAACCGTCGCTCATTCCTCATCGGACGGATGACGCTTTCCCTTGAGGATGGATTTCGTGGCAGCCTTGCCTACCGTGCTTGCCGCGCAGGTGTTTCTGGGTCATGACCTGTTGGCATGGCTGATCCTGGCGGTCGGCGGGGCGCTCGTCGTGGGCAACGTCGCCGCACTCGTCCATCCGCCCGACGATGCCGCGGGCCAGGCGCCCGACGCCCAGATGCGGTGGCGCGCCCTGACCTTCATCGTGATCGGATCGATCGCCGCCATCTGGGCACTGGCCACGTTGTTGAGCGGCTGAATGGACGGTTCGACAACTCAGCTTTCGGCCGACCCGGTGTCGGTGGTGGTGGCGGCGGCTGGTGCTGCTGGTGCTGTTGCTGCTGCTGCTGCTGCTGCTGTGCGACCTTCTTCGGCTTCCAGACGCCGCCGGTTCCGCCGCGACGCGTACACGAGGTATGCCGCACCCCCGCTGAGCACCACGATCAATCCGGTCATCAGGGCCAGTTGCTGGGAACCGCCGCGGTCGCCGGAGTTCAACGGTTTGTGGCCCCCGTCAGGAATGTCGAGTGCGGGCTGGGCCTGCTGTTGGGCTGCGCCCTGGGCGGGCGTGGGGGGATTGGTGGCCTCGGTTCCCAACACGTACAGGCCGGTCAGCGCCACCATCACGACCGCGAACACCACCGCGAGGATCGTGAACTGCCGGCGGTCCTTGCGGTCGGCTTCCTCCCGTTCCTGTGCGCTCTTGCGGTGCGGGATGGCATTCGAGGACAACGTGTGGCCTTCTCGTGTTCTCTGGATAGAACGGACCGGATGATGCGCCCAGCGGAGTCTTCGGCGGCGCGTGGGGCGGCACGATGGATGGTCGCGTTGTCGATCCTATTGGGGTGGTGCCTGTTCTCCTCGGTCCCGGCGGCCGATGCCCACGCGATTCTCCAATCGTCGGTGCCCGCCGATCAGAGCGTGCTCCCGGCGAGCCCGTCCCGGGTGTCGGCGACGTTCTCCGAACCGGTCACCCTGGTCGTCGGTTCGCTGCGGGTGTTCAACTCGAAAGGCGAGCGGGTCGACACCGGCGTGGCCACGCACGGCACGACATCGGCCCAGGTGACCGTGCGTCTGAAATCCGACCTCCCTGCCGGGTCCTATGCCGTGGCCTGGCGGGTGATCTCGGCGGACACCCACCCGGTGCACGGCGGTTGGGTCTTCTCGGTCGGGCGGAGCTCCAAGGTCGGCGGGTTGCAGCAGTACCTGCAACAGTCGTCCCAACCGGGCTACCAGGCGATCGACGACGTGCTGCGCGCCCTCGCATACCTGGGCAGCTTCATCGTCGTCGGCGGGTCGCTGTTCGAGGCATTCGTGGCACGGGACGACGATGCACGTCGCCGCCGTAGGCCGCGGCTGGTCGTGGCGGGCGTGATCGCGGTGATCGCCCAACTCGCCCAGTTGCCGGTCGACGCGGCCCGGGCAACCGGCGAAGGTCCGGGGGCGTTGTTCTCCCCGGGAGTGGCCGGTCAGATTCTGGGTCAGGGAAGCTGGATCACCCTGGTCGCGTTGGTCGGCGCGGTCGTCGTCGCACTGGTGTGCGCGGCACGTTCCCGGCAGGTTCGCCAGGTCGGGTCCATCGTGGCGATGCTGATCCTGACCGGCGCGTTCGTGGCGAGCGGGCACTCCCGCACCACCGATCCGCCGTGGCTGGTGAGCCTCGTCGACGCGGTGCACGTCGCGGCCGGCGCGGTCTGGGTCGGCGGGCTGTTGGTGCTGGTCTGGTCGGTGCGCGACCGGATCGCGAAACGTGCCACAGTCGACGCCACGGACTGCGGCGGGCGAAGTCGCCGGCTTCTCGCGGGTCGCGACGGTGGCGATCGTCGGGGTGGGGGTTTCCGGTGGGGTGCTGGCCTGGTTCGAGGTCGGTTCGTGGCGCGGCCTGTTCACCACCGGTTACGGCTGGTTGGTCATCGCCAAGATCGCCTTGCTCGCCGTGCTGGCGGCGATCGGAGCGTTCAACCATTTCCGACTGGTTCCGGCCGTTGCCGAGCGGCCCGATCGCCCCGCGGGCTGGCAGTATCTGCGCCGTACCCTGGCCCTGGAAGCCCTCGCCATGGTCGCCGTGCTCGGGGTGACCGGTGTGTTGGTGGCGGCGATCCCGTCGCGCACCGACCTGGCGAACCAGGCCCTGTACTCGGGCACGGCGCCGTTCGGTTCGGGCAGTGTGAACATCGTGATCGACCCGGCGCGCACCGGGCGGGGCACGCTGCATCTGTACCTGCTCGATGCCCACGGGCGTCCGGACGACCATGAGCAGAGCGCGTCGGCCGAGCTGAGCGAGACCGGTCTGCAGATCGGCCCGTTCACCCACACCCTGCACCGGGCGGGGCCGGGTCACTACCTGACGAACGGCACGTTGTTCACGGTCGCCGGAGATTGGCAGGTGACGGTGCTCGTCCGGGTCGACGAGTTCACCCAGCGCACGGCGACCGTGCGGGTGAAGGTGCGCGGCTGAGTGCTGGTCGGGGCCGGTACGCTCGTGCGGGGCTCGTCGGCCCACCTTCCGCCATGACCACGTCCAGCCCCGACCCGAACGTGACGGCCACCGATGCCGGCGTCGACGACCGGGTCAGGCCGCGTTGGCAACGCGACTGGCTGGGTACGACCCTGTTGGTGGTGCTCACCGCCGCCCTGTGGTTCATGCGTCGACGCGGGCCCTGCGCAGGCGATGGAAGAGGCGATGATGTTGCAGGCGCCCCTGCGGGTGCTCCACGGCGGCGTGCAGGGGCGCGACTTCGACTACTTCTACGGTCCGGTCTCGCTGTACGTCCCGGCTCTCGCGTACAAGATCGCGGCGCCGACGCTGATCGTCGAGCGGGCCGTGGGCGCCGTCTATCTGGCCGTGCTCGGCGTGGCGCTGTATTTCGTCGGACGTCGATGGTCGTTCTGGATCGGTCTCTGCATGGGCGCCACGGCCGTGCTGATCGGTTCGCTGTCGATCTCGGCGTTGCCGATCACGGGGGCGATCGCGTTCCTGGTCGCGGCCGTGGCCTTCGCCACGAGCGACCGGTCGGACACGGCCCGCGCCTGGGCCGTCGGCCTCTGTCTGGCGCTGTCGGTCGACCTGCGGCCCGACTTCGCCGTCTGGGCGGTCGTGCTGCTGGTCGTGTTGACCCTGCTCGGAACAGCACGCCTGGCCACCTGGGTGATCGCGGTGGCGGGCCTCTTCCCCTACCTGATCGTGGTGATCCAGGCCGGATGGTCGCCGACGTTTCGCACCCTGGTCTCCGACGGTCTCCGGGTGTCCTCGGAACGCCGGATCCCGTTCCATCTCGAGCCGGGGAACCGGGGCCTGTTGGTCGTCGTCGGTTGGGCGTTCGTGGTCGGTGCGCTGGTGTTGGGCCTCATGCTCGGTCGAGACCGCCGTGGGGTGGGCCTCGTGGGGTTGGGGGTGATCGGCGTGTGCCAGGTTCCCGAATATCTCCAGCGTTCCGACGGGACGCACGCCGTCTACGTGACGATGGTGCCCCTCGCGCTCGTGGCCCCCGTCGTTTACGAGCTGGCCGACCGTGTCGGTTGGTTCGGCAACGCGTCCCCAGCACCGTCAGGTCGTGGCCGTCGGGGTCGCGGTGGTGGTGCTGTGCGCGTTGCAGCCGAAGTTCGTGCTCAGGGCGACCCTGCGCGACGCGCGGTACGGCGCGCGCGGGGGAATCGTCCACGCGGCGCGGAACCAGGGCGGGGTCTGGTACTACAAGACCGCCCGGGTGGCCGAAGATCACACCCGCCTGGCCCGTGCCGCCGCACGCATCGAACGACCCGGCGACGTGTTGTTCGTCGGACCGCGTGATCTGGCACGGACCACCTATTCCGACGGCAGCTTCTACACGCTGCTTCCCGGCTACACCCAGCGCACGCACTTCTACGACTTCCATCCCCGCGTCGCGCTCGACTACGGCACCCGGCTCGCCGCCGATGTCCGGCATGCGAATGTGCTCGTCCTCTGCGACGTCGGGTTCGACGAGGACAACCTGTCGCGGCGTCCCGGCGACGAGACGGCGAATCGGGTGGTGGCGATGCGCTTCGACCTGGTGACCGAATCGGGAGGATGCGGTCTGTACCGACGAAACAGCGTGTACCACTAGAATCCCCGGCTCATCCACGAGGAGGGTCGATGTGGCTGCGTCCGAAAATCTGCGCCTCGCGTACGTCATCTCGGCGTACCGACTCCCGTCGCAGTTGATCAGACTCATCGATCTGCTCGACGGGCCCGAATGCGTTCTTCGTGGTCTCGGTGGACCGGCACACCGACGCCGCGACGTTCGCCGCGATGCACACCCCCTTCGAGGGGCGTCGGAACGTGCATTTTCTGCCGCGTCGTTCGAGCCCGTATCGCAGCTTCGGTCATGTCCGCTCCACGCTCGGTGGCATCGCCCATCTGCGTCGTGCCGGAATCGCATTCGACTACCTGTCGGTCCTGACCGGACAGGACCTGCCCATCAAGCCGATCCGTGTGATCGCCGAACGCCTGGCGGCGGCGGACGGCGCAGGCTTCATGGAACATTTTCCGCTCCCCGACGAGCGGTGGTCGGGGGGTGGTCTGAACCGGTTCTCGAGCGTGTTCGTTCACACCCATCGTCGTCACGGTTCGATCGGTCGCCGCCGGTTCGGTGGGCTGATCGCCCGGGAGTACCCCTTTGCCCAGCGACCTTACGGAGGTTCCGGGTACTGGACCCTTCCCCGCGCCCAGATCGACTACATCGACGACTTCGTCCGACAGAACCCGAGCTTCCTGCGCTTCTTCCGCACGACCGACATGCCCGACGAGACGTTCTTCCACACGATCCTGATGAACTCCCCGCACGCCGGGGACATCCGGGACGACGACCTGCGTTGCATCGACTGGACGGACCGCAGCGAGCTGCCGAAGATCTTCCGGAGCGACGATTTCTCCACGTTGGCGACGAGCGACGACCTGTTCGCCCGCAAGTTCGACGTGGGCGTGGATGCCGCGATCATCGAACGGGTGGTGACCCAACTGGTGGGTTCGTCGTCCTGAGTGGCCGCCCGGCGACTCTCAGCGGCAACGGGCGCAGACGCCGACGAGGTCGAGCTGATGATCGAACGCGTCGAAGTCGTACCGTTCGGCGACGCCGCGCAGACGGGCGCCGAGGTCGCCCTCGAGATCGTCGGGCATGACGAAGTCGGTGACCCGTCCGCAGCGCTCGCACACGAGATGGTGGTGATGTTCGGTGAGCTGCTCGGCGAGTTCGTACCTGGCGAAATCGTCCGGTCCGACGAATCGGCGGACCACACCGGCCCGTTCCAGCACCGTCAGATTGCGGTAGGCGGACGACTGGGCGAGCCCGGTGCAGGCCTGGAGCAGATCGTTGATGCTCAGGGGGCCATCGGCCGCGGCCAGTGCGGCCACGATCAGGCGCCGACCGCTGGTGTAGCGCTGATGATCGTTGCGAAGCCGATCCCCGGCGGTGGCGTGCACGTCCGACATGGTGACCAACGTAGCGGCGGGTTCGCCGGCCACGGCGGTGGAATGCGGCGGCGGGTCGAGCGGTTGCACCAACGGCGAGTTCGACAGCGGACTCCCGGTCAGTGAGGATGAGGTGATGTTGGTCGAGATCTGGTCCGATGTGGTCTGTCCGTGGTGTGCGATCGGTCGGGCCCGCTTCGCCGCGGCTCTCGAGAGCTTCGCCCACCGGGACGAGGTCGAGGTGGTGCTGCGAAGCTTCGAACTCGACCCGACGGCGCCGGCCCGTCGCGCCGGGTCGCCCGCCGAGCAGATCGCCGCCAAGTACGGCATCAGCGTGGAGGCCGCACGACGGTCCCAGGACCATCTGGTCGAGGTCGCCGCGCTGGACGGTCTCGACTTCGACTACTCCAAGGTCCAGTCGGGCAACACCTTCGACGCGCACCGCCTCTTGCACTTCGCACGCGAGCGTGGTTGTGAGGCCGAGTTCGCCGACGCGCTCATGGAAGGCTTCTTCGGCGCAGGTCTCGCAGTGGGCGAACCCGACGAGTTGGCACCGGTCGCCACGTCGGTCGGGCTGGCTGCCGACGATGTCGCCGCCGTGCTCGCGGGCGACGCCTATGCCGATGCCGTTCGGGCAGACGAGACCCGGGCACGGGAGCTGGACATCACCGGTGTGCCGTTCTTCCTGATCGAGGGGCGCTTCGCGATTCCCGGAGCCCAGAGCATCGAGCGGTTCAACATGGGACTGGATCGGGCCTGGGACAAGCTCGCCGCGGCCTGATGGTCGCACGTGGCCCGGTGGCTCGCTTCACCCGGGTCGATGCGCGTCGGCGCAGGTTTCGACCGGTCGAGTAGGTTGCCCTTCGTGCACGGGCTGCGACGACGGTTTCCGGCGTTCCTCGGTGCGCTGCTCCTGGTAGTTGCCGGGTCGTGTTCGTCGTCCCGGTCGGCGTCCGCGCCGTCGGAGTCGACGTCGGTCACGACCTCGACGGCGGGTCTGACCCGGGCGACAGGGTCCTGGGGAGTCGGTCGCAAGGACGTCACGTTCGTCGATTCGTCCCGGAACACGGCGGGCAACAAGGACGACCATCTCGCACCCGTCCAGGGACGGACGTTGAAGACCATGATCCTGTACCCGACGACCGATGGTTCCGACGACGGTACCGATTCCCGGCACCCTGTTGCGCCCGGTCGCTTCCCCCTGTTCGCCTTCGCGCACGGGGTCACCGCGTCCGGACCGGCCTACGAGCGGATACTGCGCAAGGTCGCGGCGGCGGGGTTCGTGGTGGCGGCCCCGACCTTTCCGCTCACGAGTGGCCCTCGGGGGTGGCACAACCTCGCCGACGTGGTCAACCAACCCGCGGACATGGCTTTCGTCATCAAGCAGGTGCTCCGGGAGTCGGCGGCCACCCAGGGTCTGCTCGCCGGCCATCTCGATCCCGATGCCGTCGCCGTGGGTGGCCACTCGCTGGGGGCGATCACGTCGCTGTTGTCGTACAACACCTGCTGTCGGATCCCGAACGTGAAGGCCGTGGTCGCGACGAGCGGCATGTTGCTTCCGACCAGACGGGGCAACTTCGACGATCCGCCAAGGGATCGCCCGCTGTTGCTCCTCCACGGTGAGCAGGACACGACCGTCCCCTACGACGCGGGCAGCAAGAACGCCTTCGCGGAGCTCAAAGGGGTGCCCCGGGCACTGGTCAGCTTTCCCGATGCGACGCACGTCGGCGTGCTCATCTCCAAGTCGTACGTGCCGAGCGTCGTGGCGTTCCTGAATCTCGAACTCCGCCACGATCCGACCCAGTGGAAGCAGCTCGGGGGAGAGATCTCGAGCAACGGTGATGCGACGATCCGGGTGGCCGGTGGTCTGCCCCCACCGCGGTGATCTCCGCATGCGGCCGACACCTTGGAACGTCTGCTCGCTGGTCGTGCTGGCACTGACGCTCGTGGCCGCGGCCTGTTCGTCGGACCACGGCGGGGCAGGGCCGACGGATCAGCACGCGCTGCAGGGCTCGATCACCGTGGCCGCGGCCGCGTCGCTCCACGGGGTGTTCACCGAGCTCGGCGCCGACTTCACAAGGTCCCATCCGGCAACGCACGTCGAGTTCAGTTTCGGATCCTCCGGGGTGCTCGAAGCGCAGCTCGCACAAGGCGCGCCGGCGGACGTGTTCGCGTCGGCCGACGCCGAGGTCATGGCCCACGCCCGCCGCGACGATCTGTTGGCGACGGCCCCGGTGGTCTTCGCCCGGAATCGGCTGGAGATGGTCACCAAGCCGCACAATCCCGGCGACATCCAGAGCCTCGACGATCTGCGGCGAGCCGACGTCGTGGCTCTGTGCGCCCTGGAGGCGCCGTGTGGCGCCAAAGCAGCGGAGGCCCTTCGCCGGGCCGGCGTCCATCTGGCCACCGCGCACATCACCCGCGCCCAGGACGTGAAGGCGACCCTGCGCCAGGTCACCTTCGGGGACGCCGAGGCGGCGATCGTCTACGTCACCGATGCGCGCACGGTGGGCGACCGGGCCACCGCCGTGACCATCGCGCCGCGCCACAACGTGGAGACCGACTATCCGATGGCGGTGGTGCGCGGCACGCACCACGAGGCGCTCGCCCGGGCCTGGATCGACTATGTGCTGGGGCGGGCGGGTGCGCGGGTGCTGCGACGCGCCGGCTTTGCGGCCCCGGGCTGATCGGTGCCGATGAAGCGTCGACGCGTCGAACGGGCGCCCAAGGCCGTGGTCGTGGTCGCGGTGATCACGGTGGTGTTCCTGGTCCTGCCCCTGGTGGGCCTGTTGCACGAGGTGGCGTGGTCGAGCCTCGGCCATGATCTGTCCACGCCGGTCGCACGTGACGCGCTGCGGTTGTCGTTGGTCACCTCGGTGGCGGCGACGTGCATCTCGTTGCTGCTGGGGCTTCCGCTCGCCTGGGTGTTGGGACGGTTCCGTTTTCCCGGCCGCAACCTGGTCCAGACCCTGGCGACGTTGCCGATGGTGATGCCCCCGGTGGTCGCCGGGGTGGCGCTGCTCGGCGCGTTCGGGCGGGAGGGGCTGGTCGGGCGGCCGTTGTTCTCGCTGTTCGGCGTGCAGGTGACGTACCGGATCACCGCGGCGATCCTCGCGGAGGCGTTCGTGGCGATGCCGTTTCTGGTCATCACGATGGCCGGGGCGTTCGCCGCGGTGGATCGTCATCCCGAGGAGGTGGCCGCAGATCTGGGGGCGGGGCGGTGGATGGTCTTCCGGCGCCTCACCCTGCCCGCGGTGGCCCCGTCGCTCGTCGCGGGCGTCGCGTTGTGCTGGGCCCGGGCACTGGGCGAGTTCGGGGCGACGCTGACCTTCGCCGGGAACATCCAGGGGCGCACCCAGACCCTGCCGCTCGCCATCGAGCTCGCCCTCCAGGACAACGCCCCGGTGGCCGTGGCGCTGTCGGTCGCGCTGCTCGGCGTGTCGATCGTGGTGCTGGTCGCGTTGCGGGGCCGCTGGGTGGGGGCGCTCACCGGAGGGTTGCGATGAGTCTGATCGCCGACGTGCGACTGCGGCGGGGCGCGTTCTCCCTGGCCGTCGAGCTCTCCGTCGGCGCCGCGGAGATCGTCGCGGTGGTCGGGCCCAACGGGGCGGGCAAGTCCACGCTGGTGCGGGCCCTGGCGGGGTTCGAAGCGATCGACGAGGGGCGCATCACCCTCGACGGGGTGGTGTTGGACGACCCGGCCGACGGAGTCTTCGTTCCCCCACGGGACCGCCCGAGCGGTCTGGTGCCCCAGGATGTCGCGCTGTTCGATCGTCTGAGCGTGGTCGAGAACGTCGCCTTCGGCCTGCGTGCCCGGGGCATGCCCCGGGCCGCGGCGCGGCAGCAAGCCGCGGGTTGGCTGGATCGGATCGGTCTCGCCGGCCGGGGCGAGGAGCGGCCGGGGGAGCTGTCGGGCGGCCAGGCCCAGCGGGTGGGACTCGCCCGCACTCTGGCGGTGCAGCCGCGGCTGGTGCTGTTGGACGAACCGATGGCCGCGCTCGATGCCGAACGGCGGGCGGCGATGCGTTCGGATCTGCGCACGCTGCTCACCGGTTTCGGCGGCCCGTCGGTGCTGGTGACCCATGACGTGGCCGACGCGGCAGCAGTTGCCGATCGGGTGGCCGTGATCGAAGATGGACGGATGGTGCGTTCGGGCCGGCTCGACGAGGTGCTCGCCGACCCGGGGACGCCGTATCTCGCGGAACTGGCTCGCACGGCGGGGCTGGGTCGATCCGGGGGCTCGTCGGAGCCGGATGAGGGCCTGATGGGGAAGGCTGAGGATGGCTGAGGAACCGACGCTCACCCACCTCGACGCCCAGGGCAGCGCGCACATGGTGGACGTCACGGCCAAGCCGTGGACCCGGCGGGTGGCGGTCGCCCGTGGGCGGGTGACGAGCTCGTGTGCTGTTGCGGCCGTGTTGGCGGCCGCGGGCACCGACGTGGTCGCCGCGGCACGGGTGGCCGGGGTGAGTGCGGCGAAGGTGGCGTGGGATCTGATCCCGTTGTGTCATCCGATCCGACTGCTCGGCACCGAGGTGGCGATCGACGTGTCCGATCACGTCGTGGCGATCGAGGCGGTGACCGAGGTGGTCGCCCCGACCGGGGTGGAGATGGAGGCGCTCACCGCGTGCTGTGTGGCGGGCCTGGTGCTGGTGCAGGCGCTGGCGCCGGTCGATCCGGCAGCGTCGCTGACCGGCGTGGAGCTGGTGCGAAAGGAAGGCGGCCGGTCGGGGACCTGGGTCCGTGGGGATTCGCCGGGGACCTGAGCGGGCCGGGCTGGGCTGGTGGCTGCGGGGCGAGGTCCGGGCCTGTGGCTGGATCGGGTTTCTGCAGCGGGTCGTTGACATTTGGGCGAGAAACGTCAATACTCACCCGGTCATTTACCACGAGAAGCGATTGAAGGCGGGGTTCCGGTGAAGAGGGTACTTGCAGTCTCAGCGGTCATGTCACTCACCATTGCGTTGACGTGGTCGGCAAGTTCGACGCCGTTCGCGCCCCGGACCGCCGCAGCAGCTGATCCTGTTTCGGTGCAATCCACATTGGCCATTCAGGGCGGTGACGTCCCGGCCCCACCGGGGATCGCGCGGGATGGCGGTCTGACCGGCGTGGTCACCAACGGCACGGGCTCTGCGAGCACGTCTCAAGTCGTCTGGGCGTTCGGCGATACCGCCTGTCCGACATCAGGCGTCTTTCCGTGCACCGACAATTCGTATGCCACGGGGGTTCCTACCCTCGACTACCAGAACAACAATCTCGACGCGAGCGGCGACCCGAGTGCGCCACTGATGACTTGTCCGTTCTCCAACCCCACGAATGGCCGCGCTTACCGCTGTTGGCCTTCAGGGTTCGCGAACCAATCCGACGGCTCGACGACTGCCTTTGCCGATCTCGTCGATGTCTATTCGACAACCGAGAACGGCAAACAGACGCTCCACATCGATCCGCACGGTGAAGTGGCCTACCAGTACACGTACGGGACGCAGACACCGTCCGGATCGCCGGTCCAGGTATTCGGCGACAACGACTGCGGATGGACGAAGCCATTCCAAGGGCTGGGCAACGACGGAAACACGTACACGTTCCTCACCGCCGACCCGTCGACCACGGCAAAACCCGACTGTCCAGCTGAGAATGACGCCAACGAGGTCCGGTTCGCACGGGTTCCTGTTGGTAGCGAGCTCGACAAGAGCAAGTATCAGTACTACGACGCGAACAGCGGGACCTGGACATCTACCGAAGGCGATGCGTCGGGCAGTTGGACGCCGGTACACGGCAGCTCATTCCACGTCTACGGATCCATTGCGTGGAATCCCTATCTGAACCAGTACCTGGCCATGGTCGGCGGATGCGGGATCGTGGGCTACGACTGCGGCAACCAGATCACCTTCTACACGGCCTCGTCCGTCGAAGGACCGTGGACCCAGTCTTCTGCTAGCCAGGCACTGCCCGAGTGCACTCCGACGAATCCCGGATCGGGATCGACGGCCCCGTGCGGCTTCGGCATCTACGCGTTCAGCCAGCACCCGGAACTCCAGGCCGGGAATGGTCGAGTAATCGAGATCTCGTACTACGACAGTGCCACAGGACGGATCAAGACCGAAAGCATTGTCCTCAACCCGGACGCCTCCACGGCATCCGACCTGGTCGCCAACCTCTACCAGGACCTGACCGGTCAGCAGATCGGTGCGTCCGAGCAGTCCAGCCTCGTCGCGGCGCTCGAATCCGGCTCCTCGCTGAGCGCACTCGGCGATCAGATCACCGCGGACGAGCCGCTCTACTACATCAACCACATGATGACCGGGCTGATCGAGTCGGTCTACGATCGTGCGCCTCAAGGCACCGAAGTGCACGACACGTTCACCCAGATGATCTCGCCGGGTTCATCCTGGAACACCGTGGAGGCGTCACTGTTCGCCTCGTCGACGTTCGTCGATGCCCATACCACAGCCAACACCCACTGTTCGCGGAGCACCGACTTCGACTGCTACATCGAGGGCATCTACCAGATCGCCCTCGGACGTGAGCCGACGGCGAACGAGTACACGCTCTACGAGGCGCTTGCGGCTCAGGGGTGGACGTACGCGGATTTCGCCACCGCCTTCATGGTGGGACCGAATGGGGTCTCCGATCAGGCGCACCAGCACCAGGTCGCCGAGGAGTACCAGGCCGTCTTCGGTCGGGAACCGACGACCGACGAAGTCCAGACCGGCGCCGCCCTGCTGGCAACAGAGCCGTATCAGGCTCCCCCGGCACTCCACACGAACATGTACGACACGGCCCAAGGAGTTGCAGCCCTGGCGCCAGCCCTCAATCCCTGATCCGACGGGCGTGCCCCCGAGTGGGTGAACCGATGCTCGGCTCCCACATCCGATAGCGGCGCGATCTCCCGACTCGGCAACGATTCGAGTTCGGGCACGTCGACGTTGCGATCCGGCAAGAGACCGTCAGCCGTGGGGCTGTTCGCCGGCGAGCAGGGCCAGCGCGTGCGGGAGGACGCCGATGACCGCGGCGAGCGATTCGGTGGCACCGTTGGTCGATCCGGGCACATTGAGGATCAGGCAGGCTCCCACCGTGCCGGCCACACCCCGGGACAGGCGCCCGAGCGGGCTCGCCGCCCGGGTCGCCTCGGCCAGACCGGGAGCTTCCCGTTCGATGACGGCACGGGTGGCTTCGGGGGTCTGATCACGGGGTCCGAATCCGGTCCCCCCGGTGGTGACGATGAGTCCCACAAAGCCCGCGGCAAGGTCCCACAGCTCATTGGCGACCGAATCGACCTCGTCGGCCACGATCCGCGTTTCGGTGACTTCGAATTCGGCGGCTTCCAAGGCCGCGACCAATGCCGGACCGGACCGTCCCCTCGCCCCGCTGCTGCTCGACGGCGCCGAGGTCGTCGCCGATGACGATCGTGGCGATGCTCGGCGGGTCAGTTGCTGGCGACGCCGCAGGTCTTCTGGCTGTACTCCTTGAGGTTGTTCTCGTGCTTCTGGAATTCGGCCGTGTTGAACGGCTTGGTCGCGTTTTCGAGCGCGGTCGGGTCGAACGTGGTCATCTTCTGGACCTGGGCGTTGGCCTGGTCGACGACCTTCACGTAGTAGTCGATGTCCGGTTTGAGCGCGGCGGGCACGTCGGCGGCCAGCGCGTGCATGGTGTCGGACATCGCCGCGAAGCCGCTCTTGAACGCCTTGAGCCTGGCCGCCGGGTCGGTCGACTGGGTACCGGCGAAGAGCGACCCGATGTAATTCTGGGCGGTGATCTGCTTGACCTTGTCGCAGAACGAGCCGCTGAGCTTCGCCGTGCCGGAAGTGGTGGTCACGGACATGGCGGTCGAGCCGCTCACGGCCGTGGTGCTGCTGGCCTTGGTCCCGGTCGATGAGTTCGAGCTGCAGGCGCCGAGCAGACGCGACGCTCGCGACGAGGACGGGGACGACGATCGCCCGACGGATGTTCAGCATGCGACGACTCCTTGGAGATGGACGATGCAGGACGACTCTGGCCGCCGGCCTCGTCAGGGATGCTGCGAGATGTTACTGCAGCGCAGGATCTCGGGGGGGCGCAAATGGTCGAATTCCCGGCGTGTGCACGAAGAGCAGGTCGGGGAAGATCGGGCGGACCCGGGAGGTGCCCGGCGAGCAGCGATTCCCCGACCGGGCGAACCGAGGCTCGGCTCCCACATCCGATAGCGGCGCGATCTCCCGGCTCGGCCACGATGCAAGCCGGGACGCTTCGACCTTGCGATCCGGCAATGACCGTCAGCGGTGGGGGTGTTCACCGGCGAGCAGGGCCAGCGCGTGCGGGAGGACGTCGATGACCGCGGCGAGCGATTCGGTGGCACCGTTGGTCGATCCGGGCACATTGAGGATCAGGCAGGCTCCCACCGTGCCGGCCACACCCCGGGACAGGCGCCCGAGCGGGCTCGCCGCCCGGGTCGCCTCGGCCAGACCGGGAGCTTCCCGTTCGATGACGGCACGGGTGGCTTCGGGGGTCTGATCACGCGGGCCGAATCCGGTGCCCCCGGTGGTGACGATGAGGCCTGCGAAGCCCTCGGCAAGGTCCCGCAGTGCCTCGGCGACCGACTCGACGCCGTCGGCCACGATCCGGGTCTCGGTGACTTCGAACTCGGCGGCTTCCAGCGCCGCGACCAATGCCGGACCGGAGCGGTCCTCCTTGGTGCCCTCGGACACCGAATCGGACACGGTCACCACCTTGGCTGTGCGCTCCATCGACCTGCAGCGTACCGACGCGTCGGCACCCGGGCGGGCCACACCTGATCAGGGTTTTCGTGGGGAGACCCTTGACACGGCCGGCCGGTGGGCATAGAAAGGTTCGCCAACCACGAATTCGCGGTCGGGTGTGGCCGTCGAACGGGAGAGGACAAACGATGCGCCGGTTTTCGAAAGTGTGGCGGCCGCGTGCCGCGGTGACCTTGTCGGTGGTGTTGTCGGCGGCATCATCTCTTGCCCCAGCAGCAGTCGCATCGAATCCGTCATCGGTGCGACGCGAACTGGACCTGCCAAACCTATGACGATCGCGGTCGCCCAGCGGTGCAGACTCGTAGCGACGGCTCGACGGTCACCATGACCTACGCGGCGAACGGCGATGGGCTGGAGACCGACGCCACGTCGGCTGCGGGCACGATCCGCTCGACAGTCGATCTGGACGGCCGGGTGGATGGGTACCAGGATGTGTGGGGTCGGACGACGTTCAGTCTCTATGACACTGCGGGTGATCTGACCGAGACGGCTGGTTCGAATGGGACGTTGGCCTACACCGATGATCCGGCCGGCCTGGTCACTTCGGAGTCGTGGAATTCCAAGGTCGTGGCGGTGCCCGCGTATGACTCGGCGGGCGAGATGACGTCGGTTTCCTACCCTGCGGCGGATGCGACGCATGGTGGCAACGGCACGCAGGTGATGCTCACGTCTGATTCGACCGGGGCCCCGGTGGGGGTGTCTGCGACCGGTCCGGGTGGGTTGATCACTTCTGATGCGGTGACGCGTGCTCAGGATGGTCGGGTACTCACCGACACGGTCGATGGAGCGTCGTCGCCGACGTATTCGTACTCCTACGATGATGCGGGCCGGCTCACCCAGGCGGTGGTGCCGGGGGAGACGATCTCCTACGGGTTCGGCGCGACGGTGGGGTGTGGCACGGGTTCGGGGGTGTTGGCTGATCCGGGTGCGAACAGTGACCGCACGTCGGAGACGGTCACTCCGACGGGTGGAACGGCGACGACGTACCATTACTGCTATGGGACTGGGGATCAGTTGTTGTCGTCGACGGATCCGTCGGTGGGCACGGTGGCGTACAACGCGCACGGGGACACGACCAGCATTCACGGCGAGTCTCACAGCTACAACGCGGCTGATCAACATGTCGGTACGACCAAGGGCTCGACGAGCGTGACCTATGTGCGGGATGCGACGGGTCGGATCGTGGAGCGTGATTCGAGCCTCGAGGCGAACCTGCGGTATTCGTACGGCGGCCCCACCGATGCGTCGACGGCCGTGCTGGACGCGAACGGCAACCTGGTGGCGAACACGGTTTCCTTGCCCGGTGGAGTGATCCTCACCGATCAGTCATCAGGGCAGGTGTGGTCGTACACGAACGTGCATGGTGATGTGACCGCCACGGCGAACGCGTCCGGGGTCAAGCAGGGCACGACCGCCACGTATGACCCGTACGGCAACGTGCTGGGCGGCACCAAGCCCGACAACTCGCCGGGCAACATGGACAACCAGTGGCTGGGCGGCCCACAACGCATGACCGAACACGCTTCGGGCCTCGCCCCGATCGTGGAGATGGGTGCCAGACAGTATGACCCGACCACCGGACGGTTCCTCTCCGTCGACCCCGTACCCGGCGGATCAGCAAACCAGTACGACTACACCGCCCAAGACCCGGTAAACAATGTCGACCTCAACGGGATGTGGTACTACAGGCCGGTTTACTTCTATGAACGCGGCACTTTTATGGGCTGGAGATATACAATTCTCTACCGATTAAAACTCGTCATAGACGCAAGTGAAACCCACAGGCTTGCTGATTGGGCAGCGAGCTATGGCTCTACCGCGACTTGGATAGTAAGTACCTTGCATAGTGCAGCAAGCCTTTACTTCTATATGGCTAAGCGAATAGGTCCTGAAGACGCCCTAGCCGCGTTTATGATCTGGGTCGCGATTAGCCTTTGGAGTTGGCGGCTATTCAGTGTTCTCACTTCAATTAAGTATCATCCACATGACTGTTTAGTCCTAAATTGGTGGCTGCCTTGGTCTCAAGCCCCGAACTCTCCTTGGAGTGCTATCTATGCTACCAGCCCCGGAGGTGCATGCATGTGGAACTGAAAAGCGCCACAATGGAGCACGCCGGATGATGCGCGCGCGCGAGATACCAAATCTGTCTGCGGCCCTGGGAATAGCTGCCACAATCGGAGCGTTCCCAGCCATGGCCTGCCTACTCTTGGGTGCGAACGGCCCGATAGTTGCGCTCCTGTGGTGCTACACATCCGCGTTGTCGGGCGGGCTACTTCTTGAACACGCGCGCCTCAGGTCGGTACTTTACGGGTTGCACTCAGGCCATGAAGCTTCCTCACCCATTAGCAGAACGTCTCAGGAACGGCACATCGTACTCGCGCGCGGCTGGTACTACGCCCCGACGGCCTTGGCAATTATACTCAGTTTTGGGATCGCCATTGGCCTTGTACTCCCCCTCATCTTGAACCTCTTGAGTGGAATTGATGAGGGGCCTCAGGAAAGTATTGATATCGCAACAGTAATAGTCCAGGCCACAATAGGATTTCCATTGATTGTAACCATATACAAGAGACGAATATGCGCGAGCTTTAGGTCAGACGTGCCACCTCTTCTTGGGAAGCGAATTCCAATCTCCGATGGGCTCCACTCGTCCGGACCATGAAGCAAACACATTTCCTGTCGAGGATCAAGAACCCGGCGCTGTCGTCGACGGATCCGTCGGTGGGGACGGTGGCGTACAACGCGCACGGGGGCACGACCAGCATTCACGGCGAGTCTCACAGCTACAACGCGGCCGATCAACATGTCGGTACGTCGAAGGGCTCGACGAGCGTGACCTATGTGCGGGACGCGACGGGTCGGATCGTGGAGCGTGATTCGAGCCTCGAGGCGAACCTGCGGTATTCCTACGGCGGCCCCACCGATGCGTCGACGGCCGTACTGGACGCGAACGGCAACCTGCTTGCTGCGACGGTTTCCCTGCCCGGTGGGGTGAGCCTCACCGATCAGTCGTCAGGGCAGGTGTGGTCGTACACGAACGTGCATGGTGATGTGACCGCAACCGCGAACGCGTCCGGGGTCAAGCAGGGCACGACCGCCACCTATGACCCGTACGGCAACGCCCTGGGCGGCACCAAGCCCGACAACTCGCCGGGCAACATGGACAACCAGTGGCTGGGCGGTGCCCAAAGGCTGACCGAACACGCTTCGGGCCTCGCCCCGATCGTGGAGATGGGCGCCAGACAGTACGACCCGACCACCGGACGGTTCCTCTCCGTCGACCCCGTACCCGGCGGCTCAGCAAACCAGTACGACTACACCGCCCAAGACCCCATCAATGGTCTCGATCTAGACGGCCGATCCGTCGTGTTTGGAAGTTGGCATTATTATCATCTTGGTGGCGTACATTGGGGTCCTTGGCTTGGAAAGACCTGGTAATTTGGTTGGGGCACCGGTGCCTATGAACAAAGCCGTTATGGAACGAGGTACATTTATAGGTGGCGCTACGCGCTGGTGATTGGATATAACTATTGCAGACTGTATACGGATGTGCAGCACTATATGGTTAACTACACTCAGTTTCAAGTCGCCTGGTCTAGCGGCCGCGTCGTCATTCATCATACTATTTATACTCAAGAAACAGGCGTGTACATTTACTGGTACCACTGGTACTGGCAATGGTGAATAGAGTCGCGCGGATCGGGTCTATAGTTCTTGTGGCTCTTCTTTTTGTCGTTAGCCCCCTTATCGATTTTGTCTACCGATGGTTTACAGACAGAGACGTCAGCTACCGCTTTCTGATCATTATTCCCGTTCAGGGCCTTGTCGCCTACTATCTCTTAGTAGGCCTGCTGCGCCGGTTTCCGCGCGCCAAGAAACAACGCCATGACGTGGGCAACGGTGGGTGAGTTCGAGCAGTAGGTCGTCTGGTGTTCGGGCTTCTGCGGGGTGTGACCGTGGCGAGTAGATCGGCGAGGCCAAGGGGTGACTGCAGCGCCGTGAGGTGATGGGTCCCCAGCGTGCCAGCCGAACCGTCGAGCGTGGGCGGACGTGTGGACATTCGGGGGGCTTCGGATTTCAGCGGGATATGACGGTGGCGAGCAGTGGCCAGTCGGGCCGACCGGCGTAGAGCAGGACGGGACGGCCAGTTCCAACGGTCGGTGCGCGATGGACGGCCGGTTCGAGCGTCTCAATCAGGAGTCGCAGTCGGCGCTGGATCGTGTCCCGGTCGGGTCGCGCCGGGGTCGTCCGGTCATCGCCGCTAGGTCGAGCTCCCGCAGGAATGCAGTGTCTCGACGATGGGCGAGCGCTGCCATCTGTGCTTCGGCGAACGCACCGGCGGTGCTTCATCGAGCGGGATCCCCGTCAGGGCTTCAGCATCCAGAACCGGGTGGCGTCCCTCGATCACGGCCAGGTCGATGTGGTCGTGAGTTGACCCCACGCCACCGGAGTGCACTGAGGCGGAATGCGTGCTCTGCCGACGGAGGTCACCGTTCGCGCCGGCCCGGACCCCGCCTAGGCTGAGCGGCGTGTCCGCTGATGCCGCCACCCGGGTGGGGGTGACCGAACAGGCGATTCCGGTCGCCGAGCTCCTCGAGTGGGTGACCACACCGGACTGTGGCGGCATCGACGTGTTCTGTGGCACCGTCCGCGATCACGCCGAGGGTCGCACCGGCATCGTCCGCCTCGACTACGAGGCCCACCCGACCGAGACCGTGCCCCGCCTGGCCCGGGTCGCCGATCGGGCCCGCGAGCTCTGGCCGGTCATCGGACGGATCGCGCTGATCCACCGGATCGGATCACTCCGCGTCGGCGACATCGCCGTGGTCGTGGCCACCTCCACCCCGCACCGGCCCGAAGCCTTCGCGGCGACCCGTTGGTGCATCGACGCGCTCAAGGCCACCGTGCCGATCTGGAAGTACGAGGTCTGGGACGGCGGCGAAGGATGGGGCACGTGCGCGCACGAACTGATCGACCTCGACGAGTTCGACCCGGACGTCGCCGGCGCAACCGCGCATCAACCGCTGCTCGCCGGCGAGCACTGAGCCTGTGGCGACGATGGAACGTCCCGGCGAATGGGTGACCCTGGACGAGGCGCGTCGGCGCCTGCTCGGGGCACTGCGACCCCTCGACCCGGTCACCGTGCCCATCGACGACGCGGTCGGACGGGTGCTCGCCGCGCCGGTGACCGCGCCGGTGGACGTGCCCCCCCATGCCGATTCGGCGATGGACGGGTACGCCGTGCGGGCCACCGACACCGCGCACGCCCCGACCCGGCTCACCGTGGTCGGCGACGTGCGCGCCGGGGCGCCCGCGACCGTGGGCATCGGGCCCGGTGAGGCGATGGCCATCGCCACCGGCGGGGTGCTGCCCGAGGGCGCCGACGCGGTGTGCATGGTCGAGCAGACCTCCCGGGACGGCGACCAGGTCGTCATCGAGACCGCCCTCGAGCCTGGCGCGTTCGTCCGCCCGGCCGGCGACGACATCGCCCGCGGCACCACGGTCTTCGAAGCGGCCACGCGCCTGGGCCCCGCGCACATCGGGGTGCTGGCGAGCCTCGGGCTCACCGAGGTCACCATCCGGGCCGTGCCCCGAATCGGCGTGCTCGCCACCGGCGACGAACTCGTCGACCCGCCCGCGACCCCGGCGAAGGGGCAGATCTACGACGCCAACCGCCACGCCCTGCTCGCCGCGTGCCGGGCACAGCGGCCACGACACCGTCGATCTCGGCGCCGTCGGCGACGACCCGCGACGACTCGAGGCACGCCTTCTCGACGCGTCGAAGCGCTGCGACGTGATCCTCACCTCCGGCGGGGTGAGCGTCGGCGTCGCCGACCATGCCAAAGCGGTGCTCGGGCGTCTCGCCCCGGGCGCGCTGCACTGGATGGAGGTGCGCATCAAACCCGGCAAACCCTTCGGCTTCGCGGTGCTCGCCGGGTCCGGCGTCCCGGTGCTGTGCCTGCCGGGCAACCCCGTGTCGGCCCTGGTCAGCTTCACGCTGTTGGTCCGCCCCGCGCTCGACGCGATGGGTGGCGGCGACGAGCGCTCCCTGCCGGTCGTCCAGGCCACGGCGGCCGAAACGTTGGCACGCCGGCCCGACGGCAAGCTGCACGCCCTGCGCGTGATCGCCGAGCAGGACGACCGCGGCGCACTGCGAGTCCGCTCGGCCGGCGGGCAGGGCTCCCATCAGCTCCACGCGCTGGCGAACGCGAACGCGCTGGCCCTGCTCGAAGACGGCGACGGGGTCCACGCCGGCGACCCGGTGCGCGTGCTGCTGCTCGACGGCCACCCCGCGGCCCAACTCGGAGCGGGCCGATGAGCGGGGTCACCTCGGCGCCGGTGCGGATCCGCACGAAGCCCACCCGGCCGATCGTCGACGAGATGCCCACCGACGGGCCACTCGTCGACTCCTACGGTCGGGTCCACACCGACCTGCGCCTGTCGATCACCGACCAGTGCAACCTGCGCTGTGTGTACTGCCTGCCCGCAAGCGGCGCCCGCTTCCTGCCCAAGGCCGAACTGCTCAGCGTCGACGAGACTGGTCCGCGTCGCCCGGGTCGCGCACGACCTCGGGGTCACCTCGCTACGGCTCACCGGCGGCGAACCGCTCCTGCGCCACGAAGTCGTCGACATCGTGGCCCGCCTCGCCGAGGTCGGCTTCGACGACCTGTCGCTCACCACCAACGGCACCCGCCTGGCACCCCTGGCGGACCGGCTCGCCGACGCCGGGCTCGACCGGGTGAACATCTCGTGTGATTCGCTGAACCCCGAGCGCTTCGCCACGATCCGCCGCCGCGGCGAGCTCGCCCCGGTGCTCGCCGCGATGGACGCCGCCGAGCAGGCGGGCCTCACGCCGGTCAAGGTCAACGTCGTGGTCATGGCCGGGGTGAACGACGACGAAGTCGTCGACTTCGCCGCCTTCGCGCGCCGCACCGGGCGGATCGTGCGGTTCATCGAGTTCATGCCCCTGGATGCCGAGGAGCACTGGGAACGGTCCTCGGTGGTCTCCGGCGCCGAGATCCTCGAACGCATCGACCGGCGCTGGCCCATCGAACCCGTCGCCGAGGCCGACACGTCCGCGCCCGCGCAGCGCCACCGATTCTGCGACGGCACCGGAGAGATCGGCGTGATCGCCAGCGTCACCCAACCCTTCTGCGGGACCTGTGACCGGCTGCGGCTCACCGCGGACGGCGCCCTGCGCAACTGTCTGTTCTCGCGCACCGAATCGTCGGTCCGCGAGCTGCTGCGAAACGGCGCCGACGACGCCACGATCGGTGGACTGCTCCGCCGGGTGGTCTGGGCGAAGCTGCCCGGCCACGGCATCGACGACCCCGGATTCCTGCGGCCCGACCGGTCGATGTCGATGATCGGGGGCTGAACGGCCATGGCCCGGGTGCTGCTGTTCGGACCGGTCCGCCAGGCCGCCGGAGCAGCAGCGACCGAGGTGGCGGCCACCACGGTCGGCGACGCGCTCGACGCGCTCAGCGGACACTACGGCGCAAGGTTCGCCGAGTTGCTGGGTACCTGCCGGTTCTGGGTGAACGGTCGCCCCGCAACACCCCGTGACGCTTGGGTGACCACGACGAACTGTCGATCCTGCCGCCGGTCTCCGGTGGGTGAACACCCCGGATCAGGGTGCCGCAGTGGACAGAGGGGACCGTCGCTACAGTCACGACCGTGGAGACCCCCTCGGGAGAGGACCGGAACCCGATCCAGCCGATCGACCCGCACTGGTCGCGCACCGTCGGCCGCGCCTACGGGGCGATGGCCCTGCTGCTCGTTCCCTGGATCGTCTACCTGGGTCTCTCGCTGCCGGCGAGAAGTCTGAATCAGCATTACGCCCTGACCTGGGTCGGCTTCGACGTCGTGCTCCTGGCGGCGCTGGCGCGCACGTCCTATCTCGCCCTGCGGCGACGACCGCTCATCGCCCTTTCGGCCACGGCCACGTCGACCCTGCTCCTGGTCGACGCCTGGTTCGACGTGACCACGGCGAGCACCCCGACCGATCGCCTGGTCGCCCTGGCCATGGCCGTTGTCGTCGAACTGCCGTTGTCGGCCTTGTCCGCGGTGCTCGCCCACCGCGCCCATCGACGTCTGATCGAACTCGCCGCCGGCAGTCGCTGAACACGACGCCGCGGCATTCCCGGAACGGGGCCACGATCGAGAAATCTGGACGAGAATGATCGCGCCGTCGGGTGCAAAACGACCGATGAGGTGCGATGATCGACCCATGATCGAAGAAAAGCTCACCGTAGAGACCGCAGACGGCGCAATGGAGACCTTCGTCTTCCACCCCGAAGTCGACGGGCCACATCCGGTCGTGCTCTATCTGATGGACGCCCCCGGGATCCGCCCCGCGCTCCGGGACATGGCCTCGCGGCTGGCCACCGCCGGGTACTACGTGATGCTGCCGTACCTGTACTACCGGGGCGGGCCCTACCGGGAGTTCGGCCAGAGCGACGAGGACATGCACGCGCGGCGCGACCTGATGGCCACGGTCACCCCGGCCGGCATCGTCACCGATGTCGCCGCGCTGCTCGCCGCCGCCGATGAGGACCCCGCGGCCCGGGGTGGGGCGGTCGGTGTGGTGGGATTCTGCATGAGCGGCGGCCTCGCGCTGGTCGCCGCGCGGGCATTCCCCGAACGGATCAAGGCGGCCGCGTCGATCCACGGGGCATGGCTGGTGCGCGACGACGCCGACTCACCGCATCTGGGACTCGACCCGGTACGTGCCGAGGTGCACCTGTCCTGGGTCGACGGCGACCCCACCGCGCCGGCCGAACAGATCGACGTGGTCCGTCACGCGCTGGACGAAGCCGACGTGCCCTACACGTTCGATCTGGTCACCGGCGCCCAGCACGGTTTCGCCCCACCGGGAGAACGGTACGACCGGGACGCGTCGGAGCGGCACTGGGAGCGGGTGCACTCGCTGCTGCGGCGACGACTCTGAGACCGGCGCCGGGCCGAGCTCAGGACGAACAGGCGCTGCCGGTTGCGTTCCCGGTCGCGTTGATCCCGGTGGCCACCTCGGACACGGTCACGTTCAGTGCCTTGGTCGGACCCCACAGGCTCAGCTTCTTGGTCTGACCGGACGGACCGGTCCAGTTGCCGATGGTGCGTCCGGCGTCGTCGGTCACCACGACGTGGGCGGGTGACGGCGAGAACACGACCGTCACGTTCACGCTGGTGCAGAAGGGTTGACTGCCCGAGGAGATCGTGAACTTCTGGCTGATCTCCTGGGCGCCGGTCGCCGGTGGCACGATCTGCCCTGGTGTCGGGGGAGGAGCATTGGTCGACGGTGGGGCGGTCGGGGGCGCCGTGGTCGGGGCGACGGTCGTCGACGTGGTCGTCGTCGAGGTGGTGGTCGACGTGGTCGGCGCCGTGGTGGTGGCTGCCGCGGTCGTGGTGACCCGGCCGCCGCTGGCGGTGAGCCCCTGATCCGACGAACCTCTGCTCAACCCGATGGCGAGCGCGATCACCGCACCGATCACGACGAGGGCGATGGCGCCGACGATCAGCCTCGTGACGATGCGGCGCCGGTCGGGTTCGGCGGTGGCCGTCGCGTCCTCGCCGAGCTCGGGCGGGGGAGCGTCCTCCACCGGTGTGGGCTTCTCGCCCGGTGCCTGGGTGATGGGCCGGGCCTCGGTGACCCGCGCGTCGGCGATCTCCGCGGCGATCCGGGCATCGGGCGGGCGTCCCGCACGGGCCGCGGCCGCGGCGTGGGCGACATCGGGATCAGGGTTGTCGACGAGCCGCTCGAGCACCTCCGCGCCGACGGCAGGATTGGACGCGACGATGGCCAGGGTCAGCGGGTCGTTCGTGCTGCACAACTCCCAGGCGTGCTCGGCGCCCGCCGGGGTCGTCGCCAGTGCCCGCCACACCTCGGGCGCCGGTTCCCGGTCCGGATCGGCGAGACGGGCGATCGTTCCGGCGTCCAGGTCACCCCGGGTGGCGACCTGGGCGCGGACCTGGGGATCGGGGTCATCGACAAGTCGCTGGACCACACCGGCAGGGAGCTGTTCGACGACGGCAAGTGCGCGTCGCCGACGTGGATCGGCCTCCTCGAGCAGTTCGGTGAGACACGATCCACAGATCGGCAGTGCTCCGGTGGTGACGTTCTCGCAGCGAAGATCGTCGTGACGCACCGCGCACCGCGGCCCGTCGGTCATGGTCATGGTTGCGCCCCGGGGGTGCTGGCCGCCCGCATGGGCGACCAGCGTATTCCAGGTTCAGATCTCGCGACGACGTCGGCGTTCACCTTCGGCCAGCAGAGCCGCTCCCCCCAGGCAGAGCAGGCCCGCGGCAACGGTGAGATAACCCAGCGCGGCGCCGGTCCTGGGAAGGCTCGGCCCCGAGGGCGTGCCGCCTTGACCGTGAACCGGCGGGGGCGGAGGTGGCGTCGTGCTCGACGGCGGGACCGTGGTGGTCGGGGGAGGCGGAACGGTCGTGGACGGCGGTGGAGTGGTGGTCGACGTGGTGGTCGGCGGCACCGTTGACGTCGGGGGGACGGTCGTCGAGGTCGTCGTCCGTCGGTGGACGGCGCACGTCGGCAAAGGTCAGCTCTTTCGTCTGGTTCCAGGCGAGCGAGACGCGCTGGGAGGGGGAGTCTGGGGGCAGATACCCCGGCGGTGGCGCGGTCTCGGTGACCTCGTAGTCGCCCGCGGCGAGTCCGTCGATCGTCACCGGATGCGCGGCGCTGGTGACGGTGGCGACGGTCGTCTCGAAGGTTCCGTCGTGATCGTCGTCGCGGCGCACCATGAGGATCGCCCCGGCCACCGGCTCCCGGGTGTCGGCATCGACCTTGACCAGCGACAATGCGGCCGACTTGCGCACCGGATCGCGCAGCGTCACCGACGCGGTCTCCCCGGCGGCGACCGTCACCGGATGTGGGGTCGGGTCGACGACGATGCCGGGTGGGGCCGAGACCTCGGTGATCACATAGCTCCCGACGGGCAGGGCGAGCTTGTTGCTCGTGCCATCCGGACCGACCGCGCAACGTGCCGAGCGGGACGGTTTCGCCCACGGCGGTGACCGAGAAGGTCACTCCCTCGGCGGACTGGTACGCCGGATTGGCGGTGGACTTGCGCACCTGGACGGCGCCGGTGGGCAGCTCCGCACTCGCCTCGGCCTGATACCGGGTGCCAGTCGGGGTGACGATCTGTTGCGGGATCGTGCCGCCCGGGTAGTCCGGGCCCTTCCAGACGCGGTAGGAGCCGGGGGCGTCGATGACGGCACGCAGCGAGATCGGCGCGAAGCGGTCCACCTGGGTCCAGGTCGTGTGGATCTGTCCGGACGCGTCGGTCACCATCGTGCGGGGCTGTGCCGAACGATCGGTCACGTTCAAGGGGGTCAGGTCCACCGACCCGCCCACGATGGGTTGTCCGTTCGACGTCGTGACGGTCGTGACCGCCTCCCAGTCCAGATCCCCGGTGTGGGTCAGGGTCGTCGTGACGTGCCAGGGATTCACCGCCGGATCGGACACCCAGAACAACCGGTCGCGGGAGATCTCGAAGATCCTGACCGCGGCCGCGTACACGTGCGGATCGGACACCGCGATCGTGGGCACGTCCAGCGACGCCCGTTGGTCACCCGAAAGGCCGTGGACCACCACGGCGAGGCCCGCGGCCGTGGTCGGGTCGTCGGTGTGCGCGTACGCCCACAGGGCGTAGGCCAGCGCCTCGCGTGAGCGCTCGGGCACGCCCCTCGCCGCGGGGAGGTCGCCGGCGGGTTCGTTGCCCTGCGCGCGTGGATAGCCCCGGGCGGTCTGGATGCAGTAGGCGACGCCGGCGTTGGTGACGTACCCACCGAGCCACGGGTGGGTGAACCCGTCGGTGGCGATGTCGGGCAGGCCCACGCCGAAGCCCGCATCGGCATCGGCCGGTCGGGTCGTGGTGACCAGCACGCCGGCCACCAGCGTGCAACAGACGGTGACGGCGATGACGAACCGTGCGCATCGGGAGGCGCGGCGCGTGGGGCCGCCGGGGTGAAGGGTGCTGGGGTGGTGCGGTGCTGTGGCCATGGACGGCCCTCCTCGTCGGGTGCGGTCGCAGAGGAGCGTTTGCTCTGCCCCGGCCCGATACCCGAACTGGTCCGATTCCAAACGTCCGATTCGCCGCACCCGATGAGACCGTGCCCCGGTAGCGTCGGTGACGCGACGAGATCCCTGCCCACGGAGGTGGTGTCGTGTCCCTGTTGGCCTATGCGATCGCCCTTGCCTTCGAAGGTCTGATCCTCGGCGCGGTCGGCCGGTTGCTGGTGCCCGGGCGCCAGCCGATGGGGTGCCTGGCGACGATCCTGTGCGGGCTCGGGGGCGTGTTGATCGGCGGCGTGGTCGGACGGTTGCTCTTCGGTGAGAACTATGCGCCCGGGTTCATCATGGGCGCCATCTGCTCGGCGCTGTTGATCTGGGGTATCTACGGCACCAACAGGCGGCGCCGCCGTCAGGTCTGAGCGACCGTGGCGAGGTAGCGCTCGACCTGGCCGGGCGAATGCAGGGTGACGAGCTCCGCATCGGGAGCGAGCACCGTCGCGAGCGCCACGGCCCGGCCGCGCCAACGCAGCCGCCAGGTGAGCACCCACCACCAGAAGTCGCGGCCCTCCGAGCCGCGACGCCGTGCCCGGCGGGCACACCGGAGAAGCGAGAGATCGAGGATGATCACGGTGTCGGCGCGCTCCAGCCGGGCCCCCGGCGCGTCGTAGGGACCGAGGTCACCGTCCATGATCCACGCGTCGCCCGCGGCGAGGCGTTGTTGGATTGCGGTCCATTCCTCGGGTGCCGTCGGCTCGCGGTCGGCATCCCAGAACTCGGTGTCCAGCTCGACGACGGGCAGACCGGTGCGTTCGGCGAGGTCGTGCGCCAGGGTCGTCTTGCCCGCGGCCCCCCGACCGAGGATCACGACCCGTTGCACGGCCGCGCACCGTAGCCCAGGCTCGGCCCCCGACCCTCAGGTGGCGCGACGGGAACGTTCCGCGGCGCTCAGTACGGCCTGGAGCGACGCGGTGGAGATGTTCGGGTTGACCCCCAGACCCCAGCGGGTGATGCCGTCGGTGTCCTCGGTCTCCACGTAGGCGACCGCGGTGGCGTCCGAGCCGGTACCCATGGCGTGTTCGGAGTAGTCCACGACGTCGATCTGCAGACCGGCGCCGGTCGCGAGCGCGTCGACGAACGCGGCGATCGGGCCGTTCCCCTCGCCGGTGACCGTTGTCGGCTCGCCGTCGATCAGCAGGTGCGCGGTGATCGAGGTGACGTCGTCGGCGTTGGTGGTCTCGTGGCTGCGCAGCACGAGCGACGGATCGGGGGGCAGGTAGATCTCGTTGAACTTCTCCCACAGCGCGGCCGGGGAGATCTCCACGCCGGTGTCCTCGGCGATCGTCTGGATCGTCTTGGAGAACTCGATCTGCATGCGGCGCGGCAACGAGAAGCCGTGTTCGGTCTCCATGATGTAGGCGACGCCGCCTTTGCCCGACTGGCTGTTCACGCGGATCACGGCCTGGTAGTCGCGTCCGACGTGCGCCGGGTCGATCGGCAGGTACGGCACCTCCCAGTACGTCGTAGTCGCGGCCGTGCCGGCCGCCTCGGCCTCGGCATACAGGGCGGCGAACCCCTTCTTGATGGCGTCCTGATGCGATCCCGAGAACGCCGTGTAGACCAGGTCGCCACCGTACGGGTGCCGTTCGTGCACGGGCAGCCGGTTGCAGTACTCCACGGTGCGGCGGACCGCGTCGATGTCGGAGATGTCCACGCCCGGGTCGATGCCCTGGCTGAACAGGTTCAGCGCCAGGGTCACCAGGTCGACGTTGCCGGTGCGCTCGCCATTGCCGAACAGGCATCCCTCGACCCGGTCGGCGCCCGCGAGCACGCCCAACTCGGCTGCGGCGACCGCGCAGCCACGGTCGTTGTGGGGGTGCAGCGACAGGGTGATCGCCTCACGGTTGCGCACGTGGCGCAGGAACCACTCGATCGTGTCGGCGTACAGGTTCGGCGTGTACATCTCCACGGTGGCGGGCAGGTTCATGGTCAACTTGCGCGCCGGGGTGGGTTCGATCACCTCGGCCACCGCGTCGCAGATCTCCACCGCGTACTCGACCTCGGTGCCGGTGTAGGACTCGGGTGAGTACTCGTAGCGCACCGCCGTCTCGGGGATGGTCTCCTCGAGCTTGCGGCACAGCTTGGCGGCATTCACCGCGATCTCGGTGATCCCGGCCTTGTCGAGCCCGAACACGACCTTGCGTTGCAAGGTCGAGGTGGAGTTGTAGAAGTGCACGATCGCATGGTGTGCGCCGGCGATCGCCTCGTAGGTGCGGGCGATCAGGTCCTCGCGACACTGGGTCAGCACCTGGATCGTGACGTTCTCGGGAACCAGGTCCTCTTCGATGAGCTGGCGCACGAAGTCGAAGTCGGTCTGGCTGGCCGACGGGAACCCCACCTCGATCTCGGTGTAACCCATCGAAACCAACAGATTGAACATCCGGAGCTTGCGGTCGGGGCCCATCGGGTCGATGAGTGCCTGGTTGCCGTCGCGCAGGTCGACCGCGCACCAGATGGGCGCGTGATCCTGGCGCTTGTCGGGCCACGTCCGGTCCGGCAGCTCGAGCGGCACGTACGGGCGGTACTTCTCGTAGGGCATCGTGCGGGGCTGCGCTGGTTTCGGAGACATTTCGGAACACTCGGTTCTGTGTCGATGGTCGGATGTCGAGGTGGTCGGTGGATGAGGAAGGACACGACCGCACCGGAAAACGCAAGAAGCTCCCGGCCCGACTTCGCAGGCGCAGGAGCTTCGGCGAACACCGATATGGCGGTGTTCGCCTACACGAGAAGCAGCAGGGTGGTCGCGGACTTCATCACTGACCATCCTGCCGTGTGCGCGGCGGAATGTCAACGCGCGTTCGTGCGGATGCCCCGGATAATCGGCATGCGTGACGATGTCCGAGAGTTTCAGCGACCCCGAATCGGACGACGTCGGGTCAGCGTCACTGCCCGTTCAGCGTTCGCAGGTTCTCACCCCGACCGGTGGAACCCGCCGTCCGTCCCGGTGGTCGAGGTGACGCGCCTCTACATGTCCTCGATGATCCACCGGGCGTAGTGGCGGACGGCATGGCCGCCGTGCTGGTGGAACACGGTGGCCACCGCCCGTTTGGTTTCGTCGTCGACCGAGACACCGACCAACGCGTTGCCTTCGCCGAGCTCGCGCTCCACCTGATTCAGATGTTCGCCCTCGTAACCGATCAATTGGAAAAACCGTCGGATGCGCGCGGTGACCCCGTACTTGCTGCCCGACGGCGAGAGTTCCTCGACGCCTGTCTTCCCCCAGTAGATACTGATGGCCTCGGTGCCCACGTCCTGGGTCATCAGGTCGCTGATGATCAACGGCACGTTGACCGTAGGGTCGACGACGAAGCCGTAGACATGATTGGTGGGGTAGCTGAGGAACCCATGCGGATTCACATTGACTGTCGGGTCCACGTCGTCGTCAGTCATGGTCTGGTATTCCTCCGTCTGGCGTTCGTCGGTTGCGAACACATCGCGTCACGCGTGGCTGCATCGTAGCTTGAGGCCGATTCGTTGTCGGCCGGTCCCCGCCACCAGATTTTCGTGTGCCCTAGTGTGCCTTTGTGCCCGGTGTGCGGGTGGCCCCACACCGTCTCCGACGGCACCGACCGAATGAGGAGTCCCCATGACCAGGATCATCGTCGGAGTCGACGGCTCCGAGAACGGAACGGTGGCGTTGCGTTGGGCGGCCGATCGGGCTGCGCGGCACGGGGGTGAGGTCGTGGCGATCCTTGCTTGGAATTCGTACTACCAAGGCCACCGCGTCTCCCCCGAAGATGTTCCCTCGGACTTCGGCGACGAGGATGCCGTGCGCGTGCTCGATGAAGCGGTCGAGGCGGCCGGTGTCAATGGTGACATCGTGAAGCAGACACCCAAGGCCCCCGCCCCCGAAGCGCTCGTCGAGGCGACGGATCCCGATGACCTGATCGTGGTCGGCGCGCGAGGTTCCGGTGGTTTCGAGGGTCTGTTGCTCGGCTCGGTCAGCCAGTGGGTGCTCGAGCTTTCTCCATGTCCGGTGGTGGTCATTCACGGTGCGAGGACCGTGGCAACGGGCGGCGACGTGGTGGTCGGAGTCGATGGTTCGGAATGCTCGATGCGTGCGCTGCGGTGGGCTGCTTCGGAAGCGTCCGCGGCCGGTGTGGCGCTCCGCATCGTCCATGCCTGGCCGGAACGCGCGGCCGAGAGGGGGGTGGCGCCTCAGTCACTCGAGATTCTTCACGAGCGGGCAGCCGAGTTGGTCGCGAAGGTCGCCGAGGACCCGTCGCTCGACGGGCTCACGGTCGAGCGGGACGTCGTGTACGGCAGTCCGGCGAAAGCGCTGCTGGCCCACGACGCCGACGCTTCGTTGTTCGTGCTCGCCAGTCGCGGGCAACGCAAGGCCAAAGGGTTCCTGCTCGGTTCGACCAGTCGTCAGGTTGCCCAGCACGCCACTGCGCCGGTTGTGGTCGTACCCTGCGTCGAGTAGCGACCTCCTTCACGGTCGACCAACCGGGGTAGACCCACCGGGGTGAGCGGGCAGCCGACAACGGCGAACCCCTCGATGATCGTGGCCGGCTCGTTCAGGTCCGTGCTCTGGCCGATGGGACGTTCGCATCCACCCACTGTCGTATGGCTTGGGCACCCATCGCGCCCACCTGTCGAGCAACCTCGGAACCGTTGTCGAAGAGCACCATCGTCGGGATGCCCTGGACCCCGAGTCGGGCCGAGACCGCCGGGGCTTCGTCGACGTTCACCTTGACGACCCGCACCGATCCGGCCAGATCGACAGCGAGCTGTTCGAGGATCGGGGTCACCGTGCGGCATGGTCCGCACCACGGGGCCCACAAATCGACCAGGACCGCAAGGGCCGAGGAGTCGATCACGTGATCGAACTCGCCGGCGTCGACGTTCGCCACCCAGGGAAGATCGGTGTGGCACGCTGCGCATCGGGGACGACCGGATGCATCGTCGGCCACCCGATTGCGCGTGCCGCACGCGGGACACGAGATCACGGTGTTCGACATGGAGGTCTCCTCGCTGTCGTCGGACCGGTTGTCGCGTGCGTCGGACTCGGTCCGTCGACGCTGCGGTCGAGTTGTTGTTCCTCCAGTGTATGCCCGTCCGGACGGTTGCCGGACTGGTCGGTTCAGCCGGCCACCCGCTCGTAGAAGGCGACGATCCGGTCGCACATGTCCGCGACCGTCGGCCAGTCGTCGGCGAGATGCGGTCGGGTCTCGGGGTGCAGGCCCTGGCGGACGATCACCTCGGCGAGTCCTTCGATGTCTCCCCGCTCCACGAGGGAGTCGGGTGGGAGCAACTCGGGGTTGCCACCGACCGCGGTCGCCACCACGCCGCACTCGGACGCAAGGGCTTCGAGCAGCGTGTAGCTGCAGTTCTCGAAGACCGAGGGCATGGCCACCACGTCGAGGCGTTCGAGCATGTCCGGTGCGGGAACATAGCCCGGAAAGTCCACGACATCGTCGAGGCCCAACTGTCGGGTCCGGGCCATCAGGAACTCCTTGGAGACCCCTTCCCCGGCGAGGGTCAGGCGGGCTTCGGGATGGGCTTTCACGATGATGGCGAACGCGTCGATCAGCGCACCGAGATCCTTCTCGGGGGCAAGGCGGCACACCGCACCGATCCGCAGCCCCGGTGCCGCCGGACGGTCGGGATCCGGCAAACGGTCCATGCCGTTGGGGATGACCTCGGAGGGCATCGACGCCCGTGGATGCCACTTGGTCCGCACCGCCTCGAGCGTGGCACGGGAGACGGCGATCATCCCGTCGACCCGGTACTGGCCGCGCGCGGTGCACTGCGGCCATCACCTGGGACATGACCTGGGATCCGTGGTGGACGACGTCGATGGTCGCGATGCCGTGTTCGGTCGCGATCAGGCGTGCGCCCCGACCGGGTCCGACGATGGCCGCGACCACATCGGCGTAGGCGAGATGGGTGTGGACGACCTCGGGTCGGATCTCCCGAATCGCCCGGCGCAGCGTCGACACCGACGGCACGCGTCCGGACTCCCGGCCGAAAGGACCGGTGAAAACCTCGATACCGCGTGCTCGCGCCGCCTCCGCGAGCGGACCGGGGGCACAGAGCACCACGAGATCCCAACCGGGAAGCCCATTGCCGCCCGCGTCGAGCACGTGCCGGGCGACGCCCGCGAGGTTGGAGACCGGGATGGCCCAGAGTGCAGTCGGGTTCACGTGCCTCCGGTTGTGATCTGCACCGGCGTCTCCGAGCCTCCCGTCTCGTCGGTCGCGTCGTCGCCGATCGACCGGCAGCGCAGTTCGTGACCCCGCGAGGTGAGACACCTTCCGGTGGTCAGGTCCCACTGCCAGCCGTGCATCTGACAGGTGAGAGTCGCGTCGTCCACCACCCCGAAATGAGCCAGCTCGGCCTTGAGGTGGGGGCAACGACGTTGCACCGCCCACCCGTCGATCACGGTCTCGGCATCATCGTGATCCTGTTCCGCGTACCACCCTTCGGCGTACTCGAGCCGCTCGGCGGACAGACACTTGAAGAACGCGTACAGGTACTCGTTGTAGGGCCCTGCTCGATGGGCGTCGAAACGCATCGAGAGGAACAGCGTGTTCTCCCAGTCGACCTCGTGGTTGGCGATGAGGCGCTCGACGATGGGTCGGGCGACCCTGAATGCGGTACCGACACTTCTCGCCCTCGGCCGGGCGGCGGACCCGGCGGGCGGGCAGGTCGATGACCACGGATTCGTCGTCGCGGCGCGGGTCGCCGTCGGGGGCATCAGGGTCGCCGGTGATCGTGAACTCGACCGGATAGCCGATCCCCACGACGAACTTCGTCGACAACTCGAGCAACGGCTCGAACCATGTCCTCAGCTCGGCGAAGACGTCGACGTCGGGGTCGGCCCAGGTGGCCTTCTCCCGGGCGATCCGCCCGGCCTGACGTTCCGCGTATGCCTGAAGGTACGTCCGCTTGTCGGTGAAGATCGCGTCGACCTCGGCCTGGGGTATCGGGTGGCTCACGGTGCAGGTCGCCTCCGGCCTACCCGAGGCGACGTCGGCGGCGTGGACGTCCGCGGTGCTGCCCGGGATGAGCAACCGGGCCTTGTCGTAGCCGTGTTCGGCGAGGTAGTCGCAGAACACGGTCGCATCGGGGAACACGTTGGCCGGGTCCCGATCGAAATCGTTGTACTCGAAGAGCGCCGCATCGAGAAAGCACGGCGGGCCAGACGTGGGAAACACGAACGACGGGGAAAGTCCCTCGACATAGCGCAGCGCGCGGGCCATCCCGTTCTCCCGCTTCTCGACCTTGGCCTTGTGCATGGTCTTGGCCGGGAAGTCGTAGACCATCGGATACCACACCGCCCCCGAGAACTGCAGGCAGTGGGCGTCGTAGCCGGCATCGCCGGCGAACGCGTAGAGCGCGTCGTGGCCCGATGGCCGCGCGTCGTTCTGGTTCAACAGCATCGCCGTGCCGTCGTCGACCGACAGGGCCGAATCGCCCAGCGCCCCGTCGTTCGGGGAGTTCACCGCGGTGATCTGGACGCGCATGCCGTCCAACTCGACCGGGGTGTCGTTCGGGAGGCGCTCGAAGCGGTGGAATCCCAAGGCGCGCAGGGCGTCCTCGAGCGCAGTCACCTCGAAGTCGGGAAGCAGCACCGTTGCCGACTTGTTGACGTGTCGGACGAGATTCTCGGCGTCGAAATGGTCGTGGTGGAGGTGCGATACGTACAGGTAGTCGCAGTCGCCCAGTTGCTCCCACGGAAGGCCCGAGTTGTCGGGAAACACGAACCACGACGCGAAGAATGTCGGATACAGCAGGGGATCGCAAAGGATCGTGCCCCCCGCGGTTTCCAGATACAGGCCGGCGTGACCGGTCGAAGTGACCTTCATCGGGTGCGCATTCTCCAGTGGATCGGGTCGACCCGGGTTCGACCCACAGGTCGGCGACCAAGCTACCCGATCTTCGTGAACGGTCCGGAGTCCGGGAGGGCCCCCGTCCCGGCCGGGAGACGCGACCTACGCTGGCCCGGTGACTTTCGCGATGTCCGATGACGATCTCGTGCATCTGCGTCGCTGCATCGAGTTGGCGCGTGAGGCCCTGGACGCCGGCGACGAGCCGTTCGGCTCACTGGTGGTCGACGCCGGCGGTTCGGTGATCCGTGAAGAGCGCAACCGCACCGGCGAGGGTGACCCGACGGCGCACCCGGAGCTCGTACTGGCCCGTTGGGCCGCGGCGAACCTGAGCGGGCAGCAGCGGGCGCAGGCCACGGTGTACACGTCCGGTGAGCACTGCCCGATGTGCGCCGCCGCGCACGGCTGGGTCGGTCTGGGCACGGTCGTGTACGCCGCTTCGGCGATGCAGCTCGCCAAGTGGCGCGCCGACTTGGAGATCGCACCGGGCCCGATCGCCGCGCTGCCGATCCGGGCGGTGGTCCCCGGAATCGTGACCCGAGGTCCGGCGCCCGCATTGGAGTCCGAGATGCGGGCACTGCACCGTCGTCACCTCACCGGTTGAAGGCGCACTGACGCCTGGCGGGTCGACCTCGGCACCAGCGAGGAGGTTTCGGCCTCCCCGCGCCCGCTGAGCGCCTACGATGCCGCGCCATGCGTTTCGATCTCCGGTCCGATCAGATCCCAGAAGCGTGGTACAACGCGTTGCCACGTCTGCCCGAAGGGTTGCAGCCACCATTGCACCCGGGCACCCGAGAACCGGCCGGGCCCGAGGACCTGGCGCCGCTGTTCCCGATGGCGCTCATCGAACAGGAGATGTCCCCCGCGCCGTGGATCGACATACCCGGCGAGGTGCTCGACATCCTGGCGCTGTGGCGTCCCACCCCGCTCGTGCGGGCGGTCCGGCTCGAGGCCGAACTGGGCACCCCGGCCCGCATCTACTACAAGGACGAGTCGGTCTCGCCGGCCGGGTCGCACAAACCCAACACCGCGGTGGCCCAGGCCTTCTACAACAAGTCCGAGGGGATCACGAGGATCGCGACGGAGACCGGGGCCGGCCAGTGGGGTTCGTCGTTGGCGTTCGCCACTGCGCAGTACGGCATCGAGTGCAAGGTGTACATGGTCCGCACCAGCTTCGAGTCGAAGCCCTACCGCCGCATTCTCATGGAGACCTGGGGCGCGGAGTGCGTGCCCTCGCCGGTGGACGACCCGTCCAGTCCCGGGTCGCTGGGCATGGCGATCTCCGATGCGGTCGCGGATGCCGCAAGTCGCGCCGACACCCACTACTCGCTGGGTTCGGTCCTCAACCACGTCCTGCTGCACCAGACCGTGATCGGCCTGGAGGCCAAGGAACAGTTGGCGATGGCCGGGGAGACCCGTCCGGATGTGGTGCTGTCCTCCCACGGCGGTGGGTCGAACTTCGCGGGGATCGCGCTCCCGTTCATGGAAGACGAACAGGTCCGGATGCTGGCCATGGAACCCACGTCGTGCCCCACCCTCACCCAGGGCACCTTCGGCTACGACTTCGGTGACTCGGCCGGGCTCACCCCGCTGCTGCCCATGCACTCGCTGGGGGCCACCTTCATGCCCCCACCGATCCATGCCGGTGGGCTGCGCTATCACGGCGCCGGGCCGATCGTTTCCGCGCTGGTCAAATCCGGCCGCGTCGAAGCCGTTGCCACTCCTCAGACCAAGGTCTTCGACGCGGCGGTGCTGTTCGCCCGTACCGAAGGCAAGGTCGCCGCCCCGGAGACCGCGCATGCGATCCGGGGTGCGATCGACGAAGCGCTGGCCGCCAAGGAGACCGGCGAGGAACGGGTGATCCTGTTCAACTACTCCGGACACGGATTCCTGGATCTGGCCGCGTACGACGCGTACAACAATGGTGAATTGATCGACGAGTAGCCCGGTGGCGCGCTCGTCGATGGGGGTGACGTTCCCAATCGCTGCAACCCCGTGCACGCACGAAGGTCCACGCACGCGTCGTCGTGTCAGCGCCGAGTGTCGACAGGCTGAGTCGTGACGGGGCGTGAGGGCAACCGGTCTTTGCGATGGGTCGTGCCCTACGTGGGGCTGTTGTTGTTGGCCGTGGGCCTGCGACTGTGGATGCCGGGTCCGGTGGACATCACGAGCGATGAACCGAGATGGCTGACGCGCTCGGAGCTGTTCACCCATTCCGTCGAGCGCAAGAACGTGACCGACCCGCACCCGTGGGGCGCGGGCTTCACGATGCCGGGGGTGACGACGCTGTGGGCGGGTACCGCGGGACGCATCGGCACCCGCATCGGTCACCGGCTCGGCCTGAACGGTCCGATCACCGCGCAGCCGGACGATTCAGCCGCGCTGCTGCGCTGGAGCAGGGCGATGGTGGCGCTGTTCGTGTCCCTGGGTGTGGTGGTCTCGACCTGGGTGGCGACCAGGGTGGTGGGGCGCTTTGCCGCGTTCACGTTCGGCGTGTTGCTCGCCGTGGAGCCGTGGTTCGTGGGCCATGGGTTCGTGTTGCACACCGACGCGATGGTGACGACGTTCGGATTCCTGTCGGTCCTGGCCATGGTGGCGGCGTGCAAGCCGACGGTGGAGGGGGCCCCGGGCTGGGGAGCGCGCTGGCGACGAAGGGGAATCGATCCGGTCATGGTGGGTGTCTCCTCGGTCGCGGGGGCCTTGGCGGTGTTGACCAAGATGAACGGGTTGGCCTTCGTCATACCCGGCGTCGCGCTGGTGCTCGGTTGGTACGGCCTGTTGCGGGTGGCGGGTACCCGAGCCGACGAACGCTGGAGCGTGGCCCGCCTGTACCTGGGGATCGGCTTGTCGTGGTTGGTCGGAGCCGGCGTCGTGGCCTTCGTGCTGTGGCCGGCACTGTGGTTCCAGCCGGCCAAGTCGCTCCACTACCTGTGGCAATCGCTTTCGGGGAGTCAGGCGCCATCCACCCAGTTCTTTCTCGGCCACATCGTCCAGGACCCCGGCGTTGCGTTCTATCCGGTCACGTTCGTGTTCCGGCTCTCCCCCTGGTTGCTCGTCGGCGCCTGCGCGGTGGTCGTCACCGGTCTGGTGACGTTGTTCGCAAGGCTGACCGGACGTCGGACCTGGTTGGCCCGTCTACCCGAACAGCCGTGGATCGTGGTCGTGGCGGCGGTGCCGTACGCGGTGTCGATCATGTTCTACGGCCGTCACTACGACCGGTACGCAATGCCGCTCCTTCCGGTGGTGGCGTTGTGCGTGGCGGTGCTGGTCGCGTCGTGCGCGGGTGCGCTGGGAACGTGGTGGGCGAAACGGCACGAGTTCCGGCTCGTCCCGGCGCTGGCGGTGCTGGTGGTCGTCGCCATGAGCGCGTACGTAGCCTCCCAAGCTCCCTATGAGATCTCCTATGTCGATCCGATGCTCGGTGGCCAGACGACCGCACAGCACGTCATGTTGCTCGGATGGGGCGAAGGAGGTTCGCACCTCGGCCGGGTGATCGCCGACCGCGAAGCAGGCCGCTGCAACCAGGTACGGGTCGCGGGGTTGTACAGCGGGCTCCAGGTCCCCTGCGGCGTTCGCTCCGACTACCTGGGCCTTCGGCGAGGTGACTACTTCGCCGTGGCTCTGTACAACGCCCAGCGTGGCACCACGGCCGCACAGATCGGGAAGTCCTTCGGTCTGCGCTTTCGCAAGGTGGCCGCGACGACGATCCACGGAGTGGACTACTTCGACCTCTACGAGGTCACCGGCGTCGACCGGGCCGGCGCCGCGCCGCAACGTCCCTCGAGCGCGGCGACGGGTCAGGGTCCGACATCGGGGTAGTCGACCAGTAGTTGCACGAGTTGGGCGGCATCGGAGGCATGGTGGTGGGCTCCGGCGTCGAGCAGCACCCGACCGTGACCCGGCCCGCAGTGGCCCGCGGCGGTGAACCCGATCACCGTCATGCCCGCAGCCACGCCGGCGAGGACACCGGGACGCGCGTCCTCGACCACCACACAGGCGGCCGGATCGACGCCGAGCTGCGCAGCCGCGTGCAGGAACAGATCCGGCGCAGGCTTGCCGTGGTCCACGAACTCGGCCGAGTAGACGTGGTCGGTGAAGTAGCCGTCCAGTCCGGTGACCGACAACTTGCGTTCGATGCTGTCGGGAGTGCTGGACGACGCCACCGCCATCGGGACCTGCCGGGCGACCAAGCCCTCCAGCACCGGCACGATTCCCGGGACCGCCCGGCCATCGGTGGCGAAGCGCGCGGCGACCAGCTCGGCGCGTTGCGTCCAGAACGTCTCGGGCAGATCGGCCTCCCAACCGGTGCGCAACGCCTCGATCATCGACGCTTCGGACAGCCCGACGAAGTGCTCGTAGATCTCGGTGGTGGTGATCGACACGCCGTGGGCAGCGAGGAGGTCCACCTCGACGAGCGCCGAGATCACCTCGGAGTCGACCAGCACCCCGTCCATGTCGAAGATCACCGCTCCGAGCGGGGTACCTACCGAGTTCATGGCAGCAATACTGCTGCATCCGCATCGCCGCCCGTGACGTCGGCGATCGCCGGGCCCGGCCCGCCGGCGGTCGCCTGCTACCGTCCGCGGATCGCGTCTGCACCGGCCTCCACCACGGAACTCGTGATCTGGGATTTCGACGGCACGATCGCCGACACCCACGGGGTCATCGTGCATGCCTTCGAAGCGGCCTTCGCCCGCCACGGTCTGGCCGACTTCGACGCCGAGGCGGCCCGCGGTTCGATCGGGCTGCCCCTCGCCCAGGCCTTCGAGGTGCTGCTCGGCCCGCTGACGCCGGAACGTCGGGCTCGATTGGTGGCCGACTACCGCGCCGCGTTCGACGTGTTCGCCCCGACCGAGGCGACGATGTTCGCCGGGATGGGCGATCTGCTCGCCGCGCTGGCGCGCGACGGGGTGACCCAGGCGATCACCACCAGCCGGGGGCGGGCCAGTCTGGAGCCGATGCTGGCCCGTTTCGGGATCGCCGAACGGTTCGCCGCCGTCATCACCGACGGCGACGTCGCCCATCCCAAGCCGCACCCGGCGATGGTCCACGAGGTCGTGTCGCGGACCGGATCGAACGTCGAGCGTGCCATGGTCATCGGCGACACCGGGTTCGACATCGAGATGGGCCGCCGGGCCGGAGCGCGCACCTGCGGGGTGACCTGGGGCAATCAGACCCGCGCTGATCTGGCTGCCCAAGGCGTCGACCACATCGTCGACACGGTTGACGATCTGGCGTCGACGATCGCCGTGTTCACGGGCTGACCGCATCGCGCAGCGCACGGTCGAGTTCCGCGCGGAACACCTCATCGGTGATCAACGTGCCGGTCGCGTCGGTCAGGGAGAACACGTCCACCACCCGGTCGGTCAACGTTTCGACCCGGGCGGCGCGGACGTCGACGTCCATCTCGCTCAATGCCCTGGTCAACCGGTACAGCAGACCCACCGAATCGGGCGCTTCGACCTCGACGACGGTGACCTCGTCGCTGGTGTCGTCGAAGCTGATGCGCACCCCGGTGTCCACCGCCTGGGCGTTGCGCCGGTAGGTCGAGGCCCGGTCGGCGACCCGGGCGGCAACGGCGAGACGGCCGCTCATGGCCCGCTCGACGGTGGCGACGACCTTGGGCCAGTCGATACGTGCCTCCTGGGCGAGCTGGCGGGAGGCGAAGGCGGGCACGACCCGGAACTCCTCGAGTGCGAACCCGCCCGACGACGTGGCGCCGGCGCCGATGACGTTCAGCCCACTCAGGGTCACCGCGCCGGTCACCCGACAGAACAACCCGGGTTGGTCGGGCGCGGCAACGGTCAGCACGTTGGCCTCGCCGTGCACCGAGGTGACCCCGGCGCGCAGCAGTTGGAGTTGTTCGACCGAGGGGAACGTCGGCGCCAGATCGGTGAGTCGTTCACCCGACAGACGCGCCGCGGTGAGCACCATCAGCTGGTGCACCAACCCGGACTTCCAGTCGGTCCACGACGACGCCCCCGTCGCCAACCCGTCGGCTTCGCTGAGCGCGCCGAGCAGCGCCAGGGTCTGCGAGGTCTGCACGGCACGGGCGACGGCGTCGATGGTCGCGGGGTCGGTCAGATCGCGACGGGTCGCCACCTCGGACAGGAGCAGGTGATGTTCGACGAGTCCGGCGAGCACGTCGGTGTCGGCGGCGTCGAAGCCCATGCGCGTCGCGGCCCGCCGGGCGATCGTCGTGCCGATTTCGGTGTGGTCGCCACCGTGGCCCTTGCCCAGGTCGTGCAGCAACGCGCCCATCACCAACAATTCGGGCCGTTCGACCCGGTCAGCCAACGCCGCGGCGTTCACGACGGTTTCGAGCAGGTGCCGGTCGACGGTGAAGCGGTGGTGGGGGCTGCGCTGGGCACGGGCGTGCACCGCGGGCCACTCGGGCACGAAGCGTTCCCAGATGCCCCGGTTGTCGAGCGATTCGACCACGTCGACCATCCCCGGCCCGCCGGCGAGCAGCGCGACGAACGCCCCGCGCAACCGGGAAGACCAGGGCACCGCGGGGGCGGGCATCTCGGCGGCGACGCGCTCCAGCAGGTCACGTGCGATGCGGCCGTCCCCGGCGACGGCCTCGGCTGCGAGCTCGAGCACCGCGGCCGGATCGGCGGGGTCGAAACCGTCCGGCGCTTCGACGGCGGGAACCGGCACCGCGAGGCGCCGTCGGGCACGCTTCGGCGCACCGGTGATCGCCGCCGCGACGGCTTCGTCGAGGATCCACGCCACGGTTCGAGCCGCCTGGGCGATCCGGGTCATGAGCAGGTCCGCATCGCTGTCGGAGAGAAGTCGCGCGATCGAGTCCTGGTCTTCCAGCCGCAACACGTCCCCGGAGGAACCGGCCACGCGGTGCAGCGTCACCCGCACGTCGTCCAGCACCCGGGCGGCCTCGTCGAGGGCATCCGCATCGCTCGACGTGAGCACGGGTCGACCCAGATCGATCCACCGGGCGACGTGGACGTCACGCAGGCCACCCCCACCGTTCTTCAGGTCCGGCTCGGTGGCGTAGGCCACCTCACCGAAGCGTTCGCGGCGGGCCGCGATGTCGCCGTGGAGCCATCCGAGGGCCGAGTCGATGCCGTCCTGCCAGGCGTTCCGGATCCGTTCGACCAACGCGGTCGCGACGGCGGCGTCACCCGCGACCGGGCGGGCATCCAACAGCGCCGTGGCCGACTCGACCTCGTCGGCGACCAGCGCCCCGACCTCGTCGAGGCTGCGCACGCTGTGACCGACGGTGACCCCGGTGTCCCAGACCGGGTACCAGAGCGCCTCGGCGAGCCGGGCCGCGGGGTCTGCCCGCCCATCGTGGACGACGGCGATGTCCAGGTCGCTTCCCGGAGCGACGATCCGGCGACCGTAACCGCCCAGGGCGACCACCGCGATCGAGGCCGGATCGACTCCGGTAGAGGCGAGCGCGTGGGCGTGCACCTCGCCGAGCAGCGTGTCGGTGGCGTCGCTGAGCCCGTGCGCCACGTCCATCGGGGTGAGGCCCGCATCGTCGATGATCCGGGTCCGTTCGATCCGGTATTGCGCGACCGCATCGGCCACGTCCGGTGTCACAAGGCGTCACCGTCACGTTCGCCGGTGCGGATGCGCACAGCCTGGTCCACGGGGGTGACCCAGATCTTGCCGTCGCCGATCTTGCCGGTGGCCGCGGAGGCCACGATCGCGTCGACGAGTCCGTCGACCCGGTCGTCGTCGCAGAGCAGGTCGATGCGCACCTTGGGGATGAAGTCGACCTGGTACTCGGCGCCGCGGTACACCTCGGTGTGGCCGGCTTGGCGGCCGAAGCCCTGGGTTTCGGCGACGGTCATGCCGGTCATGCCGGCGGCCTTGAGGGCGGCTTTGACGTCGTCGACCTTGAAAGGCTTGACGATGGCGGTGATCAGCTTCACGATGCGTCCTCCTCGGCGTCGACTGGACAGTACCGGGCGGCGGGCCTCACGCGCTGCGGCCCAGCGACCCGAACTCGCCGAAGGCATAGGCCGCCTCGGCGTGCAGGCTCTGATCGAGACCGACCTGTTCGTCGTCGCTGGACACCCGCAGACCGATCGTGGCGTCCAGGATGCGGGCCAGGACGTAGGACACGGCGAAGGAGAATGCAAACACGACCGCGCAGGCCAGGGCCTGGTCGCCGAGCAGCTTCGCGCCCCCGCCGAAGAACAGGCCGTCGGAACCGACCCCGGCGACGGCACGGTGGGCCAACAGGCCGACCGCCAGGGTGCCGAGCAGGCCGCCGATCAGGTGCACCCCGATCACGTCGAGGGCGTCGTCGTAGCCGAAGCGGAACTTGAGCGACACGGCGAAGAAGCACACCACCCCGGCTGCCACGCCGACCACCAGCGCGCTCATCGGGTCCAGATAGCCCGCGCCGGGCGTCACGGCGGCCAACCCGGCGATCGCCCCCGAAGCGGCGCCCAGTGTGGTCGGGTGCGATTCCCTGATGCGTTCGACGACGAGCCAGCCCAGCATCCCGGCAGCTCCCGCGAGGAACGTGTCGATCAGCGCAATCGATGCGACGCCGTTGGCGCCCAGCGCGGACCCGCCGTTGAACCCGAACCAACCGAACCACAGGATCCCCGTCCCCAGCAGGGTCAGGGGCAACGAGTGTGGGTGCATCGCATCGGCAGGCCAGTTCCGGCGTTTGCCGAGCACCAGGATCAACGCCAGCGCCGCCGCTCCCGCATTGACGTGCACCACCACACCGCCCGCGAAATCCAACGCGCCCGCCTTCGCCAACCAACCACCACCGAAGAGCCAGTGGGCGACCGGCGCGTAGACCACCACCAGCCAGACGCCGATGAAGATCGCGTACGCGGCGAACTTCATCCGGTCGGCGGTCGCACCGGTGATCAGCGCCGGGGTGATCACCGCGAAGGTCATCTGATAGGCGCAGAACAGCACCAGCGGAATCGTCATGCCCGCAGCCGGGGACACCCCGACGCCGTGCAGCCCGATGTTGGAGAACCCGCCCAGGAGTCCGCCGTCGCCGAGCCGACCGAAGGCCAGGCTGTACCCGATGATCGCCCAGACCACGGCCAGCAGGCCGATGGCGAAGAAGTTCTGCATCAACATGCCCAGCACGTTCTTCGCCCGGACCATGCCGCCGTAGAACAAGGCCAGGCCGGGCGTCATGAACAACACCAGCGCCGTGGCGATGAGCATCCAGGCGGTGTCGCCGCTGTTCATCGGTCCTCCTCGAGGTGGGGGCGTCGAGGGGGCAGTGTCCCGGGGAATCGTTTCGGCACCGTTCCGGGAATGTTTCCAAAATGTGAACTGTGCGGCGCGTGGGTGGGGGAGAACCGGACCGAATGCGCCCGGTTCTCCCCCAGGTTCCCGTCATGATTTCCCGTTACAAGGCGTCACCGTCACGTTCGCCGGTGCGGATGCGCACGATCTGGTCCACGGGGGTGACCCAGATCTTGCCGTCGCCGATCTTGCCGGTGGCCGCGGAGGCCACGATCGCGTCGACGAGTCCGTCGACCCGGTCGTCGTCGCAGAGCAGGTCGATGCGCACCTTGGGGATGAAGTCGACCTGGTACTCGGCGCCGCGGTACACCTCGGTGTGGCCGGCTTGGCGGCCGAAGCCCTGGGTTTCGGCGACGGTCATGCCGGTCATGCCGGCGGCCTTGAGGGCGGCTTTGACGTCGTCGACCTTGAAAGGCTTGACGATGGCGGTGATGAGCTTCACGATGCGTCCTCCTCGAGGTTGCTGGGACAGTTCCGATGCGAGAGCCTCATGCGCTGCGTCCCAGAGTTCCGAAGTCGCCGTAGGCGTAGGCGGTCTCGGCGTGCAGGGCGAGGTCCAGCCCTTCGGCCTCGGTGTCGGCGTCGACCCGCAACCCGATGGCGAGATCGATCACCTTGGCGATGATGAAGGACACCGTGAACGAGAACGCCATGGTGGCGAAGGCGGCAAGCGCCTGGTCGCCCAGCAGTCCTGCGCCGCCGCCGATGAACAGCCCGTCGCTCCCGGCCGAGTTGATCGCCGTGTCGGCGAACAGTCCCAGCAACAGCGTTCCGACGAGGCCGCCGACGAGGTGCACGCCGACCACGTCGAGAGCGTCGTCGTAGCCGAACCGTTCCTTCAGCGAAATGGCCTTGGCGCAGATGACACCGGCGACAAGCCCGATCAGCAACGACGGCAGGGTGCCGACGAATCCACAGCACGGGGTGATGGCGACCAGGCCGGCCACCGCCCCCGAAGCGGCGCCGAGCGTGGTGGCGTGCCCGTTGGTGATGCGCTCGAAGATCAGCCAGCCGAGCATGGCTGCGGAGGTGGCGATGAACGTGTTCATCGCGGCCTGAGCGGCCAGTCCGTCGGCGACGAGTGCGGAGCCGGCGTTGAAGCCGAACCATCCGAACCAGAGGATGCCCGTCCCCAGCAGGGTCAGGGGCAACGAGTGCGGGTGCATGCGCTCTTTGGGCCAGCCCTTGCGCTTGCCCAGCACGAGGATCACGGCCAGTGCCGCCGCGCCGGCGTTGATGTGCACGACGGCACCGCCGGCGAAGTCGAGTGCCCCGAGGCTCGCCAGCCAACCGCCGCCGAACACCCAGTGGGCGACCGGGGCGTAGACGAGGATCAGCCAGAGGCCGATGAAGATCGCGTAGGCCGAGAACTTCATCCGGTCGGCGGTGGCACCGGTGATAAGTGCCGGGGTGATCACCGCGAAGGTCATCTGAAAGGCCGCGAACAGGATGAAGGGAATCGACAATCCGAGGGCGGTCTTCTCGCCGACGTGGGCCATACCCAGGTAGTGCAGGCCGCCGAGCAGCCCGCCGTCGCCGAAGTTGCCGAACGCCAGGCTGAAGCCGATCAGCACCCAGAGCACGGCGATCAGCCCCATGGCGAAGAAGTTCTGCATCAACATGCCGAGCACGTTCTTCGACCGGACCATGCCGCCGTAGAAGAATGCCAGGCCGGGTGTCATGAACAACACCAGGGCCGTGGCGACGAGCATCCAAGCGGTATCTCCGCTGTTCATCGTTCCTCCTCGAAGTGGGGGGTTCGACGAGCAGTGTCCACCCGGGTGGTTTCGGCATGGTTCCACCTGTGTTTCCGGAATGTGAACTGTGGGCCGGGTCAGCCCTGGGCGGGCACCAGGGTCCGGATCGCCCGCTCGACCACCGCACAGGTCGCGGCGCGCAACTCGTCGATGCCCGGATCGGCCTGGCCGTCGGGTGCATCGGAGGAGCCACCGGTGGCACACGCGACGAACGCGTCGCCGTCGAAACGTGTGTGCGCGGGGAAGATCGCCCGGGCGAGACCGTCGTGGGCCGACTGGGCGAGCAGATGGCAGCCGACCTTGTCCAACGACGCGGACGTCACCACCACGCCGATCGTGGTGTTCGTGCCGAGCAGCGGGTGGGGGGCGTCGCCCAGACCGTAGGTCGCATCGGCGCCGACCGTACCGGCGGCGTTGACCGCGATCAGTGTGGCCACGACCGCTTCACCGAGTCGTGCCGAGGCCGCGACCAATCCGCCGGGACGCGTGCGTTGGGCATCAGGCCAGTGATCGATGGTGCAGCCGGTGCCCGCGCCGACACGTCCGATCTCATGGCCGTCGCTCCTTGCCGCGTGGGCCGCAGCGAGTCCGGCCGCCGCATCGGGACGGACCGTGGCGTCACCGACATCGAGGTCGAACAGCGCGAGGGCCGGCACGATCGGCACCCTGCCCGCCGGTGTGGGAAAGCCCCTCCCGGCCGTTTCGAGATGGCCCATGACGCCGTCGGCCGCGGCAAGCCCGAACGCAGAGCCACCGGTGAGGACCAGCGCGTCGATGTTCCCGACGGTGCGGGTCGGGTCACACAGCGCGAGCTCGCGGCTCGCCGGTGCCCCGCCGCGCACCTCGGCCGAGGCGACGGTTCCTTCGGGAAGGACGACCACCGTGCAGCCGGTGCGAGCCACCGGCTCCGACCAGTGGCCGACGGCCACGCCCGGAACATCGGTCAGTCTCCCTGAAAAACTGGGATTCCCCGAGAAGCTCGAAGTCCCCGACGGGTTGGGATCGTCGTCCACGTCCAGAGGTTAGAGGTCGATCGGGGACCGTGGGTCGCCGCGACCGGTCCCGTGAGCATCAGGCGGTGCCGCCTAGACTGAGCCCGGTGGAAGCCGTGCAACCGGGGGCCGGAAGCGTGGCTGCAGGCGATGCCGACGGCACCGGCACGCCTCCGGGCCTGGTGCAGGAACCGGTGCGGGACCCGGCCCGGCGCCGACCACGGGGGGTGGTGGTCGTGGTGGTCTTCACGGTGGTCCAGGGGTTGGTGCTCGTCCTGCTGGGGAGTGCGATGGTCGTCGTGTCGGCGGCGCCCCGCGATCTCGCCCACGCCGGGCTCACACGCCGTGACGCCCAGGTCGGCAGCGGTCTGGTGTTCGCGGTCGCCTTCGTGGAGCTCGTCGCCTCCTACGGCCTGTTCCGGGGTCTGCCGAGGGTGCGCACCCTGTACGGCGTGATCGCCACCTTGCAGATCGCGTCGTCGGTGTACGCCCTGGTGGCGTTGCGGAACGTGCAGATCCCCAGCCTCGTCGTGCTCGGGATCTCGGTGGGTGTGCTCTGGCTGCTCTACGGCACCGAGGAGACCCGGGAGTACTTCGAGTGAGCGACGACCTGGCCGGCACGACGAGTGACGTGGTGGCACCCGACGATCAGCGCGCGACCGACCATCTCCTGGGCGTACCGCTGCGCGACCTGCTCACGATGCGGGCACTCCGCGGACTGGGCTACGTGGCTCTCGCCTTGGTGCTCATGGCCTGGCACGGCCACTCGCTCCACTTGATCGCGATCTTCGCCGGGCTGGCGATGCTCACCTATGCCGCGTCGACCGCCATCGACGTGCTCCGCACCCCGGCACGCAAGAAGTTCGTCACCATTCTCTCGATCGGGATCACCGCGGGCTTCGGGTTCGCGCTCGTGTCCCATCCGGTGAACGCCCTCGACTCGTTCGTCCAGGCGATCGGCGGGTACACGCTCGTCTGGGCCGTGCACGCGGTGGTGACCATGGTCCGTCGCCGCAGGATCACCGCCTGGATGCTCACCAAGGTGGTCGCGCTGGTGGTGTTCGGCACCACGCTGATCATCTTCGACAAGAACATCTTCGCCCTCGCCTCGTTGCTGCTCATCGTCGCACTCCTGGTGACCGGCATCTACCAGATCTTCTCGGTCGCCCCCGAGATCGGGGATCGCCAACGACCGGCCCGCTCCACACCTCGCTCGGGTCCGGGTGGTCGGAGCGGTTCCTCGCGTTGCTCGAGCGGCGGGCCGATGCGGCCGAGGATCGCAAAACCCTGCAGGAAAAGGTCTTCTTCGAAGGGGACGAGGCACCGTCGCGGATGGGTCGCTTCGTGGTGCTCATGGCGTTCGCGGCGTCGATCGCCTCGGTCGGGGTGGTCGTCGACTCGACCGCCGTGCTCATCGGCGCCATGTTGATCGCGCCGCTCATGACCCCACTGCTGGGGATGGCGCTGGCTGCCGCCACGGGCTGGCTGGGTCGCTTCCGGCGCGCCGCGATCGTGGCCGGCAGCGGGGTGGTCGTGGCGATCGCCACGGGCATCGTCGTCGGCGCGTTGGCACCCGGTGACGTCGACGTCACCACCAACGCCCAGGTGGTGGCGCGCATCTCGCCGACGATGCTCGATCTGGCCATCGCCGTCGCGGCCGGCGCGGCCGGCGCGTTCGCGCTGTCCCGCCGGGACGTGTCCGACTCACTGCCCGGCGTGGCGGTGGCGATCTCGCTGGTTCCGCCACTCGCGGTGGTCGGGCTGAGCTGGCAACAGGGCCAGTGGGCTGCGGGCAACGGGGCGCTGCTGCTCTTTCTCACCAACGCCACCGCGATCCTCGTCGCCGGTGGGATCACCTTCGTCGTGGTGGGTGCTGCGCCGATCGAGCGGATCTCGGTGAGCCAGGAGCGGGTCGCGACGCTGATCGTGGGTCTGCTGGTCGCGGCGGCGCTGGTCGTCGTGCTGTTGATGATGAACGGATCGAACATCGCCAGGACCCAGATCGCGAGCGCGAAGACCGACCAGATCATGTCGACGTGGAGCGCCGATCATCCCGACTACGACGTGATCGACCGCCGCATCCGTCCCGACGGGACGATCGAAGTGGATCTCAGCGGCCCGGCGCGCCCCCCCGGTCTGGACGCGCTGCGCGCCCAGCTGCGCGCTGCGCTGCCCACGGGGGCGAAGCTGCGGATCAGCTGGTACCCGCGGCACGAGTTCACGATCAGCGGCAATTGAGCCGCCCGGGGTCGGGGTGGACGGGTCCTCGGCCCGGAACGTCGCGGCAATCCCCGGTAGGGTCGACGGGGTGAGCGACGAACTGGACCGGTACACCCGCATCTCCGAAGGTTTCGACACCCGCGTGCGGGCGGTGCGTCCGGAGCAATGGGACCTGTCCACGCCCTGTGAGGAATGGGATGTCCGCGCCCTGGTCACGCACCTGATCGGCGCGCACCACTGGATGCTGTCCACGCTCGGCCAGGCCCACGACACGCCGGGGGAGAACGACGATCTGGTTGCAGCCTGGACGACGGCCCGACAGGACGTGATCGATGCGACTGGCCGACGACACCGTCGCTTCGCAGGAAGTCGATTCTCCGTTCGGGAAGCGGACCTTTGCCGAGTTGGCCGGCGGGTTGCTGTGTGGCGACACGCTGTTCCACACCTGGGACCTGGCCCGCGCCACCGGTCAGGACGAGACCCTCGACGAAGCGGCGTGTGCCCGGGCCCTGGCGGAGATGGAGCCCATGGATCAGGGGATGCGCCGGTCCGGCATGTTCGGGCCCGCGATCGATCCACCCGCGGATGCCGACGTGCAGACCCGGCTGCTGTGCTTCGGCGGCCGTCGGCCCTGACCTCGGGCTCAGCGGGACCTGCCGGTCACCTCACAACTCGTCGCCCAGGTCGGCCAGCGTCGGAAACGGCCGGGCTGCTTCGAGTTCGTAGGCGACCTCCAACAACGTGCGCTCGTCACCGCGTGCCGCGGCGAGTTGCACCGATCCGGGGAGGCCGTGTTCTCCCCGCGGCGTGGGAAGCGCGATGGCCGGCCCGCCACAGACGTTGTTGACCGGCGTGAAACCGACGTAGTCGACGAGTCGGGCGAAGATCTCGTCGAAGTCACCTGCCGGATCGAGAACGCCGATCTCGGGTGCCGGATGGTTCAACGTGGGACTCAGGACGACGTCGAGGTCGACGAACATCGCGTCGTAGATCGCGACGGCCGAACGCAACGAGCGGATCGCCCCGGGCAGCTTCAACTTGTCGCGTCGCCAGCGGGCGATCAGTCCCCTGGTGAACGGACTGAGCTTCGCCGCGTCGTAATGGCCACGGTGGGCGAGACGCGCGGACAGGGCGAGCAGCTCGGCGAGGAAGCTCCAGTACAGGGTGAAGTCCTCCACGAAGCGCGTTTCGATGGGCAGGTCGACCTCGGTGACCTCGTGGCCGAGCGAGGCGGCCAGATCCGCGGTGGCGCGCACCTGGGCCAAGGTCTCCGGATCCGGCTCGACCCCACTCGGGGACACAGTGGCCAGACCGATGCGCAGACGAGTCGAGCCCGGCCCCTCGACCAACCCGATGGGGCGCAATCGCTTGTTCGCCCAGGTGCGTTCCATCGCCGCCAGGTGGTGGGCGGTGTCGCGCACGCTGCGGGTCAACACCCCCTCGGCGGCCAGGTTCACCGGCAGGGCGCGAGCGCCCGGCTGGTCGAGCAGCCGGGCCCGCGTCGCCTTCAGAGCGACCAGGCCACACGCCGCGGCGGGGATCCGTAACGATCCGCCACCGTCGTTGCCATGGGCGAGCGGGACCACACCGGACGCGACGAGTGCGGCCGATCCACCCGAAGAGGCCCCCGGGGAATGGTCGGGGTTCCAGGGGTTGCGGGTCGCCGGCGCGTCAGGAAACTCGGTCGTGGCCGTGAGCCCGAACTCGGGCATCGTGGACTTGCCGAGCGGCACGTAGCCCTGCGCGAGGAACTGTTCGGCGCACGCGTAGCTCTTCTTCGCCGGGTGCGGCGTCAGCGCCGCCGAACCGTGCAGGGTCGGCATCCCGGCCACGTCGTTGTTGTCCTTGATGAAGCTCGGCACGCCGGCAAAGGGCTGCTCCGGCATCGGTCTCAGGTTCCGGGCCGTGCTCCGGGCATGGTCCCGGGCGTCGTAGGCGACCGCCGCGAGGTGTGGTTCGGCCCGGTCGCAGCGCGCGATGGCCGCCTCGACGGCTTCCAGCGGGCTGATCTCCCCTGCGGCGATCCGCGCGGCGACCGCCACCGCGTCCAGATCACCCAATGGGTCGTCGCTGAACACCCGGACCGGATCGGCCATCTTCTTCCCCTCGTCGTCGTGAACGTCCGAGCGAGTCTTCCACGTCGACAACGGGGCGACACCCCGATGCCTTCTAGGGTTGCCCTGTGGACATGTCCCTGCTGACCGTGGTGGAGCTCGCGGTCGTGGGAGTCTTCGCCGGTTGGCTCGGTGCGGTCGTCGGCATCGGCGGTGGCGTGGTCATCGTGCCGGTGCTGGTGCTGGCGTTCGGTTTCGACATCCGGCTCGCGGTCGCCACCTCGCTGGTCGCGGTCGTGGCGACCTCCACCGCGGCGGGCAGTGCCTACGTGGGTCGGGGCACCGCCAACATGCGTCTGGGAATGACCCTGGAGGTGGCGACCACGATCGGTGGGATCATCGGTGGGCTGGTCGCGGTGCTCATCTCACCATCGGTCCTCTCGGGAATCTTCGCGGTGTTGATGGTGGTCACCGCCGTCCTGGTGGCGCGTGGACGCGACGGCCACGGGGTACCGACCGACGACGAGCTGCTCACCGAAGCCGTCACCGAGCCGGACGGGGTCGACAGCGTGCCCCTCGGCTGGGAAGAGCCCGGGGCGTTGGCGGGCGCCTACTTCGACGATCACGCCGGTCGGCTCGTGTCGTACCGGGCCGAGCGACTCGGGGTCGGGGGGGCGGTCTCACTGCTGGCGGGCACGGTGTCGGGGATGCTCGGCGTCGGCGGCGGGTTCATCAAGGTGCCGGCGATGACCGAGGGCATGCGTGTTCCGATCAAGGTGGCCGCGGCGACCTCGAACTTCATGATCGGCGTCACCGCCGTGGCCAGCCTTTTCGTCTACTTCGCCCGCGGCTACGTCCAGCCGTATGCGGCCGTGCCGGTGGCCCTGGGCGTGGTCGTGGGCGCCACGGTCGGGGCTGCGACCTCTTCGAAGGTGCACCCCGACCTGCTGCGCCGCATCCTCGTGGTGGTGCTGGTGCTGGTGGGTGTGCAGATGGCGCTCAAGGCGTTCGGAGTCAACCTTGGACGTTGACCCGCTCTCGCTGCCCACCGAGGTCACCGACGAGGTGCACCGCATCCAACGGATCGTGCAGTGGCTGTTGCGTGCCGGTCTGGCGATCTCGGTCGCGCTCATGGCCGTCGGCCTGGTCATGAAGATCGCTTCGGGGTCGCACCGATCCCATGAAACGAAGATGTTCGCGCTGGGTGCCTCGGGATCGACCGCCGACACGGTCATGGCGATCGGCGTGCTCGTCCTGGCGCTCACCCCGGCCTTTCGGGTGCTGGCGTTGGTGGTGCTCTGGGCCAGAGAGCGCGACTGGCGTTTCATGGGCGTCGCCCTGGGGGTGGTCGTCACCTTGTCGGCCGCGGTCCTCATCGGTCACGGTTGACCGACCCGGGCGAGCGGCACCACGGGGTCGACGAACCCGTTCAGTGTGCCGTCGGCGCGTCGGGGGGTGGGGGATAGTTGGGAGTGCGCAGGCCCGGCGGCACGTCGTTGAACACGGTCGCCGTGTTCTTCGGATCGAAGAACGGCGGCAGCGACGTGGGCATCTTGCCCGGCATGTAGCGCTTGCCGTCATCGACGTAGCGGTACATCCCGGTACCCATGGTCCCCTGCTCGTCGACGCCCTTCGCCTTCGGATCCCACCAGATGAGCGTCGAATCGTCGACCGAGACGTAATCGGACTTGGCGAAGCGGAAGATGCTCGGGTCGCCGTAGCTGACATGCGGGGCAGAAGGTTCACCCCCGGTCGGGGGCAGGCGGAACATGCCCCCCGCGAAGGTCCGGGCGCTCAGATCCGGCCCGGCCATCTGGATCCCCTGGAAGAGTTGCAGCAGGTTCGGGTAGACGACACCCGCAGTCTTCGCAGCGGCCGGCATGGTGCCGTAGTACCAGCGGTAGATGCGGTACGGGTCGGAGTCCTGCTGGGTGGTCCGAACCGGCAGCGTCGAGACGCCGAACGCATGGGCCCACTGCTGCTGGTCGTAGTTGCGGGCGAGCGCGCTGGTGTCGGTCAGCACCGTGCCGGTGACGATCCATTCGGGGTAGTAGTGCTGCTCGGTCGCCGCCTTGGTCAGGTAGATCGGCATGATCGGGTCGCCCAGGAACACCACGGTCGTGACACCGGCGTTCTTGAGCTTGGCGATGATCCCGGCCGCAGTCTGGGGGAGTTTGGACAGATCCAACAGGTACGTCGCGCTGACCTTGGCCTTCCAGCCGTACTTGTCTCCCTGGGTGGTGAAGACATTGGAGACCGACGAGTACACCGGCGGATCCTGCTCGTAGTGCACGACGCCGAAGACCCGCTTCTCCTTGCGCATCTTCGCTTCGCCGGCCCACTGCGCAGGCTTGTCGTTGAGTTCCTGGGTGAGGACCATTCCGACGTTCTCGAGGAACTGTTCGGCCGTGGGGAGACTGCCCCACAGATACGGCGCGTCCGCGGTGTAGGTGGCGTTCGGCAGCGAGAGTCCACAGCCCAGGCACATCACGTGACGGGAGGCGAGTTCGTTCGCGTACACCGGAGTCTGGGCGGGGCCGCCGATCGAGGCGAACGCCTTGATCTGCGTCGCGACCTTCACCGCGTCGGCCCGGGCGGCGGTCTCGTCGGTGCCGATGCCGCTACCGGTCATGGGCACGAACTGGACTTTCCGGCCGTAGGTCTCGAACGTCGATTCGAAGATCTTCGCGAAGGCCAGCACGGTTTCCCGGACTTTGGCCGGCGGGTCGAGGTTCCCCGAGATCGCGTTGGTGATGTCGTTGGAGGGTGGGGCGTAGAGCACGACCTTGATGGTGTTCGCGCTCACCCCCTGGCTGGTCGCGCCGCCGTTGGAGCCGGTGAATGCCGGGACGCACGGCGGTGCGTACACCGACGGATACCGGACGCGTCCGGTGTCGGGGTCGCAGTTGCCCCACTTCGTCGATGCGGCGGTGCCCTTCTTCTTGGCCTCGGCGTAGGTGATGGGCAGGTTCGGGTTGTCGGCGTACGAAGCGGCCGACGTGGCCGTGGTGGACGGCGGTGCACTGGTCGTCGTGCCGGTGGTCGCCACGAATCCCAACAGGACGAAGCCGACCACCACCAGCACGGCAGGCCCCCAACGCTGTACGGGGCCCATCTTCGGCCAGGGTCGGTCGGTGGTGCTCATGGTGCTCAGCGGCCTCCTTGTTCGGTACCGACGGACTCGGTGACGGGATCGGTGGCGGTCGACAGCGGACCGGACCGGTCACGGGCGGTGGTCCCCGACCCCAGGTAGGACTCGATGACCTCGGGATGGTCGAGGACCTCGCCGGGCGCTCCCTCGGTCACCACGTGCCCCTGATCCATCGCGATCAGGCGATCCGAGACCGAGGAGATCAGACCGAGATCGTGTTCGATCACCAGCAGGGTCGCATCCAGGGTGTCGCGCAGGGTCCGCAACAGCGGTGCGAGCGCCTCGGCCTCCCGCTGGGCGATCCCCGAAGACGGTTCGTCCAGGAGGACCACCGACGGGCCGTGTGCCACGACACATGCGAGGTCCACCACACGGCGGGATCCGGTGGACAGCTCGCGCAACAACTTGTGGCGGAACGCCCCCAGCCCGAACAGGTCGATCAGCTCGTCGACGCGGGCGGCGACCGCCGCCTCGGTGAGCTGGTGGGCAGGCAGGCGGAAGACCGCGTCCAGCGGGTCGCCGGCCTGGATCCAACGGTGCAGGGCCACCGAGATCGTCTCGGTGACGCTCAGCGATTCGAACAGTCGGGAGTCCTGGAACGATCGGCCGAGACCGGCCCGGGCACGACGATCGGGGGACCACCCGGTGACGTCGCGGCCGTCCAGTTCGATACGCCCACCCCCCGAGGGGGTGAAGCCGGAGATCGCGTCGAACAACGTGGTCTTGCCAGCGCCGTTCGGACCGATGACCCCGACGATCTCCCCGTGGCCGAACGACAGCGACACGTCGTCGACCGCGACGATGCCGCCGAAGGTGACCCGCAGCCCCGACACCGCCAGCCGAGTGCCGCCGGTGGTGGCGGCGTCGGCGCGTGCGACATCGGGAGTCGACAGATTCTTCCCGGCAGAGGCGAGGAACACCGAGCGGGCCAGATCCGGACGCTCGAGGAGATCGGCGGTCGGACCCGAGAAGCGGATGTCGCCTTTCTCCATGAAATAGGCGCGGTCCGCCACCGCGAGCGCCACGTTCACCGACTGTTCGACCAGGATGATGGCCGTGCCCCGGTCGCGCAGCAGGCGCACCACTTCGAGCAGTTCATCGACCACCAGCGGCGCCAGACCGAGCGAGAGCTCGTCGATGAGCAGCAGCCGGGGCTTGGCGATCAGGGCCATGGCCAGTGCCAGCATCTGTTGCTGGCCACCCGAGAGGTTCGCGGCCGGTTCGTCCGCCCGGGTGACGAGGATCTCGAACAGCTGACGGACGTCCTGGAGTCGACGTTCGGCCTCGGCCCGGTCGCCGCGGGTCATCCAGGCGGCCGCCCGCAGGTTCTCGGCCACGGTCAGGCTCGGGAACACGCCCTTGCCGCCGGGCATCTGCGCGACCCCCAGCCGGGCGATCTCCTCGGGCGGGGCGTGGGTGATGTCGCGGCCGTCGAAGACCACCGCACCGTTGGTGGCTTCCACGGTGCCCGAGATGGCACCGAGCAGGGTCGACTTGCCGGCGCCGTTGGTGCCCAACAGGGCCACGATCTCGCCCTCGGCGACTTCGACGTCGACGTCGAAGAGCACCCGCACGTCGCCGTACCGCACATCCAGATGACGCACCATGACCAGGTGCATGTCCCCCCGGGCCCGTGCCGCGAGCAGTTCGGCCCGGGCCGCGGCACCCGTCCACACGTCGGCGATGTCGGCATCGACGATCCGCCCGGCCGACGCGATGACCAGGCCGCCGATCACGAACACCGGGGTCATGACGGCCATTCCCCAACGCAGACCCCAGGTGTCGCCCACCCATCCGACGATCGGCAGGACGGCCAGGCCGGGCAGCACGAACAGGGCCCCGATCGAAAAGCCGATCGCCCGGGCCCGGGCCGGAATCGCGAGGGACAGGGCCGCCAGCACCCCGGGGCCGACGATCGCGAGACTCGCGACGATCCCGGCATGCGCGAGGACCGCCACCAAGACGGTCGGAGCGGCGGCGAACAGCAGAGCGAGCGCCGCCGCCGCGGTCGCGGCCCATCCGATCAGCCCGAACACCCGGGACATGCCTTTGGCGGCCTGCCGGGTGGCGAGCTTGGCGCCGATCGCCAGGCCGAACACGTGCACGATCAGCACCGGTACGATCACCCAGCCCCGCTGAATCGTGTCGAGGTTGAAGGTCTGTTCGTACTGCAGCGCCGCGATCGAGGTGAACCCGATGATCGACGCGGCCAGGAACGGCAACGCGCCGAACACCCGCCGCAAGGTGCCGATCTTCCACACCATCCGGTACGCCTCCGCATAGGACGGGGGCACCTCGGTCCGGGCGATCGCCTCGGCTTCGGCATCGATGCCCGCGGCGGCGCGCTCGTAGCCGCCGCGGACCGGTTCGCGCATTGCGAGGCCCAGGATGACCAGCAGGACGACCGGGATGCCGAAGGCGATGAAGGGGACCCGCCAGTTGAACGCCGTGGCGAGCCCCGCCCCGATCAGCACTCCGAAGAGTTGACCCCCCACGTTGCCGAGCTGGTGCGATGCGTACACCTTGGGGCGGGTGTCGATCGGGTAGTAGTCGGCGAGCAACGAGTTGTGCGTGGGGAAGACCACCGCCTGGCCGATCGCGGTGCCGCACCGCACGATCACGAGCACGACCACCACGGTGGCCAAACCGGTGGAGACCGAGAACAACGCCCACACGGCGGCGCCGACCAGCGCCAGGCGCACCCGGCTGGAACGGTCTGCCAACCAGGCGATCGGGACGGTGCCGAGCAGGCCCATCGCGCCGCCGATGGCCGTCACCAGCAGGATGCCGGTGTCGGTGAGGTGCAGTGCGTCGCGGATGTCGGGCAGCAGGACGCCGTAGGCGCTCTGGTCGGCGGCATCCATGAAGGCCAGACCCGCCAGGATGATCAACGGATACGGAGACACGCCGCCGAACACGCGTTGCAGTCGGTTCATGTCCGGTCTCCGACGAGGTCGGGCACTTCGGCATCCGCGGCGTCCTCGCCCGCATCGTGATGGTGCCCTCGCAAGCTCGGCACCTCGATGCCATGGCGATTGGCGAGCCACGCGGCGGCGCTGTCACGGAGGCGGAAGACCAGCTCCGCGAGGCCGCCGGGAAGCAGCAGCAACACCCCGAGCACCCCCACGGCGCTGGGGAGCAGCTGCCAGGATGAAGGCAGGAACCAGGTGCCACCCTTGGCGAAGATCGCCCCGATCACCGCGCCGCTGAGCGAACCGACCCCACCGACGACCGCCGCGGTGAACACTCCGACGCTCTCGGTGGCCGTGAAAGGGTTCTCGCTGTACTGCTGGGAGATCATGGCGAGCAGACAGCCGGCCATCCCCGCGAGGAACCCGGACGTGGCGAACGCCGTCAGCTTGGCCCGCAACAGCCGCACCCCATAGGCCTGAGCGGCCTGTTCGTTGCCGCGCATGGCCCGCAACATCCGTCCGGTGTGGGAGTTGCGGATGCCCGCCACCGCGATCAGCCCGGCCACCGCGACGACCACGCACACGGCGTACATGCGGCCTTCCGAGGAGAGATCGATCGAGCCGAGCAGCGGGGGACGGTCGATCCGCCCGTTGGGGATCCAGGAGAACGTGCTGCGGTTCAACAGATACCCGGTCGTGGCCATCGCCATCGCCAGGGTCGCGACCGCCAGATAGAACCCGCGCAACCGGAAGCTCGGCAACCCGATCACAGTGGCCGCGGCCGCGCCACAGGCACCGGCGAATGCGAGCGCGGCGACGAGGTCCCAGTGCCAGTCGGCGACCGCGATGACTCCGGCGACCGCGCCGACCGCGGCGAAGGACATCTGACCGAGCGAGACCTGTCCGGCCCAACCGGTGAGCACCACGATCGAGAGGGTGACCAGGACGAAACAGGCCACCGTCGCGGCCTTCTGCTGGTTGGCCGGTCCGAGCCAGAACCCGAGCAACACCAGCAATCCGAGTCCGGCGCAGATGCCCAGGACGCGTACGAAGATCGCGAGCGGCAGTCGGCGCAGTACGTCGGGCAACGGACGGGGGTCGTCCGCGGTGCGCCACGAGGCTGTGTCGTCGAGGTCGGCCCGACGACGACCGGCGCGTTTGAGGATGAGCCCGACGAACACGACCACCGCGTAGACGACGTACACCAGCGTCGGGTTGTCGCCGGCGTGCCAGGTGACCCCTTGTTCCATGATCCCGAGCGCCACCGCCGTGAGCGCCACCGCTGGGAGGGACGCAGCGCCTGCGAGCACGAGCGCCGTCAAGGCGGCGATCAACGACGTGAGGCTGACCGTTGCGTTCAGCGGGATGCCCAGGATCGATGATCGCATGAACACCCCGATGAACGACAGCACCGCCGCGATCGACCAGACGAGCGTGTTGATGCGCTTGACCGGAATGCCCAGGCTGGCTGCCCGGTCGGCGCGCTCGGCGCTGGCTTGGACGGCGATCCCGATGTCGCTGCGGGAGAGGAACGTGGCGAGCGCGATGAGCACGGCGAGCGACAGCACCGCCGCGGCGATCGCGTTGGTGGTGAACAACTGGGTGCCGATGCTGAACTGGACTCCACCGGGGAACGTGATCGCCGACGTGTTGAGCGCTTGTTGGCCCCAGATGCTCGGGATCAGCAGCGAGAAGACGAGGAACAGCTGGGAGATCCCGATGGTGGCGACGGTCAAGACCAGTCGGGATGCCGAGAAGAACCTGCGGATGAGCAGGAACTCGACCAACGCACCGATGACCGCGGCGCCGACGATCCCGATCGCGAAGGAGAGCAGGTACGGCAGTGACCACGACGAGACGATGCAGCCGTACGCGAAGGCCGTGGGGAGGGTGCCCAGATCGGCTTGCGCGAAGTTGATGATGCGATTGGCCCGTTGGATCATCGCCAGACCGACGGCGACGAGTGCACCGAGCAGGCCGAGGACCAGGCCCAGCCCGACCACGCCGGCGGGCATCGGGTAGATGAGCAGCGTCCCGATGACGATGACGATCGCCGGTACGAAGGGCGACAGCAGGTGGCCGAAGCGGTTCGTGGCGCGGTTCGGGTCCTGACGAAGCAACATCAGCAGGCGCCCGCGTGATGGTGCAGCGCGGTGATTGGTCGTGTCCGACCTGCCGGTCGGTGACGCGTGGTGGTGCTGTTGTCCACCGTTCCCCTTGAGTCGAGCGGCGAATCATGGCGCCGGCCCCCGGGCTCGGCGTGGGCGTGACTCTAGCCTGACCCGAGGGTCAAGGTTGCCGGGTTGTTCCTGCGGGGCGCGCCGCCGGCCGATCCGACCGCTTCGGGCCCGTTCGGTACACGAGCTGGTTGCTTTTGGCAGCGGGGCCCTAAGCTTGTCCAGTGAGGGAGCCGCTGCTCTCGAACACGAGGCCCCAGTGTTCCCGACCAACTCTCCCGAGAACCGGATCAGCCAGGACCGCCCGTCCGTTGCTGCGACACGGCCCAGCGCGGATCACCGGCAGGGTTGCCGGGGAGCGGGATCGTGAAGGTCCCACCTGGAACCGGCATGGGTGAACCGGTCGAGATCGACCTCGACCCGCTGTCGCCGTGGCGTTGGCGGATCGTGGTCATCGGCAACGGCTGGACGGCCGACACCGAGTGTCGCGGACCGAAATGGCTGGCGAAACGGCGTGTCCGCCGCCTGTTCCACCAACTCCACCGGAGTTGAGCCCCGCATCGACGTGATCGGCTGCCCGGGGGCCGGGTGAAGTTCAGCGATCGGGATACGGCGGAAATTGTGCGGTCGGGTCGCCGACGTTCTGCCGGTTGCGACTGATCGTCTCGGCATACCGCTGATCACGTTCGAGCTGGCGTTGGTGGGCGATCTCGTCACGCTCGGACTGGTCGATCTGATTGATGTGACGGCTCAGCCACTCGATCAGCGCCCGCAGCGCCAGCAGCACGATGCCGTAGATGACCATCGCGAACAACACCGATGTGTCGAGCACCGACGGCACGCTGTTTCCCGCGGTACCGACCTGGACTGGTTCGAAGATGCCCCGGAAGGGCGCCATCACCCGGTCGAGGTTGCGGTAGGCCCAGGCGACGAAACCGGCCTGGGAATTGGCTCCGAACAACAACAACAAGAAGCCGAGAACGAGAATGATCTCGGTGATGATGACGATCGCGGTGACGAACTGCACCAACAGGCGCGCGGTCCAGATCGTGGCCCGTTCGGTGGATCGTTGGCTCGTCGGCGTGGAACCGGACATGGAGACCTCAACTGCGGCGGGAACGATGCTCGCCGGCCACCCTAGTGGTGATGGGGCGGGGAACCGGCGCAATCCCGGCGGCACGAATGCTCGGCGAGGTGAACCGATGAGCGGTGCATCGGGCAGAATGATGGTCATGCCCACGAGCAACCCCGCACTGTCCGAGCGCGTGTTCGAACGGGAGATCGAGGCCTCCCGGAACGGTGGTTCGGCCACCGCACTTGCCGAGCCGAGCGGTTGGGCCGCTCCGTCGGGTACCGGCACCACGCCGGAACCCGCCGGGCAACCGCAATCGAAGCAGGCACCGCCGCCGGCGATGGTCGACGACGACGCGATGCGCGTCGGCGGCGTCGCGAGCGCCACGGCGATCCTCGGTGCGGTGCTGGTGCTCACTGCGGTGTTCGGCTGGAACTCGGTGGGCATCGAAACCGCCAAGAACATCTCGGGCGACACGGTCGTCACGTCCACGCACATTCCAGGCTGGCTCTGGCCGGCGTGGTTCATCGGCCTGGGACTGGCGATCGTCACCGTGTTCAAACCCAAGATCGCCAGGGTCACCGGGGTGCTCTACGCGGCGGCGGAGGGTCTGTTGCTCGGGGCGATCTCGAAGATCTTCAACGTGCAGTACAGCGGCATCGTGGTCCAGGCCGTCGCGCTGACCGCGGCGGTGTTCCTGATCATGCTCGCGCTCTTCGCAACCGGCGCGATCCGGGTGACGAACAAGCTCCGCATGGGCATCATCGTCGCCACCGCCGCAGTGTTCGGGGTCTACCTTCTCACCTGGATCCTGGAACTGGTCGGCGTGGCGAATCCGCTGATCTTCTCGGCCGGTCCGATCGGGATCGTGTTCAGCCTGGTCGTCGTGGGAATCGCGGCGTTCAATCTGCTGCTCGACTTCGACTTCGTGAGTCGGGCCGTCGAGGCGAAGGCTCCGCGGTACCTGGAGTGGTATGCGGCGTTCGGCCTCATGGTCACGCTCATCTGGCTGTACCTCGAGCTGTTGCGGTTGCTCGCCAAGCTCCGGAGTTGAGCATCGCCGGGCAGGCACCCGACACCATCGGCGACAGCCCTGCGGGCCGCTTCGCTATAGTGGCGCCGCACCGGGCCGGCGGATCGGCCTCGCCGCGTCGTACAAAGGAGCTCACATGGCATTCATCAAGGCGTTCGCGGGAGCGCTTGGTGGGACGCTCGCCGACCAGTGGAAAGACTTCCTCATGCCGCCGCCGGGAATCCCCCCCACGGCGGCACTCTTCCCCGGCGTGCCCCAGTCCCAGAACGAAGGACGTGGGTCGAACACCAAGGCTTCGGCGAACATCATCACCGACGGCAGCCTCATCGTGGTGCCCGAGGGGTACGCGTTGGTCACCTTCCAGGATGGTGAGCTGACCGGGTTCATCGCCGAGCCCGGGGGGTACGAGTACACCTCGGACAACCAGAACTCGAAGTCGGTCTTCGCCGACGGTGGACTGGTCAGCTCGACGGTGAAGACCTCGTGGGAGCGCTTCAAGTTCGGGGGGCAACCCGGCGCGCAGCAACTGGTCTTCTACGTCAACCTCAAGGAACTCCCGAACAACCGTTTCGGCACCCAATCGGAGATCTACTGGGACGACGCCTACCTGGGTGCCCAGGTCGGCGCCATCACCCGGGGCAGTTACTCGTTGAAGATCGTCGACCCGATCCTGTTCATCAAGGGGTTCGTGCCGCTCACCTACCTGAACTACGACGCGAAGTTCTTCGACTTCACGGATCTGGACAACGACGCGGCATCGCAGTTGTTCAACGAAGTCGTCGGCTCCCTCGCCGCCGCCTTCTCCTACTACACCAATGACCCGAGCAAGGGGAACCGGATCGCCCGCATCCAGGGCGATGCCATCGGCTTCGCCCAGTCGCTCAGCGCGGCGGTCGAAGAGGGCTACCAGTGGACCTCGGACCGGGGGCTCACCATCGTCAAGGTCGCACTCCAGGCGATCGAGTACGACGAGGACACCCGGGCACTGCTCAGCGACGTGAAGAAAGCCGATGCGCTCGGTGGGGCGCGGGGAAATTCGTTCATGCAGCAGGCTGCGGCCCGGGGGATCCAGGGTGCCGGTGAAAACCCCGGTGGCGCCGGTGGAGGTGCCGGCATGGCCTTCCTGGGAATGGGCATGCAGTCCGCCGGAGGCGCGATGGGTGGCCTCCAACAGCCGAATGTCCCGCCCCAGTACCCGGCTCCGCCTCCCGGTGCGGCCCAGCCACCTGCAGGGTCACCCCCGGCGGGCGCCGCGCCCGCCCAGGCCCAACCGGGCCAGGAAGCTCCGCCCGCCGCGGCCGCGCCGCCGGCCGAGGATCCGGTCGCGAAGCTCGCCCAATACAAGCAGATGCTCGACCAGGGCCTGATCACCCAGGAGGACTTCGACGCGGCGAAGGCCAAGGTCCTGGGGCTCTAGGCGGCTGCGGTGAGCGATTCCGACACGACTCCACCACCGGGCGACGGCCCACCACCGCCCGCGCCGTCGGCCCCGGAGCCTCAGATCATCCAGACCGACGCCGGCGCCGCCGACGGGCTGGTCAAGTGCGCCCGCTGCGGGGCGACCGAGATCGGGCTGAACATCGAATCGGGCATGTTGCGTTGCGGGTTCTGCCGCTACGAATGGCTACCCGAGAGCGCCGGTGACGCATTCGGCATCAACGGTGACATCGGCCTGTTGCAGGGCACGATCATGGGGTCGGGATCCAAGGACATCCAACCCTCGGCGGAGGTGGTGTGCACGTTCAAGTGCAGCGCCTGTGGTGCCGAGGTCGTGATCGACACGGCGAACAGCACGCAGGCGCGCTGCCATTGGTGCCGGAACAAGCTCTCGATGAACGAGCAGATCGCCAACGGTGCGATTCCCGACGTGGTGCTCCCGTTCCGGCTGACCAGGGAAGTCGCGATGGAGCGGATCTCCGGGTTCGTGAAGAAGCGGAAGTACTTCGCCCACCCCCGGTTCAAGGCCGAGTTCGACCCCGAGAACGTCATGGGGGTGTACCTGCCGTACATGATCGTCGACGTCAATGCCCATGCGTCGCTCAGCGGCCAGGGCGAACACGAGACCCGCCGCTACACCGTCAAGCGCGGTGACGACGAAGAGACCCGCTACGACGCCGACCGCTACCGGGTCGGCCGTGCATTCGACCTGCACATCAACGACCTCACCGTCGAGTCGTCGTCGGAGAAGTTGAACCGTGGGCTCCACAACACGAACAACGTGATCAACGCGATCATGCCTTTCGACGTGGAGAACTCGGTGCGCTACGACGCAAACTTCCTGGCCGGGTTCACCTCCGAGCGACGTGACACCGACATGGGGGATCTCACCCCGTTGGTGACCCGCCAGTCCAAGGACATCGCCCGGTTCTCCGCCAATGACACCCTCGACTTCTACGACCGCGGGGTTCGCTGGGAGAACGAGGAGCTCGAGGTCGCGGGGCAGCGCTGGGTGTCGGCGTATCTGCCGGTGTGGCTGTACAGCTATCACCAGGACAAAGGCGATGGGCGTGGCATCCTGCACTACGTGGCGGTCAACGGCCGGACCGGGGAGACCATGGGGAGCGTGCCGCTGCACCAACCCAAGCTGCTCTCCGTGGCGGCGATCGTCGAGGTGATCGGCATCGTCGTGATGGTCCTGATCCTGGTGTTGGGAGGCTGAGCATGTTCGGCATCGTGCACTCCACCCTGGTCCTGTTGGCGAGCTCGAGCTCGGACAGCGGCTCGTCGGGATTCGCCTATGTCTTCCTGCTGTCGGGATTCGTCTTCTACGGGTACGTGTTCTTCCGCTACCGCAACGTGACCAAACGCCATCACCACGAGACCGAGACCGAGGCGACGAAGCTGAACCTGGTCCAGTCCGACGAGCGGATCGACTCGTTGACCGGATTGTCGAACGCCCGCATCGAAGGTGCCAACAACACCCAGGTCGGGGGGTCGGGTGGTCTGCCGTTCTCGATGGATCAGCTCGGCTCGTTGACCGACAAGTTGAACCCCGTGATCGAGCAGTTCAACAAGCATTCCAATGGTGGCGCCGGGAGCTGATCTCAACCGGTGAAGGTCGGCTCCCGACGGACGGGCGTCGCGGGCTCGGACTTGACCGGCTGAGCTTTCGGAGGCTGGTTGTCGGCTCCGGCGGGTGACTTTGCCGTGTCGGCGCACGGGACCATGGCCTGCCCGTCAGGATCGCGTCCGGTCGGCGTCGGCTCGGCAGCCGGATACACCGTCGTTCCCGGCGCAGCGCTCACCGAATCGATGATCGGCTGGAGAAACGCTGCGTCGTCCCAGGATGACGGCGGTCGGGTCCCGGCCCCCGGTATGAGGTTGCTGGGGGGATATCGCCCGAACAGGTTCGGATCGGCCACCGGCGGACAGGCGCTCTTGACGTAGTCGCCGTTGCGGGCCACCACCAGATCGAGACTTCGGATCATGTACACGAACTGCCCGTCGAACCCGTCCATCATGGGAACCGGGTCGCTGATGCCGGGCACGCCGATGAACCAGAACAGATAGCCGTACTCGCCCTTCGACACCGCGGTGGGGGTGAGCGATTCGTGCACCCAGGATTTCGACACGATCTGGTGACCGTTCCAGTTGCCGTCGTTCAGATACAGCAGTCCGATCCGTGCGAAGTCGCGGGTGGTCGTGTCCATGCAGCAGTAGGTGAGGGTGTGCCCGGCCGCGTCGGACCACCATTCGACCTGATGGATGCCGAGCGGGTCGAACAGCTTGACCTGGGCGAACTGTGCCGCCGACATGCCGGTGGCGACCTCGATGACCCGGGAGAGCAGCATGGCGTCCGCGCTCGAGTAGTTGAACACCGTTCCCGGCTTCGCCGCGAGGGGTCGGCTTTCCGAATAGGCGAGCTCGTTCGAGGACAGGCCCATCTTGATGACATCCGACGAGCCGGCATCGGCGGGGTTGTAGTCCTCGTTCGACTTCAGCCCCGACGCCATCTCCAACACGTCGCGAAGCGTGATCGCGGCCTTGGGCGTTCCCTTCCAGTCGGGAAACCAGGTCGTCATCGGCTGGTCGACGCCGGCGATCTTGCCCTCGTCGATGGCGATGCCGATCAGGATTCCGATGACGGACTTCGCCTCGGACCAACTTGCCGCCCAGGATCGGGGCCCTTCGCCGGGCGCGTACCACTCCGAGGCGATGTGCCCGCCGCGCACCACGACCACCCCCTGGGTGTTGCGCCCCGAGGCGAATGCGTACTCGCGCGCCCCGGCGAGCGTGCCCGCGTCCATACCGGCCGCTGCCGGGTCGACGATCGACCAGCCCCCGTCGGTCGCCGCCGCGCCACTGGTCGGCGCGGCGGTCAGGAGCATCGTCGCCACCAGGAGCAGCCCGGCGGTCACCGCGGGAACCCGGTGGTGTCGCGATCGGTGAGTCCTCATCTCGTTCCCCCAGTGGTCAGTCGATTGCTGTGGCGACGATAGTCGCCCTCGCGGGCCACTCCGGTTCGCACCGTCGAGGTGCCCGGTTCGGCGCTCGCTGTGGTCACGGCTCGTGCAACAGGGTGCGCCCGTCGTCGGTGAGGTGCCATAGGGGATTGTGGGCGACCTCCCAGGGGTGGCCGTCGGGGTCGATGAACACGCCCGAGTAGCCGCCCCACTCGGTCGCTGCACCTTCCCGGCCGATGGTCGCTCCTGCGGCTTCGGCCTCGGCGAGGACCCGGTCGACCTCTCCCGGCGAGGCGACGTTGTGCGCCAGGGTCGTGCCACCCCAGCCGCCCGGGTCGGTCACCGTGCTGTCGCGGGCGAGATCGTCGCGCCCCACAGCGCGATCACCAGGCCGATCGCCTGGAAGAACACGACGTCCCCGTCGGGTGATTCGCCCTGCCAGCCGAGGGCTTCATAGAAGGCCCGGGCCCGGGCGGTGTCGGCGACACCGAGCGTGATGAGCGAGAGTCGTTGTTCCATCGTCCCATTGTTCCACCTGGTTCATCGGCCGACGCCCGTACACCGATCCTTCCGAGCGTGGGGCGTGGCACACCCATTCGAACCCCGACGCGCAGCGGGGGGATGGCGCATCCCGTACCATTGCCCCATGTTGATCACGACTTCCATCGACCTTCCCGGCTACGACGTCTCGGCGGTGCTCGGCGAGGTCTTCGGCCTCACGGTCCGGTCACGCAACATCGGTGCGGGTTGTCTGGCCGGGCTGCGCTCGATCGGCGGCGGGGAGATCCCCGAATTCACCAAGCTGTTGTCCCAGAGCCGCAACGAGGCGATGGCCCGCATGGTCGAGCAGGCCCGCGCGGTGGGCGGCAACGCAATCATCACCATGCGGTTCGACTCGGGCGCGATCGGCCAGTGGAGTGAGATCTGCGCCTACGGCACCGCGGTGTGGGCCGAACCGGTCTCGGACTACGCGAAGCAGCAGCACGCAGCCATCTCTGCGACCGGTTCGACACCGCAACAGGCGCCGTACGCACCGCGGGTGAGCGAATGGGAGACGCCCACACCCCCACGGTAGGGGATCGGGCGTCGACCACCGTCGGTATCCCGCCGGCGCGTGCGTCTGCAAGAGTGAGAGCCATGGTCCGCATCGGCTTCTTCGGCGCCGGCTTCATCGCCGCGCTGCACACCTACCTGCTCGGCACCGCGGAGGTCGAGCACCGCATCGTGGCGGTGTGTGACCCCGACGAGGACCGTGCCCGACGTTTCGCCGCCGACACGGGGGCGGTGGTCATGGAGGAAGCCGACCTGCTCGACGCGGTCGACGCGGTGTTCATCACGACCTGGACCTCCGAACACCCACGTCTGGTCGCCGCAGCCGCAGCGGCCGGCAAGGCGATCTTCTGTGAGAAACCGCTCGCCACGAACCTGGCCGAGGTCACCGAGATGGTCGCGGCCGTCGAGAAGTCCGGGGTGATCAACCAGGTCGGCTTGATCCTGCGGTTCCTGGCACCTTTCCGGCTGACCAGGAAGCTGCTCGCGGACGAGCGGGTCGGTCGGGTGCTCTCCGTGGTCTACCGCGACGACCAGTACCTGCCCATCGGTGGCACCTACGGGTCGTCCTGGCGGATCGATCCGGCCAGGGCGGGCCACGGCACGGTGATCGAGCACTCCATTCACGACCTCGACATCCTCGAATGGCTGCTCGGTCCGGTCGCGGCCCTGTCCGCGTCGACCCGCAGCTACCACGGTCACGATGCGATCGAGGACGTGGCCGCGATCCGGTTGGACTTCGCCTCGGGAGCGACGGGCAACCTGGCTTCGATCTGGCACGACATGGGCGAACGCGAAAGCCAGCGCCACATCGAGTTCTTCTCCGAGCGGCTGTACGTGGCCATCGAAGGTGACTTCACCGGGCCGGTGCGCTGGCAGTTCACCGGCGAGGACGAACAGGTCGCCGAAGGCGCCGACCTGGACGCGGTCGTCGCCGATACCGCCGATCGCGGCAACCCGGCTCGGGCCTTCCTGACGGCCATCGCCGAAGGGAGGCCGGCGTCACCGGGGTTCGCGGACGCGGTCGGCGCCCACCGCGTCGTCGACGCCGTCTACCGTTCGGCTGCCGCGGACGGTGGGGTGGTCCGCGACGTGCACCCGTGACCGACCTCCCCGCCGGGTCCGCCCTGGGAAGTGGTTCTGCCCGACCCGGGGGACGGCGCGTGTCGGGCAGAATGTGAGCCATGGCTCTCGTCGACATATCCCGACCGCGTCCACACGTCACGGTGGTGTCCCTGGCTCGACCCGACCGGTTGAACGCGATGTCGATCGAGCTGATGAGTGATCTGTACGACGCGTTCAGCGCGGTGGCAGATGACAACGACTGTCGGGTCGTGGTCCTCACCGGCCAGGGGCGAGGGTTCTGCTCGGGACTCGATCTGAAGGACTACGGGGTCGTGCCCAATGTCGACGGATTGCCGATGGCGCGGATCGCGCAGCGGTCCATGCGGCACTACTCGCGGATCGTGCCGCTGCTGCGCCGGCTACCCCAGCCGGTGATCGCGGCGGTGAACGGCCCCGCGTACGGGGGCGGGTTCTGTCTCGCCCTGGCCGCGGAGCTGCGCCTGGCGGGGCGTTCGGCCGAGTTCAACAGCACTGGCATCGTCAACGGGCTGACGAGCACCGAGTTGGGCGTGTCGTGGCTGCTGCCCCGGCTGATCGGTGCGGCCCACGCGAACGACATTCTGTTCACGGGGCGGATCGTGGACGCGGACGAAGCCCATCGCATGGGGTTGGTGTCCCGGGTGGTCGACGACGACGCACTCATGGAGGAGGCCTTGGCGGTCGCCGAGACGATGAGCGCCTACAGCCCCTATGGGCTGGCGATGACCAAGGACATCGTGTGGGCCAACCTGGAGATCTCGAGTCTCGAGGCGGCAATCGAACTGGAGGACCGCAACCAGCTCATGGCGGGCCTGACCGAGAACCTGCCCGAGGCGATGCGGGCTTTCGCCGCGGGCCGGGCGCCCGTCTACACCGATGAGCCCCGCCGCGACCTGTTCACCTGAGCGCCCGGCCGTGGTTCCCGCGATCGTCGCTGATCGTGCCCTGGTGGGCGAGGTTGCATGAAGGACTGGGTGGCGTGGCACGACGCCTATGACGACCCCGGTTCCTCGCTCTCCCGGCGGCTGGCGGTCGTGCAGAAGCGGCTCGACCAGATCCTGGACGCATCGCGCGGCCGGCGGATCGGGCTGGTGAGTCTGTGTGCCGGTGACGGACGCGACGTGATCCCGGTTCTGGCGCGACGACCGGATCGGGAAAGGACCGTCGCGGTGCTCGTCGAGAATGATCAGGAGCTGGCGAGGCGGGCGCAGGCTTCGGTCGAGCGTGCTGGGTTGACGTCGGTGGAGGTCCGCGGCGCGGATGCGGGCCGTTTCGACACGTTCGCCGATGTCGTGCCGACCGATGTGTTGCTGCTGTGTGGGATCTTCGGAAACATCGCCCATGAACAGGTCCACGACGTGGTCGAGAGCGTGCCGCATCTGCTGCGCGTTGGCGGTTCGGTGATCTGGACGCGTGGCGCGTCGTCGTCGGCCGATCGTCGTCCCGAGATCCGAGCCTGGTTCAGCGCCGCGGGCCTGGACGAGATCGCTTTCGACGGCGCGCCCGAGACGTTCGGCGTGGGCGTCAACTACCTTCGGGCGTCGCCAAAGCCCCTGGAACCGTCGTCCAACGGACAGCTGTTCACGTTTCTCGACGGCTGAACGGGCGGCTCGCCGGGCGGGTCGCCGGGTGGTCTGTGGGGCGGGTCGCCGGGTGGGCGGGTGGTTTGTCTTCGGTGGCGTTGGCCGGTGAGGTGGGTGCCGGTGGGGGTGGTCCAGTGGGGGGTTTGGTGGTGGTCGAGGGTCATGGTCCAGCCGTTGCGGTGGGTGACGCCGTGGTGGTGGCGGCAGAGGGCGACGAGGTTGGCGAGGTCGGTGGGGCCGCCTTGTTGCCAGGGGGTGGCGTGGTGGAGGTCGCACCAGTTGATGGGGGCGTCGCATCCGGGGAAGGTGCAGCCTGCGTCGCGGATGGTGATGGCGTGGCGTTGGGCGGTGGTGGCGAGCCGGCTGCGATGGCCGACGTCGATGGGGATGCCCATTTTGTCGATGAGCACTCCCCACACGTGCGGGTCACAACCCCAGGTGTCGATGGCAGCTTGGGGGAGTGGGGTGCCGTCGGCCGCACAGGTTTGCCGGTCATGCGCGATGAGGGTGATCTCGAGCGCGTGGGGCTGTGCCGGTGCCGGGTTCGGCGCCGATGGCGGTGCGGAGCAGTTCGACCAGGGCGAGGGCGCGCAGGGTGGCACGCCCGGGGATGGCAATGTCGGTGGTGGTGTCGTGGTCGCGGGTGAATTGGTGGAACAGTTCGTCGGCTTTGGTGTCGATCGCGGTGCGTACCGACAGGCCGTTTGCGGCGTCGAGGGTGCCGGACAGGTCGGTGCGCCCGTCCAGGGTTTTGGGCAGGCGCAGTTCGTTGCCCGCGTACGGGTCGGGTTCGATGCCGTCTTCGTCGGCGAGTTCGGCGAGGGCGGTGACGTCGCGTTTCCATTGGGTGAACGTGGCACCGTGGGCGAGGTCGATGATCTGGTCCTGGGCGGCGGCGAGAGCGTCGGTGCAACGCGGGTTGGTGACATCGACGAGGGCTTTGGCGTGATCGAAGCTCAACGCTCCGTTCACGATGGCATCGTCGATCCGGTCGAAAGGGCAGCGCAGGGCCCGGCCGACCTGGAGGCGGCTGTGGATCGGGCCGCGGTTGGCGCCGGTCGCCGCGGCCCAGGCGACGGTGCGCATCCCGTGCACCCGATCGGTGGCCCCGCGGGACTCCAATTCGGCGAGCACGTGGGCTTCGGTGGTCTCCACGAAACTCCGCAACGCGGCCAGCCCACCGACCGCGTCGAACAGTTCCTCATCGGAACACAGCCGCACATCGGAACCGGCGAGCTTCCGCCCGGTCTCGCAGAGCGCCACCGAATCGAACATGTGTTCATCATCCCAGCCGGGTAGGACACTTTCGGGTCGAAGGGGACGACGCGATCGTGGGCTGGATCCAGCCGGCTCCGGGTTCCGATACGGTGCCCGACGGTGATCGACCCGGCCAATCCCGACGAATCCGTGCAGGCGTTCCTCGACGAACGCCACCTGGCGACGCTCACGACGCTGCGGGCCGATGGCAGTCCGCATGTCGTCCCCGTCGGGTTCACCTATGCGGCGCCCGAACGCCTGGTCCGGATCATCACCTTCGCGGGCGCCGTGAAGGTCCGCAACGCGCAGCAGGGTTGCCGGGCCGCGGTCTGCCAGGTGGACGGGGGGCGATGGCTCACCCTCGAAGGCGTCGCACGCGTCACCGACGATCCCGACCGGGTCGCCGAAGCCGTGGCCCGGTACGGCGAGCGCTATCAGTTGCCGACGGCCCGGCCCGACCGGGTCGCGATCGAGATCAGCGTGGATCGGATCCTCGGTCGGGCCTGAGCGCCTGAGCGCCCGAGAATCCCGCCGCGCCTGAGGGCCCGCCACCACCTGACCTTTCCGGGCGCACGCCCGGCCACCCGTTGCTCTTCGTCGACACGCCGGCCGGATCGACGCGTCCGGAACATCTCAGATCACACAAATTTGTGTGATCTGTGTGATCCCGCTAGTTTGCGCGCATGCCCACCGATGCCGAGTTGACCTTCGCCGATCACGCGGGGCGCTTGTACGCCCGCCGCTACGGCTTCCCTCCCATGGTCGGACGACTGATCGGCTACCTGTCGGTCTGCCACCCCGATGCCAAGACGATCGCCGAGCTGGCGGACGCGCTGCTCGCCAGCCGCAGCGCGATCTCCAACGCGGTCAAGACTCTCGAACAGCTCCGGGTGGCGGTCCGCTCCCGTGCTGCCGGTGAACGTACCGACCGGGTCCGTCTGGACATGTCCTCACCCCATGCGCTCGGGTTCGACACCGGCGAGTACGTCGAGATGGGCGAGCTGGCCCGTGAAGGCCTCGAGGTGCTCGCCGACGCGCCGGTCGAGCGGCGTGCCCTGCTGCTGGAGCTCGCCGCGTTCTCGGACTTTCTCGTCGAGCAGCTCCCGGAGTTGGAGAAGGCCTGGATCGAGCGGCGCGACGCCCTGGTGGAGGAGGGCGAACTTCCCGGACCCGCCACGAGGGATGAGGCACCGTGACGTCACCCGCGATCGACATCCGCGGACTCCGCAAGTCCTTCGACGACCAGGTCGTCCTCGACGGAGTGGACCTGGCGGTGGCCCAGGGCTCGATCCTGGCCCTGCTCGGACCGAACGGCTCCGGCAAGACCACGCTGGTCCACATCCTCTCCACGTTGTTGGCTGCAGATTCGGGGGCGGTGCTGGTCGACGGGCACGACGTCGGCGCCGAACCGGCGGCGGTACGCGCCGTGATCGGGGTGACCGGCCAGTTCTCGGCGCTGGACGACCTGCTGACCGGTCGCGAGAACCTCGCCTTGATGGCCGACCTGTTGCATCTCGACCGGGATCTCGGTCGGGCGCGGATCCGGAACCTGCTCGACCGGTTCGAGCTGACCGACGCCGCGGACCGGCCCGCGGGGGCCTATTCGGGCGGTATGCGTCGTCGCCTGGATCTCGCGATGACCCTGATGGGGACGCCGGCGATCATCTTCCTCGACGAGCCCACCACCGGGCTCGACCCGAACAGTCGCCGCACGATGTGGACGATGATCACCGACCTGGCACACGACGGCAGGACGATTCTGCTCACCACGCAGTACCTGGAAGAGGCCGATCACCTCGCCGATCGGATCGCCGTCCTCGACCGGGGCCACATCGTCGCCGAAGGGACACCGGGCGAGCTCAAGGCCCGCCTTCCCGGCGGTCACATCCGACTCGAATTCCCCTCTGTCGACGATCTCGACGCCGCGTCGGCGCTCATGGTGGACGCCAGCCGCGACGACGAGAAGCATCGACTCAGCATCCCCAGCGACGGCAGCGTCGCCACCCTGCGCAACGTGCTCGGCCGACTCGACGACGCCGGCATCGACGTCGAGACCCTGTCGCTGCAGACGCCCGATCTGAACGATGTCTTCTTCGCCCTCACCGGCCGCCCTGCCGCATCCGAGTCGACACCTGCTGCGTCCGAGTCGACGCCTGTCGCACCCGGCCGAGCCCTGGAGACGTCCCCATGACCACAACCGTCGCCCCGCCGGTCATCGGCGACTCGCTGGTGATGTTGCGACGCAACGTCAAACGCCAGATCCGCTACCCGTCGATCATCGTCATGCTCATCGCGATGCCCGCGATCTTCCTGGTGCTGTTCGTGTACGTGTTCGGTGGACAACTGGGCGTCGGGCTGCCCCAGGTGGCGGGAAGCCCGGCCGGTCGCAGCGCGTACCTGCGCTACATCACGCCGGGGATCCTCGCCATGACCGTCGCGTCCGCGGCGCTGGGCACGGCGATCTCGGTGGCCATGGACATGACCCAGGGCATCGTCGCCCGGTTCAGGACCATGTCGATCTCCCGGGGCGCCGTGCTCACCGGCCACGTGCTCGGCACCCTGCTCCAGATGCTGATCGGGCTCGTCGTCATAGCGGCGCTCGCCGTGGCCATCGGCTACCGGCCCGACACCACACCCGTGTCCTGGCTTGGCGCCTTCGCCGTCCTGGTGCTGTTCGGGTGTGCGCTCACGTGGCTCTCCACCGCGCTGGGGCTTGCCGCGCGGAGCGTCGAGACCGCCAGCAACACCCCGTTGATCCTCACCTTGTTGCCGTTCCTGTCCAGCGCCTTCATCCCGGTGGACACGCTGCCCGCCGGACTCCGGCAGTTCGCGCAATACCAGCCGTTCACCCCGGTCACCGAGTCGGTGCGGCACCTGTTGGAGGGTGGGCCGGTCCTCCACGACGTGCTCGCCGCGGCGGCGTGGAGTCTTGGCATCGCGACCCTCAGCTACCTCTGGGCGATCCGTCTCTACAACCGCCGGCCTCTTCGGTGATGCGCGCCGGGTCGACATCGATCCGGTCGATATCGGACACGGTGCTGCTCAGCGGGCCGCGCGGCTGAGATGGGCGTCCAGTGCGGCCCGCCACTCGTCGGGGTGGGTGAGCTGCGGCGAGTGGTAGGCGCCGTCGATGGCGGTCAGCTCGGCGCCGGGTATCGCTTCGGCGATTGCGGGCGCCAGCGCCACGAGCGGCTGATCGAGTGATCCGGCCAGCACGCTGGTCGGGAGCGTCAACTCGCCCAGCCGGGGGACGAGCGACGGCAGGTTCGGGTCGACGAGCTGGAGGCCGAGCGCCCGGAACGCCCACGGGTCGGTCGTCGCGCTCCGCTCGGCGCGCTCGGTGAGGAAGTCGGCCGGAAGCAACGTCTCGATCAGGTCCTGTTCCGGTCCGATTCCCTCGGACACGATGCTCGGCAGGCCCCGCGCCGGGTCGAACCCGGAGAGGAACTGGGCGAGCACGTCGTTGGGCGCGTTCGGTGACGAGAACGGGCCCGCGCTCGTGTCCATCAGGATCAGCGAACGCACCAGCTCGGGATGGTCGAGCGCGACCTGCAACACGACGCGTCCCCCCATCGAATGACCGAGCAGGTCGACCGGGCCGTCGGGGACTTCGCTGAGCCACGCGGCGAGGTCGGTGGCCAGGCGATCCATTGTGTAGGTCGACTCGTCGCGGGTCTTGGACGACAGGCCGTGCCCGCGGTGGTCGAGTGCGAAGACGCGGCGGTCCTCGGCGAGCAGCGGGATCTGCGTTGCGAAGTCGATCGCCGATCCGGTGTAGCCGTGACAGAGCACGAGCGGGGTGCCCTCGTCGGAACCCCACCGGTCCCAGGCCAACTCGACGCCGTCGACCGCGAACCGTTGGTTCAGGTTGAAGGGCATGCCTTTCTCTACCACGCCTGCACGTCGTGGGCAGGGTGATCGATCCGGGTCGTGCCGTTCGAGGCGCGCGGTGCTCGTTCCCTCCCGTCCCACCTGAATGCGTCCGCGGTGGCTCAGTCCTTCCGGTTCCAGAGCTGATGGGTCAGCCCGGTCGCGGAGGTGACGGTCTCGATGTCGAACCGGTCTTCCAGGCCGGGCTCGTCGCCCCACAGCGACACCCCGCGCCCCACGGTGATCGGGACGATCACCAGGTGCATGAAGTCGACCAGGTCGGCTTCGAGGAACTGGCGGGCCGTCGACGGTCCGCCGCCGATGCGCACGTCACCGCCACCGGCCGCCTCCTGGGCCTGGCGCAGCACCTCCCGGGGCGCCGCGTCCACGAAGTGGAAGCTGGTGCCGTTGGGGAACTCGATCGGGGGACGGGGGTAGTGGGTCATGACGAACACGGGTGTCTCGAACGGAGGCTCGTCCTCCCACCAGCCCTGCCACCCGTCGTCGGGCCATTCGCCGGTCTGGGGGCCGAACTTGCGCCGTCCCATGATCTCGGCGCCGATGCCCTGTGCCCACAGGCTGGCCATGGTGCGGTCCAGGCTGATCGGCGCGTCGGCCGCGTGCTGGACGCCGTGGATGGCCCGGCCGTCGAAGAAGCCGAAGAGCCCTTGGGCGTCACCGATCGGGTGCTCCAGGGTCACGTACTCGCCGGCGGAGAAGCCGTCGAGCGAGACGAACATGTTGTGGATCCGGGTACGGCTCAAAGCAGGTCTCCTTGGTTGTCGACTGCGGACGCTACCGGTACCGACGGCGCCCGACCGGGGGATTCATCGCGGCGCGGCGCACCGACCACGGCCAAGCCCCGCCCCATGCGGTTGTCGCATGCGGGGCCGGTCGGATCCGACAGATGATTTTCGGCGCGCCGGCCCGTCGAATGTGCTGAGGTGACCTGCACCGGATGAACGGAGAGTCTGATGACCAACAAGAACACGATCTGTCTGTGGTTCGACGGGGCCGCGCTCGACGCGGCCCGCTTCTATGCCGATACCTTCCCCGACAGCGCAGTCGGCACGATCGTGCGGGCACCGGGCGACAACCCGTCCGGCAAGAAAGGTGACGTGCTCACCGTCGAGTTCACCGTGTGCGGGGTCGCCTGCGTCGGTCTGAACGGCGGCCCGGCGTTCAGTCACGACGAGGCGTTCTCGTTCCAGATCGCCACCGAGAACCAGGCCGAGACCGACCGGTTGTGGGACGCGATCGTCGACAACGACGGCGAGGAGAACGCGTGCGGGTGGTGCCGGGACAAATGGGGGGTGTGCTGGCAGATCTCCCCCCGGGTGCTGTTGGACGCGGTCGCCGATCCGGACCGGGCCGCGGCGAAGCGCGCCTTCGAGGCGATGATGACGATGCGCAAGATCGACATCGCCGCCATCGAGGCCGCCCGGGCGGGCACGTCCGGCTCGGTCGGCTGACGCGCCCGCACGGCGGCCACCGGTCGCCGCCGGCCGGTACGCTGCGCGACCGTGACCACCCGTGGCCGCGGCCGCCCGGCGGCCGACGATCCCGCCCCGCCGACGAACGAGGCGTTGCTCGACGCCGCGCTGGCCATGTTCGCGGCGCAGGGCTTCGAGGGCACCTCGGTGCGCGAGCTCGCTCGCAGCCTGGAGGTGAGCCACAACTTCATCCCCCAGCGCTTCGGGTCCAAGGAGGCGCTCTGGTACGCCGCGGTCGACCACGGGTTCGCGGTGCTGGCGGAGGCCATGGCCGAGACCGCGGTGGACGCACCCGACGTCGACATCGACCGCCTCCGGGCGATGGTGGTGCGCTTCGTCGCCGCGAACGCCTCCCGGCCGGCGCTGCTGCGGGTGATCAACCAGGAGGCCTCCACCCCCGGTCCCCGGCTCGACCACCTCTACGACCACTACATCGAACCGGTGCGCCGCTTCGGCGAGGAGGTGCTGGCGGGCCTGCGCGCCGCGGGCAAGGTGCGCACCGACTCGGTCCCGCTCTTCTACTTCCTGATGACCCACGGCGCGGGCGGCCCGCTGGTGCACCACGCTCTGGCGGCGCGCTTCGGCGACACCGTCGATCCCGACGATCCGGTCGCGGTCGACCGCTACGCCCACGCGGTGGTCGACGTGCTCTTCGACGGGCTTCTCGTCGAGGGCGCCTGAACCCGCCGGGTGCGCGCCGAAGGGAAACTAATTGACAACTGTCACGTGGCAGGGCATCCTGGCAGCATGGGACTCAAGGATCGCATCGTGGACGAGATCGAGGCCGTCGGGGGCCGGCACGACGAGGCCGACATCTACGCCGGCCCGCCCGGCGACCCCGGCCTGTGCGGTGGACCCGACAGCATGTCCTGGGAGATCAACGGCGACATGGCGAGCGTGAGCCTGGCCGGGCCCGCCGCGGTGATCATGGAGGTGCTGCACCCCTCGGTCATGGCCGGCGTCTACGAGCAGTCCTCCTACCGCACCCAGCCCCTGCTGCGGGCCCGCAACACCCTCGGGTACGTGCTGCGCACCACCTTCGGCAACACCGACGCGGCGACGGGGCTGATCGCACGCGTCAAGCGGGTCCACGGTCGCATCGAAGGCACCCGTCCCGACGGCGTGCCCTACCGGGCGCTCGACCCCGAGCTGATCGCCTGGGTGCACACCTGCATTCCCTGGGCGATCATGACCGCGTACGAGCGCATCCGCCGGCCGCTGTCGAGCGACGAGAAGGACCGCTACCTCGCCGAGCAGGCGGTCGTGGGCCGGATGGGTGGCGCCGACCGGGTGCCCGAGACCACCATCGAACTGGAGGCCTACGTCGACGAGATGGCACCGAAGCTGGCGGTCAACGAGCAGACGCGCAGCTTCATCGACTTCCTCGCCGGTGACACCCGCGGACCGGACGCCGAGAGCGCCTGGAAGCAGTTCCAGGCCCGGCTCGGCCTGCACGCGTCGATGAGCCTGATGCCCGACTGGGCGCGCCACCTCACCGGTCTGCACCACCCCGCGCTCGCCCAGCGGCTCTGGTTCGATCACACCAGCCGGTTGCAGGCGGACCTCGTCCGCTGGGCCTACCCGCTGCCCTGCAAGGCGCTGGCGCTCGAGCGCATGGCCGTCCCCGCGACCGCGGCGCTCGCCCGCGCCGCAAGCTGAGCAAGCTCCGCCGGCTAGTCGGAACAGTTCAGGCACCTGCTGCCCTGTTGCCGCTCGGTCCGACCGAAAATGTCCCACCCGAGCCCTAGGGTGAACATATGTTCGAGTTCGACACATCACCCGTCGAAGAAGTCCTCCGGGACCTCGCCCACACCGACGCTCGGCGATGCAGCGAAGACGAACGGCTGGCCGCGGTCGTCGCGATGGAACGGATCGGAAGCCTTGTGGAAGTGGTGAAGGCCCATCTGCTCGCGGATCTCGACGCCGATGTCGTCACCGACGCCAGGTTCGGGCAGCGCACCGCCACCTGGGTTGCCGCACAGACCGGGGCGGCCCGGGGCCGGATCGCAGGAACACTGCGGGTCGGCCGGGCGCTGCGGTCGCACTTCGACGAGATCGACGCCGCGGTCTGCGACGGGACCTTGACGTTCGATCACGCCAAGGCCCTGGTCGACACCTCGAACCCGCGTACCCGCGAGGCGTTGGCGGCCGCGCAGTCCGAGATCGTCTCCCTGGCCGAGGGCGCCACCTTCGAAGCGTGGAAGAACGACGTCGCCGCCCTGGCCGAGGTCGCGGACACCGACGGAGCGGAGCCCGACCCGTATGAGAACCTGTCGTTGAGGATGCCGGTCACCTTGGGCCGGACCGTGCACCTGGACGGCAGCTTGGATCAGGCATCCGGTCTGGCGTTCCGCCACGCTGTGAACACCAGGGCCGACGAGTTGTTCCGCCGGTTCACCCGCGACGCAGAGGTCACCGGCGATCTCGCCGTGCCCGACCGCGCCACGCTGCGTGCCCTGGCGTTGACAGAACTGGTTCGTGCCGGCTCAGGCATGGAACCCGGCGCGGGTTCCACCCCTCGAGCGGAGATCACCCTGGTCGCCCACGACCACGAGGTGTGCGACACCGACGGCGTGCCACTGCCCCGGGCGGCGGCCGAGGTGTGGGGCTGTGACCCGGAGATCTGGGGTGTCGTCGTCGACCGGATGGGAATCCCGGTCGACGTCGGCCACCGCAACCGGCTCGCCACCGTCGCACAACGTCATGCCATCACCGTCCGCGACGGGGGCTGCACCTTCCCCGGGTGCGATGCTCCCATCGACTGGTGCGACCTCCACCACATCACCCCGTGGCAACGCGGCGGACCGACCGACCAGTCGAACCTGGTCGCGCTGTGCCGGCACCATCACGGGGTGACGCACCGGACCGGCTGGTCGATGCGCCTGGACGATGCCCAGGTTCCCCACTGGACCACCCCATCGGGTGACCGGTTGGTCGGCCAACGACAGCATCGACGCTTGGGCGACATCCCACCCCCGGGACGGGCGGCCGTCACCTCGCCGCAGCGCTCTCCCCGACCACGAACTGCTCGGCAACGACGCGCCGAAGCTGTGCGCTACCGACCTTCACCGGACCGTGGCGTCTCGGCCGACGCGTAGCCCGGTCTCCCCGCGGTCTGCCAGTGCTCCCAGGGCTCGACGACGAGATCCGGCGCGTGCAGCGACTCGAGTGTGGATCGGCGGGCCGCGCCGGAGTCTCCGAGCATCGTCGAGACCCTACGGTCGCGGGCTTTTGGGCGCGATCACGAAGCGACCATGGCCCCCGTCGTTTCGGTCTGCGCCGCTACGCTCGGCGACCATGACCCTCGAAACGCACCTGATCGGACCGGCGGACGCACCCGGGGGGCCGCTGGTGGTGAATCGGCAGGGGCTCGGGTGCATGAGCATGAGCATCGTCTACGGCCAGGGCGACGATGCTGCCGGCACCGAAACGATCCATCGGGCGCTCGATCTCGGATTGGTGATGCTCGACACGGCGGATCTGTACGGCATGAACGACAACGAGGTGTTGGTGGGCAAGGCGATCGCCGGTCGCCGAGACGAGGTCACCCTGGCGACGAAGTTCGGGTTCGTGTTCGACCGCGACAACCCGCTGGAACGAAGCGTGAACGGTCACCCCGACTATGTGCACGCCGCGTGTGACGCGTCGCTCGCCCGGCTCGGCGTCGAGGAGATCGACCTGTACTACCAGCATCGGCCGGCCCCCGATGTGCCCATCGAGGAGACCGTCGGGGCGATGGCGGAGCTGGTCGCCGCGGGCAAGGTCCGACACCTGGGGTTGTCCGAGGCGTCGGTCGACACGATCCGCCGGGCGGTGGCGGTGCACCCGATCTCCGCGGTGCAGACCGAATACTCGGTGTTCTCCCGGGACGTCGAAGAGCGGGTGCTACCGGTGTGCCGCGAACTGGACATCGCGCTGGTCGCATACAGCCCGCTCGGTCGGGGCCTTCTGACCGGCACGGTCAAAGGCGTCGACGATCTCGAGCAGATCGATTTCCGGGCGGCGCAGCCACGCTTTGCCGCCGAGAATCTGGCCCACAACGTGGCCGAGGTCGCGCGCATCGAGACGATCGCCGCGGCGCACGGCTGCACGCCCGGCCAGGTCGCGCTGGCGTGGCTGGCGAGCCGAGGCGAGGATGTGATCGCGATTCCGGGCACCAAGCGGGTTGCCCGACTCGAAGAGAACCTGGGCGCGCTGGACATCGAGTTGACCGACGAGGACCTCGACGTGCTCGACGGGCTGCGCGCCGCTGGTGGCCGCTATGGCGATGCAGGATCCGTCGAGCTGGACACGCCGCCGCTCGCGGTCTGAGCGGCCCGGCCGACCGCACGGTTGTGCCGCGGGCGTCGCCGGTGGATCAGGCGGGGGTGTCCGCCGCCTGGTCGGCGAACTGGGTGCGGTACAGCTCCGCGTACAGGCCGCCCCGGCCGAGCAACGCGTCGTGCGTGCCGCGTTCGACGATGCGCCCCGCCTCGACCACCAGGATCTCGTCGGCACGACGGATCGTGGACAGCCGGTGGGCGATCACCACCGAGGTGCGCCCCGCCAGGGCGGTGTCCAACGCTTGCTGCACGGCGACCTCGGATTCGGAGTCCAGGTGCGCGGTCGCCTCGTCGAGCACCACCAGCCGGGGGGACTTCAACAGCAGCCGGGCGATCGCCACCCGCTGCTTCTCCCCACCGGAGAGCCGGTAGCCTCGGTCGCCCACGAGGGTGTCGAGCCCGTCGGGCAGCGAGCGCACCAATGGTTCGATCTGCGCGGCGCGCAACGCCTCCCACAACTCGTCGTCGGTCGCTTCGGGGCGGGCATAGCGGAGGTTGTCGCCGATCGTCTCGTGGAACAGGTGCGCGTCCTGGGTGACCATGCCCACACAGGACCGCAACGAGTCGAACGTCGCGTCGCGGACGTCGACCCCGTTCAGCGACACCGCGCCCTCACGCACGTCGTAGAGGCGGGGGATGAGATGCGAGATCGTCGACTTGCCCGCACCTGACGGGCCGACCAGCGCGACCATGCCGCCGGGCTCGGCGGTGAAGGACACGTCGAAGAGCACCGGCGCCGGTTCGGTCGTGTCCAGCACGGCGACCGATTCCAGCGACGCCAGGGACACTTCGGAGGCGCTCGGGTAGGTGAACGCGACGTGGTCGAAGTCGAGCCGGACCGGCCCGGCGGGAATGGCTCGGGCGTCGGGCTTCTCGGCGATCATCGGCTCCAGGTCGAGCACTTCGAAGACCCGTTCGAAGGACACGAGCGCGGTCATCACGTCGACCTGCACGTTCGACAGTGAGGTGAGCGGCCCGTACAGCCGGGCGAGATAGGCGGTCGAGCGCGACGACGGTGCCCACATCCAGCGCCCCTTCGACGGCTTGCACGCCGCCCCAGCCGTAGACGATTGCGGTGGCCAGCGAGGCGGTCAGCATCAGGGATGCGAAGAAGATCCGGCCGTACATCGCCGAGGTGACCCCGATGTCGCGCACCCGACCGGCCCGTGCGTCGAAGTTGCGGGACTCGTCCTCGCCGCGGCCGAACAGCTTGACCAGCACCGCCCCGGAGACGTTGAACCGTTCGGTCATGGTCGTGTTCATCTCGGCGTTCAGCCCGTACGCCTCGAGCGTGATCGACGACAGCTTGCGGCCCATCAGCCGCGCCGGAACGATGAACACCGGCAGCAGAATGAGCGAGAGCAGGGTGATCTTCCAGGACAACAGGAACATCGCGCTCAACACGATGACGACGGTGACCAGGTTGCTCACCACATTGGCGAGCGTGTCGGTGAACGCCTGTTGGGCGCCGAGCACGTCGTTGTTCAGCCGGCTCACCAGCGCGCCGGTCTGGGTGCGGGTGAAGAACGCGATCGGCATCTTCTGGATGTGACCGAACACCTGGGAGCGCAGGTCGAAGATGAGCCCTTCGCCCAGCGAGGCGGAGATCCAGCGTTGGATCAGCGACAGCGCCGCGTCCGCGATGGCAAGTCCGGCCAGCAGGAGGGCGAGATCCACGACCAGGTTCCGGTCTTTGCCGATGATGCCGTTGTTGATGATCGAGCGGATGATGAGCGGGTTGACGGCGCCGAGGATCGCATCGATGACGACCAGGACGAGGAACCACACGATGAGCCGCCGGTAGGGCCGCGCGAAGCGCGCCATGCGCGCCGCGGTGCCCGGTTTGACCCGGTGATCGACGACGGAGCGGTCCCGCAGGAACGAGCGCATGCCGTGCGGGCCACCCATTCCCATGCGTGTTGGCACCGATGCACTCTACGGCGCGCACGTTCACACCGACAGGGCGGGACGCGCCACGGGCCACGTCAGCTGCCGGTCAACGCCGGTGGCCGGTGTGCGGAGCAGTCGATCGCGACGATCGGTACGTGCAGTGGGTGCGCGGGCACCCTGGCCGTCAGCCCGGGACCACCTCAGCGGTCCCGAACAGCCGCTCAGGAAGACGGGCGCTCGGAGCGGCCGGACCAGATGGCCGCGATGCCGAAGCCCAGCGCCAGCAGGCCCAGGAGCAGCGGGGCGAGGAGGTTCGACCCGGTCCGGGGGAGTTCGGTGCCCGACGCGCCTGACGTGGGGTTTGTCGAGGCGGCGACCGCCTGTGCCCTGGTGGTCGACGAACCGCCACCGGTGGTGGACGCCACGAACGCGGGTGAAGTTGTGGTCGAACCGCCGGCAATGGTTGTGTTTGATCCAGCTGCCAGGGTGGTCGTGGTCGATCCGCCGGCCGTGGTGGTGGTCGATCCGCCGGTGGTGGTGGTGGTCGATCCGCCGGTTGTGGTGGTGGATGATCCAACTGCTGTGGTGGTCGATCCGCCGGTGGTGGTGGTGGTCGGTCCGCCGGTGGTGGTGGTGGTCGGTCCGCCGGTTGTGGTGGTGGATGATCCAACTGCTGTGGTGGTCGATCCGCCGGCCGTGGTGGTGGTCGAACCACCGGCCGTCGTCGTGGGGACGCTCTGGTCGCAGGTCGGCGCGGTGAAGGTGTCGGTGTCGAGGGTGACAGCGCCGGTGCGGGCGAGCGCGCGGCCGTGGACCGTGACGTCGGTGTTCACGGTGACCGACGTCTGGGCCAGGATGTTGCCCGCGAAGTCCGAGTTGGTACCGAGCGTGGCGGAGCTACCGACCTGCCAGAAGACGTTGCACTCCTGCGCGCCGTTCGTGAGCACGACGCTGCTCGCCGTTGCGGTCGTCAACGACGAGTCGGTCTGGAAGATGAACACCGAGCTCGGGTCCCCACCCCCATCGAGGGTGAGGGTTCCGCCGAGTGCGAGCGCCCCCTTTGAGGGCCCGGCGTACACGCCCGGCCCGAGGTCGAGGCCGACGAGATCTGCGGCGGTGGTGGAGGTCAGCGATCTCCCGGCGGCGTCGTTGTAGGCGACGGTCAGATCCGACTGTGCCTGTGCGGCAGCGGCGTTCCCGGCGTCGATGACGGACGGAGCGGTGACGACGCCGGGCGGGAACCCGGTGACGGAGAGCCCGGGTGAGAGGCCCACGCTCTGGTCCAACACCGAAGAGCCGGTGTTGGTCACCGTCGTCGCGGCGAGGACCGAGTAGTTCCCGGACGTTGCCAGCAGAACCGGGCTCGTGGCGGCACTTGACGGGCCCGCCGCGAGGAACAGGGCCGGCAACGCGGCCACGAAGGCGGCGATGGTCAAGGTGGCCCGGCCGAACTTGTGCCTCAGCAGCCACAACGTGGCCAGTCCGGCGATGACAAATCCCACGAGCATCATCGCGGACCTCTTTTCGTTTCTGCCCGACTGCCGACGGCGATCTCGAACAAGCTCACTTGACCAGGGTATGACCAAAACGCATTACATGCAAGGTATTTCATAAAACCTGTTACATTTCTCCCATGGCCACATGGGGGTTCCTCACCAACCACGCCCATGCCCTGCTGTTCATCTCACAGGACCCTGACTCCCGACTGCGCGACCTCGCCATCGCCCTGGATGTCACCGAGCGGACCGCCCACGCCGTCGTCTCAGACCTGGTGGAAGCCGGCTACGTGATCAAGGAGCGGGACGGGCGTCGCAACCGCTATCACATCCAAGGCGACCTCCCGCTCCGCGAGGGAACTGTGCGCGAGAAGACGATCGGTGAGCTGCTCGAACTCCTCGTCGAGAACGACGTTCAGCGCCCCAGCCTTCGGGAGCCGTGCTGATCGCTGCCCTCGAGTACGGCTTCAGCGAGGTTGGCATTCGGCAGGAGTGAGCGCCTGAACCGGTTCGGATCAGTGCCTTTCTCGAGCCCGTCGGCGCCCTGCTTCACAGTACTTATCGTCGTCGTTGCATGAAACGGGTCTGACTTGATCGCGCCGTTTTCGCCACGGGCGGTCGCCACCAAACGAGCCTTTCCCAGCTTCAGACCCCGAGGAACGGTGATGTCCGTTGCGAAGTGGTAGTCCTGGTCGGCGTTTGCCGGCTCTTCGGACTTCGGCGGGGTGTGATGCCAGGGAGTTTCTCCCGGTTCGGCTCGGCGTGTTGGCCGACAGCCCCAGAGGTCGCGCACTACGGTGATGCCTCGCGTCGCACCCCGCGGGCTCGTGGGACCGACCGGACCAGCCGGCGCACCGCCGGGCATTTCCAGGGGATTGTGAGAGAGCAGATGCCGACACCGGGGCCCTTCGACGAGCACGTCCGCCGAGTCGACCTGACCCGCCGGCGGGTCCTGCAGGGGATGCTCGCCTCGGCCGGCCTCGTCGTCGCCGGCACCACGGTCAGCTCCTGGACCGCGCAGCGCGACGCGCGGGCCGCCGGCGCCCTGCTGCCGCCCGGCACGCTGCCGCACCCGTCGATGCCGGCCGGCACCGACACGATCCCCCAGATCGAACACGTGGTCATCTACATGCAGGAGAACCAGTCGTTCGACCACTACTTCGGTTCGCTCGGACGTGGCGACGGGTTCACCTACGCGAACGGCTCGCCCACCAACAGCAACGTCGACGGCGGCGGCAACACCGTCACCGTGTTCCACGAGCCCAGCACCTGCGACACCATCTCGGGCGACCACTCGTGGAACGGCACGCACCTGTCGTGGAACCACGGCGCCATGGACGGCTTCGCCAAGGTCTCCGGTGACCACGTCATGGGCTTCTACGACGGCACCAACCTGCCCTTCTACCACTCGCTGGCCAGCACCTTCCCGCTGTGCGACCGCTGGTTCTCCTCGGTGCCCGGGCCGACGCACCCCAACCGCCGGTTCCTGCAGGCCGGCACCTCGGCCGGGCTGACCGTCACCGACATCAACGCCGTGCTCGCCGACCCGATCGCCCCGAACGGCACCATCTGGGACCGCCTGGACGCGCACGGCATCACGTGGAAGGACTACGCCATCGACCTGTGGGACATCCTGTTGTGGCCCGGTCCCGACGTCAACGCGCTCCTCGCCGACACGGTCGACAACCGGAAGTACTTCCCGGACTTCCTGGCCGACTGCGTGAACGGCACCCTGCCCCAGGTGAGCATCCTCGCACCCGGCACCCAGGGCCAGTACGACGAGGGCGCCCGCGACGTGCAGAACGGCGAGATCTACAGCGCCGACATCATCAACACCGTCATGAACAGCCCGCTCTGGGAGAAGACCGCGATCTTCTTCACCTACGACGAGCACGGCGGCGGCTACGACCACGTCCCGCCGCCCGCCGCGCCGGCACCCGACAACATCGCCCCGATCCTGCAGCCCGGCGACGTGCCCGGCGACTTCGCCCAGTACGGCATCCGCGTGCCCGGCATGATCATCTCGCCGTACGCGAAGCCGAACTACGTGTCACACGTCGTGCACGACCACACGTCGATCCTCAAGTTCCTCGAGACGAAGTGGAACCTGCCGGCGATGACCTACCGGGACGCCAACGCCGACGACCTGCTCGACTGCTTCGACTTCTCGGCCATGGCGTTCCGCGAGCCGCCCGCGCTGGCCGCGCCGGGCCTGCCCGCGTCGGGCAGCGCGTGCGACCCCCAGCCGCTGCCGCCGGACCCGCCCGCGCCGACCACGACCACCACCACGTCGACCACCACCACGACCGTGCCCGGCTCGTCGACGACCACCGTGCCGGGTGCTCCGGCACCTCGCCGCCGCAGCCGGCTACAGCCATCCCCGGCATGCCCACCTACACGGGCTGAAGCCGCGGCGGTCGTCGAGGGGCACACCCCTTCGACGGACGGCGCCGCGAAAACGTTGACGACGCCCGGGGCGGCCGATCGAACCGGCCACTGCCCGGGCGCCGTCGAGGCGACGGCTCAGAACTACCGGTGCACCCGCACCCGGGCGAGAGGCGGCGGGTGCCGAGCAGCGTGCCACCGAGCACCAGCAGCCCCAGGGCCGAGCCCAGCCAGGAGCGGCAGGTCCGACCCGGTCGCCGGCAGCGTGTCGGCTGCGGGGGGCGGCGGTCTTCTGGGCGCCGAGCACCGACGCCGGCTCGGTGGTCGCGGGGGCGACCGAGGCAGGTGCCGTGGTGCGGCACGACTGTCGTCGTCGTCGGCGACGGGAGCTGGCGGTCACCACGAGGGCGGGGCAGGGTGGCCGCGATTGGTGGCTCGTCGGCGTCGGCCTCCGGCTGCGGGCGCCGCCGTGGTCGTCCGTCGCGTCGTCGGCGTCGTGGTCGTCGGTGGTCGTGGCCGCCGGGGCAGACGTCACGGGCGACGAACGTCCCCGTGCCGGACACGACCTCCCAGCCGGCTGGTGCCGTCTCGGTGATCGTGAACGTCTTGTCCTTGCCGCCTGGCACGTACAGCCCGTCGGTCTGTCCCTCGTGTGAGCCCTTGTTCTGGTAGGTGCACGACGAGCACGTCGCTGCCGGTCGGGTAGGTGCACACGGCACTGCCCAGCTGGCTCGACGCGGTGATCGACCAGTCGGCGGGCAGCCCGGCAGGCGGGCCGCTCAGCGAGGTCCCGTCCGGCGCCTGCCACTGCTTGGCGATGACCACGACGAACGGGTCGCCGGTCTGCGGGGCGCCGCACGCCAGCCAGAAGAGCCGGGACGTGTCGGGCTCGGCCCCGTCGATGCCGAGATCGACGACGATCCGGTAGCCGTTGGCGTTCTGGGTGAGGCCCTGGACGGCAGCGGTCAGGTCGTAGGACCCGGTCCATCCGGTGCCGTCGAAGGCGTCCTGCACGGTGGCGAGCGTGGCGTCACCCGAGGGCTCCGCTGCGCGGACGGCGCCCGAGACGGTGTGCTGGCCGGGCTCGAGGCCGCTGACCGAAAGGTTCACGGTGCAGCCCGTGAGCTTCGGGTTGCCCTCGCCGGTGAAGGCCTGGCCGTTCACGAGCACGGTGGGGCCGGCCGGCGCAGCAGCCGGGTCGGCTGCCGAGGCGGCGGTGGCCGCGGTCCCGGTGCCGATCAGCACCGAGGCGGCGAGCACCGCGACCCACACGGTGCGGAGTCGTTCGATGGTCTTCATTGTCAGCCCTCCATCCGGGTCTGGGCCCGCTGGTGATCCACGAGCCCGGCAGGAGTCGACGGCGGCGTCAGCGCCGCGGTCGTCACCGAGGGGCCCGCCGCCCGTACCTCTCTGCGCACGACGTGTGCGTTGCTGCTCATGGTCGTCCTCCTGTCTGGGTGACCGCGGTGCGGTCTTGTGAGGAGCATTGTGCCGACACTCGGTGGAGTGTGCGTAGGGACCAAGGTCCCCGGGGGTCCCGACATGAGACCTATGGCACGACGCGTGCGACGACGGCTCGCAACCGTGTGGGGCTTCTGTTCGACCGGAACCTGTCGAGGAGCCTCGAATCGAGACTTCACGACACGTGCCTGGCAAGCTACGAGTGAGGTTCGGGGGCGTTGGGTGATCCTGGCCTGCGCTGCTTGGGAAGGTGGCCCATCCCGCCAGCGTTTCGCCACCACGCGAACCACACCAGTGAACCGATTGGGATGAAGATCGCATCGAAGTAGACGGTCGGTAGGGCGACCAGCAGAGCAGTGACCACCTTGCCGCGACGGTTGTACCAGTCACGGCGAGGCGACAGGATCACGTCGGCAATGGCCCACACCCATAGCGCGATCATCAGCACGCTGAGGCCAGCATGCAGCGGGGTGTCGAAATGGACCATCAGTGTCAGCAGCAGCACCGGCATCAGATGTGGGACGCTACTCCCGAGGTTGATTGGGTGGTAGCTCTGCGATGAGGAGATGCTCGTTTCCGTACTCGTCGACGTATTTCCCAGATAGTTCCGAACTCCGTCAGCCTCCGGCCCGACCACGCTCCGCCAGAGACGCACCCCGCGGTACACGATCTGCGACTCGTCCGACCGGCGAAGTTCTGGGGTCAACTCCCAGCATTCGCCCGCGGTCACCCGGGCCTGCAAGGTTCAAGACTGCAGTTCGGTCCCGGAATCATGCGGTCGAGGTGCACGGTCGTCCTCAGCGTTCGTCACCCCGTGCCGATAGTCCGGCGGTGGGAACAGCCGCGGAACCTGGCGCATCGAGCAACGCAGCCGAGGCTGCGGCTCCGCTGCTCTCCTCCGGATGCGCGCCCGGGTCCAACCTGAGACATCGGCGCATCACATTCGAGTACCCACCGGATTTTGATCCGATGTGGGCGCCGCACTTCCCCGAGTTCGCGGCGGCGGCCAACGGGATCTCGCTCGGTATGCCCTATGCCGAACCTCAGTTCATCCGGGCGGTCACCTCGACCTTCGGTGCGTTGGATCCTGACCTGCGCGCCCGAACCGAAGCCTACGTGCGCCAGGAAACCGGGCACTTCACCCAACATGCGCGACTCAACGACATCGTCACCACGCGGTATCCCGGGCTGCGACGGGTCGAGCGGCTGCTCGCGGTCAACGACGCGTGGGTCGACCGCCGCAGCCAGAAGTTCCGGGTCGCCTATGCGGCATCGGGTGAGACGATCTCCTATGGGGTGGCCCGCTGGACCGAAGCGCGTCTGGGCACCCTGATGGACCGGGCCGACCCCGTTGCGGCGACGTTGTTCTGCTGGCACCTGGCCGAAGAGATCGAACACAAGTCCAGCACCTTCGACGTGTTCGAAGCCACCGACGGCAGCCGCCTGCGCTATGCGTGGACGGCGATCATCGGTTTCATCACCATCGTGTTCTTCGCGTTCGTCGCGTCGCTGGTCCAGTTGCACGGCGAGAAGCGGCTCCACTCACCGGTCTGTTGGTTCCGCCTGTTCAGACTCGGCATCTCTATGGCTTTCGAGGTGATGCCGACGCTGGCGGTCTCGGCACTACCCGGCCACCATCCCAGCGATTTCGTGGACCCCACCTACCTCCCCGCCTGGCTCGGCCAGTACGACCCGACCACTGGCACGATGCCCTTGTGGCGTTCTACCCCGGGAGGGCGAACCACTCCACCGGTCGACGGTGACGGCACTTTCGCAGATCTCCGATGAACCGGGCTCCAGAGCAGGATCGGTGGAGAGGTGTTCCTTGCCATGCACCGAAAGGCGCTGGGTCGGCGCGGCCAAATGCGAACACGTTCGGCTGCAACGTCGATTGATCCAGGGAAGCCGCCCTGCAATCGGGACCGTTCGGTGGAGCGGGTGACGGGAATTGAACCCGCGTTCTCAGCTTGGGAAGCTGATGTTCTACCACTGAACTACACCCGCAAGGTGTGGCGACACCCTACCGGAATCGTCCGAAGCGTTGGCCAGCCCGGTGCACTGCCCACCGGGGGGTTTCCGGTCGGCTCGCCCGCTGGGACAGCGAAGCGGTGGTGGCCCAGCGTGCCGACAAGCGTGACGGTGTGGCCGCCCCGACCAAGCGTTCAGTCGACGAGCGCCTGGTAGACGCCGGCCTGCAGGTGACGCCGCAGCGGGTAGGTGTTGGACGGCAGCAACTGGGTCATGAAGACCACCGCCAGGTCCTCGCGACGGTCCACCCAGAACGCCGTGGATGCGGCGCCGCCCCACGCCGCGAGCCCGGGCGAGCCGAGCGCCTCGTTCGCGGCCGGGTCCAGAAGCACCGAGAAACCCAGGCCGAAGCCGGTGCCCGCCATCGACGTCTCCGAGAAGGTGGCCTGGCCCATCTCGTTCATCGTCCGACCGCCCGGCAGGTGGTTCGTCATCATGAAGTCGACGGTGCGGGGCGACAACAGCCGCACCCCGTCGAGCTGCCCACCTCCCAGGAGCATCCGGCAGAAGCGCAGGTAGTCGTCGGAAGTGCCGACCAGCCCGCCGCCGCCCGAGAGCATCGACTCGCCGCGGGTCATCGACCTGGCGGAGGCCAACCGGTTCATGCCCTTGCCCGGTGCGAAGACATACAGCGGCGAGCAGCGATCGACGGCCGACTCGGGCGCCGCGAACGCGGTGTCGGTCATGCCCAGCGGTTCGAAGATCCGCCGGGCGAAGAACTCGTCGAGCTTCATGCCGCTGATGCGCTCGACCAGGGCCCCGCACACGTCCGTCGACATCGAGTAGTTCCACGCGGTGCCGGGCGCGAACTGCAACGGCTGAGCAGCCAGCAACTCGACGCAACGGTCAAGGTCGTAGTCGGGCGCGCTGAAGAAGTCGCCGAGCGCGTGGCGCCGGTAGAGCTCGTCCACCGGATGCTGGTACTGGAAGCCGTACGTCAACCCGGAGGTGTGCGTGAGCAGGTGGTGGACGGTGAGCGGTTCTTCGAGCGGCGCGGTCTTCGGGTCGTCCGCAGTGCCGCCCACCCAGCACCTGCGTGTCACCGAACTCCGGTATCCAGCGCGCCACCGGGTTCTCGAGCAGCACGAGACCTTGTTCGTAGAGCATCATCAGCGCGACCGACGTGACCGGCTTGGTCATCGAGTACAGCCGGTAGATGGTGTTCTCGGCGACCGGGGTTCGCTCGTCGACGTCGACGAAGCCGTAGGTGTCGCGGTGGACGAGCTCGCCCCGTCGCCACACCAGGGTCTGCACGCCGGGGATCAGCGACCGGTCGACATAGCCGTGCAGGGCACGGTCGAGGTTGGCGAAACGTTCGGGGTCGACACCGGCTGCGGTCATGGGGCGATCATGCCACCTCGACGCAGCTGATCCCGCGGCGGGTCTGTTGCTGGTCGGCTTCGGGGCTCACAGCTCGTGACCCTACCGGCGCCTCGGCGCCGGGTCATCCGGGTTGGCCCCAAAGCCCTCAGGCCGGCGGGGTGCGCAGGCGGAACACGGCTCCGGCCGGATCGACGACCGTGGCGATCCGCCCGTAGGGGGTGTCCTCGGCGGGCTGTTGGACCGACCCGCCCAGGGATTCGACCTTGGCGACCGACCCGTCGACGTCGTCGCTGTACCAGTACACCGTCCACGCCGAGGGCACGCCTTCGGGCAGCCACGCCGAAGCGTCGGCGATCCCGCCGACCTGACCGCAGTCCGACGGCCCGACCAGGGTCGTGTAGCGGAACTCATCGGTGTCGCTGACCACTTCGGTGCCGATCCCGAACACGTCCCGGTAGAACGCGACGGCACGGCCGTGGTCACGGGTGTGCAACTCGAACCAGGTCGGCGCGCCCGGCTCGTCGAGCACCGTGAACCCCGGATGCTTGCCGGACTGCCAGAGCCCGAGACGCGCGCCGGTCGGGTCCGCCAGGCGCGCCTGGTATCCGAGGTCGCCGACCTGATGGGCGCCGCCGAAGACCTCCGCTCCGCCGGCCCGGGCGGCGGCGACCGTGGCTTCGATGTCGTCGGTGGCCAGGTAGATCGTCCAGGCGTCATCGGCCGGCATGAACGACTCGGTGCCCGGCTCACCCATGTCACCCATGGCACCGGCGATCCACTGGCCGTCGCGGGAGAAGTTGAAGTACCCGCCGAACTCGGGATTCGGGTCCTCTGCGGTCCAGCCGAACAGTTCGCCGTAGAACTGGCGGGTGCCGGGCACGTCGGAGGTCCACAGATCGGCCCAACAGGGAGTGCCGGTGGGGTGCGTGGTTCTGGTGGTCATCGAAGAGTCCTTCTTGCGGTTCGGAGTTGGATGGTGGTGTCCTACAGACGGCATCCGGGGCGGAAAATCATCGCTCGACCGCCAGGAACTCTCACTCGTCGAGATGCACCGGCAGCCCGAAGCTCGCGAAAAGCGAGTGGGGTGCGGCCAGGTCGAGGAAGAACGTCATCTGGCCGATCCGGCCGTCATGGATCTCCAGCACCTGGATGGCCCAGGGCGTATGGCCCCCCGCCGGGTCGACGCGGTACTGCGCGAAGGCCGGGCAACCGTTCGCACGGGTGGGGAGCAACCGGGATCCGCGGCACCCCGACGGCCCCGGCTCGACCATCCATGCCACGATGTCCTCGGCGCCCTGGAGCCACAACGCGAACGGCGGCATCGACTGGATCGCATCGGCGTGCAACAGCGTGACGAGCGTGTCCAGGTCGTAGCGCTCGAACGCGTCGACGTAGCGCTCCAACAGTTCGGCGGCATCGGCATCGAGCGGGTGGTCCGGAACCTGGCTGGGCAGCGCGGCCAGCGTGGCCCGTGCCCGCTGCAACGCGCTGTTCACCGACGCGGTGGTGGTCTCGAGCAACGTGGCGGTCTCGGCGGCGGAGAACGCCAGCACCTCACACAGGAGCAACACCGCCCGTTGCCGGGCCGGCAGGTGCTGCAGTGCGGTGATGAACGCGAGGCGCAACGTGTCGCGCCGCTCCGCGGCAACGGCCGGGTCCCCGTCGCCGACGTCCACGGCCGCATCGGCGATCGGAGCGATCCAGGGCAGCTCGGGGCGCGGCGGGCCGAGCAGCGACTCCCGGGGCGGAGAGGCAGGGCCGAGGTCCATCGGACGGGCCCGCCGTTGGACCTGGCGGCTCATGTCGATGCACACGTTCGTGGCGATCCGGTACAGCCAGGTGCGCATGCTCGAGCGCCCCTGAAAGCTGTCGGCCTTGCGCCAGGCACGGGTGAAGGTCTCCTGGACGGCGTCCTCCGCCTCGGAACCGGACCCGAGCATCCGGTAGCAGTACCCGGTCAGCGCCCGTCGGTGGGTCTCGAACTCGTCGACCACCGTGGCATCACGCACCGACATCACCTCAGGCTACCGGACCGGTTCTCGTGCCCCGCTCTGGGGCGGCACGGCTGCGCTACTCGGGCTTGCGGTCCGCGTGGCTGTCACTGGCGCCTGTCAGACTCGGACCATGCCATTCGGACAGCCGTTGGGACCACCGGCGACCCGTCGACAACTCGACGAACTGCTCGTGCTGCTCCACGAAGCAGGCCACGCCGACTTTCGTGACGCGCGCGGGCCGATGGGCTTCACCCAACGTCAGGCCGGTGGCCGCTTCACCCGCGACGAAGCGGCCGCGTTCATCGAAGCGCTCATGGACGAAGCCGACCCGACGTCGGACACCCCGCCAGCCGCGCACCGGCGCGCCCCGGTGACCGCGTCCGAACGGCGGGCCGCGGCCCAGACGGCGCAGATCCAGCGCATGCCGTCGGACCTGCTCGCGGCGGAACTGCAACGTCGCGGTTGGGCCGTCATCGAACCCTGAGGCCGGTTGCCAGGTGCCCGCACCTGGTGTGGGCACCGCCGGTCAGGCCAACAGACGGCTCGTCTGGCGGGCGATCGACAGTTCCTCGCGGGTGGGCACGACCAGGACCGCCACCTCCGAATCCGAACTCGAGATGTGCCGGGGCGTGTCACCGGTCCGTGCGTTCAGCGCCGGGTCGATCCGCGCGCCCAGGAAGCCGAGCGGTTCGACCACCTCGGCGCGCAGCTCGGCGTCACCCTCTCCGATACCCGCGGTGAACGTGAGCGCGTCCAGCCCGCCCATCACCGCCGCGTAGGCCCCGACGTACTTGACGAACCGGTGCACGGTCACCTCCACGGCCAGCTTCGCGGCGTCGTCGCCGGCCGCGATCCGGGCCCGGATGTCGCGCATGTCGTTCGTGCCGGTCATGCCCAGCAGGCCGGACCCGAAGTTGAGCAGATGATCGATGGCGTCGACGTCCATGTCCAGTTCGCGGTGCAGGTAGAAGGCCACTCCCGGGTCGATGTCACCCGAGCGGGTGCCCATCACCAGCCCCTCCAGCGGGGTGAGCCCCATCGAGGTCTCCACCGGTCGACCATCGACCACCGCCGACGCCGACGCGCCGTTGCCCAGGTGCAACACGATCTGCCGCAACGGCGCCGGTCGATCGGCCAGCATCGTGGCCACCTGCGTTGAAACGTAGTGGTGTGAGATGCCGTGAAAGCCGTAGCGCCGGATCCCGTGCTCGGCTGCGAGGGCCGGGTCGATCGCGTAGTGCGCGGCGCTCGGCGGCAACCCGGCGAAGAACGCCGTGTCGAACACCGCCACGTGCGGCACGTCGGGCAGGAGCGAACGGGCCACCCGGATGGTGGCGGCGTTCGCCGGATTGTGGAGCGGTGCCAGGGGGGCGAGCGAGTCGATCGACGCGAGGACCGAGTCGGTGATCACGACCGGTTCGAGCAACTCGGATCCGCCCATGACCACGCGGTGGCCGACTGCCGCGACGGGCGTGGTGGCCAGGTCGGGGCCGTGCGCGGCGAACGCGTCCATCACCGCCCGGATCGCCGCGGTGTGATCCGGCGCCGCAAGTGACGTCGTGAACTCGGCTGCGCCGTGGTGGTGATGCAACTCGGCATCGTCGTGGCCGACCCGCTCGACCAGTCCCGAGGCTTCGACCTGGGCGGATTCGGGGTCGAGCAGCGCGTACTTCACCGACGACGACCCCGAGTTGAACACCAGGATCGGTCCCGTCACGGCCCGCTCGGCCTCGTTCGCCCCGTCGGCAGCCTGGACCGCGGTGATCGCCACGGTGTTGATGATGTCGCGCACCGTCGCCCCCCGGGAGAGGTCGTTCACAGGTTTGCGCAGCCCCTGGAGCACCGGCCCGATCGCCACCGCACCCGCCGAGCGTTGCACCGCCTTGTAGGTGTTGTTGCCGGTGTTCAGGTCGGGGAAGATGAACACCGTCGCCCGACCGGCCACCGGAGAACCGGGCAACTTCGCCTCGCCGACGGCCGCATCGACCGCCGCGTCGTACTGCATCGGCCCGGCGATCACGAGATCCGGGCGACGCTCGGTCACCAGGTCCGTGGCCAGGCGCACCTTGTCGACGTCGGCGCCGGTGCCCGATTCGCCGGTCGAATACGACAGCATCGCCACCCGGGGTTCCACACCGAAACGGGACGCCGTGTCCGCGGAGGCGATGGCGATGTCGGCGAGCTCCTCGGCGGTCGGGTCGGGAATCACCGCACAGTCGCCGTACACCAGCACCCGGTCCGCGAGGCACATGAAGAACACCGAGGAGACCTTCGTGGTGCCCTCGACCGTCTTGATGATCTGGAACGCCGGAGTCACGGTGTGCGCGGTCGAATGCGTCGCCCCGGACACCATCCCGTCCGCGTAGCCGAGCTGGACCATCATCGTCCCGAAGGTGGACACGTCGCGCACCAGATCGTGCGCCACATCCAGGGTGATGCCCTTGTGGGCGCGCAGGCGGGCGTACTCCGCGGCGAACTCGTCGAGCAGCTCGGAACGGCGAGGGTCGATGATGGACGCCGCGGTGACGTCCAGCCCGAGGGCCCCGGCCCTGGTGGTGATCTCGGTCTCGTCGCCCAACAGCACGAGGTCGGCCACCCCACGGCTCAACAGGGTCGAGGCCGCCCGCAGGATCCTCTCGTCGGTCCCTTCGGGCAGCACGATCCGGCGCCGCTTCGCCCGGGCCGCCTCGACCAGGGTGGCCTCGAACATGAGCGGGGTGACCACCTGGGTGCGGGGCACGTCGAACAGCGAGACGATCTCGGCGCGCTCGACGTGCGCGTCGAAGGTCGCCAAGGCGACGTCGACCTTCCTCTGGGTGCCCGTGGCCAGCCGACCGTGGGTGTTGTTCACGATCCGCGCGGTGCGGTACGAGTCCTGCGGGGTCCAGAGCACGGGCAGGCTCCCGTCCAGGCCTTCCAGGAGGGCGAGGGCCGCCGGCGACGGTCGGAACCCTCCGTTGAGCACGAGGCCGGAGAGCGAAGGGAAATCCGGTGCACGATTGGCGGCCGCAAGCGCGATGAGGATGTCGGATCGGTCGCCGGGAACGAGGCACAGCTCGCCGGGACGGAGTCGTTCGAGCACATGGTCGACGGTCATCGCGCAGATGGCGGAATCCTCGACTTCGCGTTCGAGCCCAGAGGGATCGCCGATCAGCACCTCGGCGTCGAGCGCGGCGCGGATCTCCTCCAGGCGTGGCGCCGAGAGCAGGGGCTGCTCGGGGAGCGCCCAGTGGGGCAGTCCCGTGGCTGCCAGTGCGGCGCGGATCTCGTCGAGGGCGTCGTCGGCGCAACGGTTGGCGACCAGCCCGACGGTTTCGGCGTGGGACCCGGCCAGCTCGCCCATCGCGATGTCCACGACCAGGGCGACCTCGGCCGGCGAACGCTCGTGGGCCGACACCACCAGCAGTACGGGGGTTCCCATGTTCGCGGCCATCTGGCCGTTGAAGGCGAACTCGGTCGGGGTGGCCACGTCGGTGTAGTCGGAGCCGACGACGATCACGACACCACAGCCTGCGGCGAGCTCCCGGTACACGGTCACGATCCGTTCCAGGGCCCCGTCCGGATCGTCGTGGACCTCGGCGTAGGTCACCCCGACCGCGAGCGAGGCGGCGCGCGCGCCTCCCATGGCGTCCACGAGGCGCACCCCGAGCCGATCGTCCGCGGGGTCCGGGGAGCGGACCACGGGGCGGAACACGCCGATGTGCTCGACCTGCCCGGCCAGGGTCTCCAGCAGTCCGAGCGCGACCAACGACTTGCCGGTCGACCCTTCGGGGGCCGCAACATAGATGTTCGTGGGCTTGGGTTCGATCATGGTCCGACTCGTGAGGGTAGATGCTTCGGACCCGGCACGGTTCGATTCCCATTCCGAATCCGGATCATCGGGGGCATAATGAGGGAGTCGACCTGGGAGGACGAGCCATGGCGCTGGATCCGAGACAGCAGACGACGGATCACAACGAACGTCGGATCGGCGAGCGACATCCCATCGCGATCGCGATGCAGTGGTATCCGACGCGCAAGCCGCCGCGCCGCCGCAAGGCGCCCGAATCGTCGATGACCGAGAACCTGTCCTTCAGCGGAGCCGGGTTCATCTGCGACACGCATCCCGACGTGCAGGTGTCCACCATGCTCACGGTCACCTTGAGAGAGGTGACCGGCCAGGCCCGGGTGCGGGTTGTCGAAGCGGCCGGACAGCACGGGCAGTCCTATTACGGCATCGAGTTCTGTGACCGTGCACTGCTCGATGTGGCGCGTGATCTGATCACCGACCACGCGCCCGCGTCGTCCAGGACCGCTCCCGTGAACCGGCGTGCGACGTCGTCGACACGGTCGAGCTATCGCGACTGGCCCGACTGAACCTCGAACCCGGACCGCGGCACGACCGGTCCCGGCACGGGGCGGGCCCCGAAGGTGATTGTCCGCCGCACTCCGGGGGGATGGACCGGCTTTGGTCTGCAGAGATGCGTGAATGGACCTAGCATCTCGATCACGCGCATTGTGGAAAGGGGATCGATGAGTGCTTCAGATCAGCACGACGCTTTCCGCCTGACCCCGTCGGGGTTGCGCGCGCTCTTCGAGCACGTCGACGAGGTCATCATCTGCTGTGACGAAGACGGCACGGTCCGTTTCGCCAGCGAGTCGTTCCGCACCCTGCTCGGCTATGCGCCCGAGCTCTACGTCGGCCGGAACGTCACCGAGATCGTCCACCCCGACCAGCTCGGCGACGCGCTCGATGCGCTGGGACGTTGGTCGGGTCGAACCGGTACGCCGCGGGGTCTGCCGATCACCGTTCGAGCCGCGGACGGAACCTGGGTCGACGTGCACTACGACGCGGCGGTGGGCTCCGACTTCGGGGGCATCGGGTCGCTGGTGCTCACCCTCCGCCTGGAATCGTCGATCGACGTCGTCGAACGTGAACTGCGGGCCCGGGCCTTCAACGACGACCGGATCGTGCGCCTTTCGTCGGCCTTTCTCAATCTGCCCACCGAGGACTTCGAAAAAGGTCTGGACATCGCCGTCGGAGAGATCGCCTCGCTGGAGAGCGTCACCCGGGTCTCGGTGTGGCGCACCGACGGTGACCGCATGGTCCGACGTTCCTGCTGGGAGTCGTCGATCAAGGCGCCGACCTTCCCGCTTCCCGAGCGCGTCCGTCGCGACGACTTCGCCACGCTCAAACGGGCCGCCGAAGGCCAGGACACCCTGCTCATGGAACCCTGGCGCTACGGCCCGGAGTTCGAGACCGAACGTGACGCGTACCGGATCTCGGGGGTGACGTCATGCCTGGTCAGCCCGATGATGGCGGGTGAGGAATTCGTCGGGACGGTGATGATCGAGACAACCCTGCAAGAGGAGTTCGGCGCCGTCGATATCGGCGCGGTCCATTCGGCCTGTGCGATCCTGGCCGAGGCGTTCCTTCGGAACGACGCCGAACGCCTGCTCGCCCGCCAGGCGCGGGTCGATCGCGTCACCGGTCTGGCCAATCGCTGGGCATTCGACGTGGACCTCGAATGCGCACTCGAGGAACTCCGCTCGGACGGGATGGACGGGTTGGCGCTGGCGGTCATCGACCTCGACCGGTTCAAGGCGGTGAACGACACCTTCGGCCACGCCATCGGTGACCATCTGCTCGCCGAAGTCGCCCATCGTCTCCGCCATCAGGCCGACGAGCGCACTACGCTCGCCCGCCTCGGCGGAGACGAGATCCTGGTGCTCGTGCAGCATGTCGACGGACCGGACGAAGCCTATGAAGTGCTCGAGCATCTCCTCGAGGTCTTCCGGGTGCCGTTCAACCTGCCGTCGGGTGCTCTGGCCCTCACCGCGAGCGCCGGGTTGGCCCACACCGCCGACGGCGACACCGAGATGGGCGAACTGATGGCTCGGGCGGACGTGGCGATGTACCAGGTCAAGGCCACCGGTGGCGACGCGGTGACCATCGCCGACCGCGACAGCCACATCGAACGGTCCCAACGGTTGCGTCGCGAAGCCGACCTGCAGCGGGCGATTCAGGCGGGGACCCTCTGGGTCCACTATCAACCCGAGGTCGAGCTCGCCACGGGCCGCCTGTTGGGCGCCGAGGCCCTGGTTCGCTGGCAGCATCCGCACAGCGGCCTGATGACGGCCGCGGAGTTCATCCCCCTCATCGAGTCGACCGCGATGATCGAGACCGTCGGACGACAGGTGTTGCGGGAGGCCTGCACGGCGGCGGCCCGCTGGCGCGACCGGGTCGCGGGCGACGACTTTCTGATCCGGGTCAACGTGGCGGCCCGACAGCTCCGCCAGGAGCGCTTCGTCCAGGAGGTGGGCGACGCGCTCGCCGACGCCGACCTGCCGCCCTCCGCGCTGTGCCTCGAGCTGACCGAGAGCACCCTGCTCACCGACCCGACCGTCGCGGTGGAGCGGTTCGGTCAACTGCGATCGCTCGGCGTGGGCCTCGCGATCGACGACTTCGGGATCGGGTACTCGTCGTTTCTGCAGCTCCGCTCGTTGCCGCTCAGCGCCCTGAAGATCGACCGCAGCTTCGTCACCGATCTGCCGCGCAGTTCCACCGATCGGGCGATCGTGTCAGCCACGCTCGGCCTGGCCGCCGCGCTCGGCCTCACGGTCACCGCCGAGGGTGTCGAGACCGACGAACAACGCGCCGCGTTGGTGGAACTGGGTTGTCCCGCCGCGCAGGGGTTCCTGCTCGGTCGCCCCATGCCGGACAAGGATTTCGACGTGCTGGTCTCCTAGGTCGGCCGGTCTTCTCAGCCAGGAGCAGGGGGCAGCACGGTCACGGCGTCACCGACCCGGACGGTGCCCGATGCGGTGATCGTGCAGTAGACGCCGAGGTTCGAACCGTGCTGCGCGGCGATCGCCTGTGACGTGACCTTGTCCCGGACCAGGGGCGGGCGGTCGAACAGGGCCGGCTGACCGCGGCTCGGCATCACGCAACGAATCGTGGGCATGTCGACCCGCAGGGTCGCGGTGCCCAGCGCCACGGTTGTTTCCACCCAGGCGTCCTCGACGAACCCGTCCGCTCCGTCGGTGTCGATCAGCGCGGTCGGTCGGAAGCGGCGGACGTCCCAGTCGCCCCCGGGATGGTGCACGGCGATCGCTTCCAGACTCGCGGTGGTGAGCAGGTGCGCACCGGCGAGGTCGACGAAGCTGCCGAGCGGAATGTCGATGTCGAACCATTCGGCGTCGGGCGAGTCGTCGATGTCGAACGCGAACTCGTACACGCCGTTGCCGTGTGCGGTGTCCGCGGCGGCGAGGCTGACCGGGAAGCCGAGCCAGTCGGAGAGGAGCGAGTCGACCCCCGGCTCGGTGGCGGTGTGGGTCGACCCGTCCGGCAGCGTCATGGTGACGCCGCCGTCGGCGTCGGTGCTCGCCGAGGCCTCGAGCAGCACACCATGGCGCTTCGCCGAGAGCACTTTGCCGGTGGAGCTGTCGCGCAGCCCGTACCGGCGGTCACCGACCACCCCGGTGGGAGCGACGGCCAACTCGTCCACGACTTCGCCCTGGAACGACTTGACCGGGAAGCGCCACAACTGCTCGACGTGCCCGACGAGTGCTCCCTGTTCCCATGCGTCGCGGTCATGGTGCGCATCCTGCCACGTGTGCGGTGCGCTCCTCGGGCCCGCCGGTCAGCGCGGCTCGACCAGCAGGGTCTGCACGGCCCGCCCGATGCGACCGGTGGTGTCGTACAGTTCGGCCTCGGCGGTTCCGATGCCGTCCGGTCCGACGCGGGTGACCGCATCCACCGCGATCTGCTCACCCACCGGAAGACGGTGCAGGGTCAGGGTCAGATCCGGGTTGATGAACAGCCAGTCAGCTCCGGGCAGGACCCACGACACCCCGTTCAGGAAATCTGCTGCCGCCGCGGCCCGCTGAAACGCACTGGGCGACTCTCCATCGATCACCGGCACGGTCAGGGAGATCCAGTCGACCACCGGTCCGGGCGAGAACAGCGAGCCGCGCACCAGTCGGTGCTCGGTGGCATCCCGGTGGTAGGCGGTCCCGCTCGAGTTGAATTCCCAGCCCTCGAGCCTGGAAGGCTCATCCGGGGGTGGCGGGGGCAGCCGGTCTTCCGGCACGGGAAGTCCGTCGGGAAGTTCGACCGGACGGGCTCTGATGGCCTGCACCGTGGCCGCGGCGAGCCGCTTGCCCGCTTCGTCGCTCACGGTGACGTCGACGACCTGGACCTTGCCGCCGGGACGCACGATCGAGGCGTGGACGCCAAGTGGTGCCAGGGGGACCGCCCGTTCCAGTGCCAGACTCAGCCGTGCCGGGCGGACCGCCGGCGTGCCCGACGCCGCCAGCGCCGCCTCGGCCTGTCTGGTCACCAACGCGGCGACCGGCCCGCCATGGAGCGCATCCGGCGACCACGGACCCCGGGCCAGTTCGGTGGGAAGGAACCGCCAGTCGCCCAGATCCTCGAACAGTGCGGTGGACATGGGTGCAGCCTATGGTCACGAATGGCACCGGGGTCAAAGGCGCGCGGTAACCTCCCTGGCGCCATTTTGCGTGCATGCCGAAGAGGAGTGTCGATGTCATCAACCGTTACCGTTTCCCGTCCCGGAGTGCTCGCCGATCTGGTGCCGGCGGTACCCAGCGCCGTGCTGCGCGACACGGGACTGATCGTCGGTGGTGCGGCACTCACCGGACTGTCGGCACAGTTCGCCTTCACCACCCCGCTCTCGCCGGTCCCCTTCACGCTCCAGACCATGTCGGTGCTCGTGGTCGGCGCTGCGCTGGGCACCCGACGGGCCGTCGCGTCGATGTTGCTGTACCTGGTTGCGGGTGTGGTCGGGCTGCCCTGGTTCGCCCAGGCCTCATCGGGCTGGCACATGCCTTCGTTCGGCTACATCGTCGGGTTCGTCTTCGCCGCCGCCCTGGTCGGCGCGCTGGCAGATCGGGGAGCCGACCGTCACGTGGCCTCGACGGTCGCCTTGATGTTTGCCGGGTCGTTGGTCGTCTACGCGATCGGGACCACCTGGTTGGCCATCGACCTCGGCGTGTCGGCGGGGAAGGCGTTCAGCCTCGGTGTGCAACCGTTCCTCGCCACCGACGCCGTCAAGATCGCGATCGCCGCGCTGGCGTTCCCGGGTGCCTGGCGGCAGGTCAACAAGTTCCAGGCTTCATAGCCGAACCGGACCGGTCCCTCCTCACCCGGGGAGCCGAACAGGTACTCCCGGTTCAGGGCACGGGGGCCCGTTGCGCCTCCGCGGCTGGTTCCGGGTTCCCATGCGGGTCGACATGCAGTGCCCGTGTCCACACGAGGGCCGCGTTGACGACCAGCACGGCTGCTCCCACGAGCATCGCCACGCCGAAGCCCTCGGCGAAGCTGAGCTGTGCGGCGTGATGCAGGATCTGCGCCCCGGCCGGATCGGTCGAGGCCAGACCCTGGGCGTTGTGCAGCGTCGCGTCGATCGTCGTGCCGGCTCGGGCGGCCATGGATCCGGCGTTGTGGGAAATGTGGGCGCGGTACACCGAGGACATGACACTGCCCAGGACCGCGATGCCCAGCGCCCCGCCGAGCTCGCGTGACAGGTCGTTGACCGCCGAACCCACCCCGGACTTCGCCCGGGGCACCGAGGCCATGATCAACGTCGTGGACGGCGCCGTCGACTGGCCGTTGCCGAACCCCATCAGGCAGAAGCCCACGAACAGGACCGCGAACGTCGTCGTCGGCGTCACGCCGGACATCACCGCGAGCCCACCGGCGGACAACAACAGGCCGGTGGCGACGACCCGCCGGTGACCGAAACGACGCACGAACGTGGCGCTCATCGGCGCGCCCAACATACCGAGGATGCCGATCGGGAGGCCGGCGAGACCGGCCTGGAGTGCCGAGTAGCCATGGGAGATCTGCAGGTACTGGGCCACCGCGAAGTACAGGCCGTACATCGCGAAGAACTGGAGCGAGATCGTCGAGGAGCCCACCGAGAACGCCCGCACCTTGAACAGGCGCACATCCAGCATCGGACGCGGGATGCGGCGTTCCCAGGCGATGAACCCGACCAGGATGACCAGCCCGACCAGGATCGTCAAGATCGTGACCGATGACCCCCACCCGTTCACCGGCGCTTCGATGATCCCGTAGAGCAGGCCTCCCAGCGCCCCGATCGCCAGGAGTACGCCGACAGGATCGAGCACCGATTCGTCCGGGTCCGACGAGTTGGGGAGCAGGAACGACCCGGAGACCAGAGCGACGACCACGATCACGACGTTGATGAGGAACACCGATCCCCAGTTGAAATGCTCGAGCAGCATGCCCGAGACGACCGGACCCAATGCCCCGCCGAGGCCCGCGCAACCGGCCCAGATGGCGATCGCCCGCTGTCGTTCCCGCGGATCGCGGAACACGTTGGTGAGGATCGACAGGGTGCCGGGCATGATGAAGGCCGCGCCCAGCCCGGTGAGCGCGCGCATGCTGATCAGGTGCCAGCTGGTGGTGCCGAAACCCGCGGCGAGCGACGCCAGTCCGAAGATGACGAGCCCCACCTGCAACGACGTCTTGCGTCCGAAGCGGTCGGCGAGCGCCCCGGCGGGCAGCAGCAGCACCGCGAAGGTCAGGCTGTAGGCGTCGTTCATCCATTGCAGCTGGCTGAGCGACGACCCCAGCGACGACTGGATCGAGGGGAGCGCCACGTTCAGTGACGAGTTCGACGCGACGATCAACAGGAGGGACAGGCACAGCACCGCCAGAATCCACCAACGGCGCTCTTGGATCCGGTCTTCGGTGAGCGGAGCGGACATGACGGGCTGACGCTATCGGTCGGTGTTCCCGTTGCACAGATCGGCCCGAGCCGAGATTCCCCGGGTCGATCGTCGGGTCCGATCGCCGCCCGACTCAGCTCGAATCCGGGGCCAGACCCTGGTCCCCGGTGAGGTCCCGGTCGTCCGGTCGGTCGTCGGGGCGCAGCGCCCGCCGCCCACCCACGAGTCCCTTGAAGCGCAGGAGCGGCTTCTCGATCAGGTACCAGCTCGCGGCCGCGACCGACAGTCCCAGCACGAATGCTCCGAGGATGAGGCCCCAGACATTGGCATCGGCCAACCGCCAACCCCGGATGCCGGTCCATACCGGTGGGCCTCCGGTGGGGCTGGGAACCGTCACCAGCCGTTCCATCAGGTTCAGATGCCACAGGTAGAACCCGTACGACACCACGCCGATCCACCAGATCGGCTTCCAGTTGACGAATCGACGGATGAGCCCGCGTCGTTGGTCACCGAAGACCAACGGGACGATCATGAAGAGCCCGAGCAGTCCGTACAGAACCGAGCGCCCCTGCCAGTAGCCGCTCTTGTAGTCGGACGAGTTGTCACCGAGCACGTAGGTGATCGTCAGGTAGACGCCGAAGGCCGCGACCCACCACAGGGTGGGCCATCTGGTCACCGACGCGATCCGGTCCAGGAACCCGCGGCGGGTCGCGACCACGTGGATCGCGGCGACGGCCATGCCGATCGCGAAGAAGTCGATCTGGTTGGGCAACCAGGTGAACGCCACGGCGCGCCAGGTGACCCCGTTGGGAAGCAGGCCGGGAATGACCGGCACCGCCAGGGCGGTGAGGTGGCTGAACCACCATCGTGAGAGATAGCCGAACACGAAGAGCACGACGATGCCACCGAACTCGAGGCGGAACGGCGTCGGCCGTCCACGGGACAGCGCCCGGATCCCCATGGCCCAGAAGGGCAGCAGCAGATAGAAGCTGACTTCCGTCGCGATCGACCACGACTGGGCGATGCCCCCCTGTCCCAGGGCGGGATCGTAGATCTGGAGCAGCAGGTAGTACTTCCACCAGTGCGGGCCCAGGTCGAAGCCGATGACGAACCCGAACGGCTGAAACGTGTGCAGGCCCCACAGGACGGTGAGCGCGACCCAGTAGCACGGGAAGATCCGCAGGATGCGTCGCCACCAGAAGGCCAGGGCCGGCAGTTGCGCCTTGCGTTCGGCGTGGGCCACCACGAACGGGCGGTAGAGCAGAAAGCCCGAGAGCGTGAAGAAGATCGCCACACCGGCGTCGCCGAATCGACCCGGTCGGGCCAGCCAACCGCTTCTCGCGTCACCGGCCAGGAACGTCGCGTGGGTCAGCACCACCAGTGACGCGGCGACCGCCCGCATCCCCTCCAGGCCGGGGAAGTGGGGTCGCGCCACCGTATCGGTCGTACCAGGGCTCACGGATGTACCGGGCATGACGAGCCGACGCTATCGGGCGGGGTTCCCAAGTCAAGGATCCCTGCAGGATCCATCCGGCGGTCCCGTTTCATCTAACGTGCACCGGCGATGATTCTCTCCGACCGATCCATCAGAGAAGCGCTCGCCGACGGGCGCATCGTCATCGACCCGGTCGATGATGCGATGATCCAACCCTCGTCGGTGGATGTCACCATCGACCGGTACTTCCGCGTGTTCCGGAACCACACCATGCCGGTCATCGACGTGAAGCAGAACCTCGAGGATCTCACCGAGCTCGTCGAGATCCCGCCGGACAATGCGTTCATCCTGCACCCCGGGGAGTTCGTGCTGGGGGCCACGGCCGAGCGGGTCGCGCTGGGACCGGACCTGGTCGCCCGTCTGGAGGGCAAGTCCAGCCTCGGCCGCCTGGGGTTGTTGATCCATTCGACCGCCGGGTTCGTCGATGCCGGCTGGGACGGCTACCTGACCCTCGAGCTGTCGAACGTGGCCACGCTGCCCATCACCCTGTATCCGGGCATGAAGATCGGCCAGATCTCGTTCCTGCAGATGTCCACGCCCGCCGAGCACCCCTACGGATCGGCCGAGGTCGGGTCCAAGTACCAGGGCCAACGGGGTCCGACCCCGAGTCGCTACTGGGAGAACTTCACCGACTGACCCGGTCGGGGGTGCGCCACCGGTCACGCACGGCGCACCACCCCGCTAGGGCTCGACGGTCGTCGTCGCACTCGTCGTGGCGTCGTCGGTGGCGTCGTCGCACTCGTCGGTGGCGGCGTGGTCGCGGGCGCGTGCGTCGTCGGTGGCGACGTCGCCGGCGTCGTGGTCGCGGGTGGGGTCCAGTGGGAACTCGAACCACCCGAGGAATGGGTTCTCGTCGCGACGGGCGGGGTCGTGGTGGTCGTCGTGGTCGTCGTCGAGGTGGTGGTCGACGTGGACGTCGAGGTGGTGGTCGACGTGGACGTCGTCGTCGACGGAGTCGCACGTGTGGTGACGGTCTCGGCGGTCCCCGCGCGCACCGGCGGCGTGGACGAATCGCCGGCGAGCTTCCACACCACCAGCGCGGCGACGACCGCGAAGGCGGCAAGCGCAACTCCCACGACGACTCCCGCTCTGCGGCGTCGAGGTTCGTCGTCGGTGGGGAGGAGCTCGGGTGTGCCGTCTGCGGGAAGTCCCGCCGCGAGCAGCGGGGTCGTGGAGACCACGACGGGCGCCGACTCGGTGGCCCCACCGTCGATGGCGGTCGGGGCCGGCGTCGTCGCCGGGTGCGCGCAAGCCGAGCCGGGCCGACACTCCGGCAGCCGCGGCCAGGAGCTGCGCGGGCAGGGCGGCGAGCTCGCGTTCGAGGATCGGACAGTTCGGGCAGCGGGCCAGGTGATCGGCTCGTGCGGGGAGGCCGAGATCGGCTTGCTCACCCTCGGCGGCGGCGACGAGATCGGCGGACATCTCGACGCAGGCCGGAGGCCATCCGGCGGCGCCGGCACGCCGGCGCGCATAGGACTCGCGCAGCCGTCGGCGGGCCCGGTGGGTGAGCGTCGCGGCCAGATCGGCGCCTCGGATCGACAGGCGTTCGGCGAGCTGAGGCGGAAGCGCACCGTCGACCGAGTTGAACCACAACAGGACCTGGTCCCGCTCGTCCAGTGCTCCGAATGCGCCGACGAGCGCGGCTCGTTCCGGTCCTGGTTCGGCGTCGTCGTCCACCAGGTCGGCCAGCCCCCACGGTCCGGGTCCCGTGGATCCCTGCGGGGCCTTCTCGGCGCGGATCAGCGCGAACAGATCCAGGATCACCTCCCCGTCGCTCGTCGGGGTCGGCAGATCGGCGAGCCGTGCGATCGTCGCGTCGATGGCCGCGTCGCGGTCGCGGTCGCGCCGGTGGTAGCCCGCCGCAACGGTCTGGAGGGCATGCAGGTGTCGCCGACGCAGTTCGGCGGCCGCGTCACCCGACCCGTCCCGGATCAGCGAGACCAACTCGCGGTCGCCGAGGACTGCGGGATCATCCGGTGATTCGGCCATTGGGGTCCCGTTCAGGTGGTCGACTGAGGCGAACTCTGTTCTAGTACGGCCGGGTCGATCAGACGTTCACCATTGGAGATCGCGTCCCACACGGTGATCGCGATGTCGGCCACGGCGACGTCGTCCCCGGCGCCGGCACCCTTCACGCCGTCGTCCAACATGATGTAACAGAACGGGCAGGCCGTGGCGACGCGGTCGGCACCGGTTCCGATCAACTCCGCCGCCCGGTCGTCGTTGATCTTGGTGCCGATGTTCTCCTCCATCCACATGCGGGCACCGCCGGCGCCACAGCAGCGTCCGGTGGTGCCGTTCCGTGGCGCCTCGACGATCTCGATGTCACCGAGCTTGCCGAGCACGTTGCGCGGGGCGCCGTAGATGTTGTTGTGCCGTCCCAGATAGCACGAGTCGTGGTAGACGACCCGTTCGGCGAGCGTGGCGTTCGACAGGTCGAGGCGGCCGTCCTCGACGAGCTGCTCGAGGAGTTGGGAATGGTGGATCACCTCGTAGTTCCCGCCGAACTGGGGGTATTCGTTGCGCAGGGTGTTGAAGCAGTGCGGACACTGGGTGATGATCTTGCGCACGCCCATGCCGTCGAGCGTGGAGATGTTCTCCATGGCGAGCATCTGGAAGATGTACTCGTTGCCCGATCGGCGGGCGGGATCGCCGGTGCAGTTCTCGCCGGGCCCGAGGATCGCGAAGTCGATCCCGGCTCGCTGCAGGAGCTTGGCCATCGACTGGGACACCTTCTTGTTCTTGTCGTCGAAGGAACCCGCACACCCCACCCAGTAGAGGTAGTCGTGGTCGAAGTCGCCCGCGGGCTCGACCACCTCGACGCCGTCGAGCTGCGCGGCCCAGTCGGCGCGTTCGGTCTGGCTCATGCCCCACGGGTTGGCGTTGTTCTCCATCGAGCGGTACGCGTTGCCCAGCTCGGAGGGGAAGTTCGACTCCATCAGCGACAGATACCGGCGCATGTCGAGGATCTTGTCGAGAATCTCGATGTTCACCGGACAGATCTCGTCGCAGGCCCGACACGACGTGCACGCCCAGAGCTCCTCGGGCGTGATGCGCTCGAAGAGCGAATCGGCCGAGACGGTCACCTCGGGCGACGGTGCCGATGGGCGGGGACACCCCCGGTTCGCCCGTGGCGGCCATGACCTCACCGGTCTTGAGCACGATCTCCCGCGGGTCGAGCGGTTTGCCGGTCCCGTGGGCCGGGCAGACCGACGTGCAGCGACCGCACATCGTGCAGGCGTCGGTGTCCAGGAGCTGCTTCCAGGTGAAGTCCTCGACCGTGGCGGCGCCGAAGGACTCCAGTTCGGTCTCCATGAGGTTGGGGAGGGGTCGCATCGCACCCCGGGGGCGTTCCCGGTCCCGCAGGTAGATGTTGAGCGGGGAGGTGAACATGTGACGCAGCATCGTCGTCGGGATCAGCACCAGGAACACGATGAACGCGGCCACGTGGACGATCCACGACGCCTGGTGCCAGCCGTTCACGTTCTGCACGTGGTCGACGAGGCCCGAGAGCGGGAAGCCGACGATCGACCACTTCTCGAAGTTCGGACGGCCCGCCGCGGCGATGCGGAACATCTCGGTGGTGAAACCGGTGACGCCGATCACCAGCATCGTGGAAAGGATCACCGCGTGTTCGGGCTTGGTCTTGATGCGGATCCGGTAGGGGCGCTGTACCCAGCGCCGCATGATCGCCCAGACCACCCCGATCAGGAACGTCGCCCCCGCCACGTCACCGACCAACGAAAATCCCTCGTACACCCCACCTTGGAGGAACTTGAGCCCGTTGGGGAGCTGATGGTCGATCTCCAGGGTGGTGGTGACCCCGAGGAGGATGAGGAAGCTGAAGTAGATGAACGAGTGCATGATGCCGGCGGCCGGATCCCGCAGGAGCGTCTGCATGTAGACACCGCCACGGAAGTCCGCCAACCGGCGGGTGAAGTTGCGAGGATTCGTGGCCCGGTTGTCGGGCCCGCCGCGCTCCCAGTTCTTCACCCGTTGGGCGAACAGGATCGCCCCGTAGAGCAGGATCAGCGGCATCACCACGTAGAAGGCGAGCACGATCGGTCCCGGGATCCCCCCGAACACCTTCCGTCCGACGGTGCCGTGGGCGTCCCAATGGGTGATGAGGGGAAGGATCCCCGACAGGGCGGCGATCAGCGCGACGACGACGCCGAGACCGACGACGGCGTGGTGCGGGCGAATTCTCCGGGAGGTGGCAGCCATAGCGAAAATGACGCTACCAAGGGGGCGTCACCGCGGGGCAACCATCGCCCACACGGCGGCGCGGCCGTCAGCCGTAGGTCTTGGAGTCCAGGTCGCGGACGCGTGAGGCGAGGGCGGCGAGCAGCTTGCGGGACAGACCGGGCGATTCGTCCAGCACGGCGTTGAAGCCGCGGGCGGACAACACGAACACGGTCAGGTCGCTCGTCGCGACGACCGCGGCGGTCCGGGGGCCCCGATCCAGCAGGGACAGTTCCCCGAAGGGATCACCGGCGCCCAACGAGGCGATCTTGCGGCCGTTCCGACGCACGGCGGCGGTGCCCGAAAGGATGACGAACGCTTCGCGGCCCATCTCGCCCTGGTCGACGAGCACCTTGCCTTCGCCCACCTGGACTTCGTCGCCGGCGCGGGCGATGCGCTGGAGCTCCCGTTTCGAGCAGGTCGAGAACAACGGCAGTGCGGCCAGGTGCTCCACATAGTGGTTGGTAGCCATGGCCGACATGGTAGTGCCGATCGGTGAGGCGTGGTGGCGCCGTGCGCCCGGGCGTGGTCGAGTCAAGCCCGGGAAGCCTGGTCGGCCACCGAACGGGCCGCGGCGGCCACCTCGTCGGCGTCCCCGAGCGCCCGGTCGAGCACGGGCCGGGTTTCGAGTGGCCGGAAGTCGTCGCCCAGTTCGTAGACCAGCGGGACGCCGGTCGGGATCTCGACGCCGGTGATGCCGTCGTCGGAGATGTCGTCGAGGTGTTTCACGAGCGCCCGGATGCTGTTGCCGTGCGCGGCCACGAGCACGCACCCGAAGTGGCGCAGATCGTCGACGATCGCGTCGTGGTACCAGGGCAGCATGCGTGCCACGACGTCGGCCAGGCATTCGGTGCGCGGGACCACCTCGGGGGCCAGGGCCGCATACCGCGGGTCGTCGTTCGGGTTCGAGGCGTTGTCGTCGGCGATCGCCGGCGGTGGCACGTCGTAGCTGCGTCGCCAGACCTTGACCTGATCGGCGCCGAAGCGTTCGGCGGTCTCGGCCTTGTTGGCGCCGGTGAGGTCCCCGTAGTGGCGTTCGTTCAAGCGCCAATGGCGCCGCACCGGGATCCACGATCGGCCGGCCGTGTCCAGCGCCAGCTCCGCGGTGCGGATCGCGCGGGTCAGCACCGAGGTGTGGACGATCCCGGGTTCGAGACCGGCATCGGCGAGCAGGGCGCCGGCCGTGGCGGCCTCGCGGCGACCCTGATCGGAAAGATCGGTGTCGAACCAGCCGGTGAACCGGTTCTCGGCGTTCCAGAGGCTCTGGCCGTGGCGGAGCAGGATCAGCGTGCTGGTCATGGTGAGGCGACGTTAGTGCGGCGAGAAGTCGAGATCGCCAAGCGCGGGGTGGGCGCGAATCAGTTGCCGGACGCGTCACCGGAGCGTGTGGCCTTCTGGCGGGCACTCGACAGGGCGTTCCACTTCCGAGACCCGGACCGATTCGCCCAGGTACTCACGTTGGGTGAGGTCCGCCCAGCGCACGAGGTCTTCGGGGGGCAACGATCCGGTGTCGACCGACGCCGACACGGTGCCGTCGGGACGCCAGATCGACCGGGTCGCCACGAAGTCGACGAAGTCGGGGGAGAACATGAGCGAGGGGAGGCCGAAGCCGTTGGTGTCGAATGCCCGGGCTTCCACCAGATCGGCCCCGCTGGTGCCGTAGGCGTCGACCAGGATCCTGCGGACCCGTGGGCTGCTGTGGAGCTCCGATTGGGAGTTGAGCCACGCCGCGACCTTGGCGGCCAGCCGGGCCTTCTCACGCTGCTCCTTCGGGGTGAGCAGCGTCGCCTGGACGAGGGTCGTCTCGCCCGGGTAGGGGGGAAAGGCAGCCGAGGAGACCTGGACGTCCACGTCGGGACCGCCCTTGTCGCAGGCCCGCTGTTTCCCGTACTGCGCGACCAGGTCCGCCGGGACACACACGTCGACGCCGTAGTGATCGAGCGCGAGGACCAGCGCCGAGCTCAGGGCGAAGGAGCTGAAGTTGCCCGATGCGGCCACCCGGACCTGTCCCCGGTGGCGGAGCAGCACCACCGCACGGTTCACGAACTGTTGGTGAGCGCCACCGATTCGTCTCCTGCCCCGTTCGTGCCGGGTCCAGGGTTCTTGTGCGGGATGGCGAACAGGGAGACGACCAGGACGGCCACCACGCCCAAGGCGCCGAGCCGCCGGAGGTCCACGGCGCGCGCCGGTCGGCGGAGCTGCCATTCGCGGACCAGGGCGATGACAATGGCCAACCAGAAGAACATCGACGTGCCCCACAACGAACGGAAGTACTGCCGCTTGAATCCGAAATCGGTGGGGGCGTTGAGGATGTTGACGATCGCGGCGGCGACCGCCACCGCGGCGACGACGAGTACCGCAGCAACGATCCGTTCCCGGCGTCGCAAGGCTCGGAAGGCCAGGACCGACCAGACGCCGACGATCCCGACCACGAGAAAGCGAGTGCGAGGTTGCCCGGCGTGGCGACCAGCGGGGAGGAGAAGGTGTCGCGGAACCAGAACGGTGGCGACCCGAGCATCGCGGAGACGATGCCGATCGCACGGGCGACCGACACCTTGTGCGACAGGTCGGTGCCCGACGCGCGCCACAGGTTGGTGAGGTTCCCCGGATTGTTCGTGAACTGCTGGATCAGCGACGGCAGCCACAGCACCACGGTGATCGCCAAGCTGATCAGCAACTGCCGGGTGAGTTTGCGGCGGAGTCCGGGCCACTTCTCGGGTTCGTTGCGCCGGGCGTTGCGGAGGGTCACGATCAGCGCGATCGGTGCGCACAGCCCGATCACGGGCACGAGAAACGTCAGGACCAGGTGGTTGAGCAGGAGGAAGTTGACGATCAGCGCGAAGAACCAGATCGTGTCCAGGTCCCGGTCGGCGACGCTCCAGGTGGCGATGAGGAAGATGGCGAAGGGGATCGTGATCATCTGCATCGGCGCCACGTCGATCAGCGCTTCCGAGCCCATGGTCCACACCAGCAGCGCGAGCGCGAGCAGCGCCCAGATGCCGCCCACCGTTCCCAGACGGCGACGGAGCAGCCACCCACCGGCTATGAGCCAGGCCGAGTTGAGCACGGCCATCCCGATGAGCGGTCCCCACGCCGGGCCCAGGAAGTGGACGGGGACACTGATGACGTACAGCTCGGTGGCCCCGGGGAAGTAGGTGGCTGCGCCCAGCTTGGTCGACACCGAGGTCCACATGCCGACCAGCGGGAAGTGCGAACTGAACACGTCGGTGGCACGCAGCACCGTGGTCGCCGCGTCCAGGGTGGGAAACCAGCCGCCGTGCCCGTCGCGGTAGGCCGTCGTCCACACCGGCAGGATCGTCAGGAACTGCGCGGCCCAAAACGCGATTCCCACCCAGCTGAACGACACCCGGCGCAGGGCGCTGCGGCCCTCGCGGTCCGGGTCCACGGGGTCGTGCGGTTCCTGGCTCGACTCGGTCGTCTGGGTCATGTGGCTCGGCGGGTCGGGAAACGGATCGCTCAGCCTAACGCCGTGCCGGTCTGGCCTTCCTCCGAACGCTCAGCGCGCGGGGCTCGGATCAGCCACTCCGAGCCACTGCCTGGTCGCGGGGATGCCCGAGGTGCCGTCCGGTTTGGCGCGCACGGCGAGGACCTGGTGGATGGCGATGCGGCCCTCCTCGAATGCCAGAGCCGAGCCGGCCATGTAGAGGCGCCACACCCGCGCCCGCTCGGGGCCGACCAACTTCTGGGCCCGGTCCCAGCTTCCCTCGAGATTGTGCACCCAGGCGCGCAGCGTCTTGGCGTAGTGCTCGCGGAGCGATTCCACATCGCGCACTTCGAGATGGTGCTTCTGCATCGCGGAAACCGCAGTGCCCACCTCGATGAGGGCCGCATCGGGGAACACGTACCTGGCCATGAACGAACGACGCGCGATCGCGGCCTTGGAGGGGTCGGGGCGGGATATCGCGTGGTTCAGCAGCCGGGCTCCGGGAGCCAGCAGCCGGTAGAGGTCCTCGAAGTACTCCTCGGCCCGGGACAGGCCGACGTGCTCGAACATGCCGATCGACGAGACGGCGTCGAACGGGCCGTCGTGGATGTCGCGGTAGTCCTGGACACGGATCTCGATCTTGTCGGTCAACCCGGCCTCGGCGATCCGTTCGCGTGCCAGGATCGCCTGCTCCTGCGAGAGGGTGACCCCCACCGCCGTGACGCCATGGTGTTGCGCGGCGTGCAGGACCATGCCGCCCCAGCCGCAGCCGACATCGAGCAGACGCATGCCGGGCTTGAGGTCGAGCTTCCGGCTGATCAGCTCGTACTTGGCTTCCTGGGCGTCTTCGAGTGTGAAGTCGTCGCGTGCCCAGTAGGCGCACGAGTAGGTCAGCGACGGCCCGAGGACGAGCCGGTAGAAGTCGTTGCCGACATCGTAATGATGGGAGATCGCCTGCGCGTCCCGGCCCCGCAGGTGACGGAAACCGTTGAGTTTGGCCTCGACCGAAGGGGGCGTCGGTGGCCCACCGAGGACGTCCAGATCCCGGGCCGTGCGCAACAGCCTGGGCAGCAGACGCACCGATATGCCGGCCTGGTGCACCTCACCGTCGTTGTCGACGAGGGCGTCGCGCAGCTCCAGCAGGTCGAACACGCTGCCATCGAGCTGCAGGTCGCCGGCGACATAGGCGCGGGACAGACCCAACTCGCCCGGGGCCCAGAGCAACCGCCGCAGCGCCAGAGGAGACTCGAGCCGGATGCGCGGTGTCGGTCCGCGGGCCGAGGGTGGAGCCGTCCCACATCTCGATCCTGACCGGAATCGGCCCGTGGAAGATCTCCTCGATCAGCGGCTCGAGGACGGCCGCGGCACTCCGGTGCGGTGAGGATGGCATGGGGACCTCGCAACTTAGACGACCTTTCGGTCACACGGTATCGCTCCCGTACCTGCGTGTGCATCCTTTTCTGTCGAAACCGCAACAACAGACCCCACTCAGGTTGCCAACATGGCACTCAAGCTTCTAGAGTGACAGCCAATCATCTTCTTAGCGATCGGAAGGATCATCGACATGCCCAAAGCCGTCGGTATCGACCTCGGCACCACCAACTCCGTCGTCAGCGTCCTCGAAGCCGGGGACCCCGTCGTCATCCCCAATGCCGAGGGGTCTCGCACCACCCCGTCGGTGGTGGCATTCTCCAAGTCCGGTGAGGTGCTGGTGGGTGAGGTCGCCAAGCGCCAGGCCATCACCAATCCCGATCGCACCATCCGATCGGTCAAACGCCACATGGGTACCGACTGGTCGATCGACATCGACGGAAAGGCCTACAAGTCCCAGGAGATCTCCGCCCGCACCCTGATGAAGCTCAAGGCGGACGCGGAGAGCTACCTCGGCGATTCGGTGACCCAGGCGGTCATCACCGTGCCGGCCTACTTCGACGACGCGCAACGCACGGCCACCAAGGAAGCCGGACAGATCGCCGGTCTGGAGGTGCTGCGGATCATCAACGAACCCACGGCCGCCGCGCTGGCCTACGGGCTCGAGAGAGAGGACACCGACCAGACGATTCTGGTCTTCGACCTGGGCGGTGGCACCTTCGACGTGTCGGTGCTCGAGATCGGCGACGGCGTGTTCGAGGTCAAATCCACGCACGGCGACACGAAGCTGGGCGGAGACGACTGGGACCAGAAGGTCATCGACTGGCTCGTCGAGGGATTCAAGGGCGACCACGGAGTCGATCTGTCCAAGGACAACATGGCCCTGCAGCGCCTGAAGGAAGCCGCCGAGAAGGCCAAGATCGAGTTGTCCCAGGTGCAGTCGACCCAGATCAACCTCGCGTACATCACCGCGACCGACGCCGGCCCGCTGCACCTCGACGTGCAACTCAGCCGGGCCAAGTTCACCGAGCTCACCGCCGATCTGCTCGATCGGTGCAGGACGCCGTTCGAACAGGCGATCAAGGACGCCGGTCTGTCCAAGGGGGACATCGACCACGTCGTCCTCGTGGGTGGTTCCACCCGGATGCCCGCGGTGGTCGACCTCGTCAAGGAAATGACCGGTCGCGACCCGCACAAGGGCGTCAACCCCGACGAGGTCGTCGCCGTGGGCGCCGCGGTGCAGGCCGGCGTGCTCAAGGGCGACGTCAAGGACGTGCTGCTGCTCGATGTCACCCCGCTTTCCCTGGGGATCGAGACCAAGGGTGGCGTCATGACCCGTCTCATCGAACGCAACACGACGATTCCGACCAAGAAGTCCGAGGTGTTCACCACGGCCGAGGACAGCCAGCCGTCGGTGGAGATCCACGTGCTCCAGGGTGAGCGCGAGATGTCCCAGTTCAACAAGACGCTGGGCAAGTTCCAGCTCGTCGATCTGCCGCCCGCCCCACGCGGGGTGCCCCAGATCGAGGTCACGTTCGACATCGACGCGAACGGCATCGTGCACGTGTACGCGAAGGACCGCGCCACGGGCAAGGAGCAGTCGATGACGATCACGGGCCAGTCGTCGTTGGCCAAGGACGACATCGACCAGATGATCAAGGACGCCGAGGCGCACGCCGCCGAGGACTCCCGTCGCAAGGAAGAGGCCGAGGCCCGGAACCAGGGCGACACGCTCGTCTACCAGACCGAGAAGTTGCTCAAGGATCAGGGCGACAAGATCTCCGGCGACGAGAAGTCCGCCGTGGAGTCCGCGCTGGGCGACCTGAAGTCGTCGCTGGAAGGCGACGACGTCGAGCAGATCAAGATCGGCACCGAACGCCTCATGTCGGCTTCGCAGAACTTCACCCAGAAGCTCTACGAGCAGAACGCCGCCGAAGAGCGGAGCTATGCCGAGTCCGGCGCCGCGGACGATGGCGCCGACGACGCCGAGGTCGTGGACGCGGAGGTCGTCGACGACGCAGGTGACAGCTGATGGGTGCCCGTTCCGATGCCGAAGCCGAAGTGGCCGACCACCCGGGCGACGACGTCGCCGAGGACACACCCGACGACACGGTCGCCCAGGGCGACGACCCCGCGGCAGGCCTCGGTGACGACGAGGTGATCGACGCCGAGGTCGTCGACGACGACGGGCCGGGACCGGCGCAGGTGACGAAGCCCCGTTGGAGGCGGACCGCGCCGCGCAGGAGCGCGACGACTACCTCGGCGCGCTCCGCCAGGTGCAGGCCGATTTCGAGAACTACCGCAAACGTTCACTCAAACAGCAGACCGAGGCGATCGACCGCGGCGACCGGTCAGCTCGTCGAGTCCCTCCTTCCGGTGCTCGACGCCTGTGAAGGCGGCATCGAGCACGGCGACGAAGGGGTGACCGCGGTCTTCACGGCGTTGCTCGGCACCCTCGAGCGGGTCGGACTCGAACGGGTCGACCCCGCCGGTGAACCCTTCGACCCGAATGCCCACGAGGCCGTGCTGCACGAACCACCGGGTGACGATGACGGCGACGCCACCGAACCCGTCGTCGTCGAAGTCATGCGACCCGGCTATCGCTGGAAGGAGCGGACGCTGCGGGCCGCGATGGTCAAGGTCAAGGGCTGAACGGCATGGCCGCCGAGCGTGAGTGGTTCGAGAAGGACTATTACAAGGTCCTGGGTGTGGCCGAGGACGCCTCGGCCAAGGACATCACGCGCGCCTACCGACAGCTCGCCAGAGAGAACCACCCCGACGCGAACCCCGGTGACGCCAGCGCCGAGGAACGGTTCAAGGAGATCTCATCCGCCTACGACGTGATCGGCGACAAGGACAAGCGCGCCGAATACGACGAAGTGCGACGGATGGGTCCCATGGGCGGCAACCTGGGTGGTGGGTTCGGTGGCTTCCAGGGAGCGCCGGGGGGGTTCCGAGTCGAAGGAGACGTCGGGGGCCTGGGCGACCTGCTGGGAGGCCTGTTCACCCGTGGCACCCAGGCGCGGGGTGCCGCCAGTTCGAGGCGCCGCCGCGGCAACGACCTCGAAGCCGAACTGCACCTTTCCTTTGCCGACGCGGTCCGGGGCATCACCACGACGGTGCATCTGACCTCCGACGCGGCGTGCTCGACGTGTCACGGTTCCGGCGCCAGACCCGGTACGGCACCGAAGACGTGCACGCGCTGTGGAGGCCGAGGCGTCCTCGACGACAACCAGGGTCCGTTCTCGTTCTCCCAACCCTGCCCGGTCTGTTCGGGTCGGGGCATCGTCATCGAGGACCCCTGTCCCACCTGTCGGGGCACGGGGGTGGAACGCCGGCCGCGCGACGTGAAGGTCCGGGTGCCCGCCGGCGTCGCCGACGGAGCCCATCTCCGGCTCAAGGGTCGGGGTGAGCCGGGCGCCAACGGTGGCAAATCGGGTGACTTGCACCTCAAGGTGCGCGTCGCTGCCGATCCGTTGTTCGGGATGTCCGGCAAGAACCTCACCCTGACCGTGCCGGTCACCTTCGGGGAAGCGGCGCTCGGCGGCGACGTGTCGGTCCCGACCATGGAAGGCGACCCGGTCACGGTCCGGCTCCCGCCGGGAACCCCGAATCGGCGCACACTCCGGGTCAAGGGCCGGGGAGTGAAGACCGCAAAGGGAACCGGTGACCTGCTCGTCACGGTCGACGTGGCTGTGCCGTCGAAGCTGACGAACGAACAGCGCAAGGCGATCGAGGCATTGGAGAAGGCGACCTACGAGTCACCCAGGCCCGAGATCGAGGCGCTGGTGAACCCCGAGGAGCGCGGCATGAGTCGAAAACTGAACGAGGGCGTGTATGTGATCTCGGTCGCGGCGGAGCTGGCCGGGGTGCATCCCCAGACGCTCCGCATCTACGAACGTCGCGGTCTGGTCGACCCGGCGCGCACCTCGGGTGGGTCCCGGCGCTATTCCGAAGCGGACATCGAACTGCTCCAGCGGATCCAGGAGCTCACCAACGACGGCCTGAACCTCAGCGGCGTGCAACGTGTGCTCGAACTGGAGGAGCAGCTGGCCGAGCTGCGATCCGAACTCGAGGCGACCCGACGGGCGGCCGCCGAGGCAGTTGCCGAGACCCACCGTCACTATCGGCGGGACCTGGTGCCGATCAGCCAGAGCCTCGTGCGGTACCGGCCGCCGCGAGGCCACTGAGCCCCCGGTCATAGACTCTGCGATCGTGTCAGCCGGTTTTGCCTGCCTCTCGTTCGTGTTCCCCGCCTGGAACGAGGAGGAGATGCTCGGCCAGACCGTGGCGGTGGCGATCGAAGCAGGCGAGGCGCTGGTCGCCGCACACGAGGTCGCAGGATTCGAGATCGTGCTCGTCGATGACGGGTCGAGCGACGGGACGCCCGGACTGGTCGACGAGCTCGCCGCCGGTGACGAGCGCGTCCGCGCCGTTCACCACGAGCGCAATCGGGGTCTGGGCGCGACCATTCGCAGCGGATTCGCCGCGGCATCCGGCGACATCGTGTGTTACACGGACTCCGATCTGCCCTTCGACCTGTTGTTGCTGGGCAAGGCGTTCCACCTGTTGCGCATCTACGACGCCGACATCGTGAGCCTGTACCGATTCGACCGGACCGCGGAAGGACCGAAGCGGTACTGGTTCTCCCACCTGTACAACTGGCTCGTGCGGTACTCCCTCGGCGTGAAGCTCCGTGACGTGAACTTCGCCGGCAAGTTGATCCGACGCGAGGTGCTCGACCGGGTCGAGTTGCGGAGCGAAGGGTCCTTCGTCGACGTCGAGTTGATGGCCCAGGCCGAACGACTGGGCTATTCGATCATCCAGTTCGGGGTGGACTACTTCCCGCGGACACGCGGCACGTCGACGCTCGCCGCGCCGACCGTCATCTGGAAGATTCTGGGCGAACTGCGCACCGAGCGTGCCCGCCTGCGCAGCATCGAGCCGCTCGCTGCTGACGAGCGGCGTCGACCCCGGTGACCGGAACGGCCCTGGCGGCCGAACCCGAGGCAACTCGATGGACCGTGACCGCGGGCGAGCGGCGGTGGAGCACCGCGGTGTTCGTTCTCGGTCTCGGGCTGTTGCTCCTCGACGCGCTCTGGAACGGTCGCGGGCTGTGGTTCTACTCCGACGAGTGGAACGTCATCGCAGCTCATCACTCGGGCAATTGGACCCAGGGATTCAACGGTCAGTGGCTGCTCGTCCCGACCGCCGTGTTCTGGGTCCTGCTCAAGATCTTCGGGCTGTTCGACTACCTGCCCTTCCGGCTGGTCGGTCTGAGTTGCTACGGCGGATTGGTCGTCGTCTTCCACCACTGGGCATCCAAGCGGGTCCGCCCGGCCGCGGCGGCGCTCGCGGGCATCGCCGTGGCCTGGTACTCCACGTCCTGGAACGTCGTGATGATGCCGCTGTTGATGAACTTCACACTCCCCGCCGCGTTGCTCTTCGCGACCTGGTTGGTGCTGGACCGGGGTGCCCGTCGCGGCGACGTGCTCGTGGCGGTCTTCCTGTTGGTGGGCGTGACCTCGTCGAACGTGGGACTGGTCGTGGCCTTCGTAGTGGCAGTGGAATTCGCGATCGGAAGGGTGCCGTGGCGACGGTGGTGGGTCTTCCTGCCTGCCGCGGCGGTCTGGATTCCGTGGTATCTGTTCCGCTATCAGGCGATCGGGCCGACCGCGAAGGTTTCGCATGCCGTGCACTGGGGCATGGGCCTGACCGAGTCCTACGCCCGGGGCTTCGCGGCGGGCTGGTCGGTCGGCCAGTGGCTGTGGCTGGCGGCGCTCACCGCGGTGCTCGTCTGGGCGTCGATCCGGCGACGCTGGAACGCGCGGAGCATCGCCGTGGTCGCCGGTCTGGCGCTCTTCGTCGCCGGAGCGTCGTTCCGGGCCGCGGACTTTCCCATCCCGGTTCCTCCCGATCCGAACTGGTATCTCTGGCTCTATTCGGTCTTCGTCGCCGCACTGCTGGTCGAGCTGTGCCGCGACATGCGGATTCCGCTGTTACTGCTGGCCCTGCTGGCCGCTCCCATCACCGCCGGAGGGGTGCAACTCCATCACTCGTTGGAGAAGTTCCATCGTGGCGGGGTTGCCGCAAAGCCGAATCTGCGGACGTGGTTCGCGGCTGCGGACGCACTCGGCCCGCACGCGGCGGCCGGCGCGACGTTGCCGGTGAACATCATTCAGGTACCGGTGCGGGACTACGCGTCGTTGCGCCGTGACATGGGGTCGCTCGCCCCCGGCGCACGACTTGGCGATCTCGGTGACGAACCCACCCGGGAGGCTGCCGACGCGTGGATGTTGGAGAACCTGGGCGTGACGGTTCACCCGGGACCGTCCCCGGCCGACTCCTGCCGACCCGCCGGCGCGATGAGTCCGGGCGGTGTGCGTCTCCCGGCGGGCGCGGGCGTGGAAATCACCACCTCCGCACACCCGGCGGAGGTCCGGTTCCGTCGATTCGCGGACGGCTTTGCCTACTCGCCCTTCGCCACGGCTCCGCCCCACCACACGGTGCACCTTGCGATTCCGACCGATGCGGCCAGCCTGGCCTGGTATCTGCGGGTCGACGGCGAGGCGACCGTCTCGATCTGCAGCCGCTGATGGCAACATGTGAGAATCAATAAACTTGATAGTTCTATTGTCAAGTTTGATTCGAGGGCGTAGGATGGGTTCATGGCAATCGATCCGAACCGTTGGACCCTGAAGACGCAGGAAGCGTTCACCGCAGCGACCGAGTCCGCTCGGCAGGCGGCGAACCCGGAGGTCACCCCAGACCACCTGCTTGCGGCGCTGCTTCGCCAGCCCGAGGGGGTCGTCATCCCCGTCCTCGAAGGTGCCGGTGTGGCAACCCTGAAGGTCCGAAATGCCGTCGACGAGGCGCTCGCCAAAGTTCCCCGGGCCCACGGCGGTGCCGAGGCGAACCTGTCCGCGTCCCTCCGGGACCTGCTCGAAGCTGCCGACCGCAACCGCAACGAACTCGGCGACGAGTACGTCTCGACCGAGCACCTGCTGCTGGCCTTCGCCGATCTGGCCGCGTCCGGCAAGCTGGACGACCACCTGGGGGTGGGGCGCGAAGAACTGCTCGCCGCGTTGACCCAGGTGCGGGGCAACCACCGGGTCACCTCCCAGAACCCCGAAGAGGCGTATCAGTCCCTGGAGAAGTACGGACGTGATCTGACCCAGGCCGCGCGCGACGGCAAACTCGACCCGGTCATCGGCCGCGACGAGGAGATCCGCCGGACCATCCAGGTGCTCAGCCGTCGGACCAAGAACAATCCGGTGCTGATCGGCGAACCGGGTGTCGGCAAGACCGCGATCGTCGAGGGACTCGCCCGACGGATTGCCGACGGCGACGTCCCCGAGGGGCTCAAGAACAAGCGCGTGATCGCCCTCGATCTCGGCTCGCTCGTGGCCGGTGCCAAGTACCGGGGCGAGTTCGAGGAGCGACTCAAGGCGGTGTTGAAGGAGATCACCGACGCCGAAGGCGAGATCATCACCTTCATCGACGAACTGCACACGATCGTGGGGGCCGGTGCCGCCGAGGGGTCGATGGATGCCGGCAACATGATCAAGCCGATGCTCGCGCGCGGCGAGTTGCGCCTGATCGGCGCGACGACCCTCGACGAGTTTCGGTCCTCGATCGAAGCAGACGCCGCGCTCGAGCGTCGCTTCCAACAGATCTACGTGGGGCAACCTTCGGTCGAGGACACCATCGCGATCCTGCGCGGTCTCGCCGAGCGTTACGAGGTCCACCACGGCGTGCGCATCCAGGATGCGGCGCTCGTCGCCGCCGCCGTCCTGTCGGACCGCTATCTGACCGGGCGCTTCCTGCCCGACAAGGCGATCGACCTCGTGGACGAGGCCGCGTCCAAGCTCCGCATCGAGATCGACTCGGTGCCCACCGAGATCGACGTCGTGGAACGGCGGATTCGCCAGCTCGAGATCGAACGTGTCGCCCTCGCCAAAGAAGACGACGACGCCTCCCGGGCCCGCCTGGAGGCACTGGACGGCGAACTGGCCGAGAAGCAGGAACAGGCGACGGCCATGCGCGCCCACTGGCAGAACGAGACCGGTGCCATCGCCCAGATCCGTGAACTCAAAGGCGAACTCGAGTCGCTGCGCAACGAGGTCGAACGTGAACCCGACCTCGAGCGGGCCGCGGAGATCCGTTACGGCAAGATCCCCGAACTGGAGGCCCAGGTGAAGGCCGCGACCGACCGCCTGGACGAGCTGCAGACCGACAAACGCATGCTCAAAGAGGAGGTCGACGAGACGGACGTGGCCGAGATCGTCTCGAAGTGGACGGGCATTCCGGTGAGCCGACTCATGGAGGGTGAGGTGGCCAAGCTGGTGCGCCTCGAGGACACGTTGCACGAGCGGGTGATCGGACAGGACGAAGCCGTCCACGCCGTGGCCAACGCGATCCGACGCAGCCGAGCCGGCCTGTCGGACCCGAACCGGCCGATCGGGAGCTTCCTGTTCCTCGGCCCGACCGGGGTGGGCAAGACCGAGCTAGCCCGTTCGCTGGCCGACTTTCTCTTCGACGACGAGCGGGCCATGGTCCGCATCGACATGAGCGAGTACATGGAGAAGTACTCGGTGTCCCGCCTGATCGGCGCCCCGCCCGGCTATGTGGGCTACGACCAGGGTGGACAACTCACCGAAGCCGTGCGCCGACGCCCTTATGCGGTGGTGCTGCTGGACGAGGTCGAGAAGGCCCATCCGGACGTGTTCAACGTGTTGCTCCAACTTCTCGACGACGGACGCCTCACCGACGGCCAGGGCCGAACGGTGAACTTCACCAACGTCGTGCTGATCATGACCTCGAACCTGCCGGGCGATCCGCGGGAGTTCTTCAAGCCCGAGTTCATCAACCGGGTGGACGACATCATCCAGTTCCGCGCCCTCACCGAGGAGGATCTGGCCCGCATCGTCGACGTCCAGCTCCAGGGTCTGCGCGCCCGGTTGGCCGAACGGCGGATCACCCTCACCGTCACCGCCGCCGCCCACGAGTGGCTGGCCCGGGAAGGCTTCGACCCGGCCTTCGGTGCCCGACCCCTCAAGCGCGTGATCCAGCGCGAGATCGGTGACCGGTTGGCGATGGCTCTGCTCGAGGGGCATTTCGCCGATGGCACGCCGCTGGGTGACGGCTCGGCGGTGAAGGTCGACGTCGTCGACGAAGCCATCGCCATCATGGCCGGCTGAGCCGCTCGCTCCTGAGCACTGTCCCCCCGGGGGTTTTGGGTGCCGGTTCCGGACACGTCGTGACCGGAACCGGCACCCAAAACAAGGCGTGGGGGACCAGAGCGCCAAACCACTTGACGCGCCCGGACCCGAAGGCCACTAACCTCGCCGTGTTTGCTTTTCAGCTGATTCGAAGGAGTGCAACGTGCCGGCGACCATCGTCGTAGGCACCCAGTGGGGCGACGAGGGAAAGGGAAAGATCACCGACCTCGTCGCCAAGGAGATGCAGATGGTCGTCCGCTACCAGGGCGGCCACAACGCCGGCCACACCCTCGTGGTCGACGGGGAGACCTTTGCCCTCCAGTTGGTGCCCAGCGGAGTCCTCTACGACCACATCACCCCCGTGCTCGCAAACGGGGTGGTGATCGATCCCACCGTCCTGCTGGCTGAGATGGACGCCCTCACCGTACGAGGCGTGGACTGTACGCGCCTCGCCGTCAGCGGCAACGCACACCTGATTCTTCCGTACCACCAGGAGCTCGACCGTCTCACCGAACGACGCCTTGGCAAGTCCAAGCTCGGCACCACCAAGCGCGGGATCGGACCCGCGTACGCAGACAAGGCCTCGCGGGTCGGTTTGCGGGTGCAGGACCTGCTGGACCCCAAAATCTTTCGAGCCAAGCTCGACGTGGTGCTCAAGGAGAAAAACGCGGTTCTGGCCAAGGTGTTCAACCAGCTTCCCCTCGACGCGGACGAGATCGCACACCACTACCTCGAAGTGTGTGCGCCCCGACTGGCGCCGCACATCGCTGACACCGTCACACTCGTCCACGAGGCGCTCGAAGCGGGCCAGCACATCCTGTTCGAAGGCGCGCAGGCCACGTTCCTCGACTTGGATCACGGCACCTATCCCTTTGTTACTTCGTCCAACCCGGTCGCTGGAGGCGCCTGCACCGGTGCGGGCATCGGGCCGCGTTACATCGACCGGGTCATCGGCATCGCGAAGGCATATGTGACCAGAGTGGGGACGGGCCCTTTCCCCACCGAGCTGCCCATCAGCGCTGAGGCTATCGGGGGTCTGGACGCGGAAGACGCCGACCCGGCCGATCTGATCATCGGCAACCACATCGTCGAAGTCGGCCACGAGTACGGCACCAACAGTGGTCGTCGTCGTCGCCCCGGGTGGTTCGACGCGGTGATGTTGCGTCAGGCCGTGCGGATCAACTCGCTCTCGGAGGTGGCGCTCACCAAGCTCGACCTGTTCGACACGCTCGACGAGGTCAAAGTCTGCGTGGCCTATGACATCGACGGCGAGCGGGTCACGCACCTGCCCTACCACCAGTCGGTCCTGCACAAGGCCAAGCCCGTGTACGAAACCCTCCCGGGCTGGAAGGTGGACCTTTCGAAGATCTGCGAACCCCACGACCTGCCGCCGGCAGCGGCCGACTATCTGGCCTTCGTCGAGGACCAGATCGGGGTGCCCGTGACCCTGGTGGGCACCGGCCCCGGACGGACCCAATTCATCCACCGACGGGATCGCGCGGCATGAGGGTCTGTGTGGTCGGTTCAGGTGGCCGGGAACACGCCCTCGCCTCGGTCCTGGCGCGCGACGCCGAGGTCGTGGTCACGCCGGGAAACCCCGCAATGAGTCGGGCCACAGGGCTCGACGGCTCGGGTGCCATCGCGGTGAGCGACGCCCCACCCGAGCAGATCGACGCAGATCTGTTCGTGATCGGCCCGGAAGCGCCGCTGGTCGACGGAATGGCCGACCGGCTGCGCGAAGCGGGACGACTGGTGTTCGGGCCCGGAGCCGAAGGGGCACGCCTGGAGGGCTCCAAGGCCTACATGAAACAGCTTCTGGTGGACGCCGGGGTTCCCACTGCCCGCCACGAATCCTTCGACGATGTCGAATCTGCCCTGGCCTTCCTGCGCGATCAGGTGCCGCCGTATGTGATCAAGACCGACGGGTTGGCCGCCGGCAAGGGTGTCCTGGTCACCGATGACCTCGCGGCGGCAGAGTCGGACGTGCGGGCGAAGTTGGCCGGAGAGTCCTTCGGCGACGCGGGACGGCGTGTCGTGATCGAGGAGGGCATGATCGGGACCGAGCTCTCGATCCTGGCCGTGTGCGACGGCACCCGGGCGGTGGCGCTGGCACCGGCTCGGGACTTCAAGCGGGCGGGCGAGGGCGACGTCGGCCCCAACACCGGGGGCATCGGCGCGTACTCACCGGTGCCTGCGGCGAAACCCGAACTCGTCGAGGAGATCATGGCGACGATCATCATCCCGACGGTTTCGGCGCTGCGACTGCGGCAGATCGACTACCGGGGGGTGCTGTACGCGGGACTGATGCTCACCGAGTCCGGGCCGAAGATCATCGAGTACAACGTTCGCTTCGGGGACCCCGAGTCCCAGGTGGTGCTACCCCGGATGACTTCGAGCCTGACCGAGCTGCTCGCCGCGGCGGCCGCAGGCGAATTGAACGGTGAACCGAGCTTCGACGAACGCGCCGCGGTGACCGTTGTCGCCGCGGCCGAGGGCTATCCGGGGCCGCCCCGGACCGGCGACGTCATCGAGGGACTCGACGATGCGATCGCCCTGCCCGGTGCCGCGGTGTTCGGCGCGGGTGTCGGGACCGATGCCCAGGGGCGCCTGGTCACCGCCGGAGGCCGGGTGCTCGACGTGTGCGGCTTCGGCGACTCCGTGGACGAGGCGCGCGATCGGGCCTACGAAGCGATCGGTGCGATCTCGTGGCCCGGGATGCGGGTTCGCCGCGACATCGCCAGCGACCCCTGAGCCCCGCGGCGGAACTCCGCGCCGGTCCCGTCGCAGCGCCGTCTCAGCGAATCCGTACGGTGGTCTGGTAGGGAAGGGACCGACCGTACGGATTCGCGTCGGATGACCGGAGGGTCAGAACTTCGAGCCGATATCGGGCCAGGCATCGACGCTGTCCGAATCGGGCCAGGGATCGGTTTGGGTCGGGTCGCCGGAGTCGGTCAACGTCGCGGCCCAGTCATCGAGCGCGGCGACCGGATCGTCGTCCTCGACCGCCACCGGCATGCGCGGCGGTTCAGGAGCGGGCATCGTCGTGGCGCGCTGCTCGTCCTGGGCTGCCACGACCTCCTGGAGATCGGCCGAGGCCTGACGGCGGGCGGAGTGAGTCATCACCGGAGCATTCAGCGCCTCGTCGGGCAGCTCGATCTTCACATCGTAGAAGCCGAGCTCCCGTTGGGGCGCCTCCTCGACCTCCTCCCAACGTCCGAAGATCCCCTTCTTGCGAAGACGGGGATTCATCGCCGCGCCTTTGCGGCGCACCCCGGCAGCGTTCAACGCGCACGTCACGCAGTACGGCGGCTTTTTCTCCCCCCGCGGGTAGACCAGACACTCTGCGCAGTAGCTGTTCCGACACTGTCGACACACCCCGGTCGCGATCTCGAACGAGTGCTTGTAGCAGGTGTCAGTCATTGCTCCGCTCCTCACGGGTGGACCGGTGTCGTCCTATCTAACGTCGTCGTCACCCAATCGTCACTTAATGAAAATGGGTCGAATGACTCACCTTTTTTCTCGCGGCCCCCGCGCGGCCCAGCAGCTACGTTGGATGGGTGACCGACCCGACCGTGCCGAACGTGCTCGCAACCCGCTACGCAAGTGCCGAGATGTCCGATCTGTGGTCTCCGGCGCGCAAGGTCGTCTTCGAGCGGCAGCTGTGGCTGGCCGTGCTCCGTGCGCAGCGTGACCTGGGTGTCGACGTTCCCGCCGAGGTGATCAGCGCGTACGAATCGGTCGTGGACGATGTCGATCTGGCGTCGATCGCCGCGCGGGAACGGGTGACCCGCCACGACGTCAAGGCACGGATCGAGGAGTTCTGTGCCCTGGCCGGGTACGAACACATCCACAAGGGCATGACGTCCCGCGACCTGACCGAGAACGTCGAACAGCTCCAGATCCGCCGATCGCTCGAGCTGGTGCGCGGGCGGGTGGTGGCGGTGCTGGCCGCGCTCGCCGAGCTGGCGGTGGAACACGCCGAGGTGGTGATGGTCGGCCGGAGTCACAACGTGGCAGCCCAGGCGACCACGTTGGGCAAGCGGTTCGCCAATGCCGGGGAGGAGCTTCTGACCGCGCTCGACCGGCTCGACGACCTCATCGCCCGCTACGCGCTGCGCGGCATCAAAGGTCCGGTGGGAACGCAACAGGACATGGTCGACCTGCTCGGTTCGGCGGCGGCCGTCGATCAACTCGAATCGATGGTCGTGGAGCATCTCGGGTTCTCCCGATCCCTGTCCGCAGTGGGTCAGGTCTACCCCCGGTCCATCGACTTCGACGTCGTGTCCACGCTGGTGCAGGTCGCGGCGGGTCCGGCCAGCCTGGCGCTGACGATCCGGCTCATGGCGGGCCATGAACTGGTGACCGAGGGATTCAAGCCCGGTCAGGTCGGCTCGTCGGCGATGCCCCACAAGATGAACACCCGCTCCTGCGAGCGAATCGCCGGATTCCGGGCCATCCTGGGCGGGCACCTGGCGATGGTCACCGAGATTTCGGGCAATCAGTGGAACGAGGGTGACGTGTCGTGTTCGGTGGTGCGGCGGTTGGCGCTCCCCGACGCGTTCTTCGCTCTGGACGGTCTGATCGAGACGATGCTCACCGTGTTGGCCGAATTCGGCGCCTACCCGGCGGTGATCGAGCGCGAGCTGCGTCGCTATCTGCCGTTTTTGGCCACCACGAAGGTGCTCATGGCCGCCGTGCGGGCCGGCGTCGGCCGCGAGGTCGCCCACGAGGTCATCAAAGAACACGCCGTGGCGGTGGCGCTCGCCATGCGCGAACAGGGCGTCGAGGAGAACGATCTGATCGATCGGCTGGCGGCGGACCCGCGTCTCGGTCTCGACGCCTCGCGCCTGAAAGAGGCGCTGGCCGAGCCGTTGTCCTTCGTGGGCACCGCACCGGCCCAGGTCGCGGCCTTCGCCGAGCGCGTCGCCGGACTGGTCGCCGCCGCACCGGACGCGGCGGCCTACACACCCGCATCGCTGCTCTAGAAGTGGCCACCGGGTCGCCCGGTACCCTGGGGCCATGACTGATCGCCCCCCACTGATCGACCTGCCCTTCGTCAGCTCGGGAAAGGTGCGTGACATCTACGACGCCGGTGACGACCGACTGCTGATGGTCACCTCCGACCGGCTGTCGGCGTTCGACGTGGTGATGGCCGAACCCATCCCCGACAAAGGACGTGTCCTGACCGCCACTTCCGCCTACTTCTTCGAGCTCTTCGGCGAGATCGTCACCTCGCACCTGCTGTCGACCGACGTGGGTGAGCTGCCTCCCGCCGCACGCGAGGTGGCCGACCGCGCCGACCTCGAAGGACGGGTGATGCTGTGTCGACGGGCCGAGATGCTGCCGGTGGAGTGCATCGTCCGGGGGTATCTCGCCGGGTCGGCGCTCAAGGAGTACCGCCGCTCGGGCACCATGCACGGAACCAAGCTCCCCAGTGGGATGCGTGAGGCCGATCGGCTCGCCGAGCCCGTCTTCACGCCCTCGACGAAGCCCGCAGGCGGAGCCCACGACGAGAACATCGACTTCGCGGCCGCGGCCGACCTCGTGGGAGCCGAGTTGGCCGGTCGCCTGCGTGACGTCTCCTTGGAGCTGTACCGCGTGGGCGCCGAACTGGCGACGAAGCGTGGTCTGATCCTCGCCGACACGAAGTTCGAGTTCGGGCTCATCGGCGACGAGCTGGTGTTGTGCGACGAGGTGTTCACCCCTGACTCGTCGCGGTACTGGGCCCGGGAGAGCTGGGAGCCCGGGACGACGCCGGAGAGCTTCGACAAGCAGCCGTTGCGGGACTATCTCGACGGTCTGGACTGGGACAAGAGTCCGCCGCCGCCGCACCTGCCCGACGCGGTGGTGGCATCGACACGGGCGCGCTACGTGCAGGCGTACGAACGGATCACCGGTCTGCGGTTCGCCGATTGGCCCGGCGTTCGAGCCGACTGAATCGGGCGGACCACGAGCGGGTCACAAGCGGACGACAAGCGGGTCACGGGCCGAACCGCGTCACCGCCGCGGCGGGGGATCGGGAACCATGGGCGAGCGGGTTGCTGTGCCACGATGGGCACATGAACTTTCGGGTCGAAGTGCTCGTCAACCTGCGTCAGGGCGTTGCCGACCCCCAGGGGAGCACGATCGAGCGGTCGCTCCCCGCGTTGGGATTCGACGGGGTGAGCGACGTGGCCGTGGGCAAGTTGATCACCTTCACGATCAGCGGCGCCGACGAGTCGGCGGTGCGAGCCGAGGTCGATGATCTCTGTGCCCGATTTCTGACGAACCCGGTCATCGAAGAGGCGACGATCCGGGTGGAACGATCGTGACCGTTCGGGTCGGCGTGGTGCTCTTTCCCGGATCGAACTGCGAGCACGACGTGATCCATGCCGTCGAGACACTCGGCGCCGATGCCGAACTGCTCTGGCACGGCGACGCAACCGTCGGCGGGGTCGATGCGGTGATCATTCCCGGTGGCTTCGCCCACGGCGATTATCTGCGTCCGGGCGCGATCGCACGATTCTCTCCGGTCATGTCCGCCGTCGGCACGTTTGCGGCCGAAGGTGGTCCGGTCGTGGGGATCTGCAACGGATTCCAGGTCCTGACCGAGGCAGGACTCCTTCCCGGCGCATTGCAGAAGAACCGTGGTCTCAAGTTTCTGTGCACGACCACGACCGTCGAGGTCGTCTCGACCGATTCGGTCCTCACGCGCCGACTCGCGCCCCGAACCCGGCTCGCCATACCGGTCAATCATTTCGAGGGCAACTACACCTGTTCGACCGAGACATTGGCCGAACTGGAGTCGGACGGCCGCGTGGTGCTCCGCTATGTCGACAATCCGAACGGTTCGGTTTCTGCGATTGCCGGCGTCGCCAACGCTGCGGGAAACGTCGTCGGCCTCATGCCACACCCAGAGCGAGCAACTGACGACCTGCTCGGGTCGACCGATGGTGTCCCTCTGTTGCAGAGCCTGCTCGACCGCTGACGTGTTGCGGTCCCGACGGGACCTGGACGGTGTCGGTCAGGAACCTCTGGTCATGCCGGCCCGCTTGAGCACGTCTGCGGGGACACCGAGTTCTCTCCACGCCGCGTAACTGATCTTCTTGCGGGCGCTGTAGTCCTTCACCGCGGCGAGGAAGTCCTTTTCATACGCGGACAGATCGACGACCTTTTCACCCGCCTGCAGTTCCGCAGAAAGGTCCATTCGCTCCTGGATGAGCGACACGCGCTTGAGCGGGCTCGCGCTGTCCATATCGGAATCGATCTGCGCCAGTCGCTTCTCGATACTGGCCTTGGTGCGCCGTCTGCCGCGCTTGGGGCGGTTCTGCTCCAGCGCCTCGAGGTACTTCTTGACCGCTCGACTCTCTGCTCGGCCTTCAGCGAGCGCCGCCTTGTGTTCTGCTGTCATGGGGGATTTCCGTCGTGGGGACATGCGCATAGAATGACAGGCTTCACCCGTCATTTGCAACTATTGGAGTGCACAGCTGTCCAACCTCGCCCAACGACTCGACGGTCGGATCCAGATCTTGACCCTCGACCGGGAATCGTCCTTGAACGCCTTCGACAATGCGCTGTATCGCGAACTGGCCGCGGCACTGCGAAACGCACGGGAGGATTCCGGTGTCGCGGTCGTCGTATTGACCGGTCGTGGTCGGGCGTTCTCCGCCGGTCAGGACATGTCCGAGATGATGGCGATCGGACAGGATGTCCAGGGCGATGGTCAATCGAGCTCCGGCGATGCCGTCGAGGCGGGATTTCCTGTCCTGCTCGATGAATTGGAGGTGTTCGACAAACCCCTCGTCGTGGCGGTGAATGGGCTCGGCGTGGGAATCGGCTTCACGATTCTCGCCCATTGTGACCTCGCGGTCATGGCAGATGACGCCCGGTTGCGAGCACCGTTCTGTCCGCTCGGCGTCGCTCCCGAAGCGGCCAGCAGCGTGTTGTTCCCCGAGCGCATGGGCTGGCAACGCGCGGCATGGGTGCTCTTCGGTGGTGATTGGATCACCGCACCCGAAGCACTGGAGATGGGCATCGTCTGGAAGGTCACGCCGAAAGCGGAGGTGCTCGACACGGCGATGGAAGCGGCACATCGGATCGCGCGTTGGCCGATCCCGTCGCTGGTCGCGACCAAGCGGGCGATGCTGGCGGGACGTGCGGAGCGGGTTCGGCTCGCCCGGTCGGTGGAGGACGCGGCGTTCGGCGATCTGATCGGTTCGCCGGGGAACGTCGAAGCCGTGACGGCCTTTCTCGAACGTCGGGACCCGGACTTCAGTGGAATCGAAGGATCCTGATCGACCGGCCCGCATCGTGTGGGCGAGCTGGTGGACAGACGTGAGCGCCGTGCGGTCCCCACACCCGGTGAGTCGTCCCTGATCGGTGCAGAACGGTATTCTCGAAGGCAACTCGGCGGTCCGTGTTCGACGTGGCCACCGCACGGGGACGTAGCTCAGCTGGCTAGAGCACCTGCTTTGCAAGCAGGGGGTCGTGGGTTCGAGTCCCATCGTCTCCACTCCGAGAGTTCAGGGCACTGCGCTGTGACCCTCGTGCTCTCACAACGCCGTCGCCGAACGCAGCTGCTCACATCCTCCTCACATGTTCGTTCAGGCACGCTGCAGGTATTCACTGACTGCACAGGGACCACAACGTGCGACCAACGGGCGCATCCGAGAATCAGGAGCGGCACAGTGCATCCGTGGGCCTGCTGGAGCGCACGTCGCCTGCCCCCGCTGCGGAGCGGCCGCGCCGGCCGAGGCCCGCGACCGCGGTCGTCCGCGCGATCGGCCGGGAGTGCTCGGTGCTGTTCGCCCCGTTGCGGGAACGAAGCCGCTGGCGCCCGTCCTCGTTCGTGCTGGCGACGATCACTTTCGGTCTCGTGCTGCTCGCCGAGTGGCTCCAGCGGGCGCAGCCCGGGGTCGCCCAGGCGCTGCTCGACGAGCGTGCCAGCCTGTGGTGGCCTGTCGCCGTCGCTCGGCTCCCCGGCTCGATGGTCGCGCCCGCCCTGCGCCTTCCGATGTGGGGAGCGCTGGCCCAGGTGCTCTTCTGCTTCGGTCTGGCCGAGGTCCATCTGGGCCGTCGCACGACGTTGGCGTGCATCTTCGCGGCCCACACGCTCGCGACGGCCAGCGCGCGCCTGTTCGTGATCTGGGGGCCGCACGCGCCCTTCGACCTCGGACTGGCGCACTGGTACCGGTGGCAGCGCGACACCGGGCCGTCGGCTGCGGTCGTCGGGGTCGGCACCGTGCTCGGGGTCAAGTTGCGCCTGCCCATCCTCACCTCCGCACTGGTGGTGGCGATGCTCGTCGAGGCCGTCGTGCAGCCGGATCTGGGAGACCGCGAGCACCTGGTCGCCATCGCCGCAGGCGGAGCCGTCGCCGTCCTGCTGGGTGCCCTGAAGGGGGCCCGGGCGCCGCGGCGTGTCGTCGCGGCCGACCGGATCGCGTGAGCCCGCCCTTTCGCTGACGCCGAGGGTCAGGCTGCGGTGGCGGGCAGGACCCACAGCGGGTACCAGGGCAGGACCCAGGCCATCGAGAAGACCAGTGCGGCGAGCGCGGACGCGACCCGCAGCACGTACCCGCCGGCGAGCCGCTCGAAGAGGTCGAACGCGACCGCCTTGTGCTCGAGCTCCTCGGCGGCGTGCCAGCGCCAGAAGGCCAGCATCTGAGGGTCGAGCCACCCCTCGAACGCGGGCTTCGGCGTCGGGCAGGTCGGCGATCGTGATGAGCATGTCAGGCTCCCTTCGGCTGCTCCCCGGGGGTCCACCACTCTCTCTCACCATCCATCCACGCGGCCCGGGACCTTGCAGCCCACGCCCCGTCGACGAAGATGGTTTGGTAAACTCCAGCACAAGTTTCACACAGGCGCCTGCGGGAGGCGCCAAACCACCGGAAGGCGGAACGCATGATGCGAGCACGGATCTGGTCGAAGAAGCTCGTCACGATGGCAGCGGGAACGCTCCTCGTGTCGGGTGCTGTGGGCGTGGCCTCCAGCGTCCCGGCGTCGGCGACGTCGGTGTCGACGGCGTCGGAGTTCCAGACGGCCTGGGAGAACGCCGCCACGGCGACGATCGACCTCACGACCGACGTGACCCTCACGTGCACCGAGGGCGAGTCGCTCCGCAACACCAGCAATCCCATCGTGGTCGACGGGCACGGTCACACTCTCAGCCAGTCGTGCGCTTTCGATCGCGTGCTGGTCCAGGTCGATGTCGGCGACGTGACTCTCCAGAACATCACGGTCACGGGCGGCGACGCCGATGGCGACGGCGGCGCGCTGGTCACGAGCGGCGACGTCACCGTCACCGACTCCACCATCGCCGACAACCAGGCCAGCGGCGAGGGGGGCGCGATCGACACCCAGAGGAACGGGGCCTTGACCGTGCTGCGCTCGACGTTCAGCGGCAACGAGTCGGGCGGCAGCGGCGGCGCCATCGCGATCCATGGCCTCGCCACCATCATCGAGTCGACCTTCAGCGGCAACACGTCCGGTGGAAACGGCGGCGCCATGCGCACGTATGGCGGCGCGCAGCTCGTCAACAGCACCGTCACCGGCAACGAGTCCGACCAGCGGGGCGCTGTCGTCGGGGGTCCGATCACGCTCGCGTTCTCGACTGTCGTCGGCAACGGCGGCACCACGAGCGCCAACGTCGACCCGAACGGCGCCACGCTCGCCTCGTTCGCATCGGTCATCGGCCAGGCCGAAGGCTTCGGCGGCCCGGCCGCGCCGAACTGCGGCGGCATCACCACGACCACGAGCACCGGCTACAACGTCGACGACGACGGCTCCTGCGGCTTCGGCGCGGGCCCGGGCGACCAGTCCGACCTGTCCACGCCGTTCGGGTTCGCCGCGCTCGCCGACAACGGCGGTACCACGCAGACGATGCTGCCGGACGCCTCCAGCCCGCTGCTCGACCAGGTCCCGCCGGCGAGCTGCAAACCGACGGTGGGCTCCACCACGGTGACCGGTGACCAGCGTGGCATCAGCCGCCCCCAGGGCTCCGCGTGCGACATCGGAGCCGTCGAGGTCGAGGTCGCCACGCCGACCACCACCACCGCGACGACGAGCACCCCGGCCAGCACCACGACCGCTCCGACGTCGGAGCCTCCCGCGGCCGCGCCGGTGCCGCGCACCCCCAAGTACACGGGCTGACCCGATCCGGGCGTGGGTCGGGCCCTGGCCACCCGGTCGGTGACAACCGATCTGTGGGAAGCTTGCTCGACCATGGCCACCTCCCGCAGCAGACGAATCGGCGTGTGCGCGGCCTCGGCCCTGGTGCTGATCGCCGCGGTGGCATGTCAGCGGCGCCCACCGGTGCCCGACGTCGCGCCGCGCACCGCGGCGTTCTGGAACCTGGGCTACCCCGAGAGCAGCACCGGCCACTACACGCCGACGTCGCAGCCGTACTCGTCCGACGACGCAGACCTGATCGGCCGGCAGGCCCGCCAGATGCAGGTCGCAGGCGTCCAGGTGGGCATCGTCGAATGGGCCGGCCAGGGCACCCACAGTGAAGCCACCCGACTCCCCGCCGCTTTGACGGCAGCGGCGTCGACCAACCTGCGGGTCACGATCTCCTATGGCCCGGAAGCCGCAGGCGACCCGAGCGCCGCGCAGATCGACGCGGATCTCACCGCACTGGGGTCTTCGCTGTCGTCGGATGCCTGGTTGCACATCGACGGCAAGCCGGTGGTGTTCGTGCCGGGCAGCGCCACCGACGGTTGTGCCACCATCGACCGGTGGGCGGCCACCACCGCACGCTCGAGCACCTACCTCGTCGAGCAATGGTTCAGCGGCGCCGAGTCGTGCCCGAACCAGCCCGACGACTGGTATGTGGCCGACCCGACCGCGCACGCCACCGAGCACCTGCCGTACAGCTACTCGATCTCACCGGGCTATTGGCCCGCCGGTGACGCCACACCCGGTTTCGCCCGCGATGCGGCCCAGTGGCACCACGACCTGGTGGCGATGGCGTCGAGTCCGGCGCGCTGGCACATCATCACGTCGTTCAACGATTTCGCCGACGGCTCATCGATCGAACCGACCGCCGAATACGGCAACGGCGCGCTCGACACGGCCGGCAAGGTGCTGCTTCCCCAGTGCTGGTCACAGGCGAAGGTGCCGATCACCCATGTCGTGGTGATCTCCGAGGAGAACAAGACGTGGGCGAAGGTGGGCGGCACCCAGTTCGAAGGTGCGCCATATCTGCACAGCCTCGCCGTGAAGTGCCGCACGTTCGCCGATTGGACGGAGATGGACACCGCGCAGAACAGCGCATCGCAGTATGTGGGCGCGACCACCGGCATCAAGCAGGCGGCCGGCACGAGCGGCAACGTGCTGTGGGACTGTTCGCCGGACATCACGACGTGTCGGAGCCTGGATGACAACATCTTCCGGCAGGTGCGCGAATCGGGTGGCACGGCCCGCTCCTATGTGGAAGGCGCGACGACCGGCTGTTCGGCCGCGGGCAACGCGGCCAAGCACGTGCCGGCGATGTACATGATGGGCGGCTCCGACCAGAGCTACTGCGCCACCGAGGTCCGGCCGCTCAGCGAGCTCGACCCCGACAACCTGCCCACGTTCGCGTGGGTCACCCCGAACCTCTGCAACGACATGCACGACTGCTCGGTGGCGACGGGCGACACGTGGCTCCAGAATCATCTGCAGCCGATTCTCGATTCCGACGCCTACAAGTCGGGGTCGGTCCTGGTCGAGGTGTGGTTCGACGAAGACCACCCGGTGCCGAATCTGCTGCTCAACCCGGCGATCCCCGCCGGCGTCGACACCACGACCGCGGCCACGCACCTCGGGGCGTTGCGCCTCTGGGAAGACGTGCTCGGACTGCCCCATCTGGGTGGCCCGGCAGGCGCGGTCGACCTGCGACCATCGCTCGGCCTGTCGTAGGGACTCGCGATTTCGCCTCGATGAACACCTTGGCGTCGAGTCCCCTCGCGGTCGCCTCGGCATCGGCGTCGGCACGCTTCGCCGGCATCGACGAGACGTAGCCCGCATCCAGCGATGTTCCCGCGTCGGTAGCCTGCTCTATGGCGAAGATTCTGGTCAGCGGCGCAACCGGCTACATCGGGGGTCGTCTCGTGCCGTCGTTGCTGGACGCGGGCCACGACGTGCGGTGCCTGGCCCGCACCCCGGCGAAGCTTTCCGGGGTGGAGTGGGTCGACTTGGTGGAGGTCGTCAAAGGTGACGTGAACGACGCCGCGTCGCTCGACGTCGCGATGGACGGGGTCGACGTTGCCTTCTATTTGATCCACTCGATGGGCGAGACCGGCGCGTTCGCCGCCGCGGACCGCGAAGCCGCCACCGAGTTCCGTGAGGCGTGTGCGCGTGCCGGGGTGGCACGCATCGTTTACCTGGGCGGTTTGGGCGCCGATGACGACCCGAATCTGTCGGTGCATCTGCGGAGCCGCCACGAGGTCGGCGAGGTGCTCGCCGCGGGGCCGACGCCGGTCACCGAGTTGCGTGCGGCGCTGATCATCGGCGCCGGGTCGGCCAGTTTCGAGATGCTCCGCTATCTGGTCGAGGTGCTCCCGGCCATGGTCACGCCCCGCTGGATCGACAATCGCTGTCAGCCGATTGCGGTGCGCGACGTGTTGCGTTGGCTGGTGCTGGCCGCCGGTCGAACCGGTACGGGAGCCGAGGTGATCGAGGTGGGCGGACCCGACGTGGTCACCTATCGGGAGATGATGGCGACCTATGCGGAGGTCGCGGGGCTGCCCCGCCGCTGGGTCGTGTCGGTGCCGGTGCTCACCCCGAAGTTGTCGTCGCTGTGGGTCGGGTTGGTGACCCCGCTGCCTGCGTCGCTGGCCCGCCCCCTGGTCGAAGGGCTCATCAACGAGGTGATCGTCACCCGCCAACCCGACATGGCGCTCACCGATCCCCCACCGTTGAGTTTCCGTGCCGCGGTCGAGCTGGCGCTGGGGTTGTCCGAGGATGCACAGGTGGCGACCCGGTGGTCCGACGCGGCGCCGCCCGGCGCGAACGTGGCGGCGCCGATGTTGACCGACCCCGAGTGGGCGGGCGGCAGCGTGATGGTCGATGAGAAGTCGGTCGTCACGAGCGCCTCACCCGAAGCGGTGTACACCGTGGTCACCGGAATCGGCGGGGCTCGTGGCTGGTATGTGACGCCGCTGCTGTGGAGCATCCGGGGATGGATCGACCAGCTGATCGGCGGGGTCGGTATGCGTCGAGGCCGACGTGACCCTGATGATCTACGCGTGGGCGACGCGCTGGATTTCTGGCGGGTGGAGGCGCTGGAGTACCCAGGACTGATGCGTTTGCGGGCCGAGATGCTGCTGCCTGGTGTCGCCTGGCTCGAATGGCACATCACGGCTGAGGGTGCTGGTGCCCGTATCACCCAGCGTGCGGTGTTCGCGCCCCGCGGGTTGTTCGGCCGGGCGTACTGGTATTCGCTGCTGCCGTTCCACGCGCTGATCTTCGGCCGCATGGTCCAACGCCTCGCCGACCATGCGCGGTGCCTACAACCCAAGGGGAACAGACGATGACGTTGCGAGTGGTGCAGTGGGCGACGGGTGGAGTGGGGCGCGCCGCGATCCAGGGAGTGCTCGACCATCCCGATCTGAAGCTGGTGGGGTGTTGGGTCCACAGCGAGGCCAAGGCCGGACGTGACGTGGGTGAGCTTCTCGGACCCGGACCGTCGGGTGAGGATGCCACAGACGTCGAGTACCTCGGTGTGCGGGCGACGACCGACGATGCAGAGCTGTTGGCGCTGGGCGCCGACTGTGTGATCTACAGCCCGCTGCTGCCCGACGTCGCGCAGGTCAAGGCCATCCTCGCGTCGGGCACCAGCGTCGTGACCCCGCTCGGCTGGATCAACCCTCGGGGTGCCGAGCTCGACGAGCTCGACGAGCTCTGTCGCCGATCGGGCAGTGTGCTGCACGGCACGGGCATCCACCCCGGCGGCATCACCGAGCGGTTCCCGCTGGTGCTCTCGGCACTTTCGGGGTCGATCACCCATGTGCGCGCCGAGGAGTACTCCGACATCCGCACCTATGGCGCACCTGATGTCATCCGGGACTGGATGTTGTTCGGCGCTACGCCTGAAGCGGCCCGAGAATCCATCATGCCGGCCGTGCTCGGCGACGGTTTCGGCCAGTCGGTGCGGATGGTGGCCGCAGAACTCGGCTTCGGGATCGACGACGAGCTGACCAGCGTCCACGAGATGGCGGTCGCCACCGCGCCCATCGACTCCCCGATCGGCGCGATCGAGCCGGGACGGGTCGCGGCACAGCGTTTCCGTTGGCAGGCCACCGTCGACGGGGTGCCGGTGGTGACCGCCGCGGTGAACTGGTTCATGGGCGACGAGCACTTGGACCCGGGGTGGACGTTCGGCCCAGAGGGCGAACGTTTCGAGGTCGAGGTCACCGGCGACCCGTCGACGTCGACGACGTTCCATGGGCTGCACCCCGAGAGCATCGCGGCCGGGTTGTTGCGGAACCCGGGCATCGTGGCCACTGCGATGCATTGCGTGAACGCGGTGCCCTATGTGTGCGCGGCGGACCCTGGGGTGCGCACCTATCTCGATCTGCCGCCGGTCGCCGGTCGGGCGGCGCCGCAGTTGCGCTGACCGGCCCGACTCCGGCCAGCCGACGCAAGGATCGGCCGATGCCGGCCGGCCGGATACCGGCGGCGGCACCGGTGACCGGCGGGTAAGTTGTCGCGGTGGATGCGACAGCTCAGATTGCCCTGGGTGCGTTGCAACGCCGTTATGGGGACGTGGTTTCCCGACGGGCCTGGGACGAACTCGCCGAGCTCTTCGAACCCGATTGTTCACTGGTGCTCTCGCTCGGCCGCGGAGACACCACGCTCCAGGGGGCCGATGCGATCGTCGACTTCGTAGCGCGTGCGGTGTCCGGCTTCGACATCTTCGTGTTCGAAGTGATGAACGCGGTGGTCGGGCCGGGTCCGACCGGACGGATGTGGATCCACGAGTTGCGCTGGCAAGACGGTGAGCAGAGCGACGCTTACGGCCTCTATGAGGACACCTTCGCTCAGGATGCTCAGGGTCGGTGGCGGTTTGCGTCCCGGCACTACACGTCGATTTCGGGTGGACGTTTCCAGCCCTGAGCCCGGCTCACCACCGATGCCACGACTCGCGCCGCGCAGTCAGTCGCGTCGGGGCGTCTCGTTGCTGTGGTCGTCGCGGCGGGCGGAGTCGATCACGGATTGGAAGTCCGCGACGATCGCGCGCAGGGTCGCAGGTGAGGTGTCCCGGCTGGGAATGCGAAAATCGGTCACTCCGGCCGCGACGAGCTCGGGCACCCGGTCGAGATCCTCGGGGAGTGCGGTGGTGACCTGGAGCCGGTCGTCGCCCCGCCCGGCGTCGCGCAGCGCAGCCCTGATCCGCTCGATGCCGGGCCGGGGATCATCAGCGTCGTCTCCCCAGGGAATCCAACCCGAACCGAATCGTGCGATCCGCGAAACGAGTCGGGTATTCGTGGCGCGGCCTCCGATCCAGATGGGTACGCCGCCGGCCTGGTGCGGTTTGGGCATCTGGTGGACCGGCCCGGTGTCTGCCAGCTCCACGACCTGTTCCGTCCAGAGTCGTTGGCACAACTCGAGGGTTGCATCCAGCAGCCGACCCCGTTCGGAGAACGCCAACCCGGCCGCTTCGTACTCGGCGCGTTGCCAGCCCACCCCCACGCCCAGGTCGACCCGGCCACCACTGAGCACATCCAGGGTGGCGACGGTCTTGGCGAGCACGACGGGTCGGCGCAGGGCCGCCTGGATGATGCCGGTGGCGAGACGGACCCGCTCGGTGTGCGCGGCGATCATCGTCAACACGGTGAGTGGTTCCAGCCAGTGCCCGTCCGGACCGGTGGGTTGGCGTCCCCCGGTGGTGCCTCCCAGCCCCGGCCTGGCGTAGTCGTCCAACGCTTCGCCGAACGCGACGTGGTCGACGACGACCACCCGATCCACGCCGGCCCGCTCGGCGGCAATGGCGGTGTCCACGAGCGAAGACCAGTCGCCGGGGTCCTCAGGTGCGAAGTTCCGGACCAGCACCGACAGTTGTGGCGTTGGCGCGTCGGGCGGCATGGATTCGACCATTCCCTCAGCGTGACAGATCGCCACTTCGGCTGCCGGCGCCGGAGCGCCGACCGAATTCGTTGCGGGCACGGTTGTGAGGGCCGCACAGGCGGCGAAGGTTGCCGATGACGGTGGGGCCCGCCGGCGATTGCGACCTCGATGAACACGTCGGCCCGTTGCTGGGCAAGCGAGGGAAACGCCGGTTCCTCGGACAGGTCCGGCGCGCCCGCGGACGCGCCCGATGTTTCGGTTCGACCACAACGTCGGCAGGCCCGGCTGTCGACTGGGTCGAAGTGCTGTGTGCGGTCATCGTCGTTCTGGACATCGTGTCCTCCCGTTGTTTCTACGATCGAGCCTTGGCTCGATCGTAGAAACCGGGTGGGACATTTTCGGGCGGACGCAAGCACCCTCATTCGACAATCTGAAGTGCTTCCGGAATGTCGACGCGCCACGGGCGCGGCCCACATTCGCACGCGCGCACCTTGGCTGTGCGCGGTGACGGCCAGGTGTTCGCCATCCATGCACGCGAGTGCGTCGATGATCCTTTTGCCCCTCCCACCATGGGAATGACGCTGGGGCTACGATCTGCAGGCACCGCGGCGCAGTTTGCGACGCGACCACAAGGAGGCGGCGATGCCAGGCGGTCCAGTCGGGAAGATTCGTAGTTCGCTCAGCGTGATTCTGTTGTCGATCATCACACTCGGCATCTACTTCCTCATTTGGCAGTACAAGTCGTTCAAGGAGCTGAAGGCGCACACCGGTCAGGGGATCGGTGGTGGGCTCGGGCTCTTGCTCGCAATCATCTTCGGCATCGTGAACGCCTTCATTCTCCCGTCGGAGGTCGGCAGCATGTACGCGGCAACAGGTCAGGAACGACCTGTGAGCGGGAAGACAGGCTGGTGGGTCTTCCTGCCGCTCATCGGTTGGTTCATCTGGGTGGCCAAAGTGCAAGGCAACCTGAATCGCTACTGGGAGTCCCACGCGACCACGCCACCGGGTGCGTCCACCGCAGCCTGAAACCGCACCGTCGACGGGGGTCGGCCCGCGGGCCGCCGGGTCGGATGATCGAATCAGCCGGTGAAGGTGGGCTGGGCCCGCACCGCCTCCGCGGGCGCCGCTGTGTTCGCTGCAGCAGGGGTCGGCGTGGTCGGGTTCGGTGCGGGCGTCGATGTCCCACAACCGTCGGAAGCGGCATGCGGCGCCGCAGCACCCTCCGGGGCCGTGGCCACCGACACACAGGTTGCGCCCGCGTCCGCCACCACGGTCAGATGCGGATCGCCGGGTTCCGAGGTGACGTGGCCACCGTTCACGTCGACCTGATAGCCGTCCGGGTAGGTCATCGCAGGCATCTGGAACGACGTCACGGTTCCATCGGGAAAGGTCCCACCGGCGACCCGCTTGGTCGCGAAGCTGAACGCCAGGTCCTTCGAGCCCGGGTTGTAGTCGAGCGACTCGGGCGTGCCGGCCACCGCAACCGGGTGCGGTTGGACGATCGCCCCGACCGTGGCCGGATCGTGCAGGTTCGACCCGGTCGGCGCTTGGTGCAGGTCCTTGATGATCTCCTCGTTGTACGCCCACCAGATCCAGGGCACGAGTGCCTTGTCGAGTTCACCGGTCATCCGGTCGATGGCGGTGGGGTCGGAAACCGCGCCGAACTCCGAGTTCAACAGCGCGCCACCGGTTGCGTTCGACCACTTCTTCGCGAAGTCGATGACGGCCGGCTCCTTTGACGGGTCTGCGGTGTACATGTGCCAGCTCAGGCCCGACGCCGGATCGCCGCCGGGCAGCGAGACGGTGGTGGGTCCCTGTCCGAAGTTGAACAGCACATAGGGCTCTCCGAAGAGCAGGTGCGAGGGGTCCTCGTTCCGGATCGCGCCCGCCATGCGGGCGTTGTACGTATCCAGTGCCCCGTCCTGAGTCGGGCACCCCTGAGCCGAGAGGCACGCCTGCCAGGTGGTCCCCGGCCACGGTTCGTTCAACAGGTCATAGCCGAGCACGCCCGGGTCCGAGCCGACCGCGCCGGCCAGCGCCTTCCACATCGTCGCCGTCTCATTCTGGAGTGGTTGGCCGTTGGTGGCGTCCGCGTTGTCCCAGAAGCTCTGGAACGCGGCCTGGATGGCCGGGTTGGTGACGTAGTACAGCGGGAAGTCGGTGTGGGTGTTCGTCGCACCGTTGGTGACGGTCATCCAGTCGGGGAACCCGTCGTTGCCCAGCGTCGGTCCCCAGCCGTCCTGGTGCAGATCGACCAGTACCAACAGGCCGTGGGCGGTGAGCATGTGGACGGTCTGGGCGAACGAGTTCACGTACGCGGTGTCGATCACGCCGGGCGTGGGCATGATCGAAGCGGCAGTGGTGCCGAGGCGGACCACGTCGAAGCCGTTGGCGGCGATCCAGGTGGCGTCGTCGTCGCTGAACCCTGCCGTGGCCGGGGTCGTGCCGGGCGTCTTGGCGACGTAGTTGACGCCGTGGATGAGCAGGACCCGACCCTCGGCGTCGGTCAACCACCGACCGTGGTGGCCGATCGGCTGGGCCGGCGCGAAATCATCGGCGACGGCGGCGGCAGCGCCCTGGGGCGAGCGGCCGGGCGTCCCGAAGGACGCGGCGACGACGACGAGCACGGCGAGCGCGCTCAGCAGGGGGATCCGGCGGGTACGCACGGCGGAAACCCTAGTGGTCGCCCAGCTGGCGTGGCCACGTTCCGTGACGGTCCACGACGTGGTGTGCCGATGGGCCGAGAGTAGGGTCGCGGCGTGTGTGAGTCCTGTCTGCCGACCGCGCTGGTCGACCGTTCCCGCGCGGCTCCTTGGACGACCGCTCCCGCGTCGGCGGCGGAGGCGGCGTCGCCCGCCGCGCACCGCGCGGCACCCCGCCTCTACCGGTTCCGCCGATCTGGTGATCCGCGGCGGGACGATCCTCACGATGGACGCCGCCGGTTCCCGGCCCGAGGCGATCGCCGTGCGCGGGGGCCGGATCGCCGCGCTGGGCAGTGCCGAGCAGATCGACGGCCTCGCCCGGCCCGACACCGAGGTGCTCGACCTGGAAGGCCGCACGCTGCTCCCCGGGCTCGTCGACCCGCACATGCACGCCGCGATGTTGCTGATGGCCGACTGGGTGGATCTGAGTCCCATGACCACCTCGACCACCGACGCGGTGCTGGCGACGTTACGGGCCGCGTCGCCGGCCGCGACCGGGTGGACCTTGGCGCACCGCTTCGACCCCAGCATCACCCAGGGGCACCCTGATCTGAGCCGAGCGGTGCTGGACGACGTCGCCCCCGACCGGCCGCTGCTGGTGCTCGAGGGGAACGGGCACGTCGCCCATGTGCAACTCCGCCGCGTTGCGCGCCGCGGGCATCGACCGGGACCGGGCCGACCCGCCCACCGCCCGGTTCGTGCGGGACGCCGACGGTGAGCCGACCGGGCGGATCGAGGAGATGGCCGCGATCGCCGCGTTCGGTATGGGCATGCCGATCCCCACCCGGGCCGAATCGGTGCGCAGCCACCGCGAGCTGTTCTCCTTCGCCGCCGGCAAGGGCGTGACCCTGCTGCACGACTGCGGCATCGGCATGTTCGGTGGACCGCGCGACTACGAGGTCCTCGACTCGGCGATCGACGAGGACTGTCCCGTCCGCTACCGGGGCATGCTCGTCTCGAACCTCTACGACCGGTGGCAGGAGCTGGGTCTGTCGCCCGGGACCGGTGACGACCGGTTCCAGATCACCGGGATCAAGGCCTGGTCGGACGGATCGAACCAGGCCGCCACCGGGTTCCAGCGTGAGCCGTACCTGGGTTCGACGTCGCGGGGCGCGCTCAACTACTCGAGCGACGAACTCGCCGCCGTGGTCGCACGGGCGCACCGCGACGGTTGGCAGGTCGGGGTGCACGCGAACGGCGACGCCGCCATCGACGTGACGCTCGATGCGTTCGAACAGGCGCTCACCGCGCACCCGCGGACCGATCACCGGCACCGGATCGAACACTGCAGCGTGTTGCACGACGACCAGATCGCGCGCATGGCCCGGCTGGGGCTGTCGCCGTCGTTCCTGATCGGGCACGTGCGCTGGTGGGGTCGGGCGTTCCGGGACCGGTTGCTCGGCCCCGAACGGGCCGACTGCTACGACCCCTGTGCCTCCGCGGTGGCCGCCGGGCTGCGGGTGTCGCTGCACAGCGACTGGGACGTCACCCCGTTGGAACCGTTGCGCTACGTCGAGGACGCCGTCACCCGGCGCATGGCCGATGGTGGGGACGTGCTCAACCCGGACGAACGTCTCGGCATCGACGCGGCGTTCGCGCGCGGTGACGATCGACGCCGCGTGGCAGTGCGGGGCCGATGCGGTCACCGGGTCACTGGAGATCGGCAAGTACGCCGATCTGGTGGTGTTGGAAGACGACCCGTGGGCGGTGGACCCCGGGGCGATCGCGTCGATCGGGGTGAGCGAGACCCGCCTGGCCGGAGTCGTCACTCATTCGGCCTGACGGGCCGGCACGACCAGGCGGTGGTCAGAGCTGAACAGGCGACGCTGCACGCCGAGCACCACGACCACCGTGGTGGTGGCGGCCGAACCGAGGATCAGGTACATCACCGCGGCCTGGATCTTCACCGCTCCCAGCGGCGGCGCCCCCGCGAGGATCAGCCCGGTCATCGCGCCGGGGAGGAAAACCAGTCCGACGGCCTTGGTCGTCTCGATGCGCGGGATCATCGCGGTGCGCAGCGCGGAGCGGACATAGGGGCGGGCCGCGTCGGCCGAGGGTTCGCCCAGCACGAGGCGCGCTTCGACCTCGTCGCGCTTGTCGCGCAGCTCCTCGACGATCCTGCGGGCCACCACCACCGTGGCGGTCATCGAATTGCCGATCATCATTCCGGCGAGTGGCACCAGGGTGCGCGGCTCGAGCGGGAAGATCCGCAGGCCGAACAGCACCGCGAGGGTCACCACGCTGGAGGCCGCGAAGGCGATGAGCGAGAGGGCGAACACGTCGGGGACCTCCGGAGCGCGGCGGCGGACGGTGTCGCCGGCGAACAGCACCATGCCCACCACCCAGGCCCACGACCACGCCAGGGTGCGGTCCAGCACGAAGTTGAGCGCGACGCCGACGGCGAGGAGCTGGACCAGGGCGCGCACCACCGACCAGACGATGCTTCGTTCCAGGTCGAGGCGGCGCCACCACGAAAGGGCCACGGCGACGGCGACCAGCACGAGCGAGCTGGCCAGGCCGATCCAGGAAATGTCATCGGCCATCGTTGCCTGCCCTTTCGTCGAGGTTCACGACCGCATCGGCGAGGCGCCGCGCCTGGTCCAGATCATGGGTGACCCACACGATCGGGGTGCCGGTGTCGGCAAGGTTACGGGCGAGGTCTTCGAGGGCACGGGTCGCGCGCACGTCGACCGATGAGGTGACTTCATCCATCAGCACGACCTCGGGGCCGACCGCGAGCGACCGTGCCAGGCACAGCCGCTGGGCCTCGCCGCCCGAAAGTTCGGTGGCCGTCCGGTCGAGGACGTCGCGATGGAGTTGGACCCCCTCGAGCAGTGCGGCGGCGGTCTCGTCTTCGAGCTGGGGATCCGCCGCGTGCAGGTTGTCCCGGCCCGTGCCCGGAAACGGGGTCGGCGACTGGAACACCATCGCCACCCGGCGGCGCAGGGCGAGCACGTCGAGCTCGAGCGCGTCGACGCCATGGAACCGGACCGTGCCCTCGGTCCAGATCTCCAACCGGTTGCAGCAGCGCAGCATCGTCGACTTGCCCGACCCCGAACGACCCAGGAGCACGGTGACCCCGGCGGCGGGAATCGTGGCGGTCACCCGGTGGATGCGCCAGGCGCCGTCTCGTCCGGGTACCGAAACGCCCGCGAACTCGAACAGCGCCTGAGGAGAACCCTGGTCCACTTCCCCGGTACGGTAACCGGCCGCACGCGCCCCCGGGAGCCGACGGTCACCGGGAACCACGACGTCGGGGTCGGCGCGCGTGGCAACGTGGGGAGATGGCCACCGTGCAGACCCTCACCGGACCGACCGAGGTCGACGACCTCGGCCCCACCCTGATGCACGAGCACGTGTTCACCTTGGACGCCGACTATCTGCACAACTACGGCGAGGGTGACTGGTGGGACGAGGACGCCGAGTTGGATCGGGCCGTCGGGAAGTTGAACCGGCTCGCCGACAAGGGGATCACCACGATCGCCGACCCGACCGTGCTCGGACTGGGTCGGGACATCCCACGACTGTTGCGCATCGCGGACCGGGTGCGGGTTTCCATCATCGTCGCGACCGGCGTCTACACGTACGACTCCCTGCCGTTTCCCTACTCCATGCAAGGCCCGGGGCTGCCACTCGGCGGGGACGACCCCCTCGTGCGTGACTTCACCCGGGACCTCACCGAGGGCATCGGCGAGACCGAGGTGAAAGCGGCGTTCCTGAAGTGCGCGGTCGAGCACGACCCGATGTCCCCCGACGTCGAACGGGCTCTCCGCGCGGTGGCCCGAACCTCCCGGTCGACCGGTGCGCCGATCACCGTGCACACCAACGCGCGCGAGCGCACGGCCGATCGGGTGCTCGCCGTACTCCGAGAAGAAGCCGTAGACCTGACCAAGGTCGTGCTCGGCCACGTGGGCGACTCCACCGAGGTCGACTGGCTCGCCTCGCTGGCCGACACCGGCGCGATCCTGGGCATGGACCGTTTCGGGTTGGACGTGTTCGCGCCCACCGACGCCCGGGTCGCCACGATCTTCGCACTCGCCGAGCGTGGCTATGCCGACCGCATGGTGCTCAGCCACGATGCCTCGTGCCGGATCGACTGGTTCGGCCCGGATGCGCCCGAGCTGATCGAACAGTTCATGCCGAACTGGCACTACGAGCACATCAGCGACGACGTGCTGCCGGCGTTGCGGGAGCGTGGGGTGACCGAGGCGCAGATCGACCAGATGCTCACCGACGTGCCCCGCCGCTACTTCGGCGGCTGAACGTTCCGCGACGCCCGCCGTGCGTCGTGCGGCCGTGCGTCGTGCGGCCGCGGGTCGCTCATCGGGCGATCAGCGGAAGGGCATGTGGGAGCATCGGGACATGACCCGTGATCCCGCACTGCTCGACGAGCTGCGCACGGTTGTGGGCGCGGCCAACGTCCTGGTCGATCCCGAGTTGACCGCGTCGTACCGACGCGACTGGACGGGCCGCTTCGTTGCCGACGACGCCGTCGTGGTGCGCCCGGCGAGCGCGGCCGAGGTCGCCGGAGTGGTCACTCGATGTGCCGAGGAACAGGTGGCGATCGTTCCCCAGGGCGGCAACACCGGCCTGGTCGGTGGATCGGTTCCCCTGGCCGGGGAGATCGTGCTCTCCACCGAACGGCTCACCGGCATCGAAACCGTCGACGCGGTCACCGGCCAGATCGCCGCCCGCGCGGGCACGTCCCTTGCGCAGTTGCAGCGCACCGCGACCGAAGCCGGTTGGCGCTACGGCGTGGACATCGCCAGCCGCGACACGGCCACGATCGGTGGCACGGTGGCCACCAACGCCGGCGGGCTGCGGGTGGTGCGGTACGGCCCGACGCGTGCCCAGGTCGTGGGAGTGACACTGGTGACGGGCACGGGTGCGTTCCTGGACGCGGCGTCGGGAACGCTGCGGGACAACACCGGCTACCACCTGCCCAGCATCGTGGCCGGTTCGGAAGGCACCCTCGGCGTGGTCACCTCGGCGCGGGTCCGCCTCGTGCCCGACTTCGCGCAGCGCACCACGGCGCTGTTGCGCTTCGCAGACCCTCGTGACGCCGCGGTGGCGGCCGAATCGTTGCGGGGCGTGCTGCCGTCGGTGGAGTCGGCCGAGATCTTCTTCGCCACCGGTCTGGAGCTCGTGTGTGCCACGTTCTCGTTCCCTGCCCCCTTCGATCAGACCGCCGGCGGCTACGTGCTCGTCGAAGCCGCCGACACCACGGACGTGACCGCGACCCTGGGCCAGGCGGTGGCATCGCTGTCCGGCGTCGCCGACGTCGCCGTCGCCGAGGACCCGAGTGGTCGGGAACGACTGTGGCGCTACCGCGAACTCCACACCGAGGCGATCGCCACGGTGGGCACCCCGCACAAGCTCGACGTGGCCGTTCCGCCCGGTTCGCTCGCGGACTTCCTCGACGCGGTCGAAGGTGCGGTGGCCGACGTCGACCCGGCGGCGCGCCTGTGGTTGTTCGGCCACGGCGGGGAGGCGAGCGTGCACGTGAACGTGACCGGCCCGGCCGACGACGACGACCGTGTCGACGCCGCGGTGCTGGGGCTGGTCGCGGAGCTCGGAGGTTCGATCAGCGCCGAACACGGCATCGGCACGGCCAAACGCGACTGGATCGGGCTCGCGCACGATCCAGCGACCCTGGACCTGTTCCGTGGGGTCAAAGCGGCTTTCGATCCGCGCGGGATCATGAACCCGGGAGTGCTCCTTCCCTCAGGATGAACCGCGCCACACCACCCGGTCCGCGCGGCCAGGCGGTACGGCTCGAACCGTTCGTGGGCGACCGGCGCTAGCGTGCCGCACATGGACCACGACCACGACGGGCGACCGCCGAGCTTCGACGAACGCGCCGCGACCTGGGACGACGAGGCCAAGATCGAACGGGCCCGGTGGACGGCCAGGCGCATCGCCGAGGAGGTCGACCTCACCGGCGACGAGCGACTCCTCGAGTACGGCGCGGGCACCGGATTGGTCTCCGAAGCCCTGCGGGACCTGGTCGGGCCGATCACGCTTGCCGATCCGTCGGAGGGGATGCGCGCCCAGATCCAGACCAAGGTCGACGACGGACGCCTCCCCGGGGCCCGAGTCCGGGACCTGGATCTGTCCCGGGATCAACTCCCCGACGACGAGCAATTCGATCTGATCGTCACCTCCATGGTGCTGCATCATGTCGACCCGGTCGATCCGGTGCTGGAGGCATTCAGGTCGATGACCGCCGACGGTGGCCACCTGTGCGTGATCGACCTCGACGCCGAGGACGGGTCGTTTCACGGCCGGGGGGTCGACGTGCACCACGGTTTCGATCGGGACGACCTCGCAGGTCGGCTGTCGGCTGCCGGCTACGCCGCGGTCTCCGTCACCGATTGCGGTTCGGTCGAACGCGACGAGGGGGGAACCTACGGGTTGTTCCTCGCGGTGGCGTCACGCTGAACGCGCCACGACCTCGCTTTCCGGGCTCGGGCGGTGATGCGTCACGGGCGCGACCTGTTGGGTCGAGTCGTCGAAGATGCCGACCCATCGCCTGCGCAGGAGACGTCCGGCGGTGGCCGGCGCCATCGCGCGAAACGTCGGGCCGTCGGGGGCGTCGTCGGAGCTGACCAGATCGAGTTGACGGAGCTTGGTCAGCGATCCGTCGACGTCGAAGTCGATGTCGCACGCCGCGTCGGAATCGATCCAGCGTTCCACGGCGGTGTCCAGGTCCGCGGCGGTCAGCCCGTCCGGTTCGGCGAGCAGGAATCGGTAGCCGAGCAACACCTCGGCGACCTCCTGCTGCTCGGCCGCGTACAGCAGTGAGTAGACCACGTTCGGTCCGTCTCCCAGGGTGTGGGTGATCAGGTGTTCGCTGAGGATCTTGAGATAGCGCACGTGGCGGTTCTTGAGCTTGGAGTACTGGCGGGCGAAGAAGCCGCCGAGCGCGGCCAGTCCGCCGAAGAGCACCACCAGCGTGGCCTGGTCCAGCTCGGGCGCGTGCTTCCTCAGTCCGAGCCAGGCTCCGACGAGCACGAACATCAACCCGAGTGTGGTCAACAGCTTGGTGCTCAGCACGACCACGCCGGAGGCCACGGCCGGCACGCCCATCATCAGTGAATCGATGAGCCGGTACCGGACCCGGACCGACGGCAGGAGCGTCTTGATGTTCGCCCGCGGCGTGTCCCGGAAATGGCGCAGATCGATCCTTCCCGGTTCCAGGGAACGCTTGGCGGGGTCGATGCCGCGCTCGGCGAACCACTCGGCGGACTGCACCTGTGTGTGCACCACCAGCCGGTCGTCGACGGTCACTTCACGCGTCTTCCGGCGCAGCCGATCCCAGGTGCGGACCTCGACGGTGTCCCGGTGCGAGCCGCTCGTGAAGAGCAGCAGTTCCCGGTAGTCGTCCAGATCCACCTGGAGCCGGAGTGGCAGGAGCATCTCGGTGGTGACCGCATCGTCGAGCTCGGCGAGTGTGATCTTTCGGTAGTTCGAATCCTCCAACAGTTCGGTGAGATCCTCCGCGAGCCGCGCCGAAGCCGCTCGGTCACCGGCCTCCCAGCATTCGGTGATGCGTCGTGCCCGACCGTGGAACTCGTGGTGATAGAGAGCGGCGACCAGCTCGCTGACCAGCGCGAAGTCCCCGGGGGAAGCCTCGCCGGAAGATTCCCCGGTCAGGCCTTCGAGCGCGCGCAGCACCGGTGCGGGCAGGAAGCGTTGACGGGGTGGATCGGTCACGTTCCCAGGGTAGGGACCGTCCCGACGCTCAGCAGACGTCGAGGGTGGACGGCGTCGTGGGTGGACGGCGTCGCGCACCGCACACGTCGGGATCGACGCCCGATCAGGCGCCGAGCGGATCGTCTGGTACCCCCAACGGGATTCGAACCCGTGTTACCTGCGTGAAAGGCAGGCGTCCTAGGCCGCTGGACGATGGGGGCATCGGAACCGGAGCACTGTATCAGGGGGCCGTTCGGCCCTTTGGGGCGCCCACGACGATCTGGGAGGGGCGAAGCGCTCAAACTGGCTGCTGGACGGCCGACTTTGCAGGAAGGGAACGTCGTTTGTCCGAGTCGAGACCGCTCGGCGACGGGGGCGTCCGGCCGACCTGTACAGGACACACGGTCGAAGACAGGAGATCGATCATTACCGTCGGACCACGAATGCTTCGCAGGCCGTTCGGCCACGACGCGGGCGCATGCCGGCGAGTGGACGGTGCGCGTCTCCCCGCGGTGGTGACCGAGCCATGACCAACGACGTGCTCGTCTGCCCGGAATGCCGGGCGCGGGTGTTCGGCGAATGGAGCGCATGCAAGTTCTGCGGTGCGGTGCTCCGCGTGACCGAGATCGGTGGCACCGTCGATCCTGACGAACTGGTCGCCGGGCAGGGGACGTCGGGTGGGGGTGGGTCGGGTTCTGCAGCCGGACCGCGCTCACCATGGGCGAATGCACAGGATCCTGCGTCGGGTGCGGGTGGCTCGACGGCGGGTGCCGCTCCGGAGTTGCAAGCGGGTTCCGGTGTCGGCTCGGGCACCGGAACAGACGCCCCGGGCGGATGGTCCTCGTGGGCAGGGTCCGAAGCAGAAGGAGCCGGTCCCGCGGGCCGAACGCACGACTGGGATTCGCCGCCGGCACTCGCAGATGTCGACCCGTTCGGCAGCTTCGACTCCGCGGCCGGCTCCGCTGCGCCGACCTCGGGCGCTTCCACCGGCCTGTCGGATCCGGGCGGTGCGGCGTCTTCGTCCGACGAATCGGTTCGGCGTGCTTCGGTGGCCGGCGGGACGGTCGCGGACGACGCGGCGGGCACGCTCGACGTGCCGACGGGACCATCGACCGGCGCAGAACTGGTTCCCCTCGAAGGTGGTGCCCAGACCTGGACCGAAGGCCCCGCTCCGCGCATCGACGACGACGGCCCGTCCGGCCTCGACCCGGTGTCGTGGTATCCAGAGCAGGGTGCACCCGCCGCCGACGAGAGCCCGTCGGGCCTCGACCCGATGTCGTGGTACCCAGAGCCCGGCGCCGCCCGAGAAGACGACGCGGCCCACGACGACGCGGCCCACGACGACTCGTCGGGATTCGCCGCACCGGACGACGATGATGCCGAATCGACGCACGAACGATTCGATCCCGGCGCGATCTTCCGTGAACCAGAGGAGACTCCCGCGCCGCCAATCGGCGAGACGCCTGTCACGAGCGCGCTGGAACCGACGGTGCCCGAGGTCAACTGGACCGCTTCGGCGGATGCCTGGGCGACTTCGGTCGAACCGACGGGAAAGCCCAAAGGCCAGGCGGTTCTCTCCCGCGAGGCCCGGCTGCTGCTCATGGGGATCCTCCTCGTGATCGTGGTCATCGCGGGCATGAAGGTCTTCGGCCGGGGTCAGAGCTATCCGTCGGAATGGTCGGGGAACGTCGAACAGGTCGCGAACTGGGTGTCGTCGAAGCGGAACCTTCCGTTCCGCCATCCTGTGGCAGTCGTGACCTGGAACGCGAGCCACTACGACGCTGCGGTCCATGCTGCCGAGGTACCCCAGCAGTCCCAGCAGGAGCTGACCGATCAGGTCGCGATGTGGCGTGCACTGGGGGGAGTGCAGGGCAATCCGGCTGCCACCCTCGGCGTCGTCGCCGAGCAGCGTCCCGAGTTCGGTGCCTTCTTCGATCCGACGGACGATCAGCTCGTGCTCCGGTCGGGAACCGATCCGGCCCAGCTGCGGGTCGCTGCTGCCGGCGCCCTCTCGGTCGCGCTCGACTCCCAACATGGCAATTTCTCGACCCTGACCAAACCGGCGATCGCCGAGTCTCCGCTCGAGAGCGTCGTGGCCGGGAATTCCGCAGCGATGCGGGCCGCGTACTTCGCGACGTTGTCCGCTGACCAACGACATGCCCTCGGAGCCCTCGTCGTCAATCCCCTGCCGCCGGACGCGAACCTGCTCGATGCCCGGGCGGCGTTGCAACCCGGCGCCGGTCGCCCCTTCGTCGATCTCGTCCGATCCGTGGACGGGACCGGCGGGGTCAACGACCTGGTCGAAAATCCGCCGATCTCCTCGCAACAGATCCTCGACGGATCCGCGTACTTCAACGGGCAGGATCCGCTGTCCGGTGAGGTTCCCCAGGCTCCACAGGGCACCCAGACCCTCGAGAACGGGACGCTCGGCGCCGAGGGCTGGTATCTGTTGGTCGCCGGTCGTCTCTCTGCCGGCACCGGATTCGACATGATCGGCAACTGGGCCGGCGACAACTACGTCGCATTCCGCAAACGCAACGGGCAGGTCTGTGTCACCGACGTCCTCCGGGGAGCAGACGCGTCGACGACCCAGGTCCTGAAGTCGATGTTGGACAAGTGGGCGGCGACCATTCCCGGCGGACACGTCGACGTCAAGCAGAGTTCGGACACCCTGGTCACCGCGGCCGGCTGTGATCCGGGGGCATCGGCCGACCAGGGTCTCCACGGTCTCGAACGCACGGCCGTCCAGGCGGCCGTCGCCCGTGCCGAACTGGCCTCGTACTACTACCTGCGCGGGACGAAGATCCCCAATGGCCCGAATGGTCCGTTGTTCACCCCGCAGGTGGCCTGGTGCCTGTCGGACCATGTCGTCCATGGCGCACAGCCCGACGTGATCTCGCAGGTCACGCAGCACCGCGGGGGCACGTTCCGCTCGTTGACCCTGGCCGCGGGCAAGAGCTGTGGAAGCCAGCTGGTCGGCCAACTGTTCACCGGTTCGGGCAGCTGAAGAAGTTCCCTCAGGGGGCCATGGCCTCGATCAGGTCGTTCAACAGCAGGCTCAGGAAGTCGTAGGCCACCCAGCTCGCCAGGTTCGGATCGTTCCGGGACACGCGGACCGGCTCGGAGTCGGCTTCGATGCCCAATCGGGTGCCCAACACCAGGCGAATCGCATTGATCGACTGAATCCAGGCCTCGGCCTGGCCGGCATCGAGCCGTTCCGTCCCCGACGTCGCGGCGAGCACACGAAGAGCTCCGAGATGACGTTGCCGGAGCTCGTCGCCCATCATCATCTGGTAGCCCGCGTCGCGAACCGGGTCCGATCCGTAGCCGGGGGGGAACAATCGCTGGAGCGACGGATCGGACGACGATGTGAGATCGTCGGTCAGCTCCGCGGCGACCGACCGAAGCAGATCACGCTCGGAGTCGTGGAGGTTGATCTCGAGGGTGCCGTCCGGATGCACTCGGACCCGGCGCCGAAACCTGATGGGCATCGTGGGCCTCAGGTGTCCTGTTGCATCGTGGCCCACAGGCCGTGCTCGTGGAGTCGGAACACGTCGCGTTGGGCCTGTTCGCGCGTCCCCGACGAGACCACCGCACGACCGAGCGTGTGGACGTCCATCATCAATTTCTCGGCCTTGGCCCGCGAATAGCCGAAGAGCTTCTGGAAGACGAACGTCACATACGACATCAGGTTGATCGGGTCGTTCCAGACCAGCACGATCCAGGGCGTGTCGGGATCGGCTTCGTCAGATCCCTGGGGCGACCACGTCTCGACCGGCGCGGTCTCGGTCGGCGTCATCGTCGCCGACGGAGCAACCGTCGAGTCGTTCCGCACGCTGAGCTGTCGTGGTCCCACGCGTCGATTCTGCCGCGTCGGGCACCGATTCGGACAGTCCGAGGAAGAACCACAGGACCGCACTCCAGATGAGGGTGGCCCCCAGGATGTGCAGCGCCACCAGGGTCGTGGGCACTCCGGTGAAGTACTGGGTGTAACCGATGGCCGCCTGGAGCACGCCGAACACGAGGACGATCTCGAGCCGGGCGAGCACCGCTCGGGGGGCACGCGAGCGCACCAGGACGACGATGAGGGCGATGACGGTCGCCAGGACGGACATGTCGACGGTGCCGTGGATGCGGGCCACGTCACTGATCTGGAACGGCAACCGGTCGACCGGGGTGCCGTTGTTCGAACCCGAATGCGGACCGGTACCGGTCACCACGGTGCCGGTGAGGATGGCCAGCGCCGTCATCGCCACGAGGAACCGTCCCAGTCGTCGGACCGGGATTGCCACAACGCTCCGTTGGTGGGAGCCATCGGGCCGACGGGCGCGGTGGACGAGGACGACCGCGTCCGCGACCAGCAATTGGGAGAGCACGAAATGGCTCATCACGAACGGTGGCCACAGATGCGAGAGCACGACGACACCACCGAGGACGATCTGGCCGATGACGCCGGCGACCAGTCCGGCCGAGAGCCAGGTCAGATCCCGGCGTCTAGGGACGCGGATCAGCGCACCGAGCACTGCCAGGATCACCACGATCGAAACCAGTCCGGTGACGAGGCGGTTCCCGAATTCCACCCACCCGTGGAACTGCCAGGAGGGGTAGATCTTGTTCGACTGGCAGGTGGGCCAGTCGGTGCAGCCCAGGCCGGAACCGGTCAGACGGACCGCACCACCGGTGACCACGATCAGACCGATGAGCCAGACCGCGACGAGCGTGACCCGTTCATACGAGCGCGGGCTCATGCGGAAACGGCCGACCACGCCCTTCCCGGCACCTGGCGCCAACGCTTCGGACGGATCGTCGATCACGATGTCATCTCGGACGACGGCCACGCCTGGCAATCCTACCGGGCACCTCTCCGGTGACCTCCAACGTGCCACGCGACGGGGGCCGGACGTCCCCGCCGGTTTCGGGGTCAGTTGGTATCGCGGTCCCGGCGGCCGTATCGTCGGAACGTTCTCATGTCCACTGTCACGCTCGCTCCGAGCATTCGTGCACGGGTCACTGGGTTCGTCGTTCTCACCAAGCCCCGGATCATCGAGCTCCTCCTGGTGACGACGGTTCCGACCCAGATCGTCGCCGCCCGAGGGATTCCGGGCATCTGGATCATGGTGTGCACCGTGGTCGGCGGAACACTGGCAGCCGGGGGCGCCCACGTGATCAACATGTACGTCGATCGCGACATCGATGCGCTCATGGAACGCACCAAGAACCGACCGCTGGTCACCGGTGTCGTCAAACCCAACGAGGCGCTGGTCTTCGCGGCCGTCCTGGAAATCGCCGCGTTCGCCCTGTTGTGGACGACGGTGAATCTGATCAGTGCGGTCCTGGCCTTCGCCGCGTTCGCCTTCTACGTCGTGGTCTACACCCTCTGGCTCAAGCGGACGACCAGCCGCAACATCGTCATCGGCGGCGCAGCCGGTGCCGTGCCCGTGCTCATCGGTTGGACCTCGGTGACCGGACATCTCGCCTGGCCGCCGGTGATCCTGTTCCTCGTCATCGTCTACTGGACCCCGCCGCACTTCTGGGCGCTCGCGATCCGCTACCGGGACGACTACTCGGCCGCCCAGGTGCCGATGCTGCCCAGCGTCGAGGGCTACCACCGCACCGCGGTCCGCATTCTCGGCTACACCCTGGTGCTCTGGGCGCTCACCCTCGTCTTCGGCCCGGTCGCCGACATGGGGCTCATCTACTGGGCGGCAGCCATCGTGCTGGGTGGCATCTTCACCTGGATGGCCGTCGATCTGCTGCGCACCGAATCACCGAAGGTCGCCATGCGACTGTTCAGCTTTTCGATCACCTACGTGACCCTGTTGTTCGGGGCGATGGTGGTCGACCAGTTGGTACGGTGGGGCCACTGATGGCCGGATGCGAGTCCACCGGGGCCGCGCCGTGGACGGCAAGTTTGTCAACGGTGATCGGGGGCTGTGTAATGTCCGGAGCCGTTGGCGTCGCCAGAGACGAAGGTCCCGCATCGCATGGAACTGACTGAAACCAGACCAGCCGCCGAGACCGAGGCGCTGGACGCGCTCACCAGACCCGCCGGTCTGAGTGGGTTGCTCGGCACCGGTGACCACAAGGCACTCGGGCGCATCCTCGTCACGTTCTCGATCCTCGTGGTGGCCGCCTCGCAGGTGCTGGGATTCCTGCTCCGCCTCGACACCATCGACGGCAAGCGCCATCAACTGTTCGGCGCGGCCAGGTACTACTCGCTCGGAACGCTGCAACCCACCGCCGTCGTGCTGGTCGGCCTGATCCCGCTGATGCTGGGGATCGCGTTGATCGTGGTGCCGTTGCAGATCGGTACCCGGGCCCTGGCCTTCCCCCGCGCCGCCGCACTCGGGGTGTGGAGCTACTTCGTCGCGGGCGCCCTGTTGATCGTCTCGTATTTCACGGGAGGGGGCGCACCGCTGGATACCGGGATCGCCGGGATCAAGGTCGTCACCCGTTCTGCCTCGGTCGACCTCTGGGCGCTGTCGTTGGTGCTGCTGGCCGCGTCGATCGTGGTTCTGTCCGTCGTCCTCGTCACCACCGTGTTCACCCAGCGTGCACCGGGCATGAAGATGCGACGGATCCCACTGTTCTCGTGGTCCATCGTCGTCGCCGGCATCCTGTGGTCGTTGACGCTGCCGGTGGTCGCCGCACTCATGTTGCTGGTCTGGGTCGACCACAGTCACGGGGCGATCTTCTCGGGGACGTCCGGCGCGTTCAGCCAGATCGCCTGGGTGTTCGGTCAGCCGCAGATCTACGCCCTGGCCATTCCCGTGCTCGGCATCGCCGGTGACGTGGTCACGACGTTCACCCGGACGCGGGACGGCTTCCGCCGCTCGCTGCTGATGTTCTGGGTGGGACTCTTCGGCATCCTGTCCTTCGGGGTCTACGACATGACCGCCTACGCCGTGTTCGGGGAGAACGCCCTGCCCCAGATGCGGTTCGACAATCCGGTGACGATCTTCGCGTCGATCCTGATCGTGATCCCCGTGTTCGGCATGCTCCTCCACGTCGGCGACGCGTTCCTCCGCAGCTCGGACTCCGGTGGCGTGGTCAAGGGCGCACCGCTGCCCGGTGCGATCATTTCGATCCTGCTTCTCATGGCCGCCGTGCTGCTCGGCGTGTTCACCCCGATCCAGAGCCTCGGGCTGCGCGGGACCCTCTATGACGATGCCGTGGTCCAGTTGGTCATCGGGTCGGCGATCGCAGCCGCCTCCGCAGCGCTGTTCCACTGGGCGGCCAAGATCGTCGGGGCGCAGGCGTTCAAACCGATGGGGATCGTGGCTGCGGTTCTCGCGCTGGCCGGCTCCGGGGCGATCGCCGTCGCCGACGTGCTCTCGGCGATCACCGGCTCCGCCATCCGCCACCAGCGGGGGACCGAGGGGTTGAACACGCTCGCCGTCATCGGTTGGGTCGCGATCGCGGGCACGGTGTTCCTCACGATCGTGGCGCTCGTGGTGGCGCTGAAGCGCTACGGCGATCCCGACGTCGAGACCGAAGCCGACCCCTGGGGCGTGGGACAGTCGCTGGAGTGGGCGACGGCGTCCCCGCCGCGGTATGAGAACTTCGTGGAGATTCCGCCGGTGTCCTCCGAGGCGCCACTACTCGACGAACTGACCGTCGAAGAGGAGGTGGACCAGTGACCGCGGATCTCGCCCGGATCGAGACCGCCCCGATCGAAGGGGCCCGGCAGGCGACCCCGCTCCGCCCCAGTTCCCAGCTGATCGCAGCAAGCCTCTTCGGCGCCGGCTCGATCATGGCGATGGTGGCGCTGGTGGCGCTGTACACCGCGACGCGTCAGACGGCGGTGGCGGCGCATGCCACCTGGATCCCCACCGGTGGTCTGCCGCTGACGGGTCCGAACACGGCCCTGTTCACGTTGCTGCTCTCCATCCCCGCGATGCTCTGGGCCCAGCAGGCGGTGCGCAACGACGACCGGCAGAGTCTCTGGGTGGCTTACGGCATCGTGCTGCTGCTGGGTGCGGCATTCGTCAATGCCGAGTCGTTCATCCTCACCAACCTCCACCTCGCCCAGGGCTCGGGTGGGTCCCCGGGTATCGCCAAGAGCAACGTCGCCCTTCTGATCATCACGATCGTCGGGGTGCACCTCGCGATGCTGGGGGCTGCGATGGCTGCGGTCCTCGTGAGTGGGTTCCGCACCCTGGGTGGACGCGCCGACAGCCGAAATCGTGACTCGGTCGACGCGGTTGCGCTCTACTGGTACGTGGTGGTGGGGTTGTTCGCCCTTCTCTGGTTCGCCGTCTACGTGATGAAGTAGGAAAGTCGCCGCCGCAATGTTGACCACCGGATCCAAATACCTGTTCGGCTCGGCGCTGCTCGCCCTCGTCGGTGCCTTCTTCGTCGCCGTCGCCACGTCGGGGCACACCGTCGGCATGGCCGAGCTGACCGGCGCGATCAGCCTCGGGTACAAAGGACCGGTCGGCGCGCACTTCGCCTACGCCATGCTCGTCGGCTACGCCGGTGTCGCCATCCTCATCGGCGCCATCCTGTCGGTGACCCGTGACGGCGATCCCGAACGGGGCGCGCGCATCCAGGGTCTGGAGGCGCCCGCTCCGGTCCTTCCCGTTCGAGGAGCCAACCACTGGCCGCTGATCGGTTCCTTCGGTGGTGCCCTGATCATCCTCGGGTTGGTCTACAGCCCGTATCTCTTCCTCGCCGGGTTGGTCGTCGCGGGGATCTCCGCCCTCGAATGGGTGATCTACGCCTGGTCGGACCGGGCGACGGCCGATCCGTTCGCCAATCAGCGGGTCCGCCAACAGCTCACGTATCCGCTCGACTTTCCGCTCTTCGCGATCACGGCGATCTTCCTGTTCGTCTTCGGGGTTTCGCGCATTCTGATCGCGTTCTCCGAGGGCACCGACGTGATCATCTTCGGAGCGGTTCCGGCCGCGGCGTTCGCGGTCGCGATCATCTTGAACTTCAGACCTCGGATCTCCCGGAACACCATCGCCGCGCTCGCGGTCGTCGGCTGTCTGGTGGTGATCGGACTCGGCGTCGCCGGAATGGTCAAGGGGCCGGCCCAGGTGGAGCATCACGAGAACACGCCGCACCCCTACAAGATCCAGGGAGCGTCGCTCGGCGCCCCGCTCTCGGTTCGTAGCGCCGGGGAGGAGACCCGATGAACCGCCCTGCTGGCCACACGAGTCGACCCGGCCGACGGGGGGTCGCCAAGACGACCGGCCTCGGGGTCGCCATCGCCGCGCTGGTGGCCGTCGCCTCGGGCTGTGTGTCGAACGCCAAACAGGACTCGCTCAAGCCCAAGAGCCACTACGCGGACACCATCTACAATCTGGTCGTTCCGGTCTTCATCATCGGTGGTGTCATCGCCGTGCTTGTGCTCGGAGTCACGTTGTACTCCTCCGTGCGCTACCGGGCCCGCCACGAACATCCCGACGAGATGGAAGCTCCCGAGCAGGTCCACGGGAACTTCGTGTGGGAGCTGGGCTGGACGATCGCCCCGGCCGTGATCCTCTTGTTCGTCGGCATCTTCACCGTGCTCGCCGTGTTCCAGCTCGCCAAGCAGCCGCCGCCGCAGAACCCCCACGTCGAAGTGATCGGGCAGCAATGGTGGTGGGAGTTCCGCTACGACCTCTCCAAGACCGAGAAGGAATCGCAGCGCAAGTACAACGACATCGTGACCGCGAACGAAATGGTCATTCCGGCCGGCGAGAACGTGAGCCTGCGGATGAACTCCCGTGACGTGATCCACGGTTTCTGGGTTCCCGAGTTGCAGGGCAAGCGCGACGTCGTCCCGGGGCGGACCACGATGTTCAACATCGCGGCCAAGAAGCCCGGCGTCTACTACGGCCAGTGCACCGTGATCTGTGGACTCAGCCACGCCAACATGCGACTTCAGGTCATCGCCCTGCCCCGGGCACAGTACGAGGAGTGGGTGGCTCGCCAGGTGAAACCGGCCACGATGCCCACGTCCGGCCTCGCCAAGGAAGGGGCCGGGCTGTTCAAGTCCCAGTGCGGCGTCTGTCACACGGCGCGGGGCATCCACACGGCGAACCCCAAGAAGAACCCGCTCACCGCGGGCGCAGCACCTGACCTGACCCACCTGATGAGCCGGACGACGTTCGCCAGCGGGACCTACGACCTGCGGATCGACTCGAAGCGCTGTCGGGCGCTGGGACTGAACTACGCGAAGGACCCGAGCTGCATCAACACCGCCGAGCTGCGGGCGTGGTTGCATGATCCCGAGTCGATGCTGCCGATGGCACCGAACGGGATCAACGGTCGATTCGGAACCATTCGGGGCATGCCGAACCTCAACTTGAGCCCGGCAGCCCTCGATCAGCTCGTAGCATTCCTCGAGACACTCAAGTAAGAAGGAAACGATTCGCCCATGGCCATCGTCGAGGCACCCCGCCCGCTCAGCATTCCGGAACCGGATCTCCCCGAATCGTCGCCGCTCGGGGTGTTCAAGCGGCCCACCGCGACCACCGGCTGGCGGAGCTGGGTCACCACGATCGACCACAAGAAGATCGGCAAGATGTACGGCTTCTCGTCGGTCATCTTCTTTCTCATCGGCGGCATCGAAGCGCTGGGCATCCGCACCCAGCTGGCGACCCCGAACGGCACACTCCTGAGCGCGGAGACCTACAACCAGTTCTTCACCATGCACGGGACGACGATGATCTTCCTGTTCGTCATGCCCCTCGGTGTGGCGTTCATGAACTACTTCGTCCCCCTGCAGATCGGGGCACGCGACGTGGCGTTCCCCCGCCTGAACGCGTTCGGTTTCTGGACGTTCCTCGCCGGTGGTCTCATGCTGAACTCCAGCTTCATCCTCGGCGGCGCCCCGGACAACGGCTGGTACAATTACGCGCCGAACTCGCTCGTGGTGTACTCGCCGACCCACGGGATCGACTTCTGGACGGTCGGGCTGCTCACCACCGGTGTCGCCTCGATCGTCACCTCGATCAACTTCATCACCACGATCGTCAACATGCGGGCGCCGGGCATGACCTGGATGAAGGTTCCCATGTTCACCTGGATGGGTCTGGTCGGGCAGGTCATGCTGCTGTTCGCCATGCCGGTGCTGGCCGCGGCACAGTTCATGTTGCTGTTCGACCGCCGCTTCGGAGCCAACTACTTCCAGGTCTCCCAGGGGGCCGACCCGCTGCTGTGGGAGCACCTGTTCTGGATCTTCGGTCACCCGGAGGTCTACATCATGATCATGCCCGCCTTCGGGTTGACCTCCGAGATCATTCCCGTGTTCTCCCGCAAACCCCTGTTCGGGTACAAGGTCATGGTCATCTCCGGGATCGCGATCGGATTCCTCGGCTGGGGGGTGTGGGCCCACCACATGTTCACCTCCGGTATGGGGCCGGTGTCGGTGGCGTTCTTCTCCGTCGGCTCGATGACGATCGCCGTGCCGACCGGGGTGAAGATCTTCAACTGGATGGCCACGATGTGGCGGGGCCAGATCCGCTTCACCACGGCCATGCTCTTCGCCGTGGGGATGTTCACCATGTTCACCCTCGGGGGCATCTCGGGCATCACCCACGCCGTCGCCCCGGCCGACACCCAGCAACACGACACCTACTACGTCGTCGCCCACTTCCACTACGTGCTGTTCGGCGGGGCGGCGCTCGTGTTCTTCGGGGCCTTCTACTACTGGTGGCCCAAGATGTTCGGCCACCATCTCAGCGAGAAGCTGGGCAAGTGGAACTTCTGGCTGATGATGATCGGCTTCAACCTGACCTTCGGGCCCCAGCACATCCTGGGTCTGCAGGGCATGCCCCGCCGTGTCTACACCTACCTGCCCGGGTACGGCTGGTCGCTGTGGAACATGGTTTCGACGATCGGGTCGTACATCCTGGCGTTGTCGGTGCTGCTCTTCCTCATCAACGTGGTCGTCTCCCGTCGCAAGGCCCACGCCGCGGGGCAGTTCACCTGCGAACCCGACCCGTGGGACGCGCGGACCCTGGAGTGGATCACCTCGTCGCCGCCTCCGGAATTCGACTTCTATGAAATCCCCGACGTGCAGGACCTCGACGAGGCCTGGCACCGCAAGTACGCCGAGGACGAACACGGTCGCCTGGTCCGGGTCTCCAAGATGGAGGACGTGATGGACAAGCCGACCGGGCGGGTCCCGCACATGCCCTCGCCCTCGTACTGGCCGATCGTGGCCGCCTTCGGGATGCTGCTCCTCGGCTACGGCATCATCTTCAACCTCGGGCTCTGCGCGGTCGGCGGTTTCGTGCTCTTCGTGGCGCTGATGGCCTGGGGGATCGAACCCTCCACCGACGAAAGTGCGCATCCGCCCGAGTCGCCGGAACCGGACGAACAGGGTTCGGGTGTGCAGCTCGAAGTTCCGTCCCAAACGGAGGTCGCCGGTGTCTGAAGCAGCGCTTTCGGCCAACGATCCGATCGAGCACCACGACCCCTACCCGGGTCTGAGCCTGCACACCAGTACCAAGATCTCGCACTCCAAGCTGGGGATGTGGCTGTTCCTGGCGTCGGACTGCCTGCTCTTCGGCGCGTTCATCTCGGCGTACCTGCTCTACAACGGTCGGGCCCAGCAGGGACCGACCCCGGGGGATGTCATCAACATCCCGTTCACCTCGGTGTCGACGTTCGTGCTGCTGATGAGCTCGCTCACCATGGTGCTGTCGGTCTCGGCCGCCCATCGTGGCGACCAACAACGGCTGCGGCTCTGGTTGATCGCCACAGCCGTCCTGGGAGCGTCGTTCATCGCCGGCCAGGTGTACGAGTTCACCGGGATGTACCACCAGGGCCTCGGCTACACCACCAACATCTTCGCATCGGCCTTCTACAGTCTCACCGGCTTCCACGGCACCCACGTCACGATCGGGATCATCCTGTTGTTGGTGCTGCTCTCGATGTCGCTGCGGGGTAAGTTGCCCAAGGAGAAGGCCGAGGTCGTCGAGGTCATCGGTCTGTACTGGCACTTCGTCGACGTGGTCTGGATCGTGATCTTCACCGTCGTCTACCTGATTCACAAATAGGGGAACCCACATGTCCGACCAGGCGGCCAATGCGACCTTCGAACCGTCCACCGGTTTCGAGGACCCGGCGCTCACCCACGGCGCGAGCGACCAGACCTATGTGATGGTGGCGATCTTCCTCGCGGTCATGACCGCGATGGAGGTGATCTGCAGCTACACCGAGCACCGCCTCGGGCCGTTCTACGACTGGGTGCTGATCACGCTCATGGCGATCAAGTTCTTCACGGTGGCCCTGTACTTCATGCATCTGCGCTACGACCGGGCGCTGTGTCGACGGGTGTTCTTCTTCGGACTCGGCCTCGCCTCGTCGGTGTACGTGTTGGCACTGGCCACCTTCCGGTACTGGGCTCCCGGCTTTCGGTGAGCCAACGCCGTGACTGACGTCGGTTGAAACCGTGACCTCGTTCTCGGTTCTGGCCGACGTGATCACCTCGGCGGTGCCGCATCCATTTGCCTGGAACCCGCACTACGAGGTCTGGTCGGTCATCGTCGTACCCGCGGCGATGTACTGGTACGCCACGCGGGTGATCGGGCCGAAAGCGGTGCCCGACGGCCACCCGGTCGTCACGCGGAGCCAGACATACTGGTTCTTCTCCGCGCTGTTGGTGATCTGGATCGCCGCGGGCTGGCCGCTCGACGACCTCTCCGACAGCTACCTGTACGGGGCGCACATCGTGCAGCACCTGCTCCTGACCCTGGTGCTCCCCCCGATGCTGCTCATGGCGACCCCGGAATGGCTGGTGCGCCTGGTGCTCGGGCCGCGGCGGTCGATGGCGTACCGGGCCTACCGGTTCCTCACCAGGCCGCTGGTCGCCGGGATCATCTTCAACGTGGTCTACCTGTCGAGCCACGCCCCGTGGGTGGTGAACGAGACGGTGAAGAACGAGAGCTTCCACTTCAGCATGCACGTGGTGCTCACGCTCGCCGGGCTCGTGATGTTCTCCTGCGTGTGTGGACCCTTGAAGGAACTTCGCCTGTCCCTGCCGAGCCAGTGCATGTACCTGATGGTGATGGGTATCCTGCCCACGATTCCGGCCGCCTGGATGATCTTCGCCCCGGGAGTCGTCTACAAGGCTTACGTCCACCGCTGGCCCTCCCTGTGGGGGCTGACCCCGATGGGGGATCAGGAGTTGGCCGGATTCATCATGAAGATGGTCGGTGGGATCTACATGGGTTCGATCATCGTGACGCTGCTGTTCCGGTGGTTCCGGCAGGACGAGCAGTCCGAGGATCGACTTCGTCGCACCCGGGATCGTGAGCGACTCGAAGCACACGAAGTCAGCCGATGACGCCGCTGCTCGGCTACGTCCCGCCCGGTACCGACCCGTCGTTGACGCCCCAACCCTGGAAGTGGGTGCCCCATCCCGAGGTCTGGGTGATGATCCTGGCGCTCGCGCTGATGTACCTCTATGTGACCCGGATCCTGGGACCCAAGGCCGTTCCCAGAGGAGAGCCGATCATCACCCGGAGCCAGTCGCGCTGGTTCTTCATCGGTCTGATCCTGTTGTGGGTCGCGGCGGACTGGCCCGTGCACGACCTGGCCGAGGACTACCTGTACGGCTGTCACATGGTGCAGCACCTGCTGCTGACCCTGGTGGTGCCGCCGATGATGCTGCTGGCGACCCCGGAGTGGTTGGCGCGACTGGCCCTGGGTTCGTCGGATTCGGTGGCCTACCGGGCATTCCGCTTCGCCACTCGACCCGTGTTCGCGGGGATCGTCTTCAACCTGGTCTATGTGGGCTCGCACGCCCCCTGGATCGTCGACGAATCGGTCAAGTCCGCCGGATTCCACTTCACGGTGCACCTGGTGCTCGTGGTCGTGTCGATCATGATGTTCGTCTGCATCTGCGGTCCGCTGAAGGAACTGCGCATCTCCCTTCCCGGACAGGCCCTCTATCTGATGCTGATGGGCATCCTCCCGACGATTCCCGCGGCCTGGATGGTGTTCGCACCGAACGTCGTCTACAAGGCCTACATCCATCCCTGGGGCTCGTTCTGGGGGCTGTCACCGATGGGGGACCAGGAGTTGGCCGGATTCATCATGAAGATGGTCGGCGGTCTCTACATGGGGAGCATCATCGCGGTGCTGTTGTTCCGCTGGGCGCGTCAGGAAGAGGAGTCCACCAGCATCGTGCGCCGCAGGCGGGACCGCGATCGCCTCGCCCAGCTGGACGCCGCGCAGCTCCACGCACGCCCGCTCACCTACGACGACGTCGAGGCCGAGTTCGCGAGGAGCGACGCCCCCCTCGAGGAAACCCCCCAGTGATCATTCCCAACGGAACAGGCGTGCTGCCAGTATCGGGGTGACCACCGCCCAGATGACCAGCACCAGCCAGGCGTGTGCGGGCACGCCCGATCCGCCCAGGGCGCCGTGGCACGCATCGGAGAGGGCTCCGGCGGGAAGCGCGCGCACCACGGGTTGGAAGGCGGAGGGGAACTTGTCGATCGGCACGACCATGCCGCCGAGCAGCAGCAGGATCAGATAGAGCCCGTTGGCCGCCGCCAACGTGGTGAGGGCGGGAAGCGTGCCGGCGAGGAGCAGTCCGAGGCCGGCGAACGCGACCGTCCCGACGATGATCGCCCCGATCAGGCCGGCGAGATGCACGCCATCGGGCCGCCAGCCCAGGGCAAAACCCTCGGCGGTGAGCACGGCGATCTGGAGGATCTCGATGATCACGATGGAGACGGTCTTGGCCACCAGCAGCTCGCTGCGTCGCAACGGGGTCACCGCGAGGCGCTTCAGCACCCCCGTGGAGCGTTCGAAGCCGGTCGCGATGGCGAGCGAGACCATGGCGGTGGACATCACCGCCAGGGCGACGATGCCGGGGAACAGGAAGCCGACCGGGTCGCTGCCGACGGGCAGGATGTCGACCTTGGAGAAGAAGGCGAGGAGCAGGACCGGGATGGCGAACGTGAGCAGGAGCGACTCGCCGCGACGCAGCGTGAGCAGGAGCTCGATGCGACTCTGCGCCAGCAGACGCGCGCCGCGGGGTGCGGCCCGGTCGAGTGCCACGTCGGTCATGATTCGTCGTCTTCCGGGCCGGCCGGGGAGGGCTCCTGGGGAGCGGTCAGCGAGACGAACACGTCCTCGAGTCGCTGGCGGCCGGCGCGCAGGTCGGCGAGGGGCAGGTCCCGCTCCGCGAGCCAGGTCGTGATCTTGGCCACGTTGGTGGGACTGGGAGCGGCGTCGGCCCGGTACTCACCGGGGGACTCCTCGACGACGGGAGCGCCGAGCGCGGCGCCCAGCGACGCCACGTCCAGGCCGGTCGGTGCGCCGAAGCGGATCTCGTTCGACTCGGATTCGTCCATGAGCTCCGCCGGTGTTCCGGCGGCCACCACCCGTCCGTGGTCGATGATCACCACCCGGTCGGCGACCCTTTCGGCCTCGGCGAGATCATGGGTGGTCAGCAGCACCGCGACACCGCGGTCGGCGAGCTTGCGGACGAGCGAGCGCACGAGTTGTCGACCGGTGACGTCCACGCCGGCAGTGGGTTCGTCGAGGAAGGCGACCTCGGGTCGGCCGATCAGGGCGAGCGCCAGCGAGAGTCGCTGTTGTTCGCCTCCGGAGAGCTGGCGCCACATCGACCTGGCCCGGTCCGCCAACCCGACCTGCGCGAGCAGATCGTCGACGTCCTCCGGTGCGGCGTAGAAGCTGGCGTACAGGCGCAGCATCTCGATGACCCGGATGCCCGGATAGACGCCGCCCACCTGGAGCATCGCGCCGATGCGGGGCATCAGCGCGGCACGGTCCGCGACCGGATCGGAATCCAGCACCCGCACCCGACCTCCGTCGGGTCGGCGATAGCCCTCGAGGGTTTCCACCGTCGAGGTCTTGCCGGCGCCGTTGGGTCCGAGCAGCGTCACCACCTCGCCGGGTTCCACCGAGAACGAGACCTTCTCGACCGCAGTCAGCTCCCCGTACGTGACCACCAGTTCCTCGACGTCGATGGCAGCCACGTAGTGCGACCCTAGCCCTGAAACAGGAGGCAGAGGAAGTGACCTGGGACGACTACCGTCGTGGATCGTGTTGGACATTCGTGAGATCCGTGACGATCCCGACGCCACCGAGGCGTCCCTCGCGCGACGGGGCATCGACACCTCCGACATCCGCACTGCGCTGGACCTGGACACCCGTCGCCGCTCGTGCGTGACCGAGCGTGACGCGCTGCGTGCCCGGGTCAGAGAACTCTCCAAGCAGGTCGGTGAGCTTCGTCGCGGTGGTGACGACGCCGGCGCCGAGGCCGCGATGGCCGAGAGCCGGGCACTCGGGGTGCAGGAGAAGGAGCTGGCCGCGACCGAAGCCGATGTGGCGTCGGAGCTCCACGAGTTGCTCCTGGGCATTCCCAACGTCATCCACCCCGATGTCCCGGACGGCACGAGCGATGCCGACAACCCGGTGGTCCGGGTCGTGGGCGATGCCGATGGCTTCGACGAGCAGCAGCGCGTGCCCCACTGGGAGACCGGCGAGGCCCTGGGCATCCTGGACAGCGAACGCGCGGTCAAGATCACCGGCTCGATGTTCGTGATGCTGCGCGGTGCCGGAGCGACCCTGTCCCGGGCGTTGTGCCAGTTCGCCCTCGATCGCAACGCCGACGCGTTCGAGGAGGTCCGGCCACCGAGTCTGGTCTCGACCGCGACGCTGACCGCGTCGGGACAGTTGCCCAAGTTCGCCGACGAGGCGTACGCGATCGAACGCGACGACCTGTGGTGCATTCCGACCGCCGAGGTGCCGCTCACCTCGATTGCGGCGGGGGAGATCCTGGCCGAGGACGACCTCCCGGTCCGGCTGATGGCCTATTCGCCCTGTTACCGCCGTGAGGCCGGCGCGGCTGGTCGGGACACGCGGGGCATGTTGCGCGCGCACGAGTTCGACAAGGTCGAGATCCTCAGCCTGGCCACGCCTCACGACGCGCCCGGGATGCTCCAGGAGTTGCTCGGTCGTGCCGAGGCCCTGATCGGGGCCCTGGGACTCACCTATCGGGTCATCGAGATCTGCGCCGGGGACCTGGGCCAGAGCCATCACCGCTCGTTCGACATCGAGGTGTACGCGCCGGGGTGCGACCAGTGGTTGGAGGTCTCCTCGGTGTCGTGGTTCTCCGACTATCAGGCCCGTCGGGCGAACATCCGGTTCCGTCCGACCGCGGGAGACGAGCGCGGACCGCTCCCGCATGTGCACACGCTGAACGGGTCGGCCCTGGCGGTGCCACGGGTGTGGGCCGCGATCGTGGAGACCTACCGCAACCCCGACGGCTCGGTCGCCGTCCCCGAGGTGCTCTGGCCCTACATGCGGGGCATCACCACCATCGGTGCCTGACCGCACCGCTCACCCGCCCCCTTCACGAATGTCGGGGCACCAAGTAGGTATGGGCAACCTCAGACGCGCTGCATTGACCAAGCACCACCGACCTTTCCAGGTGCTTGCTCAATGCAGCGCGCTCAAGTAGGTGTGGCCTACTTGGTGCCCCGACATTCGTGAAGAAGAGGGGTGCGGGCGGGCTAGAGGCCGATGCCGTAGCCCGAGCAGGTGGCGCGGAAACCGGGTGTCCTCGGGCCGAGTTGGTTCATCATGTTCTGGATCGTCGGTGAATCCAGGAAGATGCCGATGTGGCCGACCGGGTCGCTGGGACACTGGTTCTGGATCAGGATGTTGGTCACGTTCGGCCCCGACAGGAACGCATTGGTGTACGGGGTGACGACCTCGTCGTGGCTGGTCTCGATGACCACGTAGCGCACGCCGGGCACGGTGTCGCCGTCGGCCCACAGGGCGTTCTGGAAGCTGGAGCCGAGCTCCTGCTGCTCCAGGCCCGGCGTGCCCACACCGACGAGGATCGAGTTCACGAACCCGAGCAGGTTCATGTCGGCGCCGAAGGTCACCAGTCCGTCCAGCGTGGTGCCGTGATTGGACGGGGCGATGCCGACGAGCGTGTCGACCTTGGCGGCGCCGCCGAGGCGCTTGATGTAGTAGTTCGGCATCATGCCGCCCTGGGAGTGGCCCACGATGTCGACCTTCGATGCGCCGGTTGACGCCAGCACCTGGTTCACGAAGGTCTTCAACTGGCCAGCGGAAGTCGCGATGTCACCGAGGCCGCCGATGCGCCCGAGCGACAGGTAGTTCATGCCGTAGTTGAGGGCGAACACGCAGTAGCCGGCGTTCTTGAGGGTCGGGGAGATCGCCACGAAGTTCGCGCCGAAGTTGGCGAAGGTCCCGGGCACCAGCACGACCGGTTCGGGGTGGGCGGAGCTGGGCTTGCAGTTCCAGTCGTTGGCGCCCGCCACCGAGTCGGGGCTGCTGACATACGCGGAGACCGCAGTCCCCAGATCTCCGATCGGAAGCGGCTTCGGCGGGGCGGGCTGGCATGCGGAGAAGACCAGGGCGAGCACGGCGATGATCGCGCTGAACCCGAAAAGGCGACCTTTGGAGCGTCTTTGGAACACGGAGGATTCCTCTCGAGGAGCATGCTGTGGGTGGCAACCGCATCTACTGTGACGAACATCACCTCAAGTGTCAAGACCTTTGTGCCGATGAGGCCCGGGTCAGGAGGTCGGGCCGTCCTCTGGTATGGCGCGGGTGGCCCGGTGGATGGCATCGGCGGTCAATGCTCCGAGGAACCGACCGTCGGCGTCGGTGACCGGTAGCCAGCCTTCGTCGCCGAGCAGCAGGGCCGCCATCGCCTCCTTGAGGGTTGCGGCCTCCACGGTCACCGACCGGGGCGCCTGGCGGAGCGTCGTGGCGCCGTCCGCCCCGGTGGGATCGGCGGCGCGATAGCCGGTGAGACGGCCCCCTTCGTCGAGCACGATCGCCACGGCGGGCACGGTTCCGTCGATCCGGCCGACGACCTCGTCGTGGCTCGCCGTCGCAGCCACACTGGGGACTTCGAGCAGGTGATCGATACGCACCGGGGTGACCTCCAGGCGGCGCAGCCCGCGGTCCCGCCCGACGAAGGACGTCGCGAACTCACCTTCGGGGTTCTCCAACAGCTCGTCGGGCGTGTCGACCTGCACCAGGTGGCCGCCGACCGCGAACAACGCGATCCGGTCACCCAGACGGACCGCCTCGTCGAGGTCGTGGGTGACGAACACGATGGTTTTGGAGAGTCCCTGCTGCATCCGCATGAACTCGTCCTGCAGCTCGGTCCGCGTGATCGGGTCGATCGCTCCGAAAGGCTCGTCCATCAACAACACGGGTGGATCAGCGGCCAGGGCACGGGCGACCCCCACGCGCTGTCGTTGGCCGCCGCTGAGTTCGTGTGGATAGCGACCGGCGAGCGCAGGATCGAGACGGATCAACTCCATCAGCTCCTCGACCCGGGCGGCGATGCGGGCACGGTCCCAGCCGAGCAGGCCGGGCACGGTGGCGATGTTGTCGGCCACGCTCCGGTGCGGGAAGAGCCCGACCTGTTGGATCACGTAGCCGATGCGGCGTCGCAACTGCACCGGATCGACGTGCGTGACGTCCTCGCCGGCGAGTTCGATCCTGCCCGACGTCGGCTCGATGAGCCGATTGATCATCCGCAGCGTGGTCGTCTTCCCACAGCCCGACGGCCCGATCAACATCATGATCTCGCCCTCGGTCACGTCCAGGCTCACGCGGTCGACCGCCGGCGGCGCATCGGCCGAAAAGCGCTTGGTCACCTCGACGAGGCGGATCATCGCGGGGTCCTGCGTACTCGTCGCCACGATTTCACGCTAGCGTTGCGGCATTCGACCCACCGGGCGGAGCGTTCGGGCGCAACCTGCGTCAGAAGGCGACACCGGGCCCAGAGCTTCGGGGCGCACACCTGCGGGAGGAGCTCACCTGTGCCAGCGCCACTCCTGATCGCGAGCAACACCGACCGGTGGTTCTGGTGGCCGTGGGTCGACGAAAATCAGCATCTCGTCCGCCACGACCTGTGGATCCACGTGGAGCTGACCGTGGCCGCCGTGGTGTTCGGCCTGGTGATCGCGCTTCCGCTCGGCATCTGGGCGCAGCGGCACCGTTCCATGTTGGGCGTGGTGTTGGGCGGGTCCGGTGTGCTCTACACGATCCCTGCGCTGGCCGCGTTCGCACTCCTCATCCCCTACACCGGGGGTGGCAACCTGACCGCGATCATCCCCCTCACCGCCTACACCCTGCTCATCCTGGTGCGGAACATCGTGACCGGTCTCGACGGCGTACCCGCCGAGGCACGTGAGGCCGCCGACGCGATGGGGCTCACCCGATCGCAACGCCTGCGGAAACTGGAGCTTCCCCTGGCCACCCCGACGATCATGGCCGGGGTGCGGGTGGCGACCGTGTCGACGATCGGGATGCTCACCATCGCGGCGCTCGTGGGGTTGGGAGGCCTGGGCCAGTTGATCATGATCGGACTGAACCGACCGATCCGCACGGCGGTGACGGTCGGGGCCGTCTTGTCGGTCCTCCTCGCCGTCGCCGCGGACGTGTTCCTCGCCGGACTGCAACATCGGATCTCGCCCTGGGCCGACCGGTCGGCGGTGACGCCATGATCGAGGCAACCGTGTTCGGTCAGGTCGTCGACTGGTTCCGGCTGAAGGACAACTGGTGGGGTCCGACGGGAATCCTCGCCCGACTCACCGAACACGCCGAGATGAGCTTCGCCGCACTCGCTGCGGCGGTCGTGCTGACGGTTCCGGTGGCGGTGTGGCTGGGCCATCGGCGGACGTGGGGAGCATTGGCGATCAACGTGTCGAACGCCGGTCGGGCACTCCCGTCGTTCGCGATCCTGGTGGTCGGCACCCAGCTGTTCGGCCTGCGCGATGTGCCCGTGATCGGTTCGTGGTTCGTGTTCGCGGCGCTCGTCGTCCTGGCCGCCCCCTGCATCGTCACCAACGCCTGGGTGGGTATGGCCGAGGTCCCCGACGACGTGCGCGACGCGGCCCGGGGGATGGGCCTGACCGAATTCCAGGCGCTCTGGCGCGCCGAGTTGCCGCTGGCGATGCCGCTGATCATGGGTGGCATCCGCACCGCAGCCGTCCTGGTGGTCGCCACGGCCACGATCGCCGCCCAGGTCGGCTCCGGTGGGCTGGGCCGCTTCATCGTCGAAGGTTTCGCCCTGGGCCCGGACGCCTACCCCGAGGTGTTCGCCGGAGCGGTCCTGGTGGCGCTCTTCGCCCTGGCCACCGAAGGAGTCTTCGCGCTCGTCCAGCGACAGGTCACGCCGGCGGCTATGCGGACCGCATCCGAGGCCCGTGACCGCACCGAAACGCTTGCGATGCAACCCGCATGATCTCATCCCCAAACCCCAAGACAAGGAAGGCCCCTATGAGCCCAGTCACGTCCCGAATGCAACGCCCGCGTCATGCCACCCGACTCCTGGGGGCGCTCGGTCTCGCCGGCGTGCTCGCCTTCGCCGGCGCCGCGTGCACCAGTTCCGGTTCGACCGCGACATCGTCGAACAAGGGGACGAGTGCGACGACGTCGAATCAGAGCTCGAGCGGTGCGACGATCACGTTCCGCTCCCTGGATCCGGGTGGACCCTTGACGGTCAATGCGCTCAAGTCCGGTTCGATCGACATCGCCGAGTTGTTCACGTTCTCCCCGGACATCGCCAAGAACGGCTGGGTGACCCTGGAAGACGACAAGCACCTCCAGGCGGCTGACAACTTCGTGCCCCTGATCCGCACCGACAAGAACACCGCCGCGGTCGGCAAGGTGATCGACGCCGTGGACGCGAAGCTCACCCACGACAACATCATGAGCATGGTCAAGTCGGTGTCCGTCGACGGCAAGAACCCCAAGAACGTGGCCGCGGACTGGTTGAGCCAGAACGACCTGCCCGGTTCGTTGAAGGCCACCGGGAAGCTGACCGTCGGCTCGGCGAACTTCGCCGAGTCCGAGATCGTCGGCCGGGTCTACGCGGAGGCGCTCGCCAACGCCGGTGTCGACGTCACGTTCAAGGATTCGGTCGGCGCCCGCCAGGTCACCATGCCGCTGATGGAGAAGGGGGACCTGGACCTGATGCCCGAGTTCACCTACAGCCTGTATGCCTACCTGGATTCCAAGGCGCAGCCGTCGAACGACCTGAACAAGGTCATCGACGAGCTCAAAGCGGCGCTGCCCCAAGGTCTGAGCGTTCGCAAGCCGACCGACGTGTCGGACGTGAACGTCTTCGTCGTCACGCCGGAGACCGCCAAGAAATACGATCTGAAGACGATCTCGGATCTGGCGAAGGTCAAGGACCCGCTCACCCTCGGCGGGCCTCCCGAGTGCCCGAAGAACGCGGCCTGCATCCCGGGCCTCGAGAAGGTCTACGGGTTGCACTTCAAGATCGGCTGACCGGCCCTCGTTCCTCACGTTCCGAACGGTCGAGGGGGCACCCGCGTGCCGCGCTTGCCGGGTGCCCCCTTCGCCGCGCCGCGGCGGCGTACGGTTGACAGCTGTGCGAAGCGCCGACGGGTCCCTGACGTGGATCGACCTGGTCGATCCCGACGAATCGGCCATCACATCCGCGTGGGAAGCGCCCCTCGACGACTCGACCATGTCGGTGCTGTGCGCGCAGGCAGTGCACGACGATCTTCCGAGACCGCGCTTCTGGCCCCGTGAGGACTCGATCGTCGCCGTGGTCCTCCTCCCGATCCTCGTCGACAACGGTGACGAGGTGATCCACCAGGAGATCGACCTCGTGCTCACGCAGTCGGCGGTCCTCACGGTCCGCAAGACACCCCGGTCGGCGGACGGCAGCGTGGGCGGGCAGGGGCCGTACGACCCTTCGGATCTCGAGGAGATGCTCCAGCGGGGTACACCGCTTGCCCCGGGCAAGCTCGCGCTGATCATCCTCGATGACGTCGCCGAGGCATTCCTGGATCTCATCGACGAGCTGATCGATCGCATCGACTTCCTCGAAGATCGCGTCGAGTCCAGCGACTTCCACGAGATCCAGCACCAGATATCGAACTTCCGCCATGATCTGTTGCACCTGAGACGTCTGGTGGCTCCGACCCGGGACGCGGTGCGACGGGTGGTCGACGGCCGGGTCGAAGTTCGTTCGGGCAGTCTGTTTCCCCGCGAGCTGGAACTCGAATTCGGCGATGTCTACGACAAGCTGCTGCGAGCCGGCGATGCGCTCGAGACGGCGCGGGAGCTCGTCGGGGGCGTGCGCGACTACGTGCAGACGAAGGTCGCGAACGATCAGAACGACGTGATGAAGCGGCTCACCGCGGCCGCGTCGATTCTGCTGGTCCCGACGTTCATCGTCGGACTCTACGGACAGAACTTCCGTGGCATGCCGGAGCTGCGCTGGCGGTACGGCTACGTGTTCTCGTGGACGTTGATCATCGTCGCCACGTGGTTGCAGTTGTGGTGGTTCCGCCGCAAGAAGTGGATCTGAGGACGCGCCCGGCGGGCGGGGCGGCCCGGGTCACCTGTCCGCTTCGCGTGGGGCGCGCAGGAGCGAGACGAACAGCGCCACGGCGATGAGCAGCCCCAGCAGGAGTCCGATGCGGACCGCGCCGACGGTGTCGACCCAGTTGGCGATCGAACTGGACCAGCTCGTGACGGTGTCGACCGGCCGGCCGCCGGTCGCCGTCGCCGCCCCGTGCCTGGTGCGCAATTCGAGCAACCCGTACCAGCCGATGTAGAGACCGGCCACGCACACCAGGGCACCGGCGACCCTGGACACGTAGGGCAGCGCTCGCCGCAGCAGGGTGACCAGCGAGCGGCGGGCGCCCGCGATCGCCACGGTCAGGGCCATCAGGACCACGGCCATGCCCAGGCTGTACGCGAGGTACACGGCGATCCCAGAAATGGTGTTGTGGCGTCGCACCGTTCCCGAGACGGTGGCCACGAAGACCGGCAACGTGCACCCCAACGATGCGATCGCGTAGCTGACCCCGAACAGGAACATCGAGACGAACGTGCGGCTCCGCCCGCCGCGTTCGAGTCGGGGAAGCGCGAACGACGGTTCCCACCCGGCGACCATCGTGGCGCCGAGGACGACGAGGAACACCGCGATCACCACCGTCACCCACGGCGCGATGTCGTACACGCCGACCGAGGCCCAGCTCAGCAACGCTCCGGCGACTCCGAAGAGGGCCATGAAACCGGCGGACACGGCGAGTCCGACGCCGAGTGCCCGGCCGACTCCGGCCGGCGGGGCTTCGTCGGATCCGCCGAGGAAGTACGACAGGTACGCAGGCAGCATCGCGAACCCGCACGGGTTGACCGTGGCGAGCATGCCGGCCCCGAAGGCCACTGCGAACGGAGCGTCGATCATGACGCGTCGGTCACGACGAGCCCGGCACCCGGATGCCGAGGTGGTCCCGAACCCCCAGTCGCATCTCGGTCGGGGTCAGCGCCCCGTAGCGGTGGCCGACGATCCTGCCGTCGGCATCGACCCACAGCGTCATCGGCTGCGCGGTGATGTTCAACCGGTCGACGAGGAGGATGTTCGGGTCCCTGACGATGGGGTAGGTGACCCCCATGGAGTGGACGAAGCTCGTCGTCGCGTGCTTCGAATCGCCCAGATCCACGCCGATGAGGCGCACCTTGTCGCCCATCGCGTGGTGGAGCGCTTCCAGATCGGGCATTTCGGTGCGACAGGCCGTGCACGAGCTGGAGAACATGTTGATCATCGCCGGCTTACCGCCGATCGCCTTGGTGAGCGTGGTGACGTCGCCGTTCATGGTCAACAGCCCCGCATCGGGCAGGGTGGTCGCGGTGAACGACGAGTTGTCGGCACCGAGGGTGATCGAGGGAACCGACGCGTCCTGGGACGACGAACCCGATGAACCCTTGTCGAAGAAGGCCAGGACCACCGCGAACGTCAAGACGATGACGAAGGCACCCAGGGTGTAGAGCGTCGCCATGCGTGGGTCGAAGCGACGACGTGGCGTGGTCGCGCCTGGCGGGGAGCTGTCGTCGGGCTGGTCGGTTGGATCGGTCATGGTGGGGAGAACTCCGGTCCGCCGCAGTGCAAAAGGGTACCGGTGCCACCGCCAAAACACCCATCCCGGCGGACAGCAGGCGAAAAGCAGTTGACGGGTCGGGGGTCGGCGTGCTCGGATGGTGCCCTCGGGAGACGCCCGAATCTGCCCGTCGCCACCCGGCGGGGCAGAAGATCAAGCACAGGTCGTTCCATGGCAGACATCCGGATGCATCCTTCGATGAAGCCGAACGCCTGGTACGGCGCGCACGCCACGAACCGGGTAGCCGTCCGAGCCACCGGTCCGATTGCCGCCACCGCGGTGACCGCCTCCACCCCGATCGGTGCGACGGCGCCACCCCGAAGTCCGACTTAGGTTCCCACCAACGAGGTGACCAAGCGGCCGTCGGGGTTTCCCGGCGGCCGTTTCGCGTTGGCGTCTCTCCAGCCCCCTGAGAATGAAAGTGAGCAACGATGCCCACCGAAGAGCAGGAACTGCAGCAACCACAAGCGATGATCGGTGACCACGGCGACGTGTGGTGGGACGACGCGGCCTGCAACACCTCCACCGGGGGTCTCACGGCGATGTTCTTCTCGGAAGAACTGGGGGACATCGCCGAGGCGAAGCGCATCTGTGCGAACTGCCCGGTGTTGGAGCCGTGCCTGGCCGGCGCGATCGAACGGCGTGAGCCCTGGGGAGTCTGGGGGGGACAACTGTTCCTGAACGGCCGGGTGCTCGCTTCGAAACGGGCCAAGGGCCGTCCCCCGAAGATTCCACGCCCCGACGATCACCTGCCCGAGGTTCCGGTGCCGGCCCATCTCGAGGAACGTCTCCTCCGCCACCGCCCGTCGGTGGCATGACCCGGTGCGCCCCCGATCAGGCCGCCGGGTCGGGTCCGGGGCTCGACGGCGCGGCGGAAGAACAACTTCCGGTAGGTGCGCAGTTCGTCGACGCTCTCGCGGATGTCGTCCAGCGCCCGGTGACTGCCGCCTTTGGCGGGGATCGCCGCGAGCTCGTCCGGATACCAACGGCGGGCGAGCTCCTTGATCGATGGACACGTCCACACAGCGATAGTGCAGGAAGGACTCGATCTCGGGCAGCCAGCGGGCGAGGAAGCGTCGGTCGGTGCCGATCGAGTTGCCACAGAGCGGGATCGTTCCCGGCTCGTCGATGTGCTCCCGGAGGAAGGCCAGGGTCTGTTGCCCCGCATCGTCGAGGTCGATCGTCGAGGCGCGGATGGCGTCGGTCAGGCCGCTGTGGCCGTGCATCTTCACGACGACCGGGTCCATCTTGGCGAGTTCGGTATCGGGCTGGTGGATCACCAGGTCGGGTCCCTCGGCGACGATGTTCAGGTCGTCGTCGGTGAGCAGCGTGGCGATCTCGACGATGACATGGCGCGACGGGTCGAGACCGGTCATCTCCAGGTCCATCCAGGCCAGCACGATCCGCGACTGTATGTGCTGACCCGTTCGTCCGCGTGATCCCGGACGGCGCTGCGGTGTCGTCGCGCCCTCGATGGGCGCATGGTGTGGCGTGCCGGTCGACCGGCCCGACGTGCTCGGAGATCAGCTAACGTCTGCGTCTCCGCGGAGGTGGTTCATGAACGAAGTTGCCGCGAACGCTCCAGACACCGACGACCTTCACAGCGAAGCCGAGGAGATGCCCCCGCCGGAGGACTCGGCCCGTCGTGACAAGTGGGTGTACCGGACGGTCGCCGCGCTCGTGGTCGCCCCGATCCTGATCGACGCCATCCGGGCTGCGCTCGACGGGTGGATTCCGACGAACGACGCGGCGGCTGCCGTGCTCCGGGCGAAGTATTCGCTCGGCAGCCATCCCACGCTGGTGGGCTTGTACGCGTGGCCGTCCTCGGTAGCGATCCACGCCACGACCTATTCCGCCGGGCCCTGGCAGCTCTGGTGGATGTGGGCGCCGGTCCGCGTCCTCGGCGTGAGCTGGGGTCCGTTGCTCGCCATGGCCGTGCTCAACTCGTTCTTCCTGCTTCTGGCGGCCTGGTGCGTTCGGCGTCGCCTCGGCTTTCGCAGTGCGACCTTCGCGCTGGTCTTCCTGGGTCTGCTCACCTGGTCGTTCGGGGCGGACGCGTTCCACTCGCCGGTCCCGGTCGTGGCCGCGGCCGCACCGTTCGCGGCGTTCTGCTTCGCGGCATGGGCGCTGGCTGCGGGAGACGAAGGGGTGCTGCCGGTCGTGGTGGGTCTGGCCGCCTATCTGGTGCTCTGCCATCCCTCCACCGCGGTGCTCGTTCCGGTCATCGGACTGTCGGCGCTGGTGCTGTGGTTCGTTTCGATGCGCAGACGGCGACGCACCGAACCGGAGGGTTGGGACGGGTACCGGCGGCGCTCGATCCGGGCCGCGGTGGTGGCGAATCGGCATCGCCGTCGTGCTCTGGATCCCGCCACTGATCCAGGAATTCACCACCAATCCGGGAAACCTCACCCACCTGTACCGGGCGTCGGGCCAGATTCCGACGTGGATGAGCCTGCGACGCAGCTCGGCGTTGACCTTCACGTTGTTCAGCGGATCGCCGTTCTGGTTCCGTGGCAGCACCGACCATTCGTTCCTCACCGTCACCGCGCCAATTCCGTCGTCGGTGGCGACGGTGCTCACGGCGGTGCTGTTCGTCGTGGTCGCACTTGCCGCGGGATGGCTCGCATACCGTCGCGTCGACCGTCCCGCGTTCAGCGCCGTGGTGCTCGCCGTGTGCGCCACGTTCGCGTCCTGGCTGCACTTCCTGCGGTCCCCTTCCGGGCAGTACTTCCTTCCGATCTGGGGGGTCGCGACGTTCGTCACGTTCGCGTTCGCCTACGCGTTCGTGCGGGCACTTCCGGCGCGGACGAAGGACGTGGCGCCCGTGGTGGCGGTCGTGTTCACCGCGGTGCTCGCGCTGCTGAATCTCCCCCAGCGGCCGATTCCGCACTTCACCGCGAGCACCGCGCAGGAGCGCAGCATCAGCCGCGCCCTCGACCGGCGGATCCTCCCGGCGGTGCGTGGTCGCGGAACGGTGCACATGGCGCCGGCCTTCAACGGCACGTACCCGTATGCGGCCGCGCTCGTGGTCGCCATCGACGATGCCGGTGTCCCCGATCTGCGCCGATCACATCGTGTCGTTCCAGGGCTACCCGAACGCCGCCTGCGAGGGTCACCGCCCCGGGCTGACCGTCACGTACCGTTCGGCTGCCACTTTCACCTATCCGCCGGAAGGTGAAACGGTCGTCGCCCGCTACGGAACGCTCACGCCCGCGGAGCAACAGGACTGGAAGGAGCTGTCCCTGGCGGTCTCCGGAGCGATCGACGCGCTCGATCGTTCCGGACAGCCGATGCGCCTCACCCCCGCCTACCGGGCTGCCATGCGAGCGGGAAGTCAGCCGGATCTGAGCGGTGCCCACGCGCCGGAGTTTCTTGCCGACCCCGGACTGGTCAACACCAGCTTCTCCGCACAGGGGGACTTGGCAAGGTACGTGCGCATGGCCGCGGACCGCTCGGACGGTCGGGTCGCGCTGACCAAGCTGCCGGGAATCTCGGATGCGGACCTGCTCCGCTGGGCGCGGTTGCGCACCAAGTTGGCCCGCGGAGTGGTCGTGACGGTGAAGTCGCGTCCCTGACCGGGGGATGACCGTGCCGGGCGACGATCAGGAATCGGAGATCGCCACGGCGCCGAAGCCGCCGTCGACGTGCACGATCTCCCCGGTCGTGGCGCTGAACCAGTTCGACAGCAACGCCACACAGGCGCGGGCGACCGGTTCGGGATCCCGCACGTCCCAGCCCAGCGGGGCGCGTGCCGCCCACGCCGCTTCGAACTCGTCGAAGCCGGGAATGGATCTGGCGGCCAGTGTGCGCAGCGGCCCGGCGGCGACGAGATTGACGCGGATGCCCTTCGGCCCCAGGTCACGGGCCACATAGCGGGCGGTGGCCTCGAGGGTCGCCTTGGCCACGCCCATCCAGTCGTAACGCGGGTACGCCCGGGTGCCGTCGAAGTCCAGTCCGACGATGGCGCTTCCCGGAGGCATGAGGGGACTGAGGGCCGCGGCCAGCGGGGCGAGCGAATAGGCAGAGACCTGCAAGGCGGTGGCAACATCTTCCCAGGGTGCGTCGAGCACGCCGTTGCCCAGGCACGACTCGGGTGCGAACGCGACTGCGTGGAGCACCCCGTCGATCTGTCCCCAGCGCTGCTCCAGTTCGGTCGCGAGTCTCGGGAAGTCGGCGGGGTCCGTCACGTCCAACTCCAGCACCTCGGCGGGTCGCTCCAGGTGGCGGACGATGCGTTCGGTCAACCTCCTGGCCCGACCGAAGGAGCGTGAGGATCACCTCGGCGCCCTGCTGTTGGGCGACGCGGGCGACCGATGTGGCGATCGAATCACGGGTGAGCACGCCCGTGATGAGCACTTTGGAACCGTCCAGCAGCATCGGGATCTCCTCGCCATCACGTCGAGGCTACCGGGGCGCCGGGCCGCGTCCCGTCGCGGCGACGGGCGGACGGTGAGCTGGGCGATGCGTGCGGCACCCCTAGATTGGTCCGGCGATGGACGAGTTGCGATTCGGGATCATCGGGGCGGGGATGATGGGCCGCGAACACTCGAGAATCTCGTCGCCTGCCCGGCGCCAGCGGTCACCGCGTCGAGCGACCCGAACGGCCCACGTCGCCGGCGGCGGCTGCCGGCCTCGCCGACGACGTCGCCGCTTCCGAGGATCACCGTGAGCTGTTGGCGTCGGGCCTCGTCGACGCGGTGATCGTCGCCTCACCGAACCACACCCACCGCGACGATCCTGGACGACTGTTGGGGCACGGGGCTGATGTGTTCATCGAGAAGCCGCTGTGCACGACGCGTGGACGACGCGCTGGAGGTCGAAGCGGCCGCCGCAGCGACATGACGCGCTGGTGTGGATGGGCCTCGAGTACCGCTACTTCCCCGCGGTGGATGAACTGCTGCGCGAGGTGCGGGCCGGCACGGCCGGGCGCCCGCACATGGTGGCGATCCGTGAGCACCGCTATCCGTTCCTGGCCAAGGTCGAGCAACTGGAACCGCTTCAGCGCGAACACCGGTGGCACGTTGGTCGAGAAGTGCTGCCACTTCTTCGATCTGATGAACCTGGTGGTCGGCGAATGGCCCCAGCGGGTGTTCGCGAGCGGCGGTCAGGACGTGAACCATCTCGACGAGGTCTACGACGGCCGACGCGCGGACATCCTCGACAATGCATTCGTGATCGTCGACTATCCGAGCGGGGTCCGGGCGATGCTGGATCTGTGCATGTTCGCCGAAGGGTCCCGGTGGGAACAGGAAGCTCGCGTCGTCGGCGACGCCGGCAAGATCGAAGCGCACGTCCCGGGTTTCGCCGAGGTCGCCCGAGGCGCCGAGCCCGAGCTGGTCATCGGCAGCCGTGGCCCGGACTGGCCGGTGGAAGCCCGACCGATCGGTTACGACTCCGAGGTCCGGCACCTGGGCACCCACCATGGTGCCTCGTATGTCGAACTCGAACGTTTCGCCGATGCGATCCGCAACGATGCGGCGCCCGAGGTGACCATCGACGAAGGGCTCTGGTCGGTGGCGATGGGCGTTGCGGCGCACCGCTCGATCGACGAGGGCCGCCCGGTACGGCTGGCCGAACTCGGCCTGCCGTCGATCGGTCCCGCATCGGGTCGACCGGCGGCGATCACTGCCGGTCGACGCGGACCTGGACGACGGGATAGCCGGTAGCGCCATTCGGCGCCGGCGGAGGCGATCTCGCCGGTCTGGGTCGTGCCGGTGCCATCGGTGGCACGGGCGGTGATCGTGTGATCGCCCGGTTCTGCCTTCCAGGGCAGGTACCACTGTCGCCAACTGTCCACGCCGAGGGCTTCGGCCAAGTTCGCGACCTGCCAGGGCGCCGTCGTCGACACGCACCTCGACGCGTTCGATGCCTCTGGTCGGCGCCCATGCGACCCCGGCGATGACGGTGTGTCCCGCCGCGATCGTGCTCGCCGGCCGAGGCACGTCGATGCGCGACTCGGTCTTGATCGGCCCTCGTTGCGACCAACCCCGGGGCACCCAGTAGCCCTGCGCGTCCCAGCCCGTCAGCTCGATGGTCCGCAACCACTTCGTCGCCGAGACGTACCCGTAGAGGCCGGGCACGATGATGCGGGCCGGGAAACCGTGGTTGATCGGCAGGGGTTGCCCGTTCATCGCGACCGCGACCATGGCGTCACCGTCGTCGAGGGCCATCGCGGTGGGGAAACCGGCGGTGAACCCGTCCACCGAATGTCCCATCACCTGTTTGCCGGCCGGTTGCACGCCGGCCCGCTGCAGCAGGTGCTGCAGGGGGACACCCTGCCACCGGGCGTTGCCCACCAGGTTGCCGCCGACCTCGTTGGACACGCAGGCCAGGGTGATGTCGGCTTCGACCTGGGGCAGGTCGAGGAGCTCCTGGTAGGTCAGCGAGTAGGGCCGGTCCACCGCCCCGCGGATCTCCAGGTGCCAGTGGTCCGGATCCACCGCCGGCGTGCGGAGGGCCGTGTCAACCCGGTAGAAGTCGCCGTTCGGCGTGAACAGCGGGGTGATTCCGTCGACGTCCAGCTTGGTCGCCCCCGGAACCGGTCGGGGCGATCGGGTGGGCCGGGGCAGCCGGATGGCCCGGCGGATCTCCTCGACCCGTTGCCGACCGCTGAGCGCCCAGCCCCCGAGTCCGGCCAGCGCGCCGGCCACGAGGGTCCCGCCGCTCCAGATCAGGAACTTCCGTCGGTCGGGCCCGCCTCCCGGTTCCCGTGCCCGGGAGCGCGGTGTCGCGACGGTGAGCAGCCCGCGCAGGACGGCCACGCCGGTGGCCGCACCGATCACGCCGACGATCACCGCTCCGATCGCCGGGGTCCGGGCCTTGGCGAGCGCGGCGCTGACCCCCAGCACGGCGAAGAGCACGAAACCCGCGGCGGCCGGCACGAACCACCGGCGTGCGACGATGCCGAGGACCGCGCCCAGTGCGAGGGCGATGATCACGGTGCCGATGATGAGTGCGGACTTGTCGGAGGTGCCGAAGAGGTCGATGGCCTTGCGGTCGAACGAGCCGGGCATGATGTCGATGACGGCGTCTCCGATGGCGAGCAGCAACGACGGCACGTCGGCGAAGAGTCCGGCCACCAGTTCGGACGCGCCCAACGCCGCGATGGCGGCGGCGAGTCCGGCCAACGCCGCCTGCGGCCGGGAAACCGATGTCCGGTCCCCGATGGCCGACGCTTCGGTGGTCTGGTCGTTGCCCATGGGATCGACCTACCTCACGTGGTCGTGCAGTCGTCCGGGTACCCGGTGTTCGGAGCGCGTCGCCCGGGTGGATGCTCAGGACCTGTCCGAGTGTGGTTCCGGCGCTATCCGGACTTTCCCGAGAGGTCGCACGCACCGAATTCGTCCTTGGCGTCGGTGGCGAGCTTCTGCCAGGCATCGGAGATGGTACTCAGGTCCGACTTGACCTTGCCGGTGATGCCGCTGAGCGACGTCGCTCCCGAGCCGACACCCGAGATGGTGTCCCCGAGCGACGACAATCCGGCCTGCAGCGCTTTGACGTCGGCGCCGAACTGTTCGCTGCCGCTCGCCTTCAGCTTCTCCAGCGTGGCGCCGATCGCGTCGAGTTGCTTCTGGAGGTCGGCGACGCCGTTGGAGGTGAACGTCGCCTGGGGAAGGTCACGTACCTGGGTCGCCAGGGTCTGCAGGTCGTCGCAGGTCGAGGCCTTGGGCGAACTGGACGAACAGGCCACGCCGAGAAAGGTGAGGATCAGGGCGCCGAGGATGACTGCGGCGCTTCGGCGCAGCGAGTGCATGTCCCGATCCTACGTCGGCGGGTGGGTTCTTCGCGGCCGTGCTCTGACGGGCCCAGGCGGTTCGGTCAGAATGCGAGGGAGATCCCGTCGCCCAGCACCTTGGCCCCCAGCACCGCGAAGAGCACGGCCATCACGGTGGTGTTGTTCACCGACAGCCACCCTTTCATGTTGTCCAGGATCGGGCTGACCCTGGCCTTGGCCGAAAGGTAGGCCACGACCGGGACGATGATGGTGATCGAGGAGAGCACGACGAACACCGCGGCGACGCCGAGCTCGGCGCCACCATCCAGGTTTGCGCTCGCCGATCGTGGCTGCGCCGGCGACGGCCAGCGCGAGGTTCTTCGGGTTCGCGGCGGTCAACAACAACCCCAGGCCCCCGGCCATGCCCGCGGACATGCCGTCGATCCTGGACATCCAGGCGGGCATTTCGGGTTCCTCGCCGGCGGCGGGCCGGCTGCGCCACTGCTTGAGTGCGAGCACGAGCAGGATGACACCGATGACGATCTTGCCGATCCCGGTGGCGTCGGTGGAGCCGCCCGAACCCGCCACGCCCGAGCCCAGCACGAGCGCGGTGACGAGCGAGAGGCCCAGCACCCAACCGACGACGAACGAGATGCTGTTCCTGGCCGCGGCGCGGGAGAACAACATCAGGATGAGGGCGATGATCGGAACGGGACTGATCGCGATGCCGATTGCGGTCGGCAGGATCTGTCCGATTGCTGCGCCCATCGGTGCTCCTCGATCGGGTTTCGATTCGGCCTGGGATCGCGACCGGCCCGCGGTGCCGCACGCTAGCCGCGGGGGCGATCGTGGCCCGGGTCGGGGTACTACGGTGCCGGCCATGGACGGTGGCGAACCCGGCGCGCGGGGGCCGGTGGTGGCGATCGACATCGGCGGAACCAAGATGGAATCCGCGGTCGTCGATTCCCGCGGCGCCATCGGGGGTCGCCATCGCTGTGACACGGCAGGCGCAGATGCGGACGAGCTGTTCGGGGGCCTGGTGGCAACGGTGAGGGCGACCCTGGAGGACAACCTCCGCTCCGGCGCCGCGGCGCCGGTGTCGATCGGTGTGGGCTGTGGTGGTCCGATGGCCCGGGGCGGAGTCACCGTCTCGCCGCTCAACATTCCCCAATGGCGGGAGTTTCCGCTCGCCGATCGGCTGGCCGCCGAGTTCGGCCTGCCCGCCCGGGTCGACAACGACGCCAAGGCCCTGGCACTCGGGGAAGGGTGGCTGGGGGCAGCCCGAGACCAGCGGAACTACCTGGCGATGGTCGTGTCGACCGGGGTGGGCGCCGGTCTCGTCGTCGACGGCCACCTGGTCGACGGCGCCTCGGGCAATGCGGGACATCTCGGCCACGTGGTCGTGGTTCCCGACGGCCGATCGTGTCGTTGCGGCAGCCGGGGATGCCTGGAAGCCGAGGCGTCGGGAACGGCGATCGAGGCGATCACCGGCCGACCCGCGGCCGAGGCCGACTCCGCGATGCGGCGCCGGACCGGAACCCTGGTCGGTCGTGCCGTGGCAACCGCGGTCGTGTCGTGCGACCTGCGGCTGGCGTGCGTGGGGGGATCGGTGGCGTTGGGCTTCGGCGACGAGTTCTTCTCCGCCGCGCAGGCCGAGCTGGAACGACTCGTGCACATCGGGTACGCCCAGGGAGCACGGATCGTGCCGGTGGGCCTGGGCGCGGACGGGCCGCTGGTGGGAGCTGCGTTGTTGGCTTTGAAGCTCGGGCGGGCCTGAGGGCCCTGCTCGCTTCGGCTTCGCCATCCGGGTGTCACCGGTAGAGCTGCTCCGCCTAGCGGCTGCGCAGCGCTGGCTTTGAAGCTCGGGCGGGCCTGAGGGCCCTGCTCGCTTCGGCTTCGCCATCCGGGTGTCACCGGTAGAGCTGCTCCGCCTAGCGGCTGCGCAGCGTTGGCTTTGAAGCTCGGGCGGGCCTGAGGGCCCTCAAGTCGCGGCAGGGGCGACGAGGGGCCACGGGCGGTTCAGCTCCACCGAGCGGGCCACGTCGAAGAGCAGCGCGTCGTGGTGATGGGGAGCCATCACCTGCATGCCGACCGGGAGGCCGTCGATCGTCCCGGCCGGGATCGACACCGACGGGTTCCCGTACAGGTTGGCCAGGATCGTCAGCCCACCCATCGCCACGAAATCGGGGAAGCGGCGGTTGGCGATGTCGATCAACGCGTTGGGCAGGCCCGACGCGGCACTGGTCGCCACGCGCACGCCGCCGAGCACCCCGCGCAACACGCCGCGACTCAACGCGTTGCCCTTGATCGCCTTGACGATGTCGGGTTCGGGGCTCGACGTATGCCATTCGGCGTTGAAGGCCGGTCCGGGATTGGTCGCACAGACGATCAGGTCGCACTGCGAGAACGCCGCGGCCATGGCCTCGTTCGCCTCGACGCGCTGCGCTTCGGCCTTGGCGGCGGTGTCGAGGTTGTAGAGCGACTTGGACAGGAACAGGCCGAGGGCGATCTCGTCGGTCATCAGCGGAGCGCACTTGGGCCACTTGTCGTCCAGTTCGGGCAGCAGCGTCGCCAGGTTGCCCATCATCCACTGCGCCGCGAGGTTCGGCAGCTTCAGTGGCACCTCGACGCGTTTCATGCCGGCCGCCGAGATCATCGCCTCGGCGTTCTCAATCAGGTTCTCCTCGACGCCGGCTTCGAGCTCGACGCCCGAGAACGTGGGGATGATCGCCACCCGCAGGCCCGCGAGATCGTGGGTCTCCAGGTTGTCCTCGAAGCTTTCATGGGCCGGCAGGCTGGTGGGATCGGCGTAGTCGGGTCCCGAGCAGACGTCGTAGTAGCGGGCCGCGTCGCGCACCGACCGGGCGAGGCAACCCAGCACCACGGTGTTGGGGCGCATGTAGGCGTTCGGGCTCCGGGGGATCCGTCCGAACGTGCCCTTCATGCCGAGCAGGCCGGTGTAGCCCGCCGGGATGCGGATCGACCCACCGCCGTCGCCGCCGGACGCGATCGAGACGAGCCCTCCGGCCACGGCTGCCGAGGACCCGGTCGAGGATCCCCCCACCGTGTGGCCGTGGCGCCACGGGTTGTGGGTGACCCCGTTCATCTTCGTGACCGAGACGTTCAGGCCGCCGAACTCGCTGGCGGTGGTCTGCCCGACCGGCGTGACGCCCCCGGCATCCAGGAAACGTCCGGTGGCCACCGAGGTGTGGTCGGCGACCCGGTTGGCGAACACCAGCGAAGCCTCGGTGAAGGGCCAGCCCTCGACGGGTTCGAGTTCCTTGATCCCGACCGGTACGCCGCCGAAGGGCCGGGACGTGTCGGCGTTCTTCGCGGCGCGCCCGGGCCCATTCGGGGTCGAGATGCGAGAAGGCGTTGAGGTCGCTGGTGCGGATCGCCTCGAGGGTGGCGTCCAATTCCTCGACCGGTGAGCGTTCGCCGGAGCGGAACGCGTCGACCAACGAACAAGCATCACCCTGCCATGGCGCATCTGTCATGGCCTCGATTGTGGCATGTCCCGGAAGTTCGAGATGCTTTGACGCCGCGCCCTGGGCGGATCTCAGGTCGAGACGAGGGCGAGCACCTCGGAGACCGAGGCCTCTCCGTCGAACACCTTCTCCCCGTCGCGCAGCGCGACCGACCGGTCGACGCGTTCGACGAACTCGGGGTCGTGGGTGGCGACGACGACGGCCGCACCGTCCGCGTGCACCTCGTCGAGCACTTCGAGCAGGGTGGCTTTGCCCGGTGCGTCGAGACCGACGAAGGGCTCGTCGACCAACAGCAGCGAGAACGGGCGGGCGATGCCCAGCAGCAGTGAGGTCTTCTGGCGGAGTCCACGGCTGAAGCGCGCGGGGAGGTCGTCGAGGCGGTCGTCGATCTTGAAGCGTCGGGCGAGATCTTCGGCGTAGCCGTCGAATCCGTTGCCACCGTGCATCCGTGAGACGTACTCGACGTGTTCGCGGACGCTCAGGTCGTCGTAGAGCACCGGATCGTCGGGCAGGAACGACGTCGTGGCTCGCGCCGGGATGTCTCTGACCGGCCAACCGGCGACCAGGATCGTGCCGTCGGTCGGTTCGAGCAGGCCCGCGACCATGCGGAGGAACGTGGATTTTCCCGATCCGTTGTGGCCGATCAGGGCCACCGACTGACCTGCTTCGACGGTCAGGTCGAGGGGGTGGAGCGCGGGCAGGTCCGCGTACACCTTGGTGAGCCCGGTCGTCTCGATCGCCGGCGCCACGTCGTCAGTGCTGCTCATCGTCGGTCCTCTTCGTGTTCCTCGTCGTGTTCGTCTTCATCCCAGTCTTCGTCTTCGTCTTCCCAGTCTTCGTCTTCGTCCTCGATCTCGACCGGCTCCTCGTCTTCCCAGTCGTCTTCGTCTTCCAAGTCTTCGTCTTCGTCTTCGTCTTCGTCTTCGTCTTCCTAGTCGTCTTCGTCCCCGTCTTCGTCCTCGACCGGCTTCGTCTTCGTCTTCATCTTCCCAGTCTTCGTCTTCGTCCTCGACCGGCTCGTCTTCCCAGTCCTCGTCTTCGTCGTCCTCTTCGTCCCGTCGTCTTCGTCCCAGTCTTCGTCTTCCCAGTCTTCGTCCTCGTCCGGCTCGGCCGACTTCGCAGCGCTGCGTGACGATCCCTTCGTGGTCTGCTTGGACGACGACGTCTTCGCGTCGCGGGCGGAACGTTGCTCTTTCGCTTCCTCCATCGAGGCGCGCCACCAGGCGTGGAGGTCTTCGCGGTAGCGCACCCAGATCGCCACCAGGATCGCCACGATGGTTCCGGCCACCGCCACCATCCCGGCCGTCGACCACGGCGTCTTCCCACTGTGGACAACCGCATAGGCCGCAGCCACGGGTGCCACCCCGAGAGTGGCGATCGCCGGTGGCCAGGCGGCCCGGATCACGTTCTTCATGCCCGCGAACTCGGGGGGCATCATCGCGGTGATCTCATCGGAGGCCGACGGCGCTCCCATCAGTGCGCTGACCGCAGCCCCGGCCGTGCCCAGGGTCGCCAGCGGCACCAGCACGATGGCCGCGATCCGCAACGAATCCGCATTCGGCTGGATCAACACGATGACCGCCGCGGCGACGATCGCCACCAGCACCATCACCAGCGTGGGGGCCGCGAGGTGCCGGGCGTGGAGCTCACCGATGTCGCAGGGAAAGCTCTCCGACCGGCTGGGATGGTCGGTTTCCTGGGCGAGCGGTTCGATCGCATCGAGCCCGGCGACCCACATGGCCAGTCCGGCGACGACCAGCAGGGGAACGGTGCCGTCCCAGGTGGCCCGGGTTGCGAAGCCGACGATCACGGCCAGGATCAACAGCCGGACCAGCCGCGACGCCGGGAACCGCAGGACGCTGCGGAGCCCCCGTGAAAAGACCAGGAAGCGCGGCGCTCTGCGGTACGCGCCGGTGCCCAGCCAAGGATCCTCGCGGGGAAGCTCCTGGGCGAGTTGGCGTCGCAGGACCAGCACCGTGCGCAGATCCTGGAGGGTGACGGCGAAGCGGAGCTGGCCGACCAGTTTCGTGCGACGCTCGGCGTGTTCGATCGAGAGCCCCGCAATGCCCCGGAGGCCCCAGATCGCGAGCACCAGCCCGACCGCCGCGGGCGCGATCGCCCAGGCGTCGAAGTGCAGTGGCCACAGGGGCATGCGACCGAGGAAGGTCATCGGCGCCGTCGGGCCGTGACCGGCGATGTCGGCGATCGACCAGGCGACCACGATCAGGCCGAGGAGGGTCGCCAGCCAGCGGGGAATCCGCCGACCCGCGGCGACCAGCGCCGCTCCGGTACCGAGCAGGACCGTGCCGGCGCCGAATCCGGCCCCACAGGCGATCAGCTCCACGGGGTTCGCCCCGAGTCGATGGCGCGCGAAGAGTCCGGCCGCCCCGCCGACGACGATGCCGATGAACAGGAACGACCGCAGCTGGCGGACCACCGGGCTGCGCAGCGCGACCGAACGGGGAACCGCGGACATCAGCACGTGGCGCACGTCGGGTTGTTCGAGTGCCAGGGGCCCGCCCCGGCTTCCCGAGCGCAGCCCGGCCATGAACGCCATCGCGGGGAGCAACCCCAGCACCGCCGGCCCCCGGTCGGCAAGGTCGGCGAGTCCGGAGGCGCTCAGTGCGGTACCACCGGCGAAACCGGATATGAACACCAGCGCGAACGACCCGAGGATCGCGGTGAGATACACCTGGTACATCGCGTCGACCCAGTGGATGTCGGCGATGCGTTTGCGGCGCCGGGTGCGTCGCATCTCGGCCAGCGCGACGATGGCCTCATCGACGGTGGACACGGCTTGCAACGCTACAGGTGCGCCTGCATCGCCCAGAAGTCCTCCAGCCGGCCGGCGGCGTCGGCGGTGGGCGCGCGGGGTCAGGGGCGGCAGATGATCTGACCGAGCAGCGTGGCGAAGTACGCGTCCGGGTGGGAGGCCCAGCGTGTCCAGCCGTGGGAGATGCGCGTCAGGTCCTCCGCGGTACCGAAGCCCCCGTCGACGATCTGGGTGGCGATCGACGAGTGGAGGATGCGCTCAGCCCACATCCCACCCCAGAAGCGTGCCCGACCGGGTGTTGCGAAGCACCAGGCGTCCGCCGAAGCCTGGATGTCGGTGAACCCGGCCGCATGGGCCCAGGCGACCAGGTGACGACCGGCGTTGGGCTCGCCGCCGTTCGCGCGGGCGACCTGCTGATAGAGGGTCATCCATTCGTCCAGTTCCGGGAGCTCGGGATACCAGGTGAAGGCTGCGTAGTCGCCGTCACGGGCGGCCACCACGCCACCGGGGCGGCACACCCGGCGCATCTCCCGCAGGGCCGTGACCGGGTCGGCCACGTGCTGGAGGACCTGGTGGGCGTGGACGACGTCGAAGGTGGCATCGCCAAAGTCCAGGTCACAGACGTCGCCCACGGCGCAATCGGCGTTGGCGATCCAGCGGGCGTCGAGCTCGGCGCGGGTCAGCGCCACGGTGTCGGCGCTGGTCTCGAGTGCGGTGACGTGCCCGGGCGCGACGAGCTCGGCCAGGTCGGCGGTGATCGTCCCGGGACCGCTGCCGACATCGAGCAGCCGTTGTCCGGGTGCCAGGTGCGGTGTCAGGTAGGCGGCCGAGTTCGCGGCGGTGCGCCAGCGGTGCGAACGCAGCACCGAGTCGTGGTGCCCGTGGGTGTAGCGGCTGTCGGTCATGGCGGTCCCTTTCGCTGTCGGGAGCCAACCTAGCCGTTGCTGTCTTGGAATGTGAAATCGCCGTCTCAAATAATGAGATAGCGGGACGTGTGCGTCCTACTCCTGGACGAGTTCGATCAAGGTGCCGAAGCTGGTCTTGGGGTGGATGAACGCCACGGTGGTGCCCCGCGAGCCGGGTCGGGGGGCCTGGTCGATGGCCCGGCCGCCGTTGTCCTTCACCGACTGCAGCGCGGCGCCGCAGTTCTCGACGCGGTAGCCGACGTGGTGCAGGCCCTCACCTTTCTTCTCGAGGTAGACGGCCACCGGTGAGTCGTCGCGGGTGGGGGTGAGCAACTGGATGTAGGAATCGGCGACCTTCAACAGGGCTTCCTCGACGCCGTCGGATTCGACCACCTCGCGGTGGTCCACGGTGGCGCCGAAGGTGTCGCGGTAGAAGTCGATGGCCGCCGGCAGGTCGCGCACGGCGATCGCCACGTGGTCGATCTCGGTCAGGATCAGCTCGTCACTGCCGAAGGTCTCGGTGTCGGGCGTGTGGCTGTCCGAGCTGCCCCGGTCATCGTCCTGGTTGGGGTTGCGGGCGGCGATGGGACTCATGGCGTCCTCCTTTGCAGACGGGTGGGCAGGTCGTTGGTGCGGTCAACCCACCGAGCGGAACAGGGTGATCTTGTCCTCGCCGACTTCGGCGCGGAAGGCCGGGTCGTCGATCCCGAGGCCCTCCTCGGGTGCCAGGCACAGGATGCCGACCTTGCCCTCGGTCTCGTTGCGGTGCACGGCGAGCGTCGCGTCGCCGACGTCTTCGAGCGGGTACACCCGGCTGAGCAGGGGCTGGATCTTGCCTTCGCACAGCAGCTGGTTGGCGGCCCAGGCTTCTTTGTAGTTGGCGAAGTGTGACGAGATGATGCTCTTGAGCTTCATCCACAGGTGGCGGTTGTCGTATTCGATCATGTACCCCGAGGTGGCCGCGCAGGTGAGGATCTTGCCGCCCCGTGCGGTGACGAACACCGAGGCGCCGAAGGTCTGGCGTCCCGGGTGTTCGAAGACCATGTCGACGTCCCGGCCGATCAGGCCGCGGATGTCCTTGCCGAGCCGCCGCCATTCGGACTCGTCCTGGTGGAACTCGTCCTTCCAGAACTTGTACCCGGCTTCTTTGCGGTCGATGACATGTTCGCAACCCATCTTGTGGAGCAGTTCGGCCCGCTGTGGCGAGGACACCACGCCGACGGGGATGCCGCCGCCGTTGAGCACGTACTGCACGGCGTAGCCGCCGATGCCGCCGGTGGCGCCCCAGATCAACACCGCCTGGTCCTGTTTGAGGTCACCGGCGTGCTTGGACACGATCATGCGGTAACTGGTGGAGTTGCACAACGCGTTGCAGGCCGCTTCCTCCCAGGTCAGATGCCGCGGCTTGGGCATGAGCTGGTTGGCTTTCACCAACGCCAGGTCGGCGAGCCCGCCGTAGTTCGTCTCGAAGCCCCAGATCCGCTGGTTGTCGCCCAGCATCGAATCGTCGTGTGAGGTGGGGGACTGGTCGTCGACGCTGTTGCAGTGGATCGTGACCCGGTCGCCGGGCTTCCACTTGCGCACCGCCGAGCCGACGCGCACAACCACTCCCGAGGCGTCCGAGCCCAGGGCGTGGAAGTCCTGTTTGTGGCGCGCCGACCAGGCGCTCTCCCGACCCATGCGGTCGAGGAACCCGAAGGTGGGCAGCGGCTCGAAGATCGAGGTCCACACCGTGTTGAAGTTGATCGCCGAGGCCATCACCGCCACGTAGGCCTCGTCGGGTGCGAGCTCCGGGGTGGGAACCTCGCTCACGTGCAGTGACTTGCGGGGGTCCTTGTCGGCCGAGTCGACGCCTTCGAACATGTCGGTCTCGCTGCGCAGGATGTGCGCGGCCCGGTACGACTCGGGAATTTCGATGTTGGCAAGGTCATCACCGGATGCACCGGCCTGGATGGCTTCGAGGAATGCTTGCATGGGGCGCAACCTTACCGGCCGGACCGGGCCCGGTTCCCACGGCGAACCTCACGGATTTCCGACGCTCCGTCCGATCGACCCTGGTGCCTGGCGCACCGAAACTTCCGAGAGATTCGTCCGGCTGGTCGGGCCGGTGACAAGCCCGTCTGCGGTGATGTAGGGTCCTGAGCGGAAATCGTTGTCCCGGGTTCGGAAGGGCTTGGTCGGGCCGGAGAGGGGAACCGACATGGGAATCCGACGTCTGTCACTGGTCGGGGCGTTCGTCGCGGTGTGTCTCGCGGGGGCCCTGCTCTCCGGATGTGACACGCCTGCCGCAGTGCTGTCAGGTCATCTCACCGTCGCTTCCAGCGGGAAGGCGGCAGCGGGAGTCCCCGTGACCGCGTACTCGGATACGTCGCAATCGGTCGTCGCCACGACCTCGACGGACGCGCAGGGCGCCTATTCGTTCACCACTGCCGACCTCGCCGACGGCGCCTACCGCATCCGCTTCGCCACGGACGACTGGTGGAACGGGGCGACCACCTGGGCGACCGCGACGTCGGCCACGGTCGGCGCGTCGACACCGGTCACGATCGACGAAGCGGTGGCTTCCGGCTCGATCAGCGGCACGGTCCAAGGCCCCTCCGGCCCTCTCGGCGGCGCAAAGGTCACGGCGGTCAACAGCGCGTCCGGCAGGCCGGCGATGGCCACGACATCGGCGACCGACGGCACCTACACGTTCGCGGATCTGCCGGTCGGGACCTACCACGTGCTCTTCGCAGAGGCCGGCTACACGACCCGGTACTCGAATTCTGCGGTGCACGAGGCCGATGCCCCGGTCGTTGCCGTCGCCTCCGATTCGACGGCCAGCGGTGTCGACACCACGCTCGCGGTGGAATCGACCATCGCCGGCCACGTGAATGGTGACGGACCGATCAGTGGAGCCATGGTGATGGCGGTCGACCCGACCGACGGCCGCACGCTGTCTGTGACAACGACCGCGTCCGATGGGACGTACACACTGCGGGGACTGAACCCGATCCCCACGGTGGTCGAGGTGGTCAAGTCGGGTTTCATCACGCAGATCTGGGGCTCACCCGACGGTCAGATCGCCACCGGCACCCCGGTGACTCCGGCGGCCGAAGACGTTGAACCTTACGCGACGTTCTGGATGGTCGGCTCGGACTGCACTCCGGCGAAGATCTCGAGCGGCGACCTGTCCTCGGCGAACCTCGTCAACTGCGACATGTCCAACGCCGACCTCACCGGCGCGAACCTTTCCGGCGCGGACCTCACGGGTGCCACGTTGTCGGGCGTGAGCTCAGGCGGGATCACGGGCACTCCTGTGGCGCTGCCATCCTATTGGAACCTCGTCGACGGTTATCTGATCGGTGACGGCGCCAACCTGTCCGGAGCCGACCTCGCCGGAGCCAACCTTTCGAGTACCCATCCCAGTGATGCGGATCTCACCAACGCAGATCTCTCGGGCGCGAACCTTTATCGAGCCAATTTCCACGGCTCTGATCTCGCCGGTGCAAATCTGCAAGGGTCCCAGCTCGCTTATGCTTTCTTGTCCTTCGCCTCCTCGGGGGGCGTGACCGGAACTCCGGCCTCGCTGCCGGCGAACTGGCAGGTGGTACGTGGCTACCTCGTCGGACCCTATGCAGATCTGGACAACGCGGATCTTTTCGGGGCGAATCTCGCGAATCTCGACCTGGCCGATGCCGAGATGGTCGGGGCGACGCTCACCAATGCGAAACTCGCCGGCACCGACCTCACCGGCGTCGATCTCCAAGGCGTCGATCTCGGGGGAGCGAACCTCTATCATGCGACGCTCACCCGCGTTGGTTCGGGCGGGATCACCGGCACCCCTGGCACGTTGTCGTCCCCTTGGAAGCTCATCGGCGGCTACCTCATCGGTCCGAGCGCCTACCTGGTCCGAGACGATCTGAGCGGACTCGATCTCTCCGGCACGGACCTTGACGGGGCGCACTTGAACGACGCCAACCTGACGAACGCGAACTTGACCGGCGCAAACCTCACTGCGGTGGATCTCACCGCCCTCTTCCCAGGCGAAGCAGGCCAAGCGAAACTCGTCGACACGAACTTGACGAATGCGAACCTGAGCGACGCACAACTCAATGGGTCGGACATCACCGGCGCGGACTTCACCGGGGCGACGCTCACGGGGCTGCGCTCCGGGGTGATCTCCGGTGCTCCTGCGGCGCTACCGGCTGACTGGGCAGTGATCGCCGGGCACCTCGTCGGCCCCAAGGCGGACTTGACCTATGGATACCTTGTCGGCGGCGACTTCACCGGCGCCAACCTGACCGGCGCCAACCTGACCGACGCGTACCTCTCCGGGACCAACCTCACCGGCGTGAATCTCTCTGCCGCCACGCTCACCGGCGTGTCATCGGGAAACATCTCCGGCACACCGAGTGCGCTCCCCGCCGGCTGGGTGCTCGCCAACGGTTATCTGGTGGGTCCCGGCGTGAACCTCACCGACGTCGACCTCTCCGGAACCAATCTCACCAATGCGGATCTGACCGGCGCCAATGTCACCGGCACCGACTTCACCGGTGCAACCCTCGATGGCGTCAAGGCCATTGACATCACCGGCACCCCGACTGCTCTGCCCGCCGGCTGGAAATTGATCAACGGCTCCCTCGTCGGCCGCGGTGTCGACCTCAGTGGAAGTTCGGTCCTTGAGCGCGCAGACGTTTCCAACGTGGACCTGTCGGGAGCGAACCTCTCGGGTGCGAATCTCAGTTGGGCGAACTTCTCCAATTCAGATCTGACTGGGGTGGACTTGCACGGTGCGCAACTCCAGGGTGCCAATTTCTCGGGCGCCGATCTCTCTCAGGCATCACTGACAGGCGTGAAGTCCGGTGGAATCACCGGCACCCCGACTGCTCTGCCCAAAAACTGGGTGCTCGTCGGTGGCTACCTCATCGGTCCGGGCGCCGATCTCACCGGAGCAAAGCTGACTGGCCTGAACCTGGCCGGTGCAGACTTCACCGGAGCCACGATCACCGGTGTGATCTCGGGTGGTATAGCCGGCGTTCCGACCGGACTGCCAACCGACTGGACCCTCATCGGCGGTTATCTCATCGGCCCTGGCGCCAACCTCGAAGGTGCCGACCTCACCGGCATCGACCTTTCCGGTATCGACCTGACGGTCGTGAAGTCCGGTGGAATCACCGGCGTTCCGACCGGACTGCCAACCAACTGGACTCTCACCGGTGGTTATCTCGTCGGCCCTGGCGCCAACCTCAAGGGGGCCAAGCTCAACAACGTTGACCTCTCGGGGCGGGACCTGACCGGTGTCAATCTGGGGGGTGCCCAACTTCAGGGGGCGAACTTCCATGGTGCCAATCTCACCGGGGCCGCTCTCGCCACTGCTGACCTCGAGTACGCGAACCTGACGAACACGAACTTCACCAACGCGGACCTGACCAGCATCGATGCACAATACGCGGACTTCCAGGGCGCCAACGTCGCCGGTGCCAACCTTGCGTTTCCGTTCTGGCACGTACGCTCAGGGGGGATCACCGGAGTCCCCGCCGGCCCGAATGGGGTACTGCTCGTCAAGGGCTACCTTGTCGGACAGGAGGCAGACCTGACCGGCGCCGACCTCTCGGGTACAGACCTGTCTGGCGATTACCTGCTCGACGCGAACTTCACCAACGCCAACCTCACGGGCACGGACCTCGACGGAACCTACCTCGACGGCGCCAAGTTCTCCGGTGCGATCTCGGGTGGAATCACTGGCACGCCAACCGCGCTCCCCACGGGTTGGCAACTCGCCAGCGGCTACCTCATCGGGCCCGGTGCCAACCTGACCGGCGCCGACCTCTCGGGTGTTTCGATGAACGTGACCGACCTGACCGGCGCCACGCTCACGAACACCAACTTGTCCGGCGTCGACCTCGCAAATGTCACCCTCACTGGAGTGATCTCGGGTGGAATCACTGGCACGCCAACCGCGCTCCCCACGGGTTGGCAACTCGCCGGCGGTTACCTCATCGGTCCGGGCGCCGATTTCACCAATGCAGACCTCTCCGGTGTCGACTTCACTGGTGTCGACCTCGCCGGTGCCGTCTTCGCGGGGACGAACCTTGCCGGGGCCCATCTTGATCATGCCAATCTCTCCGGTGCAGGACTGCGCAACGTCACGCTCACCGGAGCCACCCTCACGAACGCCGACTTGACTGATGCCATCCTGATGGACAGTGATCTGTCAGGTGCCGACCTCACCGCGGCCGATCTCACTGGAGCGGCGGTCTACCGAGTCAATGTGTCGTCGTCGGATCTTTCCGGCGCCACGCTCACGGGAGTTGAATCCAGTGGAATCAACGGCATTCCGGCCGCATTGCCAACCAACTGGCAATTGACCAAGGGTTACCTCATCGGCCCCGGCGCCGACGTGAGTAATGCCGATCTCACCGGCGCGGATCTCACCAACGCTGATCTCACCGGCGCGGATCTCACCGGCGCGGATCTCACCGGCGCGACGCTCACCGGCGCGACGCTCACCGGAGTCAAATCCATCGCAATCACGGGCACTCCGACTGCGCTGCCGACCAATTGGCGCCTCACTGGTGGTTTCCTCATCGGCCCTGGTGCCAATCTGGCGGGACAGACGCTTTCCAATCTCGACCTGTCCGGGGCAGATCTCGCCGGTGCCAACCTCGACAACGTGGCTTCCAAGGGAATCACGGGCACTCCGATTGCGCTGCCGACCAATTGGCGCCTCACTGGTGGTTTCCTCATCGGCCCTGGTGCCAATCTGGCGGGACAGACGCTTTCCAATCTCGACCTGTCCGGGGCAGATCTCGCTGGTGCCAACCTCTCGAACGCCTATGCATGGGGAGTCAACCTGTCCAATGCAAACCTCACCGACACCAATCTGGTGAACGCGATCCTGGACTGGGCCGACCTCACCGGTGCGACGCTCACCCGTACAAACCTCGATTACACGTTCCTCGACAACGCCAACCTGACGTCCGCGTCGATCACCAACGCAAACATCGACGGTGCCTCCTTCCAGAAGACCATTCTCACCGGCATCGCCTCGAGCGGTCTCACCGGCACCCCACAGTGGCTGCCCACTGGCTGGTCGATCGTGAACGGTCAGTTCGTCCAGAACTGAGGGATCAGCACGTCCGACGCGTCAGAGCCCCGATCTGAGGTGCCGAGCGATTCCGTGAGCGCGGGACCGCCCCCAGCGAACGCAGAGAACCACTCGTACAACACAATCGGGGATCTGACCACGATGGGTGACACGGCTCAGGCGTTCAACGTGGATGGGACGATGTGTTGGTCTGCGCCGGTCGCCGCTGCGGGTAGCGGCCGGGACTGTGCCAGCGCGCCGTCGGGGGCGACGGGCTTCTCGTACAACGCGAATGGGCAGCGCTCCGCGGCGGGGTCGAAGGGATACAGTTGGAATGTGGCCGGCGAGCTTGCGACGTCGAACACACCGAGCGGGTCCTACCGGTATGATCCGGAGGGTTTGCGGGTCGGGATGATTCTGGGCACGGGGTGGCGGCGTTATTCCTGGGATGACACGTCTGGGGCGGGTGAGTTGATCAGCGACAACCGTGCGGGTGGGGAGACGTTCTCTTACGTGTACGGTCCTGATGGGATGCCCTGTGAACAACTCGACACCAACGGTGGCACGACCACGGTGGCGTGGTTGCATCGGGACGCGACCGGTTCGGTGCGACTGTCCACGGACAGTGCCGGGAACCAGACCTCGACCCAGTCGTATGATCCGTGGGGCAACGTGACCGCGACGACCGGCACACCCGCACAGCTCGGGTACGACTCCGAACCGGTCGACCCGACCGGGCTGATCTACCTCCAAGCCCGCTACTACGACCCGACAACCGGACAATTCCTCACCCGGGACCCCGCTTTCACCGCCACCCTGTCCGCCTACGGCTACACCGGCAACGACCCGGTCAACGGCTCCGACCCCACCGGGCTGATCTGCGGTAAGACGTTTGGGAGTGGCACGTACAATCCGGCCTGTCTCACCTACAAGTGTTACCTGCAGAACTGCACCGGCAGCGAATCCCCAGCACACTTCCCCGCCGCCAAGTGCCCGCACGCCAACGAAAAGCTCCCCGGGGCAGGGAAGACCTCATACTTCCCGTGTCCGGCTTCTTCCCATCACCTTCGCACCAAGGGGGAGCAACGCACCCGGCCGCCGAGCCAAGAGGAATACCTCTCCTCGCAGAACAATCCCAACTCACCTGAATACGAGCGTGGGAATGGACCCGGCGTGAGCGGCGGCGCCTACGGAGAAGCGCCCGTGCTCGTGCAGATCGGACATTGCGTGGCTGGAGGTGGTCTTGGTGCACTCAGCGGTGCGATTACATTTGGGCGGCCCCTCGCCGCCGCGATCCTCGGCTGCCTAGGACATGCCTTCTTCACTGACATAGGTGGAGGGGCTCAAGGTAGCCGTGATGACGTCGGGTGAGCCAAACGTGAACCGTGGCGGGGAGCGAAAGCTGGCCGAGATTGGCTCGTGGACGATTCTTTTGAATCGCGACGACGGATGGGCGGGATGGATCGGGGTTATCTCACTCGCTTTAATCGCGACGGCATTGGAGTATATCGTGCGCCGCCGTACGGGGATCGGTGGGCTTTGGGCTGCGATAATCGGATGGGGATTATCCGGCCTGATCGTCTCACTGGTGTTTCATTACGCGCTCGGCACACCATTCGTATCAATCAGAGCGCGCCGACATGGACAGCCCGGGCGATCCAAAGGATCGCAAGGCGATCCTCGACAAAAGTAACCGACCGAACATCGATGTGGGCCAACTCGCCGGTGACGGGTCATGACCTGGTGGGGCGGATGGTTTCGCGGACGGCGGGTAAGGCCGCGTCGGTGGCGAGGGACTCGACTTCGTAAGTATACTGCCGACCGTTCGGACACGGGTACGAGTCCGGGTGTGTCCTATTCCTACGATGCGGACGGGCAGGTCACGTCGGCGGACACGCCGAATTCGCCGAATGCGATACCGGTGCCGGTGACGCGTAGTTATGATTCATTGGGAAATCTGACCATGTTGGGTGACACGGCGCAGGCGTTCAGTGCGGATGGGTCGTTGTGTTGGTCTGCGACGGTGTCGGTGGCGGGTAGCGGCCGGGACTGTGCCAGCGCGCCGTCGGGGGCGACGAGTTTCTTGTACAACGCGAATGGGCAGCGCACTTCCGCGGGGTCGAAGGGCTACGCGTGGAACGCTGCCGGGGAGCTGGCGACGGCGGGCTCGTCGAGTATGACGTTGCGGTGTGACCCTGAGGGTTTGCGGGTTGGGATGATCACCGGCACGGGGTGGCGGCGGTGTTCCTGGGATGACACGTCTGGGGTGGGTGAGTTGATGAGCGGTGACTGTGCGGGTGGGGAGATGTTCTTCTTCGTGTACGGTCCTGATGGGATGCCCTGTGAGCAACTCGACTTCAACGGTGGCGCGACCACGGAGGTGTGGTTGCATCAGGACGCGACCGGTTCGGTGGGACTGTCGACGGACAGTGCCGGGAACCAGACCTGGACCCGGTCGTATGATCCGTGGGGAAACGTGACCGCGACGACCGGCAAACCCCCACAGCTGGGCTGCGACTCCGAACCGGTCGACCCGACCGGGCAGATCTACCTCCAAGCCCGCTACTACGACCCGACCACCGGACAATTCCTCTCCAGCGACCCCGCCTTCACGGCTACCCTGTCCTCCTACGGCTACACCGACAACGACCCGCTCAACGGATCCGACCCGACCGGGCTGTGCTGGCACAGCTGGCTTTGGGCTTGCCCCAATGCCGTAATGAAGTGTCTCCGAAAGGAGCAGTCCAAGCTTGAAGCCAACGAGGACACGCTTTTCCAACGGCAAGCGCAAATCCTCGACGAGGCCACAGGTACATTCAGGTCACTTTCTAATGTCGATTTGTGGGGTCAAGAGAGTCGGTGGCTCCAATGCGCGGAAGCTCGCGGCTGAAGTTAAAGATAATGCACCCGTGACGAGAGCGCTCAATTTGACGCTGCAAGCGGACAATGCAATTAGTACTGCAGAAGCCTGCCACCTAAACCACGCCACTGGGTGTGGAACTAATTTGATCAATACGCTCGCGGGAATAGTTGCAGATATTCCCGAACTCGGGTTGGGCCCTGGATGGCAGATGGGGTTTGAAACAATCAAGGATCTTGCCAATAGGTGCAAATAACCCTTAACTGTGTCACGACAGTTTTGAATAGAGGAGGGCAAGCTGTGTATTCCCGTTCGGATGGCCTTTAGACGTTACTGAGGAATCTTTCAATGAGATATAGGCATCTTGATCGCTCTTTGACCCTCCTCATCTTCCCGCTCATGGTCGTGGCCAGCGCGTGCGGTAAGGCGCCAGCGACAAATGCCATCGGCCGCGGAACGTCCTCCACTAATGTTGCGGACGGGGCTGGCGCCGTCAGGCGGCGTCCACCTGATCCTTGCACGACAATTGGGGATGGTAAATCCGGATACCTTAGGTTGCCCTCGGGCGTTTACCCAGTTTCCAGCAAATCGGACAGCCACCTTACAATTGGGCAACTCGGGTGCACCTGGACGATTGGTAGCCGGAATGTTCTCTTAGCTTGGATACGCACCAGCGAGTCGGCGGATCTTCCTGTCCTAGAGCCGATCCTTCCAGCAAAGGACAGAATCAAGGTCAAAATGCCGGGTATGGATATACGGATACAAGGGCCGCCCGGCTTTTTTGCCATCGAAGGTGTGTATCGCGGCGTTGACATCTATCTTAGTCTATCGGCCAAGAGGCATCTGCCTATCGATGTGTACGTCACCCTTGTGAAGCGGGCGCTAATGAGAGGGCGCGGCCGAAGCGCATTGAGGCCCATGAAGAGACGTGATAGCGACGCCACCAACGAACCTATTCCTGTGAGCCGATGCCCTGGCGAAGGCGCCGAGGCGGACTGACCTCAGTTGGGAGAAATGTGGCTTACGATCAAGGTATCGAAGGAAGACGCACCGAGGTTAGCGCGCCTTTTGGATTGGATGTCTTGGGGTGGACCCGTGGATGCAATGGCGACCCGGTTTACCGTTGTGGTCCGCCGGGGTGGGATGGCGTGGGAATCGAAGCAACTTCGTTCGCACGCGCGTGCAATGCGGCTCGCGTCATCCCTGGTGCGTGTTGGGTCAGTGACGCTCGACGCGGTTCTCGGTCGTCGGTTCGATTTGACTGAGGTCTCGGCGGGGTGAGACGGAGGTTCACACCCGTCAGGGGCGACGAGTTTCTCGTACAACGTGAATGGGCAGCGCTCCGCGGCGGGGTCGAAGGGATACAGTTGGAATGTGGCCGGCGAGCTTGCGACGTCGAACACACCGAGCGGGTCCTACCGGTATGATCCGGAGGGTTTGCGGGTCGGGATGATTCTGGGTACGGGGTGGCGACGGTATTCCTGGGATGACACGTCTGGGGCGGGTGAGTTGATCAGCGACAACCGTGCGGGTGGGGAGATGTTCTTCTTCGTGTACGGTCCTGATGGGATGCCCTGTGAACAACTCGACACCAACGGTGGCACGACCACGGAGGTGTGGTTGCATCAGGACGCGACCGGTTCGGTGGGACTGTCGACGGACAGTGCCGGGAACCAGACCTCGACCCAGTCGTATGATCCGTGGGGCAACGTGACCGCGACAACGGGCACACCCGCACAGCTCGGGTACGACTCCGAACCGGTCGACCCGACCGGGCTCATCTACCTCCAAGCCCGCTACTACGACCCCGCCACGGGACAATTCCTGAGTGTCGACCCGCTGTTCGCCGCCACCCTCTCCGCGTACGGCTGCGCAGCGAACGACCCCATCAATGGATCCGACCCGACCGGGCTTAGCACCTGTGGCCATCGGAAGTCAGTTTGGGATGCGGTCGGCTCGGTGGTGGACTTCGCGGCGAAGGGTGGTCATCACATGGCTCATACTCTTTACGCGGCATCTTGGGCGCAAGCGCACGGGCCGTCACCGACCCCATCTGCAGCGCCAAAGGTCGTCCGGGACAACTCGGGCATGCAGGTACTTGGAGGTGATCGAGGCACGGTGGGCTGTGCAGTGACGATGCTTGGAGGCGGAATGCCCGGTGCGCCCCCCGGAGCGTCAGAACTCGCGTCCCAGGTATCTCGGACCGGTGGGGACGGGTCACTTCCAGGCCTGCTGGACTGCCTGCGGATGTTCTGTTCCAGCGGTGAGGGTTCACCGAATCGACCGACAGTTCCGCCTTGTGGCCCGGTTGCGCCGTACAAGGGACCCTACGTTTGGAACCTCGATCCTCGACTTTCGGGAAATGGGTGACAAGGAAGGCTCTACTGAACTGGTGAGCCAAGTCCCGAGAGATTTTCACCGCTATTGGTGGAGGCGGCGGATTCTATTTCCGCTCAAGCCAATCCTATGGCTCATCACCATGGTTTCGTTTGCGCTCGCTGGGGGTTCTTCGCTGCCTGAAGGTGCGCAATTGTGGCGTTTGTTGTGGCCGAGGCCTTCAAAGGGTCGAGGCGTAACTTGCGGGTTGGTGCCGTCACTCTCCTCGTCCGGCCCGCGTGGTCGTCGGTCATCGTGGGATGCGCTCGAGTCGAAGCTCTACGGGATCGGCCTCACCGAATGGGGTCAGCTCTCGCGGGTTGGGCAGGATTACGTGTGGCGGCCGTGCGAGCGGGCCAGTTGGGCTGGGGTTGGCGAAGTTTTGAGTACAAAGGAACGGTGTGGATTGCGTGAGGCGGTGTCAGGTGTTCTGTGGCTCCGTGCTGTTGACGGCGCTCAGGTGAATCTCCCCAGAGCTGCTCACTGAAATTCCCCACCCGTGGGGCTCCACCACATGGGGTGGGGCTCCCTCGAAGGCTGACGGTCTCTGACCACCACCAGCACGAAGGGAGCCCTGTCTCATGCTCACACGGGAGGACGATGTGGACGCTCACGCGCTCCACGCGAGGGGCTGGACGATCTCGGCGATCGCCCGGCATCTGGGCCATGACCGCAAGACGATCCGGGCGTATCTGACCGGCGACCGCGTCGCCGGCGAACGGGCCCGCGGCCGGCGACGGACGGTTCGAGCGGTTCGTCGACTATGTGCGTGCCCGGCTGGTCGAGGATCCGCATCTGTGGGCCATGACGTTGTTCGACGAGCTCGTCCGCTCGGGCTTCGACCGAGCTATCCAGACGTTGACCCGCCAGATCCGGGCCCGGGGGCTGCGCCCGGCGTGCGAGGCGTGCCGCGCCGGCCAAGGACCGGCCGGTCGCGGTGATCGAGCACCCGCCGGGTGAGGAGACCCAGTGGGACTGGGTCGAGCTGCCCGACCCGCCCGCGCGCGTGGGGTTGGGGCGTCCAAGGCGTTCCTGTTGGTCGGCGCGCTGGCGCACTCGGGGCGAGTGGCGGGGTCGTGCTCGCCGAGTCGATGGACCAGCCGCATCTGATCGACGGCCTGGACCGGATCGCCCGCGCCCTGGGCGGGCTGACCGAGGGTGTGGCGCTTCGACCGGATGGCCACCGTCTGCCACCCGGCCACGGGCCGGATCACCGCGATCGTTCGCCGGCGGTCGCCAAGCACTACGGCGTGTCAGGTGGCGATCTGCCCGCCCCGGCACGGGAACCGCAAGGGCGTCGTGGAGAAGGCCAACCACACCGCCGCGCAACGCTGGTGGCGCACCCTGCCCGACGACGTCACCGTCGAACAGGCCCAGGCGTCGCTGGACCGGCTGTGCGTGACCCGGCTCGACGCCCGCCAACGCGTCATCGACGACCGCGCGACACGGTCGGCGACCATGCCGCGACGCGAACGGCTGCGCCCGTGCCGCCGGTCGCCGTTCCCGGCACGATCGACCGTCGAGCGCACGCGTCACCGCGCAAGGGCGCTGGTCGCGTTCCGCGGGAACCGCTACTCGGTCCCACCCGAACTCGCCCGCGCGACGGTGACCGTCACCGCACGGCTCGGCGCCACACACCATCGACATCGCCACCGCCGCCGGGATCGTGATCGCCCGCCACCGCCTCGCCGCCGACGGCGCCGGCGTGCATCGTCGCGCGACCACGGCCACGTCACCGCGCTCGAACATCGCCGCGCTCGCCGCGGTTCACCGACGCCGCCGCCGCACCGGCGCAAGGAGCGCATCCCGCCCGGGCCCGCCGCACCGAGCGCCGCCGCGGTCGCTCACCGGCGACCACCCGACCGCACCCGACGGGACCGTCATCGACCTCGCCCGCTACGCCCAGGCCGCCAACGAAAGGAACACCCTGCCATGACCACCACACGACACCAGCCACGGCCGCCGCGGCCAGCGTCTACCAACAGCTGCGAGGCCACCTCGCCGACCTCAAACTCACCGCCAGCGCCGAAGCGCTGCCCGCGCGTGCTCGACGCAGGCCCAGACCGAAGGGCTGATCGCTGACCGCGACCCTCGAACGGCTCCTCGCGATCGAGGTCGACGCCACCGAAGCCCGCCGCCTCGCCGGCCGGCTGCGCTTCGCGTCGCCTGCCCACCCCGGCCCCACTCGAGGACTTCGACTACGACGCCCAACCCGGCGTCGACCGCGCACCTGCTCGCCGAGCTCGCCACCTGCCGCTACCTCGAGACCGCCACCAACGTGCTGCTCATCGGACCACCCGGCGTCGGCAAGACCCACATCGCCGTCGGCCTCGCCCGCCAAGCCGCCGAAGACCGGCTACCGCACCTACTTCACCACCGCCGCCGACCTCGCCGCCCGCTGCCACCGCGCCGCGATCGAAGGCACGCTGGGCCTACACCATGCGCTTCTTCGCCGGCCCCACCCTGCTCGTCATCGACGAACTCGGCTACCTCCCGCTGCCCGGCGAAGCCGCCTCCGCCCTGTTCCAAGTCGTCTCCCAGCGCTACCTGCAAAACCTCGATCGTGATCACCACCAACCGCGGCGTCGCCGCCTGGGGCGAGATCCTCGGCGACACCACCGTCGCCGCCGCCATGCTCGACCGGCTCCTCCACCGCTCCGTCGTCGTCAACCTCGACGGCGACAGCTACCGCCTCCGCGACCACCACGCCCGCACCGACACCCTCCGCCGCACCACCACCGGCACCCGCCAACCCGCTAACTTGACCACGCCACACAGGTGAGGAAATTCGACGAGCACACCTGGGGAATTTCGGTGAGCGCCATCACTGTTACGTATCGAGCGCAACGACGGGTCGTTCTTGTTCATGCGGGTTCGGAAGCGGGACGCCCATCGGGTTTTCGACGCTGGGTTCTTCGACGCTCGACCGGCCGATGTGTCGGCAGTATCCCATATAGGACGACCGCCGCGTGATGACTCCTCGGATCGGTCGGGGATCTGAGTACCGCCTTGCTAGCATTCAATTTCGTGGGACTACCGTCACGGAGCTACTACGACCCTGCCACCGGCCAGTTCACCACCCCCGACCCCATGTTTACGATCACCGGGTCGAGATACGGGTACGCGCACAACGACCCGGTCAACGGCTCCGACCCGACTGGACTCCTCGTGATGGGTGCGTGTCTCAGCGCGTCCTGTGAGCGCCGCCCTTTCGATTGAAGGGGCCGCTTGCTTCGTGATCGACGGGTTTCACTCAGGATTCCTTGTGCTGGCGGGTGGCGGATATGGGACCTCGGAAGCGAGCTTCGCAGGAGCTCTCGTCGAGAGCAGCGCCGAATCGGTGTCTGACCTGTCGGGGGCACAGGGTTGCGCGACAGTGCATCTGGGTGCGGGGGCCGGTGGCAGCTTGGAGTCGTGCATCTTCAAACATGGCGCCGACGCGACGCTAATAGTCGGGGGCGGTGCGGAAGCGGAGCCCTTAGGTTCCGTGACGTACATGGCGCTGGACTTTAAATACTATTCATGGTCCGACGTGGTATATGATGTCCTGTCAAGGGCATTTGGATGCGGTGACGGTGCCCCCCCGACCCGATATCAGCGAAATTCTGGCGGTGGTTATGGAAGTGGGGGTGTCTCTCCGAACCAAGACGCGAGTGGCGCACCTCTGCCGCCGATATATTGAGGAACGAGCCTTGTCCGCTGGCCTTTCGCGTTTAAACACGACGGTAGCTGTTGGGCGTGTCTACTACTTTACTCGCGTCCTACCCGGGTTCATGTCCACAGCATTTGTCTTGGTATTGTATACCCTTGGCTTCAGCCTGATTGTCATCGCACCGATGACAATGTCGTCTATCGTGTGGACTGCACTATGCCTATTTTCGACGCCAAAGCAGGTGTCGACATGTGATGGCTTGTTTATCTTCAGAATGTGGGGCCTTAATTCGGTACAGTTTCCGATAGATGGGGCTCGAATATATCGTTCCGGTCGGCCGAAAAGTTGGCTATTTGGTGGATGGTTCGTCGAATCTGAACGCGGCGACGTGGTCTTTGTGCCTGGCCGTGCAAATGGGCATGAGACCTGGATTTCGTCTGCAAAGTCGAGTGGGACGGATGTTCTGACCGTGATACCGCCGTCTGATTCCGCACTACGCGCCCTCGGAACACCCTTGCGACACCTTCGAGGCGACTGAATGCACCGCGCCCCGCTGGGTTCGGAAGAGCCTCTTGGCTCGTACGACAAGATCGGCCTCGGCGAAAGCACTGTTTGAGGGGACGCAGCTCGCGGGAGCGTTGGTGGCTCATGGGCGACGATCACATCGGCGAGCCGGAGCGTCGTGAGAGGCCGCGGGCGGGGGTCCAGTTGGGTTCCGTGACGTCGGGGTAGCCTCTTCGGTCCCGGGCGCATCGGGTGTCACCGGTCGGTGCGATCCATGCACACACCCTGAGGGAACAGCCACTCCATGAGCCGACGTGCACAGATGACGCTGATGTTCGGCCTGGTCACGTTGGCAGATCCGCGAGCCACAGATGCCAATTGACACGGTCGAAGATGGTCGCGATCGCCGAGCGGCCTCGGGCGCCGATGATGAGGTCGCCTTCGAGGTGACCGACCTCGACACGGCCGACCGCGGCTGGGGGCCGGGTGTGGATGAGGTTGAACGTGCCCAGCGGACTGGTCTTCGACGCAATTTCTCCCGGTGCCCGGCAGTGTTTGCTGCACCGGCAGCGCCGGTGCAGCCCGACGTGCGGACCCTTCGCCAAGCCCCGGGTGCCGTGCGCGTACACGGCCTGGTAGATGCGCTCATGGGACACACGGCCGGTCACACCGTGGATGCCGCGGGCCAACTCGAGCGAGATCGTCATCGGCGAGTCCTTCGCCAGCAGCCGTGGCTCGACGTGCGCCGCGAGGACCGGTGCCGACCCAGCCGGCGGGCGATCTGCGCGTTCGTCTCGGATCGCTCAACACCGACACGGAGCTCCTCACGCTCGGGCGCGGTCAACGGCTGGGCTGGCATGCCGGGACCCTCCACTGGTCAGGTGCGCCGTGTCAACAGCAGCCAGCACGGCTGCCATCACGCTCTGACCGGTGGAGACCCAACACCCCACCGTGTTGCAGTCACCCCTTGAACTCGCCTAAGGGTAACAATCTAGAACCCCTCGATCGAGCCTGAAGCATTGACAATTACACCTGGAGGAAATAAGATCATAAATGGCCGCTCTGACTCGCTCACACCTACAGAAGGCCCAATGCGCTCATTTTCATTCAACGTGGATGTTGCGGCCATCCGAAAGAAGAATCGATTTGGATGCACTAGCGACCCCTTCAGCTTCAGTGTGTCTCAGCATACTGTATTCAGTGACATAGTGAGGTCCCTTTTGGAAAGGCAGGCGGCGGTGAAGACTATTCGCTAATTGCGTCGTGGCTCTACCGCGGCGATCCACGGGACACTCACGGCGTTCGTTATTGAGATTGAGACAATGAGGCTGCGATGAGCCACGAAGCACTTAAACGTAGCACCCTTGGCTTACCATTAGCGATTGTACTTTTGGTTGCCCTCTTGCTAACCCCCTCATGTTCGGCACGATCCGGTTGGGAACCGACGTTCAGAGACTATCCTCTTCGGAGTCTGCCACAGACAACTGATTCCAAGGCTGGCTTCATCGATTTAGGCGGTGGTCGTCGCCCAGTCGTTTGGGCTCAATTTGCCCAAGGAAGAGGCATGAACGATCTAAATTCATGGATGCTTACGGAGGAAGGGCTTAATGTGAACGCCTGCTATAGGCCCGATTTTGAGAGCGACGCGAATGGGAATCTCGTGATAAGCGTTCCGAGCGGAGTGCACAAAGGTCAGGTACCTCAGCTTGTTAAGTTGTTGAGAGATTCGGGACTAGTTAAGTCAGTGAAACAGTAGGACCGTGGGAGGGATTCAACCGGGCCGATAGCGACAGTGAACCGCCCCGGGCCTGATGCAGACTCGGGCTATTGGTTTCCAACCAGTGCCTGGTCGGTCTGGTGGGCTGCGTAGAACGCTGCTTCGTGTTCGGGACTGCCGCACGTTTCGGTTACAGGCTGGTTGTGGGGTTCAGGCGTCCCGTTCGGCGGCGGGGTGTGATGATGGTCCCGTATTCGGTCGTGGTCAATCGGCCGCGGCAGGACTGGTGCGGGAGGGGGTCCACAAGCACTCGTGATGCGTCGTCATCTGTTGACGGCCCAGTCCGGCTGCGCCGAACACGTTGACTCTGCATATGACCCGGCGGGGGATCTGGCCACGGTGGGTGACACGGCGCAGGCGTTCAGCGCGGATGGGACGTTGTGTTGGTCTGCGCCGGTGTCGGTGGCGGGTAGCGGCCGGGACTGTGCCAGCCGCGCCGTCGGGGGCGACGAGTATCTCGTACAACGCGAATGGGCAGCGCACCGCCGCCGGGTCGAAACACTACAGCTTGGAATGTGGCCGGCGAGCTTGCGACGTCGAACACACCGAGCGGGTCCTACCGGTATGATCTGGAGGGTTTGCGGGTCGGGATGATCACCGGCACGGGGTGGCGGCGGTATTCCTGGGATGACACGTCTGGGGTGGGTGAGTTGATCAGCGACAACTGTGCGGGTGGGGAGACGTTCTTCTTACGTGTACGGTCCTGATGGGATGCCCTGTGAGCAACTCGACTCCAACGGTGGCACCACCACGGAGGCGTGGTTGCATCAGGACGCGACCGGTTCGGTGGGACTGTCCACGGACAGTGCCGGGAACCAGACCTCGACCCAGTCGTATGATCCGTGGGGCAACGTGACCGCGACGACGGGCACACCCCCACAACTTGGGTACAACTCCGAACCGGTCGACCCGACCGGGCTAGATCTACCTCCAAGCCCGCTACTACGACCCGACCACCGGACAATTCCTCTCCAGCGACCCCGCCTTCACGGCCACCCTGTCCGCCTACGGCTACACCGGCAACGACCCGGTCAACGGATCCGACCCGTCGGGGCTGTGCTGGCACAGCTGGCTTTGGGCTTGCCCCAATGCCGCAATGAAGTTTCTCCGAAAGGAGCAGTCCAAGCTTGAAGCCAACGAGGCACACGTTTTCCCAGCGGCAAGCGCAAATCCTCGACGAGGCCACAGGTACATACAGGTCACTTTCTAATGTCAATTAACTTTGGGGTCAAGAGAATGGATCGCTTCAATGCGCAAAGCTCGCGGCTGAGGTTGAAGATAATGCACCCGTGACGAGAGCCCTCAATTTGACGATGCAAGCGGACAATGCAATTAGTGCTGCAGAAGCCTGCCACCTAAACCACGGCACTGGGTGTGGAACTAATTTGGTCAATACACTCGCGGGAATAATTGCATGATATTCCCGAACTCGGGTTGGGCCCTGGATGGCAGATGGGCTTTGAAACAATCAAGGATCTCGCCAATAGATCTAAAAATACCTTTAACTGTGTCACGGCAGTTTTGAATAGAGGAGGGCAAGCTGTGTATTCCTGTTCGGGTGGCTTTTGAACGTTACTGAGGTATCCTTCAATGAGATATAGACGCCTTGATTGCTCTTTGGCCCTCCTCATCTTCCCGCTCATGGTCGTGGCCAGCGCGTGCGGCAAGGCGCCAGCGAAAAACGCCATCGGCCGCGGAGCGTCCTCCGCTAATGTTACGGGCGGGGCTGGCGCCGTCAGGCGGCGACCACCCGATCCTTGCACGACAATTGGGGATGACAAATCCGGAGACCTTAGGTTGCCGTCGGGCGTTTACCCAGTCTCCAGCAAATCGAACAGCCACCTTACGATTGGGCAACTCGGGTGCACCTGGAAGATTGGCAGCCGGAATGTTTCTCTTAGCTTGGATACGCACCAGCGAGTCAGCGGATCTTCCCGTCCTAGAGCCGATCCTTCCAACAAAGGACAAATCAAGGCTAAAATGCCGGGTATGGATATACGGACACAAGGGCCGCCAGGTTTTTTTGCCATCGAAGGTGTATATCGCGGCGTTGACATCTATCTTAGTCTATCGGCCAAGAGGCTCCTCCCTATCGATGTGTACGTCACCCTTGTGAAACGGGCGCTGATAAGAGGCGCGGCCGAAGTGCATTGACGCCCATAAGGAAACGCGAAATCGGCGCCATCAACGAGCCTATTTCTGTGACCCGATGCCCTAGCGAAGGCGCCGAGGCGGACTGACCTCAGTTGGGAGAAATGTGGCTCGCGATCAAGGTATCGAAGGAAGACGCACCGAAGTTGGAGCGCCATTTGGAATGGATGTCTTGGGGTGGACCCGTGGATGCAATGGCGACTCGGTTTACCGTTGTGGTCCGCCGGGGTGGGAGGGCCTTGGGAATCGAAGCAAACTTCGTTTGCACGCGCGTGCAATGCGGCTCGCGTCATCCCTGTTGCGTGTTGGGTCAGTGACGCTCGACACGGTTCTCGGTCGTCGGTTCGATCTGACTGAGGTCTCGGCGGGGTGAGACGGAGGTTCACACCCGTCAGGGGCGACGGGTTTCTCGTACAACGTGAATGGGCAGCGCACCGCGGCCGGGTCGAAGGACTACAGTTGGAATGTGGCCGGCGAGCTTGCGACGTCGAACACGCCGAGTGGGTCTTACCGGTATGATCCGGAGGGTTTGCGGGTCGGGATGATTCTGGGCACGGGGTGGCGACGGTATTCCTGGGATGACCCGTCTGGGGTGGGTGAGTTGATCAGCGACAACCGTGCGGGTGGGGAGACGTTCTCTTACGTGTACGGTCCTGATGGGATGCCCTGTGAACAACTCGACACCAACGGTGGCACGACCACGGAGGTGTGGTTGCATCAGGACGCGACCGGTTCGGTGCGACTGTCCACGGACAGTGCCGGGAACCAGACCTCGACCCAGTCGTATGACCCGTGGGGCAACGTGACCGCGACGACCGGCACACCCCCACAACTCGGGTACAACTCCGAACCGGTCGACCCGACCGGGCTGATCTACCTCCAAGCCCGCTACTACGACCCGACCACCGGCCAATTCCTCACCCGGGACCCCGCCTTCACGGCCACCCTGTCCGCCTACGGCTACACCGGCAACGACCCGGTCAACGGATCCGACCCGACCGGGCTGATCTGCGGTAAGACATTCGGCAGTGGCACGTACAATCCGGCCTGTCTCACCTCCAAGGGCTACCTGCAGAACTGCACCGGCAGCGAATGCCCAGCACACTGCCCCGTCGCCAAGTGCCCGCACGCCAACGAACAGCTTCCCGGGGCAGGGAAGACCTCGTACTACCCGTGCCCACCGACCCTCCGGGGGTCTAGCCAATCACAGAACGATGGTGAATCTGGTGCAGATAAGGCCAGAAAGGGTGCGAAGGATGGCCGAAAGGTGTACTCATATGGTTCAAACCTTTGGCGACTGTATTCTTTCTTCAAATCTGGTAAGTTGGATCCATGGTGGTTGGTTCCGAATCCGTGCTATTCGTCGCCAAATAATTTCCCGCTCGTGTGCGGCCGCAACAACAACGTTGCATGATCAGAGGGGCGTTATTGTGTCGCAACCTGTGTCCGGAGGCGCCCCGACCATGGCGTCGGAATTGACCGGCAAAACGGCTTGGTTCACGGTCGAGCGCGAAGACGTGGATTCCGGTAGGTTGGCGCGCTTTATGGAATGGATCTCTGTTGGTCCACCATCTCGAGCGACTCATACACTTTACACCCTGATAATTCATACTCAGTATGGAATGTACCAGTCTCGTGGATTTCGCTTTGAGTTGTCTGCAGTCCGCTTGGCAATGACCATTCTCAACACCTGCCATGTGACCAGCCCCGACGAATTCGAGATTCGGTACGGCGTGAGGAGAATCGGCACCCTGTCAGAAGAAGGCCGTGAACCCCAAGGTCCGAGTGAGACGGTCGGGCTCCCCTATTCACGCGGCCCCTCGGACAACCCATGACCGACTCGAAGCGAACCGCCGTGAATGATGTGAGGCAACGCGTCGCCACCTGTGGCCGTCGCCGAGTTGTGAGGACTGTCGCGGGGGATGGAAGGGCTACCTGGAAGTCCCCCGGGTTGACGGACACTTGAGTTGAGGCGACTGTGGTTGTCTCTGAAAGGAGTCCGAATGCCTGCTGCTCATCCACAGGAGTTCCGTCGTCGGGCAGTCGAGTTGGCTCGGCTGCGCGAGAAGCCGGTGGCCCAGATCGCCGCGGATCTGGGGATCTCGGCGAGTTCAACCGGTCATTGCGGCTCTTCGGACTTGCGGGGGGTGTGGGCGGGTAGGTCGGCTCGAAGGATGACCGTCCAGGGTTGAGACTCCGTCCCGCGTCCGGGGGCGGGGGTCCAGTTGGGTTCCGTGACGTCGGGGTAGCCTCGTCGGTCCCGGGCGCATCGGGTGTCACCGGTCGGTGCGATCCATGCACACACCCTGAGGGAACAGCCACTCCATGAGCCGACGTGCACAGATGACGCTGATGTTCGGCCTGGTCACGTTGGCGGCGCTCACCCAGTTCGGCCACGTGATCGACGATCCGCTGATCACGCTGCGTTACGCGCACAACTTGGCCACCGGGCACGGACCGGTCTTCAATCCCGGTGACCGGGTGGAGGGATTCACCAGCCCGCTCCACCTCGTCATCGCTGTCGTCGTGGATGCGCTTCCCGGTGGGGCGAAGCTGTTCGAGCTGAAGCTGGTGTCGCTCGTGTTCACCTACCTCGCCGCGCACCGTGCGGTGATCGTGATCCGTCGGGTGAGCCTGCCGACATGGGCGCAGATCCTGGCCACCGTGATGGTCGCGACGAGCTGGGCCTTCGTCTACAACGTCGGCGACGCCCTGGAGACCACGATGTCGGTGTGGCTGGTGCTCTGGCTGCTCGACCTGTTCCTCTCCCGGCAGGCCTTCGAAGCTTCGTGGAAGACGGGGACCGTGGCCGCCCTCGCCTTCCTGACGCGCCCGGAGAACGCCCTGATCGTCGCTGTGTTCGCCGCAGCCGCGTGGTGGCGCGAGCGCGAAGTGTCCCGGTGGACACGGGTTCGTTGGGCACTCGTCCCGATCGGCACGGCTGCCGCGTTGACCGTGGCGCGCCTCGTCTACTACGGCCACGTGTTCCCCAACACCTACTACGCCAAGTCCGTCGCCCAACCGGCTGCGGCCCGGGACGGTGGCCGGTATCTCTGGCACATCTTCCAGCGCAACGTGGGCGGCCACTGGCAGATCCCCGGGCTGACCGTCCTGGCGGCCGTGGGCTCGGCGATCGCCCTCGGCGCCGCGTTCCTGCCCGGCCCCGACGGAACCTGGTCGCCCGCCCGCCGCTACGCCTCGGTGCTCGTCGCCGCCCAGGTCGTCTTCGTGCTCGTCTCCGGCGGCACCGGTGGCTATCGACCCCGTTTCGTCGCCGTCATGGTCGTACCTGTGGTGCTCCTTGTCACTATGGGCGCAACGGCGATCGCCAAACGGCTCCCGGTTCCCGAAACCGCGCTCGGCATCGGGCTGATCGGGGTGATCGCCGTCGCCAGCGCCGCCGGGCTGCTGCGCTACCGGGACACCGTCGCCGCGCTCGGCCACGGGATCTCCGACGCGTCGCTCATCGGCCAGGGCGGCCTCGGACTCAGCTCCATCTGGGTGGCCGAACCCGCGATGGCCGCCTGCGCACCGTCCGGGTCGACGATCGCCACGAGTGAGATCGGCCTGATCGGCGCCGAACGACCCGATGTGCGCATCATCGATCTGCGCGGCCTCGTCGACGAGAACATCGCCCACCACGCGCCCCCGTCCGTGCACCAGGTGTCCGGTGTCAACGACCCGCACTGGTATCGCTCCGCCTCGGCGGTCGGGCGGGAGCTCATCCGCCGGCAGCCCACCCTGATCCTCACCTTCGACCGCGCCCCCACCGACCGCCCGATCCTGGGTGGCGACTATCACCTGGTTGCCGAGCGGAAGTTCACCGGGACCTTCACCATGCGCGCCTACGCCCGCATCGGCGGTCCGTGCGACCGCAGCGGCCCCGGCGCGGCCAATTCGTGAGACCGCATCGGCCGTGGCGTCCGGTCAGCGTCACGGCCGGGTCCGTTCATGGAGAAGTCGAGCGGACCGCCGGGTGTCAGGGGGCTCGGCGTCGAGCTCGGGCCGCTACCGTTTGGCGGTGAGTGATGGCGGCGCGGCCGGACCTGGGCCGAAGACGAAGTGGTGGGAGCCCGGGAGGGCCGACTGGCAGGTCGCGGCGTCGTTCATGGTCGGGTCGTCGTGCTTCATCGTCGGCGCAGTCCCCTGGTACGTCGATGCCGTTGGTCCCGCGGCCGACGGCATCACCTTCTTCGTGGGATCGATCTTCTTCACGTTGGCCGCGCTGCTGCAGGTGCTGCTCTCATCCGGGGTGATCCGCCCCGATGCGCGTCCTCGCACGTCGGTGCGTTGGCGCACCCGGGTCCGCAGCGTCGACCGACCCGAATGGTGGGCCGGCACGGTCCAGTTCATCGGCACGCTCATGTTCAACGTCAGCACGTTCTTCGCGATGGATCAGAGCCTGACCGCTGCCGAGGCGGCCCGACGCGTCTGGACCCCGGACGCCCGCGGGTGTCTCGCCTTTCTCATCGCCAGTGCGCTCGTGTTCGCAGATGTGAAACACCCGTGGCTGAACTGGCGACCCCGCGATCTGACCTGGTCGGTGGCAATGCTCAACATGGTCGGCTCGATCGCCTTCGCCATCTCGGCGATCGGTGCCTACACGATCCCAACGACTGGCCACATCGCAAGCTTGAAGCTCGACAACCTCGGCACGTTCGTCGGCGGGGTGTGCTTCTTGTTCGGCGCACTGCTGCTGATCCCTCAGGAACAGCCGGACTGACGCTGGTCGTATCGTCCTTCGCCGCAGTCCCGTACCGCCGTGTCCTCACCCAGGTCGCCCACGGGTCCAGAGCCTTCCCGGTCCGCCCAGGCGCGTCAAGTCCGCGGCACTCGGCGAGAATGTGGGCGCAGTCACCCACCAACCGGCTCGCGTGCAACCCGGAGATCCCCATGGCATTGCAAGGCTTTTCCCACATCGGCATCTGTGTCACCGACCTCGACCGGTCACGCCGCTTCTACTGTGACGTGCTCGGGTTCTCCCAGCTCTACGCGCTCGACTTCCACGACGACGAGGTCGCCGCGACCATGGAGCAGTCCGGAGCGTTCCGCTCGACGATGTTGCGTCGCGAAGACGTGCGGATCGAACTGCTGCAATGGGTCGACGTCGAAACCGTCGGCGACGGGCGGCGCAAGGCGATGAACGAGCTCGGCTTCACCCATCTGTCGTTCCGCGTCGACGACGTCGACGAGCTCACCGGAGCCGTCGAGGCCGCCGGTGGCACCGTGCACCGCCACACGCGCACCGTCCTCGGTGACGGCGAGGACGCGCCCGAGTTCATCTACATCACCGACCCGGACGGGACCCGCATCGAGCTGATGGCCAACGTCCCGGACCTTTCGACGACGGGATCCACTGACAGCTCCGCCTTCGCCACCCCGCTCACCTTGACCGGTCCGGCACGTCGACCTCGCCAGCTGCTCGCCGAGCAGACCTTCGGCGGCCACGCCAGCCTGCACGACGAAACGACCGCGGGCGGCCTCGGCCTCAGCGGCGCTCCCATCGAGGCACCGACCCACTTCTCACAGTTCGACCCGCTGGCGTGCGCACTGTGGGGTCGTCGCTGGTTCGAAACCGGGTGCATCAGCGCCCACTTCTCCACCATGGTCGTCGAGGGTGAGGAGGTGACCGCATCGCTGACCTCCACGGGGCCGGGTTCGGGCACGATCGAAGCGTCCAAGCCCGACGGCAGCGTCGTGCTGCGCGGCACCGCGTCGGTCGACCCGACGGTTCAGACCGCGCTCGGCGAACGGCTCGGCCGGCTCGGCGACCCCGGCGAGCTGTTCATCGTCGATCAGCTCGAGCTCGGCATGCGATCGAAGGCAACGGCCACCGCCTCGGTCGATTTCGAAAGCTCCAACGGCGAGCTCTACCCGTTCTCGCTGCGCCAGAAGCTCGACGCCATCACCGAACCGAGCGACTGGTATGCCTCGGATGCCAACCCGTGGGGTCGGCCGATCCTGCCCTTCGAGATGATCAGCGTGCTCGCCCAGAAGTCGGGGACCGACTTCCCGGTCCGGGGTCCGGCGATCGGATTGTTCCTGGACCTCGAGATCCGCCTGATCGCCGGGCCGCTGTTCGTCGGCCAGTCCTACCGGATCGACCGTGAGGTCGTCGGGCTCGGCCAGAGTCGCCGCACCGAGTCCTACTGGGTCCGCAGCACGCTGACCGACGCGGACACGAACGATCCGGCCGCCGTCGTGCTGCTCCACTCGGGGGTCTTCAAGGAGTCCTACGCCGGCTATCCCGCCGACCGACTCTGAGCTGCGCTCACCCCGCCGGGCATCCGGACCCGGCGCGGGCCGCATCGGCCGTTGACTTCCCCGGCGGCGGTTCGTAGCTTGACCGCCGTGTGGGCCATGGTCGTCAAGGAGTTCCGGGAGCTTCGGCGGGATCGACGCACGATGACGATGTTGATTGCGCTGCCGATCGTGCTGCTCCTCGTGTTCGGCTACGCCGCCAACTTCAACGTGACGTCGGTACCCACCGTGGTGAGCGGCCCGAACGCCGAGGCGGTCGCCCAGGCGCTGCCGGAGCTCTTCGACGTCACGAGCATCGACACGTCCGGATCGGCCCGGGACGCCCAGACCTACGTGCGCGACGGCAAGGCGCAGGTCGCGTTCTCCACGTCCGGGCCGGCTGCGGCGAAAGGTGCGTCGAGTACTGACACGGCCTCGTCGACGGTGGCCTACATCGACGGTTCGTCGCTGTTCACCGCCCAGGCCTCGGTCGCGGCGATCGCCCGGATGAACGTGGTTGCGACGACCATGGGCGCACCCCAGCAGGTGGTGCGGCCCAACGTGCTGTTCAACCCCGACCTGACGACGTCGTGGGTGATGGTGCCCGCGTTGATCGGGCTGATCCTCGCGTTCATCGGCACGATCATCACCAGCCTGGGACTCGTCCGCGAACGCCAGACCGGCACGTTGGAACAGCTCGCGGTGATGCCCTTCAAGCCTTCGGACGTGATCATCGGCAAGATCGCCCCGTACTTCGTGATCGCCGCGGTCGACATGATCGTGGTCACGGTGTTGGGCGTGGTGCTCTTCGGCGTCCCGTTCAACGGTTCGGTGCTGACCTTCGGTCTGGGCTCGGCGGTGTTCCTGTTGGTGGTCCTCGGCATGGGCGTCCTCATCTCGACGACCGCGCAGAACCAGGGGCAGGCCATCCAGACGGCGTTGATGATCCTGCTGCCCCAGATCCTGCTTTCGGGGATGATCTTCCCGCTTTCGGCGATGCCGTGGAGCGTCCGCTGGATCGGTTACGTCCTCCCGTTGACCTACTTCATCAACCTCACCCGGGGGATCATGCTGCGCGGTGCGCCGTTCTCGGCGGTGTGGTCCGGAGATCGCGATTCTGGTCGTGATGGCCGTGGTGGTGCTCACCGCCGCGATCCTGCGCTTCCGGCGGGACCTGGCGCCCAACATCGGCGAATCGGAGCGGACCGAATCCGGCGCGGCCGAACCGGTCGGCGCCGAGACGTCGTCGTGAACTACGGGCTCGACAGGGTCGGGGTCAGCGTCCAGGGCCTGGTCGCACTCGAGGACGTTTCCCTGGAGCTCGAGCCGGGGACGGTCACCGCGATCGTCGGCGGCGACGGTGCCGGCAAGTCCACGTTGCTGCACTGCCTGGCCGGCACGGTCCCGGCCACGACCGGATCGGTCCGGCGCCCGCCGAAGCAGCGCCTGGGGTCGATGCCGGCGACGTCCGGCGCGTGGGGGGATCTCACCGTCGACGAGAACATCTCCTTCGTCGGCGGTTGCTACGGCATGACCCGCGCCGCGATCGGCGCGCGCCGCGCCGAGCTGCTCGAACGTGCCGGGCTCGCCGACGTGGCGACCCGCCTCGCCCGGGACCTCTCCGGAGGGATGCGCCACAAGCTCGGCTTCGTCCTGGCCGTCCTGCACCAGCCGGACGTGCTCCTGCTCGACGAGCCGTCCACCGGCGTCGATCCGGTCAGCCGCGTCGAGCTGTGGCGCATGATCGCCGAAGCAGCCGCCGCGGGCGTGGTCGTCGCGATGGCCACCTGCTATCTGGACGAAGCCGAACGGTGCCCGTCGATCCTGGTGCTCGACCGGGGAGCGACGCTCGCCCAGGGTTCGCTCGACGACGTCGTCGCCGCGGTACCCGGCGAGATCCGCCGCGTCGACGAGCCGTCCGATCCGCACAACTCCTGGCGCCACGGCAGGCGGTTCCTCGAATGGTTCCCCGACGGGTCCGCGCGCGGAGATCACGTCGACATCGACCTCGAAGCCGCCGTGATCGCCCTGATGCTCGACCGGGGCAGGCGGACGCAGCCCGAAGGGGTGCCGGCGTGACCGCCACGGTCAGCGCCACGCTGGTCGGCGCGACCGGGGTGACGTGCCGCTTCGGCTCGTTCACCGCGGTGGACGACGTGACCCTGGCCGTCGGACCCGGCGAGATCGTGGGGCTCATCGGCGCGAACGGGGCCGGCAAGACCACCCTCATCCGCATGCTGCTCGGGCTGCTCCGGCCCAGTGCGGGATCCGTCGAGCTCTTCGGCGCCACGCCGTCGCGGCGGCAACGCCGCCGACTCGGCTACGTCCCCCAGGGCCTGGGCCTGTACCGCGACATGACGGTCGACGAGAACCTCCGCTTCTCCGCCGCCGCGTTCGGCGCGTCCCCGGACGAGCTGCTCCCCGCTGATCTGCGGGCCGCACGGCACCGGCTCGTCAGCGACATCGGTCTCGGGTTGCAGCGCCGTCTCGCGTTCGTCGCGGCGCTGGGCCACGCGCCGTCGCTGCTGGTGCTCGACGAGCCGACCTCCGGGGTCGACCCGCTCGCCCGGGCGCGGCTGTGGGACCTGATCCATCAACAGGTCGCTTCGGGCACCGGCGTGCTGGTCACCACCCACTACATGCAGGAGGCCGACCAGTGCGACCGCCTCGTCATCATGGCCGCCGGACGCGTCGTCGCCGAAGGCACCACCGGTGCCATCATCGGTGATCGGCGGGCCGTGGTGGTGCAGTCCGAGGACTGGCAGGTCACCTTCAACACGTTGGCCGACCGCGGCCTCGCCGTGGGGCTCGCGGGTCGCGACGTCCGCGTCGCGGGCACCGACAGTGGCGAAGTCCACCGGGTCCTGGGCTCCCTCGCCGAGCACGCTTCGATCACCGAGGAACCCGCCACGCTCGACGAGACGATGGTCCTCATCAGCCGTTCGACGTGACCGCCGGCTCCTCCTCGGAGCCGGGATCCACTTGTTGCCGACACCGTGCCCCATACTTGAGGTGCCAGTCAGGCACAGATGACGAGGGGTTGATGGCGTTGGTCACGGACCCGACCCGAAATGCGGTTGCCGCGGGCGACGAGATCATCGAGACGCACATCTCCACGCTGGTGCTCACCGACGACCGCGTCCACAAGTTCCGCAAACCCGTCGTCACCGACTTCTGCGACTTCACCACCTTCGAGGCACGCCTCGCGGACTGTGAACAAGAAGTGGCGTTGAACCGGCGTCTGTCACCTGACGTGTATCTCGGCGTCGACGAGCGCCCCCTGCCCGGTAGCGACGGAGCGCGCGACGCGTGCGTCGTGATGCGGCGCCTGCCCGCGGACCGTCAGCTCACCGCGATGATCGACGCGGGAGCCGACGTGCGCCCGGCCCTGCGGGACATCGCGAGGCGCCTCGCCGATTTCCATGCCGGAGCGGACCGCGGCCCCGAGATCACCGCGAACGGATCGTGGTCGGCTGTCCGGCAACGCTGGGAACGGGAGCTCGCCCAGCTCAGATCCCACTCGGTGGACCCGGACGTGCTGTCGGAGGTCACCGAACGGGTGCGGAAGTGGCTGGCGGGCCGCCGCGGCCTGTACGAAGAGCGGACCCGCCACCACCACTACGTCGACGGTCACGGGGACCTGCGCGCCGACAACATCTTCTGGCTCGACGACGGGCCACGGATTCTGGACTGCATCGAGTTCGACGCCCGGTTCCGCCACGTCGACGTGGCCGAAGAGGTGGCGTTCCTGATGATGGATCTGCGCCGCCTGGGCCGGCCGGAAGAGAGCGACGCGTTCCGCGGCTGGTACGAGGAATTCGCCGGCACGACCTTGCCGACCCCGCTGGTGGAACACGCGATCGCCTACTGGGCGTTGGTGCGCGCCAAGGTCGCAGGACTGCGCGCCGCCCAGGGCGATGAACCTGCCGCCGTCGAAATGGGCGAGTTGCTCGAGCTCGCCCGCGCCCAACTCGAAGCGCACCGGCCCCGGCTCGTCCTGATCGGCGGTCTGCCGGCCAGTGGCAAGTCGACCCTCGCCGAAGCGCTCGGCGCGGCGACCGGCTGGCCGGTGCTGTCCAGCGACGTGCTCCGCAAACAACGCGCCGGGCTGTCCGAGACCATCGCCGCGGCCGCCGACATCGACCAGGGGCTCTACGAGCCGGACGCGGTGGCGGCGATCTACGACCAGCTTCGCGACCGGGCCCGCACGCTGCTGGAGCGGGGGGTCCCCACGATCCTCGACGCGTCCTGGACCTCGGACGTGCAACGCCGGAAAGCCGCGCAGCTCGCCGGCGACACCGCCGCGGAGCTGATCGAGCTGCGCTGTGAGGTGGACCCGGAGACCACCCGTGCCCGCATGGAGCGACGTCGGCACGAACACGGGGCCTCCGACGCCGACATCGACGTGGCCCGGGTGCTCGCCGCGCGCGCCGACCCGTGGCCCGGTGCCGCGCCCATCGACACCACCGCGCCGCCGCGGGTCACCAGGGATCGTGCGCTGGCGCTGGTGCGCTGAGCCCGTTGCGCGCACGGCCGTGTGACAAGACGTGTCGGGGGTTACCTGGGTTCCGGGTAGGAGGCGGTGCCGGCGACATCGGTGGCGCGTCGCCGGGGGACCGGTTCGGGTCGGCGGAGATTCTGGCCCGGTCCGCGCCGGGCGGGCTGGCTGGGTGCTGGCCCGGCCCGTGTCCGCGTGACCGGCAGGCTGATGCTCTCCCCGTCCATCAGGGTGACCGACTCGTCGTAGTGTGAGAAGCACAACTCTTCGGGGCCCTGGTAGGCGTAGCGCGTGGTCGACGGATCGATCTCGACGGTGAGCCGGCCCCCGCGGACCACAAGGGTGAAGCGGAGCGCGGTGATGCGTTCGGGGAGTTGCGGTCGGAACGTGAGCGAACCGGTGTGGTCGCGCATGCCGGCGAATCCCGCCACCAGCGCGATCCAGGTGCCCGCGATCGAGGCGATGTGCAATCCGTCGCGGGTGTTGTGCTCGAGGTCGCCGAGGTCCATCAGCGCGCATTCGACCAGGTAGTCGTAGGCCAGGTCGAGGTGACCGACCTCTGCGGCCATCACCGACTGGGTGCACGCCGACAACGACGAGTCACGGACGGTGAGCTGTTCGTAGTAGGCGAAGTTCCGTGCCTTCTGCTCGGCGGTGAACGCGTCGCCGCACAGGTGCATCGCCAGTACCAGATCGGCCTGTTTCACGACCTGCTTGCGGTACAGATCGAAGTAGGCGAAGTGCAACATCAGCGGATACTGGTCGGCCCGCATGCCTTCGAAGTCCCACACTTCGTGAAGGGTGAACCCGTCGGACTGGGCATGGATGCCGAGGTCGTCGTCGAAGGGAAGATGGATCGCCGCGGCGGCGTCGCGCCATGCAGCCATTTCCTCTTCGTCGACGCCGAACTCCCAGGCGTGACGGGGATGGCGTTCGGCGGCGTCGGCGGCACCGATCAGGTTCCGGGCCGCCATGAGGTTCGTGTAGATGTTGTTGTCCGTCACGGCGCTGTACTCGTCCGGTCCGGTGACCCCGTCGATCCGGAACCGGCCGGCCGCGTCGTGATGACCGAGGGACCGCCACAGCCTCGCCGTTTCGATCAGCAGCTCCAGGCCCTCGCCGGCACTGAACTCGTCGTCGCCGGTGGCGTCCACGTAGCGGCGAACCGCATCGCCGACGCTGGCGTTGATGTGGAACGCGGCGGTGCCGGCCGGCCAGTAGCCGGAGCATTCCTCGCCGTTGATCGTCCTCCACGGGAAGGTCGCACCGGCGAGGTTCAACTGTCGGGCCCGCCGGCGGGCCGCCGGCAACGTGGCGTGGCGCCAACGCAGCAGACGGGCGGCGCTTTCGGGAGTCGTCCAGAGCAGGACCGGGATCACGAAGCTCTCGGTGTCCCAGAACGAGTGACCGTCGTACCCGTTGCCGGTGAGGCCCTTGGCGGGTATGGCGTTGCCGTCGGCCCGCGCGGTGGTCTGAAGGATGTGGAACAGCGAGAACCGGACGGCCTGCTGAATCGCGGGGTCACCTTCGACCTCGATGTCGCCGTGATCCCAGAACTCGTCCAGGAAGCTGCGTTGGGCCTTCAAGAGCCCGTCCCATCCGGTCTGGCGGGCGGCGGTGATCACGCCGACGACCTCGTCCGCCAGGGCCACCGACGAGCGTTCTGCCGAACAGCCGTAGGCGATGAACTTGAGAATCCGAAACGACTCGCCCTGCTCCAGCGACGTGGCGGCCGTGAAACGAACTTCGTCGGTCTCGCGTGCAATCGAGAGGGCCAGGTCACGTTCTTCATCGAACTCATGGTCCATCGCCGCCGCGATCCTCAGCCCGGATCGTTCGGTCCGGTGCACCAGATAGCCGCTGGTGCCCTCGGCGTGGGACTGTTCTTCCAGCAAGGGGCCATCGGGCGGCATGGCCGCTCGCGGATCCTTCTCGGGCAGGGGCAGCTCCTCGTTGGCCACCAGTTCGGACTGCACGACGATCTGGGCAGGACCATCGAGCGCCTCGACTTCATAGGAGATGGCCGCCAGGGAGTCCTGGGTCAACGAGCACCATCCGGACACTGGAGATTCGCACCAGCCGACCGGTCGGTGACCGCCAGTGAACCGTGCGGGTCAGCGTGCCCGCCCGCAGGTCGAGGGTTCGCTCGTGCGACTTTCGAGTTCACCGGTGCGCACATCGAACGGAGCGCCATCGACGAGCAGACGGATCAGCTTGCCGTCGGCGACGTTGACCAGCGACTGGCCGGACTCGGGGTCGCCGTAGCGGGGTTCCGCATAGGGGAGGTCCCGATGTTCGTACACCCCGTTGACGTACGAACCGGGCAGGGCGCTGGGTTCGCCTTCGTCGAGGTTGCCGCGGAGGCCGACATGCCCGTTCGACAGCGCGAACACCGACTCGGTCTGTGCCAGCACCTCGAGGTTCAGATGCCGTTCACGGATGCACCAGGGTTCGGCGCCGAACGCCGGGTCACGGATCATCATGGCTCCAGCAGATCCGCCAGGTCGGCGACCACCCGGTCTGCGCCGTGGTCTCGCAGGGCGCTCGCCTGATCGGTCCGGTTCACACCCACGACGTAGCCGAACCTGCCCGCGCGCCCCGCCGCCACGCCGGCCAGCGCATCCTCGAACACCGCGGCGTGCGCGGGGGTCACACCGAGGTCGTCCGCGGCCGCCAGATAGGTGTCGGGTTCGGGTTTGCCCCGCAACTCACGTTCGACGGCGACCCGTCGGTCGATGCGAACGGTGAAGAAACCGGCGATGCCGGTCTCTTCCAGGATGAGGCGGCAGTTCGCACTCGAGGACACCACCGCGCGTGCGATGCCCGCATGGTCGGCCGCTTGCAGATACCGCACCGAGCCGGGATAGGCCTCGGCACCGCCGTCCTCGATGCGTTGCAGGAAAGCCTGATTCTTGCGATTCCCCACCCCGTGCACGGTGCACACGTCGGGCGGGTCGTCCGGTTCGCCCTCGTCCAGGGTGATCCCGCGTGATGCGAGAAAGCCACGTACCCCGTCCTCCCGGGGCAGCCCATCGACATACGCGTCATAGTCCGCGACGCGATCGAAGGGACGGTACCGTTCGCCGGTTCGGTCCGCGTGGTCCCGGAGCAACGCGTCGAACGTCTCCTCCCACGCCGCCGCATGCACGGACGCCGTCTCGGTGAGCACGCCGTCCAAATCGAACAGGCACGCGGTGACGACATCGGGCAAACCGAGCACCTGCACACACTACGGCTCGTCCGGGGTGTGTCCGACGTTGCCGGCCCCGCCCTTCGAGATCGTCGCATGACCAGCGCCCGACTTCGACCCGTCGGGTTCGCTCGGCGTCGCGGCGGTGGCGAGGACGAGTACCGACCGCATCTGCCAATGCGGCAGGGTTGGACGCACCGTGAACATGGTCGTAGGCAATGGCGAGGATCGCGCCGTTGTTCAGGACGGCGAGCAGCACGACCATCACGGCGGTGACCGGGAAGAAGTTGAACACGACGATCGCCAGGCTGATCAGGAGCAGCACCCGAATCGTCTCGGCGATCCGGTAGATGGCGTAGCTGGTCATCCGGCGAAGATCTCCCGCGCTCGACGGATGGCGTCGACGATGACCGACAGCCCCGGCGCGAGCAGCACCACATCCGCGGCTGCCCGGGCCGCGTCGGTCGATCCCGACACGGCAATCCCGGCGTCGGCCTGTTTGAGTGCGGGAGCGTCGTTGACGCCGTCGCCGGTCATGCCGACGATGTGCCCGCGCTGCTGGAGAAGTTGCACGATCCGGTACTTGTGCTGGGGGAAGACCTGCGCGAAGCCGTCGGCCTGTTCGACCATTGCGGACTGGCGGTCCGAGTGCTGGTCCCCGTCGTCACCGAGCGCGTCGGCGGCCAGGATGTGGTCGCCGATGCCGACCTCCCTGGCGATCTGCCTGCCGATCGCGACCTGGTCCCCGGTGACCATCTTGACCTGAACGCCGAGCTCACGTGCGGCGCGACCGTGGCGGCCGAATCCTCGCGGGGTGGGTCGGCCAAGGGCAGGACGCCGAGCAGTTGCCAGGTGGCGTCGTCCGTGGTCCGGGCGACGCCCAGGGACCGGTACCCGTGGCCGCGAACCGTTCGACCTGATCGTTCGCAGCGTCGACGGCCGACCCGTCGGGCAGAGCGCGGTGACCACCTGGGGAGCGCCCTTGGTGACCCGGATCCGGTTGCCGGCGGCAGTCTGCACGACCGCGCCGGGTGCGTTTGACGACCGGATCGAACGGCTGAACGTCCGACCCGGCCGGGCCGACCGCGCTGGGGTCTGCGCGGCGTCGAGCACTGCCAAATCGATCGGGTCCCGGTCTTCGGCACGCGACGCGAGCGCCGCCACCCCCAACAATTCGTCGACCTCGACGCCCGGAGCGCACCACGGCTCGGCCACTGCGAGCCGATTCTGCGTCAGTGTCCCGGTCTTGTCCGAGCACAGCACGTCGATGCCGCCCAACTCCTCCACGGCCGGTAGGTGACTGACCACCGCCTGGCGGCGCGCGAGCTGACGGGCCCCCACCGCCATCGTCACCGACAGCACCGCGGGCAAGGCCACGGGAACCGAGGCGATGGTGACCACCAACGCGAACTCCAGCGTTTCCAGGGTCCGGTTCCCGGCAGCAGCGACACCGCTGCAGTGAGCCCGACCAGGGCAACCGCGAGGACGATCAGGTAGTGCGCGATCCGCATCACGGCCCGTTGGAAGTGACTCACCGTGCCCGCCGACTGCACCAGGGCCGTGGTCCTGCCGAAGAAGCTGTCCTGCCCGGTCGCATAGACCAGGGCGTCACCTTCACCGGGTGAGCACGGCACCCGAGACAACAGCACTCGGCCTCCTGGAGGTGGCGCTCAGCTCACCTGCAGGACTGCCGCCCCGTCCACCCGATCACCGGCGAGGTCCGCCAGCGCGCGGTTGGCGTCGGCAAGCCCATAGGGGGTGACCGTGGCCCGAATCGGAATGCGCGCGGCGAGCTCGAGGAACTCCTCACCGTCGGCACGGGTGTTCGCGGTCACCGAACGGACCTGCCGCTCCTCGAACAACCACCGGTAGGGGAATGCGGGAATGTCGCTCAAGTGGATCCCGGCGATTGAGAGCGTGCCGCCCCGATCGAGCGCACGCAACGCGACCGGCACGAGCTCGCCGACGGGGGCGAAGAGCACGGCGGCGTCCAGCGGCTCGGGAGGTGCGTCGTCGGATCCGGCGGCTGAGGCACAGCCCAGCTCGAGGGCCAGGCGTTGCGCCTCGGGGGACCGGGTCATGACGTGCACGGTCGCGCCCTGATGCATCGCGACCTGGGCGGCGAGGTGCGCCGACCCGCCGAAACCGTAGATGCCGAGCCGGCCACCCGCCGGAAGGCTCGCCCGCTTGAGTGCGCGGTAGCCGATGATGCCGGCGCACAGCAGCGGTGCGGCCTCGGCATCGCCGAACACATCGGGAATCGCGTACGCGTAGTTCTCGTCGACGACCGTGTACTCGGCGTAGCCGCCGTCCGCGTCCCAGCCGGTGAAACGCGGATCGACACACAGGTTCTCCCGGTCCGATGTGCACCAGCGGCAGGTCCCACAGGTGTGGCGCAGCCACGCCACACCGACCCGCTGGCCGCGCGCGAAGCGCCGCGCACCGGGGCCGAGCTCGTCGACGATCCCCACCACCTCGTGGCCGGGCACCACCGGTGAACGATGCGGTTCGAGGTCACCTTCGGCAACGTGCAGGTCGGTGCGGCAAACCCCGCAGACCGAAACCCGCACCCGAATCTCACCGGCGCCCGGTTCGGGCTCGGCCAGCTCCGTCTCGACGAGCGGATGTGCGGCCAGCGGTCCCGGGTCGACGACCGTGAAAGCTCGCATGGGTGCAATGTAGTGCGCCCCCCGCAGGTCGTGATCTGCACATCCGGCCTGCCGGGCGGATCGGCCCGTCGCCCCGGAGGGCTCGGCCGGGTGGTACCGGTTATCCGGCCCGAACGACCACCACCGGGCAGTGGGCGTGGTGGACGCAGGTCGAGCTCACCGACCCGAGCAGCATGCCGCCGAAACCGCCACGGCCGCGGGAGCCCACGACCAGCATCTGCGCATCCTGGGCGCGGTCCAACAGGACCGATGGTGGGTACCCTTCGACGGCGTCGGCCTTCAGCCAGATCGGCCGTGGCCGCCCTGCGAGGAATTCCTCCACGTAGGAAGCGGCCTGGGCCTCGGCATCGCGCTGTGGCTGCTTCCGGGTGTTCGGGACGAGGGCCTGATAGGCGGCATCTCCACCGGTCGGAAAGGTCCAGGCGTGGACCGCGTCGACCTCGACACCGCGCAGCTCGGCCTCCTCGTACGCAAAGGCCAGCGCGCGCCATCGACGGTTCGGACCCGTCGATTCCCACCACGATCGGCCGCTCCGAACGAGGGTTTCCGGCTGTGGTCGTGGACCCGGTGACGTCGCTCACCTCGCCAGGCTACCGAATCTCGCCGCGTCGCTGCCGATCGCTGCCGAGCCTGGGGATCGAAGACCGCGGCGCCGATCCGACTTTGCACATCACCGCACCGGTGGCGGGCCCACGTAGCGGGCGCTCGGGCGGATGATCCTGGGGTCCTTGGCCTGTTCGAGCACGTGCGCGGTCCAGCCGATCACCCGGCTCGAAGCGAACGTGGGGGTGAACATGGCAGGAGGTATGCCACAGGTCGCCATCACGACCCCGGCGTAGAACTCCACGTTGGCGTACAGCTCCCGGCCCGGCTTGCGTTCGGCCAGCACCTCCACGACGGTCTGCTCGACGGCCACCGCGAGGTCGACGAGCGGCCCGCCGAGTTCGCACGCCACGTCGCGCAGCAGTGCCGAGCGGGGGTCCTCGGTTTCATAGACCGCGTGCCCGAATCCCATGATGCGTTCGCCGGAATCGACCAGCGCGTTGACGACGTCCCGGGCCCGGTCGGGGGTGCCGATCCGCTCGAGCAGTTCGAGCGCGCGACTCGGGGCGCCGCCGTGCAGCGGCCCGCTGAGCGCGCCGATCGCACCGGTGACGCAGGCGCCGATGTCCGCCCCGGTCGAGGCGATGACGCGGGCGGTGAAGGTGGACGCGTTGAAACCGTGGTCGATGGTGGTGATGAGATAGCGCTCGATCGCGTCGACGTGCGCGGGGACGGGCTCCGCTCCGGTGAGCATCCACAGATAGTTGGCCACATGGTCGAGGTCCGGCCTGGGACGCACGATCTGAAGGCCCGACCCGAGCCGGTACAGCGCGGCGAGAAGCGTCGGGGTGACTGCCGCCACGAAGAGCGCGTCAGCTCGGCGGGACGCATCGTCGAGGTCGTAAACCGGTCGGCAATCCCGCTCGGCCGCAGCCAGCGACAGCGCGCTGCGCAGACCCTCGAGCGGTGCCGATTCCGAGGCGATGGCGGGCAGCAGGTCCGCCACGGTGGGCGGCAGGGCGCGGAGGGAAGCGACTTCGCTCTTGAAGGCCGATCGCTCGGTCCCGTCGGCGGGCAGGCGCCCGTCCACGAACAGCTTCCAGACATCCTCGAGCGGCCGTGTTCGGGCCAGCTCGACGCCCGAGTACTGGCGGTAGTGGTAGAAGCCCTCGGATCCGCGGACGTCGCCGATCTCGGTGTCGGTCACCACGACGCCTCGTAGGCCCCGGGGAACGTCGCCCGGTCCGATCTTCGCGATGCGGTCAAGATCCCGCAGCGAGATGATCCCGACCAGTTCCTCGTGTTCGGTGACCGGCATGTGGCCATCCTCACCGCCGGTGCGCCAATAATCAACGTTGATTATCATCAAGTGTATGTCACTGCTGACGGCTGAACAGGTCGCCGATCGCCTCGGCGTGAAGGTGGCCACCGTCTACGCGTACGTGAGCCGGGGGCACCTCGCCAGCCAGACCAGACCCGGTTCGCGCCGGAGCTGGTTCGACGAGGCCGCGGTCGAGCAGCTCGCACGTCGGGGTCGGCCGCGGCGCACGACCCGCCCCGCGGCGCTCGACTTCACGATCGAGAGCTCCCTGACGACCATCGACGAACACGACCTCCGCTACCGCGGTCGGAGTGCGCTCGGGATGGCCCGGACTGCGGCGTTCGAAGAGGTCGCCGAGTGGTTGTGGACCGGCTCGTCCGAAGGTTCCGCGATGCCCTGGCATGCATTGGACGTGGCGATCCCCGATGTCGGTGAGGCCCGCGATCGGCTCCGGGTCGCCGTGGTCCTGGCCGCCGCGGGTGACCCGTTGCGGGGAGCCCCCGAACGTCCGGCGGTGCTCGAACGGGCCCGGTCGCTCATCGCGACGATGACCGAAGCGGTGGCGGCTGACCGGGGCGCGAAGGCTGCACGGCTGCACCTGCCGGGTAGACCGGCGGCCCTCCGCGCGACGATCGCCGGGCGATTGTGGTCCGGTCTGAGCCCGAAGCGCCCCACGCCGGCGTCGGTGGCGGTCCTCAATGCGGCGCTCGTGCTGTTGGTCGACCACGAGCTGGCGGTGTCCACGCTGGCGGCGAGAGTGGCGGCATCGGCCCGGGCCGACCCGTATGCGGTGGTGCTCGCCGGAATGGGACCCCTCGCCGGGCCGCTGCACGGTGGCGCGTCGAGGTTCGCCTACGAGCTGATCGAGTCGGCCATGGCGCGCGGATCGGACGCCGCGCTCGCCCGAGCGCTGGAGTTCTCCCGCAACCTGGGGGGTTTCGGTCATCGCGTGTACCTCGACGGGGATCAGCGGGCGAGTGTCCTGATGGATCTCGTCCGCGACGCGTACCCGGATCACCCGGTGATGCGCACCGCGGACCGACTGGTCGCGACGGCCCGACGGCAAGCATGGGTCGAGCCCAACATCGATTTCGCGCTTGCGGCGATGGCTCATGTTTGTGGCATGCCAGCAGACGCCGGGGAGACGATCTTCACGATCGCACGGACCGTCGGGTGGATCGCCCATGGCATCGAGGAGTACGACGAAGCGCCGCTCCGGTTCCGCGCTCGTGCCGTGCCACGACGCCGGGGTGTGGTCGCGCTGTCGGACAGCAGGTGACCGTCAGCAATCGGCCAATGCCTCGAGCGCCGCGCAGATCATGTTGCGATGATCAGACCCCAACGACCCGAGCCTTCGGGTCAATACCGACTTGGGTACCGCGGCGAGGTTGTCGAAGGACGCGACGCTGTCGTGATCGATGCCGTGTTCCGACCCGATGGGGATGCACGTGGGGATGTCGCGAATCGTGCTGGTCACCGGGGCGACCACCACGTTGTGGAGGAGCGGCATCACATCCGTGCGTGTCACGAGGAGCACTGGGCGCATCTTGGCATTCGGCGTTTCCAAGAGCCAGAGTTCGCCTTGCTTCACAGCTTCACGACGTCGAGGTCACCAGGGCTCGGCCTCGGTGAGCGCACACGCATTGGCCAGGGCGAGGTCGTCGTCATCTGCGGACTGAGGGTTCGCTCGGTAAGACGCGGCGATCTTCTCACCGGTGCGGACGCGCCACTGAGCATCGGCCAGTTCATGAAGTCCGCGGCGGATCACCGCCGAGCGGTTCGGTCCGACACCCTGGGCCACGAGTTCGTCGATGAGCACGAGCTCGTCATCGGAGAACCTGGTCGGAATAGCCGATGTCATACGCGTCAGTATACGCGGGTGCGAGGACTGTTTCGCAGCGGTCATCCGTAACGACTGTCTGGGAGTCTGTATCGGTGATGAGGCCGCCATGGAACGTCTGACGCGTGCTGATGTCGAAGCGCATTACCTGAGCGGCCGGGCTGATCTGTTCCGCCTGGCCTGGCTGTCTGTCGGCGACGCGCAGGTCGCGGAGGATCTCGTGCAGGAGGCGTACACGCGTGTGTGGCATCGCCCCGGTCGGGTGCGCGACCGCGACCGGTTGTCCCAATATCTGCGTTCGATCGTGTTGAACGCTGCACGCACCAGGTTTGCGACCCGTGCTCGTCATCGGCGGATCACTGACCGATTCGGCACTGAACCGTCCGGCACGGTGCGGGTGGTCGACCTCGACCCGATGCGCCAGGTCGATGACCGTGAAGCGTTGCGGGCCGCACTCGACCGGCTGACGCCGCGCCAGCGCATCTGTGTGGTGTGCCGGTACTGGTTGGGGCTCACCGATGTCGAGACCGCCGCGGCGACCGGATTGTCACTGGGAACTGTGAAAACCCACCTACGTCGGGCACTCAGCGCACTGCGCGTTGACTTCGCGGTCGACGCGGTGACACCGACCCGGTCACGTGCCGACGACCATGTCCTGGAGGAGAACCATGTCTGTTGAACACGGCGACGAACGCACGAATGCCCGTATGAAATCGGCGATGAGCCGACTGGCAGACGACGCGCCGATGCCCGATACCTGGCCGGCGCTCGGCGATGAAGCTCTTCGGCCACGTCGCCGGTTCAGCCGTTCATGGTCGCTCGGTCGACCCCGTCGCCCCGTCGCGGTCGGCATTGTCGTCGCAGCGGCGCTGTGCATGGTGGTCGCCGCGGTCGTACTGCGCGCCGGTGTCAACGGTACGACCGGTTCGACCAGAACCGCCGCGGAGCCTGGCGCTACGGCGCTCGGTGGTCACTGGGATCCGAACGGCCCGCGTCTGACCGACGCCCAGCTCGGGTCGATCATCCGGGTCATAACGTTGTCTGACGGAACGACGACCTACCAGCCACGTGCGCAAATGAACCTCAGCGGTGGCGCAAAGTTCGACGCTCGCCGGGTCATCGGCGTCTCGGTCGCACGGGCAACCCCGGAGTCGTTCACGAAGGAGTTCCTGCCGCGGCACGCCGAGAACCTGACGAGCGCACAGCGTGCGGCGATCATGAAATATCTCCGAGTCCTGCCGTCGACAACGAGCCCATCTGCGACGAGCGGTTCGTCATCGGACGTCCGGACGATGGCAATTGTCGAGTCCGTTCCTGCCGGGTCGAAACCGACATGCGGTCAGCCGTCTGATGCTGATGGGCTCGCATGTGCACCTGGCCGCCTCGACATCGTCTGGATGTTTCTAGGCGACAGCAGTGCGCCGGTCGATCGGTATTCCATCTCGACACGCTCGGAAGATGACTACTTGCTGGCCGGATTCGACTCGGTCGGCCACTGGGCACCCGGGAACAGCCGGGCGGCGACCGTTTCGCCAGGTCAGTCCGCAACAACCGCGACCGTGCCTGGCACGTCGTCGACCCCACCGCCCGGGTCGACGACGTCGACACCGTAGGACACGGGCCGTGTACCGCCGCAGATTTCTCATCGAGATGTTCGCACGACGTCACCCGACACCGCCTCGATCGAATCCGCGAGGACCCGACGTCGATCAGCGAAGACGAACTGTTCGGCGGGCCGCTCTGCGTGGGGCCGTGTTCGGCGCTGCGGTCACCACGATCGTCATGACAGGGTTCCTCCGAAGACCCGTCGAAGCGACCGGGCGAACCGCCGCGGGCAGGAACTCGAAGATCTCCGCGGCATCCGCCCCTCAGCGCCCCCCAACGACGAAGGTTCCACCGCCCGGACCGTTGCACAACGCGATGGTCACCACGACCCCGGGGGCCCGCGAACGCTACGTGTACTCCACGATTGGGGACTCGGTCACTGTGGCGTCGTCGCCGCGGAATACCTCTGGAAACCTCCGCGCGGTCTTCTGGCGTGGACGTGCGCCTGAATCGACCGATCAGCAGGTGTGCATGGACTGGCCGACCCCCGATGGTCGTGCCCAACCCGGGCTCGCATTACGGGTTGCCCCTCCTGCGCCCGGGCGGCCGGTGAGGGCGATCGTTGTCGACCAGAACGTGTACGGGCATGCATACTGGCCGATTCAGGTCATCACGTTCGACGGGACGAGTACCGGCGATCTTTGGAACATGAAGCCGATCGAGACGATCGAACCGGGCACCACGGTCCTCGAGACCATTTCCTTTCCCGACGGAAGTCACGTCGCCGTGCTGCGGAGTGGCCCCTGGCACGTCTGCGCCCGGGTGATCGGTCGCAGGCTGCAGGTCAAGATCTGGGTGAGGGCGGCGCCTGAGCCGGATTGGTCGGATCCCAAGGCGGTGCACACGGTCATGCTCCCCGTCGGTGACGTGTACCCGGGGTACGCCGGGGGTTACATCGGCCACGTGCGGCCGGGCGCTGCCTACGATTTCGACAACCTGCGAACCTGGACGAACGTCACGGTGCAACACATGGAAAAACGGCCCTCCCGGCGATAGCTGCGTGTGGGCGCATGCGAGGAAAATGCTGAGCCCGGGTGGCCCGTGACATCAGAATGCGCGGGCTGGAATTCTGTAGGGCTGATGGCTTGTCTGGACGTTCAAACGGCGTTGATATCGTCTGGTCGGGGCGCGGCCTCCGTGGTCGCCGTTGCCGTCGGCTTCGAGGTGAGTTCGCAGAGGCCCCTTCCGGTGAGCTTGGGCGGAAGTTGAGTTTTCGCAAGTCCACGATTGTCGCGTCGGTCGTGCGGGAGGCGCTCAGTTTGTCGTCGGATGAGCGTGCCGACGTTGTCGGGGAGCTGCTGGCGAGTCTCGCGTCATCGCTGCACGATGATGCGGTCACCGTTCGAGACGATTGGGCAAGTGAGCTGGAGGTTCGAGCTCGTCGAGCGGACTCGGCGAGAGCTTTCTCGATGCCGACGAGGGTGTCCTCGAGGAGATTGCGCAGTGGCCGAATGCGGGTGGCCTCGTCGATGATGTGCCGAAAGAACTGGATGTGCGTCGAGTTCCCATCGGCAAATTCCCCTACCACGTTGCCTGTCTCGTGAGCGGGGATGTCGTTCATGTGCTCGCTGTCGCTCATGATCGGCGTCGATCCGGCTACGGGGCACCGCGCACGACGGACGGTTGAACCCCCACGTACGATGTGCCGGCCCACTGGCCACTTGCACTCGGCGGTCACTACGATGGCTGAACCACCGAACCCACATCACCAGGGGGCAGTTGAACCATGGCCGGATCAGTCATCATCTCCGGGGCTCGTACCCCGATCGGCAAGCTGTCGGGTGCGGTCGCCTCGCTCAGCGCACCAGACCTGGGCGGCGTCGCCGTCAAGGCTGCGCTCGAGCGCGCCGGCATCGACGGCGAGCAGGTCGACTACGTCTTCATGGGTCACGTGCTCCAGGCCGGGGCCGGCCAGATCACCGCCCGCCAGGCCGCCGTGGCCGGTGGCATCCCCATGAACGTGCCCGCGAACACCATCAACAAGGTGTGCCTGTCGGGCATGAACGCCATCCACCTGGCCGATCTGATGATCCAGGCAGGTGAAGCCGACATCGTCGTCGCCGGCGGCATGGAATCGATGACCAATGCGCCGTACCTGTTGCCCGGTGCCCGTGCGGGCTATCGCATGGGCGACAAGTCCGTCGTCGACTCGATGATGTACGACGGGCTGTTCTGCGCGTTCGACAACTGCGCCATGGGTGCGGGCACCGAGAAGTACGCGGCGTCGGCCTCTCTGGATCGGGACCCGCAGGACGACATGGCCGCCAAGTCGCACCAACGTGCCGCCGCCGCCATCGAATCGGGCAAGTCCGCGGAGGAGATCGCGCCCGGTGACGATCCCGCAGCGCAAAGGCGACCCGGTGGTCTTCGACACCGACGAAGGTGTGCGGGGTGCGACGACGGTCGAATCGCTGGGCAAGCTGCGGCCGGCCTTCGACAAGTCCGGGAACATCACCGCCGGCAACGCCTCGCAGATCTCCGATGGCGCCTCGGCGATGATCGTCATGTCGGCGGCCAAGGCTGCCGAGCTGGGCCTCACCCCGATGGCGGAGATCCTCGGCTACGGCCAGGTCTCCGGTCCGGATTCCGCCTCGCTGTTGTACCAGCCGGCCAATGCGATCCGGGCGGCGCTCAAGCAGGCCGACCTGGACGTGCCCGACGTGGACCTCTTCGAGATCAACGAGGCGTTCGCCGCAGTCGGCGTCGCTTCGATCCGCGAGTTGGGCATCACCGATGACGTCGTCAACGTGAACGGTGGCGCGATCGCACTCGGGCACCCGCTGGGCATGTCGGGCAACCGCATCACCCTGGCGCTCGCCTACGAGCTGAAGCGTCGTGGCGGTGGCATCGGCGCAGCCGGGCTGTGCGGTGGCGGTGGCCAGGGCGACGCCATCATCATCCGCGTCTGAATCCTGCTGCTTTCGAGTTCGGGTGACGGCTTCGCCGCCTGCTCACTCGGGCTTCGCCATCCGGGTTTCGTCGGTGGCGCTGCTCTGGCTGGCGCCTGCGCAGCGTTGCCTGCTGAAACATTTGGCGTGGTGCCGCTCAGAGCGGCCTGGTGGTGCAAATTTCGGGGGAGGGGGGCTGCTGCGTGGAAATTTGCACGGGGTCGCTGGGTGGGGCGGCGTGGCGGTGCAAATTTCGGGGTAGTGGGGCTGCTGAGTGGAAATTTGCACGGGGTCGCTGGGTGGGGCGGCGTGGCGGTGCAAATTTCGGGGAAGGGGGCTGGTCGGGCGGCAGCGCGTCAGGCGGCAGCGCGTCAGGCGGCAGCGCGTCAGGCCACGCGTTGGGTCCAGTGGCCGTCGGCATTGCGGACGGTCGAGCCCAGCTCGTCGAACTGCGCCAGCAGGTCACCGGCGTTCTTGCGGTTCCGCACGGCGTAGGAGACCTCGCCGCGCGATCGCGTCCAGTTGGGCGTCCCGCCGCTCGCCGAGCGACATGCTCAACGACCGTTCCCAGATCGGATCGATCAGGTCGGCGCCGGCGTGCCGTCGCCCGGCGTCGTCGATGACGGTGCGGTCGCGGATCTCGGTGAGCACGGTCTTGAGATAGCCGACGTGGGGGGTCTCATCCGCGCGGATGTGTTCGATGATCCTCCCCGCGGCGCCCTCGCCGGCGACCCGGTCGGTGTCGTCGAGGATCGTCTGGGCCCAGTTGAATGCGTGGAACGCGGAGATCTCGATGAACAGCAGCGAGATCATGCGGGCCAGCATCGACTCGAGGTCGAAGTCCACGTCGGTGGGAAGGATCCGGTTCGCGATGGCATCGGCGCGCAGCTGTGCCGGGTCGACCTTGCCGCCCGAGCCCGGCTTGGAGATGCCCATCCGTTCGAGCATCATCGTGGTCTGGTCTTCGGTGACCGGGTGCTCGAAGGCGATGTCCCGGGCCGCCCACCACATCTGGGTGTGGCCGCCTTCGTCTTCATGGCCGGTTTCGTCGCGGGCGTGCGCCTCGTAGAGCCCGCGTTGCAGATGGGCGAGTGCGGTGCCGCGGGTGTCCTCGTCGAAGATGCTCGACAGGTCGGGCACCGCCACGTGGCGGATCAGACCACCGAATCCTTCGACGGTGCCGATGCGCGTGAGCACGGAGATGATCGGTTCGGGCACCCCGTTGTCGAGCAGGAAGCGTGCCTGGGGAACGTTGGGATAGTGCTCGGGCCACGTCGCCAGAGGGATGTCGATGATCTCGGTGCCGAAGTCGTTGCGGTGCGCCTCCCGCCAGGCTTCGATCGCGGGGACACGGTTCAGGGTGCGGGGCGAGACGTAGTCGCCGTTCTCGTCGTAACCGCCGTGACAGCGAACCCCACCGACGATGAGTGGCTCGACGATGTCGTGGGTGGCGAGCAGTTCGGTCTCGGTCCAGTCGAGTTGCGCGGTCATGATCGTCCCCTTGTGAACGTGTCCCCGTGTGGTGGGCGTCGCGTCCAGGTCACGACTCCCGCTGGCATGATCGTAGGTCCTGGCGCTCGACACGGGACATATGACATCGGGCACAGCCGGAATCACGACCCGCACACTGGGCCATCCGGACTAGAAAGTTTTCGGCCCGGATGAGCAGATGATCAGCGCTCTGAACTGGACGTTCGCACGGAAAGAAGGGTTCCAGTCACGACTGTGTGATCGAAAATCGCCACAATTTCGATTGCTATGCCGGTGGCTGGTGGCTACGATGCAAGCAGGTTCCGGTTGGGTATCCCTCCCCCCTCCACCCAACCGGACAACCGAGGGGCCGCTTTCACCTGAACGGTTCGGATCGATGTCCGCCCGCGTCGACCAACCTGAAAGCGGTCCCTCGTATTTTTCGGCTCAGCCCGCGTTGTCGGGAACGTCGAGCTCCCGGCGGGTTTCCAGCGCCCGGGCCAAGGTCAGCTCATCGGCGTATTCCAGATCACCGCCCACGGGCAGGCCACTGGCCAGCCGGGTGATCCGGATGCCGGTCTCGGCCAGGAGGCGGGCCAGGTACAGCGCAGTCGCCTCGCCCTCGATGTTCGGGTTGGTGCACAGGATCAGCTCGGTCACGGCGTCGTCGCCCAGTCGCACGAGGAGGTCGCGCACGTGCAACTGGTCGGGGCCGATGCCCTCGATGGGGCTGATCGCCCCGCCCAGCACGTGGTAGAGGCCGTGGAACTCGCCCGTGCGTTCCACTGCGATCAGGTCCCGGGGTTCTTCGACCACACAGATGACGCTCGGGTCGCGTCGCTCATCGGTACAGATCGCGCACAACTCGCCTTCGGCCAGGTTGAAACAGCGGGTGCACCACGTCACCTGCGCCTTGGCGGCGCTGATCGCCTCGGCCAGACGCTGCGCGTCCGGCGCGGGCGCGTTGAGCAGGTACAGCGCGATGCGCTGCGCCGACTTCGGCCCGATACCGGGGAGCCGGCCGAATTCGTCGATCAGGGCCTGGACGACAGGGGAGTAGGCGGTCACTGCCGGCTGGTGGAATCAGTCACCGAACAGATCGCCGAGCTGGTTGCCCAACCCGCCGAGCGGATCCTCGCCGCCCGCCGCCTTGGCCTTGGCGAGCGCATCGCGCAGCGCGGACAGCACCAGGTCTTCGAGCATGGACACGTCGTCGGTGGTGCTCTCCTCGATGTGCACGGCCCGGCATTCAAGCGCGCCGGTGAGCGTGATCGTCACGACGCCGCCACCGGCGGAACCCTCGACCTCGGTTGCCGCGGCGCGGGCCTGGGCGTCGGCCATCTGTTGCTGGACCTCACCGGCCATGCCCAACAACGCGTTCATGTCGAGGCCGCCAAGGAGCCCGGCGAGGGCGTCGTCGGACTCCTCGCCTGCGGGGCGAACGGCATCGGGTTCGATCGGGGTGTCGTCATCCATGGGTGGAGCCTCGACTCTCGAATCTACTGGTTCGGAGCTTCCGGAACGTGCTCACGATTCGATGATTTCGGCACCCGGGAAGGTGTCCGCGATGCGATCCGCGGCGCTCCGGGCGTCGGCGGGGGCGTCTTCGAGGTCGGCCACCGGGCCGATCTCGTCGGCCTCGTATTCCGGGGAGGTCTGCTCGGCTTGCGACGGTGGCTGGTTTTGCGAGGAGGATCGTCCTCGACCGGGCACGCCGGCGCGGTCGCCTTCCACGATCAGCGTGAGGCCGACCGGTCGACCGAGCCGGGCCGCGAGTGCGGCTTCGACCTCGGGCAGTTTCTGAGCGGACTTCTGCCGGTGGACCTCGTTGGGCACCGCGAACGTCGCACCACCGGGGGTGGCGTCGACGAAGTGGCCGACGCTGAACATGGCCTTGGTGAGCCCCGAGAGCTGCGGCAGCACGTCGTCGGTCCAGAGCCGGGTGAGGTCGTCGAGCGCGGGGAGGTCTTCGGATGCCGGCGGCTCGGCCGGCTCGGACTTCGCCGGTGCGGGTGCGGGTGCGGGTGCGGGTGCCGGTTCCGGTTCCGGTTCCGGTCCCGGGCTTGGCGCCGGAGCAGGTGCGGGGGCTGGGGCTGGGGCCGGGCTCGGTTTCGGCGTGACGGAGTCGGGTGCAGCTCTGGAGGACTGGCCAGGTCGCGTGGCGGCCAGCGCGGCCCGGGCGGCATCGGCAGGCCGCGTCGTTTCGGACGCATCGGCGGGCCGGTTCGCGGGTGTGGATGCGGCGGGATCCGGGTCAGCTTCGGTCGCGGGTGCGGCCACGTGCGGACCGGCCTGTTCGAGCCTTTCGATCCGGGCGACGAGCGCGTCGATGGATGCATCGGCATCGTCGCGAGTGAGGCGCACGAGCGCGATCTCCAAGGGGATGCGTGCATCGGGGGCGGCGCGCATGTCACGCAGGGCATCACCGACCGCCTCGAGTGCCCGGGTGCAGTCGCGGTCGGTGAAGGCTTCGGCCCAGCCGGTGACTTTGGCCCGCATCGCATCCGAGGTGTGCGAGAGCGGGTCGCCCATCCGGTGGAGGAAAACGTTGCGCAAGCCACCCAGCAACGCTTCGGCCATCACCCGGGGGTCATGGCCCCGTCCGACCGCGTCGGCGACTTCCCGGAGCGCCGCGCCGGTGTCCCGGGCGCCGAGCGCATCGATGAGACCGTCGACCTCGTCACCCCGGTCGAGCACCCCGCCGGCCGCGACGACCTGATCGAGTGCCGACAACGTGTCCCGAGCCGAACCGCCACCGGAGCGCAGCGCGTAGTCGATCGAATCCGCGTCCAGTTCGAGTCCGGCGTCGGCCACCACGTCGTCGACGAGCGCCCGAAGATCGTCCGCCGGCAGCAGGTGCAGCTCGAAGTGCTGGGTGCGGCTGCGGATCGTGGGCAGCACCTTGTGGGGGTCGGTCGTGGCCAGGACGAACACCACGTGGCCGGGGGGTTCCTCGAGGGTCTTGAGCAGCGCGTTCGACGCGCCGGCCGAGAGCATGTGGACCTCGTCCAGCAGATAGACCTTGGTGCGCCCGGGCGAGCCGAGCGCCGCCTTGGCGATGAGGTCCCGCATGGCGTCAACGCCGTTGTTGGACGCGGCGTCGAGCTCGAGCAGGTCGTAGGACGTCCCCGCTTCGATGGCCTGGCACGATTCACACTCCCCGCACGGCTCGCCATCGGTGAGGTTCGTGCAGTTCAGAGCCTTGGCGAGAATGCGCGCCGTGGAGGTCTTGCCGGTGCCACGCGGGCCGCTGAGCAGGTAGGCGTGGCCCACCCGGTTCTCGCGCACTGCGTTGTGCAGGGCGGTGACGACGTGGTCCTGGCCGCGCACCTGGGCGAATCGCTGGGGCCGGTAGCGGCGGTAGAGCGACTCGTAGGGCATCGCGCCGAGCCTACCGATCGGGGCCGGGTGGAGTCCGACGGTCGTGTGCGAAGCTGGCGTGCGATGCAGACCCAAACCGTGGCGTTCCATTGGAGCGGTGGCAAGGATTCGGCGCTCGCCCTGAGCCGGTTGCTCGCGCGCGACGACGTCGTGGTCGACCGGCTCGTCACGACCACCCATCCCGAGCGTGAGCAGTCCACGGTGCACGGCCTGCCCGTCGCGCTGCTGCAGGCCCAGGCGGCGAGCATCGGCATCCCGTTGCAGATCGTCCCGCTGCCGGGCGCCGGCCTGGAAGGCTACGTGGACGTCATGGCGGAGCTCGCGGTGCGGCTGCGCGCCGATGGGATCGACGCGTTCGCCTTCGGAGACCTCTCGTGCTCAGGCGTGCTCGAGGCCAAACAGGAACAGTTCGCACCAGCCGGCGTCGAGGTGATCGAGCCACTGTGGGGGCTTTCGTCGGCGGAGGTCATCGAGGCGTTCCTGGCGTCGGGGATCTCCTCGGTCACCGTCGTGGTCGACGCGGCCGTGCTCGACGCCGATCAGGTCGGGGTCGCCGTCGATCGGGACTTCGTCGACAAGCTGCCGGCAGGCTGCGACCCGTGCGGCGAATTCGGCGAGTACCACACCTTCGCCCACGACGGGCCGCTGTTCCACCGACCCATCGAGTTCTCGCTCTCGCCGGTGCGTCATCTGGAGCGGACGATCGGCACCACCGACGGACCGCGCACCTACGCCTACTGGCTGGCCACCCCGGAACCGGCCACGGTCAGCGCCCGCGCCCGCGTGAGCCGGCCTGCCCCTGGCACGAACGGGACCCGACCGGGGAAGTGACGGCCAGGCGATCTGCGGCACACCGCAGGCTCCGCTGAGAGCTGCTGCCTCCCGGCCCTGACTCGGTTCACAGGCTGCAGTTGCACAGGACCCGACCGTCACATCTCCGAGCGGGTCGCCCCACACGATAGCGTGTTGGCTCCGATGCTGCCGCGGCGGCGCCGGCACAGTGCATCGGTCCGGGCCTCCGGACCGACCCCCAGGAGGGGTGCGAGAGCGGCCTAATCGGCACGCCTGGAAAGCGTGTGTGGGTACTGCCCACCGAGGGTTCGAATCCCTCTCCCTCCGCCAATGCGAATCCGGGGGCGACCTGGGCGCTCGTCGCGACCGCTTGGAGTCGTCGCGTGACGAGATCCGTGCTGCGGCCCGGGGTCGATCGGGTGGTAGCAAAGTGATACCATTGCGGTCATGGCCATGACGTTGAGGCTCAACGACCAGGAACAGCAGGCGCTCAAGGAGCGCGCTGCCGCAGAGGGCCGCTCCATGCAAGAGGTCGCCCGCGAGGCGATCCGCGACTACGTCGCTCGAAGTGAGCACCGCGTCGACGTGTCGAGAGCGGCGGACCTGGTTCTCGCTGTCCACGCAGACGCCATCGAGCGCCTTGGACGGTGACCGGCCCGGTCGAATTCCTCGACCTCGACGACGTCATCGAGCTTGCGTGCCGCCTTCTCGGCGACCCGCCACCAATCCGCGACGCGGGTCTGCTGGGTTCGGCAGTCGCCCGCCCGCACACCACGGTCGCCTTCGAAGATGCCTATCCGACCATCTGGCTCAAGGCCGCCGCGCTGTTGCAGTCGATCGTCTGCAATCACGCGCTGATCGACGGCGACAAGCGCCTCGGGTGGCTCGCGACCGCAGTCTTCTTGGAGATCAACGACGCGAGCGTGGCCGCGGCGGCCAACGACGACGTGTACGACCTCGTCATGGGCATCGCATCGTCGAGCTCGAGCGTCGATGAGATCGCTGATCATCTCCGACGACTCCACGGGTCCCCAGACTGAGATCTCTCACCGGGCACCGATCCGATGCGCGCCTCGTCCAACGAACGCGCCGCCACATCTGAATCGGTACGACCGTGGCGCACGAGAAGGGGAGACAGTACGCGACGGCCTGGCGGGCCGACGGGGAAGCGAGGCCCGGATCCGTCGAACCATGGGCCGGGCAGTGCTTTCCGTCTGCGCCGTCCTCGTGGCTGCGTACGCATGCTTGGGTAAGGGCGCCCCGCAAGCGAGCCCGACCACGAGCGGCTCGTCGAGCTCATCGAACCGGTCGCGCCCGCGCGCAACAGCGTCCGTGCCCAACTGGGTCGGCTCCGACCCGCTATCGAGGCACCTGCATCGATCTGGCTCCGGACGTCCCGCGTCGCGCGACGGACACCGCCGTGCGCGGTGGAAGACGCGCGCGCTGCCTGGACTCGGTGGACCTCAGCGCCCCTGGGCGCGGAGGCACGCCGGAATCGGGTGGGAGGACGCCAGCCCCGACGAGTCAGCGCCCCTGGGCGCGCAGGCACGCCACTACCGCGGCCTGCGCGGCGCCCGAGGTGGCCGCGGAGAGGTCGCGGGCCAGCCGCGCCAGCAGCCGCGCCCGGCTGGGACGCGCCAGCACGTAGCGTGCCGCCTTGAGCGGATCGGGTGATCCGTCCGGTCGAGCCAGGGCGAGCACGTCATCGCCGACGGCGGGGTCGAAGGCGTCGTCGCTGATGCCCCGATAGGCCGACCAGGGGATGCCCGCGTCCTCGCAGGTCTTGGCGATCGCCGCGGTCTCCATGTCGATGGCGGTGAAGCCCTGCTCGACGAGCGCCTCCAGACGCGCAAGGTCCTTGATGAAGTCGTCGGTGGTGAGCAGGCGGCCTGCGCCGGGTTCGCCGTCGATCGGCGCGGGCTGGAACTCCCTGCCCTCGGCGTCGGCGACCACCTCGGGCACCACGACCTCGCCGACCGCTACGTGGCGGGCGAGGCCACCGGCCACGCCGACGACCACGACGTGGTCGACCCGGTGCGCCTCGAGCAGCGCCTCAGTGGCGCGGACCGCCCGTCGCGTGCCGATCCCGGTGGTCGATGCCACCACCGACGCGACACCGAGTCGGCCCGTGTACCAGGCCGTCGGCCCGCGGCCCGGGCGTGCCAGACGGAGCTGTCTGACCAGCGGCCGCAGCTCGGACGGCATCGGTGCCAGGAAACCGATCGTCGTGGATGTTCCGGTGGACATGGGCGCACTCAGTCGCTCGGAGGTGCGGTCGGGTCGGGACCGTATAGCTTTCGTTTGCGCCGGGCCCGCCTTCGTACCTTTCGCTCACCGGTCCGCGGCGGGGCCAGGCTGGGGCCCGTCGCATCATGGCCCGGGTGGGGCTGCCCGCCACAGCCGAGGCGGTGGCCCGGGTGCGGGGCACGAGCGTGAACGCGCTCACCGTCGAGTCGCTCGCCGCCGAGATCGAGCGCGTGCGGGCCGACGAGGACTTCACCGACCGGGCCGGCAACCTCCTCGAGCGCGACGAGGAGCTCCTCGACCGTCTCGCCAAGTGACGCGTCACCGGAACCTCGGCGCCGCTCTGGCAGCCATGCCACAAGTGTGCTATGCATGTGGCATGACTCGGGTGAGGGTGAGCACGACCGTCGACGAAGCCACGCTGCAGGCGGCCCGGCGCCTCCGCGGAACTTCCACCGATGCTGCGTTGCTCGATGAAGCGCTGCGGGCGTTGCTCGCCCGTCATCGGGCCGCGGAGGTCGACGCCGCCTACGCCGCCTACGACGACCACCCGATCTCCGAGCCCGACGAGTGGGGCGACCTGGCCTCGTTCCGGGCTGCGGCCGCGGCGACGTGAGCGCGACCCCGCGCCGCGGGGAGCTGTGGTGGTGCGAGCTGCCCGCGATCGGGCGTCGCCCGGTCGTGGTGCTCTCACGCGATGCCGCGATCCCTCGGCTGCGCCGGGCGCTCGTCGCTCCGTGCACGACGACCATCCGCAACATCCCGAGCGAAGTCGTGCTGGAGCCGGGAGATGACCCCATCCCGCGACGGTCGGCGGTGAACCTCGACTCGGTCGAGAGCATCTCGGTCGCGGTGCTCGTCGACCGTGTGGGCGCTCTCAGCGGCCAACGGATGCGGGAGCTGTGCGCGGCACTCGAAGTCGCGGTCGACTGCGCCGGTTGACGCCGACCGCCGCGCCCAACGCCTCGCGATCGTCGAACCCGTCGGCCCCGGTTCCCACCTGCCACCGAGGTGCCGCTCGATGACAGGGGACACCGTGCGTTTCGGGGCAGGGCAACGGGTTGTCCGACGCGATGGCTGATCAGCGGCGGCGCAGCGCGGTGTCGGCCGGTCTACTGTCGGGTCGATGGAGCGGGAGCCGGGGACCGTGCACGCCAGGCCAAGGGGCTGCCGGCGGGGCCAGGCTGGGGCCCGTCGCATCATGGCCCGGGTAGCGCTGCCCGTCTGCGTCGTGCTCGCGACCGCGTCGGCCTGTTCGGGCAAGCGTGCCGCGCAGGCGACGCCGACCACCGGCAGGTCGACCGCGATCGACGCTTCCGTGGCGGCCACGACGCCGGCGGTCCCTTCCGGGACCAAGGTCTGCGCGACGGTCAGCTCGCTTGCCGGCTGGCCGAGCACGACGCCCTCGCGGCCCGATGCGTACGCGTGCATTCTCGCCGCGCTCGCCGCCGGCACCCCTGCGCAGATGAGCACGATCTCGGGCACGGTCGCCGGTGGCCGCAAGACCCGGGTCGGACACGACCTTCCGAACAGACTGATCGTCACGCTGCGCGTGCTCGGTAGGAACAAGGTGCAGGTGATCACCGACCGGACCGACGACGGCGGCACGGTGACCACCCGGACCTGTCGGGGCCTCGCACCCGATTCGCTCGGGTTCCACGGGACGGGTTGCTCCTAGCTCGGCACCGCCGTTCCAGAGCGGCCAACGTGAACGCCGCGGGCGCGCTCCTTGTCCAGGACGTCCCCGGGCGGCGCGGGAAACTCCCGCGGGATACCGTCGTGGCGTGGCCACCGGATCGATTGACGCGCTGAGATCTGCGCCTGCGCGCTGCGGCCGTCCGGTCGGCCCATCCAACGACGTCACGGTGACGGCCGTGCCCGACGCGCCGCTCCCTCCCCGGGTGCTCGTCGACGCTTGCGCGTCGACCATCCGCGCGCTCCGCGGTCGACCCCTGCCGGAAGGGACCCCCCGATGACCGACCTGTCCCAGGGTGACCGAGCCGACGATGTGGTGTTCCCCATCGACCTCGACGACCTGACCCCCGACGTCCTCGGCGCCGCCCTGGCCGAACGCATGCCCGGCGTGGTGGTCGACCACGTCGAGGTCGTCGCCGCCAAGCACGCCGGCGACGGCGTGGCCTCGACGGCAGACCGCGTCGTCGTCGATCTCACCTACGCCCCGGGCACCGGCGGCGACCTGCCCGGCCGGCTCATCCTCAAGACGATGCTCGCCTCGCCCCACGCACCCCACGCGATGTACGAGAACGAGGTCCGCTTCTACGGCGAGATCCGCGACGACCTCGACGATCGAGGCGCCGCGGGTCTTCGCCAGCCACTTCGACCGCCCCACCGGCCGCTTCGGGCTGCTGCTCGAGGACCTCACCGCACGCGGCGCGCGCTTCCCCTCCGCCCTCGACCCGGTGAGCCTCACCGAGGTGCGCTCGCTGCTCGCGAACCTCGCGACGCTGCACGCCCGCTTCTGGGACAGCCCCCGCTTCGCCGCCGACCTGTCCTGGGTGCCCACCCCGACCAGCGGCGGCATGTTCACCATCTTCGACACGATCGGCCTCGAGCTGATCGAGGACCAGGTGGCGCGCCACCCCTTCAAGGCCGAGCTGATCGCACCGCTCGGGCCGCACCGTGGCCCAGATGTGGGAGCCGCTCTGGCAGCTCCAGCGACAGCACACCGTCGCGCCCACCACCCTGCTGCACGGCGACCCGCACGTCGGGAACACCTACCTGCTGCCCGGCGAGCGCGGCGGGCTGCTCGACTGGCAGCTGATGGTGCGCGGCAGCTGGGCCCACGACGTCACGTACCTCCTGATCACCGCGCTCGACACCGAGGTCCGCCGGGCCCACGAGCGCGACCTGCTGGCCGAGCTACCTCGACCAGCTCGGGTCGGCCGGGGTCGGCGCGGTGCCGACGCCGGACGCCGCCTTCGCCCAGTACCGCGCCGCGGCGCTGTGGGGCCTGGTGATCGGCTGGCTGATCTGCCCACCGGAGAACTACGGCCCCGAGATCACCGTCGCCAACATCGCGCGCATGGTCGCCGCCGTCGAGGACCTCGACACCTTCGCCGCCATCGCAAGTCGAGAGCAGCGCGGGTAGAACCGGTCAGGACGCCGCGCCGGCCGCATCCCCCGTCGGCGCGGATCGCTCGACGAGCGGCAGTCCCACGAGCAGGGCGACGACCACCACGCCGGTGGCGACCAGCGTGAGCACGCCGTACCCGTACCGTGCGGCCACCAGCGACGGCACCAGCGCGCCGATGATGGAGCCGGCCGCGATGGCGCTGTTGAGCACGCCCATGGCCGAGCCCTCCGAGAACGGGGTGAGGCGCGCCGGTGAGCATCGTGGCCGCCACCACCTCGAACGAGTACGCCACCGCGGCGGTCACGAGCGCGACCAGCGCCGCACCCGCCTTCCACGACGGATCGGTCTGGTCGAGCAACGCCATCGCGCCGAACGACGCGGCGCTGATCGCGAGCCCGATCCCCAGCACGCGCCCGGGTCCGATCCGCGACGCCAACGCCCCCAGCGCCGGGAAGATCGCCGTGCCCACGACGGCCCCGACCATGAACGCGATCGACGACGCCGACGGCGAGACCCCGAAGCCCGCAGCGCATGACCAGGGGCACCACGTTGAAGAACGTCTGGAGCCCGAGCATCGTCAGCAACCAGGTGACCACGAACAGTCCGAAGCGGCTGTCCATGGCCCGCCACAGCTCGCCGAAGCGCGGCCGGTGGTAGGCGTGGAGCACCCAGCTGATGCCCGCGACCTGACGAGCTGACGCGCTCGGATCGGCGCCGAGTTCGCCGCGGTCGCTCGCGGTGCGTGCGGACAGGTGCGGCAGCCCGAGCCGACCGAGCGGCCACGCGACGAGCACCGCCGCCGCGGCGACCCACCACCCCATCCGCAGGTGGGTGGCCGCGAACGCAGCGAGGACCAGGCCCACCACCTGGCCCGCTCCGTACGCGAGCCGGAACCAGGCGATCCGGTGGTTCCACTCGGCCTTGGGATGGGCTTCGACGATGAACATGCCGCCCATCGTCCCGGCGACCGCGCCGGCGCCCCCGAACGCGGCGGCCAGCAGCGCCCACTGCCACACGACGTGCGCGGCCGCGAACGCGACCATCGTCACCGCCATGACCGGGAAGCACGCCAGGAACAGGGCGCGCTGGCGGCCGGTGCGATCCGCGATCGACCCGGCGAGCGGCGTGAACAGCGCACCCACGTAGAACGCCGCGACCACCGCGCCCACCGCGCCGGCGCCGGCCCGCTCGACGGTCAGGGGGACGAGGATCGGCCCGACGCCGAGCAGCACCAGGCCGTCGAGGCCGTACGCCGCGTACCACGGTTCGACCCAGCGCAGGCGTCCACGGGCTCCCCGGGAACGATCGGGATCATCGGCAGCGGTCACCCCGCCACCTTGGCAGGAACCCGCGCTACGTCTCGTCCCGCCGGGTCGTGCCCGACCAGGCCGCGGCGGTCGAAGATGCCGTCGACCGTCAGGCGAGGATCGACCGGAGATACCAGTCGCGCTCGTCGGCGACACCGGGGGGAACGAAGAAGTAGCCGCCACCGAATGGCTGCACGTAGTCGACGAGCGGCTCGTCGACCAGTCGTTCCTGGATCGTCTCGAAATGACCCTGGATGTTCTTCTGGTAGCACGTGAACACGTGACCGACGTCGAGGTTGCCGTTGGTGTCGACGCCCCGGTCGTAGCTGTAGGAGCGACGGATCAACTGCTGGGATTCCTGGGTCGGGGTGCGTGCGTTGGCGAGTCGGATGTGGGAATCCAGGGGAATGACGTGGCCTTTGGGGTCGGCCGCGTAGTCGGGAATGTCGCTCTCGACGTTGCCGTCCAGGGGTGCCCCGGTGTCGCGACGGCGGCCGAACATGTTCTCCTGCTCGTTGATCGAGACGCGGTCCCAGAACTCGACGAGCATCCTGATGATGCGGACCACGACGTAGCTGCCGCCCACGGTCCACGCGTGCGGGCCGCCGTCGGTGACCCAGACGAGATCCTCGGCGAAGTCCCCGGTCGGGTTGGCGGTGCCATCTTTGAATCCCAGGAGGTTCCGGGCCGCGCCGTCGGGGCGGGGAGGTGGGTTGAACCCTTCCATCCGCCAGCGGAGTTGCATGCCGCCACGGGTGTGGCGGGTGAGGTCGCGCAGCGCGTGGTGGACGGTGTCGGGGTGGTTGGCACAGAGCTGCACGAGCACGTCGCCACCGGTCCACGCCGGGTCGGGTGAGTCGTTGGGGAAGACCCGCATCGGGGTCAGCGACGCCGGCTTGTGATCGGCCAGGCCGAAGCGGTCGTCGAACAGGCTGGCGCCGAAGCCGACGGTGACGGTGAGCCCGTCGGCGGGAATCGACGGCCCGAGGATGTCGCTGTCGGCGGGGGGATGTCCGACGCCGAGGTTCGGCGCGGGGCCGCCTGCGGTGAGCGCGCGGGCTCGAGCCGTCAGGGTTTGCAGCAGCGAGGCCAGGCCCGCGGCATCGGCTGGCGATGACGTCGAACGCGGCGAAGCCCGCGGCCGGCTGCTTGTCGGCGGGACCGGGCAGCAGGATTCCCGACTGGTGGGCGCCGTGGAAGGGGAACGAGTCGGAGGTCGGCGGGGTGGTGTCGGCGGCTGCGGCGTCGTGGCGGCTGCCTTCGATGAGCAGCCCGCCGCTGAGCGCGGTTCCGGCGGCGCCGGCGGCTGCGCCCTTGAGGAACGCGCGGCGGTTGACGGTCATGGGTTTCGCCTCGCCTGCGTGGTCGGGCCGAGCAGTGCGGTCGTGGTCGTCATCGTTGTGGTGGCACCTCCAGCAGCGTGGGGATGTTCGAAAGGGTCTCGAGTGCCTGTCCGATGGTTCCGGTGACGCGTTGGCGTTGCGCGAGCGGCGTGTCGGCGACACTGCGCCAGGCACCGTCGACGCGCGTGGCGAGAAGGGCGGCGTCGAGTGCGTCGAGCTGTGGATCGAGGGTGGCGAGCAACTTCGGGGCCCGGGCGTCGATGAGCGGCGCCAGGACCTCGAGGACCTCGCGGGTGCCCTCCACGTCGGCGAAGGTCATCGCATAGGACGCGCCCGACCCGAAATCGGACATGGCGCTGAGGTGATCGCGCAGGGCGTCCTCGAGGATCTCGTGGGCGCGGATGGGCATGTCGGTCGGGTCGACGGTGACCTCGTCGAGCCGGGCGCGCAACGCCTGGACGTTCGTTGCCAACCCGGCGGCGATCGGAGCGAGCTCCGACGCCGGCTGGCCGTGCCAGAGTCCGTATTCGATGCGGTGCAGACCGGTGAAGTGCGGGTCGTGCACCCCTTCGGGGAGCCCTTGGGGGAGGCCGTCGATGGCGTCACCGAGTTCGCCGAAGCTGTCGTAGGCCGCACCGACGCGTTCCCAGGTGAGCTGCGCGGCCAGCCAGGACGTCCTGGCCCGATCGAGGTGTCCGGCGGCGAGGTCGTGCGTGCAGGGTGGCGACCTCGCGGGACAGCGTCGCCAGCTTCGGCGCGACGTACGCGCGGTACTGGTTCACGGCAGGCTTCGAGGTCGGCAACGGTGACCGGTGCGACCGCCGGCGCCGCGACCTGACGGCTGCCCGACACGGTGACCGCATCGGACTCGGTGGCGGCCTGTCCGGGCAGGATGCAGCGGAACCGGTAGGTGCCGGAGCCGAGCGTGGCGGGCATGGTGGCGGTGGTCGCACGGGCCGAGCGTCTCGATCTCGGCGACGATCGCGCCCGCCGGCGTTCACCAGGTTCACCTCCGCGACTTTCGACGAGGTGTTGCGCACGGTGAAGCTCTGGGCCCCCGATCCCGCCGCAGTGCCACCCGTGCGCGCAGGTCTTGGCGGTGACGGTGACGCTGGTGGTGGTCGCCGCCGATGCGGAGGGCAACGCCACGATCGCTGCCGCGGCGAGCAGGATCGGCACCACGACGATCACCCCGCCGACCGCGTAGGGCCGCCTGGCCAACCAGGCGAAGCGCTCGGACCGCTTCTCGGTGTGGTGGGCCGGGGCCGGTTGCGCGGCCGGTGCCGAGGTGCGGCGCCCGGCCAGCACGAAGGCCGGGATGGTGATGCCCAGATACATCGCCCAGGAGGCGACCTGGAGCACGGTCATCTTTGGCGACAGGTTCGTGACGCCGGTGAGGATGGTGGTCCACCACGAGGTCGTCGAGACGTGGGCGGTGAAGTCGAAGGCGATCCAGCTGGACCCGGGAAGCAACTGCGCGGTCTGGAGACTGCCGATCCCGTAGGACAGCACGCCCGCCGCGATCACCAGCAGTGCGATGGCGGTGGTGTTGAAGAACTTCGACAGGTCGAGGTGGATCGCCTTGCGGTACAACAGCCAACACAGGGTGACGGCCGACGCGATGCCGAGCGCAGCCCCGATCAAGGGCGCCACGGTCTCGCCGGACGCCTTGACGGCGGTCCACAGGAACAAGGTGGTCTCCAACCCCTCCCGACCCACCGCCGCGAACGCGGTGAGCGCGAGCGCCCCGGCGCCGACGGCGAGGGCCACGCCGACCTGGCCGCGCAGCTCCGAGGAGAGCGACCTGGCAGCACGCCGCATCCAGAAGACCATGCCGGTGACCAGCGCGACGGCGGTCACGCTGAGGATGCCGCCGATCGCCTCCTGGACTCTGGTGGACAGCACGCTGGTCGAGAACGTGAGCACGGCGGCGAAGCTGCCCGCCACTGCGACCGCCCCGGCGACGCCGATCCAGATCGGCGCTGCCGACGGGGTCCTGCCCTCGTCCGTCGTCGAGCGATGGACCGCGGCGAGCAGGATCGAGACGACGATGCCGGCCTCGAGTCCTTCGCGGAGCCCGATGAGGAAGTTGGGAATGGCGTCAGCCCAGGTCACCCTCAAATCATAAGCATGCCTAACACAGTGTGTTCAAGTGACCTACAGCACCCGGTAACTCGGGACTTTCGTACCTACCTCCACTCCGCGGAATCCGGTAGTACTGGTGGCATGAACCCGCACATCGTGATCCTCGGAGGCGGCACCGGCGGCACCCTCGCCGCCAACCGGCTCCGTCGTGCCTATCCCGCCGACGCAGCTTCCATCACCGTGGTCGACCAGGACGACCGGCACGTCTACCAGCCGGGGCTGCTCTTCGTGCCCTTCGGACTCACCGACATCGACGACATCGTGCGACCACGCGAGCGCCAGCTCCATTGCCGGGATCGACTTCATCGAGTCGGGCGTGGACCGTGTCGACATCGACGCCAACACCGTCCACCTCGCCAACGGCGACGCGCTCGACTACGACGTGCTGATCATCGCGTCGGGCGCGCGGATGGTGCCCGAGGAGACCGAGGGCCTTGCCGGCCCCGGCTGGATGGAGCGCACGTTCACCTTCTACACGCCCGAGGGTGCCGCCGCTCTCGGCGCGGCGCTGGCCACCTTCGACCGGGGTCGCCTCGTCGTCAACGTCGTCGACATGCCGATCAAGTGCCCGGTCGCGCCGCTCGAGTTCTGCTTCCTGGCCGACTGGTACTTCACCGAGCGTGGCATCCGCGACCAGGTCGACATCGTCTACGTCACCCCGCTCGACGGAGCGTTCACCAAGCCGGTCGCCGCGGAGCACCTCGGTGGGATGCTCGCGGAGCGCAACATCGAGATCGTCACCGACTTCAACACCGGCGAAGTCGACGGCGAAGGCGGGCGGCTCATCGGCTACGACGGCCGCGAGATCCCCTTCGACATCGCCGCCGTGATCCCGCTCCACAGCGGCGCCGAGTACGTCACGCGCTCACCGGGCCTGGGCGACGAGCTGGGCTTCGTGCCCACCGACGAGCACACCCTGGCGGCCAAGGCCGCAGCGAACATCTTCGTGATCGGCGACGCCGCGAACGTGCCGGCCTCCAAGGCCGGGTCGGTCACCCACTTCGAGGGTGAGACCCTGGTCTCCAACGTGGTCCACCACCTGGCCGGCGAGCCGCTCGAGCCCGGTTTCGACGGTCACGCCAACTGCTTCATCGAGACCGGTTACCGAAAGGCACTGCTCATCGACTTCAACTACGACACCGAACCGCTCACCGGGCACTTCCCCGGACCCGGTCGGCCTGCCCCTGCTCAAGGAATCCCGACTCAACCACCTCGGCAAACTGCTGTTCCAGTCGATCTACTGGCACAGCCTGCTGCCGGGGCGCGACCTGCCCGGCCTCAGCGCCGCCATGCCCACCTCGGGCAAGGCCATCCCCTCCACGAAGGAGAACTGAACCATGCCCACCGAAACCATCCACGGCACCCTCGTCGACATCAACGACGACGGATTCTTCACGAATCCCGACCAATGGAACGAGGCCATGGTGCCCGAGCTCGCCAAAGCCGCCGGCATCGACGAACTCACCGACGACCACTGGCGTGTGATCAACTTCATGCGTCGGGAGTACGCGGAGAAGGGCACCGGCCCGAGCGTCCGCGTGCTCGGCAAGACGTCCGGGGTCAGCATCAAAGAGCTGTACCAGCTCTTCCCCACCGGTCCGGCCAAGACCGCCGCCAAGATCGCCGGCATCCCCAAGCCGCGCGGCTGCATCTGAGGAGGAGCCGACCATGACCGCAACACCCGATCCGATCTCCAAGGTCTCGATCATCATCTCCCAGGGATCACTCGAAGGCGTCTACCCCGGGCTGATCATGGCGAACGGCGCCCGCGCCGAAGGGATCGAGGCCAGCCTGTTCTTCACGTTCTTCGGGCTGGACGTCATCCACCGCGAGCGCCACGAGCACATCAAGCTCGCCACGGTCGGCAACCCCGGCCTCCACCTGCCCACCATGGCCGGCGGGCTCCCCGGCGTGTCCACGGTGATGACGCACTACATGAACCACAAGATGGAAGCGCTCGACATCCCGTCCATCCCCGAGTTCGTCGAGATGGTCGCCGACACCGGCGCCCCGCTGTATGGCTGCAAGGCATCGGTGGACCTGTTCGGCCTCACCAAGGACGATCTCATCGACCAGGTCGAGGACATCATCACGGTCGGCGAGTTCTACGAGAAGGCTGCGGGCGGCCACATCATCTTCACCTGAGGTTCGCCCCAGGTGAGGCGGATTGGGCGTGGCGAGACGGTGCGTGGCCCGGCGCGGGGCGGGGTGCCTCACGGGTACGTGAGCGTGGAGCTGTTGGCGGTGCCTCAC
>CAVXRS010000009.1:0-15567 GCA_963764215.1 uncultured Actinomycetes bacterium
GGGCGTCGGCGCGAACGAGGCCGAATGGGGTTGCTGGCTGATCGCCAGGCCGGAGAACCTGAGCTGGGCGATCGTCCGACCCTGCTCGCGGAGCACCAGTTCGACGGGCAGCGCGAAGGATTGATCGGCGGTCAGGGTGACGTCGTCGGCGCCCAACTTCGCCAGCGCGCCCGTCCCCGCGAGTGTCGGTCGACGGGCGCGGGCGGTCGCATCGAGTGCGCTCGTCACGACCCACTGCTGGTCGGGTGCGGTGGTCGTCGTCGCATCCGACGTCGGAGCGGCGCGTGCCACCACCGTCCCCCCCGAACCGGCACGGACGACGCGGACCGAATCGGCGAGGAGATCGCCCAGTGCATCCGGGGAGACGGCGGTCACCTCGGGGGGACCGGGAGCGACGCCGGTGCGCACGTGTGCGCGGGGAGAAGCCCCCGCGCCCGACAGCCCCGTCGTGAACGTCGCCGTCGGCACGTCATAGCCCTCGACGTGGTGGCCGTCTGTCGAGACGAGTTGCCACGAGCCGGTGTCGGAACGGATGAACCGGTAGCTCCCCGAAGGAAGAATCGTGGGTCGCCGCGACGTGATCGTGACGTAACCTCGGATGACGGCGTCGTTGGCGAGCGCAGCATCGAGCTTGTCGAGCACCTTGGTGGCGGTTTCGCCCAACCCGGCGTCGCGGGTCGAAGCGTGGTGCGCCACCGACAGGGCCACCCCGATCAGCACCACCACCGTGAGAACGATTCCGGTCGCGACGAGCGCCCGGTGCCACGGGAACTGTCGTGGGTGTTGTTGGGCGACCCGCTCGGCCATGCCACGGGCAGCACGACCCGACTCGACGTTGCGTCCCGCGTCGACCGGTCGAGGCTCGTAACGCGGGTCGTCGCCCGGGTGGCGGGCCACCGCCGGCGCGCTGCGTTCGATCAGCAGCCGTCGACCGATATCGTCCCAGAACCCACGGCCGTGCTCACCTATTTCAGGGAGTGGGTTCGTCATCTCCGGATCGCCGCGTCCTGTCGCGAGCAGTTCGCGCACGAGTCGAACATCGGTCGAGGCCAGCCGCGCAGCTTCACGAACGGTCAGCCCGGCCCCGTCCACCGCGGCGACCACGAGTCGCTGTTCGGCGGAAAGGTCCAGGGGAATGGGCGGGTCAGGCTTCCCCGCACGTGAACCGACGGTCGTCGATGCCCGGCGGATGGCGTCCTGGGCGGCGCCGTCGGCCAGGCCGAGAAGCCACAGACGCGGTGCCGCGGCCGGCGCGATCGGTAGGCCGCGGTAGGCACGGAGGTAGGTCTGGGTGCACACCTGGTCGAGTAGGGAGGGCCCGATCAGGGCCCCCAGTAGCGATCGAACCGCGGCGTCGTTGCGCTGGATGAGCTCGGCGAATGCCGCGGTGTCGCCGCGTTTTGCGCGGCGGAGGGCCAGCAGGTCACGGGCCTCTTCCTCGGTCGATCGGCTGGCGACACGCTCGTCGGGTCGGGGCAGCCGGTGGGAGGTCGACTCGACAGAGGCGGTGTAGGCCTGCCCGGCGGCATCGTGGCGCAGCGGTCGTCGCTTCGGCTGCTCGGTGTCGGGCTCCTTGGGGTCGGTCACGACTCAGCGCCTCGTGCGACGGTGGACGCGCGTCGTCCATCGGGCGGTGGGCACGCTTCGGTCGGAGGATGTGCTCGGCATCGTGGCGCCCGAGAAGAGGGCGCAGGTTCGTGCCGAATCTCGGAATCGAACGGCACCGCGCGACCATCGCTCGGTACCGATACCGTAGCGACGAACAATCGGATGGATCTGCCGCCGTAGAAACGAGCTGAGAGCCACTTATCGTGTCGGACAAATGGTTACCGAATCCTCGGCCGTTCCCGACGCGTCCGCCGAGTGATTGGCCCGCTCCCGACTACATCCCACCTCCGGAGGCGCCACCGCCGGAGAAGGGCACCGCCGAGTCCGGTCACGGTCGTGGGCGCACCGGCATGATCCTGGGCATGATCGGGATCGCGCTGGCCGCGGCGATCGTCACCTATCTGGTGCTGCGTGTCGTCCGGCCTCCGAAGCATCGGGTGGCCGCACCGCCGACCACGGTGGAGAGTTCGACGTCGACCACGTCGTCCACGGTTCCCGCCGGCCCGGTCATCACCCAGGCGCAGCTCGATCGCCTCACGCAGCGTCTGGTTCCTTTCGTCGAGAAGGCTCGACAGCTGAAATTCACCTCCCCGCCGAAACCCAAGCTCGACGACGACCTCGCGTACACCCGGTCGTTCCGGGCGAACCTGTCCCGGAACGATGCCCTGATGCGGCGGCTGACGGTGCCTTTCGCGGTGCTCGGAATGAATCCGAACGACGTGAACCTCACCGACGCGTTGCAGACCTTCTACGGGGACAAGACCGTCGCGTTCTACGACCCGGTCACCAACGAACTCCATGTGCGCGCCGTTCCTGCGACGCCCTACCTGTCGACGATGCTGGTCGTCTCGCTCACCGAGCAGCTCGACGATCAGCACTTCACCGTCGATCGAGTGGCCCGGCCCAGTGGTTTCGGTGACGGAGTCATCGGACTGCGAACCTTGCTCGAAGGTGACGGGTGGCGGGTCGCGAACCTGTGGATCAACCGCCAGTCCGCGGCCGACCGGTCACGGGCCGAGGACGAGTTGAAGGCCCGGAGGGGTGGCGATGCCAACACCTCCCGTGTCCCCGCGGCGCTTTCCGACTGGCTTCGGATTCCTGTCCAGGACGGGGTCTCGTTCACCTCCGATCTGGTCACCTCCACATCGTCGTCACCGCTCGACGCGGCATTTCGCCATCCCCCCGACGGTGCTGCCCAGGTCACTTCACCGGCGCGTTTCCAAGCGCCGATTCCCCAGCTTCCGGTCGCGACACCGGCGGTGGACGGAAAGGTGAAGGCCACGGGCGTTCTCGGACGGTTCTTCCTGCAGGAGGCCCTCCAAGGAGTGGTACCCGACGACCAGCGCGCCTTGGCGGTGAGCGGCTACCGGGGCGATGCGCTCGTCGCGTACGAAAAGGGTTCGGCGAAGTGCATTCGCATGGACGTCACGACCGGGGACTCGTCTCCGGACAACATGGCCAAGGCCCTCAAGTCGTGGACGTCGCAACGGACCGGCACGGTCTCGTTGCAGCCGGACACCAAGCGCGCCGGCCACAAGGTCGTTCGCCTCGACGTCTGCACGGGTGGTTCGGGGGAGACGGGGTCGACGACCACGACCATGCCGACCGGGTCCGATTCGTCGTCCACGATTCCGGGTCGGCCGCTTTCCTGAGGCCGACCGACCGGTACCATCGCCGAAGCGCAATGGAGGAGCGAGGCGGTGACCAGCCGACCCAGAGGAGTCGAGGGGGAGCCATCGGGTTGGGCTGCGATTCGCGCCGGCTTCGCGGCATTGCGGCGCTCGGACTGGATGCTGTTGACCCTGCTCGGATCGACGATGTTCTTCGACGGCTACGACCGGGGGGTGATCCTGGTGGCGCTCAAGCAGATCCGCGCCACGTTCGGGCTGAGTCAGTCCACGGCGAGCTGGTACCTGGCCGTGCTCTACCTGGGAGCACTGCCTGCGGTGCCCCTCGCCCTGCGGGCCGACCGGGTGGGTCGCAAGCGCCTCCTGATTCTCTGCGTGCTCGGTTACACGATCGCCACCGGCCTCACGGCACTCGCGCCGACGGCGCGGTCTTCACCGCCTGCCAATTCGCGGCGCGGCTCTTCCTGAACGCCGAGGCGGCGATCGTCTGGACCATGGCCGCCGAGACGCTTCCGGCCCGGGCGCGCGGCATGGGCTTCGGTTGGCTGCAGATGTCGAACACCCTGGGGGTCGGCTTCGGGGCCATCGCCTTCGGCGGGATCATCGAACCGCTCGGTCTTTCGTGGCGGTGGTTGTACGTGCTGGGCGTCCCGCCGCTGCTGTTGATCGCCCGCCTGCGTCGGCGTCTCCCCGAGAGCGGACGATTCGAGGCCGCCCGTGACGAAGGGCGCCTGCAACGTGAATTGGAGGGCCGTGTTCCGCCCGCCGCACCGCAAGTGGATCGTCTTCGTGATCGTCGCCGGCGTCCTGATGAACTTCTCGCAGCAGGCGAGCGCGTTCGCCGTCGACTTCCTCCAGACCCAACGCCACCTGGGCTCCAGCCAGGCCAGCTTCATGCTGGTGGCCGCCGGGTTTCCGGGCATCCCCTTCATGGTGCTGGCCGGTGCGGCCTCGGACCGCTACGGCCGTCGGCTGGTCGGGTGCTCGCTCGGCGGCGTTCGGGGTCGTGGGCGCCATCGGTTTTTTCTGGACCCCGGGTGGCGCCTGGGTGCTCTGGCTGTGCATGGTCGTCATGCTCCTGGGGGTCCTGGGTGCAGGACCGGTCCTGGGCGCGTACACCGCCGAACTGTTCGACACCACCGTGCGTGGCCAGGCGGTGGCGTGGGCAACCGTCGTCCAACGTCACCGGTCAGGCGGGCGAGCCTCGCCATCGGCGCGGTGTTGCTGTCGGCGACGGGCATCTTTCCACCGCGGTGAGTTGCTCGGGATCGGTCCGGTCCTCGGGGTGGTGCTCGTCTGGCGCTACTACCCCGACACCCACAATCGCGAGCTCGAGGATGTGCACCTCCTCGTCGGCGGCGGCCCTGAGCGAGGTCTGCCGCGCCGGTAGCGTGCGAGGAAGACCCGACGCACGCCAGAAACCGTACCGACGGGTGCTCGACGAGCCGATCGACGTGGCCGGCATGTTCCGACTGGACGACAGCGTGGCCATCGTCACCGGTGCGTCGAGCGGTCTGGGACGGCGCTTCGCACGGGTGCTGCATGCGGCCGGCGCCGCCGTGGTCGTGGCGGCGCGTCGGGCGGCCCACCTGGAGGCGCTGGTGGCGGCGAACGAGCGGATGCTCGCCGTTCCCGCCGACATCTCCGTCGAGGACGACCGCGGTCCTCTTGGTCGAGGCGGCCCAGGTTGGCCGCGGCGACGGTCGACGCTCGACGTCTTGGTCAACAACGCCGGGATCGGCCGGACGATCCCCGCGTTGGACGAGACCCTCGAGAGGTTCCAGCAGGTGCTGGACGTGAACCTGACGTCGCTGTTCCGCCTGAGCCAGCTGGCCGCGCGCACTTCCTCGGGTACTGGCGGCGGCGCGATCGTGAACATCGCCTCGATGCTCGGCTGGTCGCCTCGGCGCCCGTCACCCAGGCGAGCTACGTGGCATCAAGAGCGGCGTGGTCGGGCCTGACCCGCGAGCTGGGATGCCAGTGGGGACGCAAAGGGGTGCGGGTCAACGCGATCGCGCCGGGCTGGTTCCCCAGCGAGATGACCGGCGAGAAGATGTTCGAGGACCCGAAGGCCATGGCGTATCCTGGAACGGAACTGCCCGATCGGCAGGGGCGGCAGACCGGACGAGCTGGACGGCGCCCTGTTGCTGCTCGCAGGTCCGGCGGGGAGCTACCTGGTCGGCCAGACCCTGTCGTCGACGGAGGCTGGACCGCGCGCTGAGCCGGCCGCATCGCCGGGCGTCGCGCCGAAGGGGTCAGCGGCTCAGAGCAGCTGATGAGGGCGTCGCGGGTCCGGTGGGCTTCGTCGCCTCCGGAGAAGGGGACCGCCACGAACTCGGTGACCCCGGACTCGAACATCGCCTTGATCCGCTCGGTCACGCCGCCGCGTAGCCGATGATGGCCACGTCCTCCGGGCCGGCGGCACCTTCGCGGTCGAACATCGCCCGGTAGGAGGGAAGGTGGCCGTAGATGGCGAAGGTCTCCGCGGCCCGCGAGCGGGCCGCGGCCCAGGCGTCGTCGGTGACCGCCACCGGCAGGGCGGCGACGACCCGTTTGTCTGCGCCACCGGCGGCGGCGCGCAGGGTCGGGATGGTGTGCTCGCGCGAGGGTCGTCTGCGCCGGTCATCCAGGTGCGGTGCCGTCGGCGATGGTCCGCGGCGAGGCGGAGCATCCGCTCACCCAGCGCGGCGACGAGCAGCCCGGGTGGCGCTGGCGACGGCGACGTCGAGCTTGAGGTGCGTGGTGATCCGATCGGTGTCGGCGTCGGTCTGCTCGCCGCGCAGCAGCGGGCCAGCGCCTGCAGGTACTCCTCCATGTACGACGCCGGACGGTCGAACGAGTAGCCGAACATGTGCTCGATCACCAGTCTGGTGCGACAGCCCGATGCCCAGCGTCAGTCGGCTCTGGGTCGCCGACTGCACGGTGAGGGCCTGCTGGGCGAGCACCGCGGGGTGGCGGGGGTAGATCGGGCACGACGGCGGTGCCCAGCTCGATGTCGGGGACGTGGGCGCCCGACGACGCCAACGTGGTCAGGGCGTCCAGACCGAAGATCTGGGGCATCCAGCAGCGAGCAGAAGCCGTCGGTCCGCGGCGTTGGCGCGTCTCGACGGCGGCCGCGGCCTCGAGCGTGGACGGAGGTCTCCGGCGAAGGTCGCCGAGCGGAAGATTCCGATCGTGCGATGCGGATGACCCAGTCTTTCGTGCGGTGCGCGCGCTCGGTCAGGCCGAGAAGCAGGCGATGATCTTGTCGAGGTAGATGTCGACCGACTGGGGTCGCGGTCGCGGTCGCTGGGCTTGGGGGGCGTCTTGCCGAGCCGGACCACGACCAGGTCGCGTGCCGGGACGCAGATGATGCACTGCCCTTCGTAGCCGTGTGCCGCGAAGGTGCCGTGGGCCGTCGTCGTGCGTCCACCAGTGGGAGCCGTAGCGGTCGGGGTGGCCGGTGGGGAGCTGATCGGTCGTCCGTGCCTCGTCGATCCAGGAGCGGTGACGATGGTGTGGCCGTCCCAGGTCCCGCCGCGCAGCGCGAGCAGTCCCAGGCGGCGCGAAATCCCTGGCGGTGGCGTCCACGAAGGACGACGCGACCCAGGTGCCCGACGTCGTCGAAACCGGGGGTCATCGACGTCGCATGCCGATCGGTGCGAAGAGGTTGAGGTACAGCCACCGGCGCATGCCGGCTTCGGCATCGCCTTCGAGGTCGAGTTCGCGTTGCAGGGCGCGGGCCAGGATGTTGGACGTCCCACTGGAATAGAGGAACTGGGTGCCGGGGCGGGCGGCAAGGGGAACGCCGCGGCGAAGGCGGCCACGTCGGCTTTGCCGTCGCCGAAGAGCATGCTGATGACGTCCGAGCCCCGGTCGGTGGAGTACTCCTCGATCCAGGAGAGGCCGCTGGCCATGTGCAGGAGATGGTGCCAGGTGATCTGGTGGCGGGGATCGTCGTGGTCGTCCCATTCGGGCACCGGGACCCGCCGAGTCGAGCGCGGAGGTCGTGGTGGCGACATGGCGATGCCGATGGCGATCTGCAGGATGCGACTTGGCCATCGACCAGCTAGTGAGTCGCGGTGTCGGGCCGTCGGGTTCGACCTGGTCGGCATCGACGAAGGGATTCGTGACACCCGGGCCGTACCGCTCGGACACCAGCCGACCACCCTGGATGATCAGCAGTGCGCGGGTGAGACCGAGGGTCGGACGGGCGGCTCGTCGGCGAACGCCGTGTCGACCAGCTTGGTGAGCTTGCGTGGCCGGCACGTTCACAGTGCTCCGGGTCGGCCATTCGTCGGTGGGCCAGGCCACCTCATCGGGCTGCTCGGGCAGCGGAGGCAGCGCGACATCGATGACGGGAGGGGACTGCGCTCCGCATTGGTCCGACCGTAGCCGCACCGAGGTCCCGGACGCGGCGAGCCGTCGGGATGTGGTTTGGTGGGTCCGGTGGCTGTCACGCTTTCGGCATGTTGCAGGCCACGGGCACTGCGAATCGAGGCGGTGGGGTCACGTTGCTGGACGGCGTGTCCTTCACGGTCGCGGCCGGGGACAAGGTCGGGATCGTCGGTCGCAACGGTGCAGGCAAGACCACCATGCTCAAGGTGCTCGCTGGGGTCGGTGCAGCCCGCTGCCGGTGACGTGATCGTCAAGGGTGGACTCGGCTACCTCCCCCAGGACCCCCGGCTGGACCGCGTCCCCGACGACCTGCGGGCGATCGACCACGTGCTCGTCGGGACGGGGCTTCGACGAGGCGGCCAAGCGCCTCGAGACGGTTGCGGGTCCGGATGGAAGCCGGACCCCAGCGACCGGGCGATCGAGCCGCTACACCCGTGCCGAGGAGCGCTTCCGACTCGACGGGTGGCTACAGCGCCGAATCCGAGGTCCGGCGCATCGCCGCCGGACTCGGTGGGCGAGGGTCGGCTGGACCTGGCGGATCGGAGTGCTCTCGGGAGGAGAGCGGCGACGGGTCGAGCTGGCCAGCATCCTCTACGCGGGCAGCGACGTGCTGTTGTTGGACGAACCGACCAACCACCTCGACGTCGACGCCAAGGAATGGCTGCTCGGGTTCATGCGGAACTACGCCGGGGCACTCGTCGTCATCAGCCACGACCTGGACCTGCTCGACTAGTCGATCACCCGGGTGCTGCATCTCGATCGGGCCGGTCACGACGACACCGGCACATGGTCCCGTACCGGGGCACCTACAGCGCAGTACCTGGACGCCCGGGCACGGGACGAGATCGCGGCTGGCCAAGCTCGCCGCCGCGCAGGCGGAGGAGATCGACCGTCTGCAGGGAGTGATGGACCGGTTCGGCGCCAAGGCCACCAAGGCGACCATGGCCCACAGCCTCGAGAAGCGCATCGACCGGCTCCACGCCGACGCGGTTGCCGGCCCGGCCCGACTCCGGCGACTGCAGATCACGTTTCCCGACCCCCCGCCGGCGAATCGGACGGTGTTCGAGGTGCAGGAGCTGGCCAAGTCCTACGACGACAACAAGGTCTTCGACCGGCTCAGCTTCGATGCCGGGCGAGGTGACCGGCTCCTCGTTCTCGGCCTGAACGGCGCCGGCAAGACCTGGCTCTTGCGCATCCTGGCCGGACGAAACGCGACCCGACGCGGGCTGCGTCACCTTCGGCGACCGGATCGTGCGCCGGCTACTACGCCCAGGAACACGAGGGGATCACCGCCGGACGCAACCTGATCGACCACATGACCGACTCGTCCCCCGGTGGCTCCGACGAGATGCGTCGTGGGCTGCTCGCGATGTTCGGGCTCACCGGAGACAAGGTCTTCCAGGACGCCGGCACCCTGTCCGGTGGCGAGAAGACCAAGCTGGCCCTCGCCCAGCTCGTCGCCGGACGGCACAACCTGCTGCTCCTGGACGAGCCGACCAACAATCTCGACCCCGCCTCCCGCCGCGCGATGGCCGACGCGCTGGCAGTCTGGCCCGGAACGGTCGTCCTGGTCAGCCACGACACCGAGTTCGTCGAGGCTCTCGAGCCCGACCGGGTGCTCATCATGCCCGATGGCGAATTCCGGAACTGGGACGCGGAGCTGAGCGATCTGATCGCGCTGAGCTGAGCGAGCACGATCGCTGCCGGGGGCCCGTCAGGGGGTGAGCACGATCTTGCCGAACAGGTCGCCGGAGGCCATGTGCTCGAAGGCGTCCCGTGCCTCGGCGAGGGGCACTTGCGAATCGATGGTCGGCCGAACGCCGGTCGTCGCACAGAACTGCACGAGCCGTTCGAGTTCGGCACGGCTGCCCATCGTCGACCCGATCACCCGGAGTTGCAGGAAGAAGATTCTGGTGAGGTCGGCCGGAGGATTCGCGCCCGTGGTCGCGCCGCTCACCACGATCGTGCCGCCGGGGCGGGTCGATCGCACCGAATGCTCCCAGGTCGCCGCCCCGACGGTTTCCATCACCGCGTCGACCCGGCAGGGAAGTCTCGCCCCGGCCTCGAACACCGCGTCGGCGCCCAGTTCGATGGCCCGTGCCCGCTTCGCGTCGCTCCGTGCGGTGGCCCACATCCGGTAGCCCGATGCCGCGCCGAGCTGCAGGAGCGCCGTTGCGACCCCGCCTCCGACTCCCTGCACCAGAATCGTGCCGCCGGGACCCACGCCGGAGTTGGTGAACAGCATGCGGTAGGCGGTCAACCAGGCACTGGGGAGGCACGCGGCTTCGGCGAAGCTGAGCGAGTCCGGCTTGGGCACCAGGTTCCGGCGGGGGACGCACACCCATTCGGCGAGCGTGCCGCCGTGCAGTTCGGACAGCAGGGTCCGTTTCGGATCGAAGGTTTCGTCTCCGTGCCAGTCGTCGTCGGCGATCACCGAGTGGACCACGACCGGATTGCCGTCCTCGTCGATGCCCGCGGCGTCGCTTCCCAGCACCATCGGCAGGCGATCCGCGATGATGCCGACACCGCGCAGGGTCCAAAGATCGTGGTGGTTCAGCGACGCAGCCTTCACCCGCACCTTGGCCCAACCCTCCGGAGGCGCAGGTTCGGGGTGGTCACCGATGGTCAGACCGCGCGAGCGGATCATCCGGGTCGATGGCAGTGGCGACGACGGCGAGCATGGTGGCGTCCCTTCCGGTCCTCAGGGTCTGTCGGCATCAATTGTTGCCGCACGGCGGTCATACTGGGGCGATGGAGCTGTCACGGACGGGAATCTGGAGTGCCGGACTCCGCTACGGGGATCCGTCACAGGCGGCGGAGGCCGCCGCCGAGCTCGAATCGCTCGGTTACGGGACGGTGTGGGTCCCCGACGTCGGCGGCGACCTCTTCGCGGCGCTCGCGGAGCTGCTGTCCGCAACGAGAGAGGTCGTGGTGGCCACCGGGATCCTCAACCTGTGGATGCGCGAACCGGCCGAGACCGCCGAGCGCTACGTCGGGCTCACCTCCGCCCATGGCGACCGACTGCTCGTGGGAATCGGTGTCAGCCATGCGCCACTCATCGATGCGGGCAACCCCGGTCGGTACCGTCGGCCGTTGCAGGCGATGCGCACCTATCTCGACGAGCTGGACGCGATCGGTGCCTCGATTCCCGTGCGGCGACGCGTGCTCGCCGCGCTCGGCCCGAAGATGCTCGCGCTCGCCAAGGAGCGCAGCGCGGGGACGCATCTGTACAACGTGACCGTCGAGCACACGGCGATCGCCCGGGCCGCACTCGGTGACGACGCGCTCGTGCTGCCCGAGATCGCCGTGGCGCTCACCGACGATCCCGGCGAAGCCCGCAGCTGGGCCCGGGATCATCTGTCGGGCTATCTGGGCCTTCCCAACTACGCGAACAATCTGCGGAGGGTGGGCTTCACCGACGAGGACTTTCTCGACGGCGGCAGCGAGCGCCTGGTCGATTCGCTGGTCGCACACGGTGACGAAGCGGCCATCGTGGCACGGGTGCAGGAACATCGGGACGCCGGCGCCGACCACGTGTGCATCCAGGTGCTCGGTCCCGACGTGATGGGATTTTCCGATCGACACCTGGCGGCGTCTCGCGCCTGCACTGACCGGAACGTGAGGGCGGTTCACGTGGGGGTCGGTGAGAGCGGAGTGACCCCGGCAGCCCGGTAGCAGGCGTCGATGACGGTCATGTTGGCCACGGCGTCATCGACGGTGCTCGGGAATGGCGTCCCGTCGATGATCGCATCCCGGAACGCCACCAGCTGATGGTCGTAGCTGGGGGAGCGCCCGGCCCGATCGACGACCCGGCGGCCATCGATCCGGTAGACGGCACGGCCGCCCAACTGGGGCAGGAGCGGATTGCGCACCCGCACGGAACCTGCCGCGCCGGTGATCGTGAGATGGACGGCGACCGGTCGGGTGGGACTGAACATGCCACAACGGACCGTCGCCACCGGTCCGTCGTCCCAGGCCAGTTCCGCGTGCAGGACGCGATCGACCCCGCGGCCGGTGAATGCGCCACGAGCGGACACCACGTGGGGTTCGCCACCGCCCGCGGCGTGCACTGCGGCCCGGACCATGTTCACCGGGTAGCAGCCGGCGTCCATGAGCGATCCGCCGGCGAGCTCCCGGCTCCAGCGGATGTCGTTGCGTTTGAGCAGCGGAAAGCTGAACGCCCCTTCGAGCCGGTTGATCGGGCCGAGATCACCATCGGCGATCCGTTGCAGGAGGCGGCCGTTCATGGGGTGGTAGCGCCAGTGGAACGCCTCCATGACGACCAGCCCCGACCCCTGGGCGGCTTCGGCGACCCGGGCCGCCTCGTCGGCGTTCGCGGTGAACGGCTTCTCGCACAGCACGTGCTTGCCCGCCGCGAGGGCCCGTGTCGTCCAGGTTCCGTGCAGGCCGTTGGGCAGGGGGATGTACACCGCGTCGATCGCGGGATCGTCCAGGACGTCGTCGTAACGATCGTGCACGCGTCCGATCCCGTACCTGGTCGCGAACGACTCGGCTCGTCTGCGGTCCCGGGCGGCAACCGCGTCGACCTCGACGCCGGGGACGTGACGCGCCGGTCGAATCACGGCATTCGGAGCGATCGCCGCCGCACCGAGAATGCCGATGCGGAGTGGAGCCGTACCGACCACGAGGTGCACCTTAGAGCGCGAGGTGCCGCGAGGCCGGGCGGCCGGTCTGTCCTGGCGTGTGCCTGGACCGCTAGGCTTCCGAGCCGTGAGTGGGGAAAAACCGCTCGAGGCGTGGGCGCGGCCGACGGACCGCCGATGTGATCCACGCGGCGACCGACTGGATTCGGCGCGCCGGGGCGATCGGCCCGGATTGCGCGCGTGGACGGCGCTTCCGCGCCTTCGGGGAGAACAGCTGCATCTCGTACCCTCCGGCATCGATCTTCGGGGAGGCCTCCATCGAGATCGGAACCGGCACGATGATCGGCGCCCAGGTGACCCTTTCAGCGGGATTCGGCCCCGGTCAGGACCTCGGCGACCGTACCGTGGTCCACATCGGCGACCGGGTGGTGCTCGGGCGGGGCAGTCACGTGGTGGCGCATTCGGCGATCGAGATCGGCGACGACGTCTACACCGGTCCGTACGTGTACATCACCGATCAGAACCACACCTACCGGGACCCGGACCTGCCGATCGGTCGGCAATGGCCCCGCGAACAGGCCGTACGCATCGGATCGGGGTCCTGGCTCGGAGCCGGTGCGATCGTGCTGCCGGGGGCCGACATCGGCCGGAACGTGGTCGTTGCCGCCGGGTCCGTGGTACGTGGCGTGGTCCCCGATCACTCCGTGGTCGCGGGCGTGCCGGCGAGGACGGTGCGGCGTTGGGATCCCGAGCGGGGCTGGGTGCCACCCATCCCGCCGACGGTCGAAGAGCTGGAACTCGACGACGACGAGCGTGCCCGCCTTGCCGAGGCGCTCGGAATCCGCTGACCGGAAGCTGGGTTTTCGGCGCGCGTTGCCGATGATGCAACCGTGAGCCCCACCACAGAACCGGAGCGAGATCGAGAGGTCGACGAGGGCGACACGAGTGGCGAGGACGAGCCGTTCACCCGCTACCAGAACCCGCTCTACCGACTCATCTCGCTGCTCGGCGCAGCACTCGTCGCAGTGCTCGGCATCACCGCGTTCGTCATCGGCAAGACGTTGTCACCGATGCCGCCCGCCTCGTTCTTCATCGTCGACGCGATCCTCACCGTCGTCGTGTTCCTCTGGTACGTCCTGGGCATGCGGTGTCGGATGGACGTCGCCGAGAGCTGGGTCCACGTGGCGACCAAGTACAGCGACTTCCATGCTCCCAGGGACCGCATCGAGGCGGTCGAGATCGATGAATCCGTCTGGGGGGCACTGCAATGGTCGGGACGGCCGCTGCTCGTGCACTACCGCGACGAGAAGAAGGAGCGGTCACGGGTGAGGCGGGCCTTCGGATGTCTTCCGAACCACCGAATCGAGCAGGACGAGGTCGTGCAGGAGCTTCAGGAGCAGCTCGGGACCCCCGAGGACGCACACCGCCAGGAGCTCAGCGAGAACCTGGCGAAGCGGCTCGAATCGATGGAAGCGGAGCCCGACGGCACGGATTGAACACTGCCGGCCGGTTGGGATGGACGGGGCCCGCCGCTCCTAGTCTGAACCTGATGAGCGAACAGCACGTTTCCGACGGCGATTTCCGTATCGAACACGACTCGATGGGCGAGGTGCGGGTGCCCGCGGCGGCAAAGTGGGCGGCCCAGACCCAACGAGCCGTCGAGAACTTCCCGGTTTCCGGGCGACCCGTCAACTCACGGATCGTCCACGCGCTCGGCATGGTCAAGGCCGAGGCGGCCCGGGTGAACGCGGCCGATGCGCGGGTCGCGAAGGTCGACGCGTGGTATCGGGGAGGCCGTTGCCGCTGCCGCCGAGGAGGTCGCCGCGGGGGATTGGGACGCGGAGTTCCCCGTGGACGTGTTCCAGACCGGGTCCGGGACGTCGTCGAACATGAACACCAACGAGGTGGTGGCCAACCTCGCCTCGACCGCACTGGGAGAGGCGGGTGCGGTCCACCCCAATGACCATGTGAACGCTTCGCAGTCCTCCAACGACGTGTTTCCCACCGCGGTCCATGTGGCCGTCGCCCTCGCGGTGGCCAGGGAGCTGCGCCCGGCTCTCGAGCACCTCGCGGCGACCCTGCGCGAGCGGTCCGAGGCGTTCGCCGAAATCGTGAAGCCGGGCCGCACCCACCTGATGGATGCCACCCCCGTCACACTGGGACAGGAATTCGCAGGGTACGCCTTTCAGATCGAAGCGAATCTGCCCCGTCTGGACGCGGCGGTCGCCGACGTGTCCCGACTGCCCCTCGGGGGTACCGCCGTGGGGACCGGCATCAATGCCCCGGAAGGCTTCGCGGCCGCGGTGATCGAGCGGCTCGCGGCACGGACCGGACTGGCGCTGACCGAGACCCCCGATCACTTCGCGTCCCAGGGTGCCCGGGACGATCTCGTGGTCGTGTCCGCGGCGCTGCGCACCGTGGCGGTGAGCCTGACCAAGATCGCGAACGATCTGCGCTGGGCCGCATCGGGTCCCCGGGCGGGATTCGCGGGAGATCCACCTTCCCGATCTGCAGCCCGGGTCGTCGATCATGCCCGGCAAGGTGAATCCGGTGCTCGCCGAAGCGGTCACCCAGGTCGCCGCGGGGGTGATCGGCAACGACGCCGCGGTGGCCTTCGGGGGTTCGCAGGGCAATTTCGAGATGAACGTGTACGTGCCGATGATGGCCGACGCCGTGCTCGACTCGATCGGACTCCTGACGAACGTCGTGGGGGTGTTCGCGGACCGCTGTGTGGCCGGGATCGAGGCCGACGCCGAGCGGTGTCAGGCCCTGGCCGAAGCCTCGCCATCGGTGGCCACGTCGCTGAATCCGTTCGTCGGCTATGAAAAGGCCGCCGAGCTCGTGCACCAGAGCATCGAGACCGGTCGCAGCGTGCGGGAGCTGGTTCGTGAGGGGAATCTGTTGAGCGACGAGGAGATGGACCGCGCCTTCGATCTGCTGGGCCAGACCAGGGGTGGCCTCGCCTGAGATCCGGGAGGCGGCCATCCTCGAAAATCGACCATCTCGGTGGACCGGGGTGGGGACGGACCGGATCGGGCGACGCGGACCCCTAAGCTGTGACGGTTCACGCTGACCTGAGGAGGCCCTGGTGCTCCTAGCCCAAATCGATTCGCTCGGATACAACGTGGTGCTCGTGCTGCACCTGCTCTTCGTGGTGGTGGCTTTCGCCCCGGCGTTCGTCTGGCCGGTGCTCAACCGGCAGAGCCGGGTCGCGGCCCGCAGCGGCGCCGATGATGCGTCCAGCGGTGGCAACGTCGCATCCGGGGCGATCGGACGCATCATCGACCCGATGATGCACGGGGGCTCGCTCGTGCTCGCCGGGCTGTTCGGGATCCTCGTGGTGGTGGCCT
>CAVXRS010000010.1:0-174914 GCA_963764215.1 uncultured Actinomycetes bacterium
CACTGATCGCGTTTCTCACGTACCTCGTGCAGATCCTGATGTCGGTGATGTTGGCGATGTTCCTGGTGATCATGGCACCCCGGGCGACGGTGTGCGCCGACCGCATCACCGACATCCTCGACACCGCGTCGAGTATCGGTGCGCCGACGTCGCCGGTCCCGATTACCGGTGAAGGCACCACCGTCCAACTCGACGGTCTCGGTTTCAGCTATCCCGGGGCCGAATTGCCGGTTCTGCACGACATCGACCTGCGCATCGCACCGGGCACGACCACGGCCGTCATCGGTTCGACGGGGTCGGGAAAGTCGACCCTGCTGAGCCTGATCCCCCGCCTGATGGATGCGACGTCCGGCGCCGTGCGACTCAACGGCGTCGACGTGCGAGACCTCGATCTCGAAGACCTCTGGTCCCGGATCGGACTCGTGCCCCAGAGGCCTTTCCTGTTCACGGGCACGGTTCGATCGAATCTGACGTTCGCGGCGCCGTCCGCAACCGATGAACAGATGTGGCAGGCGCTCGAAGTCGCCCAGGCGGCGGACTTCGTCGCGGCGATGCCCGGCGGCCTCGACGCCCACATCGATCAGGGCGGTACGGGCGTGTCGGGTGGCCAACGTCAACGACTGTCGATCGCCCGGGCGGTGATCCGGCGTCCCGACGTGTACCTGTTCGACGAGTCGTTCTCGGCCCTGGATCTGGCCACCGAGGCCCGTCTGCATCGTGCGCTCGCCCCGATCACGGCGCACGCCGCGACCGTCCTCGTGGCACAGCGGGTGTCGACGATCAAAGAAGCCGATCAGATCCTCGTGCTCGAAGACGGCCGTACGGTCGGCCTGGGCAGCCACGATGACCTGTTGGCGACCTGTCCCACCTACCAGGAGATCGTGGACTCCCAGGTCCGCTCGGGAAGTGCCGCGTGAGCGAGACCGAGAACCAGCCGGACGCCCAGACGTCGCAGCGCCGCTTCGCGGGCGGCCATTTCGCAGGCGGGATGCCCGCGGAGAAGTCACGGAACTTCGGCGGCACCCTGCAACGGCTGATCGGGCTCATCGGACCCGACCGTTCGATGGCCCTGCTGTTGGTCCTCGCCGCGTGCTGCGGGGTGGGCCTGGCCGTCGCCGGCCCCAAGATCCTCGGCACCGCGACCGACACCATCGTCCGCGGGGCGCTGGACAGGCACATGAACTGGAGCCGACTCGAGGCGATCCTCGGTTTCGCCATCGCCGTGTACGTGGGCTCGGCGGCGTTCCAGTGGGCCCAGTCGTTTCTGATCGCCAACGTGGTCCAACGGGCGATGCAGCGGCTCCGGGACCAGGTGGAGGACAAGATCAACCGCCTCTCGCTCCCCTACATCGACGGCCAGCCCCGCGGCGAACTGTTGAGCCGGGTCACCAACGACATCGACAACGTCGGTCAGTCGATGCAGCAGTCGATGAGTCAGGTGCTCACCGCCTCGCTCACGATCGTCGGGGTGATGATCGCCATGCTGCTGATCGACTGGGTGCTCGGAGTGCTCTCGCTCCTGGTCATTCCCGCTTCGCTGCTCATCGTGCGCTTCATCACCCGTCGCTCCAAGAGCCGCTATCTCGATCAGTGGCGCATCACCGGCGACGTGAACGCCCACGTCGAGGAGGTCTTCACCGGGCATGCGCTCGTCAAGGTCTTCGGACGGACGGCCGCCACCGAAGCCGAATTCGCGGCCAAGAACGCCCAGCTCTACGACGCCAGCTACCGGGCCCAGTTCCTGGCCGGCTTGATCCAACCGTTCATGATGTTCCTGGGCAACATCAACTTCGTGGTGATCGCGGTGGTCGGGGGCCTGCGGGTCGCTTCGGGCCAGCTCTCGATCGGCGACATCCAGGCGTTCATCCAGTACTCGCGCAACTTCACCCGACCACTCACGATGATGGCGTCCATGGCCACGGTCATCCAGTCGGGGGTGGCATCCGCCGAACGGGTCTTCGACCTCCTGGACGCCGACGAGCAGTCCCCGGACCCATCCGAACCGGCTTCCCCGACGACCTCGCGGGGCCGCGTCGAGTTCGCCGACGTGCGCTTCTCCTACACGCCCGACAAGCCCCTCATCGAAGGGCTGTCGCTCGTCGCGGAGCCCGGCCGGACCATCGCCATCGTGGGGCCCACCGGTGCGGGCAAGACCACGCTGGTGAACCTGCTGATGCGCTTCTACGAGATCGACGGCGGGCGCATCTGCCGTCGACGGCGTCGACATCTGCGACATGACCCGTGCCGACCTGCGCTCGCGGACCGGCATGGTGCTCCAGGACACCTGGCTCTTCGGCGGCACGATCCGCGAGAACATTGCCTTCGGGAATCTGGACGCGAGCGAGGACGAAATCATCGCCGCAGCCCGTGCGTGCTACGTCGACCGGTTCGTGCGCTCGTTGCCGGAGGGCTACGACACCGTGCTCGACGACGAGGTCGGGGCCGTGTCCGGTGGTGAGAAGCAGCTCATCACGATCGCCCGGGCCTTCCTCGCCGACCCGGCGATCCTCATACTGGACGAGGCGACCAGCTCGGTCGACACCCGCACCGAAGTGCTCATCCAGCATGCGATGGCGGCACTGCGCACCGATCGGACGAGCTTCGTGATCGCGCACCGACTCTCGACGATCCGCGACGCGGACACGATCCTGGTGATGGAGCACGGCCGCATCGTCGAACAGGGCAACCACGACGAACTCCTGGCCGCCAATGGCGCCTATGCCGATCTGTACAACGCGCAGTTCGCCGGCGTCGCCACCTGACCGACGCCGACCGGTTGCCGCCCGATCCCTCTTCCCGACCCAGTGGGCCGAAATCGGTCAGCCGGTGTAGTTCGGCTCGGAGCTGACCGGGGTGGCCGGCGTTGCGCCCGCGCCGGACGAGCCCGGCGCCTCCGCCCGCAGAGTTGCCCGACCCGGCACCGGCCGGCGTGGTGTCCACAGGCGTCGTCACCCAGGGTGTGCCCAGCGACCCGGGTGGCAGCGGTTCGACCGGAACCGTGTCCAGCGGTCCGTCCACACAACCGCGAAGGGGCATTGACCGGATCACACCGTGCCGTCGTGCCCGAAGGCAGCTCCACCGAATAGTTCGACCCCAGATAGGCGGCGGAACCCGCGCCGGCGAAATCGGTCGACACCCACTGCGCCCCACTGGCGAACGCCGCATCTCGGGTCGAGGTGTCGTTGTTCCGGGCTTCGACCGTGTCCCCATCGGCGCGGGTGCGCACCACATAGCCGCTGCGTACCAGATCCTGGATCTTCGCGGTGTTCGGTCCGGTCGGATCATTCATCTCCACGAAGGCCGCATCCGGATCTCCCGGCTGGGCATTGGTGAAGATGTCCGCACCGTGCAACCCCGGGAAGGCGCTGAGGTAGTCGGCGCGCTTGGACGAGTTGTCCATCAGGAAGAGCACCTTGCCCCGTGACTGGGCCAACGTGGGCCAGTTGCCCGCAAGGGCGCCGGCGTTCACCGTGCCGTGGGAGCCACGCACGTCGTCGGGCCGGACGATGTCGGACGGGGCGAACACCGAGTTGATCTCGTTGTCGATCGACGCGATGTTCGCAGACGTCCAGGGGATCGGGGTCACCGCCGGGGGCGACGGGACCACCGGGATGGCCTCGTCCTTGAGCTCCAGCAGAATCGCGATCGGGGCGTGGGTCGGATGCGCGTCGGACCAGGTCTTCACCGCTCCCAGGCACCGCACCAGGTTGAGACAGTTCGACCGGTAGTCGACGTCCTGGGCATGCAGCACCTTGATGCCGGGTAGCGTCCATCACCGACTTGTCCGCGGGCGGCAGGGGGCCCTCTTTGGCGTAGTCACGGATCAGGGGCGTCGCATATCTCCCCCCGGCCGGGTCCGCGAACAGATCGAGCTCGATCTGGCGGATCCGCTGCGAGGAGAACTGGACCCCCAGTGCCGGGTGCTCGTAGTTCAGGGGCGGATTGAACACGGGGGCCACCTGCTGGCGCACCTCGTACTCGGCCTGGGACGCCCGCAGGTGGTAGCTGTTGTGGGACCCGACCATCTGGATCTGGTTGAGCTTCACGGTGTCGTCCACAGCCGCGGCGCCTGCTCCGATGCTCGTGAGCAATCCGGTCGTGGTCAGCGCGATCAGCGCCATCGTCACAACGAACTTCCGCATGGTGGATTCCCCCGTCGTCTTCGCGCCGTCCGGTCAACGCGCCGTGATGATAGCGCCCAACGCGTCGCCGGATGTCGAAGAGATGAACCACTCGTACCCCATCGCCTCGGCGAACGCGTCGTCGGGCATCGCCAGCATGAAGTGATCCGGAGCCATCTGACTCGGATGACACCGCATGGACGCCCGCTTGACGTCGGTCACCCTGCGGGCGTCGACCACGTGGCTGATGGTCGATTCGGGCGAACCCAGGTTGTCGGGAATCGACTCGGGGATGCCGTCTGCCGATACCCCGTCGGGTACGCGGCGTGTCGCGGCCGGCGTTCGCCGCGATGAGTCGACTCAAGTGATCCCGATTCATCGTCGACTGGAACACGGCCCCGACCCCCGCGAGTTCGGCGGCCCGCATACCCACCCGGTGCACCTGGATGTGGTCAGGGTGGCCATAGCCCCCGTGGTCGTCGTAGACGGTGAGGACGTCAGGCGCCTCGTCGTCGAGGATCGTCGCCAGACGGCGGGCGGCAGCCTCGACGTCCGCCTGCCAGAAGCACCAGGGGGCATCATTGGTCGGCTCGCCCATCATTCCCGAGTCCCCATAGCCGAGCAGTTCGATTCGCTCCACACCCAGGGTCTCCGCCGAGGCCCAGAGCTCCGCACAACGCCGCAATCCGAGCTGTTCGCCTTCTTCGAGCACGCCGGGCATGATCTCCCCCAGCTCACCCCGCGTCGCGGTCACCAGCACGACCCGGTGCCCGGCACGCGCGGCCAGGGCCATCAGCCCGGCTGTGGCAATCGACTCGTCGTCGGGGTGCGCGTGGAAACAGACCAGGGTGGCCATCGATCAGGCCACTGCACCCGAATCACGCAGTGTGGCGACCCGTTCATCGCTGAACCCGAACTCGGTGAGCACGTCGGCCGTGTTCTGTCCGGGGTTCGGGGGCGGCCCGTCGATGCTTCCCGGTGTCCGGCTGAACCGCGGGGCCGGGGCGGCCTGGGTCATCCCGAACTCCTCGACGAACGTGCCCCTGGCCACGTTGTGCGGGTGCTCAGGCGCCTCACTCATGGTGAGCACCGGAGCGAAACAGGCGTCGGTCCCCTCGAGCAGGTCGCACCATTCGTCGCGGGTCCGGGTCCTGAAGATCTTGGCGAAGCGCTCCTTCATCTCGGGCCAGTGCGCCTTGTCGAAGTGGGGATGTTCGGCCGGGTCGAGATCGAGCTTGTCGAGCAGCAGGGCGTAGAACTGGGGCTCCACCGGGCCGATCGAGACGTACTTTCCGTCGGCGGTCTCGTACGCGTCGTACCAGTGGGCGCCCGAGTCCAACATGTTGGTGCCGTGCTCCTCGCTCCAGATCCCCATCGCGGTCATGCCCTGGAAGATCGACATCATCACCGACACCCCGTCCACCATGGCCGCATCCACGACCTGTCCCCGGCCCGAGGTGGCGCGTTCCACCAGTGCAGCCGCGATCCCCAGGGCGAGGACCATCCCCCCGCCGCCGAAGTCGGCGACCAGGTTCAGTGGTGGCGTGGGGGGCTGACCGGCCCGACCGATCGCCGCCAGAGCGCCGGTGAGTGACAGGTAGTTGATGTCGTGGCCGGCGGCCTGGGCCAGCGGGCCGTCCTGGCCCCAGCCGGTCATCCGGCCGTACACCAGTCTCGGATTGCGCTCCAGACAGACGTCGGGGCCGAGACCGAGTCGTTCCATGACCCCGGGCCGGAACCCCTCGATCAGGGCATCGGAGGCGTCCACCAGCTCGAGCACCACGGCGACCCCGTCGGGGTCCTTCAAGTTCACCCCGATCGACCGCCGTCCCCGGTTCAACAGGTCCAACGACGGCGCCCCGGGGTCGACCGCCGACACTTTGTCGGCGCGGTCGACCCGGACGATGTCAGCCCCGAGATCGGCGAGCATCATCGCACAGAACGGACCGGGGCCGATCCCGGCGATCTCGATCATCCGCGTTCCTGAAAGTGGCCCGCTCATCCGGCTTCCGCCTTCTTCGCGAGGACGGCGATCCGGTCGACCAGCTCCCCGCGGTAGACCTCGGGCATGTCGTGCCCGGCTTCGGGGAGCTCCACGAACTCGGAGTTGCGGAGCGCCTCGTGGGTGCGTCTGGCCACCGGACGGGTTCACCAACGGATCGAGCGCACCGTGGACGACCAGTGCGGGCACGTCGAGGTTCCGGAGCGTCCTCGGTCCGCGAGGGCTGCGTGAGCACCGCCAGCAGATGCCGCAGCGTGCCGTCGGGGTGGTAGCCCCGGTCGTAGGAGCGCACGGCCTTGTCCCGGGAGGCCTCGGGATCGAAATGCACCGGTGAACTCGATGACCCGGTCGATCTCCACCGACGCCTCGATGGCGGCATCCCGTCCGGGAGCCACCGGGGTCATGAGCGCCAGCGGCTGCGGCCTCGTCGGGTTGACCGACGTCCGGATCGCCCGTGGTCGACATGATCGAGACCAGAGAACGGACGCGGTCGGGATGGGCGATCGCGAACGCCTGCGCGATCATGCCGCCCATCGACACGCCCAGCACGTGGGCCGATGGCCATTCGAGCTCGTCGAGGATCGCCGCGGCGTCGTCGGCCATGTCCGCGATCGAGTACGGGGCGCTGAGCGGCTCACCGGTGAGGAACTTGCCGACCTCGCCCTCGATGTCGACCGGATGATCATCGAACCACGTGGACTTCCCCGTGTCGCGGTTGTCGTAGCGGACCACGCAGAAGCCGTGGTCGACGAAGGCCTGCATGAGCGAGTCGTCCCAGGAGATCAGTTGAGCGCCCAGGCCCATGATCAACAGCAACGGGACCGCGTCGGCCGGCCCCCATCGTTCGTAGAACAACTCGACTTGACCGTTGTGTGCGATCGCCATCGGGCCATCCTCACCGGCGATCGACCAGCGCGGTCAAGCCACGTGGGTGTGCGAGAATCGCCCGAATGCCGCCAGCGCAGGAACATGAACCGTTGCCCGACGACTTTCTCTTCGGCGTCGCCACCGCGGGATTCCAGATCGAAGGTGGGTACAACGGCCCAGGAGAGCCCCGCAACAACTGGTACCGGTTCGAAGCCGAGGGTCGGGTCACGCCGTCGGGAAGCGCCCTGGACTTCTGGAACGACTACGAATCCCAGCTGGACCGGGTCGTGGCCACCGGCTGCAACGCGTTCCGCCTCTCGATCGAGTGGGCGCGCTGCGAGCCGGCGGACGGCGAGATCGACGACTCCGCGCTGGACCGCTACGGGGACATCCTGGACGCCTGTCGCGAACGCGGGCTGACCCCACTGGTCACCCTGTGCCACTTCACCCATCCTGCCTGGGCCGGCGAGGACTTCTGGCTTCGCGGCGACGCCCCGGAACGTTTCGCCCGATGGGCGGCCGTGGCGGCGGGTGCCCTCGCCCCGAAGGCCCGGCACTGGGTGACGGTCAACGAATGGAACATCCTGGCGCTGCAGACCTACGTCACCGGAGACTTCCCCCCGGCACGCCAGGCGACGTGACCGCCGCCGCTCGCAGCATCGACCACCTCCTCGCGGCCCACGTGCACGCCTATGCGGCCATCCACGCAGCCCGCGGCGACGCCGTCGTGTCGATCAACGGATTCGCCTTCTCCTGCTACGGGCTCGAACAGCTCGGCAACGACGTCCTGCTCGCCCGCCACTACCAGGTTCCCCGCTCGGACCTGCGGACCTGGTTGGCGTCGCGCCGAAATCGCTACGAAGCGACCCTGCCACGCGAACGGTTGCTGCGCGCGCTGGTCGACCGCGTCCTGAACCTGGACCGCGCCCTCCCGCGCACGATCGAGGCCGTCTACGCCAGCGAGCACGCCTGCACGCTCGACCACCTCCAGACCGACTACTACAACCCCCAGGTCGGTTCGCACTTCCGTGTTCCCGGACATCGCACCGCCGGCGGCCGCCACTGGGGGCCTGACCGGTTGCTCTGGGACGATCAGGTCGATCCCGGTCGTTTCGGGCATTATCTCCAGCTCCTCGGCCACGAGGGGTTCACCCTCTGGATCGTCGAGAACGGGCTCTGCAACCGGCGCCGGAACGGTCGGGGCCTGGCACGCACCGACGGATGGGATCGTCCCCGGTACCTCCAGGCCCATCTTCGCGAGGTCGTGGCCGCTCGGGACGCGGGGATTCCCGTCGCCGCCTACTTCCACTGGACCCTTGCGGACAACTACGAGTGGGGTTCCTACGAGCCGGCATTCGGGATCTACGGGGTAGATCGTGAACGGGGCAATCGCTGGAGCGACACCGACTCGATGGGGGATGCTTCGGCGACCGCGTACCGGCGGTTGATCGAGGGAATCACCCGCGGTGACCGCTCGGTGCTGACCTGTCCGGTCGCCGACCTCGTCCGATGACCGCCGAAGCCGAAGGCAGTACCCTCGTGGACTCCGTCGATCCGCCCGATGCGGCCCAGCCACTCCGGCCATTCTGTGAACCCGAAGGAGCACCATGATCGAAAACGGCACGATCCGGACCTGGGCGCCCGGTCGGGTGAACCTGATCGGTGATCACACCGACTACACCGGTGGACTCTGTCTGCCCGTCGCTCTCGAGTGGGGAACCACGGTCGAGGGGACGCCCGGAGGCGACCGGGTCCGGATCCATTCGGCGATCGACGACTCGACCACCGACCTGGGTCTCGACCCGATCGACCCCGCCTCGGTCACCGGCTGGACGCGCTTCGTCGCCGCCGTCATCGCGGAGGTTCGGCCGCGCGTCGGGTTCGAAGGGAAGATCACGACGACCCTTCCGATCGGGGCCGGGCTGTCGTCCAGCGCGGCACTGGAGGTTTCGCTCTGTCTCGCCCTGGGCTTCGACGGATCGCTGGGAGATCTCGCGCATGCCGCGCAGCGCGCCGAGCATGCCGCGGTAGGTGTTCCCTGTGGCCTGATGGATCAACTGACCTCGGTGTACGGCCGACGGGACCAGGCCCTGCTCATCGACTGCCGATCCGAAGAGGTCCTGCCGGTGCCCCTACCGGAAGGCGCCGTGATCCGAGTGCTGAACACCGGCAGCTCCCGCGATCTCGCCGGATCGGCCTATGCCGAGCGGCGCGCCCAGTGCGAGGCCGCGGAAGCCGAGATCGGCCCCTTGCGCGACGCCACCCCGGACGCGGCGGATTCGCTGTCCGATCCCGTCCTGCGCCGGCGGGCGCGCCACGTGATCACCGAGAACCAACGGGTCATGGCAGCAGCCAAAGCGCTCCGCAGCGGCGACTGGGAGGTGGCCGGCGCCGTGATGACCGAGTCCCACAACAGCTTGCGTGACGACTTCGAGGTCTCCACGCCGTTGCTGGACGACCTGGTGGGTCATCTGCTCGACACACCGGGTGTCTACGGCGCACGGCTCACCGGGGCAGGGTTCGGTGGCTGCGTGGTCGCCCTCACGGAGCCCGACGCGCTCGAGTTCGCGGCAGCCGTACGGCCGTCACGCGGTGCGCGGATCGCCACCTGATCACCTGTTCCGGTCGCCGAGCATCGACCGCCGAAAAGGGCGCCGGGGGGCGACCGGTTCTCGGCGGTCACTCAGTGGTCGAGCAGCCGGGCCTTCTGCGCCTGGAACTCTGCCTCGCTCAACACCCCGTTGCGACGTAACTCGTCGAGTTTGGACAGCTCCTCTGCCACGCTGGGCGCCGACGTGCCCCCCTGCCCACGCAGCGTCGAGATCGCATCGGCGTGGCGGTCGGCCAACTGTTCATAGGGGCGGTGCGAGTTCGCCTCCATCTGCACATAGATCTCGCGCTGGACCATCGACGGGTTGCGGATGTCGCTGAAGGACTCCCGTCCCGCGTCGCTCGCCGACTCGATGGTCAGATCACCCGCTCCGACCAACCGTTCGATCACCCGTTGACTGAACTGGACCGAGTTGATCCGTTCGAGGGGAATCTCCAGTCCGGACTTCGCGAACACCCCGCGCCGGGAGATGATCCGATCACCGGTCACCACGAACTGCGTGGACACCCACTTGACGTAGCGGGCGATCAGCCAGATGAGCATGACCAACACCAGGACTCCGACGACGATCCCGAGCGCATTCTGGGTGGTGTCGTGGGTGTAGACGAGAACGAGGATTCCCAACACGATCGCCGCGGCGAGACGCGCGACCGCCGGCACCAGATACACCCAGTGTGGCTTCAGGTCGAGCACCAGTTGCTCGTTGTCGTTGAGCAACTTGCGGGGAAAAGCCATCACGGGATCCTACCTGGCGGTGCCCGATCGCCTCGGCAGAACGAGGGCCCTCTGCTCGCCTATCGGCCCGTGGCCGCGACGTGTGGACGGCTCACGTGGATGACCTCGACGACCTCGACCCCTGGGAGCGCGCGACGGATCTCGCGGCGCACGTCCGGAACGACCTCATCGACGATCGGTCGTGAACCCCACCGACCATGCTCAGCGGGTACCGTTTGGTGATGGCCATCGCGGCACCACTCGGCGGGTTGGACGAAGACCAGCGCCGGGCGGTCGAATGCCCGACGGACCCGCTCTGCGTCGTCGCACCTGCCGGTTCGGGAAAGACCCGGGTGCTCGTCGGCCGGATCGTGGCGCGCGCGGCGCGCGGCGACCTCGATACGCGCCGGACCCTGGCGATCACCTTCACCACCAAGGCGGCGCGCGAGCTGCAGGCCCGGCTCGGTCAACAGCTCGGTCGGGACGTTCCGATCTCCGGCACCTTTCACGCCATCGCGTACCGGATGCTGAGCGACCACTGCGAGGATCGAAACCGGAGAGTTCCGGTTCTGCTCGAAGATCCGGGGCGACTGGTCGCAGATCTCTGGCGCGGATCCGGCGCGGCGCCGTTGTCTTTCCTGCGCACCGAGATCGCCTGGTCCCGGGCACGCGGCCTGGCTCCGGAATCCTACGAAGACGCGGCCCGCAGGGCGGGCCGGTCCGGGCCTCTGCCTCTGGACCGGGTCGCCGGGCTGCTCGCCGACTACGCAGGTGAGAAGCGACGCCGAGGGGTGGTGGACTTCGACGACCTGATCGCCGAGTGCAGCCGGCTCCTCGAAGATGACCCGGGCTTCGCGCACGCCCAGCGTTGGCGACTGCGCCACTTCTTCGTCGACGAATACCAGGATGTCAACCCGCTGCAACAGCGCTTCCTCGAGGCCCTGCTCGCCAGCCGCGACGACCTGTGCGTGGTGGGTGACGCCAACCAGGCGATCTACGGTTTCAACGGAGCCGACGCGCGTTTCCTCGTCGACTTCCCCCAACGTCATCCGGGCGCCACCGTGATCGAATTGCGCCGGAACCACCGCTCCTCGGCGGCGATCGTGCGGGTCGCCGAGGCCGTGCTCGGCCGGCCGGCCCCACCGGGTCCGTTGCCGGGGTTCGACCCGCCGACCGTCACCGCCTGTGCGGACGCGGGGGCCGAGGCCCTGGCGATCGCCCGACGGGTCCGCGCCGAACATCTGCCCGGCACGCGTTGGCGGAGCCAGGCGATCCTGGTGCGCACCCGTGCCCAGACCGAGCAGATCGCGGCACTGCTGGAGCGCACGGGCATCCCGGTACGGCTGCAGGGCGAGGAGCGCTCCCGCGACGCGGTCGACCTCCTGAGCTTTCACAGTGCGAAGGGACTCGAATGGCCAACGGTCCACCTCGCCGGATTGGAGGAAGGCTCCATGCCGGACATCCACGCCAGGACTCCAATGGCCATCGCCGAGGAACGGCGCCTGCTCTACGTGGCGACGACACGTGCCGGCCGCCAGCTGCACTGCACCTGGGCCCGCCGTCGCGAGATCGCCGGTCGAACCTTCGAGCGCGTGCCGTCGCGTTGGCTCGCGGACATCGAAGTCGGCGATCGCGGAACCTGCCGGAGCAAACGAGCCCCGGCGCCCTGATCGCCACTCGAGCTCCGAGCCACGGCGATTGCACCCCCAGCGGGCACCCTCCACCCGCGACCGTCTGGAAGGGTGGCGCGCCATCACGGCGCGGGCCGCCGGCATCCCGGCCGCCGTGGTGTTGACCGATCCGGTGCTCGAGGAGCTTCTCCGCCAACGACCCCGGACCATCGATCAGCTCCGAACCGTACGTGGCCTGGGCGCCATCAAGGCCGATCGGTTCGGCCCCGACCTGCTCGCCGCGCTCGGTACGGAGGAAGAGTCGTGAAATCGACCGACACGCAACCGATCGCGGCCCCCGCAGAGGCTGTGGCCATGGTGCTCGCGGACCCGATATTCCACCTCAACCTGGAGAGCACCGAGGCGATCGCTCCGCTCGAGTTGGTCGACCATTGGATCGACGGCCCCCGCGTCCACCTCGAGATCCGCTACGCGTTCACCGGAGGCCTCAACGCCGCGGCGCGAGCCCTCCTCGATCCCGATCGGCTCACCTGGGTCCAGGTTTCCGAGCACGATCTCGAGAGCTGTCGGGTCGCGTTCCGGATCGAGCCCGATCACTATGCCGATCGCCTGCGTTGCCGAGGTCGATACCGCATCACTCCCGACGGCGACGAGCGATCACTCCGAACCGTTGCCACCGAGCTTCATGTCCGGGCCCCGTTGGTGGCCGGACAGGTCGAGCGGACCCTCATGGACGGCCTTCGACGTGAGCTCGACGCCCAGGCGACCGCGGTTCCCGACTACGTGGTCTGATCCGCAGGGCCCTGGTCGTCCCGCTCGGGCACGGTCACCACGACCAGCGTCGCGTCGCAGCGGGCAAGCAGCTCCTCGATGGTGTGGCCGAGAAAGACCCGGTCGTCGAGTTGGCGGGGGTTGGCGCCGACCACCACGAGGTCGGCCTCCTCGGAGGCGGCGATCTGGATCAACTCGTCGGTGACCGACACCCCGTGGCGGAGCAACGGTCGGGAACTGGCGCCGAGGTCCTCGACGTACTCCTGCGCGGCGGAGAGCATCGAGATTGCTGGTGAATCGGCGTTGCCATGGTCACCGCGGCTGACCACGTGGGTGAGCAGCAGCTCGGTGCCCAGTTGGCTGCCGAGATTTCCGGCCACCTCCTGGGCGGCCCGCGAGGATCGGGTCCCGGACACCGGCACGAGGCACCGGGTGAAGAAACTCGGCAAGCGAGTCGTCTGGTTGCGGGCCCGTCGAACCACCACCATCGGCAACTGTGACCGGGCCAGGACGTCGTCCGCGACGCTGGAGAGCAGGCGGCCCGGGCGTGGGGTGTCCACGACACCCAGGCCGATGACGCCGAAGCCGAGCTTGGCTTCTTCGAGAATGGCCGCCACCGCGTCCTGGTCCGGCACCTGACGTACCTCCAGTTCCCGGCCGGCGAAGACATTGAGCACGGCATCGATGTCGGTCACGTCCTGACCGACGACGAGGACCGTCACCGGGGCGTCGGTCGGCCAGGCCAGATGGAGCACCTGCGCGGCGACGATCGAGTTCGGAAGTCCCCGGCTCGGCAAGAGGAGCCGGCGATCCTTGACGATCAGATTGGTCGCCAGCTTCTCCTCGTGTTCGAGCCGGGCCTGCTCCTCGTCGCTCCCCTTGAAGTCCCGAACGGTCCGGCGCAGGAACGGAGGTGTAGCCATCGACGCGACGATGGCCATGAGGATGATCACCGTGAACGCAACGTCGTTCAGCACTCCCAGACTCAGTCCGACCGTTGCGATGATGACCTCCATCGTCCCGCGCGAATTCAACCCCACTCCGAGCGCCGTGCTCTCCCTCGCCGAAAGACCGGCGATGCGGGCACCGAGGTACGAGCCGCCGAACTTTGCGCTGGTGGCGACGACGACCACGACGACCGCCCAGACGAGCACCTCGCGGTCCGAGAGAAGACTGAGGTCGACGCGCAGCCCTGCGGTCGCGAAGAAGAGCGGCGCGAAGACCGCCATGGTCAGTGATTCGATCCGGTCCCGCACGCCGTCGTGTTGGAAGCGTGACCTGGCGAGCAGGACACCGGCCACAAAAGCCCCGAGGACCGCGTCCAGTCCCATCGCCTGTCCGATGACACAGAACACGAGCATCGCGAGCGTCGAAACCGTGACCCCACCAGGAATGCCCGATTCTCCTTGGCGGGTACGACGCAGAAACGCGTCGAGTACCGGTTGACCGATCAGGAACGCAACGGCCAAGAACCCGATCATGCCCCCGACGCTGACGGCGACGCTCGACACCGAGATCGACCCCGACGTCGCGAGCCCCGAGATCACACCCAGGAGGAGAAATCCGGTGGTGTCGTTCACCATCCCGGCGGCGAGGGTGATCTGACCGAAGTTGCGCCGCAGGAGTCGCATCTCCACCAGGATCTTCGCGACCACCGACAGCGACGAGACACCGACGGCCGTCGCGATGAACAGCGCGAACACGAGGTGTCCGGTGTCGCCCCCGACGAAGGCCGTTGGCAGGGCGAAGCCGACGGCCAGGCCGGCTCCGAACGGGACCACGATGCTGCCGGCCGCGACCGAGACCGTGGCCCGACGAAAGCGTGCGATCAGATCCAGGTCGGTCTCGAAACCGGTCACGACAAGCAGCAACGCGGCTCCGATCCAGCTCACCGAATTGAGCGCGGCGCCCTGTGCAGCCCCGCTGGGAAGAAACCACGAGAATCCCGCCGGCCAGATCTGGCCGAAGATCGAAGGGCCCAGGATGAGTCCCGCGGCCAGTTCGCCGATCACGCTCGGCTGGCCGATGCGCCGAAGGGCGAGTCCGAGTATCCGTGCCAGGCCGACGAGCGCGGCGATCTGGACCCAGAACACCAGGAGCTGGTGTTCGTGCAGCGGCGTCACGAACTAATTCTCCAGATCGACCAGGACCGGAGCATGGTCCGATGGCTTGTCGCCTTTCCGCGCGTTGCGGTCGATCACCGTGTACACCACCCGCTCCGCGACCGGGCTGGTGGCCTCGATCAGGTCGATCCGCAACCCACGGCGGCGGTGGAAATTGCCCCCGCGGTAGTCCCACCAGGAGAACAATCCTGGCTCGTCGTGCTGATCACGGAAGATGTCACGCAGCCCCCATTCCTCGATGCGACCGAGCGCGGTGCGCTCGGCGTCGCTCGTGTGGGTCACGTCGACGAACTGGGACGGATCCCAGACGTCGGCGTCCGCTGGTGCGATGTTCCAGTCACCGACGATCACCAGTGGCTCGGAGGGATCATGCCGGCCGGACAACGTCTCGTGCAGTCGGGACAACCAGTCCAGCTTGTAGCGGTAGTGATCGTCGTCGAGTGCCCGGCCGTTGGGCACGTAGGCGCTGGCCACGCGGATGTCACCACACGTCGCCCAGACGAGCCGGGCGTCGGGATCGGGATCACGGTCGTCCCCGAACCCGAGGATCGGATCGCGCACTCCGACGCGGGAGACGATCGCGACACCATTCCAACGCCCCTGACCGTGGTGGACGCTGTCGTAGCCGAGCGAGTCGAATTCGGCAGCCGGGAACGCATCGTTGGAGAGCTTGGTCTCCTGCAAGCAGAGCACGTCCGGCTGGACGTCGATGATCCATGCCTCGACACGATCCCAGCGGGCGCGCAGCGAATTGACGTTCCAGGTGGCCAGCCGCACCGGACCAGTCTCTCAGATACTCCGGCCGCGCCGCGACCGGCAGGCGATTCAGCGACGCTTCGTGGCGGCGCTCTTCTTCGCCGGGCTCTTCTTCGCCGGGCTCTTCTTCGCCGGGCTCTTCTTCGCCGCGGACTTCTTCGCCGCGGACTTCTTCGCGGTCGACTTCTTCGCCGGGCTCTTCTTCGCCGCGGACTTCTTCGCCGTCGACTTCTTCGCCGTCGACTTCTTCGCGGTCGACTTCTTCGCCGCGGACTTCTTCGCCGTGGACTTCTTCGCCGGGCTCTTCTTCGCCGGACTCTTCCTCGCCGTGGACTTCTTCGCCGCGGACTTCTTCGCCGCGGACTTCGTCGCGGTCGACTTCTTCGCGGTCGACTTCTTCGCGGTCGACTTCTTCTTGGTGGCCATTGAACCGTCCTCCTGCGCAGGGGGTTGGGGGTACGTGGAATCATCGGCCGAATCGGCCGAATGTGAAGCTCCTGTTTCTCCGATCACCGTGATGTCGATGCCGCGATTTGACGCATCGAAGCGATGAACGCTGAAACGGTACTCCACGCCGAGACGCAGTGCGTCGCGCGCGCGCCGCGGCGGAGGATCACCCATCAGCTTGACCGGTGCGTACGCCTCGAGTGACCCGATCTTCACATAGGCGCCGTGCGACGAGAACCGATCGACCACCCCGGTCACCTCGGAGCCCACCGGATGGGTCTCGACGAACTCGAGATAGGGCATCGGTTCGTTGGCCGGGGGTCGTTTCGAGTTCGCTGAACCACCGCCACGTTTCTGCGAACCAGTCGACGGTCGACTCTTCTTGTCCGCCCCGGTCACCGAGGCGACCGTGTCGCCGATCTTGGGCTTGGCACCGGGGATCGTCACCTTGGGTGCGTCGAGCTTCTTGGGCGACTTCTTCGACGAACGCGACGACTTGCCCTTCGCCTGCTTGGTGGCCTTCCTGCTGGTCGGGCCGCGCACGGGCGTTCTGGGGACGAAGACCCAGCCGACAGCCGGAACCGGCTTGCCACCGATGAGCCGACCTTCGTCGAAGAGCCACGCATAGGTTCCGTGGAACTCCTGGAACGAGTCGTTGGAGACCACCACCGAATCCGCCCGGTCCGCGATCTGCAGGACGAACGCGTCACCCCGACCAATGGCGCCGGCAGGCGGGCACACCAGTTCGCCCGCGAGCATGGCCTCCTCGTACGCGGCCTGTTCCGACTTGGCTATGCGATGACCGAAGGTCGCGTCCACCACCACCGTGAAGCTCTCGGGGTGATACTCATCGAGAAAAGCGCTCACCGCCTCGTCCAGTCGGGCGAGACTGGGCAGCGAATGCCCCTCGGTCGCGATGTTCGATCCGTCGATGACAACGTGCTTCAACGCCATGGCGCACACCAGTCAATCAAACCGAGCCACCGCCACCGGGGATGGTCAACCCAGGGCCCCGTCGATCAGCTGCGCCTGTTCCTGCACGTGGATCGTGTGGGTTCCGGTAGCCGGACTACCCGAACCGCTCCGCGCAACGTGGTCGAGACGGTCCTCACCGCCGAGCAGATCGACGAGACGGCTCCGCACGAACGTCCAGGCGCCCATGTTCTCCGGTTCTTCCTGCACCCAGATCACCCTGGCCGAATCCGGATATCGCCCGATCGCCTCCCGGAGTTGGTCCTCCGGCCACGGGTAGAGCTGTTCGACCCGGATGATCGAGGCGGCGGCGTTCCGCTCGTCACGGGCGCTCATCAACTCGTGGGAGATCTTCCCACTGCACAGGATGATCCGTTCGACAGAACTCGGATCCCGATCCTCGGAGCCGGGATCGTCCAGGACCTCCCGGAAAGAACCGGTGGTCAATGCATCGAGGGGCGACCGGGCGACCCGTGCACGCAGGAGCGACTTCGGGGTGAACACGACCAGCGGTTTCCGGATCTCCCGGCGCATCTGCCGGCGGAGCAGGTGGAAATACTGTGCCGAGGTCGAGGCGTTGGCGAGCTGGATGTTGTCCTCGGCGCACAAGGTGAGGAATCGTTCGATCCGGGCCGAGGAATGGTCCGGTCCCTGGCCCTCGTAGCCGTGGGGCAGGAGGAGTACCAACCCGGAGGTCTGCCCCCACTTGTCCTCGGCCGCGACCAGGTACTCGTCGATGATCGTGGAGGCACCGTTCACGAAATCGCCGAACTGCGCCTCCCAGATGACCAACGCCTCGGGATTGCCGACGGAATAGCCGTATTCGAAACCGACCGCGGCGTATTCGGAGAGGAGGGAGTCGTAGATCCAGTACTTCGCCTGGCCTTCTCCCAGATGTGCCAGTGGCGCCCATTCGGCACCGGTCTGATAGTCGACCAGAACCGAATGCCGCTGGGAGAACGTTCCCCGCCGGGTGTCCTGGCCCGACATCCGCAGCGGTGTTCCCTCCAGCAGGAGCGAACCGAACGCAAGTGCCTCGGCCAGTGCCCAGTCGACCTGGCCACCGTGGAACATCTCGTCGCGTTTCGCGAACTGTCGTCCCAACTTCGGATGCATCACGAAGTCCTCGGGCGGGTGGGACATCACCTCGTAGACATGATCCAGCACCGCACGATCGACACCGGTCGGCACCGCCGGCAACACCCCGACCGAGGCCGGCGGCTTCTTCGCCATCAGCCCTTCCGGTGGCGCTGCGCTGCGGGTCTGGTCCAGTGCGGTCTGCAACTTGGCGTGGAAGTCGTCGAGCGCCTTCTCGGCTTCGTCCATGCCGATGTCGCCCCGTCGCACCAGGGTCTCGGTGTAGATCTTGCGGACCGACCGCCGGGCGTCGATGCGCTGATACATCAGGGGCTGGGTGTAACTGGGGTCGTCACCTTCGTTGTGACCGTGCCGCCGGTAGCAGACCATGTCGATGACCACGTCCTTGCGGAATCGCTCGCGGTAGTCGTACGCGAGTCGGGCCACGTGCACGCAGGCTTCCGGGTCGTCCCCGTTCACATGGAAGATCGGAGCCTGGACCATCTTGGCGACGTCGGTGCAGTACTCGGAGGAACGGGCGACCTCCGGGGGCGTCGTGAAGCCGAGCTGGTTGTTGATGATCAGGTGGATCGTCCCCCCCACCCGGTAGCCCTTGATCGTGGAGAGGTTCAGTGTCTCCGCCACGACTCCCTGGCCCGCGAAGGCGGCGTCGCCGTGGACGAGCACGGGCAGGACGCTGAACGCATCGGGATCATCCACCCGGTCCTGGCGGGCCCGGGTGATTCCTTCGACGATCGGATCCACGGCCTCCAGATGCGACGGGTTCGCAGCCAGTTCCACCGGAATCGTCGACCCCTTGCGGGAAGTGAACTTGCCGGACTGGCCGAGGTGGTACTTGACGTCTCCGGAACCCTGGGTCGAATCCGGATCGATGTAGCCCTCGAACTCCCTGAAGATCTGGTCGTAGGACTTGCCGACGATGTTCGCAAGAACGTTGAGCCGCCCCCGGTGGGCCATCCCGAGAACTGCCCCGGTGTGCCCGTCGTCGGCCGCCGTGTCGAGGAGTTCGTCCAGGACGGCGATCGCGGACTCGGCGCCCTCCAGTCCGAAGCGCTTCTGCCCCACGTAGCGCTTTCCGAGAAACGACTCGAACGCCTCGGACGCGTTCAGCCGATCGAGAATGTGCTGCTGATCCTCCGGGCTGAACTCCATGGGCACACCCTCGACGCGCTGTTGCACCCAACGCTTTTCCTCGGGCTTGGAGATGTGCATGTACTCGATGCCTATGGTCCGGCAGTAGGCGTTGCGCACGACATGGAGCAGATCGTCCAGCACCATCTCTCGCTCGCCGGCCACACCACCCGCGAGGAACCGACGATCGAGGTCCCAGATCGTGAGGCCGTAGGTGGCCGGATCCAACTCGGAGTGCATGTGCGGCTCCTTGGCCGCGAGCGGATCGAGGTCGGCGATCAGATGACCGCGCACGCGATACATGTTCACGAGGGTGTTGACGTTGAGCTGTTTGTCGAGCTGCGACGCGACGTGGTCCACCGGATTCACGTCCTGACGCCATGCCACCGCCTCGTAGGGAACGTCCAACGACCGGAAGACCTCGTCATAGAAGTCGTGTTCGCCGGTCAGGAGCTCCTCGACCCGCTTGAGGAAGAGGCCGGATTCGGCGCCCTGGATGATGCGATGGTCGTAGGTGGACGAAACCGTCATCACCTTGGAGATCCCGAGATCCGCCAACAGGTCCGGATCCGCTCCGGCGAAACCGCTGGGGTACCCGAGGACGCCGACCCCCACGATGAGCCCTTGCCCTTGCATCAGCCGCGGCACCGATCCGACGGTGCCGATCGTGCCGGGATTGGTGAGGGTGAGGGTGGCCCCCGAGAACGCGTCGGGCGAGAGCTTGTTGGTGTGCACCTTGCGGATCAGATCGTCATAGGTCGACCAGAACGCGGCGAAGTCGAGCTGCCCGGCGTCCCGGATGACCGGCACCAGCAGCGATCTGCGGCCGCCGGACTTCTCCACGTCCACTGCCAGGCCGAGGCCGACCTGGGAGTGGCGGATGATCCGAGGCTTGCCGTCGGGGCCTTCCAGATACGAGGCATTCATCGCCGGAACTCCGTCGGCGATCGCACGCACCACGGCATACCCGATGAGATGCGTGAAGCTGACCTTCCCGCCACGGGTGCGCCGCAGGTGGTTGTTCACGATCTTGCGGTTGATCTCCAGCAGCTTGGTCGGCACCTGACGGAAGCTCGTCGCCGTCGGCACGGTGAGGCTGGCTTCCATGTTCTCGACGACCCGGGCCGCAGCCCCACGCAACGGCTCTCCCTGGTCCGAATCGCCGGCGTGCTCGCCCGGGGAGGCGTCGGACACCGGTCGCGGCGGCGACTCGGGCGAGGCGGGAGGACGCGCCTGGCTCGGTGCGGTTCCGGGCCGATAGTCGGCAAAGAACTCGCGCCAACTCTCCCCCACCGACTCGGGGTTGGCGAGAAACTGTTCGTACTTGTCGTCGACCAGCCACGCATTGGGGCCCAGCGACGTTGCCGAGTTGCGGTCATTTGCCATCGGCTCCAACCCTACCGGCGGGTTCATCAGCCCCTGCTGAGGATCGTGGTTCGTCGGATCTCGTAGGCTCGGACGGCCGCCGCGAACGCCGAGGAGCCGATGAACAACGCGCAGTACATCTACACGATGCACAAGGTCGGGAGGTTCCATCCGCCGGACCGCCAGGTGCTCAGCGACATCAACCTGTCGTTCTATCCCGGTGCCAAGATCGGAGTTCTCGGCTCCAACGGCGCGGGCAAGTCCTCCCTCCTGCGGATCATGGCCGGGATCGACACCGAGTTCAGCGGTGAGGCCCGTTTGTCCCCCGGCTTCTCGGTCGGCATGCTCGAACAGGAGCCTCACCTGAACGACCAGGCGACGGTCAAGGAGAATGTCCTCGACGGGGTCGCCGAGGTCGCCGGGCTGCTCACGGCCTACGACGAGGTGCTCGCCCGCTACGCGGAGCCGGACGCCGACTACGCCAAGATCGGGGAAGACCAGGAACGACTCGAGGCCGAGATCGCCGCCAAGGGAGCGAACGATCTCGACCGGCGCATCGAGATCGCCATGGACGCACTCCGTCTCCCGCCGGCCGATGCGCCGACCACGACGCTCTCCGGTGGCGAGCGCCGGCGGGTCGCCGTGTGCAGGTTGCTCATGAGTCATCCCGACCTGTTGTTGTTGGACGAGCCCACGAACCATCTCGACGCCGAGTCGGTGGCGTGGTTGGAACGCACCTTGCGGGACTACGACGGAACCGTGGTGGCGGTCACCCACGATCGCTACTTCCTCGACAACGTGGCCGGGTGGATCCTGGAGCTCGACCGTGGCCGCGGCATCCCCTTCAAGGGCAACTATTCGTCATGGCTGGAACAATCGGAAGCCCGCCTGGCCGCCGAGGACAAGGCCGACTCCGCGCGTGCCCGGACGTTGCGGCGCGAGCTGGAATGGGTGCGTCTGTCGCCCAAGGCCCGACAGGCGAAGGGCAAGGCGCGACTCCACGCGTACGAGAAGCTGTTGGCGGAGTCTCGGGCAGCCGAGGGACGTGCCGAGAAGCTCCAGATCGCGATCCCCTCGGGGGAACGCCTGGGCGACGTCGTGATCGAGGCCCACGGGCTCACCAAGGGCTTCGGCGACCGCCTCCTCATCGACGACCTGGACTTCTCGCTTCCGCCGGCAGGCATCGTCGGCGTCATCGGCGCGAACGGGGCGGGCAAGACGACCCTGTTCCGCATGATCGTCGGTCAGGACACACCCGATGCCGGATCACTCCGGATCGGCGACACGGTGCAACTTGCGTACGTCGACCAGAACCGCACACTCGATCCGGAGGCCACCATCTACGACGAGATCACCGGCGGTCACGACGTGTTGACGATCGCCGGGCGCGAGGTGAACGGCCGGGCGTACGTGGCGTCGTTCAACTTCACCGGGTCGGACCAACAGAAGAAGGTCGGGGTTCTCTCCGGCGGTGAGCGCAACCGGGTGCATCTGGCCAAGACGCTCACCGAGGGGGGCAACGTCCTGCTGCTCGACGAGCCTTCGAACGATCTGGACGTCGACACCCTGCGCGCGCTCGAGGACGGGCTCGAAGCCTTCGCCGGGTGCGCGGTGGTGATCAGCCACGACCGTTGGTTCCTCGACCGTATCGCCACCCACATCCTCGCCTTCGAAGGCGATTCCGTGGTGCGCTGGTTCGAGGGGAACTTCAGCGAGTACGAGGCCTGGCGCCATGCCGAGCTCGGTGGCGCAGCCGACCAGCCGCATCGCATCGCCTACAAGCCTCTCAGCCACTGAGCCGCTCCGCTCCACGCCGGGCATGGGTCCACAGACGGTGACCGGTCAGAATGGGCGGATGCCCACCGAGGACGACCACCGACTCGCTGCCCGGCTCGCCCACGAGACGGGGGCCATGCTCATGACCCTGCGAGAACGACTCGTCGCCGACGGCGCCGGTCCGGAGAGGATCCGGACCGAAGGCGACCACCGGGCGCACGATCTGCTCGCCGTCGGGCTCGGCGCAGCACGGCCGGAGGACCTTGTCCTGTCCGAGGAGGACGAGGGATCGCGAACAGCGCCGGGGGCAGCGCGGGTTGCGGCGCCACGGGTGTGGATCGTCGACCCATTGGACGGCACCAGCTCCTACGGGGACCGGCGGCGTGCCGACTGGGCCGTCCATGTGGCCCTCGTCGAGGACCACCAGCCCACTGCCGCCGCGGTGGCGCTGCCGGCACAGAAGCTGCTCCTCACGAGCGAGCCACCGCCGGCGCCCGTTCCTGACGGGCCGTCGGCCCCGCGCATCGTGGTCAGCCGATCCCGGCCACCGGAATGGGCCAGCCAGGTCGCTGACGAGGTGGGCGGATCGATCGTCCCGATGGAGTCGGCCGGTGCGAAGGCGATGGCGGTGGTGCTCGGAGCGGCAGACATCTACGTTCATGCCGGCGGCCAGTGGGAATGGGATTCGGCTGCACCGGTCGGTGTCGCCCGGGCGGCCGGCCTGCACACGTCGCGGATCGACGGGACCCCGCTCGAATACAACACGGGTGACCCCTACCTCCCCGATCTCATCGTCTGCCGACGCGAGCTCGCCGCCGTGACCCTCCAGGCCATTCGCACCTGCGTCGGTGGCGGCGGGACGTCATGACCCGTCGCCGTCCCGGTGACGCGTTCCCACCCCGGGCACGCGCGGTGCCAGACTGCGCCAGATGAGTTCGGATCTTGCCCGTGGCGCGTTCAGCGACCAGGCGCCCTGGAGTCTCGATGCCCCCGAAGGTCTGGCGTGGCGGCGGGGCCTGACCCGGGTCCGCACCCGGGTGAACGCCCAGGTTCCGCGCTTGACCCGACGTCGCATCCTGCCCCCCGCCCGTCGGATCGGCAGCGTGGTCTGGCACCTTTCGAGCGCGCTCGCCGGGTGGCGCTTCGCCGAACACACCACGGCCGGTCTCGCCCGACGACTCCGTGTTGCCGCCGAGAAGCTGGGGCCCACCTACATCAAACTCGGCCAAGTGATCTCGTCGGGCGAGGGGATCTTCCCCGAGGATCTCGTCGCCGAGTTCCGCAAGTGCCGTGACCAGGTGCGACCCGAACCGTTCTCGGCGATCCGGAAGGTCGTGACCGAAGATCTCGGCTGCCGATCTCGAGGAGATCTTCTCGTCGTTCGAGACCGAGCCGATCGCCGCGGCATCGATTGCCCAGGTCCACGCGGCGACCTTGGTCACCGGTGAGGACGTGGTCGTCAAGGTCCAGCGACCCCGGGTGGACGAACTCGTTCACCGGGACCTGCGGGTCATGGCCTGGGTCGCACCGCTGCTCGTGGGCCGGATCCCGGTGGCGGCGCTGGCGAACCCACCTGCGCTGGTCGAGCTGTTCGCCGAGACGATCGTCGAGGAGCTCGATTTCCGGCTCGAGGCCGAGAACATGCTCGACATCGCCCGAGCACTGGCCGAGCTCGAACGAACGCGGCTGGGTGATTCCACGACCCCATCCCGAACTGGTCACCCCCCGGGTACTGGTGATGGAGCGGATCAACGGCTATCCCTTCGGCGACGTGGCCGCGATCACCGACGCCGGGATCGACACGGAGAACATCATCCGCACCGGGATGATCAGCTTCCTGGAAGGATGCATGCTCAAGGGCATCTTCCACGGGGACCTGCATTCGGGGAATCTGCTGGTCATGGCCGACGGCCGGACGGCGCTGTTGGACTTCGGCATCACCGGTCGGCTGGCCACCCCGCAACGCCTGGCGTTTCTGCAGCTCGTGATGAGCGCGACCGCCAACAACCTCCCGGGACAGATCGAGCGCGCTGATCACGCTCGGCGCCCTCCCCCCGGACAGCGATGTCGACGAGGTCATCGCGGAGCTGGGCCTGGACGATCCCGCAGTGGACATGACCGAGATGTCTCCCGAGGCCCTCACCTCGGAGATGCAGCGGGTCATCAAGGCCCTGCTCGGCCTCGGTGCCCGCCTGCCCAAGGATCTGATGTTGTTCATCAAGAACATGGTCTTCCTCGACGGGGCCATCGCCACCCTGGCGCCGGACCTCGACCTGTTCGCCGAACTCGCCGAGATCACGACCACGTTCACCACCCGACACGCCGCTCAGCTCACCGCCGATCTCGGCGGGCTCATGAACGGCTGGGAGATGGACCTGACCGGCGTCAAAGCGGGCTACGGAGTGGACCCGACCGTGACCGAATCGACTCACCTACCGCGAGCTCCAAGATCGGCGCGACGCTCATCCGCAAGCGTCTGAACCGCTCGAAGCGGAGCTGACCGGTCGATGCGCCTCGTCGTGGCCCGCTGCACGGTCGACTACGTGGGTCGGCTGACCGCCCACCTGGGTGAAGCCATCCGGCTGGTGATGGTCAAAGCGGACGGGTGCGTGGCGGTCCACGCCGACGGCGGCGCCTACAAACCGCTCAACTGGATGAACGCCCCGAACCGGCTCGTCGAGTCCGCCGACGGCACCTGGACGGTGACCAACCCCAAAGGCGAGGAGCTGATCATCCGCATCGCCGAGATCATCCACGACACCGCCATCGCCTTCGGCGAGGACCCGGGACTGGTCAAGGACGGTGTCGAGGCCCACCTCCAGGAGCTGCTCGCCGAACATGCGGACGAAGTCCTCGATCTGCGCCTCGTCCGGCGCGAATACCCGACCGACATCGGACCGGTCGACCTGCTCTGCAAAGCGGCCGATGGGACCACCGTCGCGGTCGAGGTGAAGCGTCGTGGCGAGATCGACGGGGTGGAGCAGCTCACCCGGTATCTGGAGTTCCTCAATCGGGACCCGCTCCTGCGACCGGTGCGGGGCATGTTCGTCGCCCAACAGATCCGACCCCAGGCGCGCGTTCTGGCCGGTGACCGTTCGATCGACTGGCTCGAAGTCGACTACGACGAGTTGCGCGGCATCGAATCCAACGAACTGCGACTGTTCTGATGCCTGTGTCCCGACCCACCGATCTCGAGGTCGTCGCACCGATGGCTGCCACGGTCTCGCAGGTCCTCGTGGCCCCCGGCGACGTCGTCCAGGCCGGGGAGACGATGGCCGTCCTCGAAGTGATGAAGATGGAACACCCACTCACCGCCACCGCCGACTCCATCGTCTCCGCGGTGATCGCCGAACCGGGCACGAGCGTGCAAGCCGGACAACCCCTCCTACGGCTCCACGTCACCGGAACCCGAACCGTCGAAACCGGAACCCGGCCGATGGACCCGGAAACGTCGGAACGTCCGTCCCTCGCGGAGTTGTCCCGTGCCCGGGCCCGACTCGCCGATACGGCGCGCCCCGACGCGATCGAGCGGATCCATCGCCGCGGGAGGCGCACGGCACGGGAGAACATCGCCGACCTGTGCGACCCGGACAGCTTTCACGAATACGGTGGACTGGCGTACGCGGCCCAGGAGAACCGTCGCAGTCGCGCCGACCTCGAAGCGAACACCCCGGCCGATGGTCTGGTCACGGGCCTGGGCACCGTGAACGGCGAGCTGTTCGGTGCCAGCCAGGCGCGCTGTGCGGTGGCCGCCTACGACTACTCGGTCCTGGCCGGCACACAGGGATGGCGCAACCATCGCAAGAAGGACCGGCTGTTCGAGCTGACCGCTCGGCTCGGCGTGCCCCTCGTGCTCTTCGCCGAAGGCGGTGGAGGGCGCCCCGGTGACACCGACGTGCCGGTCGTATCGGGTCTCGACACCAAGGCGTTCGCCTTGTTCGCGGCTCTCTCGGGCCGGGTTCCCACCGTCGGTATCGCCTCGGGGCGCTGCTTCGCCGGAAACGCCGCGTTGTTGGGTTGTTGCGACACGATCATCGCCACCTCCGACGCGACGATCGGCATGGCCGGACCGGCCATGATCGAAGGTGGCGGCCTCGGCACCTTCGAACCCGAGGACATCGGGCCGATCGACGTCCAGGTCGCCAACGGCGTCGTGGACGTCGCGGTCGACGACGATGCGGCCGCCGTCGCCGTGGCCCGCCGGTATCTGGCCTACTTCCAGGGCTCCCTGCCTTCCTGGGAAGCGCCGGACCAGCTCTCGCTGCGGACGGCCGTGCCCGAGAATCGCAAGCAGGTCTACGACGTTCGCACGGTGATCGAAGGGCTGGCCGACGTCGGTTCGGTCCTGGAGTTGCGGCGAGGGTTCGGCTCGGGCATCGTGACGTGTCTGATCCGCCTCCGCGGTCGACCGACAGGGGTCGTGGCAAACGACCCGGCCCACCTGGGTGGCGCGATCGATCGTGACGGGGCCGACAAGGTGGCCCGCTTTCTCGGTCTCTGCGACGTCCACGGTCTCCCGGTGCTCGCTTTGTGCGACACGCCCGGGTTCATGGTCGGACCGGAAGCCGAACGTGCCGCCCAGGTGCGCCATTTCGCCCGGTTGTTCGTGCACGCCGCGGCACTCCGGGTGCCCTTCGGAACCGTCGTTCTGCGCAAAGGGTACGGACTCGGTGCCCAGGCGATGGCCGGCGGCAGCTTCGCCGGCGGACTGTTCACGTTGTCGTGGCCCACCGGTGAGTTCGGCGGGATGGGCCTGGAAGGTGCGGTGCGACTGGGGTTCCGGAAGGAGCTGGAGGCAATCGGCGACGAAGCGGAACGGAGCCGCGTCTTCGACGAGATGGTCGCCGCGGCCTATCGGCGGGGCCGCGCGGTGAATGTCGCCGCCCACCTGGAAATCGACGACGTCATCGACCCGGCCGAGACGCGGGACCGCGTCGCCGATGCTTTCGCCGCGGTCAAGGGCATACAGGATGCCCCGCGTCGGTTCGTGGACCCGTGGTGAGCGGTCAGAGGTACGTCCCGCCCCGCTCGGGTCCGGGCTGCGGACCGCCGCCGACCTGACCACCCGGTCCGATCTGATGGCGCATCTGGTCGAGTTGTTGGCGGGCTGCCATCTGCTGTGCGAACAGGGTGGCCTGGATCCCGTGGAACAGTCCTTCGAGCCAACCCACGAGCTGGGCCTTCGCCACGATGAGTTCGGCACCGGACGGAGTGTCGGCGTCGGCGAACGGAGAAGCGAGTCGACCGAGTTCCTCGCGCAGATCCTCCGACAGGGCGCCTCCCAGTTCGGTGATCGAGGTGTCGTAGATCTCCCGGAGGCGCCCCCGAGCCGGCTCGTCGAGCTCGAGCCGTCTGACCTCCTCGAGGAGCTGCTTGATCATCGAGCCGATCCGCATCACCTTCGCGGGCTCCTGGACCGACTCGCGCACTTCGGTGTCGTCGGAGTCTTCGCCGGGGGCGGACTCGACGAGTTGCGGACGTTGCAGGGCTTCGGAACTCTCGACGTCGGACATGTGATCGTCCTCTCTAGTGTTGATGTGCGTAGGCGAGCAGGGGGACCTGCATCTCGTCCGGAGTCACCGACCCGTGCCGACCGATGAGCATGAAGGGTCCGGAATCACGAGGATCGTGGAAGGAGACGGCCTCACGGGCGACCAGGGCGACATCGCCCAGTCGACGGATGGCGTCATCGGTGACCTTCGGGCCGAACCAGCCACCGTCGACCGCTTCCTCGCGGGTCACCACCCAGGCGACGTCGGCGTGAGCCTGCGCCGCTTCCAGGAGCGGCCCCACACGACCGGGGCGAGCGTGCAGCCAGCGGAATCGACCCTCGCCCGACTGCATCGCCAGATGCGGGGTGATCGCGGGATCCGGCTCGATGACCGCGTCCCCGACCTCGACCTGACCGTGATCAGCGGTCACCGCGAGCGCCGCACCCTTGGGCAGGACTGCCGCGAGATCGGCGACGAGGCGGTCGACGAATCCCAGTTCGGCGTCGTAGTGCTCGCCGAGCCCGTACTCGTGGGCGACCTTGTCGAGTCCTTCGTAGTAGGCGTACACGAATGGCTCTCCGGCGGCGAGGAGCCTTCCGACCTCGACCAGCATCGTGGAGGTCACCCGGTACCCATGGGGTCGTGCCCCCCGCAGGTGCGCCCGGGTGAATCCTGATTCCTCGAAATCGGTCCGCGTCACGGTCGGCGGTCGGTGGGAGAGAAAAGGTTCGACCGGCTGCAGTTCCTCTGGCGGGAACGTTCTCCGGGCGTCGCCGTCCGGGGTACTCCATCGCAACACGTTGAGCACCGCACCACGCTCGGCGATCCGATACCCGATGACGCCGTGCTCACCCGGCGGGAGTGCCGTGGTGATGCTGGTGAGCGCCGCGGCGGTCGTGGAAGGCACCACCGAGTGGATGGACGTCCCCTCCATCGCCGTCAGGGTCGGGGTGACCGACGGCCGGGTCCGGAGCTGGTGGTGGCCCAGGCCGTCGACGACGAGGAGCACGACCTGGTCGGCTTCTGCGAGCGCCGAGGGAAGCCAGGCGGGAGTCTCGGGACCCGGTTCGAGCAGCGCCGGCACGATGTTGCACAGACATCCCGCTTCGTAGTCGGGAAGATCGGGATCGGTCGTCGCCATGGTTGTCCCACGCTATCGACTTCGTGGACGGCCGTCGCATGTGCACCACGTCGCCGAGCCGATGGGTGGTGACCGACTCGTAGTATGGGGGCATGCGAGTTTCGACCCGAGGTGACTACGCCTGTCGTGCCCTGCTGTCACTGGCGTTGCACGACAGCGAGGGTCCCACGTCGGTCCGTGACATCGCGCAACGGACCGGCCTGCCCCAGCCGTACCTCGAGCAGATACTGCTCTCCCTCAAGGGCGCGGGCCTGGTGAAGTCCAAGCGGGGGGTCGGCGGTGGTTACATCCTGGCCCATCCGCCCGCGGACATCACCCTTGCACAGATCGTCTCCGCGGTCGACGGGCCGATCGTCGTCGGCGATTTCGGCGAACCCCACACCAACGGCGCGTGCGATCACGAAGGGCAGTGTGTGCTGCTGTCGATCTGGGCCGATGTCGGCGAGCACATGCGCACCCTGCTCGAGGAATCGACCTTGGCGGATGTGACCGCCATCAGCCGGGGCGAGGCTGCGTGGCCGAGCTGACCTCGGCGACCGACATCATCGAAAGCCGGACTGGACCGCCTGCAGATCGTCCGGGATCGGCGACGTGTAGCGCACGTCGAGGCCGCTCGCCGGATGCACGAAACCGAGGGCCTGCGCGTGCAGGAACGGACGGTCGATCCGCACCTCTGCTCGTCGGCCCCCGTAGCTGACGTCGCCGAGCACTGGATGGCCGATCGCCGCGAGGTGGACGCGGATCTGATGGGTCCGTCCGGTCTCCAGTTCACAGCGAATCCGCGTGAGGGGTACCGGCACGTCGTACCGCTCGACCACCTCGTAGCGGGTACGAGCGGGCCGACCGGTCGCAGACACGGCCATCAGCGTCGGATGTCGCGACGAACGACCGATCGGCGCGTCGACCACGCCCCGATCGTTCTCGAGATGACCGAGCACCGCCGCCTCGTAGATGCGCTGGACGTCGTGGGCTGCCAGCGCGGCCACCAGCGAATCGTACGCGGCCGTCGTTCTGGCGACGACCAGCAGACCCGACGTTCCCCGGTCGAGCCGATGGACGATGCCGGGCCGCGCGGGTTCCCCGACGCCGGCGATCTCCGGATACCGGGCGAGCAGGCCGTTGACGAGCGTTCCGTCAGGATGCCCGGGGCCGGGATGGACGACGAGTCCGGCGGGCTTGTCGACCACGATCAACGCTTCGTCGACGGCGACCACGGCGTACTCGACCGCTGGATCGGCGGCCGGTCCCCGCTCGATCACGTCGGGAACGTCGATGACCAGATGGGTGGCTGCCGTGACGCGCGCCGACCGGGCCGTTGCCGTGGCGCCGTCGAGTCCGATCAGGCCTTTCTCGATCCAGTCCACCGCCTCGGATCGACTGCACCCGGTGACCATCGCAACGACGCGGTCGAGCCGTTCACCGGAAAGCGCCATCGGAACTTCACCGTCGAAATTCACGACCGCGCAGGACTGTCGGAGCCCTCGGTCCGATCGTCACGATCATCGACGTCTGCCGGTGTCAGGAACGCGGCCACACCGAGCATCAGCGCGCCGACGGTGATCGCCGCATCGGCCACATTGAACACCGGCCACCACTGGAAGTCGATCCAATCCACGACCGCACCATGCAGGAAGCCTGCATTCCCCGCCCTGAAGAGACGGTCGGCCAGATTGGCGATCGCTCCCCCCACGACCAGCCCACTTGCGATCATCGCCACCGGGCCGGTGGCGAAGCGGAGTGTGCGGACCACGACCACGACCACGATCACCGCCACGAGTGCGATCGCCGGGCCGACTCCGCGACCGGACAGCAGGCTGAAGGCAGCGCCGGTGTTTCTGGCGATCGCGAACTGCAACGTCCAGATCACGTGCCGAGGCTGGTAGGTGAATGTGTTCAGCGCCCAATTCTTGGTGAGCTGATCGATCACCACCACCGCAGTGGCGACGGCCAGTGCGATGAGATCTCCACGGCGCCGCTCGTTCATACCCCCGCTCACGCTAGTGTCCTCGGCGTGCCGTGAACCGGGGGATTCGGATTCTGAAGCTCAACGGCGGGTCAGACCACCGGTCTTGTACTCCACGCACTCGCGCGCCCAGGGGATGACCTCCAGGCGAGCCTTGGGGATCATGCGTCCCGACACCTCGCAGATCCCGTAGGTTCCCTTTTCGAACTTTGCGAGCGCGTGGTCGATGTCTTCGATCGCAATCTGTGCCTGCGCCGAGAGCGCGAGGTCTCGTTCCCGCTCGACGTTCAGCGTGTCGCCTTCGCCGGACTCCTCGTCGAACTGCACGTCTCCGGACTCGAAGTCCGCGACCAGCGACTCGGCTTCCTTGCGGTAGGAACGGAACTGGCGATCGTACGTGGCCCGTTCTTCCAGGAGCGCCGCGCGCTGCTTCTCGAGGAACGCGGCCGAGAGTTTGGAGGTCGCGGGCGACTTCGCCGACTTGCCGGCCGACTTCTTCGCAGTCGACTTCTTGGCCGGTGCTTTCTTGGCCGGTGCTTTCTTGGCCGGTGTCTTCTTCGCAGTCGACTTCTTCGTCGACTTCTTCGCGGCCGACTTCTTCGCCGGTGTCTTCTTGGCCGGTGTCTTCTTCGTCGACTTCTTCGCGGCCGACTTCTTCGCCGGTGCCTTCTTCCCGCTGGTGGATTTTCCTGCTGCCATTGGTCACGATCCTCCAGCTCGGGTGCAAAAGGGTGCCGGAGTGTAGGTCACGGCCGCGGCGGCGGGCAACCGCGCCCGAAGCGTTGTCGGCGGACCGAGGCTGCTCTCCTAGGCTTGCCGGCTATGCCGTTCGAAGCCGTCGAACCTCAGCTCGACCTGGTCGCAGTCGAAAAGCGGATCCGCGAGCTGTGGCGGGAGCGCCGCATTCCCGAACGTGTGGCGGAGCTGCGTCTCCATGGTCGGCCGTGGATCTTCTACGAGGGCCCTCCCACCGCGAACGGTCGGCCAGGCCTCCATCACGTCTGGGCACGGGCCTTCAAGGACCTCTTTCCCCGCTTCCAGACGATGCGGGGTCATGCCGTCCCCCGGAAAGGGGGGTGGGACTGCCACGGTCTTCCTGTCGAGCTGGAAGTGGAGAAATCCCTGGGTCTGCACACCAAGCGCGACATCGAGGACTACGGCATCGCCGCGTTCAACGAGAAGTGTCGGGAATCGGTCGTCCGCTACGTCGGAGACTGGAAGGACCTGACCGACCGGGCCGGCGTGTGGATCGACACGGAGCACGCCTACTGGACACTCGACAATTCCTACATCGAGTCGGTGTGGTGGCTGATCAAGACGCTCTGGGACCGGGATCTGCTCTACGAGGGACACCGGGTCGTCCCCTACTGCGGTCGGTGCGGCACGGCCCTTTCTTCCCATGAGGTTGCGCAGGGGTATGCCGATGTCGAAGACCCTTCGGTGTTCGTCCGCTTTCCGGTGAGCAGCGCGGGACCCGCCGCCGGGGCTGATCTGTTGGTGTGGACGACCACTCCCTGGACGCTGTTGTCGAATGTCGCGGCGGCAGTGGGGCCCGAGGTGGACTATGTGCGGGTCGCCGCGGGAACCGGTGACCTTCCTGACGGCCACGATCTGATCATGGCCCGGGCCGCCCACGAGCGACTGTTCGCCTCCAGCGAGGTCGTCGCCTCGATCAGCGCGGCCGACCTGGTCGGGACGAGCTACGTCCGGCCTTTCGACGACGTCGACGTGCCGCCCGGCGCGGATGGCTGGCGTACGGTTCCCGGGGATTTCGTCACCACCGAAGATGGCTCGGGGATCGTGCACCTCGCCCCTGCCTTCGGCGCCGACGATGCCCTGGTCGCGCAGGCCGAGGGTCTCCCGGTCCTCAATCCGGTCGACGCGACGGCGGCATTCTCCGGTGAGGTGACCCGGTTTGCGGGGCAATTCGTCAAAGACGTCGATCGGGCGCTGATCGACGAACTCGCCGAGCGGGGTCTCCTCGTCGCCGAGGTTCCCTATGAGCATTCGTACCCCCACTGCTGGCGCTGTGGCACCCCGCTCATCTACTGGGCCAAGACCTCGTGGTTCGCCCGGACGTCCACCATCCGGGACGAACTGATCGCACAGAACGAACGGGTCACCTGGCATCCCGAGCACATCAAGCACGGCCGGTTCGGCCGTTGGCTCGAGGGCAACGTCGACTGGGCCCTCTCCCGGGACCGCTACTGGGGAACTCCACTGCCGATCTGGCGCTGCGGCGACGGGCACGACACCTGTGTCGGCTCGGTCTCCGAACTCGCCGAACTCGCCGGAGACGACCTCACCGCACTCGACCTGCATCGACCGGCGGTCGACGACGTCACGTTCACCTGTCCCGTGGACGGTTGCGACCGACTTGCCCGGCGCCTCGAGCCGGTACTGGACGCATGGTTCGATTCCGGATCGATGCCCACGGCCCAACGGCACCACCCCTTCGACGACCCGCAGGGGCTGTCGGGGGCATTTCCCGCGGACTTCATCTGCGAAGCCATCGACCAGACCCGTGGCTGGTTCTATTCGCTCCTCGCCGTCAACACGATGGCGCTGGATTCCACGCCGTACCGGAATGTGGTGTGCCTCGGTCACATCGTGGATGCCGAGGGTCAGAAGATGTCCAAGTCCAAGGGCAACATCATGGATCCCTGGAGCATCTTCGACGCCCACGGTGCGGACGCGTTGCGGTGGTACTTCTTCTCCGCCGGCCAGCCCTGGGCCCCCCGACGGGTGTTCGCCGAAGGCATCGACGAAGCCACCAGGCGCACACTGTTGACCTTGTGGAACTGCGTCAGCTTCTTCACCACCTACGCACAGCTGGACGGATGGACGCCGAAAGCGAACCCCTCGTCGGCCACCCATGTGCTCGATCGGTGGATCCTGTCCGAGCTCGACCACTGCATCGAGGACGTCACCGAACGACTCGAGGCTTTCGACGCGCTCGGAGCGACCGAGGCGTTCGCACGTTTCGTCGACGATCTGTCGAACTGGTATCTCCGGCGGTCCCGGCCCCGCTTCTGGAACCAGAACGACGACGCGGCCTACACGACCCTGCACCACTGTCTGGTGACCACCGCGCAACTGCTGGCCCCGTTCTGCCCCCACCTCGCGGAGGTCATCTGGCAACACGTCGCCCGCACCGACGAAGAGGACCCCGAATCGGTGCACCTGACCGACTGGCCCCGGCCCGACGGCAGCCACGACCGGCATCTCGCCGAGAGCATGGCCGTCGCCCGTCGGCTCGTCGTACTGGGACGCGCGGCACGCAACGATGCCGATGTGAAGGTCCGCCAGCCCCTCCGCCGCGCCCTGTTGCTCTACGGCGACGCCGAACTGGACGACGACCTCACCGCCGAGATCGCCTCGGAGCTGAACGTCCACGAACTGGAGCGCGTCGACACGCTGTCCGGCCTGCTCTCCTGGAAGGTCGTCCCCAACTTCGCGAAGCTCGGGCCTCGACTCGGCGGCAAGGTCAACGAGATCAAAGCGGCGCTCGCCGACTCCGACGGCAATGCGCTCCACGACGAACTCGAACGTACCGGTTCGATCGTCGTGGCCGGTGAGACGTTGTCAGCCGACGAGGTCGAACTGCGGGCGACGCGTCACGGGTCCTTCGCGCTCTTCGAGGATGCCGGTTGGGCCGTCGCACTCGACCTCGTCCTCGACGACGACCTGAAGCGAGAAGGGCTCGCCCGGGAGTTGACCCGTTCGCTCAATGACGAACGCAAGCGACTCGGGCTCGCCATCTCCGATCGCGTGCGGGTACGGATCTCCACCGGCGACTCGGCGATCGCCGAGGCCATCGACCGTGAGGGGGACGCGATCGCTGCGGAGATTCTCGCGGTCGACCTGCAACGTGACGATGCCGCGGTGGGCGGTCACACCGTTCACCTGGGCGGTGGAACGATCGACGTCGCCATCGAGCGCGTCGACGTCTGACGTCCTGCTGCGGTCAACCCCTCCCGGTTCCCTCAATCCTCGCCCGGACCGAGGGGTTCGCCGTCGTCCATGGCACGTCGCAGTTCCGCGAGAAACGCCTCGTCGCTCTCCTGTTCGAACCGGGCCGCAGCAACCGGCTGGGTGTGCGGGCCCTGGTCCTGACGATCGGGTCGTTCGCCGCGCCAGTCGCGGGTTGTGTCGGTCGCGTCGAAGAGCTGCCCGAGCTGTTCGGAATCGGAGGTCGCCGCCCCGGTTCGCGCCGACGACTGCGCCTTTCCACCCTCGACCGGTCCGGAACCGGCATCCGGTTCCGGCGCCGCTTCGCCCGGACCGTCGGGCGGTTCCTCGGCGATCACCTCGGGTGCCTGCACAGGTTCCTCGGCCCGGAGCTCGGTGGCCGGAGCCTCGTCCGACGTCGACGGAGCCACGCGATCGGCCTCGACGTGCCCATCGGGTTCGTCGGGCTGCTCATCGGATGCCGTGCCGATCCCACCCGGCTCGGGTTCCGACTCGCCACGATCCTCCCCTCTCTTGGGAAGTGCTGCGGGAGCGGACTCCTCGGGCCGCGCGGCCGGTGTCGCCTCGGGTGCAGGCGAGATCGACGGCGTACGCGCCTCGCTCAATTCGGGCACGTCCGAGGTTCGGAACGACTCGGGGTCGTCGACGAGTCGCCGGAGCACCTGGATGGTCTCGCGAACCCGCGTCCGCTCGCTGCCCAGATGGCGCTCCAGCACCACGGTGTCTCGTCGCATCGTCTCCCGGAGGGCTTCGAGCTCGGCGATCTCCTCGATCAGACGACGGCGAGCCTCCTCGCGGGTCCGTGCGGTTTCGGCTTCGGTCGCCTCCTTGGCCGAGCGGGCATCCTCGTTCGCCTGATCGAGGATCGCCCTCGCCTGATCGTGGGCCTCTCTGATCGCGGTGTCGGCGGTCCGCTGTGCGAGCACGAGCGTACGTCGGAGCTCGTCGTTGAGTGCCTCGTCGTCCGAGATCAACGTCTCCGGAGCTGCCGGGGGTGCTTTTGGCGCGGCCACGGGCTCGACGACTTCTGCCGGCTCGGCCGGTTCCGCGCCCACCGGGGCGGACTCGTCCCGTCCTCCACCGTCCTCGCCGGTCCGGTCCGGCGCGGATTCGAGTTCCATGAGCCGCTTCTCGGCATTGCGGGCCCGGGTCGCCGCCTTGGTGAGCTGGGACTGGAGCTGTCCGACGGCCACGGCCACCCGTTCGAGGAAGTCGTCCACCTCATTGCGGTCGTAACCGCGAACGGCGATTCGGAAATCGATCTCGTCGGTCAACAGTTGAGGAGTGAGTTCCATGCCCGCGAATCCTACTGCGAAACCTGGCGGTCCCGGGCTTTCAACCCAGGACGAGGCCCCTGAGGAACAACACCGCCAACAGTACGATCAACGGTGAGGGGTCGATCATCCCCATCGAGGGCATCGCCCGGCGCAACGGCACGACGAGCGGGTCGGTGATGCGCAGCAGGCCACGCTGCAGGCGCTCGACCGGGCCACCGGAACGCAGCGGGAACCAACTCAGGACCATCATGGCGATGAGCGCGACGGCATAGAGCAGGAGCAGCGCTCCGACCACCTGTTCGATCACCCCCGGTTGTGAGGCGGACGACACCGAGGTCACTGATCCGAATAGTCGCGCTCCTGCATTCGCCGTCGCTCTTCCGCGGATACCTCCACGTTCGACGGCGTGAGCAGGTACACCGAATTCGCCACCTTCTCCATTTGCCCACCGACGCCGTAGCACAGCCCACTGGCGAAGTCGATGAGCCGCCGGGCGAGATCACGATCGGCGTTCTGCAGGTTCATGATGACGGGCTGGTTGCCTTTGAACTTGTCGGCGAGTTCCTGGGCGTCGTTGAACGAGACCGGCGACACCGCGTGGGGCTTGGCATTGGCCGCCACCGGCATCGGCCGAACGGTCTGGGTGTGCCGCACCGGTTCGGCGCGCCGTTCCGGCTCGCCCGGTTCTGCGCTCCGGATCGGCCGGACCGCGCCGATGGCCGAAGTCGGCGGTGGTTCGTCCTCGTAGGCCACCTCGGGCGGCGCCTGGCGTGGGGCAGGCCTCGTGGGCAGCGTCGAGCGACGCGGCGGCTCGACCGCGGGCAGGTCGTCTTCGTAGTCGTCGTACTCGTCTTCGGGAGCCAGTCCCAGGTGGTACATGGTCTTGCGCCACAGTGTCGCCATCGATCCTCCTGTGTACCAGGTTAGTTTCGCACAGTCCGACGCCGCGAGCAGGCACCCGCACGCCGATGGATGGTCATGGTTCGAGCCAGATGAACGCCGCCTGACGACCGGTGTCCCCTCGTGCCCGGTGCGAGAAGTGCACCGGGCTGCACGCGGTGCACACGCCCGTGTCGTCGACCCCGTCCACGCCGAGTCGCCCGAGCACCGCGTGCACACCGGCGCTCACGTCCAGTGCAGGGGCGCCCCACGCGGTCGTCGACGCCACTTCCGGGCCCACCGCGGCGATCACGGCGTCCAGATCCCGGGGACCGAATTCGTAGCACCGGCTGCGGATGCAGGGTCCCAGCCACGCGGTGATGGCGGTGGCTCCCGCGTCCCGCATGGCCTCCACGGCGTGGTCGATCACCCCGGCAGCGAGTCCACGCCACCCGGCGTGCACCGCCGCCACGACCGTCGTCGAACCGAGCAACAGCGGCGCGCAGTCGGCGGTGACCACGCAGAGAGCTGCGTCTGGACACGCGGTGACTGCGGCGTCGGCCGCGCTCCCGCATCCCCCGCCCGGATGGTCCACGACGACGACGTCGGCGCCGTGCACCTGGGTCAGCCAGGTCGTCGGATGACCGGTGAGCGATCTTCCGCGGGTCGCCAGATCAGGCTCCGACGCGCCGAGCGCGAACGAACCGGCGCGGGCGTCGGTGAAGTGGACCGACGGCTTCACTCGAGCGGACGGGCTACTTCAGGAACGACGGAACGTCGAATTCGTCGGGACCGTCATCGACTTCGTCCTCGTCGTCGGTGGCGAAGATGTCCGCCGCGCGGGCGGTTCGCCAGCGGACCGTTCGGACGGTTCGGATTCCCCGTCGTCCCAGCGGTCGAACCCGGCGGCGATCACGGTGACACGGACCTCGTCGCCCAATTCGTCGTCGATGACCGCTCCGAAGATGATGTTGGCGTCCGGATGGGCGACACCGTGGATGACCTCGGCGGCCTCGTTGACCTCGAACAGGCCGAGGTCGGATCCGCCGGAGATACTCAACAGGATCCCTCGGGCACCTTCGATCGAGGCTTCGAGCAGTGGCGACGAGATCGCATTGCGGGCCGCGTTGAGCGCCCGACCCTCGCCGGTGGCGTGACCGATCCCCATGAGCGCCGATCCGGCATTCGACATGATCATCTTGACGTCGGCGAAGTCGGTGTTGATCAGGCCGGGCGTGGTGATCAGATCCGTGATGCCCTGGACCCCCTGGAGCAGCACCTCGTCCGCCATCTTGAACGCGTTCACCATCGACGTCTTGTCGTTGGAGACCGAGAGCAGCCGATCGTTGGGGATGACGATCTGGGTGTCGACCTTCTCCTTGAGCTTCTGGATACCGGCCTCGGCCTGAACCGAGCGCCGTCGTCCCTCGAAGGTGAAGGGCCGGGTGACCACGCCGATGGTCAAGGCCCCGATGTTCTTGGCGATCTCCGCGATCACCGGGGCGCCGCCGGTGCCGGTGCCACCACCCTTGCCGGCCGTGATGAAGACCATGTCGGCGCCCTTGAGCACCTCGGCGATCTCGTCCGCGTGGGATTCGGCGGCTTCCCGTCCGACCTCGGGGTCACTGCCGGCACCGAGTCCCCGGGTCAGTTCACGGCCGATGTCCAACTTCACATCTGCGTCGCTCATCAGCAGTGCCTGGGCATCGGTGTTCACCGCGATGAACTCCACGCCCTTGAGACCTGCGTCGATCATGCGGTTGACCGCGTTGACTCCGCCGCCGCCGATGCCGACGACCTTGATAACCGCAAGGTAGTTCTGCGGGTTTCCGGTCATGGGTGACATACCTCCAGGAAATGGGTCGGAAGACCCGGACGGGAACGATCGCAGAGCCCTGAGGAAACCGGATTCCACGGCGTTTTGACACAACCCTCGGCCTGCGGTCGAGGGTTCGATCTTCCCCACGGAGTGGGGCGCACGCTAGGCACAACCATACTCCGGGGTCAAGGTCGGCGAAGCGGGTACCGACACGTCGAGGGTGCAGCCGGACTTCAGGCCGCCGAGATGGTCCAGCATCGTCGACAGCGACGCGTACTTCGCCACGAGATCCTCCCCGCCACCGAGGTCGACCTTCCCCCCCGAGGCGAGCTCGACGACCACCGAGCGGTCCTTGGCGAGGCGGAACCCGGCGATGTGGTTCCGAAGGTGTGCCGGCAGCACTGCCACCGTGCGGAGCAGGATTTGGGCCCCCTCGATCTGTCGCCCCACCGGAACCGGTCGGACTCCTGTCAGTTGGGGCAGTGCGGTGTGGCCCGCGTCGCCGACCTGGAGCACCCGGCCGGTGCGGTCGACGAGCGAAGCCGTCCGACCGCTGACGACCCGGGCGACCGGCCGCCGGTCGGTCAGGCGCACCTGGACCCGATCGGGCCACTGCCGGGAGACCTTCGCGGTCGCCACCCACGGCAGCGCTTCGAGACGGTCCGCGGCCCGCCCCGGCGAAACGTCGAACATCGCCGCACCTGGTCGGATTCCCGTCGCCTTCTCGACCTCGGCCCGGGTCACGTGGGACGAGCCTTCGACCGCGACGGTGTGGACCGCGAGCAGCGGCGAGCGCATGAGCGCCCAGGCCCCCACCGCCAATGCCACCAGGATCCCGAGGGCGAGGACGCGGCGCAGTCGACGACGACCCTGGTCGCGGCGCACGTCGACCCGGCGTCGACGCAGGCGCGCCGGGACGATCACCCGACCGTCGGACGACCGCAGGGTGGTCGTCACCTTGACCCGCCCGACGAGGCGTCGTCCGAAGAGGGCATGACGCCATTCTCATCGCTCGAGTCCGAAGGAACGTGGATCCCCTCCCAGGTGGTGACCAGATCGGTGCTCAGCGTGGTGATGTCCCCTGCGCCCAAGCGTCAGACAGAGGTCGCCCGGTCGCAACTCCCGGTCGAGGAACGCGACCAGGTCACCTCGTCGTGGCAGATAGACGACACGCGTGCGGGGATGGGCGTCGAGGACCGCGTGCACCAGCAGCTCGCCGGACACCCCGGGACGAGGCGCCTCGCCCGCCGCGTACACATCGGTCAGCACCACGACGTCCGCTCGTTCGAACGCGTCCGCATAGCTCTGCCAGAGCGTCGCCGTGCGGCTGTAGCGGTGCGGTTGGAACACCGCCACGATCCGATCGAACCCTCCCGCCGCGGCCGTGTCCAAGCGCGGCGACCAGCTCGCCGGGGATGTGCGCGTAGTCATCGACGAAGGTGACCCCGCGTGCCGTGCCCCGGAACTCGTAGCGACGTGCCACCCCGCCGAATCGCTCGAGCGCTGCCACCACCGGCGCTACTCGTAGCCCAGTTCCACGGCCATCGCGAGGGCGGCGGTGGCATTGCGGGCGTTGTGACGGCCGGGAAGGGGCAGCGCCACCGACACCGGGTCGCGATCCGCGTGGAGGACCGTGAACGACACCGACGCCCGTGCCTCGACGATCTCCGTGATCCGGTAGTCGGCAACCGGCGACGTTCCGTACGTCACGCACGCGGCTTGCTCGGCCAACTCGACGGCTCCGGCGTCGTCGGCGCACACGACCCGTGGACCGGGTGCACCGCGGACGAATGCGCCGAACGCATCCTTCAGGGCCCGCGTCGCGGCCAACGGCTCGGCGCCGTAGTGCTCGAGGTGGTCCGGTTCGAGACTGGTCACGATGACCGCCCCGGTGCCCAGGCGGAGAAACGATCCGTCCGACTCGTCGGCCTCGACGACGAACCGTCCGCCTTCTTCCCATCCCGCACCGCTTCCGATCTCGTTCACGTCGCCACCGATGACGAACGACGGGCGGCCACCCGCCTCGCGCAGCGCGAGCGCCAACATCGAGGACGTCGTCGTCTTCCCGTGCGTGCCGGCCACCGCCACCGTGGGGCGGTTCCGAGCGAGTTCACCGAGCACCTCGGATCGGTGCAGCACGGGAATTCCCTGGGCGCGAGCGGCCCGGATCTCCGGGTTCGATTCCAGCACGGCGGTCGACGTCACCACCGCGTCGACCCCGGTGACCACCTGGGGATCGTGTCCGATGTTGACCTCGGCCCCCAGCGCCCGCACCCGCTGGACCGCGGCGGAGTCCCTCAGGTCGCTCCCGGTCACGTGATGCCCCATGCCGACAAGGACCGCCGCGACCGCATTCATACCGGTGCCGCCCACCCCGACCACGTGGAGGCGCCGTGGCACGGCGAGATCAAAGGCCATCGGCCACCTCCAGCACGACGCGTGCTGCGGCGTCGGCGGCGTCGAGGTGGGCGGCGGCGCGCATCGCGGCCGACATGGCCGATCGACGCTCGGGATCGTCGATGAGCGGACCCCAACAGCTCGGCGAGGTGTCCCGCGTCGCAGTCCGCGTCGTCGAGGAGCTCCGCAGCCCCGGCCCGGACCAGGTGCTTCGGCATTGGCCCGCTGATGGTCCCGTGGGGCGATGGGGAGCGGCACCAGAACGGCCGGGCACCCCGAAGGCGGCCAGTTCGGCGACCCCGCCTCCGGCCCGGCTGACCACGACGTCGGCGGCGCTCAGCGCCAGGTCCATCTGCTCCTCGTACGCGACGGTCTGGTAGCACAGGCCCCCCGACCGAGACCGGTCGGCGGGTCCGCCATGTCGGCGTGGTCGCGCCGGCCGAGGACGTGACGGATCGCCACGTCTCGCCGGTCCTTCCAACCATGGCGAGCGCGCAGCACGGCCTGGTTGACGTTGCGCGCACCGAGGGAGCCGGTGGCGACCAGGACCACGGTTCGATCAGCCGGCAGGCCAAGGGTCGCCCTGGCCTCGGCCCGCACCTGTTCGGGGGCGTCCGCGAGGGCCCGGGCTGCCGAGACGATCTCGTCGCGCAGCGGATTGCCGGTCACGGTCGGACCGCGGCAGGTCGGTGCCGGGGAAGGCGACGACACTCCGCCTCGCCGAACGACGCAACGTCCGGTTCACCGCCCCGGCGCGGGCGTTCTGCTCGCACAGCACGAGCTTGCGGCGCCGCGATGACCGCCCCTGCCCCACGGCGAAGCTGGCATAGCCACCGAGGACCACGACCACCGCCGGACGCTGGTCGACGGACCAGCCCGATGCCCCGCACGAGACCACGTGCCAACTGCCCGACGGCGCGCAGGTTGACGAGGGTCAGGCGACGCTGCACTCCCCGACCGGGCAGCTCGGTGAGGGCGTAGCCGGCCGCCGGGACGAGCTCGCGTTCAACGCCCCGATTCCCGCCCGCGAAGGCGATCGTTCGCCGCTCGATCCCCCGTGCCACGAGCGCATCGGCCAGGGCGATGCCCGGCAGGAGGTGGCCGGCCGTCCCCCGCCGGCAATGAGGATCCCTGCGGTGTCGTCCCATCCGTCACCGCGTCCGGTCCGGTCGGGGGCGGGGTGGCGCGCCACGTTCAGCAGCAGGCCCACCGCGGCCAGGGTGACCATCAGTGAGGTTCCCCCGTAGGAGATGAAGGGCAGCGGAACCCCGGTGATCGGCAGGATGCCGACCACCGCGCCGATGTTCACGAAGGCCTGGACCACGATCCAGGTGGTGATCCCGACGGCGAGCCAGGCGTCGAAACGGTGCTCGGCGCGGAAGGCGATGCGGATGCCGAGCACGCCGAAAGCGATGAAGAGCCCCACCACCGCCGCAGCGCCGACCAGGCCGAGTTCCTCGCCGATGATCGCGAAGATGAAATCGGTGTGCGCGAAGGGGAGAAAGCCCCACTTCGCCCGCGACGAACCCAGGCCGACGCCGAAGGGGCCGCCACCGGCCAGTCCCACCTGCGACTGGATGAGCTGATAGCCGTTGTGCTGGGGGTCGGCCCAGGGATTCAGGAACGACAGCATCCTGGCCCGGCGGTAACTCGACCCGAAGGCCAGCAGGACGGCAGCCACGGCGCCCGAGCAGCCCCCAACCCGCCAGGGGCGCCCTGGGGACACCGGCGGCGTAGAGGACGGAGAAGACGATCACGGCGATGACGATGGTGGTGCCCAGATTGGGTTGCGCCATGACCAGCGCCGCGACCACGCCGAGCCCCAGCATCACCGGTCGGATCGACACACGGGCCACCTGGAGGTACGCACCGTTGCGGTCCAGCCAGTCCGCGGTCACGACGACGACGACCAGCTTGACGATCTCGGACGGCTGGATCTGGATGGGTCCGACACCGATCCACCGGGTGGCGCCGTTGGCGGTCACCCCGAGTCCGGGGACGTGGACCGCCAGGAGACCCACGATGCACAGCCCCAGCGCCGCGAGCCCGAACCGGCGGATCCGCGCCGTCGGCAGGTGGACGAGTCCGGCGGCACACAGCAGTCCGACGAGCGCGAACTCGACCTGTTTCCGGAAGTAGGTCCAGGAGGATCCGGTCTGGTTCAGGCTGATGACCGACGAGGCCGAGAGCACCATGACCAGTCCGATGATGTTCAGCACCGCCACCACCGACAGGAGCCACCAGAACAGTGAGGTGTCGGACCCGGGAGAGTCAGGACCCGACGCAGGAACGGGGTCCTGGAGCGTTGCGCCGATCGGGGTCGGTGGTGGTGCACCCGTCGCTGGGAGCCAGGGGGGACGTCGATCGTGGTCATGGGGCGCTCTCACCGACCGGTCGCACCCACCAAGCCTTGTCGACGCCGCCCCCGTCGAACGCGGATACCCCCGGGTTCACCGACCCAACCCCATGTGGAGGAAGTCCGCGTAGAACACGCCCAGACCCACCACCGTGCAGAGACCGGCGATGATCCAGAAACGGATGATCACCGTGGTCTCGGGCCACCCCTTCTGCTCATAGTGGTGGTGGACCGGGGCCATCCGGTAGATCCGCTTGCCGAACAGCCGGAAGCTGGCGACCTGCAGGATCACCGACGCGGTCTCGTACACGAAGAGCCCGCCGATGATCGGCAGCAGCAACTGGGTGTTGGAGAGCAGGGCGAGCCCACCGAGTCCGGCGCCGATCGCCAGGGCTCCCGTATCGCCCATGAAGATCTGCGCCGGCGCGGCGTTCCACCAGAGGAAACCCGCGAGAGCGCCCGCCATCGCCACGGCCACGACGGAGAGATCGAGCGCGTGGGGCACGTCGTAGATCGGGATAGCGGAACTGCCCAGAAGCAGATGATCGCATAGGCGATGAAGGCCTGGACCGCGGCCCCCGAGGCCAGTCCGTCGAGACCGTCGGTGAGGTTCACCGCATTGGTCGCCCCCAGGATCAGCAGCAACGCCCAGACCACCCACAGCCAGGCCGGCATCGTCCAGTTGATGCTGTTGTAGCGCGTGAAGCTCAGCTCCAGGTGCGGTTTCGACAGGTTCAGGCTCAGCAGCGTGAAGCAGATGGCAACCGCGAACAGTCCGCCGAACTTGGCGCTCTTCGACAAGCCCAGGTTGCGGGCGTTCGCGACCTTGATCCAGTCGTCCGCGAGGCCGACGCCGCCCGCGGCGACGATGAGGAACATCACGAACATCCCCGATCGGGTGAAGACCAGTCCCGGCCGGACGTGTGCGGACAGGTAGCCGAATGCGGCCGCGCCGACGATCGCCACTCCTCCGGCAGTCGGGGTCCCGGCCTTCGCGAGATGTTGGGTCGGCCCGTCCGCACGGATCGGCTGACCGACGCGGTGCCGTTGCAACCAGCCCAGCAGGATCCTGGTTCCCACGAGCGAGAACGCGAACGAAACCGAACCGGCGATGACCAACGCGATCATGACGCCCACCCCCGCTCGGCGAGCAGGGCGCGCGCCACCGCCCGGTCGTCGAAGGCGACGGTCGCCTCGCCGATCGTCTGGGTCGCTTCGTGGCCCTTGCCGGCGATCACCACGACGTCCCCCTCCCGGGCCTCATCCAGGAGCGCGGCGATCGCGGCCCGCCGATCCGGCAGCACGTGCACGTGCGCGCGGGATCCGATTCCCTGGCTGATCTGGTCGATGATCACGTTCGGGTCCTCATGGCGCGGATTGTCATTGGTGATCATGATCACATCTGCACGGTCCCGGACCGTGGCACCCATGAGCGGGCGTTTGGCCGCATCACGGTCTCCGCCCGCCCCGAAGGCCACCAGCACGCGACCCCCTTCGGCGATTTCGCGGGCAGTTTCGAGAAGCTTGGCCAAGCCGTCCGGGGTGTGGGCGAAGTCGACCACCACCCGGAACGGCTGGCCCACGCTGATTGCCTCGAAGCGTCCGGGCACCACGGCCGAGGCTCCCAAACCGTCACGGATCACCTCGTCGGCAACTCCCAGGGCCGACGCGGTGGTGGCGGCGGCGACGGCGTTGGCGACGTTGAACCTCCCCGACAGCGCCGTAGTCACCAGCGCGCCGTGCCAGGTGAACACCACCGGATCCACCGAGATGACCGGTTCGGCGTCGGCCAGTGCGAAACCTTCCGTGGGAATGGTGGACGCATCCAGCAGCAGCCGACCGTAGCGATCGTCGAGGGCCACGACTGCGCGCTCGGAGAGATCCGGTTCGAAGAGTCGGGCCTTGGCCCGGAAGTAGTCCTCCATGGTCCCGTGGAAGTCGAGGTGCTCCGGACTCAGGTTCGTGAACACGGCGACCTCGAAGCGAGTGCCGGTTACCCGGTGTTGGGTGAGCGCATGACTGGACACCTCCATGACCACCGTGGTGTGACCCTGGTCTCGGAACGCCGCGAGTTGCCGCTGCAATTCGGTGGATTCCGGTGTGGTACGCGCGCCGGTGAGCGTGCCGATCACCCCGGTGGGCCGGCCGGCCGCGGCGGTGACCGCGGCGATGAGCGCCACGGTGGTCGTCTTCCCGTTGGTTCCGGTCACCCCGACGACCTGCATCGCCGACGACGGGTCGTCGTGGACCTTCGCCGCACAGTGCCCCAGGGCGGTGCGCACCTCGGGAACCTGGATCTCCGGGACACCGAGGTCCAGCGGCTTCTCGACGAGCAGCGCGACCGCGCCGGCCGCGCACGCCGCCGGCGCATGGTCGTGGCCATCCGCGTGCGCTGCCGACCACACAGGCGAACAGGGCGCCGGACCGGACCCGGGTGCTGTCGTGTTCCACGTCGTCGACCACCACGGTGTCGTCACCGTTGCAGTGCGCCTCGAGCCCACGCTGGAGCAGGCGATCGACCAGAGCCCCCAGGGTGGTCGCGCTCATTGTGCTGCAGGCGTGCGCGCCGGCGACCCGGTCGAGTCCTTGTTCGAGTTGAGCAGTTGCGGGTTGACCTGGGGAAGGCCCCGGGTGGCATCGGTGGCCGCGCTGGGCGGCAGGTGGAGTCGACGGACCGCGACCCGTGCGATCTGGCCGAACAGCGGTGCGGCCGTGTCCGATGCGTAGTACGAGTTCGAGAGGTCCGGGTCGTTCAGGACCGCGATGATCGAAAGTTGCGGGTCGCCTGCCGGCAACATGCCGACGAAGGTGGACACATAGTGGTAGCGGCCGTCCAACCCCATGTAGCCGTTCCCGGGCTGGTGTTTGTCGAGCGGTTTGCGGGCCGTACCGGTCTTGCCGGCGACCTGGTAGCCGGGCACCGCCGCGTTCTGGCCGGTTCCCACCTTCACGACGTTCGCCAACATGCCCCGGACCTGCTTCGCGACCCGAAGCGGGAATGACCCGATGACTCGGCGAGGGCGCCGTGGCGTGGCGCCGGCCCTGCGCGTCGATCGTCGCGGTCACCAGCTTCGGAGCCACGGCCAACCCGTTGTCCGCGATGGTGTTGTACACCTGCAGCATCTGCATCGCCGTCACCGAGATCCCCTGACCGATCGGGATGGATCCGATCGACGATCCGCTCCATTGCGGCAGCGGTAGGAGCAGACCGGGCGACTCGTTGGGGAAGTCGAGTGCGGTCTTGTGCCCGAAGCCGAAGCGGCGCAGCATCGCGTCGACGTTTGCCGCGCCGACCCGCTGCGCCAACTCGATGGTGCCGATGTTCGACGACACCGTGAGGATGTCGGTGACGCTGAGCTGCGAGGGCAGAGTCTCGGCTTCACCGAAGGTGGCCCCGCCGAGGCTGAGGGTCGACGGGTGCTGCAGCACCGTGGAAGGTGTGACCTTGCCCTTGGCGAGCGCGGCGGAGACCGTGATGACCTTGTTCACCGAACCCGGCTCGTACACGGTGGTGAGCGCTTCGTTGTTGGTCGAGGGCGCGACCTTTCCCGTCTTGGGATCGGCGGCGACGTTCACCATCGCGAGGATCTCGCCGGTGGACGGTCGACAGATGATCGCCATGCCCGATTTCGAACCCGTCTTCGCGACCTCTTTGGCGACCAGTTGCTCCGTCGCGAACTGCAGCGGGAGGTCGACGCTCAGTTCGATGTCGTCGCCGGGTTGCGCCGCTTTCAGGATGCGGCCGCCACCCGCGATCGGCCCCATCGCCGAACGCTCGTAGGACTTCTCCCCCGGTTGGCCCTTGAGCACCTTGTCGTACTGGGATTCGAGTCCACTGATGCCCGTGCCGTCGATATCGGTGGCACCGGTGAGCGCCTGGGCCTCCGCCCCGTTCGGGCGGACTCGTTTGAACTCCGAGATCAGGTTCACCCCATCGAGCTTTCCGGCATCGATCAACGCGGTGACCTTCTTGGCCGTCGCATCGGGGATCAACCGGTCGATGTAGACGAACCGTCCCTTGCCCCGCAGCAGCGCGGTGACCTTGGACGGGTCCATGGCCAGGATCGGCGCCAGTCGAGCGGCCTCGACGGAAGCATCGGACACCTGGACCGGGTCGGCCACCACCGTCGACCGAGGGACCGAGACGGCGATGTCCTCGCCGTTGCGGTCGAGGATCGTTCCGCGTGCAGCAGGGATCGCAACCTGGACGGTGCGCTGTGCGACCCCGGTGTCGCGGTACCGGCCCGGATGCAACACCTGGAGATCGGTGAGCTTGCCGACGGTCGTGAGCAGGAGCAGACACAGCACGGCACCGATGCCGAGATAGCGACGTTGCAGTGCGCTGGTCGGTAGCGACGAACTCCGGCGCCGGCGCCCCCCGTCGACCCTGGTCCGACGAGTCCGCCCGGCGGGCTGAGAGGAACGCCTGGTCGAAGCTGCACGACGGGCCTTCGATCGGCCCGCCGGGGCCGCCCGCCCGCTCCGGGTGGTGCGCTTGCCCGACTGCGGAGAACGTGCCGGCCGGCGGGGACGCGAGCCTCCTGATCGGTCTTCCCGGTCGCCACGCCGTCCGGGTGTCCCGCTCCCGAAGAAGCCGTCGGCCATGCTGGGAGGACGATCGTCGTTCACGATGTCCCGTTCAAGTACGGCTTGACGTCCAGGTAGCGCTGCAGAGACGAGCTGTCGCCTGCTTTGGGATCCTCACCGGGTTGGGAAGGAGCGAGCCAGGTCGGATGGTCGGCCTGGGTCATCCCGAAGGCCTCCGCTTTGGAAACGATGCGCGTCGGCGCGGAGAGGCGATCGACTTGGACCCGGAGATTGTCGTACCGCTCCTGGGCCTGTTGCGCCTGTTGGTTGAGACGATCGATCCGCTGTTGGCCCTGGACGAGTCGCACGTGGAAGGCGACCGCTCCGAGCAGCACCACGAACAGCCCGACGAGCACGGCGGTGGTGACGAGGCGCCGACCAAGCCCCCGCGGGGCGCCGACCACCCGGAGGTGGCGCTGCGTCGAGCGGCGTTCGTCCTCACGTCGTGCCGGAGCGCGTACCGGCCGCGTGGCCGTCACCACACTCATGCCAGGACCTCCACGGTGCGCATCCGGGCGCTGGCCGCGCGACGGTTCCGGGCGACCTCGTCGGGCCGGGGCGTGATCCCACCGCGCTGCACCAGTCGCACCCGAGGTACGGCGCCACATCCACAGGGCAGCCCCGGCGGGCAGGTGCACCCACCGGTCGACGCTTCCCGAAACGTGGACTTGACGATCCGATCCTCTCCCGAGTGGTAGCTGATGGCCACGATCCGACCGCCGGGTCGGACCAGGTCCAACGCGGTTCCGAGCGCGGCCTCCAGCGCGGACAGTTCGTCGTTGACGGCGATGCGGAGAGCCTGGAACGTCCGCTTCGCCGGATGGCCGCCGCGACGTCGGGCAGGCGCGGGAATGGCGGAGGTGACGACGTCGGCGAGCTGTGTCGTGGTCGTGGGTCGGGACGCGACGATCGCGCGGGCGATGCGGTCCGCATACCGTTCGTCCCCGTAGGTGCGCAGGATCCGGGCGATCCGCTCCGGCGGGGAATCGGCGATCAGCCCCGCCGCGGTGAGTTCGGAGTCGGGATCCATGCGCATGTCGAGCGGGCCGTCGTTGCGATACGAGAACCCCCGTTCGGGGCGGTCGAACTGTGGCGACGACACACCGAGGTCGAAGAGCACACCGGCCACCGGCTCCCCACCGACCAGCGATTCGAGACCGACGTCGAACCGGGCGCGCACCGTCCGCAGCCGACCAGCGAGACGGCGATCCGCATCGAAGCGCTCCCGCGCGGCTGCCAGCGCAGCAGGGTCCCGGTCGATCCCGACGAGCATCCGCGCCCCGTCGGATGCGGCGATGGCCGCCGCGTGACCGCCACTGCCGAGCGTGGCGTCGACGATGATCCCCTCGGGCAGGGACGCGAACGCCTCCAGTACCTCGCCGACCAGCACCGGGACGTGGGCGAACGCGGGCGACTCAGCCACAGGGACCTGCGCCGTCGCACGCGGCCGATCGCACAACACCGAGGTCGTCACCACTCACACCGCCTCCGTGGAGATGTGGGCGACCAGGGCCTGCCAACGTTCCTGGGCCCCTTCGTCCCTTGCGCTCCGGGTCCACAACTCGAGTCGGCGACGTTGCCCCACCACGACGAGTTCACGTCCGATGGACGCGTGCTCCCGGAGTGATTCGGGCACGAAGAGCCGGCCGGCGGCGTCCAGGTGCGTGTGCGTCGACAACGAGTTCAGGGCCTGACGGGGCAACGAATCGGTCAACTGCTCCCGTTCCTTGGCCCGCATGTCGTCTTCGATCGAGCGGAACTCCTCGAGCGGCAGGATCGCCACACACGGACCCGGCCAGGCGAGGATCACCGCGCCGTCCCCGAAGGCCGGTCGGAATGCCGTGGGCATCGACAGTCGACCCCGGTCGTCGAGTGACCGGTCGAGCTCCCCGAGGAGCTCGACCCGCTGGGCTTCACCCTGTCGGTTGGTGAGGGTCGATCCCCCAGTGGCTCCCATGGACTCCCACAGTATTGCGTTTTCTACCCCAATGCAAGCACCTTTCTCCCCACGATCAGGCGATCAGTCCCACCGCATCGCCCCCGGGGACCCGCTCAGTAGCGCGTCAGGACGTCCCGCAAGGCCTCGACGAGTCGTCCGGGCGGGAGATCGACCGCGCCCACGGTTGCATCGAGGTGGGCGGCCAGTTCCGCCCGTTCGGCGGCATCGAGCGCGACGAGGTCGGCGTGGCCGCGCCCGTCGAATCGGTGTGGGACCACCACCTGGAATCGCGCGCCCGCACGAGTTCGCCGTTGCGAGATTCCCACGGCCTTGCGCCCAGCCACCTCCACCTCCCCCGGTCCAGTGCCCGCGAAGCACACCAACGACGACCACCGTGACCGTCGAGTGACCGGCTCCGGATCCGCGGCGTCGACACCCAGCGACCGGAGCGCGTCGGCCACCGCACCACCCAGCCAGAGCGCGGATCGCGAGACATCCTGCTGGAACAGCGGGTCATCGTGCGGAAGCACCACGTCGAACCAACTCACCTCGCCGGGACGGATCACCACCATGCCGCCACCGCTGTGACGGCGCACGACGCCGAGTCGCTCGCGGTGCAGCGAGGTCAGGTCCACATCGGCGAGCGACTGGGTGCTCCCCAGGACGACGGCCCCATCGACGGGTTCGAACACCCAGAGGGCACGTTGATAGGGCCGGGGCACCTCGAGGGCGTGCGCTGCGTCGACGGTGCCACGTCGTCTCCGGAAGGCGAACGGCGCCACTACCCTCGCCATACCTCGACCGTCGACGCCTCCAACACCTGGGGGTCGGGCTCGACGCCGATGCCCGGGCCCCGAGGCACCTCGAGTCCCCCGCGCACCAACTCGAAGGGTCCCGCGAGGTCGATCGGGTGATACCGGGAGGTCGGTCCCAGGTCGGTGGGCAGCGTGCAGAACTCCTGGGCCGCGAAAGCCAGGGCAGCGGCCCGCCCGATACCCGTCTCGAGCATGCCCCCGCAGAACACCGCCCAACCTTCGGCGCTCACGATCTGGGCGATCGCGGCCGCCGTCAGGGGACCACCGACCCGGGCCGGTTTGAGGTTCACGACTCCGGCGGCGCCGAGCGAGAGTGCGGTGGTCGCCTCCCCGACGGAGGTGACCGATTCGTCGAGCGCGACCGGTGATTCGAGTCGACGCGCCACGATGGCGGTGCCCACCAGGTCGTCCGCGGGCAATGGTTGTTCGACGTAGTCCAGACGTCCTGCGGCACGCTCGAGAGCGCACAGGGCGTCGGCGGCCGCCCGGGCATCGGGGTACGAGCCGTTCGCGTCGACCGCCAGGGGCACGTCGGGCCAGATCCGTCGCACCGTCTCGACGGCGGCCAGGTCGTGCTCCGGGTCGATCTTGAGCTTCACGTGTTCGTGGCCGAGTTCCAGGGCAGCGGCCACGGAGACCTCGAGATCCGCGGGCGCATCGTGCATGCCCACCACCGCCGTCGAAGCCACCCAGGAGCGAACCGGGCCACCACCCGCCAGCGCATCCGACAGCGACCGGCCGCGCGCCCGAAGATCCAGATCGATCAGCGCGCCGACCAGTGCCGATCGGGCCATCTGATGGCCCGGTAGCCGGTCCAACGCCCCGAGCGCACCGACCGGATCAGCGAGGACCATCGGAACCAGCACGTCCCGCGACACCGCCCACGCCCCGGCAAGGTATTCCGCGGTGTAGCCGGGACTGGGAAAGGCCGAACACTCGCCCCACCCGACGTTCCCCTCGGCATCGATCGCCTCGACCACGATCACCTCACGCGAAGTGACGGTCGCGTGCGCCGACCGGAGTGGCGCCACGCGGTCGAGACGGACATGGCGAAGCTCGATCCGGAGCGGGGCGTTCACCGCCGACGCGACCGTTCCCGGCACCATCGCAGAAAATCGATCAGGTCGTCGGGGTCGATACGTGCCGAGCCGTCCCCGCCGTACATGGTGACGATCCGGAAACGCTGATAGTCGGGAGCGGGAAGCGGCAGAAACGGTCGACGACGCCACCACCCGGGGACCGCCAGGCGTCGTGCCTCCCCGATGGCGGTGCCGTACAGGCTCGGATGTCGCACGATCGCGATCAGCGCCCGCAACAGCCAGTCCCGGTCGGTCATGCACCGAGGCTAACGGCTCCCCTCCCGGGACGGCTCCGCCCGGCACTAGACTCCCAGGCCAGCGAGGAGGACGACGTGAGCGCATCCCGGACCGAGGCTCCCCGTCGCATCACCACCGAATGCGACGCGCTTTCGACGAACATCGAACGGATCATCATCGGCAAGCGCGAGATGATCGAACTGGCAATCGCCTGCCTGTTCGCGCAGGGCCACCTGTTGATCGAGGATGTTCCGGGGGTGGGAAAGACCACCCTCGCCAAGGCGCTCGCCCGTTCGATCTCGGGGACCTTCGGTCGGATCCAGTTCACGCCCGACCTGTTGCCCAGCGATGTCATCGGTGTCAACGTGTGGAACCGTGCATCGGGCGAGTTCGACTTCCGGCGGGGCCCGGTGTTCGCCAACGTGGTCGTTGCCGACGAGGTCAACCGGGCCGCCCCCAAGACCCAGTCGGCACTGCTCGAGGCCATGGCCGAACGTCAGGTCACCGTCGACGGACGGACCCACCCACTGCCCGAGCCGTTTCTCGTGCTGGCCACGCAGAACCCCGTCGACCACGAGGGGACCTATCCCCTGCCGGAGAGCGAACTCGATCGGTTCTGCATGCGCCTGTCACTGGGCTACCCCGACCGACACGACGAGATCGAACTGCTCACCGACAACCCCGGACCCGGACAACTGGATGCCCTCGAACCGGTGATCACGACGGCTGAACTGTCGGCACTCCGGCGAGAGGTCGAAGACGTCGGCGTCGCGACGAGCCTCCGCGGCTATCTGGTCACCATCGCCCGCGAGACCCGGGTCCACCCGTCGATCGCACTCGGGATGTCGCCGCGGGCGACCCTGACCCTGCAACAGGTCGCGCGCGCGTACGCGGCCGTCCGGGGTCGCGACTACGTCATCCCCGACGACGTCCGCGACGTGGTCGTTCCGGTGGTCGCACACCGACTCGTCCTCACCCCGGATGCGCGGCTCCGTGGTCTGACCGCCCAAGGCCTGTTGACCGAGATCGTCCAACGCCTCGCCGTCCCGACCGGTGCCCAGGACTACTGAGTCCGACCGTGAGCGGCCCTTGACGCTCACCCGCGCCGGCATCGGTTGTCTGGCCGCCGGGATCACCGCGGTGGTGCTGGGACGGATCCTCGGCCTGGCCGAGATCGTCGGTCTCGGAATCGCGGGACTGATCCTTCCGTTGCTGTCGCTGATCACGCTCACGCTCCGGCGGATCCCCCTCGAGCTGAGCCGGACGGTCGAACCGGAGTCGGTGATCGCCGGCGACGACGTGGTGGTGACCGTGCGCGCCGTCGGTTCCGGCGTCGGACGGAGTCCGGCGGTCTCCCTCGAGGAGGTGGTCCGACAGCCGCCCGACGACCCCCGGATGGCCCGGCTACCGATGCGAGCTCTGGCGCCCGGTGAGAGCGAGGAGGCGGCATACCGGCTGACCACCGAGCGACGAGGAGTCTGCGTGCTCGAGGGGATGACCGTCACGCGCACCGACCCGTGCGGGCTCGCCCGGCGACGTCGACCGGGCCCGGGTTCCACCGAGTTCCTCGTCCTGCCCCGCGTCGAGCAGATCCTGCCACCGCTCCTGCGGCGCGACGCGGACGAGCACGCCGCGATCACCGGACCCTCGTTGCTGGGTTCGGAGTTCGCGTCGCTCCGCGACTACGAGCCGGGCGACGACCTGCGAAAGGTCCACTGGCCGACGAGCGCCCGCCGCGGCACCCTCGTGGTTCGCCGCGACGAGCAGGTTCGCCAGCCGTGCTGTGTGGTGCTGTTGGACGTACGGGTCCGGGTGCATGACGACCAGACCCTCGAGCGGGCAGTCACCGCGGCGGCGAGCATCCTCGTCGCGGCCGCCGCGAGCGGCCAACGCATCCGCCTCTGTGTCACCGACGGGTTCGACTCGACCAACGGTGTCGGCCGGGAACATCTGCGTACCCTGCTGGGCAAGCTCGCCACCGTGCAGGCGGACCCGCGGGACACGACTCCCGACCGCCTCCGCCGGGACGCGGTGGTCTGTGTCACGACCCCGGCGGGGGCCGACTCCCTGCTCCCGACGCTGCCCCGCGCGTTCGTGATCGCGTTCGAACCCACCGGGCGGATCTCCACGCCCGGCGGTGGCTTCACACGCGGTATCCGGATCGGACCCGACGACACATTTCGCACGGCCTGGAACCAGGCCACGACCCTCGAGCGGTCGTCGGTCGGAGCGACGCGGTGAAAGAAGAGGTCCTCCGGCTCATCGCCCTCGCCTCGATGACCGTCGCCACGACCCTCGGTTTCGCACGCGTCTTCGATCACGGCGCCTTCCTCGCACCCCTGCTCGCGGTTGCGGTCACCGCCCACGTGGCCGCGGCGCTGACCCGACGACTTCCCACGCCGGCGGCGGTGGTCGCGATGGTGGCCGGGGGCGCGTGGGTCGTGATCGACGTCACCCACTGGTCCGCCACGACCTGGGGCATCCCCACCCCCTCGACCCTGCACGCCATTCGCCTCGATCTCGACGGATCCCGGGACGTCCTGGTGCACGGTTCGGCACCGACCGCACCCACGGCCGGGTTTCTGATCGTCGCGGCCGCGGCGCTCTGGATCACCGCATGGAGCGCCGACCGACTGGATTTCCACTTCCGAACGCCGCTCGAAGCGATCGCCCCGTCGGCCACGGTGTTCCTGGTGGTGACGATGCTCGCCGGATCCGGTTACCGCTGGTCATCCGCAGGGCTGTTCGCCATCGCCGTGGCCTTCCACCTCGTGGCCGAATACGCCGTACGCGGCTCGGGACTACCGACCGGGCGCACCGATGTCCCCACCCGCGTGCTGTGGCGGGCCACCGGCCGCGGCACCCTCATGGCCACTGGTGCGATCGTCGCCGGCCTCGGCATCGCGAATTTCGTGCCGATGCTCAACGGGACCGGAGCATTCTCGATCCGATCGAATCTGCCGCGACGGGCCCCCGCGTTCGGTGGTGAGCCCGCTGGTCGACATCCGCGCCCGGCTGGTCGAGCAGAGCGACGTGACCATGTTCCGCGTCCACAGCCGGTCGGCCGCCTACTGGCGCCTCATGAGCCTCGACCGCTTCGACGGTTCGGTCTGGTCGTCCAACCAGAGCTATTCCAACACCGGAGGTGACCTCCAGGCCGGTGACGAAGTCCCCTCGCCCGCGCCACCGTCCCGCCGCATCGAAGCGACCTACGACCTCACCGGGTTGAGCGGCCCGTGGGCACCGATCGCGTTCCGGCCGATCACCCTCACCGGCACCGACGGGCTGTTGTGGGATGCGAGGGGATCGACGCTGATCGCCCGGGGTTCGGTGGGCACCGTGCAGGGCCTCCACTACCGGGCGACATCGGCGGTCCCCACTCCTTCCAAGGCCCGCGCCGCCGCGGCCCGGGGCGCGATCCCCGCATCGGTTCGAAGCACCGACCTGGAACTCCCGGCAGACTTTCCCGCTCGATTCGTCACGCTCGCCCACCGGATCACGTCCGCCGCGACCAGCCCCTACGCCAAGGCCATCGCACTCCAGAACTGGTTCCGTGACAATTTCGACTACTCGACCACCGTCACCGGCGGCGAGAGCGACGACGCGATCCAGACATTCCTCGATCAGCGGAAAGGGTTCTGCGAACAGTTCGCGGGAACCTATGCCGTGTTCGCCCGGGCAATCGGGTTGCCGACCCGTGTGGCGGTTGGGTTCACGAGCGGAACCCGATCAGGGAACACCTTCACCGTCCACGGGCGCGACGCCCACGCCTGGCCCGAGGTCTATCTCTCCGGGCTGGGCTGGCTGGCGTTCGAGCCGACCCCCGGCCGGGGCAATCCGAACTCGGGGACCTACGCCGGTGGCGGATCGGGAACCGGTGGCGGGCAGACCCCGGGCACCACGACCGGACCGTCCTCAGCCGGTGGGGGCAGCTCCCCCGCGATTCCCTCGCTCCCGTCGGTGGTCCCGCCCAGTGCACCGTCGCAACCGAACGCCGCCGCGACCGGCCGCGCCGGATCGGCCCACCCGGCCGCTCCCTCGTCCAACGGTACCGCATTGCTCGTCGTCGGCCTGATCCTCGCCGTGCTCCTCGGCGCGGGGCCGCTCTTCCGTCTGCTCCGCAGAGAGCGGCGCAACCGCGCGGCCGACACCGCGGCCCGAAAGACGCTCGTGGCATGGTCAGATGCCCTGGAGGCGTGGCGTCCCCTCCGGTTCGAACGGCGGGTCACCGATACCGATCGGGACACGGGAAACCGCCTCGCCGAGCGACTGTCGAACCTGCGCGGATCCGAGCAACTCGGCCTCGTGGCCACCCGACTCGCGGAGCTCGCCACGACCGCTGCGTGGAACGACCGGGGCGTCACCGACGCCGACGTGGCCGAAGCGACCGCCGCGTCCCGTCGACTCAGCCGTGCCGCCCGGGACCACCGGACGCGCCGCGTGCGCGTCCTGAGCTGGTTCGACCCCGGGTTCGGCTCGCTGCGCTATTCCCTGAAGCGGTCCCGCAGCCGATCCTGCTGATTCGCCAGATACCCACGGATCCCGCGGTCTCCCGCATGGGTACGCAGGTACTGCCAACCTGCCCGTCCCAGTCGACTGGTGTTCCGCTCGAACCAGAGGGCCGCCACGAGCATCACCACGAAGCCGCCGAACGCGATGAAGAAGCTCGACGCGGTCGCGAGGGCGACGACGAGCACCACCACGCCCAGGAAGAACACCAGGGTCGCCCACTTCATCTGCCGGAGGGCGTGCCGCCACAAGGTGGTGTTCTCGAGTTCCCCGGCCAGCACCGGATCGCGCTCGTGGAAGTCGGCGGCGATCTGGTCGAGTATTCGCTGTTCGTCTTCGGAAAGTGGCACTTGTTGCTCCCACACCCGTTGTCACGAGTATGCCGCGGGCAGCAACATTCTCGCGCAACACCACGGTCCCTTCAACGTCTCGGGCTCGGCTTTCCCCATTGGTGGTCGCCGCGCCGCCGGACATCGATGGATCCATCCACCACGAGTGACGCGGGCGCGATCGCCCCGGGCCCGAATCGACGGCGGATTTCGGAGACGGCCTTGTCGGTATCGTCCCACCCGGCACGCCCGGAATCGTCGAAGCTGAGCTGCCGCGGACCACCGACCGGCACCAGTCCGGTCGCCGACACCCCCAGGAGACGGACCCCTCGACCGATCCCGATCGAGGAGAACAGTCCCCGGGCGGCACGCCCGATCGTGTGGGAGGAGTTCGTCGGCTCCGACAAGGTCACCGAACGGGTGAACGTCGCGAAGTCCGCATCACGGACCTTGATCTGGATCGTCCGACATTCGAGGTCGTGACCCGCGAGCCGCGCCGCGGTCGCGTCACCGAGACGGAGCAGTTCGGCACGCAACCGGTCGAGGTCAACCAAATCGGTCGTGTACGTCTCTTCGTGCCCGATCGAAGCCGGGGGCCGATCCGGCTGCACCGCTCGGTGGTCCTCCCCGTGAGCGAGCGCCGAAAGCTGGGTGCCGACGGCCCGACCGAGACGGTGCTCGAGCACCCCTGCGGGCATCGCCGCGACATCGGCGATGGTCGAGACGCCGAGATCCGCCAGCTTCCGCCGGGTGACCGGCCCCACCCCCCACATGGCCGACACGGGAAGTGCGTGCAGGAATTCGAGTTGCTCACGCGGGTTCACGACGACGACGCCCGCTCCCGGCCGGACCGGCCGACCGGGAGCGGGCACCTTCGGCTTGGCCCGTTTCGAGGCGAGTTTGGCCACGAACTTCGAGGGGCCGATTCCCACGGCGCAGTTGAGCCCTTCGGAGCGGCGGATGCGGTCACGGAGCGATTCGGCCAACTCGACGACATCGTCGCCGGGTCGCAGCACCCCGGTCACGTCACAGAACGCCTCGTCAAGTGAGAGCGGCTCGACGAGCGGGGTGACCCCGCGCAGCAGGGCCATGATGCGCTTGCTGATCCGGGAGTAGTGCGCGTGGTCACCGTGGAGGAACACCGCGTCGGGACAGAGTCGCTTCGCCCGGACGCTGGGAATCGCCGAATACACGCCGTACGCGCGTGCTTCGTAGGACGCGGCCGCGACGACGCCGCGGGGGCCGTCGCCGCCCACCACCACAGGCCGTCCACGCAACTCGGGGTGGCGCAGCACTTCGACCGAGGCGAAGAAGGCATCCATGTCCAGATGCAGGATCCTGCGTTCCCTGCCCGAAGTGTGCACCCCACCATTCTGGCCGCTCGGGTCCTATCCTGAGGGCCGATGCCCGACCGTCGAGCCGTCCCGCCGCTCACCGCCGTCCCGCCGCGCAACGTCCGGATCCTCTCCTTCGCGGCCATCTGTGCCGGGGGCATGCTGGGGGGGCTGATCGGCTGGGCGTTCGTACGCCTCCAGGTCGCCGGTGACCCGTCGATCCCCCAGGCACTCGGAGCTCTCGGTGGCGCGGTGGCCGGTGCGCTCGGCATCGCGATCGTCGCCACGTTGGTCATGCGGGCGATGAACGAATGGCGCACCATCCAGCGTGGCGTCAACCCCCGGACCGGCGCGACGCTCAGGCCACCAGGCGGATCCACCTGAACGCCTCGCTGGCGTCGGAACCGGCCCGTTCGCGACCTTCCGCGGCCCGGCCGTGGACCAGGGCCTCGACCCCGTCTTCGTTTCCCGCCAACTGCGAGTGGTGACAGCGGAGTGCGGCGACCTTGACATCCAACTGATCCTCCACGCGAATCCAGCAGTCGGGGTCGAGCGTCCCGCTCAGCAGGAGGCTCGTCACGCGGTGTGGCGATCCTGCGTCCGGGAAGTAGAGCGGCGATGCCGCCGCCGGTGCGACCGCGTCGCAGAGCGCGAAGCCCACCTCCCGATGGTCCCGGTGGTTCACGTAGCCCGATCCGATGAACACCGCGGTCGGATCGTGGCCGAACACCACGTCTGGTCGCCACACACGGATGCGCTGCACCAGTTCGACGCGGACTTCCGGTGAGTTGGTGATCTCGCCGTCGGACCAACCCAGGACCTCGTGGTGGGCGATGCCGAGCTCGGCGGCCGCTGCGTCGACCTCCGACATGCGCGTCGCGGCGACCCGCTGTGGATCGGCGTCAGGTTCGTGACTCCCCTTGTCGCCCTTCGCGCAGATGATCAGGGAAACGTCGCACCCGTGTCGCGCCCAGCGTGCGAGCGTCGCCCCACAGGCGATCTCGGCGTCCGCGGGATGGGCGAACACCGCCATCGCCCGCTCCGGGATTTCCTCGAGCACCTGATCCACGGCAGGCGACCCTAGTGGGGACGGACCCGCGGCCTTCGGCCATGCTGGGGGGATGGACCCGGACCTCCTCGCCGATCTCGCCCAACGGGCTGCCCTGGACGTCGCCGATCGGATCGTGCTCGCCGACCGTGGCGCGGTGGCCGTGGCCGCCACGAAGACCTCGGCGACCGATCTGGTCACCGAGACCGACCGACGGGTCGAGGACGAGTTGGTCCGTCTGCTCACGACCGGACGTCCCGACGATGCGATCCTCGCCGAGGAGCGCGGCCGTCGTGGCGGTGACGGCCCGGTGACCTGGATCATCGACCCCATCGACGGGACGACCAATTTCTTCTACGACCTGAGTGGTTTCAACATCTCGATCGCGGCAGCCGTGGACGGCACGGTCGTCGCGGGCATTGTCGTCGACCCGATCCGACGGGAGACGTTCCGTGCCACCCTCGGTGGAGGCGCCACGTGCAACGGGACGCCGATCCGCGTGAACCGTGACGTCGAACTTCCCCACGCGCTCATCGGGACCGGATTCTCGTACTCGTCGAGTCGTCGTCATGAGCAGGCACAGGTCCTCGCGTCGATCATGGCCGAGATCCGGGACATTCGGCGACTGGGAGCGGCAGCGCTGGATCTGTGTTCTGTGGCCGCGGGGCGACTCGACGGCTACTACGAATCCGGACTCAAACCCTGGGATCTGGCCGCCGGGGGCCTGATCGCCTCCGAAGCCGGAGCGGTCGTCGGGGGCCTCGACGACGGTGGCCCCGGCGAGCGCCTCACCATTGCGGCGCACCCGATTCTCTACGATCGCCTGCGGGGGCTGCTGGAAAGGGCACGCAACGACGGACTCGAAGTTGAGGGGCCATCCGCGTAATTCGCGGCCAAATTTGGCAGGCTGGTGGGGTGGGAACCCGAATCCTCACCGTCGAAGACGACGAGCGAATCCGCACGGCGGTCAAGCTCGCCCTCGAAGCGGAAGGGTGGCAGGTCGAGGAAGCGGGGACCGGCGAGGCAGCCCTGGAGCATTTCGAGCAGCGACCGGCCGATGTCGTCCTGATCGACATCATGTTGCCCGACATCGACGGCTTCGAGGTCTGTCGGGAGATCCGCAAGTCGAGCGATGTTCCGATCCTCATGGTGACGGCTCGCGACGACACCCATGACGTGGTGGCCGGCCTCGAAGCCGGGGCCGACGACTATCTCACCAAGCCCTTCGCGCCCAAGGAACTGTCCGCCCGTATCAGGGCATTGCTTCGGCGGGCCCGCAGCGTGGACGCCGGTGCCACCCATCTGCGTTTCGGAGATCTCGAGATCGTGCCCGACGAGGGGGCGGTGCAGCTCGCCGGCGACGACGTGCACCTCACCAAGACCGAGTTCCGACTGCTGGTCGAACTCGCATCGAATCCGGGGAAGGTGTTCAGTCGAGAGGTTCTGCTCGAACGAGTCTGGGGATACGACTACTTCGGCGACGGCCGTCTGGTCGACGTGCACATCCGCCGATTGCGCACCAAGGTCGAGGCGGATCCGGCCAACCCACGGCACGTGGTGACCGTCCGCGGCCTCGGCTACAAACTCCAGACCTGAACGCAGGCCCCATGCGACGCATCCTGCCACGGAACCCCCTGCGTCTGCGCACCCGGGTGACGCTGTTCTTCGCGTTGGGTGCGGTGCTCCTGTCGCTCCTGCTGTCGGTGACGACCTACGGACTCACCCGCAAGAACCTGCTGAACCAGCGGGAATCAGAATCGATCCAACGGTCGTACCTGGACGCGCAGAACGTGCAGACGGCGCTGAACAACCAGTCCGCCAATGCCGCCGCGCTCAACAACGCCCTTCAGTCCGTGGTGACCGGCGCCGGCACCTACCCGGTGATCCAGATTCCCGACCCGAACGGCGTACTGGTCAACCAGTCGACGAACACGCAGTATGCGCTGGACTCCATCCCGCCCGCACTCGAGAGCCAGGTGCAACAGGGCCAACCGGCACTGATGCGGATCGACCACAACGGCGAACCCATGTTGGCCATCGGGTTGCCGCTCCCGAGTCTGCGCGTCGGGACCCACGTGGGCGAGTACTACGAGCTCGTGTCCCTGATCGACATCTCCCAGACCCTGAACGCGTTGCGGCGGGTGCTGGGAATTGCCACGGCCGTGACCACGGTACTGGGCATGTTGACCGGCTGGTGGGTGAGTCGGCGGGTCCTTCGCCCTCTCGGCGCCATCGGTCTGGCCGCCGAGGCGATCGCCAGCGGGCGGCTCAACACGCGTCTGGACGACCCACCAGACCCGGATCTGACCCCCATCGTGGGTTCGTTCAACCACATGGCCGCGGCGCTCGAAGCGCGGGTCGAACAGGACGCCCGGTTCGCGTCGGACGTCTCTCACGAATTGCGCAGTCCGATCACGACCCTGGCCGCGTCGATGGCGGTGCTCGAGGCCGGACGGAACCAGATCCCCGAAGGACCGTTGCGCGCGTCGGTCGATCTGATCACTGCCGATCTGGCCAGATTCCAACAGCTCGTGGAGGATCTGCTGGAGATTTCCCGCTACGACGCGGGCGCCATCCGCCTGGATCTGTCAGAGATCCGTATCCTTGAACTGGTGCAGGCAGTCATCGCGAGCCAACACATCCACACCCCCATCGAGATCGACCCGGCGTTGGCGAAGGCGACCGTGCGGGTCGACAAGCGTCGACTGTCTCGTGTGCTCGCCAACCTGATCGACAACGGCACCAAGTACGGCGAGCAGATCGAGCGGGTCGAAATCTCGAAGGCCGGCGAGCGCATCCGGATCGCCATCGAGGATTCGGGGCCGGGCGTGCCCCAGGCAGATCGTTCGTTGATCTTCGGTCGGTTCTCCCGCGGCGCCGCGGCCGGAAGCAGGAGCGCGAGCAGCGGAGGTGTCGGACTCGGCCTGGCGCTGGTGAGCGAACATCTCCGGCTCCAGGGCGGCTCGGTGTGGGTCGAGGATCGACCCGACGGAGCGAGCGGGGCACGTTTCGTGATCGAACTGGCCGATGTGGTCGAACGGGGTGGGCCGACCGAGAGTGTGGCGACATGAGCACCGCCCGCCGGTTCGCCGCCGCTGCGATGGTCCTGATCGTGGCCCTTGCGGCCACCGCCTGTTCGCTCTCTGCAGAGACGTCTCCGAGGGCGATCGACAAGAAGAAGCTCCCGGCGATCCTCGAGCCGAACGCCACCACGACGACGTCGGTGCCGGCCGACCAGGGTGCATGGGCGCGGGTGTGCTTCGTCCAACAGACGAACAAGAACACCCCCGCCCGACTCGACTGCACCCCCCAGAGGCTCAAGAAGATCACTCCGGAGTCCTTGTTCGAAGCTCTGGCGACGGGTCCCGATCCGGCCGAACGCAAGTCGAAGGGCTATTCGTCGATCGTGCCGACAAAGGCGCAGATGCTGGGGGCGTCCAACGTCGACGAGAAGGGCGTCATGACCATCAACCTCTCCAAGGAGGTCGCGGACATCTCCAGCCCGAACGACATCACCATGTACCACCAGATCGTCAAGACGCTCACGGATGCGCGCAACGGCCTCGGAGTCCGGGCGATCGCCCTCAAAGTCGACGGGGAGTCGAAGAAAATTCCCACCGACAACGGTCCCAAGAGCATCGCGACCGACACCGACTTCAACGCGGTCGCGACCCAGGGTCCTCCGGCATAGGACCAGCGCTGACAACCGGGACCGGGAATCGGTAGGTTGGTCGAGGTGGAGTACGTCTGCGCGCTCGATGCAGGGACGACCGGGGTGCGGGCCGTGGCCGTGAATCGCGCCGGCAGGATCGTCGACCACCGCTATCGCGAGTTCACCCAGCACTTCCCGAAAGCCGGTTGGGTCGAGCACGACGCAGAGGAGATCGCCGACGCGATCCTCGACGTGACCGCGGAGTTGATCGGCGCGCTCGGGAGCGCACCAGTGGCACTCGGCATCACGAACCAGCGGGAAACGGTGGTGGTCTGGGACCGTCGAACCGGTCGGCCACTCCATCGGGCCATCGTGTGGCAGGACCGACGGGGGGCATCCCGTTGCGACGAGCTCCGCCGCAACCACCTCGATCTCATCCGCCGGACGACCGGTCTGGTTCCCGATCCGTACTTCTCCGCGACCAAGCTGGAATGGCTCTTCGGCGTGGGGGACGTACCCAGCGGCGCCGAGGTCGCGGTGGGCACGATCGATTCGTGGCTGCTGTGGCGGCTCACCGGTGGAGCGGTGCACACGACCGAGCCGACGAACGCCTCCCGGACCATGTTGTTCGACATCGGGCGCTCGGCGTGGTCCGAGGAGCTGTGCGCGATGTTCGACGTGCCCCCGCACGTGCTCCCGGAGGTGCGTCCCTCCTCCGGTCGCTTCGGAACCACTTCGGGAATTCCCGGCATTCCCGATGGACTCCCGATCTCCGGTGTCGCCGGCGACCAGCAGGCGTCGCTGTTCGGTCACCTGTGCTTCGAGGACGGAATGGCCAAGAACACCTACGGCACCGGATCGTTCGTACTCACCAATGTGGGATCCGAACCGCCCGCGCCGGTCGAGGGCCTCCTTGGCACGGTGGCCTGGCAGATCGACGGGGAAGCGCCCGTCTACGCCCTGGAAGGTTCGATCTTCTCGACGGGATCGGCAGTGCAGTGGTTGCGGGACGCGCTGGGGGTCATCGCCAGGGCCGACGAACTCGAGGGCCTTGCACGCACCTGCGACGATGCCGGCGGCGCCGTGTTCGTACCGGCCTTCACCGGCCTCGGGTCGCCATGGTGGGATCCCGAGGCCCGGGGAACGTTCGTGGGCATCACCAGAGGTACCGGCCGCGCCCAACTCGCCCGCGCGGTCGTCGACGCCATGGTCTTCCAGACCCGGGACGTGGTCGATGCCATGACCGCAGCGTCCGGGCGACCGCTGATCGAGCTCCGGGTCGACGGCGGTGCCGCGGCAATGGACCTGCTCTGCACGCTCCAGGCCGAACAGCTCGCCGCACCGGTCGTGCGCGCCGCCACGCTCGAGACCACGGCACTGGGTGCGGCGTTTCTCGCCGGACTGGCCGAAGGATTCTGGTCCGGAACCGACGAGTTGTCCGGTCTCGCCGACTCGAACGTCCGCTTCGACCCCGCGGGCGAGCCCGACGAGGCCGCGTTCGCCCAGTGGCACCGGGCAGTGGCCCGGTCCCGCTCGCTCAGGCCGTGAAGCTGCCCGACGCGCCGGCATTCACGTCGAGCACGGTCCCCGACACATGGCGCGCGGCGTCACTGCACAGATAGAGCACCGCGGCGGTGGTCTCCGCCGGCTCCAGCCAGGGCACCCCGAGGGGGTGCAACGAAGCCAGCGTCGCCGCGCAGTCCGCAAACGTCGGGGCTTCGAGATCCGGGCGCATCATGGAGACGAACCAGTCGTTCTCGATCATCGGCGTGCGAATGTTGCCTGGGGCGATCGCGTTGACGGTCACGCCTGACGGGGCCAGCTCGAGCGCCGCCGCCTTGGTCAACCCGATCACGCCCCATTTCGACGCGGCATAGGCGGGAATCCCCGGGTTTGCCGATCGGCCCATCATCGACGACACCGTGATGATGCGTCCCGAACCCCGCGCGCGCATGCCCCCCGCCACGGCACGGATCACGTTGAACGTTCCGGTCAGGTTGCTGTCGATGACCGTCGCCCATTCGGCTGCCGACACCTCGGCGACCGAACCGATCCCCGAGACCCCCGCGTTGGCCACCGCGATGTCGATCGCCCCCAGCACCTCGGTGGCATTGCCCACCAGCCCGAGTACGGCATCCAGGTCCCGAACGTCGACGATGCCCGTGACGCAGCGCGCGCCGGTCGCCTCGACGAGCCGCCTGGTCTCGTCGAGATCCGCCGGCGTCGCCAGCGGGTAGGGCACGGTAGCCAGGTCGGCACAGATGTCACCGATCACGACGTCGGCACCCCGTTCGGCCAGGGCGACCGCGTGGCTCCGTCCCTGACCACGCGCGGCGCCGGTGACGAGGGCGACTCGACCTTGGTACGGTCTTGTCGATTCGGACGAGTCGGTTGCAGATGGGTCGGCCACGGGCACACCTTCGCTGGCAGAGGAACGATGAACGGCGGCGCTGCCGCCAGGACTCCCCGGCGATGCAAACGGTCATGGTGCAGGACCGGAGATCCCTAATCTTGTCACCTCATGGTCGACTCCGATCACGCCGCCACATCGCGCAGCCGACCACTCGTCCGTGCGCTGTTCGCGTTCATCGCCCTGGTCGCGCTCGCCTTACGGCTCTGGGCGCCCGGTCCCACCGCGGAGACCTACGACGAGAACCTCTGGCTGCACCGCAGCGACGCGTTCGCCGCGGCCATCAGCCACGCACACTTCTCCCAGGCGAGTGCCGGCGACCCGGCGTTGGGGCTGACGAATCCCACCATGCCCGGGGTGACCACGATGTGGGCGGGGATCGCCGGTCGCCAGATCGCCAAAGCGTCCGGAGCGTTGGGGCTCAGCGCCCCGATCCGGGGACCGTCCGCCGAGTCGGCCCAGGTGCTCCGTGCCGCACAGAGCACGGTCTCGATCGTCTGCGTGGCGCTGCTCCTGCTCTTGATGGTGATGCTGCGACGACTGTTCGGCGCCAGGGTGGCACTGTTCACCGGAGCGCTGCTTGCGGTCGAACCATGGGCGGTGGGCCTGGGCCACATGCTGCATACCGATGCGATGGTGACGATGTTCTCGGTCGCCTCCCTCACGACGCTCGCGTGGGCGCTGCGCAGTGAGCGCCTTCCCACATCCGGTCCGACCGGGCCGCCGCGTACCGGCTGGTTGGTGGTTGCCGCGGCACTCGCCGCCGGTGGCCTGCTGACCAAGACGAACGCGATCGGGATTCTCGGGCCGGGCATGGCGCTCATCTCCTGGGAAGCCTGGCGCCACCGCTACCGGGACCAACCCCGGCTGTTGATCCGCGCCGCGGTGATCGGACTCATGGTGGTCGGCGTCATCTCGATCCTGGCCTGGCCGGCCCTGCTCACGTCCCCGGTCCAACAGGTGCAGCTGATGTTCGACGCATCCAAGCAGGTGGGCAAGACCCGGCTCCGCTTCTTCCACGGATCGTTGCAGGGATTCGTTCCCGAGTTCTACGTCGTCGCGCTGGCGTTCCGGCTGACCCCGTGGATGCTCGCGTGGTGCGCCGTGGGCGTCGGCGGTGGGGTGGCCGATCTCGTCCGACGACTCCGGCGCGACACACGCCGAGGTTTCGACGAGTTCGGGCCGATGATCCCGTCCTGGGTGCTGCTCACTCCTCTCCCCTATTTCGTGGTGATCTCGTTGAGTCGGTTCGGCTACGACCGGTATGCGCTGGCCGTGATCCCCTACGCCGTGATCGGGGGCGCATGCGTCGCCACCAGATGGAGTCGGCGCCTGCCCGGAATCCGGGCCCTCTCCCCGCGGATGCTCGCCGCCTGCGGGGGCCTGCTCGTCCTCGCCGCGGCCGTCGTCCCGATCCGACATGCGCCCTACGGCACCCAGTACGTGAACGGATTGTGGGGCGGTGAGACGGCCGCGGTCCGCTGGATCCCTGTCGAGAGCGGCCAGGTTTCGGGACGTCTGTCGGCTGATCTGGCGGCCCAGGTTCACGGTCGGTGTGCCCGCACCCGGGTGGCCGTCGCCTATCCGCACCCGGCCTCGGACTATTGCGGCAGGTCGTTCGCTCCCCAGACCGTCGAAGAGCTGAGGACGGCGGACTATGCGTTCACCTTCGCCGTCGGGGATCAGACATCGGCTCGGGAGTGGTTCACGCCCTGGCTCCGGCGTCATGCGACTCTGGTCGACACCGTGGACGTGGGCGGCGTGGTGTTCGGACGACTCTGGCGTCTACCCGATCAGGGGACCTGACCGGTTGCCGGTGTTCAGGATTTGAGCAGGCGGCCCATCGCGGCCGACACCTCGGCGAGCTTCGCCTCGGCATCATCGGACCCGCCGCGTACCGCGTCGGCCACGCAGTGCTTGAGGTGCTCGTCGACCAGGATCAACGACATCGCCCGCAGCGCCTTGGACACGGCCGCGACCTGGTCCAGGATGTCGATGCAGTACTGGTCCTCGTCGACCATGCGTTGCAGTCCGCGCACCTGACCCTCGATCCGCTTGAGACGGTTCGTGATGCCGTCCTTGTGGTCGTGGTACCCGTAGGTGTGCTCGTGGTCCGGATTCACCGCGCCCACTCTATTGGGGCGCGTTCAGCTGCAGCCCGACGTGCTCCCACAACTCGGGCAGGCGTGGCACGATCCGGCCCGCTGCATCTGCACCCCACATTGCATGCAGTACGGGGCATCCGAATGCACGGGCGCGTGGCTCGTGGCCTCGGCCTCGATCCGGGCGATCAGCTCCGTGGCCGACTCGATCGAGGGCGGGTCGGCGGGCACGTCATGACCCTGGACCGTCTCGGCCACCGATTCGGCCACGCCGGGCAGCGTCGGTTCGGTGCGCTCGTCGATCGTGAAGATGTTGAGCTCGGCCCGCTCCTCGAAGCTCAGATAGTCGACGGCCAGACGACGGAAGATGTAGTCCAGCAGCGACGATGCGAAACGGATGTCCGGGTCGTCGGTCATCCCGGCGGGTTCGAAGCGCATGTTGGTGAACGCCTCGACGAAGCTGCGCAGCGGCACCCCGTACTGGAGTCCGTGCGACACCGAGATGGCGAACGCGTCCATGATGCCCGCAAGGGTGGAACCCTGTTTGGAGACCCGCAGGAAGACTTCTCCGGGTCGACCGTCGGCGTATTCGCCGACGTGGACGAAGCCTTTGCAGTCGGCCACCCGGAATTGGAACGTCCGGCTGGTGCGCTGCCGGGGCAGCTTCTCGCGCACCGGGGTCTTGATGACCTTCTCGACGATCTTCTCGACCAGTTCGCCGGCCACGGTCGCGCTGTCGCCGTCCTTGGTGGCCATGGCCAGCGGTTGGGCGACCTTGCAGTTGTCCCGGTAGATGGCGATCGCCTTGATGCCGAGCTTCCACGCATCGATGTGGAGCTGCTCGACGTCCTCGACGGACACGTCCTCGGGCATGTTCACCGTCTTGGAGATGGCGCCGGAGATGAACGGCTGGACCGCCCCCATCATCTTGACGTGGCCCAGGTAGTGGATCGCGTTGTCGCCCATCGAACAGGCGAACACGTCGGTGTGCTCGGCGGCCAGGTGCGGCGCCCCGAGGATGGACTTGTTCTCGTCCACATAGGCGACGATGTCGGCGATCTGGTCGTCGGCGTAGCCCAGGCGGTGCAGGGCCCGGGGAAGGGACCGGTTGACGATCTGCATCGTGCCACCACCGACCAGGGTCTTGACCTTGCACAGGCCCAGATCGGGTTCGATGCCGGTGGTGTCGCAATCCATCATCAGCCCGATCGTTCCCGTCGGCGCCAGCACCGAGGCCTGGGCGTTGCGCACCCCGAAGGTCTCGGCCAGGTCGCAGGCGGTGTCCCAGGACCGCTGCGCCGCGTCGAGCACCTCGGCGGGGACCAGCTCCTCGTCGATGTGCGCCGCGGCCTCGCGGTGCTGGTCGAGCACGCGCAGCATCGGCTCGCGGTTCTCCGCGAAGCCCGCAAAAGGTCCCATGCGAGCGGCGATCCGCGCCGAAGTCGCGTAGCTGTGGCCGGTCATCAACGAGGTGACCGACGCGGCCCAGGCCCGCCCGGCGTCCGAGTCGTAGGCCAGACCCAGGTTCATCAGCAACGCCCCGAGATTGGCGTAGCCGATGCCGAGTTGACGGAACCGTCGTGCGTTCTCACCGATCGGTTCGGTCGGGTAGTCGGCACGGCCGACCAGGATCTCCTGCGCGGTGAACACGAGACCGACCGAGTGCTCGAATGCCGCGACGTCGAAGGAGTCGGTGGCGTCGTCGCTGTTCAGGAACGCGAGCAGGTTCATCGAGGCGAGGTTGCAGGCCGAGTTGTCCAGGTGCATGTACTCGCTGCACGGGTTCGATCCGTTGATCCGTGCGGTGTTCGCCGCCGTGTGCCAACGGTTGATGGTCGTGTCGAACTGCATGCCCGGGTCGGCGCACTCCCAGGTCGCCTGGGCGATCTGGCGGAACAGATCACGCGCCCGGACCGTCTGGATGACCTCACCGCTGGTCACCGTCCGCAGGTGCCAGTCGTCGTCGTTCTCCACCGCCGTCATGAACTCGTCGGTCACCCGGACCGAGTTGTTCGCGTTCTGGTACTGCACGGAATGGACGTCCATTCCGTCCAGGCTCATGTCGAACCCGGCATCACGCAGGACCCGAGCCTTGCGCTCCTCACGTGCCTTGCACCAGATGAACTCGGTGACATCGGGGTGATGCACGTCGAGGATCACCATCTTGGCCGCACGGCGGGTCTTGCCCCCCGACTTGATCGTCCCGGCCGATGCATCGGCGCCCCGCATGAAACTCACCGGGCCGGACGCCGTGCCCCCACCCTGGAGCAGTTCCGCGGACGACCGGATCTTCGACAGGTTGACGCCGGCACCGGAGCCGCCCTTGAAGATCACGCCTTCCTCCCGGTACCAGTTCAGGATCGAATCCATGGTGTCGGTGACCGAGAGGATGAAACACGCCGACGCCTGCTGGGGCACGCCCGGAACGCCGATGTTGAACCACACCGGCGAATTGAACGCGGCCCGCTGGGTGATCATCAGGTACTTCAGTTCGTCACGGAAGGTTGCCGCCTCCCGGTCGTCGACGAAGTACCCACCCTCGACGCCCCAAGCGGTGATGGTGTCGACGACCCGATCGACGACCTGTTTGAGCGAGGACTCCCGCTCCGGGGTCCCCACGGTGCCCCGGAAGTACTTCTGGGCGACGATGTTGGTGGCGTTCTGGGACCAGAACTCGGGGAATTCCACGTCGCGCTGCTCGAAGGCGACCGAGCCGTCCTGGTGGTTCTCGATGCGCGCGTCGCGCCGCTCCCAGGTCACCAGGTCGTAGGGATCAACCCCCACCTCGGTGAAACGACGTTCGAATTCGAGGCCGGTCTGGGTCGGTGCCAGAGTCATGAACAATCCCTCTTCTCGGGTTGGTGGTTGCAGGAGATCGCGGACAGCGGACGCCAACGACGCCGCCGACCACAACACCTTGTCGTGATGTAGGTCCCCTCGTGGGTGCAACCCACAAGATGTAGGGGTAAATTACAGCACAGTAGTTCCCCGCGTGTCAACGGTCACCGCGACACAAACACCCAGGTCCAAGGGGGTTCGCGAAAATTCGCAATCCGGCGACGCTGCCGCATCCCTCACCAAGCGCACCAGGAAGACCTCGCGCTCCAGCTCTTCCGAACGTTTGCGTCGCGGGACCGTGACACTCGGTCCACCCTAGGAGGCGCCGCCTGTGGATCGCTAGGGGCGCAACCCTGTGAATTTCGGACCCCGAACCGTGGACGAAGGGTGGACGACCCTGGGGACGACCGATCGATTTTCCACAGCTACCACGTCCCGACCGGCTCGATGGCGGGTGCGGGTGCCCTTCCCGAAGGCTCAGGCGCGTCGGCGCGTGGCGACCGGCGAAGGTCGGCGACGACCGGTATCGGCCGCGGTCGCCGGGATGCCGCTCACCGGCCTGCCGAAGCCCTCCAGGCCGTCGACCGCTGCCAGCTCGTACGCGATCGACGTCACCAGCGATCCCGCCATCATGATCGACAGATGGCCGTGGTCCTTCATCAGGATGTTCGTCGGGTCGAGCGTCGGCTCGAGCATCATCGCCCGCCTTCCGGGAACCAGCAGATCCAGGTTCGAGTAGTAGGCCACGAAATGCGTGTCGGGCAGGCGCCGGGTCGTCGCCCACATCTCCCGCAGATACGCCGAGCCCGGTCGCAGCTGCTCCCCGATCGTGGTCCGGCCGCCGGTCAAGGGGCTGAGGCGGGCCAGATCGACACCACCGTGCGGGGTCGCCACCGTCACCACCGAGGCGGCCTCGGCAAGCCCGAAGGTCTGCACGGCGCGTCGGATCACCAGTCCACCCAACGAGTGGCCCACCAGGTGGATCCGGTCGGCGCCGGTCGCGGCCATGACCTCGTGCGCCCGCAGGACGCAGGTCTCGGCGAGTCGATCGACGTCGGCGTGCCGTGCCCGGTAGTTCATCGCATGAATCTCGCCGAAGCCGGCCGCCCGGAGCGCCCGCTCGACGAAATACCAGTTCGACTTGTTCGCCAGATACCCGTGTACCAACAACACGGGCGTCTCCGAACCGTGGCCCCCCGAAGCGGCGCGCACCCGACCTCCCGGCCCGGCGTCGAGGAATCCGAAGGGATACAGCGCGCTGGTCACCAACCCGGAAGCCACCTCCCGCACCTGGGTGGGCAGGGTCTGGGGGCGGCGGGCGCCACGGGCCACGGCGCCGAGCATCTTGGTCCCCTGTTCCAGATACTTCTGCACCATGTCCGGGAGGTCTCCTCGTGGGCACACGTGACGTCGCAGGTGGCTGCTCGCGACCGCGAGCACCGTTGGATGATCGGCGGAGGACCGGGGAACCTGAAGTCCAGCGTTCGGTCGTAACGCGAATGACACGAATGTCATTCGCCGCGCCTGGCGGGGAATGCGACCTAGTCTCGTCGCCCATGCGCCAACTGCTGCCCCGACCGATCGACGAGATCGACGCCGCACGGTGCTATCTGGACGACCGGCGGGAGCCGGTCGGGGCCCGGCCCTGGGTGGCGGTGAACATGGCGGTCACCGCTGATGGCGCGACGGCGCTGACGGGTCGCTCCGGGGGAATCGGTGGCGACGGCGACCGGGCGGTGTTCCACGCCCTCCGGAGCGCCGCCGACTTCGTGCTGGTCGGCGCCGGGACCGCGTGGGCCGAGAACTACGGTCCGGTCCGGATTCCCGAAGACCACCACCACATTCGACTCGCCCAGGGTCGTCCCGGTCCCGCCCGCATCGCCGTCGTCACCGCGAACGTGTCCCTCGACCCGTCCGCCCGGCTCTTCTCGGACCCGGACCAGGTTCCGTTGATCTACACGGTCGATCGCGCCCCGGAGGACCGCTTGGACGCACTCCGGGCCGTGGCCGAAATCGTCCGGGTGGGTGCCGTGAGCGTCGATCTCCGTGCAGTTCTGGCCGATCTTGCGGCACGAGGCGCGCGTTGCGTCGTCTGCGAGGGTGGACCATCGCTGAACGGTCAGCTCCTGGCCGCCGGGCTGGTCGACGAATGGTGTCTGACGACCGGGCCCCTCCTGGCGGGCGGGCCGTCCGCCCGCGCCGCGAGAGGGGACGAGTTCGTTGCGCCGCTCCCCGTCCACCTCGATCGTCTCTTGAGCGACGGTCGAGATCTCATCGCCCGCTACGTCGTCGATCGGTGAGCCCTCAATGGCGCTTCGGCGTCGTCGCCTTGGTGAGGAGTCTGGCCTCCCGGGCGAAATCCGATGCGTCGTCGAACTCCTTGTAGACGCTGGCAAAGCGGAGATACGCGACCTGGTCGAGCTCGCGGAGACCCTCGAGCACGTCGATCCCGATCTGCTCGGTCGTGAGCACGCCGAGTCCTTCGCCACGTGCTCGTTCCTCCACACCGGTGGCGAGGTTCTCGATCGCCGCATCGGACACGGGACGGTTCTTGCACGCCGCCCGCACTCCCTCGATGATCTTGGTCGCCTCGAAGGGCATCCGGTCACCCGAACGCTTCACGACGACCAGGTTCACCGATTCGATCCGCTCGAAGGTGGTGAAGCGATGTGCGCAGCCTTCACACGCACGCCGACGCCGGATCGCCCGGCCGTTGTCGACGCTCCGGGAATCGACCACCTTGTCGTCATCTGCACCGCATTTTGGACACTGCACGCCGCGCACGGTACTCGCCGAGCGTCGTCGGCGTCTGCCTCCGGCCGCGTCACCCGCGGGGCGACAACGAGCCGAGGGCGATCCGGTCGCCCGGTTGGAGAGCTCCCGGACCGTGCGTGGCCGCGAGCCGATCGACCAGGCCGCTCACGTCACCGCTCGGTTGCAGCCGTCGGGCGATCGAGGTGAGGGTGTCGCCGCTCTGGACGACGATGACCGGCCCGCGCGTGGCCGTCGGCCGGGCCGCGCTGGGCCTGACCGGCGACTGCGACGGCGCATCGATGACGGAGAACGCCACGGCCGAGCCGACGACGAGTGCCACTGCGACCCCGAACGCGACAAGTACCCGGATCGCCCGTTGCCGTTTGCGCGCCCGGATCGCCGAGCCGGCTGGGCGTCCGCCCTGGATGAGCCGCAGGACGGGCGGGCGGAAGGCCGGGTTCGCATCGTCGGCGAAGGGGACAGCGGTTCGTGCGGTGAAGATCTGAGCCATGCGGTCACGCTCCCAGATGGGTGGGACATTTTCTCGATGCTCGAGCAACGGGCCGGTGCGGGAACACCTGTTCGACCATCAGCAAAGCACGAACACCCGTTCGGGTCAAGACCGAATCGAACAAATGTTTGAAATTTGCCCACGCGACGGGTACCATGGTCCCGAACACCCGTTCGTGCCGCCGGCGGCACGGTCCCCGAAAGGTGCACGATGACCACGAATCAGCTCACCTCCCGTCAACTCCAGGTCCTCGAGTGCATCGAGGCTTCCATGCGCGATCGTGGGTATCCGCCCTCGGTCCGTGAGATCGGCGATGTCGTCGGCCTGACCTCCCCTTCCAGCGTCCATGCGCACCTCTCCACGCTGCAACGACTGGGATATCTGCGACGTGATCCGACCAAACCGCGGGCGATCGAGGTGTGCTACGACCCGCTCTCGGGGGCGCACGTCGAGCGTCGCCCCACCCGCCACGTCCCCATCGTCGGGGACGTCGCCGCCGGAACCGACGTGCTCGCCGAGGAGAACATCACCGAGATCTTGCCGATCCCCGAGGACCTGACCGGTGACGGTGACCTGTTCATGCTGCGGGTGCGGGGCGACTCGATGATCGACGTGGGAATCTTCGACGGCGACTTCGTCGTGGTGCGTTCCCAGCCGACTGCCGAAGAACGGCGAGATCGTCGTCGCCGGCATTCCCGGCGACGAAGCGACCGTGAAGACCTACCGCCGCGACGGTGCCACCATCACCTGCTCCCCTCCAACGAGCGGCTCTCTCCGATGGACGTTCCCCGCCGACGAGGTCACGATCTTCGGGCGGGTCGTGACCGTGCTCCGCAAACTCTGATCCTCTCCGGTCCGGAATGCCGGCGTCGGTGACCTGGAACCTGGCGTCCGGAATCCAAGGACGCAGGACGAAGCGCATACATGATGCGGTGAGGACGAGGACGCCGGAGTCCGGAATGCCAGGTCCAGGTCACAGGCCCTGGGTGACCAGGGCGCGGATCACCCGGTAGCACCACTCCAGGGGTCTGCGTTCGAGCCGCTCGTCCGGTGCATGGGCGAGTTGGACGCACCGGGGCCGAAGTTCAGCGCCGGGATGCCGTGCGCGGCGAATCGGGCGACATCGGTCCAACCGAGCTTGGCCGTCGACCGACAGATCGGCACGGCCGATGAACGCGGCCACCAGCGGATTCGTCAGACCCGGAAGCGCCCCGGCCGCGGCGTCGACCACCGTGAACGTGTCGTCGTCCTCGAGGACGTCGTCCACCACGCTGACGGACGAACGCCTCGGCCTCCTCGGGTGAGCGGTCCGGCGCGAAGCGGTGATTCAGGGTGACCTCCGCTTCGTCGGGCACGACGTTGGCCGCCACGCCCCCTGCCACGCCGACCGCCTGGAGGGCCTCGCGGAACTCCAGTCCGTCGAGGACCGGTCGGCGCAGCGGCGCTTCCTCGACCGCGACCCAGGAGTCGACCGAGCCGATGGATGGCATTGCGCCCCATCCACGGCCTGGCACTGTGCGCCCGCAGGCCCCGTAGTCCGACGACCACCCGGATCGTCCCCTGGCAGCCGGCCTCGACCTGCCCGTCGGTCGGCTCGCCGATCAGTGCCAGATCACCGGCGACCAGGTCCGGACGCGCCGCCAGCAGCTCGGCGAGCCCACTCTCGGCAGCAGCGACCTCTTCGCGGGCATAGAACACATAGGTCACGTCCATCGCAGTGGCGACGAGCGAGCGGGCCAGGGCGAGCTGAATCGCCAGGCCGCCCTTCATGTCGGCCGAGCCGAGGCCCCAGAGGGTGTCACCCTCGATGCGGGCCGAGGCGTTGCCGTTCGCCGGCACCGTGTCGGTGTGCCCGGCCAGCACGACCCGCTGTGGTCGCCGCTGATTCGTGCGGGCGACCAGGTTGTCGCCGACCCGTTCGACCTGCAGGTGATCCAGGCTCCGGAGTTCGGCCTCCAGCCAGTCGACGAAGGGGCCTTCGGCACGGCTCACCGAAGGTTGGCCGACGAGCTGGGCGGTCAGCGCCAGCAGGTCCTCGGGGAGTGCATCACCCGGATCCGTCCGGGCTTCGACCGACATGACCGGCCCGCTCAGACCGTGGTGCCGTGGTCGCGCAGGACCTGGTTGAGCGCGGCTTTGTCGTGTCGCTCACCCTCGTTCAGGTGTTTGATCACCAACACGCAGGGCAGGCCGAACTCGCCGCCCTCGAAGCGTTTCGGACGCGTCCCCTGGATGGCGACCGACCACGGCGGGACATCTCCGCGACCCACTTCCTCGCCGGTGGTCGCATCGATCACGGGAACCGAACCGCTGAGCACGCAGCCTGCGCCCAGCACGCTGCCCTCGCCCACGGTGGCGCCCTCGACCACGATGCAACGACTGCCGATGAAACACTCGTCCCCGATCATGACCGGTTCGGCCTGGGGCGGTTCGAGCACCCCGCCGATGCCCACGCCTCCCGACAGGTGCACATTGCGTCCGATCTGGGCGCAACACCCCACGGTCGCCCAGGTGTCGACCATGGAGTTCTCCCCCACATGTGCGCCGATGTTCACGTAGCTGGGCATCAGCACGACGCCCGGAGCGAGGTAGGAGCCGCGCCGCGCCGAGGCGCCGGGCACGACCCGGACGCCGGCGGCCTGGTAGTCGGACTTGAGCGGGAGCTTGTCGGCGTACTCGAAAGGGCCGAGCTCGATGGTGGCCATCTCCGAGAGTCGGAACAGCAGCAGGATCGCCTGCTTGACCCAGGCGTGCACCACGACCGTGCCGTCGTCGGCCCATTCGGCGACCCGCAGCTCACCCGCGTCCAACAGGCCGATCACCTCGTCCACCGTGGCGCGGGCGTCGGTGTCGCGGGGACCGAGGGCGTCCCGTCGATCCCAGAGTTCGGCGATGCGGGTGGAGAGATCGGCCATCGCCTCACCGTAGTTGGCGGCCGTCCACGGAGGGAGGCCCTGAACGGGTCGGCGCCACCACTACTGGGTCGGGCGGCTGCCGACCCGGGAGCGGCTGACCGGGTTGACGCCGGGGTAACCTGGCTGACCGGGGTAACCGGGATACCCGGATAGCCCGGCGGTCCGAAGTAGATCGGTTGCGGCGGCGGTGGCGGACGTCGACGCACGGCGGTCACGATCAGCACGACGACGCCGGTCAGGAACAAGATCGCCGCGCCGAAGAACCCCAGGGCGAGCTGCTGGGGTTCCACCTTGGCCCTCCGGGCCACGCCGAGCGACTCGGCAGGGCCGAGTGGGGATCCCGAAACGGTGTAGTCACCGGCCCGGTCGGCGTGGAAGGTGGCCACACTGGTCGCGACCCGGTTGCCGCCGAAGCTGAACTGCGACGCAGACTTCGTCGTGGCCACGAGGTCACCCGAGGGGCTTCGGACCGAGACGGGGGGCGACACCGTCGACGACCCGAACTGGTCGGATTGGGACGGTGCCTGGTCGATGACGAACACCACGTAGTCCCCGGGCTCGCTCAACGTGACCTGCCCGGAGGAGTCGACCTCGGTGGGAAACCGGAAGAACTGCCCCACCCGGTGGGCCCCCACGACCATCATCACCACCGCGAGCGCCACTCCCAACACCATCAGGATTCCGCCGACCCAGTACCCAGCGGCCCCGGGACCCGACCTCTGGTCCGTTCCCGGTGGTACCGGGGAACCGGGATCCGCCGGTGGCCAAGAAGTCGGACCGACGCTGCTCATCGCCCCATCCTGGCACGCCCCAACCTCACGGGGTGGGAACGTTCAGCCCAGCCGCGCTTCAAGCAGGTCGAGCCGGTCGTCGGGCACGACCGCCGCGACCCGCACGAATTCCGCACCGGTCTCGCCATAGAACTCTCCGGGGCTGACCAGCATCCCGATCCGTTCGGCAAGACGTCCGGCGAGCCCCCACGCATCGCCGCCGGGGGCCTCTGCCCACAGATAGAAGCCACCCCAGGGCATCCCACAGGGAGCGTCGAACGCCTCCAGGATCTTGCGGAGCCGTTCCAGTCGGCTCCAGTAACGCGCTCGCTGCACGTCGACGTGTGCGTCGTCGCCGAAGGCCACGACCGCCGCGTCCTGCACCGGACCCGGAACCATCCGACCGGCGTGCTTGCGGACCTCGGCGAGGTAGTGGACGAGCTGATCGTCGCCGGTGTAGAACCCCACCCGGGCGCCGGCCAGATTGGAACGCTTCGACAACGAGTGCACGGCGAGGACGTCGGCCGTCCCCGTCTCCAGGATCGATCGACCCGGAACCACACCCCGGGTGGGGGCGACCGGGCCCCGGCCGTCCTTGGCGTCCCAGGTGTACTCGATGTAGCACTCGTCCGAGATCACCGGCACCCCCCACTCGCGGCCCCATTCGGCCGCATAGTGCAGGTCGTCGAGTCCGCCGGCCGGATTGCCCGGCGTGTTGATCCACAGGCACAGGGCGCGGTCACAGTCGCCTTCGAACACGGCGCCCAGGTCCATACGCCAAGAGGCGTCCATCGGCACCGGAACCGCTCGACAGCCGGCGAGCTGCGCCCCCATCGCGTAGCTGGGATAGCTGACCGCGGGATACAGCACGACGTCACGTTCGGGGGCACGGAGCCGCAACAGATGCGGCAGGTCGACGACGAACTCCTTGGTCCCCACGCAGGCCGCCACGTGAGCGGGGTCGACGTCCAGTCCGAAGCGGCGGTGCAACCATCCGGCCGCAGCCGAGCGGAACTCGGGGGAGCCGACCGACGGGGGGTACCCGGCGAGGTGGCTCGAAGCCGACAACGCGGCCACGACCTCGGGGGGTGGGGGATCACCCGGCGTGCCGACACTGCAGTCGACCGCGCCGCCCTTGTGCCCAGCGGCGACCTCGGCAAGGGGCGCGAGCCGGTCGTAAGGATAGGGCGGTGGGACGAACCCGTGATGCGATTTCACGACGCCACCACCAGTTCGTCGAACCGGCTGCGGGCCTCGTCGTCGAGGCGGGCGACGACCCGCATCCCCTCGTCGCCAGGTTCCGAGCTGACCACCTCACCGTGGCGGTGCAGCGCCGCCAGCACGTCGCCCCGGTCATAGGGCACGACCAGCTCGACCTGTTCCGACCGGCGCCGCAGCCGGGCGGCGAGCACTCGCGTCAGTTCGTCGATGCCCTCCCCCGTCGCGGCGGCGATGGTCACGCTCTCGGGATGGGCCGCGCGAAACCCGTCCAGGCGAATCTGTGCGGCGGGATCGAGCGCGTCGGCCTTGTTGCACACGACGATCTCGGGAACCCGGTCGGCGTCGATGGCTTCGAGGACGTCACGCACCGCCCGGTATTGACCTTGAAGATCCGGGCTGGTGGAGTCGATGACGTGCAGCAGCAGGTCCGCCTCTGCGGTGATCTGCAGGGTCGACTTGAAGGCTTCGACGAGGTGGTGTGGAAGCTTCCGGACGAAGCCGACGGTGTCGGTGCACAGCACCGGTTCTCCGCCGGGCAGCGAGAACCGTCGGGTGGTGGCGTCCAGGGTGGCGAAGAGTCGATCCTCCACCTTCGCGTCGGCGTCGGTGAGCCGGTTCAACAACGTGGACTTGCCGGCGTTGGTGTAACCGACGATGGCGAGATGGCTGATGGGGTTCGTGCGCCGTGCCTTGCGCTGGGTCGCCCGGTGGGCGGCGATGGCGACCAGTTCCCGTTCGAGGTGATGGATGCGTCGGATGATCCGTCGACGGTCGACCTCGAGCTTGGTCTCACCACCACCCATCCGGGTGCCCACGCCACCCCCCTGCTGGGAGAGCTGCACCCCCTTGCCGCGCAGCCTGGGGAGCCGATAGCGCAACAGCGCCAGTTCCACCTGGGCGCGTCCTTCCTGGGTGGTCGCGTTCTGGGCGAAGATGTCGAGGATGACCGCCGTCCGGTCGATGGCGGTGCGGCCGAGGATCTTCTCCAGGTTTCGCTGCTGGGCCGGCGTGAGCTCGTCGTCGAAGACCACCGTGTCGCAGTCGGTGGCCCGGGCCAGCGCGGCGAGCTCTTCGACCTTGCCGCGCCCCAGGTAGGTGGCAGGGTCGGGATGGTCCCGTCGCTGGGTGACCCGGTCGATCGGATCTGCCCCGGCCGTGTCCACCAGCAGCGCCAGTTCGTCCAGCGCCTCGTCCACGTCAGCTGCGGTGGCACCGGGAAACTGCACACCGACGAGCAGGATCCGCTCACGGAAGGTGCGTTCGATGAACGCGTCGCTCGTTCCTCCGAAGTCGCCGAAGCCGCCACGGTGGTCGCTGCCGGACACCGGCGGCCGATCCGTTGATTCGACCATCACGCCCCCACCAGGCAGTCCGCGATCCACACCGAGGGACCGCGCAGGACCGGCGTGTCGTCGAGCTCGACCTCCACCGAACCGCCGGGCATCGTCACCACGACCCGGTCGTCGACCAGACCCCAGTCCGCGCGCTCAGTGCGGCCGCAGTCGCTCCGGTGCCACACGCGAGGGTGACCCCGGCGCCGCGCTCCCAGGTGACCTGGGTGAGGTGCCCGCGGTCTTCGACCCGCACGAAGTGCACGTTGACGCCGTCCTCGAAGTGGCCCTCCCATTCGGGCCCGGCGACCCGGAGATCGACCTCTCCAGGATCGTCGACTTCGAGTACGAGATGGGGATTGCCGAGGTCCCAGGTGGCATGGCGTCCGATGCCCGCACGGCGCAACGCGTCGGAATCGTCCACAGCCGGGCCGGGCCGCGGCGTGCCCATGGCCACGGCGGCCTGCACCGTGTCGTCGGTCCCGTCGGGGCCGGCCTCGACCGTGACGACCCGCGCACCGGCATCGGTGACGACGTGCACCTGCGTGGGCAGATCGAGGTCGCCGTCGCGCACGAGTGCGTGCACGAAGCAGCGGATCCCGTTGCCGCTCATCTCGGCTCGGGATCCGTCCGCGTTGTACAGCACCATCCGCCACCCGTCCCCCTCGGCCACAGCCGACCCGATCAGCAGCCCGTCGGCACCGATGCCGAGATGTCGGTCGCAGACGCGCCGCGCCAGTGTCGCCGCGTCGTCGGCGCCGACGGCATCACCCGGGAACAGCACCAGGAAATCGTTGCCCAGCCCGTGATATTTTCCGAGCGCCAATCGTGGGGTCACGCCTTGGAGTCTCGCATGTCGACTCCGAGATCGCTCCCACGACTTTCCCAGCGGGCGACCAGGTCGCCGGCCAGTCGCTCCCGCTGCTCGGCCGTGTTCGCCGGCAACCAGCTCAGTCGGGGATCTCGACGGAACCAGGCGAGCTGGCGACGGGCGAAGCGTCGGGTGGCACTGATCGCGGCCTCGACGGCCTCATCCAGCGTGCACCGTCCTGCGAGGTGGTCGAGCAGTTGGCGGTAGCCGAGGGCCTGGCCGGCCGTGCGCCCCAGGGGCGGTCGATGGTCCCGCAGGGCGCGAACTTCGTCGAGCAGGCCCCGGGCGAGCTGATCCTCGAACCGTCGCCCGGATCCGCCCGGACAGCTCGTCGCGCTCCACCTCGACCGCGACGAGATCCCAGTCGGTTTCCCGGTAGTCCTCCAGGCCGGTGCCGTACGAGGAGAACGGCCGGTTCGAGCCGTGGACGACCTCGAGCGCCCGGATGATCCGTCGACGGTTGCCGGGTTCGATCCGTCGGGCTGCGAGCGGATCGAGGCTTCGCAGCTCCTCGTACATCGCCTCGAGGTCGTCGCGCGCCTCCAATGCGGCCCGGACGTGGGGAAAGCGACCGGGGATGTCCAGGTCGTCGACGATCGCCCGCACGTACAACCCGGTGCCGCCCACCAGCAGGGGCCGTCGGCCCCGGTCCTCGATGTCGGCGACGGCCTCCCGCGCGGCACGCTGGAACCGGCGCAGGGTGAAGTCCTCGTCCGGGGAGACCAGGTCGATCAGATGGTGAGGCACCTCGGCGCGCTCGGCCGGCGTGGGTTTCGCGGTGCCGATGTTCATGCCCCGATAGACCTGCATCGAGTCGGCCGTGACGATCTCGACGTCGCCGAGTGCCCGGGCGACATCGAGCGCCAGCGCCGACTTGCCGGTCGCCGTCGGCCCGACGAGCGCCAGCCGGCCGGCGGAACCGGTCAGAACAGCTCCTCGAGGACCACATAGGTCTCGATGCGCAGCAGGTCGGGTTCGGCCAGCCCGTAGGCGGCGAAGAAGTCGGGCAGGACCTCACCGGAGAGGTTCCGCGTCAGCGACCGGGCGGTGATCGCCAGGTCCTGGTTGCGATCACCGACCCCGGCGAACGCCCAGTCGAGGGCACCGACCGTGGTGCCGTACGTGGGGTCGAAGACCACGTTGGAGACACAGAAGTCGCCGTGCACGAGCACCCGATCCTCGAGTTCCGGCGGGCGCGTCGCCGCGGCCATCGAGCGCACCCGGTCGAGGAGCTCGGCGGCCCGGTACCGGTCGTAGGGCGCATCGAGCTCTGCGGGTCGCACCAGACCGGCTTCCACCCGGTCGGCTGCGGCCGCGAGCCGGGCATCGAGCGACGCATCGAAGGGACAGCGGTCCAGGTCGATGCGGCGCGAGGCCTGGTGCAGTGAGGCCAACGCCGTCCCGAACGCGGCGACCGCAGTCTCGGGCGAGCGCAACAGTCGGGGGTCGGTCACTCCTTCCAGCCAGGAGGTGACGAGCATCGGATCGGGGTCGGCCGCTTCCGGGGCCACGACGAGTTCGGGCAGGCCGACCCCGCGTCCACCGAGCTGCTCGGCGACCCAGGCGAGACGTTCCGCTTCGGCGTGGATGAGCGCCCCGGCCTCACGCCGCGACGCGTCGTCGCCCTCACCGTCGGCCGATCCGGCTGACGCGAGCTTGACCGCGAGGTCGCCACGTCCGTCACCGAACCGGGCCCGCCACACTTCGGACCGCCGGCCACTCGCGATCCGCTCCCACTCCGCCCCGGCAAGGACCGCTGCACCGGGTCCGTGCAGGATCGGGCCCGCCTCGACCATCAGGAGGCCGCGACGGGAATGCGTGTCCGGTGTCGGGCCGGCGCGACGATCTCGACGAGCTCACCGCGCAGAAAGTGCGGCGCGGCGCTCGTGATGCGCGTCGACACGTAGGTTCCGGCCCGCAACGGTTCATCCGCGCTGAAGTGCACCAGCTTGTTCTGACGGGTCCGCCCGGTGGTCACCGACGGGTCACGTTTGGACGGGCCCTGGACCATCACCGATTCGATCCGACCGACGCGGGCTTCGTGCTTGGCGAGTCCCGATCGCTCGACGACGACCCGCAGACGCTCGAAGCGCTCGGCGATGACCTCGGCGGGCACCGGCGGGAGGTTCTTCTCGGTCGCCTCGGTCCCCGGACGGGGCGAGTAGATGAACGTGTAGGCGCTGTCGTACTCGGCGGCCGCGACGACGTCCAGGGTCTGGGCGAAGTCCTCGTCGGTCTCGCCGGGGAAGCCGACGATGATGTCGGTGGTCACCGCCAGGTCGTCGATCGCGGCCCGGGCCGCGGCGAGTCGGTCCAGATACCGCTGGGCGGTGTAGCCACGGTGCATCGCCGCGAGCACCCGGTCGCTGCCCGCCTGCAGCGGCAGATGGAGGTGCTCGCACACGGCCGGCAGCTCGGCCATCGCAGCGATCGTGTCGTCACGCAGGTCCTTGGGGTGCGGGCTGGTGTAGCGGACCCGCTCGATCCCCTCGACGTCGCCCACGGCGCGCAGCAGCTCGGCGAACAACGGCCGGATCCGCACCTGTTCGCCGCCGCGTCGACGGGCGAGGGCGAGATCCCGGCCGTAGGAGTTGACGTTCTGGCCCAGCAGGGTCACTTCGGTGACACCCCGGTCGGCGAGCGTGCGCACCTCGTCGACGATGCGTGCGAAAGGACGGCTGATCTCGGGGCCACGGACCGCCGGGACGATGCAGAACGCGCAGTTGTTGTCACAGCCGATCTGGATCGTGATCCAGGCCGAATGGCCGGTGGTGCGACGTGCGGGCAGCGCCGAGGGGAACAGTTCGTGGTCATCGGCGACCGTGGCTTCGAGAATCTCGGTGATCGGGCCTTCGTCGTCGGCGTGGTGCAGCAACTCGGCGGCCCGGTGCACATTGTGGGTGCCCATCACCACGTCCACGTAGGGCGCACGGGCGCGGATCGCCTCGCGGTCCTTCTGGGCGAGACAGCCGGCGACCACGATGCGCTTGTCCGCGTCGGCGTCCTTGAGCGGTTTGAGATGGCCGAGCGTGCCGTACAGCTTGTTGTCGGCGTTCTCGCGCACACAGCAGGTGTTCAGCACGATCACGTCCGCCGAGGCCTCGTCGGCGGCCGGAGTGAGCCCGTCGGCTTCGAGAAGGCCGGCGATGCGTTCGGAGTCGTGCTCGTTCATCTGGCACCCGAAGGTGCGCACCACGTAGGTCCTGCCAGTGGGCTCCGGCTCGACGGTCATGGCTGCATTGTCCCACGGAGGACCGGATGCACGACAACGCACGTGCGCACCCGGGCCGACGCTCGTCCCTTCCGACCTAGAATCGCCCCTCGTGTTCGACCTGTTCCGCTCGCGTGATCATCGGGCCGAAGCACTCGGGAAGATCGCCCGGGCGCGGGGGATCCAGTTCTCACCGGACGACCCGTTCGGCTGTGAACGGGCACCTTTTCCGCTGCTGCGGCGGGGGGACACCCGCAAAGTGTCCTCGGTGCTGTGGCGCGACGACGATCCCCATGTGGTGCGGGTCTTCGACTACCGGTACTTCTCCGATCGCGGCGACTGGACCGATCCTTCCCCCCTCTTCACGGGCGCGACCCTCCTTGCAAACGCTGCCTGGCCGTACCTCTCGGTCACTCCCGCGCCGGGCAAATTGGGTTTTTCCACCCGACTCGACGGGCACCACACCTTCGACATGCTGGATCCGGCGTTCGCCGAGGCGTTCACCGTGCGGACCTCCGACGACCGGTTCGCCACGGCGTTGCTGGATGCGGGCATGCGCAGGTTCCTGCTCGACACCGCACGCGCACTGGACATCGAGTTCAACGGCGCCTGGTGCTTCGCCTTCGCCGAGCAGATCCCGGTCGACCTGGTTCCCAACGTCTTCGGGTTCCTGGATGATCTGCTCGCTCGGATACCCCGCGTGGTCGGTTTGCTGTACCCGCCGCCCCTGGAAGGGGGCATGGACACCGCGATGCCGGACCCGGGCGAGCTCGCCCGGCCGGAGGAGACCGTGTCCGACGAGATCCTCCGCGCCTCCCTGCGACGCCGTCGCTCGTCGAGTCGGCGGGCACTCGGCAGCCTGTTCGGCTTGGACACCCAACTCCCCTCCTATGACGACATGATCGCCACTGGTGCCGCCGAGCTCGCGACCCACCAGTCCATCATCGATTCCGATCGGTGGACCGACATCGGTGACCGTTCCGGTGCGGCAGCCGACGAAGACCCGGACAAGGAGGAATTCGACCTCGACGGCAACCCGATCGAGCCCCATGCGCAGGACCCGTGGGGGCCGGGTCGCCCGATGCCCGAACAAGACCGGTGACCGGAGCGTCGGCCACCGATCCGCACGGGTCGTCGGATCCGAGAATCAGTCGTCGAGGCTGATGGGTTCCTCGTCGGCTTCGGTCATCTCGTCCTCGTCTGCCTCGACCAGGCCGACGGCCTGGCGGATCTTCTCGGACACCTCGACCATGATCTCGGGATTCTCGGCCAGGAACTGCTTGGCGTTCTCCCGACCCTGCCCGAGCTGCTCGCCCTCGTAGGTGTACCAGGCACCCGACTTGCGGATGCGGCGGGACCCACATCCATTCGTGTCAATCAGCGCCGCAATCTGAAACCATGAAGTCAACAGGATGCGCTTGAAATGGAATTATCGTTCGGGTAGCGTCACGTGAGTTCGGGCTATCAGCGCTCGGGGGTTGGGCGATATGAATCGTCGCAAGAAGGTCAGAGATCGGCAGCGGCGAAGGGTACGGACCCGCTCCAAGTCGATGTTCCTTGTCGGCGTCGGCGCCGCGGTCGCACTCCCTGCGGCCGTGGCAGCACCGCCAGCAAGTGGCCAGTCCGCCGCTGCACCGAACTCGCCGACCGGGTCCACTGCCGCACCGGAATCCTGCAAGCCCGAAAATGCGGGGCCCGAGAAGCTGGTCTCCATGACCGACTTCGCCAAATCCGTGTCGCCACAGGATCCGACCGCCATCAGGGCTGCGGCTATTCAGAACAGTGACATGGATGCGGTCTCGTTTCAGCCGCCGGCGGGGTTCGACCCGCTGACCGCATCCAATGATCTATTGACCAAGTTCGGGTTCCCGGTAAAGCCCGACGATCCCAGTGCTGCGGCGATCTGGACGAAGCAAATGCAGAAGGTCAAGGCATACCTTGCTTCGAAGCCGCCGCTGTCCGGGCTCTGCACCCTGCCCGCACGGGAAGAACCGCCCACCCAGGTCTCGGACGCTACCGCCGGCTTGCAGACCTCGAATGGCTCGCAATCCGTCACTAGCTCACAAGCTCCCCACAATTCGCTCAACTGGGGCGGCATGTGGAACAACGACAAGCCGTCGAACTTCTACACAAGCATCAGCGCGACCTACAAGCAGCCGACTTTCGTCTCGGCGTGTACCTCCACCTCAGGACATTCGACCTGGGTCGGTCTCGGCGGGATAAGCGGGCGTCCGCTGATGCAGGTCGGAACCGACCATGTACGAGGCAACTTGAGTTCCGATTTTGCTTTCTGGGAGACGTTCGGGGGCCCCGTTCCGACTGGGGGACAAAATGTGATCCCGAACATGAGCGTGCATGCCGGCCAGCCCTACACCGCCGAGGTCTACTACGACAAGAATGCCGACGTGGCCACGTTCCGCGTCATCGACAAGAACGGAAACACCCAGGGATACCTACTCCATGGCTATACCGTCAACGGGACCTTTTACCCTGCCAGTGACTGGTACTACGGCGATCCCGCGGAAGTGATCGACGAGCGGACCTACTACGGCTTTCTTCCTCAGTTCACCGAGACGACCGGGCCGACCGCCTGGTCGAACATCCAGGCCAACGAACAGAACGCCGGAAACTTCCCCTGGCAGGAAGTCGACATGTACGCGGAATCGAACGGCCAGGGGGATCTGCTCGACTATCCCGAATTTCCCGGCGGCTCGACCTTCACCATGAACAATCGTTGGTGGAACTGTGAGTGACCCGGACCACGGCCCAATCGCCACAGAGTCGGACCACGCGGAAGCCATGCCGGCAGACTCTCAATCGTGTGACGAGGCTCGTCGAAAGCCCAGCCTGCTCGACAAGCCCCGCCTCACGGTCGTGGCAACGATCGGCGTCGCATTGCTCCTGAGCGGCGCAGCGTTGGTACTCGTACACCATAGTCATCGACAGATCAAATGTGACGACCGCGTTGGCATAAACCTACCTGCCGATATTCCTCCGACCAAGGGCGCGGTGTATCAGGATCCCAAGCAGGGGTGTAGGTGGGTAGTTCGAAAAGACGCGGACCCTGGACAACCCGGCTCGTGAGTACGCGATCGGCGCGCCAACTTGGGCGCCACTACTACTCCACCGCCGAATGATCAACATGCCGAGGCGACGATCGCGTACTTGAACCAGACGATACCCGGTCTGCCTGACGGTTTCGGCGAGAGCCTCACCGACCGCCTGTTCGACTGCGTCGCGCACGGTCAGGCCCAAGCGATCATCATGGCGTCGATGAACCTCGTCCCTCACCTGGATCGAACCTCGTTCATCGAGAGCACAACCATCGCGGACCTGGTCGCGTGGCTGGGACCCGAACTCCCAGTTACCGGTGCCTCACGTGGATCGAGAGTCCAGCGCCCTCGTGGATCGTACGCCACCGCGGCGGCCACACTCCGGCCGATCATCGACAGCGACCTGCAGCAGTCCTACCTCGCCTCGCTCGATCCACGCAACGCACACCGATGGCGCTTCCGCGGACAAACGCCCTCACCGGACGACTTCAGACGCTCATTCTTCGCACCCGGCGTACTCGCCCAGTTCGCGGTCGTCCCCACCGAAGCGGAGTCGAACGCAGCACTGGGGATCGTGAGCGCCTACGACGCTGACCTCACAAACGGCTACGCCAGCGTCGCATTCCAGCGCTTCGAATCGGCGACGCCGGACGCGAGCCGAGACCGGGGCCTCATGATCGACGGTTTCCTCGTCTTCATCCAGTACCTGTTCGACCACTTCAACTTTCGGAAGATCTACCTGGAAATCCCCGAGTACAACCTCTGCCTGTTCGAAGGGGGCGCACGAGACATCCTCGTCGAGGAGGGACGACTCAAAGATCACCTCTACTACGGTGATCGATACTGGGACCAGTGCATCCACGCCCTCTACCGGGCACGCTGGGAGGAGGTCGCCGACCCTTTTCGAGGCGCATGGCAAGGTCGGTGACCGGAGCGTCGGCCACCGACCCGCACGGGTCGTCGGATCCGAGAATCAGTCGTCGAGGCTGATGGGTTCCTCGTCGGCTTCGGTCATCTCGTCCTCGTCTGCCTCGACCAGGCCGACGGCCTGGCGGATCTTCTCGGACACCTCGACCATGATCTCGGGATTCTCGGCCAGGAACTGCTTGGCGTTCTCCCGGCCCTGCCCGAGCTGTTCGCCTTCGTAGGTGTACCAGGCACCCGACTTGCGGATGATGTCCTCGTCGACCCCGATGTCGAGCACCGAGCCCTCACGGCTGATGCCCTTGCCGTACATGATGTCGAACTCGGCCTGCCGGAACGGCGGGGCCACCTTGTTCTTGACGATCTTGGCCCGGGTGCGGTTGCCCACCACCTCGGGACCGTCCTTGATCGCCTCGATGCGGCGTACGTCGATGCGGACCGACGAGTAGAACTTGAGCGCCCGCCCACCCGGGGTCGTCTCGGGTGACCCGAACATCACCCCGATCTTCTCGCGGAGCTGGTTGATGAAGATGCACACGGTGTGGGACTTGTTCAGATTGGCGGTGAGCTTGCGCAGCGCCTGGGACATCAGCCGGGCCTGGAGCCCCACGTGGGAGTCCCCCATCTCGCCCTCGATCTCGGCACGCGGGGTGAGCGCCGCCACCGAGTCGATCACCACCACGTCCAGGGCGTTCGAGCGGATCAGCATGTCGGTGATCTCCAGGGCCTGCTCCCCGGTGTCGGGCTGGGAGATCAACAACTCGTCGATGTCGACCCCGATGTTGGCCGCGTACGCCGGGTCCATCGCGTGCTCCGCGTCGATGTAGGCAGAGATCCCACCGTTGCGCTGCGCCTCGGCGACCACGTGCATGGCCAGGGTCGACTTCCCCGAGGCCTCGGGTCCGTACACCTCGACGACCCGACCCCGCGGCAGTCCGCCGACGCCGAGCGCCAGGTCGAGGGCCAGTGCCCCGGTGGAGACGGTTTCGACCTGCATCGAACCCTTCTCCCCCATCTTCATCACCGATCCGGTGCCGTACTGCTTCTCGATCTGGCTGAGGGCCATGTCCAGGGCCTTGTCTCGCTCCACGATCCGTCTCCTTGTTTCTGCCTTGTGGCTTCGCTGTGTGGTCGGGCTGCACGGGTCTGAGCGCAGCGATCAGTCGATGTCGGTCACCCTAAAGACGGGGTGGGACACTTTCGGTGGATGGGTATTCGACGGCTGGGCCCGGGTGGTCCCGACCGACAGACCATCGAATGACAACAGCGTAGTTTCCGAACGGGTGTTCGGTCAACGACCCTCGCCGCGCGACAGCGCCCGGCGCAGCAGGTCCAGGGCGCTGATCGTGGCATACGCCCGCACGCGCGCCCGGTCGCCGAACAGCGACAGCCGGTGGGCGTGACACCTCCTCGCCCAACGCGAGGCCCACGAACACCGTGCCGGGAGGCTGACCGTCCTGCTCGGCCGGCCCCGCCACGCCGGTGATCGACAGCCCCACCTCGGCGCCGAGCAACCGCCGCACCCCGTCGGCCATCGCCTCGGCCGCCGCCGCGGCGACCACCGGTCCGCGGGGCACCTCGAGCAGGTCCCACTTCACCTCGCTCGCGTAGCCTGACCACCCCACCGGTCACCACGTCCGAGGCGCCGGCCACGTCGGTCAACCGGGCGGTGACGAGTCCCCCGGTCATCGACTCGGCCACCGCCAGATGCGCACCCGAGGCACGGAGACGGTCGAGCACCACGACTCTCCATGGTCTGATCATCCTCGCCGAAGACCAGTTCCCCGAGTTCGTCACGCAGGGAATCGGCGACGTGGTCGACCGCGGCGCGGGCCGCGGCGGCGCTGTCGGCCTTGGCCGTCACCCGCACCTTGATGCCCTCGATCCCACTGGCGAGAAAGGCGATCGTCGCGCGACCGTCCTCGTCGAGCTCGGCGATCCTGCCCTCGAGGCGCTCGGCCAGGGACGATTCGGACTCACCCCAGGTGCGCAGCGTGCGCGAATGGATCGCCACGGCGCCGCCCTGGCGGGCGAGCAGATCGGGCAGCACGGCCCGCTCGAGCATCTCGGCCATCTCGTGGGGCACGCCAGGGATCGCGTAGACGACCTTTTCGACGGGCGCCCCGGCTGTATCGGTTCTCGCCACGGGGCAGATCAGTCCCGGCGCCGTCCCCCGGGTCTGGGGGATGACGATGGCCCCTTCGGGCACGTCGGCCTGGACCAGGTTGTTGTCGGCCATCCGTCGGTCACGGGCCGCGAACATGGCCCGGATCACGTCTACCAACGCCTCGTCCCGGATCAGCTCGACGCCCATGACCCTCGCCAGCACCTGGCGGGTGATGTCGTCGTGAGTCGGGCCCAGTCCCCCGCACACGATCACCGCATCGGCCCGCCCCAGTGCGCCCTCGATCGCGTCGACGACCCGTTCGAGGTTGTCGCCGACCTTCGTCTGGCGCAGCGAGTCGATGCCCGATGCGGCCAGGCGTTCGCCGATCACCGCCGAGTTGGTGTCGATGACCTGGCCGAGCAGCAACTCGGTTCCCACCGCCACCACCTCACAGCGCATCCGCCGACCCTATCCCGCCCGTCGTCATCAGGCGGGTGCACGTCCCAGGCGCCCGGCGACAACTCGGACCGTGGCGCCAGGTGCAGTACGCCGCGGTAGGTGAGCCGGCGTCCGGTCCGGTCACCCCGTGCGCTTCGAACGTTGCTGGTCGCCGGCCGAAGGTGTCCTACCCGGCTGGGATGATGAACACATGTTCGATTCGGTGGCGCTCTGCGAGACCGGGCGGAACCTCGCCGGTTCCGATGTGCGGCTGTGTTCCGATGAGGAACTGTTCGACGCGGTCGGTGGGCTGGCCGCGTTGCGGAGTTTCGTGGAGACCACCGAAGCCCACGTGCTCGCCGAATTGGAGTCCCGGGGATCGACCGATCGGGTGCACGGGATGCGCACCGTCGCCTGGGCCGCGGCGACCACCGGCGCCAACCGCGGCCCGATCCACAGCCGCCTCCACGTCGGCCGGGCCCTGCGCTGCCCTTTCGACCGGATCGACGATGCCATCGTGAACGGAGCGTTGAGCTTCGATCACGCCAAAGCCCTCGTCGATGTCACCAACCCGCGTTGCACCGACGCTCTCGCCGCCGCCCAGGACCAGATCATCGACCTCGCCCACGGTGCCACGTTCACCCAATGGAAACGCGACGTCACCGCCCTCGCCGAAATCGCCGACGAAGACGGCATCGAACCCGACCCCTACGCGGGTAACGAACTGCGCCTCCCCAAAACCCTGGACGGGCGCACCGACCTGTCCGGCACCCTCGACGCCGCAAACGGCCTGTCGGTACGCACCGCGATCGACACCAAAGCCGACGAACTGTTCCACCAATTCACCCGCGACCACGACACCACCACCGACATTGCCATCCCCGGGCGTGCCACCCTGCGCGCCCTCGCCCTGGTCGAACTGCTCCGCACCGCCATCGGCGCCGAACCCGGCACCGGCACAGCCCCACGCGCTGAGATCACCCTCATCGCGCATGACCGGCAAACCTGTGCCACCGACGGCACCCCACTCCCCCAAGCTGCCATCGACACCTGGGGTTGTGACCCGCACGTGTGGGGAGTGCTCATCGACAAAATGGGCATCCCCATCGACGTCGGCCATCGCAGCCGGCTCGCCACCACCGCCCAACGCCACGCCATCACCATCCGCGACGCAGGCTGCACCTTCCCCGGATGCGACGCCCCCATCAACTGGTGCGACCTCCACCACGCCACCCCCTGGCAACAAGGCGGCCCCACCGACCTCGCCAACCTCGTCGCCCTCTGCCGCCACCACCACGGCGTCACCCACCGCAACGGCTGGACCATGACCCTCGACCACCACCAAACCCCCCACTGGACCACCCCCACCGGCACCCACCTCACCGGCCAACGCCACCACCGACGGCGTGGCGGACCGGAACCGTGACGCCCGAGCACGGCGGGAGACCACTTTCTCGGCTGGGAAGATGAGACCTAGAGTCGGCTCCGTCATGGAACTCCGCATCTTCACCGAACCCCAGCAGGGCGCCACCTACGACGATCTGCTGGCGGTCGCCCGCACCGCCGAAGACCTCGGATTCGGCGCCTTCTTCCGCTCCGATCATTACGAGAAGATGGGCGATGTGTCGGGCCTTCCCGGACCCACCGACGCCTGGATCACCCTCGCCGGCCTCGCCCGCGACACCTCGACGATCCGGCTCGGCACGCTCGTCACCGCCGGAACCTTCCGCCTGCCCGGCCCGCTCGCCATCGCCGTGGCCACCGTGGATGCGATGAGCGGCGGTCGGGTCGAGCTCGGACTCGGTACGGGCTGGTACGAGGTCGAACACGACAGCTACGGCATCCCCTTCCCCGATCTCGGCGAGCGCTTCGACCGGCTCACCGAGCAATTCGCGATCGTCACCGGCCTCTGGGACGCCCCCGAGGGCGAACGCTTCACGTTCCACGGCGAGCACTACGACCTCGTCGACTCCCCGGCACTGCCCAAACCTCGCCAGACGCCGCACCCGCCCATCATCGTCGGCGGCGCAGGACCGCGGCGCACCCCCGCGCTCGCAGCCCGCTACGCCGCCGAGTACAACGTGCCATTTCATTCGGCTCCTGACACCGCCGCTGCGTACACGCGTGTCCGCGAGGCCTGCACCTCTCTCGGCCGGTCCCCGGACGACCTCGTCTATTCGGCCGCCCAGGTGGTGTGCGTCGGCGCGGACGAGGCCGAGTTCACCCGCCGCGCCGACGCGATCGGACGCGCACCGGACGAACTCCGCACGAACGGCATCGCCGGCACTCCCGACGAAGCACGAGCCAAGATCGCCGAATTCGCCGGGATCGGGACGAGCCGGATCTACCTGCAGGTCCTCGACCTGTCCGATCTCGACCACCTCGGACTGATTGCAGGCGAGTGCATGGACTAGCGGTTTCCCCTGGCACGGACCCACTCGAAAGTCCCGTGCACCAGGAGAGGGAACCGAACGCGTCGAGACGCGACCAGTGGATCTTCCGTTGCGCGGTCGCCCTGGCGACGACACCGATCCTGATCGCGGCCGTCCGAAACGGGGCGCAGCACTGGTTTCCCTCGGCCGATGCAGCGATCACGGCAGTTCGCACCAACGACGTGTTCTCCGCTCATCCCCCACTGGTCGGACTCCCGGCGTTTCCCTCGACAACCTCGAGCATCGACTACAGCTACCTGGGTGCACCGATCAACTACCTGCTCGCGCTCCCGGTCGAGGTCTGGGGCACCACCTGGGGCACGGTGATCGGAATGGGGCTGTTGAACTCGGCCTGGTTCGTCACCGCACTGTGGCTGATCAGACGTCGCATCGGCTACCGCGCGGCGTTGCTCGGGTGCCTCTTCGGCGTGACCCTGCTCTGGGGTGTCGGCAGTCAGGCACTGGTCGACCCGACACCCGTACGGTGCGGCATCATCGCGATGTTGACCCTGTTCGCCGCGGCGTGGTCGGTCGCCGACGGCGACTCGGTCGCGCTGCTCCCGCTGTCGATCGCCGCGAATTTCCTGATCCTCGACCATCTGAAGTTCATCGTCGTGGCGCCTTTGCTCAGTGCCGTCGCCCTGATGCTCTGGGCCTGGCAGCTTCGTCGTCGACGCGTGGGGACCTCGCCGTCCCGCGGCGCGAGGGACCGGCACCCCATTCGCTGGTTGGTCGTCTCCGGTGCCGTGGGCTTAGCCATGTGGATCCCGTCACTCGTCCAACAGTTCTTCACGGCCGAGGGGAACATCGGGGACCTGGTCCGCGCCCTCGCCCAGGGATCGTCCGGTCCGACCAGTGGGGCGATCCGACACGGCCCCATCGATGCGATCGGCGTCGCCTCGTCGACGCTGACGACGTGGCCGCTCTGGTTCCGCGACTCACTGTCGTCTCCCAACTTCTCGACCTACGGACCGTCAAGCGGGTTCGTGACCGAGACGGTCGGGATCGTCGTCGTCACCGCGCTGTTCGCCGTGTTGGGTCGCAACGCCTACCGGAGGCGCGACAAGACCGCCGCGACGGCGCTGCTCACCGGAGTCCTGGCGTGGGTGGCCTGGCTCGTCAGTGCTCTCGTGCTCCCCACCGAATCGGGTTGGGCACTGCGCTATTTCCAGGCGCTCTGGCCGATGGCGATGTTCGCGTTGTTCACCCTCGCCATCGGGACCGTCCGAACCGGATGGCTCAGCGGGCTCGCATCGCGACGGCAGGTGCGCTTCCCGGCCACGATCGCCGTGTTCGGGGTGTTGGTCGCCTTCGTCGCGCTGTCGATCCCCACCGCGAACTTCGGCGCGGCCACCACCCAGGATGCGATCGCCCCCGCACGACAGCTTCGTGACGCCGTAGCCGCCCAGGTGCGCCCCGGTCAGAAGGTCCTCGTGAACTTCGACATGAAGTCATGGCCGTACGTCTCCGACGTCGTGCTCGGCCTCCAGCAGGCGGGCGCAGCGCCCCGCTTCGAATCCACGTGGGCCCTTCGCACCTATGGCGCCCACCGAAAGTTCGATCCCCGAACCGACTCCCGTCACGGGGAGCTGTTCGTCGGCCCCTCCATGCCCACCGGAACCGGTTGGAAACTGGTGACCCTCGCCGGGCCGGGCCTGGCCACGGCGGGCGTCGAGTACCTGTCGAACACGCCGAAGATGGAGCAGTGGGCTGCGCACGCGCAGGTCCTCCGGCCCCCGGCCTCTGCCCCGCTCACCAGCGCACAGCGTGCCTTCGTCGAGACGATCACGGCGCGGTCGATCCGGCTCGCTCGGGAACGGGGCACATCCGTGTTGGATGATCCCCAGTTCATCGACCTGGTGACCGCGCCCGACCACCGGTACCTGCTCGACGCGATCGATGCCAGGGGGATGACCCGCGGGCAGAAACTGGACTGGCTCCGGGTCCAGGCCGAACGGCTGCACGGCCGCGCCGTGTTCGTCTACCAGCGGGAATGAGCGTCCCGGCGTGTGGGCGGCTCAGGAATCCATCGCCGTAGCGGCGGCGCGCCCACCGACGAGGTACTGCGCCCCGGAGATCACCGTGAGGCCCACCGCGATCCACAACACGACCTGTCCAGCCCCCACGTACGCGGCGGTTGCCGGTGCGATGACCACTCCGATCGCGAGCTCCTGGGTGACCGTCTTGAGCTTGCCCATCCGCCGAGCCGGAACCGCCAGGCCCCGGCGCCCCCACCACGACCGGTAAACGCTGATCACCAGTTCTCTCACGGTGATGAGCCCCACCGGCACCCACCACATCGCTCCCACTGCGACGAGCGCGAACATCGCCCCGAGCACCAGTGCCTTGTCGGCGAGCGGGTCGAGGAACGCCCCTGATCGGGTGGAGCCCTGTCGCCGGGCGATGTAGCCGTCGATCCCGTCGGACGCCGCGAGGAGAAACGCAAGTGCGAACGTCCCCCAACTCACCGGAGCGGCGATGATCTGCGCGATCAGCAACGGCACCAGGATCAAGCGACCCAGGGTGACCAGGTTCGCCGGTGTCAACAGCGCGGAGGGGCCGAAGCGATCGACCTGACTCGATGCCGGACCGGGCGTGTTCCGCACGCCGCTCATCGACCGGCCCCGCACGGCACGGCACGAACCGCATCGAGGTCCGGTCCTGCGGCACCGGTGACGACGACCTCGGTGAACTCGCCCACCGCGAGATCCTCGGGGACGTGGATGACACCGTCGATCTCGGGAGCTTCGCGATGGCTTCGGGCGATCCCAGGCTGGTCCACGAGCACTTCGACTCGCCGACCGACGAGTTCGTCACGCTTCTCCGTGGTGATGTCCTCCTGGAGCTCGCGCAACTCGGCCAGTCGGTCGTGCACCAGGCCGCGCGGGACCTGTCCGTCGAGCGTCACGGCGTGGGTGCCTTCTTCGGGCGAATACGCGAAGAAGCCGCACCAGTCGAGTCGTGCCTCGGCGACGAAGTCCAAGAGAGCTTCGTGGTCGGCTTCGGTCTCTCCCGGATAGCCGACGATGAAGTTGGAACGAAATGCGGCGTTTGATTCGAGCGTTCTGATGCGATCGATCTTCGCGGCGAACGTCGCTGCCGACCCGGGTCGGCGCATGCGTCGCAGCAGCGGCCGAGACACATGCTGGAGGGACAGATCGAAATAGGCCACTCCGCAGTCGAGCATCGCGTCGATCAACGCGTCTCCCAGCCCGGAGGGGTACAGGTACAGCAACCGCACCCACCGCACCCGCTCGGAGGCCGCCCGCACGAGTCTGCCGAGCTGCAGTTCGCCCCTTCCCTGGTCACGTCCGTACGAGACCAGATCCTGTGCGATCAACACGACTTCGGCAACGTCCAGGTCGTCGATCTCCGCGAGCACGGCATCGATCGGACGGGAGCGCTGCTTACCCCGGAAGCTGGGGATCGCGCAGAACCCACACGCTCGATCGCAGCCCTCGGCCGCCTTGACGTAGGCCCACGGCGCCGAGACGGCCGGACGCGGCAGGTTCAACAAGTCGAAGTCCTCCACCGATGAGCCGGCCGAACGGGGCTTGCGGCCGACTCCGATCGTCACCGGGCCGACTGCAGGCACGACCGCATCGCGGGCGTCGAGACTCCGACCGAATCCCGCCACGAGGTCGACCTCGGGCAGCGCGTCGGCGAGCTCGTCGCCGTAGCGCTCTGCCATGCAGCCGGTCACCACCAGACGGGACCCGTCGCGTCGCATCTCGTCGAGCGCCAGGATGGTCTCCACCGATTCGGCGCGTGCCTCGTCGATGAACGCGCAGGTGTTCACCACGACGAGATCGGCGTCCGCGGCGTCGTCGACCGGGGCCATGCCATCGTCGGCGAGCCGCCCCGCCAACTTCTCCGAGTCGACCTGGTTCTTCCCGCAACCCAGCGTGACGATCGAGTAGGTGGCACCCATGACCCGGTCATTCTCCCACGTCCACCGCTCAGTTGAGGACTCCGAACCGCGCCGCGTGCGAGCGGCTCACCGGTCAATTCGTGGTCGCGTACCGCTCCGGGTAGACCTTGGTCAGGTCCGCGCACTCCGGACAGATCGTCTCGGGAATGACCCCGAGTCGCATCAGACCCGAGAAGATGCGACAGCCCACGCAGTACCCCAGCGCCGCTTCGACGAGTGCCGGCACGGCCAGGAAGCCGACCACCACGAGGGCGACCATGTGCGCCCCGAAAGCGAACCAGACCAAGGTCGCCGTACCCGAGAACGCGAGACCGATGCCCTGGGCGAAACGTTTGGGCGGTCCGGGCACCGGCCGGGCTGCTCCCAGGTGGGGTGCGATCACGCGGGTGGCCAACTGGCCGAGCGGGCTGAGCGTGGGGCCGGTGGCCACCCTGGCGGCGAATCCGTAGGTGAGCAGCACCAACGGAATCGGCGAACGGGTGATGATCGTGACCACGCACAGAAGCACCACCCCCGTGGCGACGGTGCGCGCCGCGAGGTCGTTCACGGGATCGGGGAAGCTGAAGAGACCGGACACGGCCAAAACCCTACCAAGTTGGTCAGGAATTGCGGCATCGACGATCCCGCGGCATCGGGTGGTCGTTCGCCACCCGAGGTGCCACGATGGAGCCATGGACGCTGCATGGACCGAACAACAGGGAAAACTCCATCGGGAATTCGTCTTCGCCGACTTTTCCGAGGCCTGGGGATTCATGAATCGGGTCGCGCTGCTCGCCGAGACCCTCGGCCATCATCCCGACTGGTCGAACTCGTGGAACACGGTCACCATCGACCTTGTGAGCCATGACACCGGTTCGATCACCGACCGGGACCGCGACCTCGCCACCGCCATCGACGCCGTGGCCGATCAGACGCCCTGAGCACTGCGACCTGAACAGCATCGCGCCGGACGATCGAGTCAGCGCGTGTGCAACGGCTCGGTCGGCAGAACCTCGGTCCCCCCCGAGTCGTCGCCGGCGTCGTCGACAACGGTCGACGACTGGCCTCCCCCGGGACTGCCTTCGAATTCCTCGACGGTCATGAGCACGGCACGGGCCTTGGAACCCTCCGACGGTCCCACCACGCCACGTTGTTCGAGCAGATCCATGAGGCGCCCAGCGCGGGCGAAGCCCACCCGGAGCTTGCGTTGGAGCATCGACGTCGAGCCGAGCTGACTGCGCACCACCAGCTCCATGGCCTGGGCGAGCAGTTCGTCGTCGTCGCCGCCGCCGGCCACCGCGCCACCGGACCCGGGCGCATCGTCGCTGCCCTGGACCGTGTCGTCGTAGACCACCTCGGGTTGTTGGCGACGCCAGTGCGCGACCACTGCGCGGACCTCCTCTTCGGTGACCCAGGAGCCCTGCACCCGTCGTGGCACGCTCGAGGACGGATCGAGCAGCAGCATGTCCCCTCGACCCAGCAGCTTCTCGGCGCCGGGCTGATCGAGAATCACCCGACTGTCGGCCAGCGAGGAGACCGCGAACGCCCAACGGGCCGGGATGTTGGCCTTGATCACGCCGGTGATGACGTTCACCGATGGGCGTTGGGTCGCGATGACCAGATGGATGCCCACGGCGCGGGCCATCTGCGCGATCCGGGTGATCGATTCCTCCACGTCGCGGGCGGCGACCATCATCAGGTCGTTCAGCTCGTCGACGACCACCAGGATGAAGGGCAGCCGGTCGTAGGTCTTCTCCGATCCGGGCGGGGCCACCAGGTCGCCACGGTCGAACGCGGCGTTGTAGCTCGTCACGTCGCGCACGCCGACCTCGGAGAGCACGTCGTAGCGACGCTCCATCTCCTTGACGGTCCAGGACAGGGCGTTCGCGGCCTTCTTGGGGTTGGTGACCACCTCGGTGAGCAGATGGGGCAAGCCGTTGTACTGGCCCAGCTCCACCCGTTTGGGGTCCACGAGGATCAATCGCAGGTCATCCGGGGTGTCGCGCATCAACAGCGAGGTGAGCAGCGTGTTGATGCACGATGACTTCCCCGCGCCGGTCGCCCCGGCGATGAGCACGTGCGGCATCTTCGCCAGATTGGCCAGGACGGCTTTGCCGGCGATGTCCCGACCGACCGCCGCATCGAGGGTATGTGCGGCCGCCTTCGCTTCGGCGGAGGCCAGAATGTCGCCCACGGCCACGAGCTGTTTGCGGGTGTTGGGAACCTCGATGCCGATCGCCTGTCGCCCGGGGATGGGCGCCAGGATCCGCACGTCGGGAGTCGCCATGGCATAGGCGATGTCCTTGTGCAGCGCGGTGAGCCGGGCCACCTTCACGCCGGGGCCGAGCTCGAGTTCGTAGCGGGTCACGGTGGGCCCGATCGTCATCCCCACCAGCCGGGTCTCCACTCCGTGTTCGGCGAGTGCATGTTCCAACGTTTCGCCGGTCTCCCGGATCGCCGCTTTGTCGACCTGATGTGCACCGGTGCGGTTCAGCAACTTCCGGGGTGGGAGCTTCCAGGTCCGGGTGCCCTTGGCCGGCCCCAGGTCGATGGTCAGTTGCCCACCGGGTCCGACCCCACCCTCGCCGCCGGCGGTCGCGTCCGGGCGGGCCACGGCGTCCCGGTCCTGGTCGTACACGGACGAAGCCGCGCCATCATCCGCCTCTTGGTCGTCGGAGGCATCCGGCGCACCGACAGCTTCGGGGACCAGGTCCAGATCGTCGTCGACTTCGTCGAGCCGGTCGTCGATGCCCTGGACGGGGACCTGCGCATCGTCCACCGACGGCGACTCCTCGAGGACGAACAAGGATGCGACGAGCCGCCGCAACGCGCTGCCCGCGGGGCGAATCCCGTCCGCGGTCGCGCCCGCCGCCCGGGCAATCGGGACCCCCGTGATCAGCACGAGTCCGGCAAGACCCAGGATCACCAGCAGGACCGTCGCGCCCACCGGCGCCAGGACCGACGACAGCGGCGCGCCCACGAGCGCGCCGAGGAACCCACCGGCATGGACGAGCTCGTCCCGGGTGCCCGAGAGTCCGGGCGACCCGCGCCAGATGTCCGACAATCCCAGCAGCACGAGTACGACGACCACGATGCCGATCCCACGCCGCACCGCGACGAGCGTCGGATCCGACGGTGCCACCGCGTCGAGGTCGATGGTCGGGTCGTCCCCACCGAGGGCGGCACCGGATTCCTTCCCAGGCCGCCCGAACCCTTTGATGCACCACGCGCCCAGGATGACGAGCAGGATCGGCCCCAGGTACTGCAAGGGTCCGAAGACGACGGCGCCGGCTGTGGCGATCCCCCGCCCGACGGGGCCGGCGATGTCGGCGTACGCGCCCAACCCCCACAGGGCGCCGAGCGCGATCAGTCCAAGGCCGACCAGATCGCCTCGGTGGCCCTCGGTGGCTCCGGCCACGGTGGAGGGAACACTTCGGGATGGGCGGCCGCCGGTGGACGCCGCGCCGCTACCGGGTCGGGTGCGCCGGGTGGACGGCGTTGCCTTCTTGCGCGGTTGTGCCACAATGCCTCTCAGAGTACCAAGCGGCGACTCGTCGACCGTGGGATACCGGTTCCCGGACCGGAGGGCAATTTGCCCGGAAATCCGCTCCGGAATAGGCATTGCCGAGACCACGTGATATGCTGCATCCAGGCGAACCACTCAGGGGCGTTCGCAACAAGATCTCGTCATGTCAGGTCCCTACCCTCCCTCCCTCAGGACTTGGCGTAGCGAGCCGGTTGGGGGTTCTTCGAACCCCCCAACCCCCATTTTTCGCCCGGGTCGCGTCACCCTGATCCACCGGTTGTCGTCCCGGATCGAGGCTGCCGGTGAGTTGGCCCGACGAGGCACCCTCGACCCCTCCGCCCCCCGCCGACGCGCTGCCTCGCGTCGAACGGAGCGAGATCGGTCCGGTCCCGGCATTCTGGTCGGAACACGAGGACGCCCCGTTCACCGCGACGCTCGCCTTTCGGGTGGGCGAAGCCGACGAGCGCCTCGGGACGCACGGCCGCTGTCTCCTCCTCGCCGGATTGGTCCTCCCCGACGAGCCGCAGGCCGAAGTCGCGATCACGACGTCGGTGACGACCCTTCGAACCTGCTTCACCGTGACCGGCCCCGCCGACGCCGCGGGCGCGGCGTTGTCCCGGATCGCCCGCTCCATCGCGACGCTGCGGACCGACCATGCGGGAATGGTCATCGATCGGGTCCTCGCGGCATGGAATCCGGTCCAGCGCTGGGATCTCACGCTGATGGCCCATCGTTTCGGCAGCCGCAGCTACGGTCTCGGAGGATTCCCACTCCTGGGTCTGCGCTACCCCGATCTTCCGGCCTTCGAGGAATGGGCCCGTACGTGGTTCACCGCCCAGAACGCCGTCGTGAGCGCGAATCATCGACCACCGTCGTCGTTGGATCTGCATGCCTTGGGTGAGGGAACCCGAAAGGTCCTGCCCGAGGCACACGAGATCGAACGTTCGTATCCCGCGCTTGTGCGCGGCGCGGATCAGACGTTGGCCGTTTCCTTCTTCGGACCGTTCGACCCGGTCGCCGAACTGGCGGTCGACCTGCTCGTTGGTCGGATGGCCTCCAGATTGGCAGCATTCGACGTCGCCGTCGGACCGCCGTCGGTCGTGACCCGACACACGGGATCGAATCAGTCGACGGTGACCCTCGAGATCGTTGCACCCAACGAGCTGGTCGACAGCATCCGCCAGTCGCTGAGTGCCGAGATCTTCAGTTTCGGCATGAACGGCCCGTCGGTCGACGAACTGGATCAGGCCCGGATCGCGCTTCGACGATCCCGACCCTCGGGCGACCGACGCAACGAAGAACGCGAAGCCAGAGCGGAACTCTTCGGGGAAGCGCTCGATCTCGATGCAGCCCTCCTCGCACCGGCCGAAGCTCTTGCGGCTGCCGTACGCCGACTGTCCGCGGCACCGATCTGGCTCCTACCCCGCGACGTGCCGATCGAGGATCAGCGCGTCGTGCCGGTCGGGCACGGAACCCACCAGGTGACCGACGGCGAGACCCACACCGTTGCACCCGGTGCTACCGGTGACGAAGGAGCGGTGCAGCTCATCGCAGGAGCGGCCGGCATCACGTCGCACTTTCCGAACGGCTCGACCTCGACGGTGCTTTTCGCCGATGCGGTCGCCCTGGAACATCACCCCGATGGAGGGCGGACACTCTGGGGCGACGACGGCACTGCCCTGCATCTCGACCCCCAAAGGTGGCCCAACGGACAACAGCTCGTCGCCTGGATCGACCAGTGCGTCGATCCCTGGTTGATTCTCGGAGCACCGACCGAGGACGAACCGCCGCCCCCACCGGGCGGTTGAGGTTCCGGTCAGGATTCCCGGTTTGCGACGACCTCGAAGAGGGCGTCCCCATCGGGAAGGATCGACCACGGCCGTTCGGTACGCGGGGTCGTCGCACGCCCCATGAGCGCCCTGGCGCGGTCCACCTCGCCCTCGGCGGCGAATGCCGCGGCGAAGATGTTGACGACCTCGGCGCTTCCGGGAGCTCCCGTCCACGCTGCATTGTCCACCGACATCGTCGCGAACATCTGGATCTCCGAAGCGCGTTGACCGGAGAGGAAGGTCCTGCGACGGTCGACCGAGGTGCCGAGCACCGATGAAATCAGATGGGCGAACGGCACGAGGCCATGCAGGAGCGATCCTTCGTCTGCTGCTCGGGCCGTGGTGCGCGCGAAAGCGAACATTTCCTCCTCGCTCCCCATACCGAGCGGACTCAGCGCCTCGAGGGTCGCCAGATGCGCGCCGATCAACTCCGGCTGCCGTCGGACCGACTCGTCGTAGCGCATACAGAGCTCTTCGAACGGGATGCGGAGCGAGAGGCCCGAGCGCAACAGCAGCGTGAATGGGACCGGGTCGGAGAACTGCAGCTCGATCGCTTCGAAAAGCTCGCGCTCCGCACTTCGCAGCGTCTCCCAGAACGTCTCGTCGTCACCCCCGGCAGCCCGACCGGCGCGGGCGCGGAGCACGAGATGTGCGCCGCGGGCAAGGTGTGCGTCCGCCGCAGTCGGGTCCGCGGCGACCCACCGATCGATCCCCACCGCCGGCCCGTCGCCGTGCAGGTGGGAGATAATCCATTCACGCTGCGCCGCCGAAGCATCTCCGAGGAGCGACCGGGCCTCTTCCCATGCGCCGGATTCGAGCGCTTCCCGCACTGCCGTGATCGCAGGGTCGTCGATGTGTCGGTCCTCGACCGACGTCACGAGCAGTCCGGTCCCACCGGTCGGCGCTTCGGGAGGCGGAGGAGGCTCCGCTTCACCGAGTGCCTCTTCGATCCCTTCGACGATCGCCGTCGCATCGTCCGGGTCCATCAGCACCATCGCCGGATGACCTGCGGCCTGCACGACCAGGAGCGCCCCACGGTTGTCGAAGGGCTCGGTGCGCGCCCCGGTGACGTCACCGCCGACGCCGAGCACGACGAGCGGCTGGGTGAGTTGTGGGCGAGATCCCCCTCCCGCCGCGAAGACGAACAGGCGCTCGTTCGTCAGCGCCCAGATCGTGTTCGGCGGGAAGTAGTCGGCCGAATCGGTCCCGGGGACCGTACGCGCCCGCCCCGCTTCGATGACCTTCTCACCGGTCCGGAGTCCGGGCGCGTCGCTGGTGACCAACCGTCGGAGAGCGAGAGTCATCGGTCTGCGGGCTCACCGGAACCGGAGGTCATGTCTCCATGACCACCGGCACGATCATCGGCCGCCGGCGCGGTCTGGGAGTTCACGTACCGGCCGGTGGCACGGCGCACCACTCGTTGCAGGCCCTCGATGTCGCCGACCTCGTTCGCGAACGCTTGCTTCACGGCGTCGGCCACGGCCTGGCGCGCACCGTCGACCAGTTCCTCGGCCTCGGGCGCATGCACCCATCCTCGGGTGATCACCTCGGGCCCGGTCACGATCGCGCCGGTATGGGCGTCCACGGTGACGACCACGACCACCACGCCCTCCTCGGCCAACACCTGTCGGTCACGCAGGACCCCCCCGCTGACCCCACCGACGGTGCCGTCCACGTACAGGTACCCCGCAGGCACCGCGTCGGCATGCCGGATGATGCCGTCGTCGGCGATGGTCAGCTGATCACCGTCCTCGCACACCAGGATGTGGTCGTCCGCAACCCCCATCTCCCCGGCGAGTTGCGCATGGGCGTTCAGGTGTCGATACTCGCCATGCACGGGGGTGAACCACTCGGGGCGGGTGATGGACAGCACCGTCTTGAGCTCCTCGGCCTTGGCGTGGCCGGTGGCGTGGACGTCACTGATCCCCGAATCGACCACCCGCACGCCGAGGCGTACGAGGTTGTCGATGACCTTGGAGACGCTCATCTCGTTGCCGGGGATCGGATGGGACGACAGGATCACCGTGTCGTCCTCGCCGGTGCGCAACCAACGGCTCTCGCCCGATGCCATCAGGCTCAGAGCGGACATGGGCTCACCCTGCGAACCCGTGGAGATCACACAGATCCGCCCGGGGTCCAGCGAGTCGATCGCCTCGATGTCGACCAGGCTGGCATCGGGGATCCGCAACAGCCCCATCTCCCGGGCGATCGTCACGTTCTTCTGCATGGACCGACCGAGTGTGGCCACGACGCGACCGTCGGCGATGGCGGCGTCGGCGATCTGTTGGACCCGGTGGATGTGGCTCGCGAAACACGCGGTGATGACCCGGCGTCCGCGCTGCGCGGCGATGAGGTTGCGCAGCACCTCTCCGACCGAGGATTCCGACCGCGAATGGCCGTGTTCGACGGCGTTGGTGGAGTCGCTCAACAAGAGCCGAACGCCTTCGTTCTCGGCGATCGCCCCCATCACCGACAGGGCGGTGAGCCGGCCATCGACAGGCGTGAGATCGATCTTGAAATCGCCGGTGTGCAGGATCGTGCCCTGGGGAGTGTGGATCGCGGTGGCGAAGCCGTGGGGCACCGAGTGGGTCACGGGAATGAACTCGCACTCGAAGGGGCCGATGCGACGTCGCTCGCCGTCGGCGACCGCGAGCATCTCGGTGCGGTCGGAGAGTCCTGCCTCGTTGATCCTCCCCGACGCAAGCGCCAAGGTGAGCTCGGAACCGTAGATGGGGAACGACAACTCCCTGAGCAGATAGCTCAATCCACCGACGTGATCCTCGTGGCCGTGCGTAGCGACCAGACCGACGATCTTGTCCGCATGCTCACGCAACCAGGTGAAGTCCGGAAGGACCAGGTCGATGCCGAGCATGTCGGCGTCGGGGAACATCAGTCCACAGTCGAGCAGGAGGATCGAACCGTCACATTCGAACGCCGCACAGTTGCGGCCGATCTCACCCAGACCTCCGAGGAAGGTGACTGTCACAGGTGAACTCATGCGATCTCCAACAATCTCAGCTCGTGTGCCAGCGCTTCGGCGCGGGCGTCGAGCGCGGGTGGGGCGTCACCCATCGGCAGGCGACACTGGCCGACCGCGATTCCCAACGCGCGCAGCATGGACTTGGTCGGCAACGGGTTCGGCGTGGCGTCGGACGTCTCGAACTCGAACGACGAGAGCATCGCCGCGTTCAGCGATCGGGCGGCGGCCACGTCGCCGGAGTCGAACGCTTGGATCATCGCCGCCATGGTCTCCCCAACCCAGTGGGTGGCCACCCCGATGACCCCCACCGCGCCCACCGCGAGCAGCGGCAGCGTCATCGCGTCGTCGCCGGAGTAGACCTCGAATCCTTCGGGTGCTGCCGCAATGAGTTTCGCGGTCTCGGCCGGATTGCCGGCCGCGTCCTTCACGCCGACGACGTTGGGAATCTCGGCCAGTGCCAGCAACGTCCTGGTGGCGATCTTCCGCCCGCTGCGGATCGGAATGTCATAGATGATCACCGGAAGGTCGGTGGCCCCGGCCACGGCCCGGAAGTGCGCTTCGATGCCCGCCTGGGAAGGGCGGTTGTAGTACGGGCACACCGAGAGGATCCCATCCACCCCGAGCGCGGAGAGCCGGGCGGTGAGCTCGACGCTGTGCGCGGTGTCGTTGGTGGACCCGCCGACCAGGATCGGCACGTCGACCGCGGCGCGCACCGCTTCGACCAGCTCCACGTCTTCCTCGTCAGGCAGGACCGAAGCTTCGCCGGTGCTGCCCGCGAGCACGAGGCCGTCGCTGCCATGGGCCACGAGCCAGCTCGCAAGTTCTGCCGCGACTCCGGTGTCGAGGCGTCCGGCGTCGTCGAATGGCGTGACCATCGCCGTGAGGACCTGCCCGAAGCGCGCCATCAGTTCGCTGCCATCGGGAAGTCGGTCATCGGTGCGGATCCTAACAATGCTTCTCGCCGCACCGCGTGCCGGCTTCGGATGGCGTCAGGCGGTTTCGGCGCGCTGCGCAGCCACCTCGTCGGCGACGGAGAAGTCCTCGTATTCGGCTTCGGTGTCGACCCAGTCCTCGAACTGGATCACGCCCAGCTCGCCGAACTTCTGGCGCAACCAGCCGTCACCGGCATCGAGCAGGCCGAGCTTCTTGCAGTTCGGCACGATCTTGGTGAACAGCATCTGCTGGAACACGGCGCGCTCGGGCGCATTCATCACCAGTTCCACGGTGTCCTTGACCGGCACCCCCATGCGCTCCCAGACCTCCTGCTGCAGAAAGCGGTCCCGCATCCGCACCGCGGCCTCGAAGGCGAATTCCTGGCGCTCGAGCAGCTCCGCATTGGTGAGCCCCTCGTAGTACTCCTTGAGGCTGAGCACCCCGAAGGCCACGTGGCGGGCCTCGTCGGCCATCACGTACTTGAGGAGCTGCTTGAGCAGCGGCTCGGTGGTGAGCTGGCGGATGAATCCGAAGGCCGCCAGGGCGAGACCCTCGACCATGATCTGCATACCCAGATAGGTCATGTCCCAACGAGAGTCGTTGACGATGTCGTCGAGCAGCAGTCCCAGGTGGGCGTTCACCGGGTAGTGACCGCTCAGCTTCTCGTTCAGGTACTTGGCGAACACCTCGACGTGCCGGGCCTCGTCCATGACCTGGGTGGAGCCGTAGTACTTGGCGTCGATCCAGGGCACGGTCTCCACGATCTTGGCGGTGCACACCAGTGCTCCCTGCTCACCGTGCAGGAACTGCGACAGCGTCCAATTCTGCGACTCGATGCCGAACTTGAGCCAGTCGTCATCGTTGAACTTCTCGAACGGGGTGCCACTCAGGTCATGCTCGCCGGCGAACAGGCCGCCGTTGGCGACCGAGTTGTCCATGACGACCTTCTCCTGATCGACTTCGGTGTCCCAGGGCAGGTCGGTCTCGCCGTTCCATTGGCTCTTCTTGGCCTTCTCGTAGAGCTTGTTCAGCCCGGGTCGGGCACCCTTCTCGTAGTCCCAGGTGAAGTTCGCGTCGGCGTTGTCCTTCACCGTGTGCACGAGCGCATCGACGTCGGTGTTCACCACCGACAGGATCTGCTCGAGGTCGTTGATGTCCTGTCGACCGATGATCTGCTCGGTGCTGGTTCTGGACGTGTCGACATTGGTCATTGCGGGGTGCCTCCTAGGCGGTTACGGCGAGGTTGTCGGGAACGGTTGGAATGAGGTGTCGGTCGACCAGACGCCGTACGTCCTCAGCACGGCTCAGATCGATCGATTCGGACGGTTGGAACACGTAGGACAAGGTGATCCGGGCGGCCATCTCGACCAGCCGCGGGGAATCGGGGCCGACGAATCGTTCGAAGCTCGGGGCGAGGGCGTCGGTGACCAGCCGGTAGAGCCGATCGACGTTGCTGAACCCCAGATAGGGCAACACCAGGCCCGGTTCGTGTTCGAGCATGAACTGGAAACCTGCATGCTCCTCGAGTCCGACAGCGGCAATGGAGATGACCGAACTCAACGCGTCGGACAGGTCCTCCGCTTCGGCCGCCGATGCCGTGGCGGCCGCGAAGAAGGAGCGGAGCTCGCAGAGCGCGTAGGCGCCCATGATCTGCCGTTTCCCGCCGGGGAACACCCGGTACAGGGTCGCCCGGCTGCAGCCGGCCACCTTGGCGAGATCGGCTGCGTTGGTCTTCGCATAACCCCAACGTCCCAACAGGACGCCGGCCGCATCGATCAGCGACTGCTCGACGTTCGTGGATGCGACGTGCGACGCCCCGGTTGCCCCCATTGATGAGACACTAAGAACTTCGGTGTCTCATCGTCAACGGTTTGGCCCGGTGACTTCGGTCACGAGGCCCCCTCCGGTGCCGGAGCACACCGGCGAGGAGGTAGCCGTGGACCAGCGTGCGCACCTCGTCCGGATCGTCGAGATTCCACACACCCTGACCACGCGTGAACGTGAGGATCATCCGCGCCAGGAAATCGGCCACCTCGTCGACGTCGACTCCGTCATCGAGTTCCTCGGCCTCGAGCAAGGGGGTCAGATAGTCGTGGAGCGCATCGATGATCAGCGGAGTCGAGATCGAGAGATGAGGCAGCAGCCGTTCCGGCTCGGTCTCGACCACCTTCTGGAAGACCTCGTGGCTGGAAAGCGCCCGGTGGGCGAAGGGCAACCCCACCTCGAGTTGGGCGGCCAGGCCCGCACAACCGTCGACTTCGTCGGCCAGCCGGCGGAAGAAGACCGCTACCTCCCGGGCGATCGCTTCTTCGAAGACCTCGTCACGGCCGCCGGGAAAGTGGCGGTAGATCGTCGCCCGTCCCACGCCGGCCCGGTCGGCCACCGCATCCAGGGAGGTCTTGGCGATCCCGTTCACGCGCACACAATCGACCGCCGCAGCCAGGATTCGCCCGCGGGTGTCATCGGCCATGCCACACGATCCTATGGCGCCCCTCGCCACCACCCCGGGGCGCTCGGGTCAACGGTCGACGTCGGTGAGATCGAGCACCCCGTCATCGTCGACGAACGCACCGGGTGGCAGATCGTCCGAGCCGCCGTCCGGGCCGTCGCCCCCACCGCGCTTCTTCTCCCGGTCGCGAGCCACGAGCCACAACAGGAGCGGATAGCCGACGAGGGCCAGCGCGGTGAAGCTGAACCACTGGATCGTGTAGCTCAGATGGGGCCCGTTGGTGAGCACGGGACGATCCAGGTTCTGCGGGGGGCGTTTGCCCGGGTCGGGTGGCCGCTGGGACTGACGCAGCAGGAATCCTGGAACGAGCCGCTGCGAGAACTGCCGCTGGATAACCGGAACGTCGATCCGTAGGTACGTCCTCTGGGCACGACCGCCGCGATCCGCGGATTCCCCGGAGAGCCGGGACTCGCTCTCGGACAACAGGCCGGTGACCGTGACCCGACCGGTGGGCGGTTGGGCGCCCGGGGGCGTCGACACGACCGGCCCGGTCGAGGGCAGCCAGCCCCGGTTCACCAAGAGCACCCGACCGTCGTCGAGCAACAGCGGCGAGACGATCCAGACGCCGGGAACGCCTTCGGGCGACGCCTGGGCATTGATCACGATGTCCTGGGAGACCAGGTACCTCCCGGTCGCCCGGACGTTCCGGTCGAGCTCGTTCTTCACGTCGGTCGCCGTGGTCGAGGTTCCGATCACCTTGTCGATCGGGGTCACCGGCGCGACCATGTTCGCCTCGACCCGCGGTTGAAGGCTTGTCGTTGGTGCAGGCGACGGATCTGCCACAGCCCGGCATTGACGAAGACGACCACGAGCACGAGCACGATCACATGGCCGAAGATCCACTTCGGTTTCAGCGCGAATGCGTACCGCGACACCCCGGTGAGGCTACGGCCGTGCTCGGATTCCGGCACCATTCGACCGGGCGGCGATCCGCACGGTCACCACAGATCGATCATGAGCCCGCCCGCCAGGGTCGCCCCCAACTCGCGCGCCGCGTCCAGATCGGCCGGGGCGATGTCGCCGATGACGACGAGCGGTTTCTGCACCTGTGTCCAGCGCAGGCCCGTGAGCACCTTCTCGGTGTCGCGCAACGCCCCGGATGCGTCGCTGTCTCCCTTGCACACCAGCGCGCACGGTTTGTCGACGGTCGTGCCCAGGCACGGGTAGTAGATGCGCTCGAGGAAGTCCTTCATCAGCCCGTTGATCATCCCGATGTTCGGCGGCGCCGCGAGCACCACGAGATCGGTGGCGAGCACGTCCGCCGGTCCGGCGTCCAGGGGCTCGACCAGCCGCGCCTCGACCCCTTCGACGCCGTCGGAGCGGGTGCCTGCGATGAGCGCGTCGACCAGGCGCCGATTCGACCCGCTGCGCGACGAACACACCACCAACAACTGCTTGTCACCGCCCATGGGTGATCAGTCGTTGGGTAACTGGTAGTCCGCGAAGCGGGTCCGTAGGTCCTTCTTGGAGAACTTGCCGACCGAGGTCTTGGGGATCTCCTCGACGAAGACCACGTCGTCGGGCAACCACCATTTGGCCACCCGCGGGGTGAGGAAATCGATCACCTCGTCCTTGGTGAGCTCCTCGCCGGGCTTGACCACGACGCAGGCCAGTGGACGCTCCTGCCACTTGGGGTGCTTCACCCCGATGACCGCGGCTTCTGCGACCTTGGGGTGGGCCATCATCTCGTTCTCGAGTTCCACCGACGAGATCCACTCGCCGCCCGACTTCACCACGTCCTTGGTGCGATCGACGATTCTGATGTATCCCTCGGCGTCGACGGTGGCGACGTCGCCGGTGCGGAGCCAACCGTCCTCGGTGAACGACTCCGCCGAGCGATCGTCGTTGTAGTAGCTCTTCGCGATCCAAGGTCCCTGGGCCTGCAGCTCGCCGCGGGATTCGCCGTCCCGGGGAACCTGGTCACCGGTGACCTGGTCGACGATCCGCAGGTTCACCCCTACCATCGGCAGGCCGATCGTGGTGCCGAGATCGAACAACTCGTCTTCGGAAGCGTCCGCGAACTTGGCCTTGACCACGCCGACCGAGCCGACCGGGGAGGTCTCGGTCATGCCCCACGCCTGGGTGATCGGGATGCCGATCTCGGCCTTGTAGGCCTCCGACAACGATCGCGGCACTGCCGAACCGCCACAGGGCACCGCCCGCAGCGCGGACGTGTCGCGACCCTTGAGCTCGGGCAGCACACCCATCCAGATCGTGGGCACCCCCGCGGTGATCGTGATCTTCTCCTCGACGATCAGGTCCGCCAACGCCTTGGGCGCCATCTGCGGACCGGGCAGGATCAGGTCCGCGCCCACCCCGACCGTGGCGTGGGCGATCCCCCAGGCGTTCGCGTGGAACATCGGCACCACCGGCATGACCTTGTCCCGTTCGGTGACTCCGATCCCATCGGCGACCATCACGGCCATGGCGTGCAGGAACTGTGACCGGTGGCTGTAGACGACACCTTTGGGGTTGCCCGTGGTGCCGGACGTGTAACACATCATCGCGGCGTCGTTCTCGTCTGCGACGTGCCACTCCACCGGCGACGCCGCGGCGAGCAGTTCCTCATAGTCGTGGAGCTGGATCCTGCCGGCATCGGAGGGGAGGTCGGGCGCGCCGTCGTCCATGATCACGACGTGGCGCACGGTGTCGAAGCCTTCGAGCAGCGGCCACAGCAGTTTGGCGAGCGAACCATCGACGAAGATGACCTCGTCGGCGGCATGATTGACGATGTAGGTGAGCTGTTCGGGGAACAGCCGGATGTTCAGGGTGTGGGTGACCCGGCCACTGCAGGGAGCAGCGAAGTACAACTCGAGGTGGCGCGCGGTGTTCCAGCCGAAGGTGCCGACCCGGGCATCTGTGGAAAGGCCCAGGTCGTCGAAGACCCCGCCCAGGCGTCGCGCCCGCTCGGCCCAGGCGCCGTAGGTCGTCCGGTCCCGACCGGTCGCGGTGCCGGTGACGATCTCCTTGTCGGCGAACAGCTTCTCGGCACGCTCGAACAGCATGATCTCCGACAGCGGAACGTCCTGCATCAGGCCCTTCATCGCATGCATCCCCTTGCGTCATCCAGTCGTCGGGTGTGCAGTGACGTGCCCGCGACCGGATCGGGAACGCCGCCACGCCCAAGCGTAGGCCGAAGTTCCGGCGACGTGTTCCGCCGAATCGGAGATCAGTGGTCGTGGGGCAGGCCGAGCACGCGTTCGGCGACGATGTTGCGTTGCACCGAACCCGTGCCGCCCCCGATCGTGAGTGCCTGGGAGAACAGATAGCCGAAGTGCCAGATCCCCGGGTCGCCACCGAGCGGTCCGGTCCCTTCGCCGGCTTCGAGCAACCCCGCCGCGCCGGCCAGGTCCTTGGCGAGGCCCATGATGTCCTGGCCGTGTTCGTCGGCCTTGATCTTGCGGATCGACGCTTCCGGCCCGGGTTCGGACCCGCTGATACGGGCGGAGAGGGTGCGCAGGCGGATCAGGCGGAGAATCTCGGCGTCGATGTGGAGCGCGGCCATCCGATCCCGGAGCACCGGATCGGTGGTGCTGCCCGCGGCACGCACGGTGGCGAGCAGGTCACCCGCGGTGGGCCCCATTCCCCAGAGCGCGCCCGGCTCGGACAGCGAGACGCGTTCGTTGCCGAGGGTGACCTTCGCCAGCGACCAACCCTGGTTCACCTCGCCCACCCGGTTCGCGTCGGGGATCCGGGCATCCGTGAAGAACACCTGGTTGAAGTTGTGGGCACCGGTCATCTCGACGATCGGGGACAACTCGATGCCCGGTGTCTCCATGTCGACGACGAAGTAGGTGATGCCCGAATGCCGGTCGGCGTCCGGGTCGGTCCGGGCGATGAGGATGCCCCAACGGGCGAGGTGGCCGAGTGACGTCCAGATCTTGGTGCCGTTCACGACCCATTCGTCCCCGTCGCGGATCGCCCGGGTGGTCAGGCTCGCCAGATCCGATCCGGCATCGGGCTCGCTGAAGAGCTGGCACCACGTCTCCTCACCCGAGAGCAAACCGGGCAACCACCGCTGTTGTTGATCCGGTGTGCCGGCGTGCAGCAGGGTCGGGCCCGCCCAGCCGATCCCGATCGGGTTGTTCGGCCGCTTGATCCCGGCACGGCGCAGCTCGTCGTCGATGATCAGCTGGTGCACCGGATCGGCGTCGAGCCCGTAGGGCTCCGGCCAGTGCGGCGCCACGTAGCCCGCGTGGGCGAGTGCCACGCCGTCGGGATCGGGATGATCGGCGATCCAGTCGCGTACCTGGGCACGGCGAGGGTCGTCGTCGGGAGGAAGCTCGAAGTCCATGCGGTCCGTGACGGTAGCGTGCCTGGACGATGGCCGCCGCGTCCCCGTTCCGACTCGAGGTGGTCTCCGGGCCGGGTCCGGGACGTGTCACGCTGGACGGCGAGGCGCGATCGAGCATCACGGCCGCGCTGGGAGCAGCCCGTCACGGATCGGTCGTGGAGATCGGGCGAGGACGCTACGGCGCGACCAGCGAGCGCCTCCCGTTGCGGATTCCCGCCGGGGTCACCGTCCGGGGTCCGGCGCCGCCCGACCTTCCCACGGAGGCCCGCAAGCATCTGCCGACGCCCGTGCCGGCAGCACTGACCGGCCCGGGACCCCTCGTGCAGATCGACGGCGATGACGTCCACCTCGCCCACCTCCGACTCGTTGCGAACGCCGGAGGCGTCGCCGTGGACGCCCGGAACGTGCGCCACCTCAGGATCGAGGCGTGTGCGTTGGTCGGGGATCTGGAGTTGGCGCACGTGGAAGACGCACGCATCCTCTGGACCGACCTCACTCCCGGGCGGATCCGCTTGCTGCACGTCGACGGTGCGCACATCACCGGGGGGCGAGTCGAAGCGCCCGGCGGCGTCGGCGCCACCGCGATCACCGTTCAGAACGGCTCCGACGCCCGGATCGAGGCCGCGGCGATCACGGAGGCGCGCACGGGTGTTTCGATCACCGACAGCAGGTCCGTGCTGATCGGCGCCTGTGCCGTCCTCGCCGACGACTGCGCCGTCGAGGTGCGCGGGTCCCGTGACGTCCAGGTGGCCGGCAATCGACTCCGGGCATCGCGAACCGTCGTCCTCGCAGATTGCGAAGACGCTGCGGTCAACGCGAACGGCATCGAACGTGCCGACACCGGGGTGGCACTCGAGCGGTGCAGGGCGACCGTGATCGGCGCCAACCACTTCGGCGACGTCTGCCACGAGATCGAGGAGAGCTGAGGGGTGCGGTCGTGCCTACACTCGTGGCCGATCCAATTTCCGATGCCGCCGAAGGGGAACGCATGACCGGCTGGAACTTTGCAGATATCTGGGAGATCGCGGCGGGCCAGCTCCCCGACGCGCCCGCCCAGATCCAGGGTGACCAACGGTGGAACTGGGCCACGTTCGACCGACGGGCCGACGGAGTGGCCAGATTCCTTCTGGACCGCGGTGTCGTCGAGCAGGACAAGGTCGCCCAGTACCTCTACAACTGCCCCGAATACCTCGAGTCGGTGTTCGCCTCGTTCAAGGCCGGACTCGTACCCATCAACACCAACTTCCGGTACGCGGACGCCGAGTTGGTCTACCTCTGGGACAACGCGGACGTGGTCGCCGTGGTCTTCCACGGCACCTTCACCGCGACGATCGAGCGGATCCGGACCCAGGTTCCCCGGGTGACGACGTGGCTGTGGGTGGACGATTCCTCCGGACCCTGTCCCGACTGGGCGACGCCCTATGAGGATGCGGCTGAATACGAGCCCGGTGAGCGTCCCGTCCAGGGACCGTGGGGCCGGAGTGGCGACCACCTGCTGATGACCTACACCGGCGGCACCACCGGGATGCCCAAAGGAGTGATGTGGCGTCAGGACGACCTGATCAGGAACCTGATCGGGAACTTCCTCCCCGACGTGCGCAACGGCGTCGACGCCGAGGTCATCCGCAACGCGGTGCAGGCACCGGGGCCGATCGGTCTCCCGGCCTGCCCCCTCATGCACGGGACGGGTCAGTTCACCCAGTTGATCATTCTGTCGCTCGGTGGGTGCACGGTCACTCTGCAGAGCCGGAACTTCGACGTGGTCGAACTGCTCGACACCGTCGTGCGCGAAAAGGTGCAGCAGATCGCCCTGGTCGGAGACGCGTTCTCGAAACCGATCCTGGCCGCGCTCGACGCCGAACCGGACCGCTGGGACCTCTCCAGCCTGTTCCTCATCGCCTCCTCCGGGGTGATGTGGAGCGAAGAGTCCAAGAAGCGACTGCTCGAGTACCAGCCCGGCATGGTCCTCGTCGACGCATTCTCGTCCTCCGAAGCGGTCGGCATGGGTCAGTCGACGTCGACCGCGGGGGGCACGTCGCACACGGCGAAGTTCACGCTCGGTGAGAATGCCCGGGTGATCGACGAGGCGAACAACGACGTCGAACCCGGCTCGGGTCAGGCCGGTCGGGTGGCACTCAAGGGCTACGTACCCGTCGGCTACTACAAGGACGAGGAGAAGACCGCCCGCACCTTCGTCACGATCGACGGCGAGCGGTATGTGATCCCCGGCGACTACGCCCAGGTCGAAGCCGATGGCACCCTGACCCTGCTCGGGCGCGGTTCGGTCGTGATCAACACCGGCGGCGAGAAGGTCTTCCCAGAAGAGGTCGAAGAGGCGCTCAAGACGCATGACAGCGTCTTCGATGCGGTGGCGGTCGGCGTCCCCGACGACAAGTTCGGCGAGGCGGTTGTCGCCGTGGTCCAACCCGCCGACCCTGCCATCGGGGTGGACGAAGCCGTGCTCATCGCGCATGTCAAAGCGCAGCTCGCGGCCTACAAGGCGCCCAAGCGGATCATCGAGATCGACACCATCGGTCGGGCCGCGAACGCCAAGGTCGACTACAAACGACTCAAGCAGTACGCACGCGACGAGCTCGGCCTCTGAGGTTCGGCGTTCGAAGGTTGTGGCCGACCCTCAGGGCCGGCCGCCGTTGCGCAGCCTTCCGTAGAGCCGTCGCGGGGCGCGCGTGTAACGGAACAGCTTGGTGGCTTCGACCTCGGCCGCATGTCGGTGCAGGCGCTCGATTTCGGCCTCGACAGCGCTGAGCCGCCGTGCCAGGTCGGATGCTCGGTGCTCGGCGGCGCGGCGGTCCCGTTCGGCCTCGGCGGCGCGCTGTCGTGCCGTGCCCGCCTCGACTTCCCGCTGACGAACTGCCTCGTCGGCCTCGGCGAGTCGGTCGACGAGCGCCCGCTCGCCGCCGGTGGCCCCGACGAAGATGTCGCCTCGTGCTTCCAGGTTCGTGAGGGCCCCGGAGAAGTTCGCGATCACGTCGACCGCGTGGGCGGCGTACAGCTGCGGGTGCTTTCCCAGCAGGTGCACCAGGTGGTCGTGGCGCACCTGGGCACTGAGCGTCGAACGCATCGACCCGTTCCGCACCCGGTAGTCGGAACCCAGCACCCGGACCGTCGACAGCGACCAACCCGCATCGATGAGCGCGACCCACATCGCCCAATCCTCGGAGGCCGGTACGTGCTCGTCCCACCCGTCGACCGCTTCGACGGCCCGCAACCGCAGCACCGCGCAGGTGTCCAGCTTGTTGCCCGAGAGCAGGTCCGAAACCGACGGGCGGGGCGCAGGAATCAGCGCATGCTCGAGCCCGAATTGCAGCACGTCTGCGTGCACCGCGGCAACGGTCTCGTCGGCATCCAACACTTCCAGCGCCGCGTGCACGTACCCCGGACGCAGCAGGTTGTCGGCGTCCAGGGGGAGCACGTAGTCGGCCCGCGCGCGTCCGAGCCCGGTGTTGCGGGCACCGGCAGGGCCGAGCCCCTCGGAGGCGAGCACGGTGACGCCTGCCGCGTGGACCTTCTCCAGCACTTCGCAGGTGAACGGATCGGTCGACCCGTCGTCGACCACGATCATCTCCAATCCCTCCGCCGCGCAGAGTCTGACGCTCGCCAATGCATCGAGGAGAAAGTCTCCGTCGTCGTGGCACGGCGTGAGAACGGTGACCGAGGGATCCGCCGCGGGCGGGGGCACGAGCGCCGCCACGTCGCCGGCCGACGGCGTAGCCGCCGACGACCCGTCCCATGCCCGGGCGGCTGTGACGCGGCGCTCCGCGGCATCGTCGGTGTTCACCCTCGCACCCCTGCACCCGTACGGAGCGCTTCGGCCGCCGCCACGAACGAACGGCCGGCTGATTCGAGGTCGTGGCACCCCGCGATCCGTGCCCTGGCGCGCTCGCCCAGGATCCGGCTGCCCTCAGGATCGTCCCGCACCCGCCGCAGGAGCTCGCCGGCCACCTCGACATCCGGTTCGGCCCAGGAACCGAGGCCGCCGTAGACGGGCACCGAATCGGAAATGGGCACCGACGCGGCGGGGACGAGATGGGCGACCGAAGGGTCCATGAACTCGAGGTTCCCCGAGTGCGCGGTGGCGACGCAGGGTCTGGCGCAGGCCATGGCCTCGGCGATCAGCAGCCCGAAACCCTCGGACCGGTGGAGCGAGAGAAAGCAATCGGAGAGTTGCAGGTAGGCCGTCATCGTCGCGGCGTCCACACAGCGGTCGATGATCCGCACGTCCGGACGATCACCGATGGCCATTCTGAGTGCGTCCAGATCCGCCCAGCCGAGATTCCCGTTCATGGTCTTGAACACCAGCGCCGCGCCGTCATCGGGGCCGAATGCCGACGTGTACGCGGCCAGGGCGGCGAGTGGGTTCTTCCGCTCGCCGACGCTCGTCCAGTCGAACGCACTGAGCACCACGAAGCCGTCGGGCAACCCGATGTCGGCTCTGGTTCGAGCGGTGACCCACCGGGGAACGGGAACGGGCTGGACGACCACCCGCACCGGCAGTCCGGCCGTGCGGTACGCATCGGCGACGTAGCTGCTGTTGACCCAGACCTCGTCGACGAGCTCAGCCGCACGGAGATGGCTCTCGGGTACCTGGGAGGTCTCCCACGCCCAGAACCCCGCGGTGCGCCGCGCGGCGTACGCAGCCGGACCGAGCCGTCGGACCGCATCGGCGGTCCGGTCGGCATTGACGCACAGCACGTTGACGTCGTAGCGCCACGGACTGGGCGACACCGGAGCCACATGATCGCGTTCGACTCCGTGCCGCGATTCGTCGAGGACCCGGTCGAACGGCGCTCCGACGGTCGCCAGCGCCCGTTCCGCGCGCCGGGCGACCGTGCCGACGCTCTTCTCGGCCGCGAAGTAGCCGTACAGGTTCAGGCCCTCGAGCGGTGCAACGGCCGTGACCTGCACGAGCGGAGGCGGGAGCGACACCTCCGAGATGGCCGTTTCTTCCATGTCCGCCGGCAACTGGCCCTCGGCCCGGTGCTCGTCCAACCAGGCCATGAACCCGGGACCGGACTCGCCGCGGGGGTCGGGGAACAGCACGCGGAGCCCACCTTCGGACTCCCAGCGGCCCATCAGCACCTGGGGAATCCCACCGGGATCGCTGCGCGAAAGCAACCATTTCCCGAACGACGCGCCCCCGTCCTGATCGAATGGGCCCGGTGGCAGCGGGGCTCCGGCCCGTTCGGCCGCTGCGAGTCCCGCCCGGTACGCACGCCGGATGGGAGTCGTCAGGACCAGCCCGTCCCGGGTTGCGCCCCACTGGTACGGCAGGAGGCGGTCCTGGAGGTACCCGGCCCTGATCAGGTGCTGTGCGTGCTGGAGACACAGACCGGCGAGCACCGGGTGGTCGGGTAGGCGCACCCGTGGGTCGGCGCCCTGGTACGAACTGAGCACGTGCGGGCGGGTTGCGTCGAAGCCGCTGAAGTGGAAGAAGCGGAGCGGGCGGCCTGCCGCTTCGGGTCGGCCGTCCGAACCGATCGCCAGCGGCCTGCCCCATACGTTCCAATAGGCGACGTTGCATCCGGGATCCCGGCAGATCGAATGGGGATACAGCGGTGCGAAGTCGACCCACCGCTGGTCGGTGAACAACATCCGGTGATGGTCGACGATCGCGTCACGACGCAGACGTTCTGCCCAGAAGTCGAGGAACCCCGACGATCGTGCACGCTCCCCGACGGCGAGGAAGCCGAGGTTGTACACCCCCGCACCCAGAATGTCGGCCTCGTCGGGGTGACGCCCGTCGCGGAGCATCGGTCGGAGAACGTGGGGCGTCAAGACCATTCCCTCGGTGGCCGCCGGCGCCACCACGTCGTCGAAGGCGGCGTACACCTCGACATCGGGGTCGAGATAGACGACCGTGTCGTCGCCGCTCGATTCCCCCAGGCCGCGAGCAGCCACGGTTTGACGGCCGTGCAGAACTCCATCGCGGAGTAGATGCCGGCCATCCTCAACAGTTCGTCCCGGTCCTGACCGAGATCCTCGAGTCGCCAGACGGTGACGTCGCCGCCGGGGAACGACGCCGGCGTGTCGTCGACGACGAGCACGACGAAGCGTGATCCGGGGTGGAACTCGGCGAACGACTCTGCCAGGACCCTTGCATGACACAGGTAGTTCCCGGCCACGATGGTGCATGCGGTTGGCACGTTTCGACCCGGTTCCCTGCCTTGGTCAGCCCGACGACACCTGCTGATCGACGTCGATCAGCGTACTCCGCTCGCCGCGATCGTCCACGGGGTTCAACGGGACGCGAGGATGATCAGGAACACCGACGCGTTGGTGAGCGAGTGGGCGATCATGCCCGTCCCCAACGAGCGTCGCTTCAGTGCAACGAATCCGAAAACCACACCGAATGCGCCGTTCGCGGTGATGAGAACGATGTTGTACAGCCCCAGGACCGGCGCGAAGTGATAGCAGCCGAACAGGATTCCCTGGAGGATGGCAGCGACCGGGGCCTTGACCCGGGTGAGCAGGCTGCGGAGGAACACGCCGCGGAAGACCAGCTCCTCGACGACGGGCGCCACGAACACCCCCACGAAGAACAGGGTGACGAGCAGGCCGATCGGTTGGGAGCGCATCAGGTCCGAGTACCGGCTCGTACTCCGGCGCAGCGCGGGGATGAAGATGAGCGGCAGCGTGACACCGATCTGCACCATGCGCGCGACGATGAACAGCAGCGGTCCCCAGCCGAGATCGGACCAACGGAACGACACCCCGAGATTTCGCCGGAACGGTGCGGTGCGGTAGCGACGCCAGACACCCCACACGACCAGGCCGAGCCCGCCGTACACGACCACGTAGAAGACCCATTCCGAGATCTCGTACCGCGACAGGGTGGTGACCCACTGGGCCGTGGCCCCGTTGAGCAGACGACTGACGGCCACGACGGCGAACACCGCGACGAGCGCCACCCCGAAGGCCGGCCGTCGCAACGTCTCCAAGGGTGGAGCAGGTGGGTCGAGGCCAACCGCCCAACGGGCTTCGGTGGTCCAGGTGGCACCGTTCCAGTACCGGATCGACCCGGTCCACCATGGATCGGGGTACCACCCCGGCGGGAGTTGCGTGGAACTCACCCGGGCGAGTCTTCCACGAATCCCGGCCAGTGGTTTTGGGCGCGCTGGTGCCCGAGGCTACTGGCGGGCCAGACCCTCCCGGGCTGCGGCCCGGCCTGTCCCGTCGGCCGCGCCTTCCCGGGCGACGAGTTGGATCACCAGTTCGTGGAGTTCGCCGGTGAACGGGTTGGCGCCGCCGTAGCGGGCCGACACCGCGGAGCCGTGGTCGTAACCGATCGAGGATCCGACCGAGGAGATCACCCGCATCAGCAGCGGCAGGTCCGCGGTACCCGCTTCGACGCCGTCGACGGTGATCGTCACCGACCCGGCGAGACCCTCGCCGCGGCGGAAGCGCGCGCCCAGTTCGCAGGTTCCCGCGGGTACGGCCACGGACGACTCGACCACGACGTGGTCGTCGAAGGCGTTGTAGTCCACGACCAGCCGGTCGGCCTGCACGAACACCGAGATCCCCGAGTTCTCGGTACCCGTGGCGAACAACACGCCCTCGTCGGCGGCCGCCCGGGTGACCCGCGCGGTCAGATCGAAGCTGCGTCCGCCGATCGCAGCGGACGCCTGGGCGGGGATCGGTGACAGAGGTGGCCGGTAGACGTAGCGGCGGTCGGCGGGGTGTGCCGAGTTGTCCCGGAACCGGGCGCCGAACAACTCGATCAGACGGTCGTCGAGCGGCAGCACGCCGTGGCGGTCGGCTTCGGCCCACCAGACGTCGATCAACTCGGCCAGCTTGTCGGGCTCGGCTTCGGCGAGATCGTTGCATTCGGACGGATCGTCTCCCAGGTTGAACAGCTCCCAGGTCTCGGTTGCGTAGTCGGCCCGCGGCGTGTGCTTCTGCACCGCCTTCCAGTCCCCCACCACGATCGCCCGCGACCCGCCCATCTCGAAATACTGCGTGGTGTTCGTCGCCGGCGCCTCCGGGTCTGACAGCACCGACGCGAAGCTCGTGCCGGTCACCGGCAGCTGGTCGAAACCGCGGAAGGTCTCGGGTGCGCTCACGCCGACGAGCTCGTAGATCGTCGGCACCACGTCGGCGACGTTGACGAACTGGGTCCGCTTCGTCCCCGCCGCGGTTTCGCCCAGTCCCTCCGGCCAGTGCCAGATCATCGGCACGTGCACGCCGCCCTCGTGCGTGTTCTGCTTGTACCAACGGAACGGGGTGTTGCCGCACTGCGCCCATCCCCACGGATAGTTCGTGTGACTGTGCGGGCCACCGATGTCGTCGATCCGCTGCACGGCCTCGTCGGGGGTCTCCAAGATGCCGTTGAAGAACTTCATCTCGTGCATCACCCCGTAGGGTCCCCCCTCCTGCGAGGCGCCGTTGTCGGCCATCAGGACGATGATCGTCTCGTCCAGCACTCCGAGGTGCTCCAGGCCGGCCACGAGCCGTCCGATCTGGTCGTCGGTGTGGTCCAGAAAGGCCGCGAACGCCTCCTGGAGGCGCGCGGCCAGGCGGCGCTGATTCTCCGGCAGGTCGTCCCAGGCCTCGACTCCCGGGTTGTGCGGCGCCAGCTTGGTGTGCGCCGGAATGATCCCGAGTTCCAGCTGCCGTTCGAAACACCGACGGCGGTGGACGTCCCAGCCGTCGTCGTAGCGGCCGCGGTACTTGGCCAGGTACTCGGGCGGGGCCTGGTGCGGCGCGTGGGTGGCGCCGAAGGGCAGGTACGCGAAGAAGGGGCGATCCGGACGCACCCCTCGGGAATCGGCGATCATCTTCAACAGCTGATCGACGAGATCCTCGGAGAGGTGGTAGCCGTCCTCGGGACGGCCAGGCGGGTCGATCGGGTGGTTGTCGCAGGTCAGATCCGGATGGAACTGGTCGGTCTCGCCGTCGAGGAACCCGTAGAACCGGTCGAACCCCCGCGCCAGTGGCCACTGGTCGAAGGGTCCGGCCGCCGAACACTGCTCCATGGGGGCCAGATGCCATTTTCCGACACAGAACGTGCCCCAGCCAGCCGCGCCCAGCACCTCGGCGACCGTGGCGGCGTGGTTGGTGATGTGGCCGAGCTGGTTGGGGAAGCCGGTCTGGAAGTTCGACAGCGCCCGCATGCCCACCGCATGCTGGGACCGGCCGGTGAGCAGCGACGCCCGGGTCGGAGAACACAGCGGGGTCACATGGAAGTTCGTGAACTGCACGCCGCGGGTGGCGAGCTCGTCGATGTGCGGCGTGTCGATGTCCGACCCGTAACAGCCGAGCTGGGCGAACCCGGTGTCGTCCAGCAGCACCACGAGGACGTTGGGCGCATCGCTCCCCGGATGCGGGGGAACAGGAAAGTGCGGTTCGGAATCGAGGTGGGTGGTACCGATCTTCCCTTCGAACCAGTCGGGTGTCGCCATGGGGGTCGCTCTCAATCTGTCGGTTGGCTCGCCCCGGCGGCAGCCAGGCGCATCAGCTCCCGGGCGACCATCGGGCCGGCGTTCTGATTCTGACCGGTGACGAGGTTGCCGTCGACGACCCAGTGATTGGCCAGCACGTCGCGCCGTGCCGTCGCGCTTTCGAACCGCGCTCCTCGGGCCCGCAGGTCGGACTCGGGATGCCGGGGGGTGGCCTCGATTCCCAGTTCGTGCACCTGCTTGTCGGTCACCGCACTGATCCGGCGTCCGGCGACGAAGGGTGCACCGTCGACCCCTTTCGCCTGCAGCAGGCCGAGTGGTCCGTGGCAGATGCCGCCGATGGCGGCACCCCTGGCATTGGCCGCGGTGACCAGCGCGCCCAGCTCCACCGAGTCGCCCAGGTCGAATGCGGCTCCCCAGCCACCGGCGAGATACACGATCGCATAGTCGTCCGCGTCGAGATCCCCCACCGCCAGCGAGTCGTCGAGCGCGCTCCGCAGCTCGTCGTCGGCGAGCAGACGATCGTCGGCCGCGGTGCGCAGCGCGGCCCGCATCGACAACGGATCGACCGGGATCGTGCCACCCTGCGGGCTCGCCAGGTCGACGGTCGCGCCGGCGTCGGCGAACGCGTAGTAGGGCACGGTCATCTCGCTGGCGAACACCCCGGTCGGTTTGCCGACGTCGAGCACCCCGTGGTTGGTGCACACCACGAGCACGCGTTTGCCCACCAGGTCGTAGCCCGGGTCGCCGACCGGATCCTCCGGATGCAGTCCGACGCGCTGGAGCAGGCGGCGCGCCGCACGGGCCGGAGGTGGCGGCGACTGGACGGGTGGTCCGGCCGTCGGTCGGCGAGCCACATAGGGCCAGGGGGTGTTCCGCTCGGGAATCGATGCAGCCCGCGCCGCACCGAGTCGCACCTCCAGATGCGCTCGCACCGCCTTCGCCTCGGGGTCGGCGGCCCGGTTGTGGAGCTCGATCGGATCTTCGGTGAGGTCGTAGAGCTCCCACTGGTCGGCCAGGGGCTCGGTGCGGTACTCGTCGCCGGTCGGCGGGCTGGCCGCGAGGTGCCGCACACCCGGCTCGGTCCAGGTGGCCGGGTCGTCGAAGGTCCGTACCAGCTTCCAGAGGTGCCCGGCGCCGCGTTCGGCGTCCTCCTCGTCGACGCGGGAGACGATGCCCTCGAAGTTCGACGCCACGTGCGCAGCCACCTGGATCCGAACTGGTTTGGGTGGATGTTCGACGCGTCCCATCCTGCGGGCCACCGCAGAGGCGAGGCTGTCGCCCTCGAGCACGTTGTCGCGGGTCATCAGATACACCGTGCGACCCGGGTCGGGCTCGTCGGTGCCGTCGACCACCCCGAGCAGGCTGCGGCCGGGCAACGCATGGACCTCGCTGAAGGTGCGGGAGAGTGCGGCTGCGGTCGCCTCGACGTCGACGCCGGCCGCGGCCAACAAGGTCGGAACCACGTCCACGTGGGAGCTCGGCGCGTCGATCCGGCGCGCCCCGGTGGCGCTGGTGCCGGTGCGGACCACCACGAACGGCACCCGGGTCGCCTCGTCGTACAGGTTGAACCACTTCTGGTGCAGCCCGCCGTGGGCCCCGAGCAGATCGCCGTGGTCGGCCGTGCGGACGAGCACGGTGTCGGTGTCGCTCTGTTCGGTCACCGCCCTTCTCACCCGGTCGATCGATCCGTCGCCTTCGGCGTGCAACCGTTGGTAGAGGTTCCGGTAGTCCTGGGCCCGATCCCGGTACACCCGGCGTACCGCCGGCGCGAGCCCATACCCGGTCGGATACGAGGTCCGGTAGGCGATCTGGGCGGCCGGTTTGTCCCTGAGGTCCTCGGACGCACTGGCGGCCGGGGGCACCGGCGGCGGGTCGAGTGGTGAGGGCTGCAGGGGGTTCCGCCGCGCCCAGGCCGGAAAGAGCACGATGTCGTGCGGGTTCACGAAGCTCGCCACCAGCAGGAACGGGCGCAAGGCATCCGTGTCGCCCCGGCGTCGACGGGCGTACCGGTCGTTCAACCAGGCCACGACGCGCGCCGCGATGAGCGGGTCGCGGACCAGACCGCTGTCGCGCAGGCGTGCCCCGTGGGGTTCGGGCCCGACCCACCCGGAGAAGCCGAAGGGCCCCAACGGGTCGGCATCCAGGTAGCGCTGCACCGCCACCTCGTCCACCACTCCGCTGGGGTCGTTGGTGGCCAGGGGTCCGCCGGTGGCGGGGTCGACCAGGTCCGCGTGGGAGATGTGCCACTTGCCGTCGTAATGGGTGTCATAGCCCGCGGCGCGGAACCAGTTGCCGAGCGTGGGCACCTCGCCTTCCCGCAACCAGCGCAGGCGCGAGTCGTCGGCCATCTTGCCGAGCCCGTCGGTCTGGGTCACCCCGTGCAGATCCGGGTACTGCCCGGTGAAGATCGTGGGGCGGCTCGGAACGCACGCGAGCGATCCGGTGTAGTGGCGCGTGAAGGAGACCCCGTGGTCTTCGAACCACTTGCGTCCGGTGAGGGTGTGGTCCCGCCATTCGGCGAGTGCCGGTGCGGCATCGGGCTGTTCGTAGCAGGGGATGGCCCGTTCCTCGTCGGTCATGATGATCACGACGTCGGGGCGGCCGTCGGCTGCGGCCGGCACGGTCTCAGGATCGCTCACACGGCACCTTTCTCGATTCGCGTTTTCAGTCCGTCCAGCAGCGTCGCGCCGACGCGACCGAGGAACCGGCAGATCACCGCGCCCACCACCGCTTGGGGAGGCCGCGGACCGGTCCACACCGTGGAGGTGAGTTCGACCTCGCACTGCCCGCCGATGGACTTCAGGGTCCAGCGGTTCTCGGCTTCGCGCACGATCCTGGGGAGGCCGATCAGCTCATAGGCCAACGTGTCGCCGGGATCCCAGGTGACGACCCGCTCGAGCAGGGTCTGGTTGCCGGCCTGGACTCTCCGTGTGACGCCCACTCCCTCGACGGCTTCGGTGACGATCTCGGAGTGGGTCACGTTCGCGGCCCAGTCGGCGATCGAGCCGAACTCCGCGAGCGTCTCCCAGACCGTGTCAACCGGGGCGGCGATGGTTCGGCGTTGGCTGATTGTGGCCATGGACGGGACGACCTCGGGCGGAGTGGACGGAGAATTGTGACACTAGCACTAGCAATAGTTGTCCACGTTCGGAGGCGGCCGCCTGGCTACGCTGCGCAATCATGAAGACCCCGACGATCGCCCTGGAAGACGGACGACGCGCCCGGCGGCTTCGCAACCGTGACGCGGTGGTCGACGCCCTGTTCGAACTGCTCACCGAAGGCAGGGGCGTTCCCGGCATCGAAGCGATCGCGGCGCGCGCCGGGGTCTCGGTCTCGTCGATCTTCCGATATTTCGACGGTCTGGACGATCTGCAGCGCGAAACCCTGGAGCGCTATTTCACCCGGTTTGCCGACCTGTTCGAGATTCCCGAGTTGGGCATCGGCTCACCACCCGACCGGATCGAGCATTTCGTGCGTGCCCGTCTCCGGCTGTACGACACCATCGCGCCGATTGCCCGCCTGGCCCGCGCCCGCGCCTACGACGATCCGCTGTTCGAGCAGAGCCTCACACGGGCGCGTGCCACCTTCGTCGAACAGGTGCGGCGGCAGTTCGCCCCCGAGATCGCCGCGGATCCAGGCGAGCCCGACGATCTCGTGGCGTTGATCGACAGTCTCTGCTCGTTCGAGTCGTGGGATCTGCAACGCAGTTCACTCGGGCGCACGAATGCGTCGATCGCCCGCACCTGGATGCGGGCGCTGGGCGAGCTGCTGAACACGTGAGGAGTGGCCGCTGGGACGGCGGAAGGGTGGACCTGGCCACCCCGGCGGCCGAGAAGCAGATGCGCGTTCCCCGCTCAGGCGGCGGAGGTCTCGATGGCCGCTGATGCCTTGCCGGCGGTCACCTCGACCTTGCGAGGCTTGGCCTGCTCGGCGACGGGGATCGTCACGGTGAGCACGCCGTTGCTGTAGTCGGCCTCGACCCGCTCGGCGTCGAGGCTCTTGCCGAGGAACAACTGTCGCCGGTAGCTGCCCTGGGGACGCTCAGATGCCACGACCTGGACGTCGTCGGCGACTTCCCAACGACGTTCGGCGGTCACGGTGAGCACGTCCTTCTCCACCGTCAGGTCGATGGAGGACGGTTCGACACCGGGAATGTCGAGCTTCACCGTGAAGGTGTCGCCCTGCCGATAGGCGTCGAGCGGCATCGCGGCCGGTCGGGTACGGGTTCCGAACGCCTGTTGGGCGAGGGTGTCGAGATCACGGAAAGGATCGGTACGCAACAACATCATCTGCCTCCTTGAGTGCAGTGTCGAATCAGGTGCTGTGGTTCATGCTACTGCTCGACGACCGAGGTGACAACAACATTGTCAAGTTTTCTTCTTTGATGACGCTATTCCCCAGTGCTGGCAACATCTGGACCGTCTGTCCCTGCCTGCCCCTCCCCGAGAAGCGGTGACCCTGTCGCAACCTGGTGGCGCACCGCGCGGTCGCTCGATCGGGTCCACAGCGCACGGGCGATGCCGTGACCTCGGCATGGTGGCGCTACGCTCTGGCCCGAGTGGGAGAGCGCCACGTGACCCAGACGCCGCCGGCATTGATCTCCATCGTCATCCCCCACTACGGGGACTCGAGCATCCCGTCCGCGTTGCTCGACGCACTGGACCACCAGGAGACCGACCGGAACCTCGAGGTGATCCTCGTGGACGACGCGTCACCCGAACCGTTCGAGGACCGTGCCGGAATCCGCGTGATCCGCAGGGAGACGAACGGCGGTTTCGGCAGCGCGGTGAACACGGGTGTCGACGAAGCGAAGGGCGACTGGATCCTGATTCTCAACAGCGATCTCACCTTCCCATCGGATTTCGTCGATCGACTCGTGGCCGGAGCCCAGACGTGGATGCCGGCCGTCGTGGGACCGCGGATCGTCGACGAACGCGGGAACGACCAGCACTCGGCCCGTCGGGCTCCACGCATCTCCCACCTGTTCGTCGAGTGGCTCATTCCCCTGGCCCGGCTCCGCACCACCTCGTATCTGGAACACGCGGTGGGCTACGACCTGGACAACTCCGCCGCGGACCGCCGCGTCGACTGGTTGGTCGGTGCCGCACTGCTGCTGCCCACTGCGACCTTCCGGTCAGTGGGAGGTTTCGACGAGCGGTTCCACATGAACTGCGAGGAGATCGACCTCCAGCGCCGCCTCACCGACCATGGGGTACCCTCGGTCCAACTCGGATCGATCGTGGCGACCCACGCCGGTGGTGCGTCGAGCTCGGATCGCACGAACCAGCGCCGGTGGCTCCTCACTGCCAGACGTCGCTACGCGGAGAAATGGGGGGGTCTCCGGTCGATGCAGGTCGCACTCACCTCGGCCTCGATCGTGAATCTGATCTGGAACCTGGGTCGCCGCCTGGCGGGACGACCGGTCGATCCATTCGCGGCCACCCGTGAGGAACTCGCGCTGATCTGGTCCCGGCGCTACCGGTGACCGCTCCGAACGGCATGCGCGGCCGGGCCACCCGGCGCGTCTTCTACAGTGTCCTACCTCTGGTTGAGAGGAAGTGACCGTGCCACCACCCGAGCCGACTGATGCGAAAACCGCCGTCGACGACCGGCATGCCGCACGCCTGCGAAGCCACTTCGGCGGGGAGTGGGTCCGCGACGCCGGTCGCGAGAACCTCTTCTCCTCGGGGACGGCGGTTCCCTACGACAACGACCCGTTCGCCGCGCGAGACCTGCCGCGGATCATCGGTTCCGCCACGGATCTGTCCTCGACCTCGCCCGAACTCGAGGAACTCGCCGACGTCTGGCCCGCGTCCTACTACCTGAGTCCCCGACGGACCAGTGTCGTCCGTGGATTCGACTGGCCCACCGATCGACCGGTGCTCGAAGTCGGGGCCGGTTGCGGCACGATCACCCGCTACCTGGGGGAAACCTTCGACGAGGTCGTCGCCGTCGAAGGTCATCCGGATCGGGCGAAGGTCGCTTCCTTGCGGACCCGGGACCTGGGGAACGTCACCGTCGCGACCTCGGACATCGACCGTCTCGAGGTGCGCCGGCCCTTCGGCGTGGTCTTCTGTATCGGCGTGCTCGAATACTCCCCGACGTTCACCGACGACCCGGAGCCGGCGCACCGATTTCTGAGCCGCCTGCGCAACCTGGTCGCCGACGACGGCTGGCTCGTGCTGGCGATCGAGAACAAGTTCGGGCTCAAGTACCTCCGGGGCGTCCCCGAGGACCACACGGCACGACCTTTCGAGGGGATCCACGGGTATCCACGCGAGGACACCGCGAACACCTGGTCGCGAGCGCAGCTCGACGGACTCTTCGCCGGGGCCGGCTTCGAGACCCGCCATTTCAGCTATCCGCTGCCCGACTACAAGTTCCCCGAGATCGTGCTCTCCGACGCCGCGGCACGCTCCCCACATGCGGCGGCGTTGTCGGCATTCACCGCCAAGCGGAAACCGGCCGGATCGACCCCGGATCCACTCACGAGCCACTCGTTCGACGAAGCTGCGGTCACGGCGCAGGCGGCGATGTCGGGCATTCTCCCCGACGTGGCGAACTCGTTCCTGGTGTTCGCCTCACCCGGGACGGATCGTCCCCGTGACCAGATCCAGAGCTGGGATGCGATCCGGTACACGTACAACCATCGCCGAGCCGAACTGCGTTCCATGTGGCAGGTCGATGCGATCGATTCCGAAAGTCCCCAGGTGCACCGCCGCCTGGTCACGCCACGGAACGAACCACCGTCGTTTCCCGTCACGGGGCGAAGTCGACTCGTGTCGCGGGGAGTCCACCGCGAAGCGTGCCTGCCCCACACGACCATCGCGACCGGCATCTGGGCGGCCGTCGACGTCTCGCGACGACCACTCGACACCCTGATCGACGAACTTCGACCCTGGATCGATCATCTCGGCGAGATCGAACACGACGGCGCGATCGACGGCGACCTGTTCGACGCCGTCCCGAGCAATCTGATCCGCACCGACGACGGCACCTGCGTCGTCATCGACCGCGAATACGTGCTCACCGAACCGATCAGCTCCGCCATCGTCGTCGTGCGTGGGCTCGTGGCGACGCTTCGGGACTGCCCGAAATCACGGGTGTACGCCGGAATCACCGGGGAACGGACCTGGCCGCTCATCCGTTCGATCGCCGGCCGGCTCGGCGTGAAGCTCCAACTTGGCGACCTCGTCACCTCCTGCAGGTTCGAGGCCGACCTCCAGCGTGCCGTGACCGGAGTGGAGTCCTCGTGGTCGGCCTTGATGCGGGAACTCCTCACCGGGCGGGTGAGTGTCGAGATGCGGGTCATCTCGGTCCGCGACCTCCGCCGACTGGGACTGAAGAACCTCGCCATCGAGGTCGCCGGTCGGGTGCTGGGCCGGCTCCGCTAGGGCTCGGACCGGAATCGTCCGGCGGAGCCGTCGCAGCCGGCGAGCTACCAGTCCACGGTGACGGTGACCGGGGTGCCCAAACCCCGCACGGCCGCCGTGCTCAGACCCTTCGGTTCGGCGTCGAGGCCGAGGGCGGCGCGGAGGAACGCGACGCTCAATTGGTCGATGGCGGGGAAGGCCTTGTCCACCGGCGGGTAGCCCGTCCCGCATCCATCCGATCCGAGCTTGAGCAGCGACGCCGGAATCGGGAGCTTCAGGCTCTTCGCGATGTTCACGATCCCACCTTTGGAGCCCCCGATGAGACAGATGTCGGAGAAGACCAGGTGGCCGGCACCGGCGATCTTCACCAGCACCTTGGGACGGTTCATCTTCGCGTACACCTGCTCCGTCGCGGCGGGGGGAATGATGCCGTCGTGGGTACCGAGCATGACCATGCCGGGCACCTCCGGTGGGGCGGGGATCTGCGCGCTCGCACCGCCCTTGTCGCCAAAACCCACCGAGTAGGAGATGAAAGCCTTGAAACGCGGATCGGCGGCAGCGGTCTCATACGCGGCGCTCGCGCCGGCGGAGTGCCCGGCGACGGCCACCTTCGAAGGATCGGCCAGGCCGTGGAGTGGCGACGCGGCGTCGTTGGAATCGTGCTCGATCAGATCCAGCGTCGCCCGGAGCACCTCCGGATCACTCGACTTCGCCACGCCCTTCGCCGCGGTACCGAGGAGGCCGTCGAGGGACCGCTCGACGTGATCGGGGGCGGCGACCAGGAACCCCCAGGACGCCAGGTGCGTCGTCAGCGTGACCGACTGTTCGGGAAATCCGGCGTAGCCGTGGCTGAAGACCACCACCGGCCATCCACCCTTGTTCGCCCTGGCCGGCGCGTCGACGTAGGCGTCGACGGGGTACTTGACGCGATCGGCCGCCGGAATCTTCGCTTGGAGCTCGGGGCTCAACAGGCTGACGATGTCCACCGAGGCCTTGTCGTACCCGGCGGTGTCGGCTTTGGCCACCGGATACCACACCACCACACGCCGCCCGTCGGCGAGATGCAACGTCCGGGTGCCGACCGCGAAGGGTCCTTGCTCGGCATACGGCGCCCGATCCGAGGCGGGCTTCGTCGTCGAGGTCGAGTCCTGGGTGCGCGCCGTCGAAGATGAGCTCGAACAGCCGGCCGCGCCCAGCAGGAACAGCGTCGCGGCGATCGCCGCAAAGAGCTTGGTCACCCGATGCATGTCGTACCCCGGTTCATCGCTTCGACGGACGAGGAGCATTCTGGCAGGTGGACGACAGCGCCCGTCGGCTTACTCGCTGATCCGACCGTCTTCGATGTGAACGGTGCGATCCGCGTAGTGGGTGATGCGGTCGTCGTGGGTCACCATCACCGCGGCGATGCCCCGCCGCTTCATCTCGTCCCTGATCAGGTGGACGACCTGATCGCCGAGCTTCGAATCGAGCGACGAGGTGGGCTCGTCGAAGAGGACGAGGCTGGGATCGTTCATGAGGGCCCGACCGATCGCGACCCGCTGACGCTGTCCGCCCGAGAGCTGGGAGGGCAGGTTTGCCGCCCGGTCGGCCAGGCCGAGCTCCTCGAGTAGCTGATCGGCTCGCTTTGCGGCTTTGGCGCGGTCGCTCCGGCGACCCGCGAGCTCGTCGACCACCAGGAGATTCTCACGGGCGGTGAGGAACGGCACGAGGTTCACGGACTGGAACACGAACCCGACCGTCGTTCGCCGGAAGTCGGTCAACTCACGCGACGACGCTTCGGAGATGTCCTGGCCGGCCACCAGGACCCGTCCGCCGGTCGGGGTGAGCAGGCCCCCCGCGATCGAACAGAGTGTCGTCTTGCCCGAGCCCGATGGACCCACGAGCGCGACGATCTCGTCCGCGCCGACCGTGAAATCGGTGTGGTCGAGGGCCACGACCTGATCGTCGCCGACCTCGTAAACCTTGGTCACACCTTCCATCGTCAACACCGCCGATGCGGTCATCGAATTCTCCGTTCGTTCTGGTTCACGAGCCTGCTCCGATCGCGGATGCCGGATCGATGCGCAGCACCCGCCGCAGCGAGAAGGCGCTCCCCACCACCGCGGCCACCAACAGCCCCAGGACGCTGGAGACGAGCCGGGACGGAATCACCTCGAAGGGGATTCCCCCGGCCGGCACGAGAGCGTTCACGATGAGCGCCGCCACCACCCCGATCAACGCCGCGACCAGGGTGACGATCACCGCCTGGAGCACGACGCCGGCAACCAGCGTCGCGTTCGACGCACCGATTGCCTTGAGGATCCCGTACAGCGCGACTCGCTCGACGGTGACCAGGGCGAAGAACAGGGCGATCACGATCACCGCGATGACGATCGTCACCCCGATGATCTGTGAGAACGTCGCCTTCTGCTGAGACACCCCCGGCAGGGCGTCGATGGCCGCTTGGCGGGTGAGGGTCTCGGTCGCCCCGCCGGTCGCCCGATCGATGGCGCCGGCGACGCTGTTGGCGTCCGCGCCGGCAGCGGTCTGCACGACCAGGGCCTGCACCGTGCCGCCGGTGCCCACACCGGGCCGATTCGCGGCTCCCACGCGACGCCACGTGGCAAGCGATCCCCAGAGGCTGTCCTGGCCCACATAGCGCGTGTCGGACACGAAACCGACCACCTTCACCTTGGACCGGCGTGGGCCGAGCAGCAGGATGTCACCTTTGGACACCCCGCGGGATTGCAACGAGGTGTCGGCGATCACCGTGCCCTGCGCCGGGGGTTGGGCGGGCAGCCCCCGCGGCGCGAGCTGGTAGCCGAAGAGCACGGTGGCAACCAGGTCACGGCTCTCGGGGGCGGTCCCGGGTCGGGCACCCAGCTGGACACTGCCGAGTCCACCGACGGTCTTCACCCCCTCGGTGGCAGCCACCTCGGCGCGCACCTGCGGCGTGATACGACTGCGCACGAGGGCCTTGCGCGCGCTGGCCGAATACACGATCAGATCGCCCTGCTGGGCACGGAAGGCGCCGGTGGACGACGCCACGATCCCGTCCAACAGGCCGCCGAGGAAGAGCAGCAACAACGCGATCACCGTGAGAATCACGGTGGCGACGACGAAGTTGCCCTTGCGCCGAACGAGCTCGCGCAACGCCAGCCTCATCGCACGCCCCTTCCCACGGTCGCCTCCAAGGGGTCGATGCGCAACACCCGCCGCAACGACACCGCCGCACTGGCCAGGCCGAGCACGATCAGCACGGCCGTCCAACCGAGCACGGCTCCCACGTCGAACTGCAGGGCCAGACCGCCGACCTCCCCCTGGGAGAGCGGGGTGTACAGCGCGATGCCGATGAGCAGACCGAGCACCAGAACGAGGCCGACCTGGACGAGCAGTGATCTGACCAGCACTCCGGTGCGGGCTCCCACCGCGCGCAACAGGGTGAGTGAATCGGCCTTCTGGAGGGTGATGATCAGAAAGAACAGTCCGGTCACCAGCGGGACGACCACGGCGTACAGGACGAAGATCACCTGGAAGGACTGGCGCACCTGGGCCGCACCGGGAAAGTCGTCGGCGGCCTGGTTCTTTGTCAGCGCGTCGGCATCCGTCGACGTCCGGTTGACCGCCGTGGCCAGCTCATTTGCCGAGGTGCCTCGAACCGGCGCAAGCGCGATCGCGTTGGGCAACACCGTCGTGGTTCCAGGATTCGTGGCCTGAACCGCCTTGTCGTAGGTGCCCAGGTCCGTGAACAGGGTTGGCGTGACGCCGAGCTGGATGGACCTGGCCACGCCGACCACCCGAATGGTCACCGGATCCTGCCCGGCCACGGGCACGACGCGCACCCGATCGCCGACCGAGAAGTCGTTGCTCGAGCCCACGGCCTCGCCGGCCGAACGAGGCTGACGCCCCTGGGTGAGGGTCGTGGGGTGCACGAGGTTCGCATTGTCGGTCCCCACCAATGAGGCGTCGGACTCGCCGCTCCCGTTCACCCGCACCGTGAAGGTGCGTTCACCGACCTGGCCGACCTCGCCGATGCCGTCGGCGCTGCGGATCCGGGCCTGCAGGTTCGGGGTGATGATGCTGCCCTGCAGGGCGCGTTGTGCGTCGACGTCGTAGACGAGCACCGGTGCCGATTGGTTGCGGATACCTCCCACGAACGCGGTCAGAAGACCATTCTGGAGGGCCTGCTGGAACAGGATCAGGAAGACCAGCAGCCCGATGGCGACGACGAGCAGGCCGAAACGCACCAGGGCATGTCGCATCTCGCGCAGGGCCAGGAACATGATCAGTGCTCGCGGCCGAGGAGGGGCACGCTGTCAGCGTAGTGGCGCCGGAGGCCACCGGTCACCATTTAGCCCTAATCGAATTCCGGCGTCGCGCCTGCTCAGGTTGCCGCCCCGGCGGGCTGCGGGGTGAACCGGACCGGCAGGCGCTTCACCCCACCGACCAGGGGAATACCCATGGCATCCAACAGCTCGGTCTCCCCTGCCACCTCGATGTCCTCCAGGCGGGTGAGCAACTGGCGGAATGCGACAGACAGTTCACGTCGTGCCAGATGCGCACCAAGACAGAAGTGCGGGCCCGGGCCTCCGAAACCGAGGTGCGGATTCGGGTCCCGGCGCACATCGAAGGTCTCCGGATCGTCGAACACGCGCGGGTCCCGGCTGGCCGCGCCGTAGAACAGCACGGTCTTGTCCCCCGGCTCGAAGTCGTGACCCGAGAGGGTGACGGGCTCGGTGACGGTCCGACGCATGAACACCACCGGCGCGGCGCAACGCACGACTTCCTCGACGGCCGACGGTGTGCAACCTTCGAGGTCGTCCTGCCAGATCTGTCGCTGTTCAGGGTTTCGGCCGAGCAGGTGCATGCCGTAGCTGATCGCGGTGCGGGTCGTGTCGTTGCCCGCGACCGCGAGCAGGATGAAGAACGGGCCCAGGTCACCCGGTTCGAGGATGTCCTCGCCGCCTGCGCTGTGGACCAGGGCGGTCGTGAGGTCATCGGCGGGCTCGCGGCGGCGCTTCTCCGCGAGCTCTCGCATCAACTCGGTGAGGGTCATGCCGGCCTCGAACAGAGCCGTGATCACGTCCCGGCCCCCGAGGACCTCGGGGTCACCCGCTCCCAGGATCACATTCGTCGCGTCCCTCACCGTGGTGTACTCGCTGCGCGGAATGCCCATCATGTCGCAGATGACGAGGAGGGGAAAGGGCACCGACAGGGCTTCGACGAGATCGACCTCGCCCTTTTCGCAGAAGCCGTCGATCACTTCCGAACAGATCCGCTCCACCGAATCCAGCACGCCCGCGAGTCGCCGGGGCGTGAAGTTCCTGGCCACGATTCCCCGCAACCGGGCGTGGCGCGGGTCGTCCATGACGATGAACGAACCGAAGAACTCCATGGCCTCGGTCGGCATGTCCTGGATCGAGACCGAACCCTGTCCCGAACAGAACGTCTTGGGAGCACGGCTGATCTCGATGATGTCGGCGTGGCGGGTGACCGCGTGAAACGGTTCGGTCGTCCCTTCCAGATCCATGGGAACCTCGAAGCAGGCGAACGGCTCCTGCTCGCGCAACACCGCGAATGCGGCCATGCGGTCTTCCAGCGATTGCCTCCAGAAGGACGGCTCGCTGATGTCGGGAAGGGTGGTGGTCACCGGGAGGCTCCAATCGGCGCGGCTCGATGTTCGGACCCTAGCCCCCTCACGAATCCATGAGGACCTCCCACCCCGCAGGTGGCGGGGTGATTCTCCAGTACTGCTCGGGGGTCGGTGCATCCAGGCGCCTGGAGAGCTTCCAGTCCGCTTCGAGGGCGCGCAGCTGCGAGGGGTAGTGCTCCAGGGCCGCACGTTTGGCGACCAGATCGGCATCGATGGGCATCGCCACCGGTGTGGGCCAGAGCCCCGCATGGAACAACTTCGCGATCCGCCACGCCAGGATTCCGGGGATTTGGTGGTAGGCGACGTCCTGGTAGGCGATCCAGCCGGAGACGTCCGCGGGCCCCTCCATCCGCCTCCGCAACGCCAGGGCCGCCTCGTGGACGGTGACGTGCTCGGGGTTCGCCAGGCCCAGAGGGGCGAGCACGAGTGTCGGCGCAAGGTCGTCGATCACCGGTTCCAACGCATCGGCCACGGCGCCCGGTGTTGCCACGGGCTCATCCGGCTGCAGATCGGCTTCGGGAAATCCCGTCAGATGGACGGGTTCGGCACCGAGCGCGCCCAACGCAGCACGGTCTTCTCCTCGTCGCAGTGCGGCACTGTCGTCCTCTGCACCGAAGCCCGACAGGCGGGACCACGCGTTCGGAGGGTCCGGGTACACGGCCGGGGTCCCGCAGAAGACGGTGACGACGGTCGTTCCCGGGTGCCGGGCCAGAAATTGACCGCAACTCAGCACGGCGTCGTCGCAGTGCGGCGAAAGCACGACGACCCGGTCGAGTTCACCGTGGTCGACCCATCCCCAGTCGGCCATTCGCATTCCCGCTCCAGACCGATCATGCCCCGCATCCATGGCCGGCAAGTGTGCCACGTCCTGCCGATCCGATGGCGGCGCCCGAGTCCCTGCCCGACGGCCGGCGACCCGTCTGCCCCGCTTCGGACCCGACCTGCTTGCAGGTAGTACCGTGCCACGGAATGTCCTCGTCCGAGCGTCGTATCGGCACCGTGATCGCGCTCCTGGCCACGGCGGTCGTGAGCGGTGCGGCCGCCGCCCTGGTCACGGCGTGCTTCCTCTGGAGCGTCACCGAGAGCGTCAAGCTGCTCTGGTCCACTCTGCCCCGACACGTCGGTGTCGACCCGTACTCTTCGTGGTGGCTGTTCGCCGTCCCGGTCGTCGGTGGGGTGTTCGTCGGGCTCGGTCAACGTTTCCTGGGGGACTATCCCTTGCCGATCGACGAAGCGCTGGCCATGTGGAGGGCGGGTGGCCAGATGGATGAAGCCGCCGCGCCCAAGACCTTCGTCAACTCGTTCTTCTCGCTCGCCTTCGGCGGGCCGGTGGGGTTCGAAGCCGCGCTGACGGGGATCATCGGCGGGATGGCCACGTGGATCAGCCGGAACACCCACGCAGTCGGCCGCTACGTCCGCCAGGCCTGGGGAGCCGAGCGCATCGAGGCACTTCCCGAGGCGCTCGCTCACCTCCCCTATTGGCTCGCGGCCACCGCCGGACTGTTCGCCTTCCACTGGGTGCCCTTCGGCGGGATCGATCTCGGCTTCCGATTCACCAAGTCCAGCAATGTCGTCGGCATCACCTCGGGCCTCGCGGCGTTCGGGTTCGCAGCCGCGGTCGTCGTCCCCGCGGTGTGGATGGTCTCGGTCATCAGCCGGGCCGAGCGGGCTTCGCTGTCCAAACGATCGCCAGAGCTCGCGGCCGTGGCCGGGGCCCTCGTCTTCGCGCTGCTCGCCGTTCCCAACTCGCTGGTGCTGTTCTCGGGCCAGCAGGGAATCCAGCAGCTCCCCGGCACCGGCAACGGCACCTTGGCCTACGTCATGGTGGCCAAGTGGCTGGCACTTGTCGTGGCCCTGGTCGCAGGCTGGCGAGGCGGACCGATCTTTCCCACCTTCACCGCGGTGGCGGCGTGCGGCGTCCTGGTCGCGAGCCTCACCGGTGCCGACCCCCAGTTGCTGATGATCGCGGGTATCGCAGCGGTGAGCGTCGTGTTCACCAAGGGACGGGTGGTGCTCGCTTTCGTGCTCACCCTCTATCCCGTGCCGCTCGGCTTCGCCGCGCTGATCCTCGTCGGCTGCGTCGGGGCGGCGAGCGCGCTCGCCCTGGCACGGCCACTCGGCATACTGCCTGCGACTCCGGACGAAGCTTCCCCGTCGGCGGCGCCCTCTCCGTCGCAGTAGCGGCGTTGCGCGTCCGTCAGCACGGACGAAGCGCGCCGATACGGATCAGCCGGCGAGCAGCTTCGCCTTCGCCGCCGAGAACTCGGCGTCGTCGAGCACGCCACTGGTGTGCAGGGACGCGAGCTTCTCGAGCTGGGCCAACATGTCGTCGCCGGCCGCTTGGGGGGGTGGCGGCGGGGCCTGCATCTGCGCCATCTGCTGTTGCATGTCGGCAACCTGGGCCTGCGATTCGAACGCGGCCTGTTGTGCCTGTTGTTGCTGCTGGTCCGCCGCCGCCTTCTGTCCGCGGCGATTGTTCATGCCACCGACCACCGCTGAAGCCGTACCGGCTACCACGGCGGTCCGCGCCATCGTTCCGACCAGGCCGGGTCTTCCGATCCGTCGTCCTCGCATCGCTCACATCTCCTTGTTCATCGATCTCTGGGGAATCCTGCCGGACTGCTGAGGTGAGTCACCCGGTCGCCGCCAGGTTCTCCAGCACCTCGTCGACCACCGCACCCGGCACGCGGAACTGCACGACCGGAACACCGCCACTTCCGGCCACCGCATCTCGCAGCGGTTTCACCCAGGTGTCCTCGAACACGAGGATCGCCGCCGAGCTCCCAGGCTCGATACCTGCTGCGAGCTCCTCGATGTCGTCTTCGGACAACAGGTCCTCGAAGTCGTTCAACAACTCGGCAAGACGTGCCGCCTCATCGTCCGAGCCGATCTCGTCGTAGTCGACGAAGGTCACGTCGCCGTCGGCATCCTTGGAGAGCAGCACGGCATCGATGATCGTGATGGTCTCGTTCTCCACCAGCCGCTCCAGCTCCGGAATGACCTGCCCGTTGAACTGATTGCCGGGAAAGGCGATGACAAAGACTTCGATGGGACCGAGCGCCATCTGGTGACCTCCGATTGTGGGTGGGACGCGTGGTGCGCGGCCCGACAGGCTAGTCCGCCGGATCAGGCCTTGCGGTTGCGCCACCAACCCATCGCGGCGGTGACGATGACGGCGCCCAGGATCGAACCGATGATGCCACTCGGTCGGAAGCTGATCCCGTCACCGAACAACGTGCTGATGATCAGTCCGCCGACGAACGAGCCGACGAGGCCACTGATGAGTGCGGTGGTCCAGTCGATCTTCCACCGCACGCCGTGCAGGATGTATTGCGCGGCGGCGCCGATGAGCATGCCGAAGAGAATGATACCGATGAGAAGCACGGGGAGATGGTAGAGCTTCGGCCCGCGCCGACCGAACCCGCAGTCGGCCAGGATGGCACCATCCAGGAAGACGTCGTCGTCGAACCCGGCTGGAGCGGCGGATCAGACCAACACCCGCTTGCGAAAGCCGCGAATGCCCAGGTACAGGAACAGCACACAGAAACCGAGCAGCACCGGATAGACCACGTAGAGCTGCATGTGGTCGATGTTGGTCAGTGCGGCACGCATGCCTTCGGCCACGTAGATCAACGGGTTGATCAACACCACCGTCTGGAGCCACGAGAATCCGCCGATCTTCACCGGCTCCAGCGCGGTCCACTGGTAGTAGGTGCCGCCGAGGAAGGTGACCGGCAGGACCACGAACCCGAACATCAACCCGATGTTGCGCGGCTCGAACTTGGTTCCCAACAGCAACCCGAGCCCGGCCATCGCCACACAGGAGATCGGAATGATGGTCAGCGTCACCCACCAGTGGATGTCCAACTGGGCGCTGACTCCCTGGGCGTGCACCACGGCCGCCATCGGGAACACCACCAGCGCGGCGAGCACACCTTGGACCGAACCGGAGAGCACCTTGGCGACCGCGACCAGCCACACGGGGCACGGAGCTTGCACCCGGTCCTCGATCTCGCGGGTGTAGCCGAACTCCTGGGAGAGCTGCAGCGCAACGGCCTGTATTCCCTGGAACATGATGGTGACCGCGACGACACCGGGCACGAGCACCGTGGCGAACGCCGACTCCCCGGCACCGGACGATCCTCCGCCGATCCCCTGACCGATCGACGGGAACACGTAGAGGAACACGAAGACGAGCAGGAACGGTTGGATGAGCGTCCGCGCGATGAACTCGCCGAAGTTCTTCCACAACACGACCAGGTCTCGGCGCATCAACGCCGCCAGGGCGGTGCGCGATGCGGCGAACTGGCTGCGTGCCGGCGTGCGGGCGATGGGCGCCGCGTGAGGCTCCGAGGTGGTGGCGGCGCTCGGTGTGGTGGTCGTCATCAGTCTCGGAGCTCCTTGCCGGTCAGGTCGATGAACACCGTCTCCAGGCTGGGCTCGGCGATGGACACATCGACGATGTCGATTCCCGACGACTCGGCCAGCGCGATGATCCTCGGCAGGATCCGCTTTCCTCGGCTCACGTGGATTTCGAGCCCGTCGTCGATGAAACGCACTCGTCGGGCGCTCTCCAGGTCCTGGGTGACCAGCTCCGAGAACGCATCGAGGTCGCCTTCCGCTCGCACGGACACGATCGTGTCGGCGTCGATGCTGCGCTTGAGCTCCTCAGGTGTGTCGAGGGCGAGAATGCGGCCGTGGTCGACGATCGCGACCCGGTCGCAGAGTTGATCGGCCTCTTCCATGTAGTGCGTGGTCAACATGATCGTCTGCCCGTCAGCGTGCAGATCGGTGAGGATCTCCCACAGCGCGATCCGTGACTGGGGATCGAGCCCGGCAGTCGGTTCGTCGAGGAACAGCACGGCCGGTCGGTGCATGATCGACCGGGCGACCATCAGCCGCTGCGCCATGCCCCCCGACAGGGCGTAGACCGAAGCTTTCGCCCACTTCTCCAGTTTGAACTGTTCGAGGAGCTGCGTCGCGAGACGTCTCGATTCTGCAGGCGCAATGCCGAAGAGCAGGCCGTGGAAGTACAGGTTCTCCCAGACATTCAGCTGACGGTCGAGCGTGTTGGACTGGGACACGACGCCGATCAGTTGCTTGGCCAGCGCCGGCTGCGCCACGACGTCGATGTCACCGACGTACGCCTGACCGCTGGTCGGGATGACCCGGGTGGTGAGCATGCCCGCAGTGGTGGTCTTGCCGGCGCCGTTCGGGCCGAGCAGACCGAAGATCTCACCAGGTGCGATTTCCATGTCGAGCCCGTCGACGGCGTTGAATTCCGCGCCTTCGTAGCGTTTGGTGAGCTTCTCGATGCGGATGATCGGCGCGGCACCAGCACCGGTCGCCGCCGGGGCGACAGCCGACGACGCATCTGGTGGAGCGTTCATGGAGGGCCTCTTCGATCAACGGGACTGCCGGGTTGCAGCATACGTGCTGGCCCAACTGTCGCCGGCCGGATCGATGTCGCCTGGCGACGTCGATCCGGCCTTCGCGTACGGTCACCCCGTCGGCACCAATTCGAACAGTCGGAACTCCCGGTCGGTCAGCTCGCCGTAGTCCTCCCACCCCGGATACCACCGCAGCGCGTCGCGCCAGCAGACCTCACGCTCATCCCCGGTGAGGAGCCGTGCGGTGACCTCGTGGGTCTGCCCCTCCACGGTGATCGTCGCCCGCGGGTGCGCGAGCAGGTTGGTCGTCCAAGCCGGATGGGTCGGCTTCGCGAAGTTGCTGCCCACCACCAGATAGGCGCCCCGCGCCCGGGGCACGGTCGCCAGCGGCGTCTCTCGTCGCAGCCCCGACTTCGCCCCCGTGGTGGTCAACAGCAGCATCGGTTGCGCCTCGGAGTTCAGCATCGTCCGGCCGCCGGTGAGCCGCAGTACCAGGCGGTGCAGCCGGGGGAACACGTGGGGACCGATCCAACGCAGCGGGCGCGAGGCCATCACCCAGCCGGGCACACGTCGGCCGGTCGGGAGGGCGATCGCCCCGGGGTCGTCGGGTGTCATGTGGGCATACCGTGGTGCGGCGGGACGACCCGCTCGCCGATGGCATCGGCCCGGCGGTGCAACAGGTCGACCGTGCTGTCCAGATCGCGGGCGATGATGTAGCGGCGGGCCGCCACCTCGTCCACCACGAAGTCGCCGAGTTCGTCGAGATCTGCCTCGGTCACGTCGCGTCCGGCTCTGGCCAGCATGTCCTTGAGCTGATCGAAGGTCATGCTCGCCCTCCCCGTCGCCTCGCCCTGACGTCGAAGGTGCTCGGGCCGGTTGCGGCTGGCGGTGAACAGGCCGGTGCGCAGCAACCCGCCCGATGGATAGAACACCGACGCGCGGAGCGCCGTTTCCTCGGACACGAGGTTGTGGTGGAGCGCCTCGGTGAAACAGCTGACCGCGGCCTTCGAAGCCGCGTACACCGACGCGATCGGGACCGGCGCGAAGCCTCCGTCGCCCGATGAGGTGTTCACGATCTGGCCGGGCTCGCCGCCCGCGATCATCCGGGGCACGAATTCGGACGTGCAGAACGCCGTTCCGAAGACGTTGACACCGAAGCACCAGCGCCAGTCGTTCGGCTCCTGCTGCCAGGGTTTGCCGCCGCCGCCGGAGGTGACCCCGGCGTTGTTGAACAACAGGTTGACCCGCCCGTGCTCCTCGTAGACGTGGTCGGCGAGTGCCGCCACCGAATGCTCGTCGCTGACGTCGGTGCGGAGGCCCGACACCGCCCCGAGCGGGGTCAGGTCGCCGACGGCGGAGTCGATGGCCGACTGCTCGACGTCCGCGATGACCACGGTGGCACCCCGGCGTGCCAGCGCGCCGACGATGCCCCGGCCGATGCCACCGGCACCACCGGTGACCACGGCCACCATCCCCTCGATCTGCAGCGGTGCAGGCATCAGTCCTTCCACTCGATGCCGTAGTCGTCGAACCAGAAGCGGGCCTCGCGAATGGCGTTGGGTGGGGTCCGCCGCGAGAGGTCCTGGCCGAGTTGTTCGGGCGTCGGTCCGATGTCGGCGGCGATACCGGTGAGGGCGTCGAGGTCCAGGTCGTAGCAGCGGATCGCGTTCAGGCCCAGCAGCAGCCGCGTCTCCTCGACCGGGACGGCGCCGAAGTCGGTGGTCAGACGCTCCAGCGTGTTCGGCCAGGTGCCCTCGGGGTGGGGATAGTCGGTGCCCCACATCAACGCGTCGAGGCCGTTGACGTACCGCCGTCGGATCTCGGGCCTGCTCATCGCCGACGCCCCGATGAACACGTTCGTGCCGACGTATTCCGAGGGCAGGCGCTCGATCAGGCCGCTCGTCTGGGAGGCCATCTTCTTCACCTTCCAGTTCTTGCCACCGAACATGACGTCGGTCTTGTACAACAGGTCGCCCACCCACCACGAGCCGCATTCGACCGGCGCGTACTTGAGGTCGGGGAACTGGTCGAATTTGCCGGCGAGCAGCAACTGCCACAGGGGGCGGTGCGTCCAGAAGGCCACTTCGAGCATGAACTGGGCCATGTTGTCGTTGTAGGCCTCGGTGTCGGCCTCACCCGAGTGGGTGTGCACGACGAGGCCGGCCTCGGCACACGCTGCCCATACCGGATCGTAGGACTCGTGCCCGTAGGAAGGCTTGTCGTGCCACATCGTGGGGATCATGATCCCTCTGATCCCCGGCTTGCCCGCCAACGATTCGACCTCCCGCACCGCCTCGTCCACACCGTGGGTGATGGGGACCAGCGCCACTCCACCACGGCGATCCGGGTTGGTCGCACAGAACTCGACCAGCCACCGGTTGTGGGCACGCGCTCCGGCCCAGGCCAGCCTGGGGTCGGTGATCATGCCCGCCTGCAGACCGGCACCGAAGGGTGGGGCTTCCATGCCGGTGACCGCGTCACCGTCGGCGAACAGAACCTCGGCCGCGACCCCGTCCGCGTCGAGGGTCTTGTCACGGATGGCAGGGTCATAGGCCCCTCGCAACCCCACCTCGTTTTCGCGCTCCCATTGTTCGACGTAGGCGCCGTTGACCTCTTCCACCATCGCCCGATGCTCGTGGCGGGTCCCCAACCACTCGTCGAACTCGGCGTGCACCGACGCATCGAGGTAGGGGCGGTAGTCCTCGACGTAGAGGCCCGCGTGCGTGTCCGACGACACGATCACATACGGGGCATTGCTCTGGTCGATGCCTTCCACGGGGTTTGGCATGACGCTCCTTGCTGTTTCTGTGACGGTGTCCTAGAGTCCGTGTAACACTGTTACAGAGTCGATGAGAAAGCGCAACCCCGATGGCGGGCACCGCGACACCACTTGAGGACGACACCGCAGAGCGCGCCGGGCGTCGCACCGGACTCGAACGCGACGCCATCGTGGCCGCCGCCCTGGACCTCGTCGAGCGAGAAGGGCCCACGGCGCTCACCATGCGTCGGCTGGCCACCGAGCTCGACGTGGGCACGCCCACGATCTACTGGCACATCCCGAGCCGTGACGAGCTGATCGCCCAGGTCATTCGCCTGCAGTCGAACCGGCTCGCCGCGCAGCCGATCACCGGCACCACGGCCCGCGACCGGGTCTTCAGCGCGGCCCGCAACATCTGGACGAGCTCGATCGATCACCACTCCACGGCTTCGTTGGCGCACCAGACCGGCACGTCGTCGTTGCTCGCGCATCACCTCGAGGCCGCGCTGGTGACCGAGCTCGAAGCCGCCGGACTACGCGGCCAGGTCGCCGCGGACGCTTCCCGTGCGATCATCGCGACGATCACCGGGGCCCTGGTGCTCGCGCTCCGTGACCTCTCCCGGTGCCCACCCGACTGCCGACCCGACGCGCTGTGGGCCACGAGCGACGCGCCGATCGACCCCGAGACCCGGGCCGCCCTGCGACGGGAACCCGACCTCGAGACGATCTCGGCCACCGCACTGCGAGCCGTCGTCGAAAAGTTCGTCCCCGCCTGAGCGGGCCACCCCCACCGAGGAATGCCATGGCTGATGCACCGATGAACCGACCGGGTGAGGTCGCCGGCTGGCCGAAGCTCGTCGTGACCTACACGACCGACCCCGCCAGGATCGCCCCATTGCTGCCACCGGGCATCGAACCGCTGGAGCCCGAGGTGACCGTCGGGTTCTACTGTGTGCCCGTCCTCGGCGAGCCCGAGCGCGGGGTGAGCGTGAAGGTGCAGGCAGCCTGGAAGGGCGTCGAGGGGAACTACAACCTGGGCCTGGGCATCGACCAGGAGGCGGCGGTGCACATCAGCGGCGAGACCAACGGACAACCCAAGTTTCTCTGCGATGTGACCTACTTCCGTCTGGGCGAATCGGTCACCGCCCGCGCCACCCACCAGGGGTACACGTTCGTCGAGTTCTCGGGTCACACCGTTGGCGGGGACGTCACGCCACGTGCCGGTGACTTCATCGAGCACGAGTGGTGGACGAAGTACTCACGTGCAATCGGCGGCGCCAGCGGCGAGTACGACTTCCCCCCTCATGTCGTCGACGTCGCCACCACCTTCGAACAGCTCCACGTCGAAGAGCTCGACGGCGACCTGGTGCTACGAGACAGCCCGTGGGACCCCATCGCCCACCACCTGCCGATCGTCGCGCCCGGCACCGCGCACCTCGTCACCCACCGACCCAAGGCCAGAACCATCACCAACGCCGGCCCGATCGACGGGGCGGCCTTCTGGCCCTTCGCCGACGTCATCAGCGGGAGCCGCTGGCCCGGCGACCGCGGCGGGCCCCGCCGAACCACCACGCACTAGGAAGGGATGCCCATGGGCGCCACCACCGACAACTACGTCGTCATCTCCGCCGACTGCCACGGCGGTGCCAGCATCGAGGGGTACAAGCCGTACCTCGCGGCAGAGCTATCACGCCGACTTCGACGCCTGGGCCGCGGATTTCGCAAACCCGTACGAGGACAACACCGGCGCCGACGCAGACCGCAACTGGAACTCCGAACGCCGCCTGTCCGAGCTGGAAGCCGACGGGGTCGTCGCCGAGGTCATCTTCCCCAACACGGTCCCTCCGTTCTTCCAGAAGGGCTCGCTCGTCAACCAACCTCCGGGCGCGACCGACGGCGACCTGGTCAGGCGGTGGGCTGGTCTGCAGTCACACAACCGCTGGTTGGCCGACTTCTGCAGCCAGGCGCCCGGCCGGCGCGCGGGCATCGCGCAGATCATGCTGCACGACGTCGACGCGTCGGTGAGAGAGATCGAATGGGCGGCTGAGAACGGCCTCACCGGCGGCATTCTGCTGCCCGGCGCTCCCCCCGGTTCGGGCGTGCCACCTCTGTACGCACCGGACTACGAACCGATCTGGGACACCTGCGCGGAGCTTGGCATGCCCGTCAACCACCACAGCGGCAGCGCCGTGCCCGACATGGGACCCTACGACGCGGCCCAGATGATGTTCCTGCTCGAGGTCACCTGGTGGGCGCACCGCAGCCTGTGGCACCTGATCTACTCGGGGGTGATGGAACGCCACCCCACCTTGCAGTTCGTGTTCACCGAACAGGGCACCGCGTGGATCCCCGAAGAACTGACCCGGCTGGACTACTACAAGGGTCGCCTCTCCGGCGCGGCCGGCGCCGCGGGCTCACAGGAGGCGAAGTTCGGCAGCGGCGTCGTCGACCAACTCTCGCTGTCGCCGTCCGAGTACTGGGCCCGCCAATGCCACCTCGGCTCCAGCTTCATCCGCCACCACGAGGTGGCGATGCGCGAGGCCGTCGGAGTCGACCGCATCATGTGGGGCAGTGACTTCCCGCACCTGGAAGGCTGCTGGCCGTATTCGCACCAACACCTCAGGCTCGCCTTCGCCGGGGTGCCCGAAGCCGAGGTCCGGATGATGGTCGGCCAGAACGCCGCGGAGATCTACGGCTTCGACTGGGAGCTGCTCGAGGGGTTGGCCGACCGGCACGGACCCTCCGTCGCCGAGGTCGCCGAACCCCTCCCCGTCGAGGACATCCCCGACGAGTCGCTGCGCTGTCCCGCGTTCGCCGCCGCCCGCTTCCTCGGAAAGTAGCCCGATGTCTAGCCCCGAGATCACCGAACCCGCGACGTTCAATCCCCTCGCCGAGGGCTTCGTCGACTGGCCGTACGACCAGTACCGGCGTCTCCGAGCCGAAGATCCGATCCACCACTCCGAACTGCTGCACGGCTACTGCGTGACGCGCCACGCCGACGTCAATGCCATCATGCGCAGCCCGAAGGTCTCGGTGGAGATCGACAATGCCATCCCCACACCGCTCACGATCGACGAGATCCGCCGTCGTGACGAAGCCCCTCGCGGCGGCCGCACCCTGGTGCTGCTCGACGATCCGGACCACGCGCAACTCCGCAAACTGATCATGAAGCCCTTCCGCCCCAGAGAGATCAGCTCGATGCGAGACATCGTCGAGGAGCGGATCCGCGTGCGCCTCGATCACCTGATCGCCGAGCAGGGCACCGGCACCGTCGAGTTCGACCTCATCGAGGACTTCGCCTATCCCCTGCCAGTCGAGATCTTCTGCCAACTGCTCGGCATCCCCGAGGAGGACCATCCCGGGTTCCGATTCTGGGTCAACTGCATCGCCCGCTCGCTGGACCCGGTGATGGACGAAACCGAGCGAGCCGAGCTCACCTCCCACATCGACGAGATGTTCGCTTTCATCGAGCAGCTCGTCGACGACAAGCGCGGATCCCACGACGACGACATCCTGTCCGGGCTGATCCATGCCGAGGAAGACGGCGAAAGCCTCACCACCGAGGACCTGCTCGCCCAGATCATGACGTTGTATGTCGCCGGGCACGAGCCGACCGCCGGGCTCGTCGGCAACGGGATGTTGGCCCTGCTCAGACAGCCCGACCAGTGGGCGCTGCTGCAGTCGGACCGATCGCATCTGCGCAATGCGATCAGCGAACTGCTGCGCTATGACGGGCCCAACCAGTTCGTGCGCCGCGTCGCCATGGCCGACCTGGACTTCGACACGCCCGGCGGCACCGTCACCATCCCCGCCCGCTCGGTGATCTACGCATCGCCGGCTTCGGCCAACCGCGACGAGGCCCGTTGGGGTGACACCGTCGACGAGGTGGACATCACCCGACCCGACGCCGGCCAACACCTCCAATTCGGCGCCGGCGTCCACGCGTGTCTCGGCTCGCACCTCGCGCGCCTGCAGTCCGAGGCGATGTTCGCCGCACTGCTGGACCGCTTCGCCACCATCGAATTGGCACGCGCGCCCGTGTGGAGCACCCGCATGGTCATCCGCGGCCTCAACCAGCTCCCTGTCCGCGCCACCCTGCGGTAGCCATGGCCGTGACGGCGAGGTCGATCGAGTAGCGCGGGTCGCCACCGCTGCGGGCACGGGGATTCTCGGGCACGTTTCGACATCGCCGTCGCGCTCGGGTGTTCGGCGGGCGGATCGGACGGTCTGACCGGTCGAAGAAGCTGAACCCTTCGGCACCGTCTGCGTCGATACGGAATGATCCGTGATGGAGGAGCCGGTGATGCCGGTTGCACAACGAGATCAGATTGGCCATGTCAGTCGGGCCACCGGCTTCCCATTCGACCACGTGATGTGCGTCGACGTAGCGGGTGTTGGCACAGCCCGGGAACCGGCACCCATGATCGCGGGCAGTGAGCAGACGGCGTTGCCTGTCGGACACGAGGCGTTGGGAACGTCCCAAGTCGACCAAGGAGCCGTCAGCGCCCTTGACCAACGCCCGAATCCGTGCATCGCATGCCAAGCGTCGGGCCTCCACCCGGGAAAGGCCCGGACCATTGGTCAGGTGGCATAACCCGGACTCGGTTTCGCCGATGAGAAACCGCTCGTCGACGTGCAGCACCACTTCGGTGTGCTCGCCACGCACGACCGGCACCGTCCCCGCCGACAATCGGTTCGCCGCCACACCGACCAACCCGTCGACCCGACGGGCCGCCGTGGGCCGCGGTGCCGGATCGCTTTCATCAGCATCGTCTGAATTGCGGGCGTCACTCGGTGGCCGGCTGGCTCGCCACTGGGTTTCCATCTCGGTTTCCAACGCGGCCTCCACGACGGCCGCATCGTCCGCGGTGAGCACCGCCAACAGTTCACGCAACCCGTCATCGCGGTCGTGCCACCAAAGACCACAGCGTTGTTCGCGATCCTCCGCATCACGACCGGACTGTTTGTCGACTTCGGCGCGTTTGCTGCGCCGATACGCGGCGGCGATCCTCGAAAGCTGCGTCGATGACGTTTCTTGCGCCAGATCACACCAGGGAGCCTCGGACTCCTCGGTTGCCACCGACAACACACACTGAGCCTTCGCCGTCGACAGGGCACCCGATTCCCACGCCTTCCGCACTTCGGGTCGAGAGGCCAGTTGATCACCCGCGTCAGCCAACCCACTCGCGGCCCGCGACGTGATGCCCAAATCGACCGACGCCCACTGACCGAACGAGGAGAATCCCGACCCCATTCCCTCCCCACCCCGGGCACGAAACACGGCCAGCCCCTGCGCGATCCGAGCCTGAGCCGCCGCCACCGACGCACACGCCTCCATCAACACCACACGCAGATCGTCCAACGCCATCGTCTCAGCGGTTTCCACGACCGGAATGGCGGGATCCAACAAATCCATGGTACGAGTGTATCGAACATACGTTCGATGTGCAACCCCCTAAGTAAGGAAGATGTCAGCCCGCGCCATCATCGTGATCTCCGGGCGAGGACCGGTGCCCGCACCCGGCACTGCCAGTGCATTCGGGGTCCGAGCGCGGTGGCTTCGAATCGAGTCGACCACGGCCACAAGTGCGGGAAATGGTCGGTCTGTTCCAAGGTCGACCACAGCTCAGCCGGTGCGAGAACGAATGCCCGGTGCCGATCCGAGGTGGCAAGCACCCCGGCAGTGCCACACGGCCGTCACGGCGCTGCACGGCTTTTGAGAATGGGAATTCTCGCACGTCCACCGTGCGCCCTGGACGGAACGTTCTCGATCCTGTACCCGGGGATGGTCGTCTTGGCGGCGTACGCGATCCGGGCTACCCGCGTCCCTCGAACTTCGCCCCGTCGTCATAGTGCTTGATCTCGATCACGTTGCCGCTCGGATCGGCCAACTTGCCACCGACCTTGCCGCTCAATTCCTGCGCCTCGTGCAGGACCGGCTCTGACAACCAACCCACGTCGTGCGCCGACAGGCGGTCGAGGACGGTTCGGAAGGCGGCATCTTCGAGCGCCACACCGAAGTGCAGCACGCCTTGTTCGACCGGCTCACGTACCTCGTTCGGACGATGGTGCAGCGTGAGCTGCAACCCGTAGAACCACACGTCGATCCAATTCGGTCCGACTCGTCCAAGATCGCACCCGAGTATGTCGACGTAGAAGTGGCGCGCCACCTCCAGGTCATGGACCGGTAGCGAAAGATGAAGCGTGCGATCGCTCATGGCCACACCACGAACCTAGGCCAACTCTGCTCCCTCGACGGCGCGAGCTACTACTCCGTGCATCGAGACGCCAGCGTATCGGCGCGTTACGGTTCGCTCTACTGGTCGCATCGCCATCGACCCCGAAAGGAACGGCATGGCCACCGTCAGCGTCCGCTACATCGTCCAAGACGTGGACGCCGCGATCGCGTTCTACTGCGCATTGCTCGGCTTCCGCGAGGTGATGCATCCCGCGGCGACGTTCGCGATGCTCGAACACGGCGATCTTCGCCTGGTACTCAGCGTTCCCGACGGTGGGCCCGGAGGCGGGCAAGCGGCAGCGGACGGCACGCTCCCGAGCCCCGGTGGCTGGAACCGCTTCTCACTCGAAGTCGACGACCTCGACGCGACCGTCGAACGGCTCGAAGCCGAGGGTGCCTCATTTCGGAGCGCGATCGTGAACGGCGTAGGAGGTCGCCAGATCATCGTCGACGACCCTTCGGGCAATCCCGTGGAGCTGTTCGAACCCACCATCGACGAGGCTCGCCTGGGCTGATGGCCGCCGGCCCGAAGAGTGCGCAGGGCGGCGTCGTGGTCATCTCGGGTCCACCCGGGGCGGGCAAGTCGACCGTGGCGAAACTCGTCGCCACGCGGCAAGGGTCGCCTTCGGTGTGCCTCGAGTCGGATTGGTTCTGGACCACCATTACCAATGGTTTCATTTCTCCATGGGAACCTGCGTCAGACCGGCAGAATCGCACCTCATCGGTGCGGTGGCGGCCGCAGCCGCCGGGGTAGCCGACGCGGCAGGATCAGGCGCGGGCGGTGGTGGTCTGCAGCACGATTCCGTTGCCATCGGGGTCGTCGAAGGTCACGAACCGTCACCAGGGTGATCGACGCCGCTCACCGCGTACTGCCCACGAGCCCGGCCCGAGTCGGGTCGATTCAGGCTGAGAAGCGAATCGCGGAGCTGGGCGAGACGGCCGGGCACCACCGACCACCACACCCATCGGCCCCGTCTCTCGCCGGTGAGCAGTCCGGCATCGGCAAGGACCTTCGTGTGGTGGCTCACGGTCGGCTGCGACTTGCCCAGTGGCCCTTGGAGGTCACACGAGCACACCTCACCGGCTCGCGCCACCAGGTTGAACAGGCGCAACCGCACGGGGTCGGCCAGGGCGGCGAACGCCTGGGCCAGCGCATCGGCATCGGCGGTGGACAACGGGTCGGTGACCACTGACCCACAGCACGAGTTCGGATCGGAAGCAGAGCGTTCGGCTGGTTCCACTTTTGACATTGACAGATATCGATCTATTCGGCAGACTGCCGTATTGACATCCTTCAATATATCAGGAGCACCACTCACCGTGCGTCCACTGCATCGTGCGCCCAACGTCCTCTTCCTCTGCGTCCACAACGCCGGCCGCTCGCAGATGGCCCTCGGTTGGTTCGAACACCTCGCCGCCGGCCGCGCTCAGGCGTGGTCGGGGGGCTCCGAACCTGCCGACCAGCTCAACCCGGTCGCAGTGGCCGCCATGGCAGAAGTCGGCATCGACATCGCCGCGCGCCGACCGCAGCAGTGGACCGACGACATCGTCGAGGCCGCTGACGTCGTCGTCACCATGGGCTGTGGCGACACCTGCCCTGTCTTTCCCGGCGTCCGCTACCAGGATTGGGCCCTGGACGACCCGGCCGGAATGGATCTGGGGGCCGTCCGACCCATCCGCGACGAGATCGAGATGCGGGTCCGAAACCTGCTGGATGATCTCGGTGTGACAGGTGGCTGAACGGCCACACGGTCGACTGAGGCCGGGTACAGGTCACGTCGCTAGCTTGGCGTCGTGGAGACGAGCCGTCTCCGGAACACATCGACAGGATCACTGAGGAATGACGACGTGAAGCTTGGCAACCGGCTGTTGGCCGGACTCTCGGTACTGACCGCGACGGGCGCGTTCCTGGTCGTCGGCGCACTCGGAGCCTCGGCTCACGTGACCCCCGATCCCGCAACCGCGCCCAAAGGCGCCGGAGATCAGGTGATCACCTTCCGGGTTCCCAACGAGATGGACAACGCAAACACCGTCAAGGTCACCCTGCAGTTGCCCCAGGATCACCCCATCGCCGATGTCGAGGCGCTTGCGATGCCGGGATGGACGGACAAGATCCAGACCAGGCATCTCACCACGCCGATCAAGACCGACGACGGTGAGGTCACCGACGTGGCCTCGGTGATCACCTGGACCGGTGGCAAGATCGCACCCGGCCAGTACGGCGCGTTCAAAATCCTCGCGATGGGGCTGCCCACCGACACGAACCAGCTCGTGTTCAAGGCGCTGCAGGGCTACGACAACGGCGAGACCGTGTCCTGGATCGAGACCCAGCCCGGCGCGGAACACCCTGCGCCCGTCGTCCAGCTCACCGCGGAGGTGCCCGAGCACGCGACGACGACGATGGCCGCCACGCCGAGTGCCACAACGGTCCCCACGGCGACGAAGCTCGTGAAGTCGACCAGTTCGTCGAACGGTCTGGGGATCGCCGGCATCATCGTCGGAGCGATCGGCCTGGTCGTGGCGATCATCGCGCTCATCGTTGCCCGGTCCCGCAGGACACCACCACCGGCCCCGAACGATTCGTGACACCTGGCGGCAGGGTGCAGCGGTCTCGCTGGTTCTCCGCCTGGGCTCACACCGCCCAGCCGCTCACCGTCTGGCGCGCTCCGCGCGCCAGGACTCGAGGCGCAAGGCGAGCACGGGACACATCTGCACTGCCCGTTTGGCGTCGCCCACTTCGTGTCGGTGGAGCGGCGCGGGGTCGACGATCGGAAAGCCCCAGTCGTCGAGGGTGATCCGCTCGGGGATGAGCTCGGCGCACAACCCCCGACCGTCACAGCGGATGGGATCGACCACGAGGCTGGGCCTCAGCGCCATGGCTCACCGTCCGTGTCGCCCATCGGAAGAAACGCCGGTGCGCCGTGGGGACAACCGCGATTGGCGTCGTGCAGCTCCAACAAGCCGGCGTCCAAACTGATGGCGCTCCGCAGGAGACGCACCGCGCCGTTGGGGAGGTGGCAGCCGCCGCGACCGTCGACCTGTCCGGCCCACCGCGTCAGCAGCCTGAGGTTCTCGCCAACCCGGATACCTCGCCCCACCTGCACCGCGGCGGCGGCGATCGCCGGCAATCCGTTCACACAGACCCCGCACTGGCCGGCCGACTCCCCGGCCATCCAGACCAGGATGCGGGCGGTCTCACACCACGGGCACACGGTTGCGGGCAGTGGCGCGACCACCCCACAGCCGGTGCTCGCGCCGAACGACGCGAGGCCTCGATTGGCGAACGGTGCCCTGTCCGCCGAACTCGCATCCAGCCAGGCGCCGAAGTAGCCGCCGACCAGGACCCCGGATGCGCCCTTGGTGGTCGCACCCGCCGCGGCGGCGACCCCGGAAATCGGCGCGCCCAGCGGGGCTTCGACGATCCGCCGGCTGCCATCCGCACACACCACCGTTGCCAGTCGTGTCCCGGGCTCCTTCGCCGTGCCGAACTCCCGGAACCAGCTCGACCCGAAAGCGGTGATCTGCGTCAGATGGGCGAGCGTCTCGGCATTGAGAACCGCCGTCGGCCGACCGGCCACCCCCCGCTCGAAGGGCCGGACGCGAGTGCCCGTCGGCACGGCGTCGCCCCCGTTCAGCCAGTGCACGAGGGCGCTCTCTTCCCCCGCGACGAAACGATGTGGAGCGGCATGGACCTTGATGGCCACCCCGTGCTCGGGGCCACGCTCGGCCAGTGCGTCGTGCACCGCATCGAACATCTCGCCGGACCCACGTCCCACACAGAATCGCACCTCGGTGGACCTGGTCGCATGCGCGGCCAAGACCGCACCGTCGATCACCAGATGGGGGTGGCGCACGACGAGGAGCCGGTCCTTTTCGCTCAACGGCTCACCTTCGGTCGCGTTGACCACGATGATCGGGTCCCGGCCGGCGACCGCGTCGAGCTTCGTCGCAGTGGGAAATGCTGCTCCGCCCCGACCTTGAAGGCCCGATGCCTCGACCTCGTCGAGCAGGTCGTGGTGCCGTCCCCGGGATTCCCGGGGAGAGGGCACGCTGGAACGGTGGTCGGCCAGCGAAACGGGACGCCCGTCGGTTCGCAGGTCGCGCAGCAGCCGCGCCTGGTGAGCCGACCTCGCGGCCGTTGGATCCTCGAGCGATTCCGGCGTGATGGTCATCGTCGCGACGCCCGGGTCAGATCATTGAGCTCGACACGGCGCGAACGGTGGGAGGTCACCTCGAGACGGCCGTCGACCCGAGCCCGGCGACGCACCATCCGGTAGATCGCCAGGATCCCGACGAGCAGGGCACAGCACGCGTCGATCAACAGCATCCAGCCCTGGACCCGGTCCGTGCCGATCAGCATGCCGTGCAGCACGGCGATCGGCCAGCAGGCGTAGGCACTCAAATGCACGTAACGCCAAGTCGTCGGCTTCACGTGCGACCGGAACAGGCTGGTGAGAATGATCGCAATCATCAGATCGACGCAGATGGCGCCGAGACCGAGTGCCAGGGGGTGATAGCTGCCGATGAACGGTATGACCGCGTCGATCCAGCGGATCGACACGTAGCTGTCGACGATCGTCGTCGCCACATGCAGCGCCAGGAACAGCAACGCCAGCAGTGAGACGTTCCGGTGCACGACCGGGGTCACGAAACGTGGCAGTCCGCGCGCACCCAGGTCCAGCGATGCGAGGATCCCGAGCACCACCGATGCCGTCAGGATCAGCAATGTGATGATGCCCGCTCCACGAGACAGAAACCACAGCGCATTGGTCGCCAGGAGTCGGCCGGTCGTCGGACCCATCAGGTTGCCGGGAATCGCCAGCGCGGCCGCGATCACGATGCTTCCGCCTCCCAACCGTTCAAGACCACGACCTCGCCGTCGGTGGACACGAGTCGGGCGGGAAGGCCGATCTCGCACAACCACCCGATGGCGCTCTCCCCCATGATCATCGCCGCGGTCGAGGCGATGTTCGCGTCGACACAGCTCGCGGCGGCGACCGAGATGGTTCGCCAATTCGTCTGCGCGGGACGTCCGGTTTCGGGGTCGATCAGGTGGTGGTGGTCGACGCCGCCCCGGACCCAGCGACGAACCGTTGTCGAGGACGTCGCGAGTGCACCGTCTCGGAGCAGCACTGTCTGTCCTGGCTGGTCGAATCCGTTTCCCTGATCGTCTGCGACGTGCACCGCCCACCCGCCTTCGAGTGGTTTGCCGGCTATCGAGAGGTCACCGCCGAGGCTGACGAGCACCGACCCGCCGGTCGCGCTGGCCGCGGCACGGGCAGCCCGATCGGCGGCCAACGCCTTCGCCGTTGCCCCCAGGTCGAGGCTGGTTCCTTGGGGTACGCGCACCGTACCGGCAGCGGCGTCGACTTCGACGACCTGCCAACCCGGGACCCTGGCCGCCCGCACCACTGGCGGGCCATCCGCGGGAAGCGCGGCGAAATCCCGATCGTAACCGAGCACGATCAACGCCTCACCCAGGGTCGGGTCGACGACCCCGTGGGTCCGGCGTGCGGCGTCGAGCGCGACACCGACCGCCTCGATGAACAACTCGTCGACGGCGACGGGCGCACCGTTCGCATCGTTGACCCGGGAAAGATCCGAATCGGACCGGAACCGACTGCACGTCCGGTCGATCGCCGCCACCTCGTCGAGAACAACGCGTCGTGCGGCTTCGATCTCGGTCGTTTCGCCGACGAGGACGACTGCGTCGGTGCCCAGTGCGGAAAAGGTGCAGCCGGGTGCTCGCATCACGAGCCGCCGGACACGACCATACCGCCGTTGCCGCCGGCGTTCTGGGGAGGCGAGTACGGCTGGGTGAACGTCCCGCCCGACGAATTGTTGGAACCCGACGTGGAGGGGTTCGGCGCGGCGGTGCCGGGACTCGAATCGTCCGGTGTGGACACGGCGGCGCCCGAATCGTCGGAGTTCGACTCGCCGGAGTTCGATGCGACGGGCCCCGGCGTGACCGCCGGGGACGTCTTGGTCGCCGAAGATGCCGACTGGCGCTTGGCGAGCAGGGCCGTCAATCCGCCGACTCCGACAAGCCCGGCAACGGCAACGGTTGCGGTTGCCTTGCGGACGGCGTCGAGGCCTCGTTGACGGGCGTTCTGTCGTGCACGTTTCATGGCGCTCCTCCAATCCGTTGTGATGCGGGTCCGTCGACCGACGTGTTTCGATCAAGTGCCAGTGTCCAGGGCGCGACCTACAGCAAGGTAAGAACTTCCTCGGAATCTCCTGAGAATGGCGCCCGTCGGAGGGCATCCAGGGCGAGGACCGTCACGACGCGGCCGACGGCCAACGGATCCCGACCCGCGCCCCACCACCGGCCGCATTTTCCGCCATTTCGGTCGCGCCGGCGGCCTCGGCGGCGCGCCGCACGATGGCCAGCCCGAGTCCGGAGCCCGGCAGGCCTCGGGCGTCGGTGCCGCGATGGAACCGATCGAACACGAACGGCAGGTCGACGGCATCGATGCCGGATCCATGGTCGCGGACCATGATCGACTGCGCATCGACCGTCACTTCCACCGGAGAGCCCGCCGGGCTGAACTTCACCGCATTGTCGAGCAGGTTCCACACGGCCCTGGCCAGAAGTCGTGGCGGCGCCATGACCATGGCCGGCGTGGCCGTCAGGTCGAAGCGGCGGTCGAAACGCCGACGCGCCCGACCCACCATCGCCACCACGACTTCGTCGAGTGACACCTCTTCGAGCTCTTCGCGGTGCGGTGTCTCCACGGCGAGGTCGACGAGCTCGGCGACCAACGTCGACAGTTCCGAGACTTCCGCGTCCACCGCAACCAATGCGTCGCGCCGTGCAGACGGGTCGAGGTCGGGATGGCGGAGCAACGTCTCCACGTTGGTGCGCATGCTCGTCAGTGGGGTCCTCAGCTCGTGACCGGCATCCTGGACCAGTTGACGCTGTCGAACTCGGGACTCCTGGAGTTCGCTCAGCATGGTGTCGAACGCGATCGACAACCTCCCGGTCTCGTCGTTGCGACGCAGCGCGACGGATCGGTCGGTCTCACCGGTCTGTGCGACTTCCTCGGCGGCACGGGTGAGATGCTCCAGCGGCCCGCTCAGCCATTGGGCGATGAGCAGACCCACCAACGCTGCCAACACGATCACGCCGCCCCCGACAACGATCGTTCGGACGAGAATCGAGTCGAGTGACTGGTCGGTGGTGACGGTGCTCTTGCCGATCCGGACCTTGGCGCCGTCGGCCGCGGTGACGGTCACGAAGCGGTACGTCTGTCCACCGATGTCGATCGAGGTCGGATGGCTGATGCCCGGCGTTCGGTTGTTCGCGATTGCGGGCGGTACCGGCGGTGGCGTCGGCTCGGTCGAGATCCAGTCTGTGATCCGGCCCGACGGATCGATGCATTCGATACTCGAACCCGGCACGCCCACGACGAGATCATCCCGGTCATGTTCGCTGGCGTTGCCGTTGATCCCGCTCGTGCAGATGGCGTGCACGGCATGGCCGTCGGGATCGGCCAGGCGCGTCGCCGAGGCGACCAGGTTCGCATCCAGTTCACTCCGGAGCACCCGTGCGGTCGACACGTACCCGATTGCGCCCACCGCGATGACCACGAGTGAGGTCATCGATGCGAGGACGAAGGCCAACTTGAACCGGAGGCCCGACCACCGGCGCCGCGCCGTACCGGGGTTCTCGCCGCTCACGAACCCGGCACCCGCAACGTGTACCCCACTCCCCGCACCGTGTGAATCAACCGGGGTGCGTCGTTCACCTCGGTCTTGCGTCGCAGATAGCCGATGTAGACCGCCAGTGACTTGGAGTCCGGTCCGAAGTCGTAGTCCCAGATCCGTTCGTAGATGGTGGAATGGGTGAGCACGATTCCCACGTTGCGAGCGAGGAGTTCGAGCAACTCGAACTCGGTCTTGGTCAGCTCCAGCTCCTCGTCACCCCGCCAGGCGCGGCGTGCCGGTGGCTCGATCCGCAGATCGCCGACGACGATCTCGGAATCATCGTCATCCTGGCGGCGGAGCAGCGCACGAACCCGTGCGAGCAGCTCTTCCAGCGCGAATGGTTTCGCCAGGTAGTCGTCGGCCCCGGCATCCAGACCGAGCACCCGGTCCGAAACTTCGACACGGGCGGTGAGCATGAGGATCGGCACCTTCGACCCTTCGGCACGCAGGGCCCGGCACACGTCGAGGCCGCTCCGACGCGGCATCATCAGGTCGAGCAACACCAGGCCCGGATCCACTTCGCGGATCCTCGCAAGCGCAGCCTCGCCGTCGGACACCACCGCGACCTCGTAGCCCTCGAGTTCCAACGCCCGCTGCAACGCAGTGCGGGTCGCCGTGTCGTCTTCGGCCACCACGATGGTTCCTGGCACTGCACGGGTCTACCCGAAATCGGTAAGGACCGGGTAAGCGCCGCTCACCTCACAGTCACCGCGTAGAAGTCCCGTTGGTCAGGCGCGAGGTAGCGGGTGGCAGAGCTCTTCATCGAGGCGGTCAGCTTCCGACCGGTCACCGAGGTTCCGTTCGCATTCGGGTAGAAGAAGTTGAACGTCGGGTTGCTCGCATGGATGTCGAGCTCCATGGCCCTGACGCACCCGAGCCTCACGAACGCGGAAGCGAGCGTCTTGGTCGTCAGTTGCGACCCGGCCACGTAGACCAGCGCGTGATCGGCGGTGATCCCGATGCCGGATCGGTTGGTGTGCTCGACCTGCCACTTGTGGCTTCCCCAGCTGTGGGCGGTGCCGGACTGCAGCCCGGGGACGATGCGAGCCTGATCGACGATGAGCCGGAGGTTCTGACGTACCGAAGTGACGTCCGGCGCCATCGTGACCTCCGACCCCCAGGCACCGATTTCGGCGGGCTTGTCGCGGCGGAGCACCAGCGAGGCCTGACCGGCCATCAGTGGGACCGGTGTACGACCCTCGGTGCGATACCCGCCTGGTATGTCCTTGAACTTGAAACCGGAGTCGAAGGCCGCAACCAGTCCGCTGCGCTTGGAGACGGGTATCCCGGATTTCCACGCCCAATTTCCCGGCTGTTTGGTGCCCGGGACGTACGTGACCTTGGTGGACCTCGGGTCGAACCAGACTGCAGAAGCCACCACATTGGTGTGGGCCGGGTCCGGCCTGACGAAGGTGGTGTACGTGACGGTGTGCCCATGGACGAGGCGGCCGCTGGGAGACCACTTGCCCTCGCCCTTGACGGTCGAGTCGATGAGGTCGTGGGACGGAATCGAACGGGGCGTCGCAGCTCCGCCCGACCGACCTACCGATCGGGCGAGGGCCGCCAGGGGGGTCTGGTTCGCGGCGATGGGGCCGTTCCCCAACGCCTGACCGGGGTACAGGCGTTGCTCGAGTACGTCGACGATGGAACCCATGTGGTGGTCGCGCATCCAATTTGCGGTGCGCGCGGCAGTCGTGGCCGCGCCGGGGGCATGCAGGTAGCCGCTGTAGGACCACGTCACGGACGCGACCACGCCGACGAAGGCAATGCCGACGAGCAACGGGACGATCCGCCGGCGCACCGAACTTCGCCGAGGTTTCGTGAGCAGGGCGATCGCCCCCAGGACCACCGCGACGATGACGGTCGGCACCGAGCCGAGGGAGCGTTGCTGAGCGAACATCGCGAACGCCACGATCACGTCGATGGTCAGCACCCAACGCACCCACCACTTCAGCCACCGGTACAGCCGTCGTCGCCACGGGTGAGGCACCTCAGGTTCGGCGCCGTTGTTCGTGACCTTCGTGCCGCTTCGGCCCCAGTTGTCTGCCAACCCGTCGGAGGTCCTCGTCGCTTCGCGTACCGATGGAGCACCGGCCGGTTCGGACGAGGGAAGCAGGGTTCCCTGGCTCATCGGATGATACCCACGCTGAGCGCGACGAATGCTGCGATGGCCAACCCGGGGAGGAGGGCGAGGTTGGAGGTGAGGTCTGCGGTGGGGTTCCCACCGCCGCCTTCGTGCATCGTCCGACGGTGCGTGTCGAGCGCATGGACGAGTCCACCGCCGGCCGCCAGGCCGAGAACCAATCCGGGGACGCCACCGATCGCCGTCAGGATCCACAGTCCGAACGCCGCGGCGGAGATCGTTTCAGCGATGCGGATCGTGACCTTCAGAGCACGATCGTGGTAGCCCGCGAGCGCGGCACGGTGAGCGGTCGCACTCCGCCCGAGCAACGCCAGTTCGGCATGGCGTTTACCGAAGGCCAGAAAGCAGGCCCCGGCGAAGACCGCCGTGAGCAGCAGGGGCGGCGCGCTCGCGTGGACGGCCACGGCGCCCGCAACAACCCGAAGCACGAATCCCCCGGCGAGTGCCATCACGTCGACATAGGCGATGCGCTTGAGCCATACCGAGTAGAGCCCGGTCATGCAGAGATAGGCGGCGATGACCGCGAACAGCGCGGTGGAGACGAGCCCGGCGAAGAGCAACGATGCGACGGCGAGCGCCGCCGCCGCGCCGAGCGCTTCAACCGGGCGGATTCGACCCGACGCGATCGGTCGGTGTCGCTTCACCGGATGGAGTCGATCCTGATCCCGATCGAGTGTGTCGTTGAGCAGATAGACGCTGCTCGCGGCCAGACAGAAGGCCCCGGTGGCGATCGCCGCGGCAACGGCTCCGCCGATCCCGATCGTCAGGAACATCAGACCGGGAACGATGAGAACGGCGACGTTCTTGACCCACTGGTGCGGCCGGGCGGCCGACACCAGACCGCGCAGTAGGCCGCGGTGCCTGGAGGCGACGACGACGTTGCGTGTATCGTGGAAGATCAGTTCGCCCGGTTCGGGGTTGCGGTTCGATGTGGGGGCATCGAGGACGGTCATGGTCGGCCTTCTTTCGGGGACGGTGTCATGACCATGCCCTTCGTCTCCTGAACGAACCCTGAAATTCGGCAGAAGCATCGCTTCACTTCTTCAGGGTTCCTTCAGGTAGCGGAACGCAAGCTCCCCCGATGGTCGGGAATGTTCACCAGCTTCGGCGACGGCTCGCACCCGTCCTTCGATGCAAGGACCTGTTCGTGAGCGCAATGGAGGTGGCCGTGGCCGGTCCTACAATGCAGAGTCCGGCATTGCCCGGCGGGGTGCAACCCTCCCCGACCGAAGGGACGGTGAGCTGATGCGGATTCTGGTCGTCGAAGACGAGAAGCGGTTGGCGGCGGGGCTGCGGAGCGGTCTGGAGGCCGAAGGGTTCGCCGTGGACGTCGCATTGGATGGAACCGAGGGCTACTGGAGGGCCACCGAATACGCCTACGACGCGATCGTGCTCGACATCATGCTGCCTGGGATGAACGGCTACAAGGTGTGCGCCGCGCTGCGTGAAGCGGGGAACTGGGCACCGATCCTGATGCTCACCGCGAAGGACGGCGAGTTCGACCAGGCCGAGGCGCTGGATACCGGCGCCGACGACTACCTCACCAAACCGTTCTCCTACGTCGTGCTGCTCGCTCACCTTCGGGCGCTGATCCGTCGTGGCAGCGTCGAGCGTCCGACGATGCTCGAAGCTGGGGATCTCCGGCTGGACCCGGCTGCGCATCAGGCCTGGCGCGGCAGCGAACAGCTTTCCCTGACACCACGGGAACTGTCGGTCCTCGAATACCTGATGCGTCATCAGGGCGACGTGGTCTCCAAGCGTGATCTCCTCGACCACGTCTGGGACTACGACTTCGAAGGCGACCCCAACATCGTGGAGGTCTACATCGGGCATCTCCGGAACAAGGTCGATCGTCCCTTCGGGAGCGAGTCGATCTTCACGGTGCGAGGCGTCGGCTATCGACTGTCCGCGGGGAAGACGTGACCCATGACGGCTAGGTCCCACCGGTGGTGGGATCGGCTCGGTTCGGTCCGGATGCGCACCACGGGCGCCGCCGTATTGGTGGTGGGACTCGCGTTGGTCGTCGGCGCCATCCTGTTGGTGGCGACGCTTCGCAGCCAGCTCGAGAACGAGATCAAGACCAGCGCGGAGCTCCGAGCCCACGATGTCGCCGCCGCGCTCGATGGCGGCACCTCACCCCATGACCTGGCCGTCCCCAACGCGGGCGACGAGTTGGTCCAGGTCATCGCTTCCGACGGGAAGGTCGTCGCTTCGAGCAAGAACGTCGCCGGGGCAGCGCCGGTGGCCAATCTCGATCCGGGTGACTCCAAGACCGTCTCCCATGTCCGCATCGACAACGACGACCACCGGTTCATCGTGACGGCGATCAGCGCCAGGGTCGACTCCTCCCACTATGTCGTTCTGGTCGGTCGGACGGCAGGCCTGGCGAGCGATTCCACGAGCTTCGTGGCAACCCGGCTGCTGGCAGGTATCCCGGTGATGCTGCTCATCGTCGGGTTGATCGCATGGTGGTTGACCGGCCGGGCGCTGGCCCCGGTCGAGTCGATGCGTTCCGAGGTCGAGGAGATTTCGGGCAGCGAGCTCCACCGTCGGGTACCCGATCCACATGGTTCCGACGAGATAGCCAGGCTCAGTTCGACCATGAATCGGATGCTGGACCGCCTGGAGCACAGTGCGGACACCCAGCGTCGCTTCATCGCCGACGCGTCACATGAGCTCCGCTCCCCGGTTGCGGCCATCCGCCAGCAGGCCGAGGTCGCACTTGCCCACCCGGACCATGTGACCACTCCGGCGCTCGCCGAAGCCGTGCTCGCCGAAGACCTCCGCGTGCAACATCTGGTCGAGGACATGCTGCTGCTCGCTCGTACCGGTCGACCCCACGTGAACCAGAACTGGCAGGAGGTCGATGTCGACGACATCCTGTTGGACGAGGCGGCACGAGTGCGGTCAACTTCGGATCTCCGCGTCGACCTCAGCGGCATGTCGGCGGGGCGGGTCAACGGCAACGAGGCACAGCTCCGTCGAGTCATCCGAAATCTCGTCGACAACTCGGTGCGCCACGCCGCGTCCCGCGTGGTGCTCGCGCTTCGCAGTACCGACTCCGAGGTCGAGCTGGAGGTCGGCAATGACGGCCCCGGCATCCCTGCAGAAGATCAGGAGCGGATCTTCGAACGGTTCGTCCGCCTCGACGATGCCAGAGCGAGAGACGAAGGCGGGAGTGGCCTCGGCCTCGCGATCGTCCACGATCTCGTGGCTGCCCACGGCGGATCGGTGTCGGTCGTTCAACCCGACGACGACGGCCCGACGTTTCTGGTACGCCTTCCCCGCGCCGGGTCGACCGGGACCCGGTGAAGTCAAGCCGTCGTGCTCACGACCTCTTCGTCTTCGGGCCGCTCGAGCCCGATGGTGGGCAGGATGGTGTCGAGCCAACGGGGGAACCACCAGTTGGCCTTGCCCGCGAGGATCATGACCGCGGGCACGATCGCCATGCGGATGACCAGCGCATCGATCAGGACTCCGCCGGCGAGCCCGAGTCCGAACTCCTTGATGACCCGTTGCCCGCTGAGCATGAACGATCCGAAGACCAGCATCATGATGAACGCGGCGGCGGTGATCGTCTTGCCGGTGGCGGCGAGGCCGTTGCGTACCGCCACCTTGGCGTCGCCGGATTTCAACCATTCCTCATGGATGCGGGTGACCAGGAAGACCTGGTAGTCCATCGACAGGCCGAACACGATGGCGAAGAGCATGACGGGCAGGAACGATTCGATGGGTCCGGCCTTGTTGCCCCCGACCACTCCGCCCAACCATCCCCACTGGAACACCGCGACGAGGACCCCGAACGCCGCGCCGATCGACAGGACGTTGAGCGCCGCGGACATCAGCGGCACGAAGATGCTTCGGAACACCGCGGCGAGCAGGACGAACGACAGCACCACCACGAGGCCGATGAACAGCGGAAGCTTCTGTGACAACACGTTGGCGAAGTCGACGAACAACGCCGTGGTGCCCCCGACGTACGCGGTGAGCGTGGACCCGTGCACGGCCTCGGGCACAACCGTCGAGCGGAGATGATCGACCAACTCGGTGGTTGCCTTCGCCTGGGGTGACGTGAACGGGTAGACCGCGACGAGCGCGACCTTGGTGCCGTCCTCGGCCGGGATCAGCACCGGTGGTTGCACTTTGGCCACCCCGGGTTGTGCCGCGGAGTTCTTGACGATCCGGTCCAGCGCGGCCTTGTCGGCAGGGGTTCTCACCTCGGCGACGATCTCGAGCGGTCCGTTGAAGCCCGGTCCGAAGCCGTCACTGAGGAGGTCGTACGCGGTGCGGGTGGTGGTTCCGACCGGATCGTTTCCCTGATCGGAAGAACCGAGTCGCAGGGAGAAGTAGGGCAACGCGACGACCACGATGATCCCGAGCGCGACGACTGCAGGAACGATCGGTCGCTTCATCACGAAATCGGACCAGCGCGCCCAGAACCCCGTCTTGCCCACGCCGACGATCCGGGGGCCGTTCTCGGCCAGGTTGGTGCGCTGGCGACGGGACATGACCCGGGGTCCGATGAATCCGAGTAGCGCGGGGCTCAGGGTGAGGGCGGCGAACATGGTGAGCGCGACCCCAAGTGACGCGGCCACCGCCAGGCCGTAGAGAAACGACACGCCCAGCGCGAACATTCCGAGCAGGGCGATGCAGACGATGGCTCCGGCGAACAACACGGCTCGACCCGACGTGTTCACCGCGGTCACGATCGATTCCTCGACATCGTGTCCCGCGATGAGGCCCTGTCGATGGCGGGTCACGATGAACAGCGCGTAGTCCACGCCGACGCCGAGACCGATGAGCAGGGTGAGTTCCGTGGAGAACTGGGGCATCTTGATGACGTTGCTGAGCAGGCTGATCAGCGCAGTCGCGATACCCAGCGATGCCAGGGCCGAAATCAGGGGCAACGCCATTGCGTAGAGCGAGCCGAACACGAAGAGCAGCACGACCGCCGCGAGCAGCACCCCGACACTCGTACCGCTGAGCGCGACGTTGTTGGTCGATTCGGCCAACTGGCCGCCGACCCCGACCTCGAGATGCGGGCCTCGCGCGGTGTCGGCCGTGTTGACGAGCTGTTCGGCGGTGGCCTTCGAGATCTGCTGGGCCTGGCGGTCGAAGGTGACCGTGGCGAAGGCGATGGTCCCGTTCTTGCTGATACCCGCGGCGCCCCCGGGGGCGAACGGTGATGCCACATCCGACACATGGGGAACCTTTTCCACCTTGGTCAACATCGTGGTGATGCGACCTTTCAGCGCAGGGTCGGTCACCTTCGCCCCACCGGTGGCTCCCACGACGATCCGCTCCGTATCGCCGGACACCTTCGGTGAGACGGATTGCAGGAGGTGGATCGCTTCGGTCGACTCGGTCTTGGGCAGCGAAAAGCTGTTCGAGTAATTGTCGCCGATCCCCTTTGCGAGCAACGTCAGACCGACGAGCGCAACCGCCCAGAACACCACGACAAGTCGGCGATGCTCGACGCACCACGTCGCAAGCTTTCGCATTACTCTGCACCCTCCTCCGGGCGGTGGGACGGGCCGACGGTGCCCGATGAGATAGACAGTACCGTCTCATTCTCAAATGATGATGTCAAATCATAAGACTGTGACGTGTAGCGTAGCGAAATGGCTCCGCGGAAGAACGTCAGAGATCACATCTCCGCGGCCATCCTCGACGCGACGGCGGATGCGGTCAGCACGCATGGCGACACCGCCAGCATGTCCGAAATCGCCCACGCGGCCGGCATCAGCCGCGCCACCCTCTACCGCTATTTCCCGACCCGCGGCGACCTGCTTCGAGCGTTGGCCACCGCGGCGATCGACGATGTCCACTCACTGCTGCTCGCTGCGAACCTGGACGACGTTGCCGTTCCCGAAGCGCTGGCCCGGGCCACACGGGCGATCATCGGCTCCGGCGTCCGCTTCGCGGTGATTGCCCAACACCGCCAGTTCGTGGATCCCGACGAAGTCGACCGCCAGGTCGGCGTTCCGATCCGCACGATCTTCGAACGCGGTGTCCACGACCGGACATTGCGCGACGACCTCGACGTCGAAGTGCTCTCTTCGATGTGGGGCGGCATGGTCGAAGGGGCACTGTCCTCGATGGAGAAGTTCGACCACAGCGTCGAACGTGCCAGTGCAACCTTGTGCGAGGTCTTCCTGCACGGCGCGGGTGGTTTCGACCACCACACGTGACGTCGAGGTCCGTCGCCAAGCCACACAGGCGGGTCGGACACCCTCACACAATATTCACATCTTTTCGCTCATAGGGTACGGATCATGCGAATCCTGGTCGTCGAGGACGAGGTGCGAATGGCTTCGATGCTCAAGCGCGGTCTGGAGGAAGAGGGCTATTCGATCGATCTCGCATCCGACGGCAGCGACGGACTGTGGATGGGTTCGGAGAATCCCTACGACGCGATCGTGCTCGACGTGAACCTTCCCGGGATCAACGGATTCGAAGTGTGCCGGGGCCTCCGGCAACGAGAGCGGTGGGCGCCGGTCATCATGCTGACCGCACGTGGCGATCCCCAGGATCGGATCCACGGCCTCGATGCCGGGGCAGACGACTACCTGATGAAGCCGTTCAGCTTCGGCGAGCTCACGGCGCGCCTGCGCGCGTTGATCCGCCGAGGCGCTCCTCCCCGGCCGGTGATCCTGACGGTGGGCGACCTGCAGGTGGATCCGGTCGCCCGACGCGCGCGGCGCGGCACCGTCGAACTCGACTTGAGTCCCAAGGAGTTCGCGGTGCTCGAGCTGTTCGTCCGTCACCCCGGGGAACTCCTCACCCGCACCCGCATTCTCGAACATGCCTGGGATTTCGCCTACGACGGTGTGTCGAACGTCGTGGACCAGTACGTCGGGTATCTGCGCCGCAAGATCGACAAGCCATTCGGACGAAACGACCTCGAGACCGTCCGCGGGGCCGGCTATCGGCTGCGCATCCCGACGGAGGCATGACCGGGTGCCATTACGCCTCCGACTCGCCCTGATCTTCGCGGCCGCCACCGCGGTGGTTCTCACCCTCGGCGGCTTCGTGTTCATCCGTCAGCTCACTGCCGACATCCGCAATACCGTCGATACGACCCTCACCACCCGCGCGGCAGACATTGCCAACGCGCTCGCGCAGCCCGGCGAGGACCCCGTCGGTGTGCTCGAGACGTCGAGACACGACCCGCTTCCGCTCGGGGGGTCAGAAGCCCAGATCGTCGACCAACAGGGCAACGTCCTCGCGGCGAGTGGCACCAAGAGGTCTCCCCTCCTGCCATTCAACCCGAGCGAGAAGATCAAACAGGGATCGCTGCACTTCTCGTCGGGTTCCGAGCCATTTCAACGGTACGTCGTGGTTGGCACCGCCAGCCACGGCAAGCAGCTCGCCATCGTGGTGCGCTCCGATCTCCAAGCGGGAGACGCAGCGGTCGACCGCGCCGAGCGCCTGCTCCTGTTCGGCGGGGTGCCCCTGGTGCTCCTCGCCGGCCTGGCCGGATGGCTCATCGCCGGCGCGGGGCTCCGGCCGGTGGAGCGCATGCGCTCCCAGGTCGAACTCATGACGGACGAGGAAGTGGGACCGAATCTGGACGTGCCCGGCACCCGGGACGAAATCTCGGCACTCGCAACCACGATGAACGACCTGTTGGCTCGGGTTCGCCAGGCACGTAGTCGCGAGCGCCACTTCGTTGCCGAAGCCGGTCACGAGTTGCGTACGCCGCTTGCCATCCTGCAAGGGGAGCTCGAGCTGGCCGACCGTCCGGGCCGTTCGGCGTCCGAGCTCCGAGAAACCCTTCACATCGCACAGGAAGAGGCGTTGCGTCTCAGCCGCTTGGCCGAGGATCTGCTCTTCCTCGCGCGCACCGATTCCGGTTCGTTGAACTTGCAGCGACACCACACCGACATGGCCGCGTTGGTCGAAGAATCGATCGCCAACTTCGAGCGGCGGGACCGGGGACGCGCCATCACCTTCGAGGTGCACAACGACGTGCAGCTGACGGTCAACCTGGATCCCGACCGGTTCCGTCAGGCGGTCGACAATCTGATCGACAACGCGCTCCGTCACGCCCCGGACGGTTCCACCATCGAGGTGCGCATCGAGCGGCGCGGTCCCGAGGTCTCCTGTACCGTCCGAGATCACGGCGCGGGGTTTCCCCCGGATTTCATCGAACGAGCGCTGGATCGCTTCGCGAAACCCACCTCCCAGGACGATGGTGGCGCAGGGCTGGGCCTGTCGATCGTGCGTTCCATTGCCACCGCCCACGGCGGGCGCGCCTGGGTGGCGAACTGTGAATCCGGTGGCGCTGAGGCCGGCTTCGCCATTCCCGTGTCGGGGTGGAGCAATGAGGTGCTGGTGCCGCAATGGTGAGCAGCCGCAATGTCTCCGTTCGTGGCCGACCCACCGAGATCGACCTGGACCCCGTTGGGCCCTGGCGTTGGAGGGTCGTGGTCATCGGCGCGGGCTGGGTCGAGGAACATTCCTACCGTGGCCCCAGATGGATGGCGAAACGCCACGTACGGCGGCTGTTCCACAGGTTGCAGCAGTCGTGAGGCGACGATCGGCAGTCCGAAGATGTGTACGCTCACACGTGGGATTCATCTCCCCATCATCATCGAGAGGGCATCGTGGCGGGCAACGCCCCGAGACCCGGGATCCGCTGTGATGTCCACAATCGATGTCCCCAGTGAGGGTCTCGAACACACCCCGGCGTGCCTCGGGCAGCGAGCCCCGACGACCTCCGCCGATCGGTGTGCCCGAACCGAGTCGGACCGGCGGAGCTGCGGGTATCTCGCATGGCTCTTCGGTGATCACCTGGCTGTGGTTGCCGTCCTGATCGCCGGCCTGCTCACCGCCGCATGGCTCGCTTTCGGACTGCATATCGCTCCGGGTCCACGGCTTGCGCTGCTGGTTGCCGCGCTCGGGTCACATGTCGTCGCGGTACTCGCCTTGCGGCAGCGCACGTCGAGTTCCCGACTCGTGCTCGTCGTGGGAGGGCTCCTCCTGGTGCTCGCCGTGGCGTTGCCTCCGCATGGCTCCAAAGACCTCTGGGCCTATGCGATGCAGGGCCGGGTGGTCGCGGTGCACCACGCGAACCCCTATGTCCACGTACCTGCGGACTATCCCCATGACCCGGCGCTGCTGCGCATGGCCCACGGCTGGCGCAAATCATCGACCCCGTACGGACCCGCGTTCACCGCCATCGAAGCAGGAGCCGCGTGGATCGCCGGCGGCTCGGCGCTCGCAACTCGGCTCTTGTTCCAGGGAATCGAAGCACTGGGCGTCGTTGCGATCGTCCTCGCACTTCGGCGCCGAACCGAGGGCACCGCCGCGGTCGCGTTCGTGCTGATGAGCCCCGTGGTGCTGGCCACGGTCAACGGCGGTCACAACGACGTTCTGGTGGGAGCGGCGATCCTGGGCGCGGTCCTCCTGGCTGATCGGCGCATGGCGTACGCAGCCGGTGCCCTGGTGGCGCTTGCGGCCTTGATCAAGTTGACGGCGCTGCTGGTGATACCGGCGATCGCGATCTGGCTCGTTCGACGCGGCCGAACTCGTTCGGCCGGCGAGTTCAGCGCCCTCGCTGCGGGACTGGTCGGCGTCGGTTATCTCGTGGCCGGCGGGAAAGAAGCCCTGGCCCCGGTCATTTCTTCGGCCGGCCACGTCAGTCGGGCCAGCCTGTTGAGTCTCCCCTACCGCCAACTGACCAAGGCACTCGAGAATCACGGATTCGCCCACCACGCGGCCTCGTCGTGGTCGGGGCATGCCATGACGCTCATCACCTTGACCTTCATTCTCGGGGTGCTGGCCTTCGCGTGGCGCCGAGCCAGGAGCGCGGAGTCCTCCGCGGCTGTCGTGGTCCCGGCGCTGACCGTGCTCACCTTCGTGATGCTCTATCTCCTGCCGTGGTATGTGCTCTGGGTGCTGCCCACCGCGGCAACCCGTCTGCGAGGGCGGAGCACCGCGGCAGCGTGGCTGCTCGCCTCGACACTGGCCATCGCCTACAACGCGCCTCCCGGCGTTCGGGTCTCCGCCGGTTGGGAATGGTTCGGCCACCTGGCCCTTCCCGCGGCGGCCACAACCCTTATTGTGCTCACCGTTGTCGGAACCTTCCGCCACCGTCGCCTCCGTCAGGGAACGATCTGATCCATGGAACATTTCATCGTCGACCAGATCAGCCAGTACGGCTACATGGCGATCTTCGTGCTGATGATCCTCGAATCGGCGTGCATCCCGATACCGAGCGAAGCGATCATGCTCTTCGGTGGCGCACTCGCCGGAGGGTTGACCCTCGCCGGCGTCCATGTGCAACTGAATCTCTTCGGTGTGGCTCTGGCCGGGACCGCCGGCAACATCATCGGGGCGTTGCTGGCCTACTACGTGGGACGGGTCGGGGGTCGGCCGCTGATCGAACGTTGGGGCCGGTACATCCTGCTGCGACCCCACGAGGTCGACCGGGCCGAGCGCTTCTTCCAGCGCCGGGGTGCCCCGGCGATCTTCTTCGGTCGCATGCTGCCGGTGGTGCGCACGTTCATCAGCTTTCCCGCCGGCATTGCCGAAGTGCCGGTGGTCTCGTTCACGGTCCTGACCGCGCTGGGCACCATTCCCTGGACGTTCGGTCTGGCGATCGCCGGCGACAGCCTCGCCAGCAACTGGCAGACCATCGCCCACACGTTCACGCCGATCAGCATCGTGGTGGGCGTCATCCTCGCCGGCCTGCTTGCCTGGTGGGTCGTCAACCGGTTGCGGGAGCGACGGCGTGAAGCGCCGTCGGATCCAGCTTCCCGGCGAAGCGGACTCCGGACCCGCCCCGGCACGGGAACCCCAGAACGGGTGAACGCAACCTCTAGCAGGGAGATGTCGAGTGCGGCCACCCGTACGAGACTGGCTTGGTTGACCCGCGAAGGCGCGCTCCGCGTGCCCATGATCACCGCCGCGTTCTGGATCATCAAAGGGCTGACCACCGCGATGGGCGAATCGGCGTCGGACTATCTCGTCCACGCCATGCTCCCGCAGCTTGCAGTGCTCATCGGCTTCGCCGCGTTCGTCGTGGCCCTGGTGGTGCAGTTCGGCAAAGGCCGCTACGTGGCCTGGTCGTACTGGCTGGCCGTGTCGATGGTCGGCATCTTCGGAACGATGGCTGCCGACGCGCTCCACGTCGCGCTCGGGGTGCCCTACGTCGCCTCGAGCCTGTTGTACGTCATCGTCCTCGCCCTGGTGTTCGCAGTCTGGTACCGGACCGAGAAGACGCTTTCCATCCACTCCATCGACACCCCGAGACGCGAAGCGTTCTACTGGGCAACGGTGGTCGCCACCTTCGCCATGGGCACCGCCCTGGGAGACTTCACCGCGTACACGCTGCACCTGGGCTACCTGCCCTCCGCGGCGCTGTTCGCGGGCCTGATCACCCTGCCCGCAATCGGCTATCGATGGTTCAACCTGAATCCGGTGCTGGCGTTCTGGGCCACCTACGTGATCACCCGACCGCTCGGGGCCTCGATCGCCGACGGGCTCGCCAAACCCGCGAACCTGAGCGGGCTCGGCTACGGGGACGGAACCGTCGCACTCGTCTTCGCGGCGTGCATCGTGGTCGGTGTCGCCTACCTGGCGATCACCAAGTCGGACGTGCAGGAAGAGCCGACCTGAGCCTCCCAGGGCGGCGCAGCACTGGCACGCACCTACGATGTCACCGACCGCGCCCAAGCCATCGCCGCGGATAGTTGCCTCGCGCCTCCTAACCTAGTCCAAGGCGGTCTTGGCGGCTGCCGTTCAACCCGTGACCGATGCAAATCGGATCTTCCGCGGCAGCCTTCGCCACCAACCCCACCGCTGGAAAAATGTTCCGGCTGACTGAACCGATCCAGGTTCTTGGAGACTTGTAGAGGTAGGCCATGGACTTCGAATCCTTCACTCGATCAAGCTACGCCGCCGTCGTTCGTACGGTCGCGCTTGCACTGGGCGATGCCTCCCTTGCCGAGGATGCCACCCAGGACACGTTCGCGAAGGCGGCATCGCGTTGGGGTCGAGTCTCGGCAATGGACCGCCCTGAGGGTTGGGTCTGTGTCGTGGCCGTCAACGCCGGGCGACGATCTCTCCGACGTAGACGGCCGCCCAATGACCTTGCCGTGCCCGCCGCACCCGACCCGGCAACTGGGATCGTCGACCATGTGATGCTGCGCCGTGCGCTCATGGACCTGCCGACACAGCAACGGGCCGCGCTTGTCCTCCGCTATCTCGGCGACCTCAGCATCGCCGACACCGCGCGGGCGCTCCGAGTCTCGGAAGGAACGGTGAAGTCCGCGACTCACACGGCCTTGGCAAAACTCCGAATTGACATCGAAGGAGAGAACGATGCGCACCGATGAACTCACTGAAATGCTCAGGGACGCTGCGGCTGAGCTCCCCGTGGATGACCACCCCGACATCGACTTGATCGCCGACCGCGGTCGCTCGGCACGGCGGCGGCGCAGAGCGCTCACGATCACCTTGGCAGCAGCAGCGGCGCTTGGCATTGGGCTCGGCTATGGCGCTGTGGCAAGGCACAACTCGTCGACCGAAAACGTCCACACCGCTGCGACCGGAGCGACGACAGTGCCCAGAGCCACGAATCCGGCAACTTCGATGAGCGTGAGCACGGCGCCGCCCACCACCGTGCGCATGCCATGCGCACCCAAGTCGGCCCAGAACCCATCCGACTACGACTCCCCGGGCTATGTGGGCCTCACCTTGGAGCAGGCCCAAACTCTCGCCGCGCAACAAGGCCACCCCTTGGAGGTCATCGATCGAGATGGTAAACATATCCCGCATACTCTTGAGAGAGTCACCGGGCGTATCAACGTCGTGATCAACAACAATGTCGTCACCCAGGCATGTCATGAATGACAGCAACCGTCTCGATCAAGGGTTGCTGGGAGTGTTGATCTGGACCCCTTCAAGGTAGAGTTCGGCGTTGATCGCTTCCCCGGCGACAGCGTTGCTTCCCCCATTCGACGCATCAGCATCAATCGTGCCCTTCGCCACGTAGCTGTAGGGTGCATTTGCAACTTGGACCATCGGCCCGCCACTGTCACCATGGGTGGGCGTCTCACCTTGTACCACGAAAGCGCTCAACAGGACTACGTCGCAGGTGCCGGTAAAAGGGTCAACTTGGAGGCAAAGACTAGTGTTGGGATTCGAAATCGTGCCGCATGACTCAAGGCCGAATGCTCCTTCTCCGCACACAGGGTCGCCATAGATCGGGCTAGCTGCGCTCGCGACATACTCACGGGTCGCGGTTTCTTTCCAAAACAGGTCGCTGGATCCACCATTGGCATTGATGAGCTGCATATCCCAGTCGTTATGGCCCACCGACGGCGCTTGGATGGTGCTCGGAATACTCGACCCAACAATACTGCTGGGAAAGGTGTTCTTCCACGTCCGATTACCACAGTGACCCGCAGTCAAAAGGTAATGACCGGAAGCGTTGTGTACTCCGAAGCCCGTAGTGCAACCCACCCCAGCACCGGTGGCGTCCCAGATCACGTCGCCAGCATTCCAAGGTGGCGAATCTGCGACACGATCCAGTGGGCCGGGGTGGGTGAGTGGGAGGACCTTGTAGAGTGACGCAGGACCGCCGAACCGCGCGGCTAGTTTCGGGGCCACATCCGTGGTTGGGGTCCCTACTGTGTATACGACGACCTGGCTGGACTTTTCATCGACACCTGCGCCTCCCAAATGGAGTCCATCAGTTCCAACGGGTATTGCGGCTGTGATTTTGCTTGCATATGCTTGGAGGGTTGCGAGAGAAATCGGCGACTGCCCGATGCTCACGCTTGGAACAGGAAGGTTGTCGACGGTCATGCTCGTGGCCTGTTGCTTCACCCACTGGGTTATCCCCGTTCCGTCACCGACAGCAAGCACCACGTAGCTATTGTCTCCCCGGTTGTACATGCCACCGAAGCTGTCCGGAAACTGTGCGAGCAGCTTGGCGCGCCAACCAGCGACATCTGCAAGGGCAGTTGCCTCACTTTCTCCCTTCGGATCCGATGAGGGTAAGGCACCTTGTTTAGCGACCGTGGCAGGAGTGTTCGTCGGAGAAAAATCGGTTGTGGCCGAGACAATGGGCTGCGGGGGTCCTGGGTCAGACTCTGTCGCCGGACCTGTCGCGTGCGCCACATCCAGCCCGGTAAGCGAGCTGATGCCCAGACCGGCCGCCACAATTCCAGTGATTGTTATCATTTTCGTTTTGGACACTGTCGACTCCTCCGGGTTTGTCTAATATCAAGAAAGGTAAACATCCCACCATCGAGCGGCGTAAGGCTCCCAATCTTCGCGATCAATTGCCAAAATGTGCACGTTTATATATTGGCCATTATGATAGAGATGACGAGAGAGCACTCCTTCCTCATGCATCGGCGGTGCGGCAACCTTCAATAACTCATCAAAGTTGTATGATGGAATTTCGGCGTAGATCTTGCGGAGTGGCCACGTGCGAAACCCATAGTCGATTATCAGGAAGCCGCCGACAAGCATCTGACCGCGAGCAGATCGTCGTTCGCTCACACGTTGGTGCGCCACGTATGCCCAACCGGCATTGAGGTCGGCATTATAGAGCGCAGCCAGTCCCTGCAACACAAGCGTCTTGCGGTCGATCACTGCGAAATGTGCCAGCGTGCTGTCATATAACGATTCGGTAAACGCGGCGACGCTCGGTGTCGTGCCACGATAGCGCCATCGAAACGAAGTCGCAGGATCCAGAGACGCACGATAGAGGGCGGGAATGTCCTCCGGCAGCAGCGGACGGAGGCTCACACCCCGGGTCGCCGAGAACGATGGCCCAGCGTTCTCGAGTGCAGCCAGGTCGTCACCTTTGTGCTCCGTCAAATGGCTCGGTCCGCTCCGCACCTCGCACCAGTCGTAGAGCTCACCGAGCGTGTCGCACGATTCGAGGATGCCATCTGGTGGACGCCCGGCTACATGCGCTGCCCACTCGTGAAGCGAACCGCGCGAAAAAGTCCCCAATGGTCCACCACTATCAATTCGGAGGTCCCTTCGCGGCTCCGATATCGCGGGAATCAGATCCACCAACTCAGTGGCGAATTCCTCCCAAGTCCAGTGATCAGAACGGTTCGGCATTTGCGGAATCCCTCATCGAGCACCCTCCCGCAGGCGTTTCTGATACCTGAGATGCTGCCGTGAACGCTACTCCGGGGCCAGT